>CAVZSN010000001.1:0-71109 GCA_963777945.1 uncultured Actinomycetota bacterium
TCACCTCAGGTGGCACGGAATCGAACAACCTGGCCATTCTCGGGACCATGCAGGGCGCCGTCGGTCGCGGTCACGTGGTGACCTCGGCGATCGAACACCCTGCGGTCCTACCGCCCCTGCGAGATGCGAGAACGCCAGGGCTACAAAGTGACGAGGCTGGGCGTCGACCGTCTGGGCATCGTTGACGTCGAGCACGCGCGAGAAGCTGTCGTGGATGAAACGCTTCTGCTTACCGTCATGCACGCCAACAACGAAACCGGGACGATTCAGCCGATCAAGGAGCTTGCGGCAGTAGCGAAGCAGCGAGGCGCGTTGGTTCACACGGACGCCGCCCAATCGGTGGGGAAGGTCCCCGTCCATGTTGCCGACCTCGGCGTCGACCTTCTCTCGGTCGCCGGGCACAAGCTCTATGCTCCCAAGGGTGTCGGGGCCCTGTATGTACGTCGCGGGATAGGTCTCCGCCCCGTACTGGTCGGCGCGAGCCACGAGCATGGTCTTCGCCCAGGGACCGAGAACGTGGCTTCCATAGTTGGGCTGGGGGCGGCCTGCGCATTGGCGCGCACTACGCTTCATGCGGAGCTGGAGCGGATTCTGGCCTTGCGCGACCGCCTGTGGAACGTGCTGTACGAGGAAGCGCCGGGCGTGAGACTTAACGGTCATCCCTCTGAACGCCTGCCCAATACGCTGAACGTGGTCTTCCCCGGGGTGCGGAGCAGCCGCCTGCTTCAGACTGCGGCCGGAGTGGCTGCGTCAAGCGGATCGGCTTGTCACGAAGGGGGTGAGACAGCTTCGTCGGTGCTCAAGGCGATGGGCGTGACCAATGACGACGCACTCGGTTCGGTTCGTCTGTCGCTTGGCCGAATGACGACCGAGCTTGAGATCAGCAGTGCCGCCGAGGCGCTCATTGCTGCGTGGCGCTCTTGCAGTGGTGACGATCCGGCTGTGGATGGGTAGCTGAGACACAAGATCCCTCGCTCAAAGGAAAGAGCTATGAAGAAGACGCTCATCATCTCGGGAACCATCTGCATCGTCATCGGCGTGGGCCTGCTCGTTGCCCTGCTTGCGCTCTCCTGGGGATCGGGCCCCGCCCGGAGCGGCATGATGGGGGATATCGACCGCCATTTCATGGAGCAGATGATCCCGCACCACGAGGATGCGGTGGCCATGGCCGAACTGGCGCTCACCAGGGCGGAACATCCCGAGCTGAGGCGACTGGCGGAGACCATCATCCGAGATCAGACTCGAGAGATAGATCAGATGAGGACCTGGTATAGGTCCTGGTACGGCGTGGATGCACCCACGGATGATGGAGCCTTCGGCGGCCGAGCGGTGGCGGCATGATGGGTGGGGGCATGATGGGAGGCGGCATGATGAACGACGAGGCCGATCTCGAGGTTCTCGAGGCCGCGGCGGTGTTCGACAAGGAGTTCATCGAGCAGATGATCCCCCACCATCAGATGGGCGTGATGATGGCCCAGATGGTCCTCGCCCGCTCCGACCGGCCGGAGATCCAGGAGTTGGCTCGCTCGATCATCAAGACCCAGACGGCCGAGATCGAACAGATGCAGGATTGGTATCAGGAGTGGTACGGCAGGTAGGAAACGGACGCGGATCGCCAGATCCGCGCACAAGGAACGCCAAGGAGGCGCATGATGATGTGGAATGGTGGACTTCGGCATGGGCGGTAGGGTGGAGTAATCGGGTGGTCATGATGCTCGCCGTACTGGCGCTCATCGTGGTCGGAGTGGTCCTTCTGGTCCGCGGTCTTTCCGGGCGCCACGACTACGGCCAGGCGGGGTAGCCGCAAGGACCGCCGCCGCCGGCAGGTCCCGCGCCCAAGAGCGCGCTGCAGGTGCTTGAGGAACGCTACGCCCGCGGCGAGATCGACCGGGAGGAGTTCGTCCAGCGGAAACAAGACCTTCTCGGGGGTTGAGACACCTCGCAAGTCCTGCGACTAAAGGCCTGCAAAGTCGCTACTTCGTCTCGCCTGGCCCTCCCGTCCTATGAACGCAAACCCCCGAATTCTGTCCCCCATCGATTCGCTCCGGGGTCCCTATAGTTCGAATTGTAGAGGCTCTCAGACCTCTAGGCCCCTGAGGCTATAGAACTTCACTACTCTCCTTAGTACGGCTCCGGGTCCCGCCACCCAGCACCGACTCATGTGACTTTCTCGAGCGAGAAGGGCTTGCCGTGGCCAGGGTAGACGGTGCCCACTTGCAGCCGCCGCAATCTCTCGAGACTAGACCTCGCGGCGGCTATGTCATCGATGAAGAACTCAAGGCTGGGCCTTCCCATCATGCTGTCCATCAGGTCACCGCAGAAGAGATCGCCCTCGGTCGTCAGGATCCCGATGGAGCCTCTCGTGTGCCCTGGGAGATAGATGATCTTGGCATCGAGGCCGTACCCACAAGGGCTCTGCTCGTCCTCGGCGTATGTATCCGGCTCGAAGGTATCGAAGGGGCCGGGCTTACGGTGGCGGTCGCGCAGGTAGGCGGCGTTGCCAGCATGGTCGTAGTCTCCGTGGGTGAGAACGATGAGCTTGAGACTCCCGGGCTCACAGCCGACTCGTGCAAGCGCGGCGTCGAACTCGGTTCGCTTCTCGGGCCTGCCGGTGTCGATGAGAATGAAGCCGTCGCCGGCCGTGACCAGCGTGGAAGGCTACCACCGTGCTCAATCAGAGGATAATTTGCCCCTGCGCCCGCAAATCGAAGGAAGGCAAACCCGCATGGCCCGCATTGAAGGTGAGATCCTCATCAATCGGCCGGTAGACGTCGTATTTGACTTCGTGGCCGACGAGCGTAACGAGCCGCGCTTCAACCCGCAGATGCGACGGGTCGAGCAGATCTCGGCCGGACCGATCGGCCTCGGCACCCAGTTTCGCGCTGAAACGGTGAGCGGAGGCCGAACCGTCGAGATGGTCATCGAGTTCACTGCCTTCGAGCGACCTCGGCGGCTCACGTCCCATACCCGCATGTCTTCCATGGATATTCGCGGGACCCTGACCTTTGAGCCCGTCCCCGACGGCACCCTGATGCGCTGGCGCTGGGAGATGGAGCCTCACGGCCTACTCAAGCTGATGGGGCCCATGATCACCCGCATGGGCCGGCGTCAGGAGGAGACCATCTGGGCCTCCCTCAAGCGCCACCTGGAAGAGCAGAGGGCTCCGTAGCCGGGGCCGGTGGACTTGATCCCCGGGCCGCTCCTCCCGCACGGCGGCCTGGGATTTTCACCCCGCCCCCGTTCGAGAAGCTGGTCGGTGACCTGTCAGGAGCCCACTCGCGCCGGTGATGGTGCTCCGGATGTGGACACACTACGAATAGGGGCCGGCGTGAAGCGTTGGCTGACACGCGCGCACTCTGCAAAGACCGAATGAGGCCTGATGAGACTGACGACGTTCACAAGGTAATCGTGCTTATCGATCGCATCCTATCCGAGCGGCAGACTGGAACCCTCGCATCTCGTCCCTCGATTCGACCGGAGGCAGCCTCAGTCCCCTCAACCTACTCTAATCGCGCGGATCTCGCCTGCGCGCTCATCGACCGGGATGGTGGGCAATTCGTTCTGGCCCTCGACCGGCAGGCTGCGGAGGTAGTCCATGATCGCCTGCCATTCCTTGATCTCCCGGACTGCGCCCTCCTCTGTCGTGGTAGCGACACTATCCTCGTCCGTCGTACCTCGGGGCGGCAGCAGGTAGGGCGTGTCACGCCGAGGCGCTTCGAGCGCCTCGACCCTCGACATGAGGGGCTGTCCTTGCTTGTTCTTGGGAACAAGGGGCAGCCTGCCCTTCGTGTACCTGGGGATGCCAAGGGCTATCGCACCGAAATAGAGGGGACACGTGAGGCTATACAAGCGCCCGTCCTTTCCGGTGATGTCGATTTCACGGTAGCCGCGGTCGAGGTCTCCCAACTCGATGGCCGTCACGACATCGAACATCGGACGCGACGAGTCGTAGCGGAACCTCATGCCGGAGGCACGTGGAAAGATACTCGCCGGGGTGAGCCGGGTTGTCCACGAGCAGGAACTCCAGTAGGTGCTTTAGCTCCTGGCCGGTGAAGTAGGCGGTCACGAGAGCGCTGCCGGACGTCGTATCAACCACACCGGCGCCCAAGGGGGCCACGGCGAACACATCGTAGACTGTTTGCACGCCCGAGTTACCTCGTCTGAGGCCGGCGCGCATCATCCCGTTGGCGGTGAGACTGATGTCCGCTTTCGTGGCGCGCCTGAAGGCATCGGTGACGAGGTTGGCCAGGGGCGTGCTGGCGGTGATGTCGGTGAACGTGTTGGGCAGGTCCTGCGGGGCCACCGCCAGCGGCTGATCGATGCTGTATCCGCGGGACGCGAACACGACCTCGGTGACGGTCTTCTTGAGCATTTCGATCTCGTTGGCGATGGCTCGGTCGCCGGCGATGGTATCGTCGATGGGGTGGAGCAGGTAGGACTCGACCGTCAGCTTGCCGCCGTCCAAGGTGACCACCAGTTCGCCAAGGTTCTCACTTTCCTTGCCGGCCTGGACCACGGGGGTGCGGCCATTGACGATGATCGCCTCGTGCAGGGCGGTGTGACTGTGGCCGCCGACGACCACGTCGATACCGGGCACGGCCTGGGCCAGGCGCACGTCGTCGCCGTCGGTGAAGCGTCCGTCCTCCCCCTTCTCCAAGCCGCCGTGACTGAGACAGATGATCACGTCCACCTTCTCCGTCTCGCGGAGAATCGTCACCAACTCCTGGGCGGTCTCTATGGCGTCCGCAAACGTGACCGCACCGGCTCCAGTCGTGTAGAACTGCGCCTCTTTGCCGAGTTAGCCGAAGAGGCCGAAGCGAATGCCGCCGCGCTCGATCACGAGGTGGCGGCGGATCACCCCTTCCGTGGCCAGGCGCTGGAGGTCGATCAACGTCGGGTCGCTCTCCGCGAACGCGGTATTCGAGGCAACCACCGGCGGAACCCGGCCGGCTTTGGCGGCCACGCCGATGGCTCTTCCCAGACCGTCGGGCCCGAGGTCGAAATCATGGTTGCCGAAGGTGGTGGCGTCGTAACCCATCCGGGACAGGAGTTGCAGCTCGCCGCCGGTCTCGCGGATGGCAGCGCCGAACGCGGTCCCCATACTGAAGTCGCCCACGTCAAGGACCAGCACGGGACCCTGATCTTGGCGGGCCTGCTTTCGTTCCGCGATCAGGGTAGCCAGACGCGCGTACCCGCCGCGGGTCGCGTCGTCGTTGAGCGTGAACGGGGTGTAGTCCGCGGCCGGGCCCATCCCTACGAGGCTCGAGTGCATGTCGTTGGTATGCAGGATGGTGAAGGTCTTCTTCATCGACTCCCTCGACTGTTGTTCGAATGGACCGAGTGGTATCAGCGTATCAAGAAGTTCGTAGGGCATATCCAGACTGGTGGTCTACCGGACAGCGCCACCGTTCTGGGATTGCGGACCCGGGTGGGCCGTGACAGAGCTTCTTCGAACGGCATCTTCACCTTCCCGACTGCCCCGGCTCACCACCGCGGTGGGGTCCAGCTACGTGGAGCTTGCGCTAGCTCTACTCTGTGTTACTATGTACCAGTAGCTAGTAGTGCTTAGTAGTCAGAGGAGGTGTTCGTGGGCAAGCAGATGACGGAGATGCTCAAGGGCACGCTGGAGGGCATCGTCCTCGCGATCCTGTCGGTGCAGCCGGCGTATGGCTACGAGATCACGGCACGGTTGCGGGAGATGGGTTTCTCCGACATCGCCGAAGGCACCGTCTACGCCCTGCTCGTCAGGATCGAGCAGAGAGGCCTCGTCGACGTGGAGAAGATCCCGTCCGAGAAGGGCCCGCCGCGCAAGGTGTATGCGCTCAACGTTCAGGGACAGGAGTATCTCGACGAGTTCTGGAGGACCTGGAGTTTCCTCACAGGGCAGCTCGAACAACTCCGCGAAGGGGGTAGATGATCATGGCCATCTCGGATTTCACCTCAAAGGTGATCGGCGACAAGCGGCGATGGCGGGAATACAAGGCGCGCGTTCGACAGCTTCCCGAGGACTATCGTTTGGCGGTCGATGCGCTCGAGCGGTACCTGATGTACTTCGGGCCGGCGGACGGCGACAGCGCCGCTTCGATGTTCGAGGACCTTGCCGACCTGTTCGAGCAGGCCGCGGCCGACGGCACGCCTATCCGCGAGATCGTCGGGGAGGACCCCGTGGAATTCGTCGAGGCGTTTGTCCAGAACTACGAGAAGGGCGGGTGGATCTCTCGGGAACGTCAGCGGCTGACCACCGCCATCGACCGTGCCGCAGGCGACCGAGCGTGACGGCATAGGACCGAGCGCTCGTCGCCATGACCCCATCGCCCGGTCGTGGAGTTTCCTGCCCCGTACTTTGCGGGTACACGTAGGAGACTGGACCGGCTCCTCAAACAAAGGGGACAGCAGTGGCCGAGAGCGATGAGCTACGAACGCAGTGGACAGGCCATGACCTGTTCGACATCGAGGGGGACAAGATCGGACCCATCGTGGATGTACGATATGGCGACTTCACGGGCGATCTCAAATGGCTGGTGGTGGAGAGCGGGCTGCTGGGCAGACGGACGATCCTCGTGCCTGCCGCCGAGATCCGGTCTTCGGAGGGCAGACTGGTCGCGCCGTATCCCAAGGACTGGATGAAGAACGCGCCGGGAGTGGAGTACGAGTCCGCCTCGTGGGAGACAGAAGAACGAGACCTCTGCGGCTTCTACGGCCTCCCGTACGTTCGGTCGCCTGACGAGCCCGTTGAAGGGTGCGTGGGGACAGAACCACAGCGTCCGACGACCTAGGGGGACTTCTCATGGATGTGATCGAAAGCACGGTCGGTGGTGTCCCTCTCATAGTGATCGAAGGAGAACTCGATCAGTCGTCCAAGCGGGCCGCTCTGGATGCGGTATGCGAGATCCTCCAGGGGGCATACCCGCCCCGGAGCCTGCTCTTTGACCTGACCGACTGCACGTTTCTAGACAGTGGGGGATTGAGCGTGCTTCTTTCCGCGCAGGCACAGTTGCCTGCTGACGGCTGGCTCGGCATTGTCGGTGCTTCCGCCGGCACCAACCGTGTCCTTACCTACACTGGGTTTCTCGACAGCGACAGAGTGTGTTTCTTCTCCTCCCTTAGCGACGCGGCCGCTTCACTCGCTCGGGAGAAGAAACTGCTTCAGGGGTAAGACGCGGCACGCGGAGAGCACCGGTCATCGGAGCGGCACTCCGTGGCCTCCGCCAAGAACCAGCGGTTCCAGCCGAACGAGCGCGGCCACCGAGCGCTTGGCGAGCGCGCGGTCCCACGTCACGTACCAGGGCGGGCCGGAGACCTTCTGCTTTCTCGTGATGAGCCCCAGCGGTGAATTGACATCGACGGTCAGCAGGGCGTCTCCCGCTATGAGGACGCGGTCGCTGGGGCGGAAGAACGCGACATGTCCAGGCGTGTGCCCGGGTGTAGGCACGATCTTCCACTCGGGAAGGCCAGGTGGGCTTTCGCCGGGGTCCAGGACTTCGGGCGACCTCCTTGAAGCTCGCCCGAGCGGCCGTCTCTTGCGCGCGTTTGGTCCCCATCATGCGCATGAGCGGCAGGATCAGCCACCGATCGAGAGGATTGGCAAAACGTTGGAAGGCGGCCATGCCACCAAGAACGATGGGCATCTCGTCCGGATGTACGAGCACGTCGATAGCCCACGCCCGCGCCAGCGGAAGAGCCGAGCCGGCATGATCGGGATGGTCGTGAGTGAGGAGGATCGCGACCGGCCGGGCATCCGGCCCGAAGAGTCGATCGGCCGCCGCTTGGATGGCCGGAGCGCAGCCCGTCGTGCCTGCGTCGATCAGCACCCAGGCGGATCCCGACTGCACGAAGTAGACATTGGCGGCCATGATCCCCTTGCCCACCTCGAGGCAGTGGACTCCTGGCGCGATCTCCAACGGAACTTGGGAAAGAGCCTTCTGCTCGGGTGACTTGAACATCTCGCGAGGCCTCCTTGCGCGGCGCAATCAGCAGACATGCCATTTTGCAGGCATATTTACGCTCCGACAACACTGCACGTGTTATCATACGCATCCAACGCAAGGCGAAGAGGACGCGTTCACGAAACTGCGGCATACATACCGAGGAATAGTGCTGGCGACGGCCGCCCTCGTTCTTGGGGTCGGTGTCACTGCTACTGGCGTGGGATGCTCCGGTGACGAAAGAGGGGGCTCCGTGTCCATCGATCAGGCAGGCACATCAATCGCGACCATACCCCAGCTTCCCCCTCTGGACCTGCAGGCTCCCGCCGAGTTCCAGACGGCATCGTTCGCCTTCGGCTGATTCTGGGGTGCAGAGGCGCAGTTGGGCAGCGTCTCGGGAGTCATCCGGACGAGAGTCGGATACGCGGGGGGAACGACCAAGGATCCCACCTACTACAACATCGGCGACCACTCCGAGACGGTCCAGGTGGACTTCGATCCGTCCCAAGTGACCTACGAGGAGCTCGTGGGGGAGTTCTTCGCGGCTCATGACGCCACGCTGCCCGCATATAGCCGGCAGTACATGTCGGCCATCTTCGTCCACGATGCCGAGCAGGAGCGCGTCGCCCGCTCGGTCCTCGAGCGGGTGCAGGAGGCATCGGGTGAGAGCGTCACCACGGTGATAGCGCCGGGCGCCACGTTCTACCTGGCAGAGGACTACCACCAGAAATATGCGCTCCAAGGAGACGGCATTCTGCTGGCCGAGTACCGGACCATGTATCCGGAGATGAGCGACTTCGTGGGCTCGACCGCGGTGGCTCGGGTCAACGCGTACCTCTACGGTTACGGGACTGCCGAACAGCTGAGCGCCGAACTCGACGAACTGGGCCTCTCCGAGACGGGGAAGGCCCACCTGCAGTCAGCTTCCCCTGTGGGCGCCTGCCCGGTCGAGTGACCGCTTCGGCGAGCGGCGCCTCGCGCGTCACTCTTCAGAGCTTGTATTCCGGCAGCTTCTTCTCCACCGCGACGTTCGTAAGGGTCACGTAATCCGGTAGCCCGTCCGTGTAGGGGGGATAGTCCTCGCCCTGGATCAGTGGAGTGAGGTAGTCCCGGCAGGCCGGGGTGATCCCGAAGCCGTCGTCCGTATGTATTCCGGGGGCATCTTCTTCTCCACGTTGGCCACCTCGGAGAGGGGAGCCGAGCCGATGTCCCAGCGGTACGGGTGAGTAGAGGTGCGCACGATGGTGGGCATCACCGCGTTCTTCCCGGCGAGGGCGAACTCCACGGCGGCTTCGCCGACGGCGTAGGCCTGCTCGACGTCGGTCTTGGAGGCTATGTGGCGCGCGGCCCGCTGCAGGTAGTCCGCAACCGCCCAGTGATACTTGAGCCCCAGACCCTCCCGCAGGATGTTGGCGACCACGGGAGCGACACCGCCGAGCTGGGCATGACCAAAAGCGTCCGTCAGGCCTTGATCCGCGAGGAATGTACCGTCCGGGCTCTTCACACCCTCGGAGACCACGACCGTACAGTAGCCGAAGGCGTCTACGAGCGCACCCACCTTGGCGAGGAATCGCTCGCGGTCGAACACGACTTCGGGGAAGAGGATCACGATGGGGATCTCGAGGGCCGCGTCCGACGCCAGCCCGCCCGCTGCCGCGATCCAGCCGGCGTGGCGGCCCATGACCTCCAGGACGAACACCTTGGTTGACGTCTTCGCCATGGAGCGGACGTCCAGACTGGCCTCCCGCGTGGAGACGGCGATGTACTTGGCCACCGAGCCGAAGCCGGGGCAGTTGTCGGTGATGGGGAGGTCGTTATCGACGGTCTTGGGGACGTGGATGGCCTGTATGGGCACACCGCTCCGCTCCGCAAGCTGGGCGACCTTGAGGCAGGTATCGGCCGAGTCGCCGCCCCCGTTGTAGAAGAAGTAACCGATATCGTGGGCCCGAAAGACCTCGATGAGCCGTTCGTACTCGCGAGGATCCTTCTCGAGGCTCTTGAGCTTGTAGCGGCAGGACCCGAACGCGCCGGAGGGGGTGTGGCGCAGAGCGGCGATGGCTGCGTCGGACTCCCGGCCGGTGTCGATGAGATCCTCGGTGAGCGCGCCGATGATGCCGTTCCGGCCCGCGAGCACCGCGCCGATCGCGTCGCTGTGCCGGCGCGCCGTCTGGATGACCCCGCAGGCGGAAGCGTTGATGACGGCGCTGACGCCGCCCGACTGTGCGTAGAACGCGTTTCTCTTGGCCATGGCCGTCTCCCGCTCCTCATCTGTCGTTCTCGACCGCTCCGATGATAGCAACGCACTGCTGCTAGAGTTTCCAAGACAGCGCAACCACGCGTCGGGGGTCGCGACATGACCGATACTCCTTTGCTCAAGATCGATGGCTACGCCCACATCTCGCCGCGGAGGTATACCGAGGCCCTGCAGAGAGAGTTCCCCGGCTTCTACGGGCAGATTCTGGGTATCACGCCGCCGCTGTTCGACATGGAGGCAAGGTTCCGCGTGATGGACGCCTTCGCGCCGTTGGCCCAGGTGCTGACCGTCGGGCCGGTGCCGCCCCTGGAGCATTTCGCCGACCCGCGGAGGGCGGTCGAGCTTCCCGGCTGGCCAATGACGAGATGGCGGAGCTCGTCGCCAAGTACCCGGACAGGTTCGTGGCGGCCATCGCTCTGCTCCCGATGAACGATGTCGAAGCGGCACTCGAGGAAACCGACCGGGCGATCGCGGAACTCGGGTTCAGGGGCATCTACGTGCACAGCAATATCAACGGCAAGCCGCTCGATGCGCCCGAGTTCCTACCGTTCTTCGAGAAGATGGCAGCGTACGACCTGCCCATCTACATCCATCCCTGGCGTGCCAACGACTATCCCGAATACCCGGTGGAGACGGAGTCCAAGTACGCCATCGCCAGCACCTTCGGGTGGCCGTATGAGACCACGGCGGCGATGGCCAGGATCGTCTTCAGCGGGCTGTTCGAGCGGTTCCCCGGCTTGAAGGTGGTCACGCATCATGCCGGAGGTATGGTCTCGTTCTATGAGCAGCGCATTGTCCAACACTACGGCCAGTTCCAGAGCTCGTACCACGACTACAGCGAGATCGTGGGCGCCTTGAGCAAGCCACCCATCGAGTATTTCAAGATGTTCTATGTCGACACAGCTATCCACGGCAATACACCTGCCCTCACGCTCGCCCACAGCTTCTGGGGTCCGGAGCGGCTCATCCTCGGAGCAGACATGCCCCTGGGGGATCCGGCGTTCGGCATGAGGAGCTACGCGCAGACCATCGGTGCTATCGAGGCCATGGACATAAGCGACGAGGACAAGGGTCGGATCTTCGCCGGGAACGTCTCCAGGCTCCTCAAGCTTTCGACCGGCTAGAGCTTCGAGAGGCCGGACACGGCGGGTGAGCGCTTGAGACCGGGAACGATCAGCCGGCGATTCGCCGTGGCTCTAGCCGCGGGGGCGACGCTGGTTCTGCTGGGCGCGTGCGGCGCCGACCCGCCTGCTCTCAGCGGGATCGGGGCGGCGGCCGCTCCGGTGGTGGCGGGCACCAGCACGACCACCAGCTCGCAAAGCGCCTCCCACACCACGACTTCGTCGGCTCCCGTCTTCGCTCGGGAGGTCATCGGTAGGTCGGTCGACGGACGGCCCCTCGAGATGTTCACCGCGGGCGAAGGGCCGCGGCGCGTGGTGGTGCTCGGCGATATCCACGGCGACGAGACCGGGGGAGACGTGGCCCGCGATCTTCTCGACTATCTGCAGGGGCATCCGGAAGATCTCCCTGAGGAGACGGAGCTCGCGATCATCCCCGTGGCCAATCCCGACGGCAAGGCATTGGGCACTCGGGGGAACGCAAACATGGTCGACCTAAACCGCAACTTTCCCAGCCGCAATTGGTCGGCCGCCCTCGGCAGCGGCGACACCCCGGCTGAGGGCCTCACGGGAGGGGTGGCGGCCGGCTCGGAGCCGGAGACCAAGGCGCTGCTCGCATGCCTGGCCGAAGGCTGCGACCTGGTGGTGAGTCTTCATTCCTTCGGCGGTCTCATCGACTTCGACGGGGCGGGGAGCGAGGAGATCGCGGAGGGTATGTCGAATATCTGCGGCCTCCCGGTCCGGCACATGGTGTATCAGCAGTACGTCACGGGCTCGCTGGGCACTTTCGTCCCCGAACGCTACGGAGCGCCGGTCATTACGGTGGAACTGGACGGACCAGAGCTGAGCTGGGGGCTGCGGACGGCGCTTGTGTTCGCCATCGGCGGTTCTTGACCCGGCGAGGCTGGGAAGTCGGCCCGCACGCTTGGGTGCTGGCCCTAGGCCGGCTCTACTCCGCTTCCAGCCGTTTGGGAGCGAAGGTGAAGTACGCCACGACCCCCGACGCCAGGATGACGCACCCCGCCACTATCAGCGCGAGACTGACTCCGCTGTGCACAGCGGCGTAGGCCGCTCCCACGACTTTGGCCACCACGTCCCCGTAGAGCTTCTCCGCTTCCTCCGCGGCTGCTCCGGAGAACTGGCCGGTCAGCACCGCGTCGACCACGAATGTGCGCCATTCTTCCGGGACTTCCAATTGGATGAGACGGGTGGTGAGGAAGTCGATGAGCTTGGTGTTGAACAAAGAGCCCAGCGCCGCCACCCCGATGACGGTACCCACCTCGCGCGCCGTGGTAGTCGCAGACGCGGCCATCCCTGAGTGCCGGGCCGGCAGGGCCGAGAGGGCTACTGAGGTGATGGGAACCACGGCTATCCCGAATCCGATACCGGCCAGCAGGAGGGAGAAGACCATGGGTAGGTAGGTCACGCTCCCGGCGAGTGAGAGATCGGTGAACAGCACCCCGGCACCCGCGCAGAAACAGCCTACAGCCACAGGAACCCGGGGCCCCGACTCTGCCACCCACCGGCCCGCGATACCTGAGGCGACGATCATGCCCAGCGCCATGGGCACGAAGAGCGCGGCCGTGCGGTAGGCCGTGTAACCGAGCACCACCTGCAGGTAGAGGGCGGTAAGGAAGAAGATGGAGAAGACGCCGAAATAGGTGGCAAAGGCCACTGCGAGGGACCCAGCGAAGGCCGGTTTCTTGAAGTACTGCACCCTCAGCATGGGTGCCTTGCTCCGGAGCTCGGCGAAGACGAACAAGGCCCCAGCGGCGAAACCGATGGCAAACAGAGCCAAGACGTGGGGAGCGGTGTATCCGGCCGTCTCGCCCACGATGATGGCGAAGACCAGGGTACCCAGGGCGACCGGCCCGAGGATGAAGCCCGCCCAGTCGAACCTGCCCGCCTCGGGATCGGCGCTTTCGGGCACCGTGCGGCGCGCGGCGAAGAACGCGAGCACGCCCGGCCGCCACGTTGAACCAGAAGATCGCCGGCCAGCCTCCCAGCCCCACGAGGATGCCTCCGATCACCGGTCCCATCGCCAGCGCAAGGCCGGCCACGGCCGCCCAGACTCCCAGCGCCCTGGCCCGGTCCCCCCGCTCGGGGTAGATATGGCGAAGGATGGAGAGAGTGCCCGGTTCGCAGGCCGCGGCACCGATCCCCATGACTCCCCGAGCCGCGATGAGGGTCTCGGTATTGGGCGCGAAAGCTCCCAGGACCGAGCCGATGACGAACACGCCCAATCCGCCCAGCATCACCCTGCGGCGGCCCAGACGGTCGCCCAGGCTGCCGAACGCCAGCATGAGGCTGGCGAAGAGCAGAGCGTAGGCGTTGACGATCCACTGTATCTCGGCCACGGTCGTGTGGAGCGTCTGCTGCAGGTCGTACAGGGCGACGCTCATGATGGTGGTATCCAGGAAGGTGAGGAAGAGAATGGCGCTGAGGGTCCCCAGCGCCAGACGGGATGCCTTCGTCCCGCTGGGCAAGACCGAATCGGCCAACCTCATGAGGCTCCTCTACTCTCTCCTCGGGCGCCGCCGTCCCTTCGTCAGACGCCGCCACAGTCGCGAGACATCGCCCCAGTGTGGCGACGCCATCGGTCACGATACCAGTAGGCCTACCGCGGTCGCAACCGAGCGATCACTGAGTGTTCGGAATTCTCACCACGTGACCGTCGCTCTCAGCCTGCCCCTGTACCGGTACAATGCAAACCCGAATGACTCTTTCCGAGGCATATCGAGTTCTAGGCATCTCCGCGGACTCCTCCCTGGCGGAGGTCAAGGCTGCCTACCGTCGCCGGGTCACCGAGGCTCACCCAGACCAGGGAGGAAGCACCGCCGAGTTCATCAGAGTGCGGGCCGCGTACGAGATCCTCCTTACCTTCCTCCAGCAAGAAGCCTCACGGACCGGCGGCGCCGCCGCGGCCGGATCTGCCGCGGCCGCGCCGGCCGCGGCAGAGGAGGAGGAAGAAGAAATCCCCATCCCTGACGACCTTCGCGCCGTGATCGACAGTATCGTGGCCGAGTTCAGGGAGCATCAACGCTGGGCCGAGACGGAGACGCTGGCGCAGCTCGCGGCGTTCGAGGCGCACATGTCTCGCTACATCCAGAAGGCAAGCCGCAGCGAGCTGCGCCAGTTCAGCAATGTCTTTCAGACGTCGTGGGATGCAATACTTACTGCACTTTTTCGAAGATGCAACGCTCGTAGCGATGAGATCCTCCAGCGGTACGAGAGCTGGTACACGGAGAGCACCCAGGCCGTCTTCGACGACATGTATCGCAAGGATCTGCTGTCCTTCGCGCGCCGGCGCCGTTTCTGGCAGGTCTTCGCAGTCCTCGGGGCGATCGCCGCGGCGCTGACGGTGGTCATAGGTTGGGGGGATTCCCGGCGGTGGATATCCATCGCCGTGCTCGTCGCTGCCTTCGTGATCTCGTTCCTGGTCTACTGGCGCTCGGCGCGACGGCGCAGAGGGGTGAGACGTAAGAGCGAACCGCTCAGCGTGGTGCCGTTCGAGATGCCGGCGGGCGCCCAGTTCCCCACCGAGGCGGCCATGCGCCGTGGCCGGCGCACGACTGCGGCCTTCAGCATGACAGGGCTTCTTCTTGGCAGTGCCGCCTCGGGCGGGATCGCAGTCCCGGCCGTGGCAGCGGTGGCGGGGGCGGCGTTGGGAGGCGCGTTCGACCGGCTGATCAACCCCACGGGGCAGATGCGCGAGAGCATGCAGGCCGATCTCCACCGGTTCATGACCCTGGCCCGTCCTCAGGTGATGCGCTACGTGCTCGATGCGCATCAGCAGCTGCTGCTCGACGTTCGTGCCAAGATCACCGACAGCTACGAGCAGCGGGTCAAGTCGATGGCCAAGCTCCTGGCCTCCGGCGAGTAGCGCAGCCGCGGCACGGGCGGCGCCGCGGCTCGAGTCCGGGCCGGCCCCGGCCGGGACCGCTCGCCTGCCGGCGGTCGGCACGTCGCCGGCCGCTAGGCCGTCACCGTGGCCGACGGGGCCTCCTGGAAGGGGTGCGTGCGCACCACCAGGGAGAACAAGTACGGATAGCTGCTCTTGAGGTGCTCCGCGTAGAGGATCCACTCGGCCGTGACGGCGTTGAAAGCGCGGCGGATGTCCAGGCGCAGATGAGCCTCGTCGGCCTCGGGCAGGCCGGTGAGCGACTCCCGGGCCTCCAGTTCGTCCACCACGTGCATCACCGCCCACAGCAGATCGGTGAAGCGGTCGTGCTCGATGAGGTTGGGATTCTCCAAGAGGCGAAGGATGAAATCGCGCTTCTCCAGCATGTAGGCCTTGAGTTCGTACAGGTCCACCTGGCTCAGGTCGACCTCGCACTGCAGAGTCCGTGCATACTGCGAAGCCCGAGCGAAATCGTCCTTCTTCCACGAAGCCCTCAGGTGCAGCCGCTCCTTGATCTCCGGTGCTCCGCACATGGCGGGCAGGAGCCTGGCGAGAAGCGGGGTGCCCATCTCGCCGAAGAAGGCCCCTATCACCATGTTCAGCTTCTGGGCGATGGCGCTCTTCTCGCGCTGGGTGATCAGGCGTTCGACGATCAGGCCCACGACCAACACCTCGATCGGCAGGAAGGCCAGATCGATCAGCAAGTAGAAGAAGAGGTTTCGGCCGTCCCGGAAGATGAGGTAGTTGACCACGTAGATGACGACCGCGACGGCCACGAGGCCCGCCGAGGCGATGATCAGATAGCGGCGGTCGCTGCGACTCGGCGATGGTTCGGATGCTTGGCTCATCGACGTCTCTCCAGCACTGCGCGCGTTCGGTTCGACCTGCTCCCGCTGGCTGTCCGTTGCGGGCAACGCCACTATAACAGCACGCTATACTTGCCCGCATGGAAGAGAAGAACGAGCTGTACGGCATGGCTGCGATCCGCGAGAACAAGCTGGAACCATGGCCGAATCCCAATCCGGAGCGGCCCTATCTGGTGTCCTTTGACATCCCGGAGTTCACCTGTCTTTGCCCGCGGTCAGGTTTTCCCGATTTCGCTCTGATCAAGATCCGCTATCAGCCTCGGGAATGGATCGTGGAACTCCGCTCTCTCAAGCTGTACATCAACGGCTATCGTGACCGGCCTATCTCGCACGAAGCAGCCGCCAATCAGATCCTCAGCGATCTCGTCGGCCTGCTCGAACCGCGCTGGATGAGGGTGACCGCCGACTTCACCGTTCGCGGCAATATCAAGACGGTGGTCACCGCGGAACACGGTTGTCGGGAACGGGCAGTGACCGCTTGACCCACTGCGTCCTGTTGAGCGGAGGGCTGGACTCGACCACGCTGGCTGCCTGGGTGATGGAGCAGCACCCCGGGGAACCGGCGACGGCCTACACCTTCCTCTACGGTCAGAAGCATGCCGTCGAGCTGGAGGCCGCACGGCGCGTGGCGGGGCACTTCGGGCTGGAGCACTATCTGGTCGAGCTGCCGCCGATCCGGGGCTCGGCCCTCACCGACGCCGATACTTCGTTGCCCGAAGGTCGCGACCTGGCCACGGTCTCCGGGGTGGCGCCGTCGTACGTTCCCGCTCGGAACCTCCTGTTCCTGGCCGAGATGGCCAGCCTTCAGGACGCCCAGGGGCCGGCGGTGCTGTGGCTGGGGGTGCATCACGACGACCACACCGGCTATCCCGATTGCCGGCCGGAGTTCGTCGCGGCGGCCGATCAGGCCGTGCGGCTGGGCACGCAGTACGGATTGCGGGTGCAGGCACCGTTCGTGCAATGGAGTAAGGCGGATATCATCCGCTGGGGGTTGGAGCACCGGGTCCCCTATGAACTGACCCACTCCTGCTACCAAGGCCGCAGCCCGGCCTGCGGGGTCTGCGACACCTGTCAAGCGCGGCTGGAGGCTTTCGCGGCGGCCGGAGCGACCGATCCCATCCCGTACGAGCAGCACGAGCCACGCGAGCCGCGGCGGCCCCTGCCGTGAAGACCACCATCACCGTTTCGGCCACCTTCGCAGCCGCCCACCGGTTGCCCGACCACGAGGGCAAGTGCTTCCGTCTGCACGGCCACACCTACGGCCTGGAAGTGACCGTCGCCGGGACGCCCCAGACTTCGGGACCGGCCGCCGGGATGGTGATGGACTTCGCCGATCTGCGCTCCCGGGTGAGCGAGCTGGTCGTGGAGCGGCTGGATCACCAACTGCTGAACGATGTCTTCGGGTTCGTCCCCACCGCCGAAGCGGTAGCGGGGTGGGCCTTCCAACAGCTCAGCGAGGCCGGTCTGCCGGTGGTGCGGGTGCGCTTGGCCGAAGGTCCGAACTCCTATGTGGAAGTGACCGCCTGAGGGCTGAGATGCGGAGCTGGCGTCCGCTCCGCTGGGGCGGGCACGGGTCCGGCGAACCGGGGTGGGGATGGCTTCTCTCCGCGTGATAGAGATCTTCGATTCGCTCCAAGGCGAGGGCTATTGGACCGGGGTGCCCATGACCTTCGTCCGGCTCGCCGGCTGCAACGCGGCAGGAGCCGGGCTGGGATGCGCGCGCTGGTGTGACACGCCGGGCAGTTGGTCCGTCGGGGCCGGCGAGGAGCTCGACGCGTTCGAGATCCTCGAGCAGGTCCATCTTCCCCGGCTGTGCCTCACCGGCGGCGAGCCGCTGCTGCAGTCCGGAGGGGTGGCCGTCCTGGTCGCGCAGGCCCATGGCCGGGGTATCAAGGTGCACCTGGAGACCAACGGGACTCTCCCGCCGCCGGTGGAGGCTGGGTCCACGGAGCCGACCGGCGGCGGGGCCGCTCCGGCAACCTCGGTCGCGCCGCCCGGACCCGCCGGGGAGCGCTCTTCGACTGGGCCGTGGTCAGTCCCAAGCCGCCGGACTATCCGTCGCTCCGGAGTGGAATGGACTTGTCGACGAGTTGAAGCTGGTGGTGGACGAGGGGCTGGGCGCGGCCACCGCGGAGCGGCTGGCCGCGCGCCACCCTGAGGCCATCATCTCCATCCAGCCCCTTTGGGAGGGTCCGTCGCACCCGCCGGCATCGGAACGATCGCCGGGCGGTGCGGCCGCCCCGGACCGCCTCGGCCGCTTGAGCCCCTCCGAACGCCTGGCGATCGCGCTGGTCATGGAGCATCCGGGGTGGCGTCTCTCGCTGCAGACACACAAGTACCTCGGCCTCCGCTAGACGCTTAGCCTTTGCGCGCGGCGTCGGCCTGCCCCGGCAGGGGCCGGTCCGAGAACAGGGTGCTGCAATCGGCTCCAAGGCGAGTACAATCGAAGTAATTGAGACGAACTCGTGGAAACCGTTCCTGTGACGAGGGAGGGTGACATGGTTCCCGAGGAAGGTCCGCAGGGTCAAGGTCCGGAGGGTCAGGGCCCGCAGCAGAGCCCAGAGCAGGGCGCGCCGCAGTATCCGACCACCGCAATACCCGCAGCAGCAGGGTCCGCCGCAGTACCCGCAGAGCCAGCCGCCGCAGCAGGGTCCGCCGCAATACCCGCCGCAGGGTCCGCCTCCCGGTCCGCAGCGCCGCGACGAGAAGCAGGACGAGAAGCAGGGCGAGAAGGAACGGGAGAAGAAGCAGGAGAAGGGTCAGGGTCTGGACGAGAAGTACCACCGTAATCCCCTCGGCTTCGTGACCTTCGCCGTTCTTGTCATCTGGTTCGGGATCATTCTTGCTCCTGCAGAACACCGGGGTGATCGAGGACGGCGACCAGGGCTGGGCCATATTCCTGTGGGGCGGCGGCGTAATCATCCTCCTGGAAGCCGTGCTACGCCTCCTCGTGCCCCGCTTCCGGCGGCCGGTGCTGGGAGCATTCATCTGGGGAGCCATCTGGATCGGGGTAGGTTTCGGCCTCTATTACGACAGATGGGAAGTGATCGGCCCCATCGTGATCATCGCCATCGGGGTGGCCGATCATCGCGGGGAGGCTCGTCCCCCGGAAATAGGGCGGGTCTCCACTTACTCCCTCGCTCGCTCGCCGGCTGCGCAGCCCGCCACTGACAGTCGGGGCTCGCGGGCCTCGGCGCGTTGAAGTCACTATTGACAAACCCAGCCGGGCGTGGGAGAGTCGTTGACGGTTAATGATACGACCGTCTCATAGAACGATACAACAGACGGGGGGGTAGATTCGATGCGAGCCGCAGGCCGTTTCGTGGTCGAAGCCCACGGACACATCACCACGCTCTACAAGTCCAAAGGCAAACCTCCGGGCGACTACTTCGGTGGACTCACCAACAGCTTCAGCGAAGGCGAGGTGGAGTACTTCGACAACTCGCCCGCTCACGCTCTACGACATGGAGCGCTACGGCGTGGACATGGTGCTGCTCAAGCCCAGCCAGGTGGGCAACACCAACGAGAGCCACGCCGAGCTCGTCGACCGGTACCCCGACAAGTTCAGGGCCTTCTGCTCCGACGGCAAGCTGAGGATCAAGTGCTCGCGGGGCGAGGCCAAGTGGAACCTCGACGACGCCGCCGCGGAGGTCGAGGCTGCTCTCAAGACCGGCAAGTTCATCGGCATCGGGGAGTTCGTGCCCCGGGACATGGACGAGAAGAAGGTCTACACCTACGCCGAGCGGCTGAACGAGTACCGCACCTTCTGCGAGTTCGCCCAGAAGTACGGGGTCTCCATCGACTTCCACGATTTCGCCTGGGGCTTCGAGTGGGACTGCTACGCGCTGCTGACCCGCATCTCCATGGAGTACCCGGACGTCCCCATCATCTTCAACCACGGCGGCTACTCCATCGGCTCCTATATAGAGGGGGCCGACGTCGTCCGCAAGGCCTGCGTGGTGGCCGGCCGGGCGATCGGCCCCGGCGGGAGCAACGTCTACCTCGAGACCGGCTCCTGGCCGGCCGAGTACTACGAGATCGCCCTCAAGGACCCCAACGTGGGCGTCACCCAGCTCATCTGGGGCGGCGACTACGGGCACGTGCCCCAGTACATCGTGGGCAACAAGGGCGGCGACCCGCCGACCTTCTCCACCGCCATGAAGCGCTGGCCGCGGGTGCCTACCTACCAGATCGACTGGTGGGGCTGGTCGCTCCACCAGATCGACCGGCTGCGCGACTGGGTCACCCAGGACGAGATCAACCTGATCCTGGGCGGCAATGCAGTCCGGATCTGGGACTTGCCGGTGCCGCACGAGCGGATGTTCATGAGCGGGCGCCCCGACATCTGGGGCATCCACTGGGAGAAATCGGTGCCAAAGCCGGGCAAGAACTGACGACCAGATGTCTGTGGCCGGCCATCCCTGTCCTCGAGCGACGGCGTCCGCGATGATCTCCTACCTCATCCGGCGGGTGGTGCAGGCGATCGTTGTCGTGCTCATGGCGTCATTCCTGGTGTTCGCGATCATGCACTGGCTGCCCGGCGATCCCATCCTGATCTACGTGACGTCGGACACGTTCAAGCAGTACACCGCCGAGGAGATCGAGGCACTCCGGCATGAGTTCGGCCTGGACCGGCCCGTGGTCGTGCAGTACGTCGATTGGCTCGGGGGCGTCTTCACCGGTGATTTCGGCGAGTCGATCATCCGGGGCACCTCGGTCGCCGAGGACCTGGCCCGAGCGCTGCCCGTCACCCTGTACTACGGGCTGACCGCCTTCATCTTCGCCCATCTGATCGGCATACCGATGGGCATCGTGTGCGCGATCCGACGAGGGAAGTGGCTGGACAGCACGCATCACCGCCCTGGCCAATGTCGGCATGACGGTGCCCGTCTTCTGGCTGGGGATAATGCTGATGTATCTCTTCAGCCTCAAGCTGGGGTGGTTGCCGGTGGGGGGCTACACGCCGCCGACTGAGGACCTGGCGATGAGTCTGAAGCAGCTCATCCTGCCCGCCTTCTGCCTGGCTCTCGGACCGCTGGCCGGCGTCCACCCGGCAGACGCGCTCGGCCATGCTGGACGTGATCCATCAGGACTACGTGCGGACGGCCTGGTCCAAGGGGCTCAGGGAAAGGGCCGTGGTCTCCCGCCACGTCATCAAGAACGGGATCCTGCCGGTGGTCACGCTCTCGGGCATGGCGATCGCCATGATCATCGGGGGCTCGGTGCTCGTGGAGAACGTCTTCAGCATCCCCGGGATGGGACGGCTGGCCACCACCGCGCTCTTCGGCAAGGACTACGCAGTCGTGCAGGGAGTCGTCCTCCTTGTGGCGATCATCGTCGTCTTCTCGAACCTCCTGGTCGACATCTCCTACGGCTATCTCGATCCGCGAGTGAGGGTCCGTTGAGAGCCGGGGCGGCGACAGCTCCCGGGGCCGCTGCTGTCCCTGCGCGGCGGATGAGCACCGGCCGGCTGGCGGTGCGTCTTCTCCTCCACCGGGGCCTCTTCATGTTCGGCGCTGTGGTGATCATCATCATGGTGCTGGTGGCGATCTTTGCCCCGCTCCTCGCGCCCTACGATCCCTACGAGCCAGACATGCAGAACTCCCTCGCGCCACCATCGGCCGAGCACTGGCTGGGTACCGATGCCATCGGCCGGGATACTCTCAGCCGCCTGATATACGGCTCCCGCACCTCGCTCGTCGTCGGGCTGAGCGCCGTCGCGGCCGCCGTGGTGCTGGGCGGCCTTCTGGGGACGATAGCCGGCTTTCTCGGCGGCGCGGTCCAGACCGTCATCATGCGGGTGATCGACACCCTCATGGCGATACCCATGTTGCTTCTTGCCCTTACCTTGGCCGCCGTGCTTGGCGGCGGTTTGAAGAACGTGGTCATCGCCATCTCCATCAGCATGATCCCGCCCTTCGCCCGCCTGATGTACGCGCAGACGCTCACCATCAAAGAGAGGGACTACGTGGCCTCGCTGCGCAGCATGGGCGCGACCCGCTCGCGAACGGTCTTCGGCCATGTCATGCCGAATGCCTATCCGGCCGTGCTCGTCTTCGGCACCATGATGATCGGGAGCGCCATCCTGGGCGAAGCCGGCCTCAGCTACCTCGGCATCGGTATCACTCCTCCGGGAGCGGCGTGGGGCGCCATGGTGACCGCCGGCTTTCCCTATCTGCTCACCAACCCCATCATGTCGGTGGCGCCCGGGGTCTGCATCATGCTGGTCGTCTTCGCTTTCAACATGGTGGGCGACGGACTGCGGGACGTGCTCGACCCGCGGCTGCGGGGGACGATGTGAGCGCCCCGGGACAAGACACCGCTCCTCGACGTCCGCGATCTGCGGGTGGAGTTTCGCACGCCCATAGGCGTCGTGCACGCCGTGGACGGCCTCTCCTACCAGCTGTTCGAGAACGAGATCGTCGGCATCGTGGGCGAGTCGGGCTGCGGCAAATCCGCCAGCCAGTTGGCGGTCATGCAGCTCCTGCAGAGCCCGCCCGGCTTCATCAGCGGGGGCGAGGTGATCTTCGAGGGCAAGGACCTCCTGCGCTACAAGCGCAACAGCCCGGAGATGCGGGCCGTGCGAGGCGGGCAGATCGCGATGATCTTCCAGGAGCCCATGACCTCGCTCAACCCGGTCGCTGACCATCGGCGACCAATTGGTGGAAGCGGTCAAGCTGCACTGCGGCCTGGGAGGCCAGTCCCCCGATGAGCGCGCGGCCGGACTGCTCAAGATGGTGGGCATCCCGGGAGCCGAACGGCGGGTGAAGGACTACCCGCATCAGTTCTCGGGCGGGATGTGCCAGCGGGTGATGATCGCCATGGGCCTCTCCTGCAGTCCCCGCATCCTCATCGCCGACGAGCCCACCACCGCCCTCGACGTCACCACCCAGGCTCAGATGCTCGAGCTCATGAAGAACCTGGTGCGGCAGTTCGGGGCCTCGCTCGTCATCGTCACCCACAACCTGGGAGTGGTCGCGAGGTACGTCGCAGCGCATCTACGTGATGTATGCGGGACGGGTGGTCGAAGAAGGGACCACCAAGGACATCTTCGGCCGTCCCCGCCATCCCTACACGCTGGGGCTGCTCAAGTCCGTGCCCCGGCTGGACGAGGTCCAGGGGAGCCGTCTGGTGCCCATCGAGGGCATGCCGCCCAATCTCATCGACATGCCGGGGACGTGCGCCTTCTTGCCGCGGTGCCCCTACAGCATCGAGCATTGCCGGACCGACCCCTGGCCGGAACTCACCTCGGTGGGCGATGGCCACCGCATCCGCTGCTACGTCAACCTGGAGGACCGGGACCTTGAACCAGCCCTCTCCTGATCGCCCAAGAGGTACTTCGCCTCGTCGACCTGGCGGTCGCACTTCCCGATCACCCGCGGCGTGTGGAGGCGCAAGGTGGGCACGGTGAAAGCGGTGGACGGGGTGAGCCTCACCGTGAAGAGGGGCGAGACCCTGGGGCTGGTCGGGGAATCCGGATGCGGCAAGACCACGATCGGCCGGACGGTCATCCGCCTGTACAAGCCGACCTCTGGCTCCGTCTGGTTCGAAGGTCAGGACATCTCTCGCCTGGGCGAGCGGGCATTGCGGCCCGTCCGTCGCCGCATGAGCCTCATCTTCCAGGACCCGAGCGGATCCCTGGATCCCAGGAAGAGCGCGGGCTCGATCGTGGGAGAGCCGCTCAAGATCCACCATCTGATCGAGAACCGGCGTGCGCGCAGCGAGAAGGTCGAGCAGCTGTTCCAGCTGGTCGGGCTCGATCCTTCGATGATCGACCGCGTGCCTCACGAGTTCTCCGGCGGCCAGCGCCAGCGGATCGGCATCGCGCGCGCGCTGGCCTGTGACCCCTCTCTCATCATCTGCGACGAGCCGGTGTCGGCGTTGGACGTATCCATGCAGGCCCAGATCATGAACCTGCTGGAAGACCTGCAGGAAGGTCTGGGCGGCCTCGCCTACATCTTCATCGCCCATGACCTCTCGGTCGTCAGGCACGTGAGCGACCGGGTGGCGGTGATGTATCTGGGGAGGATCGTGGAGCTGACCGAGTCACGAATGCTCTACGACTCTCCGCGCCATCCCTACACGCAGGCTCTGCTCGCCGCGGTGCCGATCCCCGACCCGTTCGTGGAAGAGACGCGGGCCTACTCCGTCCTCGAGGGCGAGGTGCCCAGTCCCTTGAACCCGCCCGAGGGCTGCACGTTCCATCCCGCGCTGCCCTCACTGCGATCCGGCCTGCAAGACGCAGGTGCCTCAGCTCCGAGAAGTGGCTGAAGGTCACTACGTTTCCTGTCTACTCGCTTAGCGACTGAGCAGGGAAGGAGGGGGCCAAAGCGCACGAGCCAGCGAGTATCGACTATCGAGGCCCCGCGGCCGTCGGGCCGGACGGGGAAGGGCAATACAAGAGGAGGGAAACAATGCGCAAAACTATCTGGTTGGTCCTCGTGGCGGCGCTGGTCGTCGGCCTGGTGATGGCCGCCGGCTGCGGCGACGAGACCACGACGACGACTACAGCCGGCGGCACCGAGACGACCGCCGGGCCGGCCACAACGGCCGGCGGCACCGAAACGACGACGGCCGCCGGCGAGCCGGTCATGGGCGGCATAGTGAAGACCGGCACCGTATCGCACCCTGCCAAGTTCGGCTTCCCCGGACGCGTCTTCGGGCCGGACCAGTTCTTCGAGGGTCTGTTCCTCGAAATGATGTTCAATCCCACCGACGAGGCCGGGGTGTTCACCCCGCAGCTCGCAGAGAGCTGGGAACTGACTCCCGACAAATCGGCCTATATCTTCCACCTGCGCAAGGGTGTGAAGTTCCACGACGGGACTGATTTCAACGCCGCGGCAGCCAAGTTTTGCTGGGATCTCAACCTCCCCGCCGCCGCTCCCGCCGGCGAGACCACGACGACGGCCGGTGCTCCCCCGACCACCGCGGCCGGTGGCCCGCCCGCCGGTGGCCCGCCTGCCGGTGGTCCTCCAGGTCCTCCGCCGGACTTCGCTTTCGTGAAGTCGATCGAAGTGGTGGACGACTACACCGTCAAGGTCAACCTCAAGGAGTGGACCAACCAGGTGCTGACCTTCATCGGCCGTAAGTCCTGGGCGGTGTTCTCTCCGACCGCTTTCGAGAAGAACGGTGCGGAATGGATGGACACCAATCCGGTGGGCACGGGTGCCTTCATGCTCAAGTCCTTCACCCCCGACCAGGAGCTGGTGCTCGAGAAGAACCCGAACTACTGGGGGAAGGACGCCCAGGGTCGGCAGCTACCTTATATGGACGGGATCGAGATCCAGATCTTCGGCGACCCCAACACCATGACGATGGCCCTGCAGGCCGGACAGATCGACGGCACCGACCAGGTGAGCCTCGTCGGCGCTCAGCAACTGCAGAACGACAAGAACTTCACTCTTGAGAACTTCGGCGGACCGGTCCTGATGATGGAGATGAACACCACGGACCCGGCTTCCGTATGGAGTGACATCCGCATGCGCAAGGCGTTGGAACATGCCATCGACAAGGAAGGCATCTCCAAATCGGTGGGGTTGGGCTTCACTCCCCCCGTCTACGCCGTGATCCACAGCGTGCAGGACGTCGTTGATCCGGGGACTACTCCTCGCACGTACAACGTGGAGGGAGCCAAGGCTCTGATGGCCGAAGCCGGTCATCCCACGGTGGAATGCACCATCAGCTACGACACGGTCAGGACCGACCCGAACCTGCCGGACGCGGTCAAGGCGAACCTTGCCGCCGTGGGGATCAACGCCACGCATGAACGGCATGACCACAGCGGCGTTCTCCGCGATCAGCACCAAAGTGCCGCAGGGCAACGACATCATCTTCCAGGGGCTGCGCGGTGGGGCTCCGAACGTTCTGCAAGGGGCGATCGAGATGTACGGTAAGGGGACTATCTACTTCCCGGCCTTCTCACCACCGGCGGAGTTCTACACCCTCATGGACAAGGCGCAGACCTACGAGAACATCGTCGATGCGAACCCAGATATCGCACAGATGGAGAAGATCGCCTATGACGACGCCCAGGTCGTCCCGATCACCATGGCGGCCTTCATCTCCGTGACCGGACCGAGACTGAAGAACATGGAGTGGCACCTGGGTAACACTCCGACGCCGTGGTTCAACGAGGCCTGGCTCGTCCAGTAACCCGAGCAGGCAGTCGCACATCGTGATGACGCCCGGCGACAGCTTCGCTGTCGCCGGGCCCGTCGCGGCTATGTACGTCGCCGGCCTGCGGCCTCTGCGGAGATGGTCTCTCGTCCAGGCCGCAGGCCGGTCGTTCAGATAGATACAGACGTGAGGAGCGTGGAGGAAGCGTGGGAAAGGGAGCGTCAGAGCCGCGAAACCTGCTCGAAGCGGACGTTCTCGTCGTAGGAGGCGGTCTCGCCGGGTGTACCGCGGCTATCAAAGCGCGGGAGACCGGCGTCTCGGTGATCCTCGTGGACAAAGGCTACGTCGGCAAATCGGGGCAGACCCCCTTTGCCGGCAGCTACTGTGTCTTCAACCCGCAGTGGGGGGATGACCTGGATGCCTGGATGCGGCAGATCGACAGCGTGGGCGAGTACGTCAACAACCGCACCTGGACCGAACTCTGCTTGAGAGAATCCTTCGAGCGCTACTCCGAGCTACTCTCCTGGGGCGTGAAGTTCGGCCCGGACGGCACCGCCCGGCCGGACCAGGAGCCTCCACGGGGAGGGATGCCCATCGGCCCCTGCAAAGCGGTGATGATGGCCGTGCGGGAGCCCTCCATGATACTGAGGCGGGAGGTGCTGAAGCGAGGAGCTACCATCGTCGATCGCACTATGGTCGCTGAGTTGCTCGTCGGCGGCGGCCGGGTCGTGGGTGGGGTAGGGATCCCGATGGACTCCCAGGGACTGGTGGCCTTCCGGGCCGGGGCGGTCGTGTTGGCCGCGGGAGCCGGGGGTTTCCGACCGACCCGCTGGCCTATCAACAACCTGACCTCCGACGCTGACTGCATGGCCTATCGCGTTGGAGCCGAGATCACCGGAAAAGAGTTCGTGGACCCGCACTCGGGCCGAGCCGATTGGGCTGCCTCCTCGAGTTTCGGCCGCTTCGGCCGGGGCCCCGAGGGGGGTCGGCCTCCTCGGGGGACACCAGTCGATGCTGAAGGAAACCGCCCCCCGGTTACTCGGGGGCTGTATCTTGAACCTGGACTTCGAAGCACACAAGGGGCACGCGCCCATCTACTTCGAGCGGGACGACGGAGTTCGCTACGCCGGTCGTTGGCGGAGCCGCCAGCGGCATGTCTGTTCACAAGGCTGAAGGCGTCTGGCCTGCCGGCACCGATTGCTCCTGCAACGTGCCCGGCCTCTACGCTGCCGGCGACAGCCTGGGGACGATGCAGTCCGGGGCCACCTATGGCGCCATCGGGCAGTCGGTCCTGGGTTGTTCGGTCACGGGAGCCCACGCCGGAGCCTCGGCGGCGGCCTACGCGCAGGGCCCAGGAGGTGCTGCGCATGATGACCCTGACGTCGGAGCGGTGGCGAACGACATCATGGCGCCCTTGGGGCGTCCCGGCGGTTTCGGCCCACGCTGGGTCACCCAGATGCTCCAAAACACCATGGTCCCCTACTACGTCATGCAGGTGAAACGCGGTGACCGACTGCAGGCCGCGCTCACCAACGTCGAGTTCTTCCGAGATCATCTAGTCCCTCTGCTGTACGCCGGCGACCAGCACGAACTGCGACTCGTTCACGAAACCCGCAATATGGTCCTGAACGCAGAGATGCGTCTCCGGGCCTCGCTTTTTCGCACCGAGACCAGAGGCTGCCACTACCGCGAGGACTATCCCGCTGCGCGACGACGAAGAGTGGCTCGCCTGGGTGGTGTTGAGGAAGGGGGCGGATGGCGCCATGGAGCTCCTCAAACGCCCCATCCCGGCCGAATGGCACCCCGATCCCACGCTGCCGTACGAGGAGCGCTACCCGAACCGAGTGCCGGGGGAGAGTGCGGCTTCGAAGGCGGCCGGCCGGGTGGCGGATCGGGCCACGGCGCACGAAAGCGGGCAAGCATGAACCTCCTGGACCTAACAGGTAAGAGAGCGCTGGTCATAGGGGCCGGAGGGATCGGCAGCGCTCTGGCGGCAGGGCTGGCGAAGCATGGAGCGGAGGTGGCAGTAGCCGACAGAAACCTCCAGAGTGCGGAAGCGGCAGCGGCGAGGGTACGGGCTTTCGGCTGCCGATCGCAGGTGCAAGAGATCGACGTGACCGACGAGGCATCTGTGACTGCGCTGGCTCGGGTGCTCAGCGATTCTTGGGGCGGAGTCGACATCCTCATAAACGCAGCGGGCGTCGCCGCGCGCACTCCGACCGAATCGCTCGCTGTCGACAAGTTGCGCGAGACCCTGGAGGTGAACACTGTCGGCACCTTCATCTGCTGCAGGGTCTTCGGCGGCGAGATGATACGCCGGGGGGGCGGCAAAATCGTCAACATCTCCTCGGTCAGAGCCAGGTACGGCACGCGAGGGGGGATGGTCGACTACTGCGCAAGCAAGGGAGCCGTCGACTCGTTGACGCGAGCCCTTGCGGTCGAGTGGGCACCCCACCACGTATACGTCAACGCTATCGCCCCCACTGTTGTGGAGACAGAGTTCACCACGTCTATCCTCGCCGACCCGAAGGCGGCGGCCCACCTGGTCGAACGGATCCCCCTGGGCCGCTGGGCCCAGCCCGACGACCTCGTCGGCCCGGTGCTCTTCTTCGCGTCGGCCGCATCGGACTACGTGACCGGACAGATCCTCTTCGTGGACGGCGGCCTGACCGCCGTCGTGTGAGGGAGCGTATGGCGATAGAGAAGATAGACGAGGAAGCCTGCATCGGCTGCGGCGATTGTGTGAACAGTTGTCCCATGGACGTGATCCGGATGGATGAGCAGAACGACAAGGCGGTGATCCGGTACGGCGAAGACTGCATGAACTGCGAGCAGTGCGCGCTGGATTGCCCGGTCGACGCGATAACCGTGACTCCCTACAAGACCACTCCGCTCATCACGAGCTGGGGATAGGAGGTGGCTACCTTGATCGAATGTGACGTGCTCGTGATCGGTGGAGGGATGGCGGGCTGCTTCGCTGCCGTCAAGGCCCGCGAGCAGGGACTGAACGTGCTCATGGTGGACAAAGGCTACGTGAGCCGCTCCGGCGAGACACCGTACGCCGGTGACACGGCGGTGTTCGACCCGGATTGGGGTCACGATCTCGACCAGTGGCTGACGCAGGTGAACGTCGTCGGCGAATATATGAACGACCGGCACTGGAACGAGCTCGTATTCCGTGACTCCCGGGAGCGCTTCGCGGACCTCCGCTCCTGGGGCGTCCAGTTCCTGGAGAAAGACGGCGAGTTCGTGCGCCTGCCCCACCCGTACAAGAACATCGAGCTTCCGGACAAGGACAAGTTCCCGCCCATCGTGAGCGAGGTGGTCCACTGGCTGCCGGGCTTCCCCGAGATCCTGAGGAAGCACGTGATCCGCAGCGGCGTGAAGCTCAAGGACAGGTTCATGGTCACCGAATTGCTGAAGCAGGACGGTCGTGTGGTGGGTGCGATCGGCTTCTCCATCGAGGGGAACGAACCCCAGGTGATCAAGGCCAAGGCCGTGGCCATGTGCGCGGGCGGCGGTGGCTTCCGGCCCATCGGTTACCCGACCCACGAGATGACCGCCGATGGGCATGTGATGGCCTACCGGGTGGGGGCGGTGATCACCAGCAAGGAGTTTGTCGCTCCCCATTCCACCGATCCCGAACAGCCCGCGTGGCCGCCCATGTACCTGTTCTTCTCGTCCGGAGGCTCGGCCGCACTGCCCGGGATGTACCAGGCCCCGAAGCTCTACAACGCCGAAGGGAACCTGGTGCCTGCACGAGGCATGGCCTGGCACGGCTGGTTAGACGCCGAGTACGAGGCTCACGAGGGCCGCGCCCCTCTGATCGCCGATCTTGGCCGGCGCGGGATGCGGCCGGTCAGCGGACCCGGTGCGCACGGCTCCATGCTCGGCCACGCCACCGGCGGGATAGTCCCTGTCGACGACGACTGTGCCACCAATGTGCCGGGCCTGTTCGCCGCGGGTGACAGTTGCGGCACGTGCTTCATCGGCGCCGCGTACTCGGGGTTCGGCTTCGCCACCATGCACGCGGCTGCCACCGGCGCGCGCGCAGGCCTGGGGGCGGCCAAGGAGGCCAAGCGATCGGCTGCGGTCGCCGCCGACGGCGCGAGATGGACTCGACCAGCGGATCGTGGCTGCTGCTACCGGGCGCCTGCTCGGCCCTCTCGAGAGGAAGGGCGGCTTCACCCCCCATTGGGTCACCCAGGTACTGCAGAACACGCTTGCTCCCTACTTCGTCCTCTACATCAAGCACGGCGACCGATTGCGGAACGCCCTCAGCACCGTCGAATACCTGCGCGACCACATCGTGCCCAAGCTCTACGCCCGCGACGATCACGAGCTGCGTCTCGCGCACGAGACCAAGAACATGGTCACCAGTGCGGAGATGAAGCTCCGCTCCTCGCTCTTCCGGACCGAAAGCCGGGGCACTCACTATCGAGAAGACTATCCCGGCCGGAACGACGCCGAGTGGTTGGCGTGGGTGCGACTGAAAGAAGAAGACGGCGTGATGAAGGCCTTCAAAGAGCCGATACCGGCCGAATGGCGACCCGATGCTGCCAAGTCGTACGAAGAGCGCTACCCGATGCGGCTGCCCAACGAGTCGCCCGGGGGCGCCGCGGCAACCAACGGCGGGGAAGGGAGGTGACGCCATGGCCATCGAAGTGATAGACCCCGCGCTCTGCAACGGCTGCGGCATCTGCGTGCGCAACTGCCCCATGGACGTCATTCGGATGGATCGGGAGGCTCGCAAGGCTGAGATCCGCTACCAGAAGGACTGCATGCTGTGCGGCCAGTGCCTGGAATGCCCGGAAAAGGCGATCTACCTCAAGCCGGGCTGGCCCAAGCCGGTCCTGCTGGGGTGGGGGTGAGAGATATGGAGAAGCTGAGCTATCCGATCGTCGGTACGAACATGAAGCGTTTCTTCGGTCCCCGGGGCGAGATTCCCCGCCCGGAGCCGGGTGAGCCCTTCTACGGGCAGGACGCCCAGTATCCGCGGCTGGAGCCGGCCTATCAGGACAACGCGGATGGCACCGTCTCCGATCTCAACACCGGCTTGATGTGGCAGAAGACCACGGACGCCAAGCCGGACTCACTCGACGGCCGCATCACCTGGTATGAGGCCGAGGACTACGCCGCGAGGCTGCGCCTCGGCGGCTACACCGACTGGCGGGTGCCCGAGCATCAAGGAGCTCATCTCCCTCGTAGACGCCAACGGCACGATGCGTCCGCGCAGGGCCTACTTCGATGAGCGGTACTTCGATCTCACCTACGGGCCGGCGAACATCGATGGCTACCGATTCATCGACTCCCAGCTGATCACCACCACCTCGTATATCTCAAAATCCGTCCTGTTCTCCGATTGGTGGGTGGACTTCGGCGAGAAGAAGATCGAGCCGGGAACGATGCACATCGCCCCGACCTTCTTCGGCTACAACTTCACCGACGGACGCATCAAGAGTTACCCGAAGGAGAACCATCCCTACAACGGTCTCCAGACCTGGTGTATCCGCTGCGTCAGGGGACCCGGTCTACGGGATCAACGACTTCGAAGACAACGGCGACGGCACTATCAGCGACCGGGCCACGGGGCTGATGTGGCAGAAGACCGATGACGGCAAGGGCCGGGACTGGCAGGAAGCCCTCGACTACTGCGAGCATCTGGAGTTGGCGGGCTACCGGGACTGGCGCCTGCCCGACCAGAAGGAGCTCCACAGCATCGTCGACTACGACTTCATCCCTGCGATCAACCCCATCTTCCACATGAGCGATCCCAGGGGCTGGTTCTGGAGCAGCACGCCCTTCGTCGACATGCCGGGACAGGCGGTATACGTGGCCTTCGGTAAGGCGACCGGCAAGACGTCGGCGCGACCCGAAGACGAGTACGACGTGCACGGAGCCGGCGCTATGCGCTCCGACCCCATGGTAGGCGACCCGGCGTGCTATCGCGAAGGCGGCGGGCCGCAGAAGGACACGATCAGGATCTACAACTACGTGCGGGCCGTGCGGACGCTGGGCGTGCCCCGGCCGTCGCGGCACGACATCTAGTCGGCGGGCCGCATAGGTTGATCACGCACATCAGCAGAATCGCGGCGGTGCGGTGAGACATGCATGTCGCTCTACGAGACTCCGCGACCGGAGTGAGGAGATTCGCCCATGGAAGTGCAAGGAGACCTCGGACGTTCTGACGTGACGGGGAGTAACGGGCGCATGGGCGGTCTGCCGGCTTTCGGGGCACCTCCCGGTCCGGCTTCCGGGCTGCCTACAGGGCCGCCCCCTCCCATCCCGCCGTACCCCCACGACGCCGACTTCAGCGTCATCACCGTCGGCACCGGCAACCCGCATCCGAGTCTGGAGAGGGCGAGCCCGTGCACGATGCTCCAGTATCGGGGCAAGTACTACGTCGTGGACATGGGTAACGGCGCCCAGAACAGCATGCTGAGAGGGGCGCAAGGGACCTTTCCCTTCCGGGAGATCGTCGCCCTCTGCTTCACCCACTTCCACCAGGATCACACGAACGACTACTTCGACTTCATGACCAACCGCTGGCTTACCGGCGGCAAGGAAGTGACGGTGGTCGGGCCTCCCGGGGCGGCGGCTCTCCACGAGTTCCTCACCACCTTCTTCAAGGACGACCTCTGCTACCGCTGGCTGCGGGAAATGCCGAGAGGCCTGACCGGTACAGGCATGTTCGACGGGGTCGACGATCAAGGAGATCACCGGGGCCCAGCAGTTCGAGCTGGGGGAGTTGCGGTGACGACGGCCGAGCTCACCCACACGATGTACAACCTCGGGTACCGCTTCGAAGGGTCGGGCAAGTCGGTGGTCGTCTCGGGCGACACCTCGTTCGACGAGCGCCTGGTCGATCTGGCCAGGGGCGCCGACATGCTGGTGATGGACGGCGACGAGCGCTGGGCCGGGCGACCGGCGTACAAGATGGCTCCGGTAGAGGCTCTGGCGCCCGAGTACCGGCCGGCCGGGAGGTACGGCGGCGATTTCCCGGTCCGTCCCCACGCCACAATGGAGGAGATCGCTCGGATGGCCTCGACCGCGGACGTGAAGCATCTGGTGCTGACACATCTCCGCGCCGGCAGGGTCGACGAGGAGTCGGTCGGCGCCATGTTGCGGGCGGGAGGGTTCCACGGGCAGGTGACCTTCGGCGTCGACGGATTGGAGGTCGCGCTGTGAGGGGTAGCGGCCAGGCTGTGCGCATCGCATTCCTGGCCGCGGTCGCGATAGCGACCGCGGCCGTGACTGGCAAACGCTTCATGTGGAGGTGAACAGGTGCAACCCCAGACCACGGGGACGACCGGAGTAAGCAGCAATACGGAGGCCGGCAGTACGGCCCGGCCTTCGGCCCCGGCTCTCCCGTACCCCATCGTGGACTCGGGTCAGACGCTTTGCTACGACGCCGTCGGGCGAGATCGCCGCACCGGCTCCCGGCGCGGACTTCTATGGGCAGGATGCTCAGCACAAGGGCAACCAGCCCAGCTACACCAAGAGCGCCGACGGTCTGACCGTCACCGACAACGTCACCGGCCTTGTGTGGCAGCAGTCGCCCGACACCAACGGCGACGGAGTGATCAACGTGGCCGACAAGATGACCTGGGAAGAGGTCCAGACCTATCCGGCAACCCTGAACGCCACGAAGTTCGCCGGCTACGACGACTGGCGCTTGCCGACGCATCAAGGAGGTGTACTCGCTCATCCTGTTCGTAGGCACCGACCCCAATCCGATGGCGCCCGACGCCGACGCGGAGAGGTCCCCTTCCTCGACACGGACTACTTCGCCTTTGCCTACGGCAATCCGGCGGAGGGAGAGCGGATCATCGACTCGCAGTACGCCTCGAGCACCCTGTACGTCTCCAAGACGATGAACGGCGACGACACCCTGTTCGGGGTCAACTTCGCGGATGGGCGGATCAAGGGCTACGGCCTCCACATGCCCAATGGCAGCGTCAAGAAGTTCGTCGTCCAGTGCGTGCGCGGCAATCCCCAGTACGGCAAGAACGACCTCGCCGACAACGGCGACGGCACCATCACCGACAAGGCCACCGGGCTCATGTGGGCCGCAGGCCGATAGCGGAAAGGGCCTCGACTGGAAGCAGGCGCTGGCCTGGGCGCAGGAGATGAACGCTCAGAACCACCTGGGCCACAACGACTGGCGCGTGCCGGGAGTCAAGGAACTGCAGAGCATCATCGACTACACGCGTTCGCCCGACACCACTCAGTCCGCGGCCATCGACCCGCTGTTCTCCTGCACGCGGATCACGAACGAGGCGGGGCAGCCGGACTTCCCCTGCTACTGGACCACCACCACCCATGTGGGCTCGGGCGGGCGCGGCGGACACGGCGGACTATCTGGCCTTCGGCCGGGCCATGGGCTACATGGCTCCCGGCATAATGCCGACCGACGCTGGGGCCGGCGGGCCGGCCGGCGCGGCAGGCGGGCCGCCAGTGGGGACGAAGGTTGAGGGCGGCAAGTGGATGGACGTGCACGGAGCCGGGGCGCAGCGTTCCGACCCCAAAGTGGGCGATCCCTCCCAGTTCCCGTATGGGCGCGGCCCCCAGGGCGACGCCATCCGCATCTACAACTATGTCCGGTTGGTGCGGACAGGGGGCGCCTAACGAGAGCTTGTGCAGGCTCCGCGCGAGGGCGGCCGGATGTACTCGCCGCACATGCTGTCAACAAAGAGTCCATGAGAGCAGACAAGTGCGATGATCGATCGAGCACAAGCACCCGTAATCTGGCCGACGGCTACGGTCATCCGGTCGGGGAGCGGGGTGCTCTCCCGAATCCCCCTCGGTCGGCTGAGGGAGCCAAGTGACTTCGTGGGCCTGTGTCTGTTCCTTGCCTCGGGCGCTTCGGACTTCTTCACCGGACACACGCTGTTTGTAGATGGTGGGGTGACGAGCTGGTAGGTACGGGGGCAGGACAACGGGCGCGGAAGGGAGACGGTTGTGGGAGAGCTGATAGACGATGGGGCACGAGGATCCGGAGAGAGGACCGTCGTCCGCGACATGAGCTTTCTGGGCGCCAGTTGGGGCGGCCAACGCCTGCATGGTGGACGTGAAGGACGGCAAGGTGCTTCGCATCCGCCCCGCGCGCTTCTACGACAAGTACACCAAGGAGGAGGTCAAGCCCTGGGTGATGCACGCCCGGGGCAAGACGTTCGAGCCCGGGGACAAGACTCTGCCGCCTCCACTCAGCATCGCGTACAAGAAGACGGGTGTTCTCGCCGGCCCGCATCCGCTACCCCATGAAACGCGTGGATTTCGACCCGGCCGGGGCTCCGGGCTCCACCGGTCCAGGTGGCCGCAACATCCAGAACCGAGGGGTCAGCAAGTACGTGCGCATCAGCTGGGACGAGGCTCTCGACATCATCACCGGCGAGATGCTCCGCATCAAGGAGACCTACGGCCCCACGGCCATTCTCTACCAGAACGACCAGCACGGCGAGAACAAGGTGGTGCATGGCCCCCACGGCTGCGGGCGCAAACTGCTTCGCCTCTTCGGTGGCTTCACCCACCAGGTCCGCAACGCCGACAGCTGGGAAGGCTGGTGGTGGGGTGCCAAGCACGTGTGGGGCTGCGAGTCGCTCGGTCAGCAGACGCCCCAGAAGAACCTGCTGTACGACATCGCCAAGAACGCCGAACTGCTGCTGTTCTGGGGCTGCGACCAGGAGACCACCACCTGGGGCTGGGGAGGCCAGCTCCCCAGCCGCCTGAGCTACTGGTGGACGGAGCTGGGCATCAAACAGATCTACATCGCCCCCGACCTCAACTACGCCGCCGCCGTCCACGCCGACAGGTGGATCCCCATATTGCCCAACACCGACGCGGCGCTCTATCTCGCCATCGCCCATCGGTGGTTCACGCGAGGCACTTACGACAAGGCCTACCTCGAGACCCACGCGTACGGCGTGGACAAGTTCGAGGCCTACGTCAGAGGCGAGGAGGACGGGATACCCAAGTCGCCGGAGTGGGCAGCGCCCATCACAGGCATCCCCGCCCGGGTCATCAAAGCGCTGGCTGACGAATGGGCCTCCAAACGCACAACCGTGGTCATCGGCAACGGTGGCCCGGCCATCCGCGGCCCCTATTCGACCGAACCGGCCCGGCTGCAGGTGCTCTGCCTCGCCATGCAGGGGCTAGGCAAGCCGGGCTGCAACCAGGCCAAGATGATCGAATGGGCGCTTGGGCCGCGACCCGGAGAACCAGGCGGCGCCCAAGCCGTCGATCTCCCTGATCTCGGATGCCGCCTATCGCGGAGACGGCCCGCCAGAGTTCGGCCGCGACTCCTGCATCCCCAAGACCTTGGTGCCTCAGCTTATCCTCGAGGGCGAGGGCACCTGGTACGGCAACCGCTACGGCATGCGGAGCGAGCGGGAGGATCAGTTCGTCCAGTACAAGTATCCGGCCGACGGAGCCTCCAAGATCCACATGATCTGGACCGACTCCCCCTCCTGGATCACCTGCTGGAACGACGGCAACAACTTCATCCGGGCTATCGGGCGACGAGCGATCGAGTTTATCTTCTGCCAGCACCCCTGGATCGAGAACGACGCCCTGTTCGCCGACGTCATCCTGCCCGTCAACACCAAGCTGGAGGAGGACGATATCGGAAGCGATGTTTTCAGCGGGCAGATGGACCTCCTGTTCCCCCAACCCCGGTGTATCGAACCGTTGGGCGAGTCCTTCAGCGACTACGAGATCGTCTGCAAGATCGCCGAGCGACTAGGAATCCTGGAGGAGTACACAGGGGGACTGAGCGTCCCCGAGATCATCAAGCTGGGCTACGAGACTTCCGGCTCCGCGGACAAGATCAGTTGGGAAGAGCTGAACGACAAGGGGTACTACGTCATCTCGCCATATCCAGGTTGGGAGAAGATCCCCGCCGGCCTCATCGAGTTTTACGAGGATCCGGAGAAGCACCCGCTCTCGACCCCGACCGGCAAGCTGGAGTTCTATTCCACCGGACTGGCCGAGCACTTCCCCGACGATTCCGAGCGGCCTTCGGTGCCTCATTGGATCCCGGAAGGGTGAGTCCCACCAGGAGACCATCGGGACCGAGCGCAGCAAGAAGTATCCGCTTCTGGTCATGAGCAACCACCCTCGTTGGGGCGTGCACTCCCAGCACGACGACGTCACCTGGTTCAGGGAGATCGAGACCTGCAAGGTGCGGGGCCCCGATGGATACCAGTACCACCCCTTGTGGATGAACCCAGCCGACGCCGAAGCGCGGGGCATCACACACGGCGATGTGGTCAGCATCTTCAACGAGCGGGGAACGGTGCTGGCCGGCGCCTACGTCACCCAGCGCATCATGGCCGGCGCGGTGGGCATCGACCACGGAGCCAAGTACGACCCGATAGTGCCGGGTGAGATCGACCGAGGCGGCGTGATCAACACCATCGTGCCCCGTAACTGCACCTCCAAGAACACGGTGGGCATGGCGGTCTCCGGCTTCCTGGTGGAGGTGGAGAAGACCGACCTCGAGGGACTGCGGCAGAAGTATCCCGAGGCGTTCGCCCGGGAATGTCACGTTGCGGCGGGTCCGTGCGTCGCAGGGGTGATGGAGGCTGGCGTCTAGGGCAGCACCGCAAGTGGGGGTGTAACGTGGACCTCGAAAGTCTCATGGATCTCATCATTGCACGGCCCGATCGCGAGAACCGCCGCTGCCACGACACCCCGTAGGGGAGTGGACGCGGCGTCAAGAGGAGGAGGACCGATGGAAACCAGACAACTAGGCGCCAGTGGGCTTGGACTTTCGGTGGTGGGCCTTGGCTGCAACAACTTCGGCTCGAGGATCGACGAGCGCCAGGCGGCTGAGGTGGTCCGTGCCGCCCTCGACGCCGGTATTACGCACTTCGACACGGCGGAGAGCTACGGCGGAGGCCAGTCGGAGGTCCACCTCGGCAAGGCGCTGGGCTCCAGGCGGGATGAGGTGGTGATCGCGACGAAGTTCGCGCCGCGGCCTCCCGAAGAGCCCTACCGTCGCGGCGCTGTTGCGGCGGCGAATCCTCGATGGTTGCGAGACGAGCCTCAAACGCCTGGCCACCGATCGTATCGACCTCTACTACCAGCACCGTCCCGACCCTGAGGCCCCGGTCGAGGAAGCGCTGGCCGCGCTCGGCGAGCTGGTCGCGGCCGGGAAAGGTGGTGCACATCGCGTGCTCCAACTTCAGCGCCGTCCAGATCGACGAGGCGGCTGAGGTCTCCGCGGCGAGCAACCTGCCGGTCTTCGTGGCCTCGCAGATCCACTGGAACCTCCTCTTCCGGGAGGCCGAGGAGGACCACGTCCCCGCAGCCCGCCGGAACAGCATGGGGATCGTCCCCTACTTCCCGCTGGAGTCAGGCCTCCTCACGGGTAAGTACCGTCCCGGGCAGTACCCTGAGGGCTCACGCCTGGCGACGACGCCTCGCTTCGGCGCTCTTGCGTCCGCAGAGACCTTTGCGTTATCTCGAACGACTGAAGCGGTTCGCATCAGGAGCGACGGGCATTCTCTGCTCGACCTTGCCTTCGGTTGGCTGGCCGCCCAGGACGGGGTGGGGTCGGTGATCGCCGGGGCTACGACTCCCGAGCAGGTGGCGCAGAACGCGAGGGCGGGGGAGGCGTGGCGGCTTACTATCGAGGAACTGGAAGATCTGCCGCAGATGGAGTAGCAGAGGCGGAGGTCCCTCCGGGGTAATGTTCGCTGCGGGACAGACTCGTCATAACCCCACTGCTGTTGACAAGCCGACTCCCGATTTGCGAGAGTGGTGTTACTCATTTAGTGATACTGCTGTATCACTTAACGATACAGCACGGGGCTCGAGCTAGGTCCCACAAGCGCTAGCGAGAGGAGTCTGCCGGAGTGGTCACAGACCTCGGATCCACGAAAGGTCCAGTCCGGCTCCCCGGAGCCCGCGGAGATGCCCTTCCCGCCTATCCCTCACGAGAGGCCCTTCAGCGTGATCACGATGGGCAGCGGGTCGCCCGAGCTCGAACCCAGAGCGGGCCAGCGCCTGCACGGTGGTCCAGTATCGAGGGCAAGTACTACGTGCTCGACACGGGCAACGGCGCCTCGCTCAGTTTCGTCGAAGGGCGGTCGCCACGGGTCCTACCGGCATCGGGACATCGCCGCGGTGATATTCACGCATCTGCATCAGGATCATGTGAACGATTACTTCGACCTGGTCACGACGAGATGGGGCGAGGGCGGCAAGCACCTGGATCTCATCGGACCCCCGGGAGTGGCGGAGCTCCATCGGTTCCTGGTCACCTTCTTCCGCGACGACCTGGTCTACCGCTGGCTGGTGGGCGGCCCGCCGGGAGTCGACGAGGAGGGGATGTTCAAGGGGGTCGAGGTCCGCGAGCTCACCGGGCTCGAACGTGTTCGATCTCGACGGGATGAGGGTCACGACCGCCGAGATGACCCACTCCATGTACGACCTTGCCTACCGCTTCGACGTCGAAGGCAAGTCCGTGGTCGTCTCGGGAGACACGGCCTTCGACCCCCGGTTGATCGCGCTTGTCCGAGCGGTGCCGACGTCCTGGTCATCGACGCGAATCCTTGGGCCGACGGGACCAGGCCGCCTCCGCCTCGCAGGTCTCTCTGCAGAGCTGCCGGCGGAGTACCAGGTACGGGTCCCCTATCGCGGCGACCCCGCTGCTCCCAACCACATGCCCCTGCCCGACGTCGTGCGGGTGGCGACCGAGGCAGGAGTCGGCACGGTGGTGCTGACCCATCTGTGGCCGCTCCCCGTGGACGCGGAGTTGATCGAGCGGACGGAGGCGGCGTTTGTCGCCGGAGGGTTCAAAGGCCAGGTCGTCTTCGCCGAGGACGGTCTGGAGGTAGCGGTTTGATGGTCGAGATCTGGGTCAAATGCTGCACATGCCAATCATGGAGGCTGACCGATGAGAGGGTCTATCGCCCGGTTCATCGTCGACACCCACTGCCACATCACGACTCTCTATCAGCCGGCGACCGAGGCCGGTTGGGAGAAGGTGGAGCGGGAGGAGTGGAACGGCCTGCAGGACGAACTGCAGCCGTTCGACAACTGCTTCCTGACCATGTACGACATGGACCGGTACGGCGTCGACATGGCGGTCCTGCTGCCGAGCATCCCGGGGACGCTCAACGAGACCCAGGCCAAGCTGGTCAAGCGGTTTCCCGAACAGGTTCCGGGCCTGCTGCAGCGACCAGAGGACCGTCCTCAACGCCGTACAGGGCAAAGCGCCCTGGACCTTCAAGGCGGCCCTGCAGGAGGTAGAGGAGGCTCTGAAGACCGGCTGGTTCGTGGGCATCGGCGAGTTCGCGCCGGGCTCCAGCGCGCGCAACCTGCAGCTTCCGGGGGCCGAGGGCAAGGTGAGCTTCGAGCAGCGGGTGGAGGAATGGGCGGCTCTGTGCGAGTTGGGGGTCAAGTACGACGTGCCCGTCCTCTGCCACGACCAGTTCGTGTGGAACCGGGACGGCGACTGGACCCTCACGCAGTTGCTGGCGAAGGTCTCGGAGATGAACCCCAAGGCGAAGATCGTCCAGACCCACGGCTGCGTGGAGGATGAGTGGACCCGCGGTCTGGACGCCATCCGGGACATGTACACGGTGGTCGCCGAACTCGACAACGTCTACATGGAGACCGGGGGCTGGTGCGAGAAGCAGTTCGAGGTCGCCTTCGAAGTCGGGGTGACGGCGGACCATCTCATGTGGGGCCACGACTACGGGAACGTCCCCCAGCACATCGTCCGGCAGAACGTCGAGAAGTATGGGCCCAAACCCAAGGCCCTCGAGTACCGGACCACCATGTCGCTCATGATGTTCGGCTACAAGGACTGGCCGGCAGTGCCGACCTACCAGCCCGACTTCTACGGCTGGGGCCTGCGGACCGTCGACCGGGTGGGGGACTGGCTCACCCAGGACGAGATCAACCTGATCATGGGCGGGACCGCCGCCAGGTTGTACAAGCTGCCCGTGCCCTACTCGCGGATGTTCCCCGAGGGCAGGCCCGACATCTTCGGCGACAAAGCGGCAGAGAGCATCCCCTTCATCCCGCGGGAGCAGATCAAGTACCCCGATCCGGAAGGTCTGAGGATGTCGCCGAAGCCCTGCAAGATCCCGCTCGGGCACATGGCGAAGGACGACGGCGAGGAGAAGTAGGCGAGATGAACGTACGAGGACGAGGTAGCCCGATGTCCGACGCCCTGGCCCTATCCGGTCCGCTACGGCGCCGAAACGGAGGCCGCCGCCGACGTCCTGGTCGTCGGCGGCGGCATCGCCGGCTGCCATGCCGCCATCAGCGCCGCCAAGCGGGGCGCGAGCGTGGTGGTCATCGACAAGGGGGCCGTGATCCGGAGCGGCTCCGGGGGCGCCGGCGTGGATCACTGGGGCGGGGCCTACACCAACCCCTGCTCGCAAGATCACCCCCGACGAGGCGATCTCGCGGACGGGCGGGCACGGACCCATGGCCGGCGCGTACGGCAATGAAGCACATCCAGTACATCACCTTCAAGGAATCCTGGGATGCCGCCCTCGACATGGAAGCAGTGGGGCATGGCCATACGGGACGAGGACGACGAGTTCGTCGGAGCCGAGTTCCGGGACGAGGAGACCAGACTCCTGTTCGCCTACGACTACGACACCCGCACGACCCTGCGGGTGCAGGGTGCGGACGTCAAGGTGTACCTGTACCGGGAGATGAAGCGTCTCGGCATCACCATTCTCGACCGGGTGATGGCCACCAGCCTGCTCACCGAGGGCGGGAAGGCGGGTGGCCGGGTCGTCGGGGCGACCGGCGCTGAACGTGCGCACGGGCGAGTTCTACGTGCTGCAAGGCCAAGGCGACCGTGCTCACCACCGGCCAGCCGCTGCGCATCTGGGTCTTCAACACCGAACTGGCCGGGCTTCGCACACGGCGCACGACGACCCCAACTGCGCCGGCGACGGCTGCGCCATCGCCTGGAAGGCGGGGGCGGAGTTCACGCTCATGGAGCGGAGCATGCAGACGCTCCGGGCCGCTTCCGCTACCCGGCCTACGGAACCGGCAACTCCTCCAACACCTGGTACGGCTGCACCATCGTCGACGCGAACGGCAAGGAGATCCCCTACGTCGACAGCGACGGGAACGTGCTGAAGACGGTGGTCGGAACGGTTCCACCCCAAGCCCGGCAAGGGCCAGGCTCGCCTCGATCCCCGATCTGGCCGAACGCATCAGGAGCGGCGAGTTCGTCCTTCCCCTCTACGCCGACCTGCCCTCCATGCCGGAGCACGAGCGCCGGGCCATCTTCGGGCTCATGGTGTGCCACGAGGGCAAGACCCGCATCCCGATCTACAAGACCTACACCGAGGCCGGTTTCGACCCCGACCAGGACATGCTCCAGGCCAACGTCCACTCCCCGGAGGTGATGGGCACGGACCCGGTGTGGTGGGACGTCAAGAGACCTGGGGCCTCCGCGCCGCAGTGGCGGGAGACGGCTTTCGGCGGCGGCGGAGGCCTGGTGGTCGACTGGGATATGAAGACCAATCTGGAGGGTCTCTACGCGGCCGGCAACCAGGTCGCCGGCTACCTGGGTCACGTGAGCGCCGCTGCGACCGGGCGGTATGCGGGGCGCAAGATGGCGGAGTACGTCCGCTCGGCCCCGGAGCCGGTGCCGACCGGACACAGGTCGAGACGGAGAAGGCGCGGGTCTATCGCGCCGGTGCTCCACGCGGCGGCGACGGCGTCGGCTGGAAGGAACTGCAGGCCGGCGTGTGCCGGGTCATGCAGGACTACTGCGGCCGCGACAAGAGCGAGACGGTGCTTGCTTCAGGGTCTCGAGTGGCTCCGGTCCATCAGGGAGAGCGAGGCGGAGCGGGCGTCGCCCGCAACCCGCACGAACTCTGGCGCACGCTCGAAGTCATGGTGCGGATGACGGTGGGGGAGATGATCATGCACGCCTCGCTGGCCCGCCGGGCCAGCAGCAGGGACCTCGACTTCTGGCGGGTCGACTATCCGGAGGTGGATCCGCCAGAGTGGAAGAAGTTCGTCACCACGCGCCTGGATGGCGAAGCGGTGCGGATGGGCGAACTACCGCTCGGTTTCTGGTTGGAGGAGCCGTACGCGGCCGACTATGCCGAGAACTACCGTCTTCACAGCGCTCCGTAGAGGTAGGCCGAGATGACAAGCGATAATGACAGCGCGGCAGGCGATGGACTACCACGGGGCGGCAGGTGGCGGTCGGCGCGCTCGCAGCACGCGAAGGCCTGACTGGTGCCCAATCCCGTCACCCCCTGCCGGGCGATCGTGGTAGACCCGGAGCTTTGCATCGGCTGCAACCGCTGCGTCGACGTGTGCCGCAGCGACGTCCTCATGCCCAACGCCGAGAAGGGCGGGCCGCCGATCCTCGTCTACCCGGACGAGTGCTGGTTCTGCGCCTGCTGCGTGGAGCACTGCCCCAAGCCGGGGGCCATCAGGATGGAGCAGCCGCTCAACCAGCGGATCGGCTGGAAACGCAAGGCGACCGGCGAGTACTTCCGCATCGGCATGAAGGACCCGCCTCCACCGAACACCCGGCCACCGGTCGGCGGGTGGGGATTGCGGCGGCGGAAAGAGTCGGCGAAGAAGGACGTGAGGTCGTAGAGGATGCCGGTTTCGAAGATCGATCTCGACAAGTGCATCGGGTGCGGAACCTGCGTGGAGTCGTGCCCCATGGACGTCTTCCGGCTCGACACCGTGGTCGAGTACCGCAGGAGTGCTCGCCCTGCAGCCTGGCCTGCCCCCTGGGAGTGCGGCAGAGGGAGTACCACGACCTGCTGGAGATGGGCATGCTCGACGAGGCCGCGGAGATCCTGCGGCTGTGCCATCCCATGCCGGCCATCACCGGGACGGTTGTGCCCTCATCCCTGTGAGACGGAGTGCACCCGCACGCAGGATCGACGAGGCCGTCAACATCAACGCCCTCGAGCAGTATCTCGGCGACTATCTGCTCGGGCTCGGGCCGCCTGCGCCCGGCCTGGCCGGTCTGGCGGCGCGGGTGGCGGTCGCTCGGCTCCGGTCCGGCCGGGCTTGGCGGCAGCCTATTTCCTGGCCCTGGACGGCTATCGAGGCGACCGTGTTCGAGAAGGACGAGAGACCCGGCGGTCTGCTCCGGACGCGCTAGTTCCGGCATTCCGGCTTCCCGAAGAGGTTGTCGACGCGCAGATCGACTTCTATCGGAAGATGGGGATCGGCTTCCGCACCGGGGTCCAGGTGGGTGTCGACGTGACGGTCGATGGATCTTCGCAAGGAAGGCTACGAGCGCGGTGGTGGTCGCCACCGGGGCGGCGAGACCGGTCGGTCTTTCCGTGCCGGGCAGCGACGCCGGCGGGATAGTCAGCGCCATGGAGTTCCTGCGCGCGGCCAAGTCGGCCTCGGGGAACGGCCGGGCGGCCGGGGCCGGATCGCCGGATATCGGCGCGATCTCCGGCGCCGTTGCGGTCATCGGCGGAGGCAGTGTGGCTCTGGATGCGGCGCGGACGGCGGTGCGTCTGGGGGCCGACCCGGTCAGCGTGATCTGTCTCGAGCGTCTGGAGCCCGGTCTCAAGGACAGCATGCTCGCCCTGACGGCCGAGATCGAGGACGAGCGTGGCCGAGGGGGTCCAGATCCATCCCTCGCGCGGAGTCGAGTCGTTCGTGGTGAAGGATGGACGGGTAACCGCCGTGCAGATGCGTGGAGTGCCTGAGCGTCCGCGACGAGGACGGGCGGTTCAATCCCGTCTACGGCGACTGCGTCCTGCCTCAAGTGATCGAGGCGCAGACCGTCATCCTCGCCATCGGACAGGTGGCCGACCCCGCGTTGGTCCCCGCTGGCTTCGCCACGGACGCCCGGGGCCTCATCACCGCGGACGTGCGACCACGTCGATCCGGACCGCGGACTCTTCGCGGCCGGAGACGCCGTCTCCGGAGCATCGACCGTGGTCGAGGCTCTCGCCGCGGGCAAGAAGGCCGCCGAGATGGTGGCCGCTATCTCCGGGGAGAGGCGCTTGTAGGCGGAGTCGAGGAGCAAGCGGTCCTCGGGCGGCCGAGCCGCCGCAGGAGAAGATCGAGGAGATCGCAGCGGGTCGAGCGTGGCATCCGGCCCGCGGAGGAGCGCAGGCGCGACTTCGCCGAGACGGCTCTGCCTTTCGGCGGCCTGCAGGCGCAGGCGGAGGCGGAGCGCTGCCTCACCTGCGGGAGCCGGTCGAAGATCGCCTATCTGGACGATTGCCAGGTCTGCAAGCTGTGCCAGCACTACTGTCCGACCGATGCGATCGAGATCACGGAGGGCGCCCTGCTGGGATCGCTCCACGGCTGGGACGTCGTCGAGTCTGGGCCGGGGACGGCGGGAGGCGCGAGATGAGCAGCGACATCATCGACACCGCGTTCCGCGTCCATCTCCGGGCCGGCTCTGACCACCCTCGAGACCGACGTCCTGGTCATCGGCGGCGGCTTCGCCGGCTGCTTCGCGGCCATCAAGGCGGTCGAAGCCGGCGCAAAGGTGCTGATGGCGGTCAAGGGCCGCACGGGCCGTTCCGGCCTCACTCCGTGGGCCAACTCCTGGTTCGTCTTCAAGGACACCCGGGGCGTGACCCGCGAGCAGTACCTGCAGCAGTTCGTGCTCTCCGGCGAGTACCTCAACAACATGGACTTCGTCGAGATCCTCATGGCCGAGTCCTACGACCGGTACCTGGAGGTGTCGTCCTGGGGAGCCCAGACGGGCCGCGAGTACTACTACCAGCCCGGCACGGTGACCCGGTCGATCGAGGTGGTCGGCTCCGGGCGACGCCATGAGAAAGAAGGCCGTCGCCAGCGGGGTCCAGTTGCTCGAGCGGGTGATGATCACCAGCCTGATCAAGCCCGAGGACAAGGTCATCGGGGCCGTCGGCTTCCACATGGAGAGCGGCCGTCCCTACGCGATCCTGGCCAAGGCGACGATCATGTGCGCCGGGCCCGGCCTCGTTCAAGCCGCTGGGGATGGGCTACCCCTGCAGCGCCGCGACGGCCGACGGCGATGCCATGGCCTACCGGGCCGGGGCGGAGATCTCCGGCAAGGAGTTCAACGACGCCCATCCGGCCAGGAGGAGCCAATCCTCTAGTGGAGCCTGAGCCTTCTCCAATGATGCCGGCGACCGAGATGGGCGGTGGGCCGCCCAGCGCCCCGGGCCCGGTGGAGACGCTCGAGGGCCGGGGTCTGGGCCTGCGCATCCAATCGGCCTACGCGGCGTCCACGATGGCGGCCTGCCGATCGACCCGAGGTACCTCTTCACGCCCGGAAGCCTCCCCGGGGCGGCAGGCGGGGAGCCGCCCGGGCCGTTCGCGAACGCGCCCGGGCTACTCGACCCCGGGCATGTCGAACCACAAGGGCGAGGGCGTGTTCCCGCAAGACCTGTACGGCGCCTCCAACGTGCCCGGTCTGTGGGCCGCCGGGCGACGGTCTCTGCTCCATGCAGAACGGCGCCGGATACGCGGGGTTCGGCTGCTCCTGCGCCGGCTCCGCGGTGCAGGGGGCCCGCGCCGGGAAGGGCGGCCGCCGAGTACGCAGAGGGCGAGGCGTGCCCCGGAGATCGAAGCGAGCCCTGCTCGAGACTCTGCGGCGGGAGATGCTCGATCCCCTGTCTCGGCCGCGAGGGTTTTCGCCGGCCTGGGTGACCAGGGTGCTGCAGGGCATCATGTTCCCCTACTACGTGATGTACGTGAAGGAGAAGAGCAGGCTGGAGACGGCGCTCAGCCAGATCATGTACCTGCAGGAGAAGTACGCTCCGCAGCTCAAGGTGGACGACCCGCACGGGCTTCGTCTGGCCCACGAGACCCGGAACATGCTGCTGAACGCCGAGATGAAGCTCCGGGCCGGGCTGGCCCGGGAAGAGAGCCGGGGCACGCACTATCCGCGAGGACTTCCCCTTCCGCGACGACGCCGACTGGCTGTGCTGGGTCAAGCTGGTGGAGAAGGACGGCAAGATGGCGGTGGTCAAGCATCCCATCCCGGCGGAGTGGCACCCGGATCCGTCGCTCTCCTACCGGGAGAAGTATCCGGTCGAGTTGCCCGGGGAGGACGAGTACCTAGCAGGCCGGCCGGCGTGAGGCGCAGCCGGAGCTGAGCGGCCGCGGCCGCGCTGCTCGCGGCAGCCGGGCTCCGCGCCAGACCCTCTACGCATGCGCATCGACTCGAGGAACGTGTCGGATATCTGGTAGCCCGAGCGGTCGCCGATGATCAAGGCGTCGCCGCAGTGGGGGCAGATGGCAGTACGGTCGACCTGTTTCTCAGGATGCTCGACCAGCGGTCTCGTCTTTCCATTCGGTCACCTCGCCAGGCGTCAGCGTGGCCATGCAACTGAGGCAGCCGCAGGTGTTGCTTTCGAGGACCTCTTGCTCGTTGTGTTTGGTGTGCTCCTCGACCTTCTTGCGGTCCTTGTGGAACATTCGGGCCTCCTTGTCGGTCCACTCGGCCTCTTGCGAACCGACACGCTTCTTTGTAGCATGTCTGTATCACCAAGTGCAATGGCTGTATCATTTAGCTCGAGACTATCGAGCGGAGGAGAGGGGAGGATGAGTCACCGATGGCGGACAATGGAGCCACCCGGCGCCGGAGAAGGCAGGAGGCCGAGATCGACGACCCCGGCGCGTGCAGCGGTGACGACCAGTTCGTGGTGCGCGCCCTGTCGCGAGGTCTTCGGGTGCTCGCCCTCTTCAACGTCGACCATCCGGAGTGGAGCCTCAACGAGCTGGCCCGGACGACCCATCTCCACAAGGCGACCACCTATCGCATGACGCGGACGATGGAGGCCGAGGGCTTCCTGGTCTTCGACCCCGAGCACCGGCAACTACCACCTGGGGCCGGCGGTCATCCCTCTGAGCTATCTGGCCCAGAAGCAGTCGGAGCTGGAGAGGATGGCGAAACCCTTCCTGGAGGAGCTCGCGGCCGAGACCGGAGAGACGGCGAACCTGGCCATCGAGACCGAGGGCACGTTCATCGTCATCGGCAGCGTGCTCACCTCTCACACCTTCAAGCCCTCGCTGCCGATCGGCAGGGTCCTGACCGATCTCGCCAACGCCCACGGCAAGCTGTTCGTGGCTCTCAAGCCTCCGGAGGAACGGGCGGAGTTCCTGAACCGGCCTCAGCCTCAGCTGACGAAGTACTCGTTGACCGACCGCAAGGAGATCGAAGCCGAGCTGGCCCGCGTGGCCGCAGAGGGCGTCGCCTACGACATGGAAGAGCACGGGCTGGGTGTGTGCTCGGTCGCCGCTCCGGTCCGGGGCTCGAACGGCGCGGTTATCGCGACGATATCGGTCGTGGCGCCGAAGGAACGCTTCGGCCCCGAGGAGAGGAAGCGGTTCACCGAGGCCGCGAAGCGCGTGGGAGCCGAGTTCTCGGCCTATCTGGGCTATTCGCCGGCGTAGCTCGCCCGCCCGGGGGCCAGCATGGTCGGCCCGGCAGGCCCGCCGACCGGCGCAGTTCTCATTGCCCTACAGCCGCCCCAGGTTCAGGCTGGTGAACTCCCGCCAGTAGTAGTCCAGGCTGGTCCACCAGCTTCTCTCGGCCGATGCAGCGGAAATAGGGGGGGCGCACGGCCAGGATGGTGTCGCCGATCCGGTAGCGCGCCAGGATGGGGGTCGTCACCACCAGGCTGCCCAGCTCTCCCGGCTTCATCTCGTGGAGCATCTTGATCCCCGAGCGGGTCTGCACCTCGAAGAAGAAGAGGTCGTAGTTGGGCACCCACGCCCTGCGGTCGTCGAGTTGCTGGCCGAACATGCCTTCGGTGGCGCCGTAGATCTCCCGGATGGCGACCGGCCCGTACATGGCCGTGAGTGCCGCCGCGTGCCGGGTGTTGATGGCCGGCGTGCTGCCCAGGGTCATGATCTGGGTCTTCCACAGCTGCTTCGGATAGACGCCGTGGCGCTTGCGCAGGTAGCGTCCGAACTCGAGGGCGGTCTGGCAGACTCCGCCCACCAGCGTGACGTTCTCACTCCGGCACTTCTCGATGGCCAGCTCGAAGCGGTTGTCCCAGTCGCTGCCGGGTGGTGCCTCCTCCGAGCGCGTCGATCTCGTCCTGGGCGGGCACCGACCGGATGGGGGTGAACTTGGACACGTGCTTGGTGTAGATGCCCGAACTGTAGCCGTATTCGAGCTCTCGGTCGCCCACCCGGATGGTACCGACCGTGGACGGGAAGTTGAGGTTGAGGTTGACGCCGGCGAAGAGGTCCAGACGCTTGGTGGCGGCGACGTACGACATCATCGCCCGTCCGGCGCTGACGCGCATGCGCAGGTCGGTGGGGGTCATGGGGATGAACTTCGACTCTCCCTCCACGGTCCCTCGGGTGATGGCCCAGCCCACCGGCTCTTCGCACAGCAGCAGCCCGGTCTCGCCGGCCATGACGGCGTCGATGAGCGGCTTGTAGTCGTCGTAGGTCATGATGGGGAAGGCCTGACGATAGGCGGCGACAAGAGTCGCAAGACTGCGCCGCGGCCCCGGCGCTGGCCGCTGGACGCCGTCTACGGTGCCGGCGCCTGACGCAGCGTCCTCGGCCGCCCAGGGGCGGGTCCGGCCGCGGCGATCTCAGTCGCGCCCCGGCTGCTGCCGTAGCCGGTCCGCGCGAAGTCGGCGAGGATCCGCCGGAGGACGCTCTCCTGAGCCCGGGCCGGGTCGGCCATCGCCTCATGCCACGGCTGGAGCTGCGCTTGAAGGGCTTGGGTCATGGCCTCGGGGCCGCCGGGTGATGCGGTCTGCTCCATCTCGCCCCCCCAGGATCGTCTTCAGACATACCCGCGTGCTCATGCCGCCCAGGTGGCCCGATCGCCCGGGCAGTATTGGCTCGTTTGTATCACATTGCCTTCGGCTTAGCTTGTTCCTAGACTGAGTACGGGACCTCGCACGGGGCTCCCGCGGATCGACTGTCAAAGGGGGAGAGGGACATGGAAGATCTGTTTCCGGTGCTGTTCTGGAGCGGGCCCATCGGCGTGGGGGTGTTCCTGGCCGGCCTAGGGGTGCTCTTCTGGGGGATCAGCAGGATCCAGGGCAAGGAGAAGAAGGAACAGGACAAGTCATAGCCGCGCTGGGCAAGGGGGTGCTCCCGCTGGGCTCCGAGTGGGATAATGCGCCCATGCGAAAGATCCATCAGTTCGGCGTCTATCCTCACATCCCCGCCCGTCTGAGCGGTCTGGAGGAACTCGCCTACAACCTCCGTTGGACCTGGGATACGCGGACGTACAGGCTTTTCCAGCACCTCGACCCGGAGATGCTGGAGAGATGCGGGGGCAACCCGGTGCTTCTGCTGCGCCGCGTGTCTCGCGAGAGGCTCGAGCAGGCCGCCACCGATACCGCCTTCCTGTCGCATCTGGACGGCGCCCTGGCAGATCTGCGGCGATACATGAGCGAACCGGGCTGGTTCCGGATACACCACCCTGAGCACGCCGCCACCTGCGTGGCGATACTTCTGCATGGAGTATGGACTTGCCTCGTGTCTTCCCATCTATTCGGGCGGCCTGGGCGTCCTCGCCGGGGACCATCTCAAGTCGGCCAGCGGGCTGGACATCCCCCTGGTGGCGGTCGGCCTGCTCTACAACCGTGGCTATTTCGTTCAGCAACTGGACGACAACGGCTGGCAGCGCGAGAAGTACCGAGTGCAGGACCTCGGGCACCCTGCCCATCAAGCCGGTCATGGTCGGGAGAGACCTGGCGGCGCCGCGGCCGGGGCGGGCGCGGCGGTTCCGACACGCCGCTCAAGGTCTCGCTCGACATCGCGGGGCGCCAGGTATGGGCCCAGGTGTGGAGGGCGCAGGTCGGCCGTATCCCGCTCTTCCTGCTCGACACCGCTCGTGCCCGAGAACGACCCGGCCGCTCAGCGGATCACCAACGAGCTCTACGGCGGAGGACCGGAGGAGCGGCTGGCCCAGGAGTTGGTGCTCGGCATCGGGGGGACACGGGCGCTCCGGGCTCTCGGGGCGGAGCCACAGGTGTGCCATCTGAACGAAGGGCACGCCGTCTTCACCAGCCTCGAGCGCATGCGGCTACCTCATGGAGACCGAGGGACTCACGTTCCTCGAGGCCCGGCAGGCCACGAGCGCCGGGACGCTCTTCACCACGCACACCCCGGTCTCGGCCGGTTTCGACCTGTTCCCGGAGCCCCTCATCAGCCACGTTCTCGGTCCGACGCTCGAGGAACTGGGACTGACGGTGGAGGAGTTCATGCGCATGGGCAGGGTGCACCGCGACGACCAGCATGAGGATTTCAACGTGGCCGTCCTCGCGCTGCGCCAGTCTCCCCGGCGCAACGCCGTCAGCCGGCTCCATCGCCGGGTCACTGCCCGGATGATGCAGCCGGGCTGGCTCGACTTCCCGCTCAGCGAGATGCCGGTCCAGTCGGTCACCAACGGGGTCCATACCAAGACCTGGGTGGCGGCCGACATGGCAGCAGCTGTTCGATCACCATCTGGGTCCGCGATGGCGCGAGGACGCCTCCAATCGTGAGGTGTGGCAGCAGGTCGACCGGATCCCGGACCTGGAGCTGTGGCGCACGCACACCCGCCTGCGCGAGCGTCTGGTGGCCTACGCCCGCGAAGAGGCGGAGGCGGCGCTCTCCCGAGAGGTACCTGGGCGTTGGGCCATCGGGCGCCCGAGGCCAAGCGGCCGCTTCGAGCCGGACGCGCTCACCATCGGCTTCGCCCGTCGCTTCGCCACCTACAAGCGGGCGACTCTGCTCTTCCGCGACGTATGCCGGCTCAAGGCCATCCTGCAGAACGAGTCCCGGCCGGTGCAGCTCCTCGTGTCCGGCAAGGCTCACCCGCGGGACGGCGCCGGCAAGGAGTTCATCCGGGAGATGCTCGACGTGGTCGAGCGCGAGGGACTCATCGACAGCGTCGTGTTCCTCGAGGACTACGATCTGAGCAAGGCGGCAATGCTGGTCCAAGGCGTCGACGTGTGGCTCAACACCCCGCGGCGTCCCTACGAAGCGTCCGGCACCAGCGGTATGAAGGTCGTCCCCAACGGCGGCCTCAACCTGTCTGTGCTCGACGGTTGGTGGAACGAGGCCTACCGTCCGGGCGTGGGCTGGGCCATCGGTGACGGCCAGGAATCGGGCCACGCCGGCTATCAGGACCAGGTCGATGCGGAGTCTCTCTACTCGCTGCTGGAGAACGAGGTGGTCCCCCTGTTCTACTCGCGCGACGCCGACGGGCTGCCGCGAGGCTGGATCGCCATGATGAAGGAGTCCATCAAGGTGCTCGCTCCGACGTTCTCCGGGCGACCGCATGGTCAAGCAGTACACCGAGATGTTCTATCTGCCGGCGGCCGAGCACTACCAGCGTCTGGCGCATGCGGGTTCGCCGAGGCCAGGGAACTGGCCGCCTGGAAAGCCCGGGTGCGCGAAGCGTGGCCCGGGGTGAGGGTCGTCGCGGTCACAGACGACATCGACGGTTGGGGGGACTGCGCGGCCATGGCGGCCCGCTGGCCACGGCGGTCCCGACAGCCACGACGGTCCCGAGATCCACGGCGTCCACTCGAGCAAGGAGCCGCGAGGTCGCGGTCGGCCAGGAAATCCCCATCGTGGCCACGGTGTGTCTTGGAGGACTCGATCCGGCCGATGTCGACGTCGAGGCCTTCTACAGCAGTCTGCACTCCGACGGGAGCCTCGCGCACCGGTCGTGTGGTCCCCCTGGAACTCTGCGGCCACGAAGACGGGCGCTCACTACTACCGCGGCGCCGTGCCGGCCAGGACATCCGGTCTTCACGGCTACGCGGTGCGGGTCCTTCCTCGCCATGAGGACGTGCTGGTACCCCACGAGCTGCCCTTGATCGCCTGGGAGGAGACCGAGGAGTAGAGACCGGCTGCGGGCCGGGCATCGCCGGCGTGCGGCCGCAGCTTGTGTCGCCCCGCGCTCGGCCCTACTCCACGAAGGGGACGCAGTAGGGGCCGTGCGGCAGCACGGCGATGGGGAGCCCTGGTTCCTGACTCCGCGCCGCTCTGACGAAGGCGTCGATGTCGGCCAGCGGCTCCGAGTCGGGCCAGAGCCAGCTCGTGCGGAGCGATCCCCGACGATTTCACCAGGACCGTCGCCCGAGCCTGGATGCGGGCCTGCACCTGCAGTTGCCACTGGTCGGGCACCACCTCAGCGGACTGTCAGGATCCGGGCGTTGGCGACGCGGATGTCCTCGCCGGGCCGCAGCACCGTCGTCGTACATGCCGCCGTTCGGTAGTCCGTACCGGCATTCGGCGGCCAGGATGATCGTCCCCCCGTCGCGTGACGATCTCCGCCGCCGCCGACACGCCCTTGATGGCCTGGTAGAAGTTCTGGTCGAGGGGATAGCCGCCGCTGGAGGTGATCACCAGGGGGAACCTGCGGTCCACGCGGCGCATGGTCGTCTGCCGGGCGACCGCGGCCGCCGCCCGATGGGCGGCGGCGGTGGCGCCGGCAAAGACGTGAGTGAGCCGCTTGGCCGGAGTCGAGCACCACTTCCAGGGAGAAGTGGGGAGGGGCGAGGGCGGCCACAGCGCGGATGGCGTCATGGACGGGGTTTCCCGCCACGATCGCCCCACGTCGCCTGCGGTTCGCCCACCCGGCGGCCGTTGTGCAGGGCCATCACGGTGTCCAGGCCGGCGGTCCCGATGGCGACCAACTTGGGTCCCCCGCTGAAGCCGGCGAACAGGTGCGGCTCCACCAGCCCGGTGGAGATGCGCAGATCGGCCTCGACCCAGCGGCGGTCGAGGGCCACGTGCACGTCGGCAGCCGGCGGCGCCGCGGCCCCGAGCGACACGAGCTGATCGGTGTCCCGGCAGTCATGGATGGCCACCTTGCAGCGCCGCAGGACCTCGGGCCCCAGCATCTCGGAGATGACGTCCGGCGCATCGGCGTGGTGAGTGCCCCCGGCGACAAGGACGGTCACGTCGGTGTCGGCTCCGACCCGGGCGAGCTCGACGAGCATGGCTTCGAGGACCGCCCGCTGCGGGTGCGGCCGGGTGCCGTCGGGCACCGCGATGACCACCTGCTGTCCGGGCCGCGCGAGCTCCGCGAGCGCGGCGCCCGCCACCGGCCGCCGCAGCGCGTCCAGGAGCGCCGCCTGCCGGGTCCGCCGAGCGGCCGGCTGTCGTCGGGCCGGACGACCGTGCAGTCGTCCGGCAGGTCGATCTCCAGCCCGGTGGTGCCGTAGTCGAGCGTGATTCGCATGAGCCACACGATAGCAGCCGCGGCCGCTCGCTTCTCAGTCGATGGAGCGATCGAGCCGATACAAGTGTCAAGACTGTTTTCAGCCCGAGGCTTACACGCCTCGAGGACCGGCGAAAGGGCCGGACGGCGATCGGAATGGGAGAGAGTCGATGAGACGTCGAAGCATCATCCTCGCTGTAGTGTTGGTCGTGGCCTTCTCGGTCATGGCCATCGTGGCCCCGGCCGCGCTTGCCCAACGTATGGACGTCCCGGTGTGGAAGCAGGCCGACTCGCGCTGGGCCGGGATGCATTTGGGCGGCAGCTCGTACATCATGTCGAGATCCGGCTGCGCCGTCACAGCCTCCGCTATGGTCGCTGCGTACTTCGGCTCTGACAAAGACCCGGGCGAGCTCTGTCGCGCACTCAACGCCAACGGGGGTCTCACGAGGGCGGGAGACCTCTATTGGCAGAGGATCCCAGCGGCCGCCGGGGGCACCATCAAGTATGTCGCCCGCTACAACTACTGCTCTCTCAGCCGTATCAACCAGGAACTGGACGCCGGCTATCCGGTCGTCGCCAAGGTCCACCGCAAGGGCAATACTCATTTCGTGGTCATCACCGGCCGGAGCGGGTCCAGGTACTACATCAACGATCCAGCGGGCGGCCTGAAGACCACGCTGAACGAACAGTACGGAAACCCGAAGACTGCCATCCATGGTTTCCGAGTCTATCGAGGGACGCGCGAGGCATCTGCGGCGTCGAGCCCCTCGATCCGCTACCAGCAGGCGGAGGCGAACCTTGTCTACAGCGGAGCGTGGAAGGTGTCCTCCGGCGCGCCGGCTTCTGGAGGGAGTTTCCGCTTCGCGGACTCCGCCGGAGCTTCGCTCACGATCACCTTCAAGGGCACCTATCTGGCGTGGATCGCCAAGAAGAGTCCTCTTTACGGCCGAGCCAGGGTGACCGTAGACGGAGGGAAGCCGGTGACCATCGATCTGTACAGTGCCCGCACGGTCTGGCAGACCACGGTTTGGGATACCGGCCGTCTCAGGGCGGGCACCCATACGGTCAGGATCCAGTGGACGGGCAAGAAGAACCCGGCGGCCGACGACACGAACATCGGTGTCGACGCGTTCGATGTCCGAGGGAGACTGGTCGCCGCTCGCGGCTGAGTCGGCCCGCGGCCGGGCACCGGCTGACGGCGCCGACGGCGGCCCGCAGCCTGCGCACCAGCCCGGAGCCTGCGCACCGGCCCGCGGCGTGGGCTCGTTGGTCCGGGCTGCCCCGGCCTAATCCTCGGGGATGTCCGCCACGGGCTGGAAGTACATGGCCTGCACGTACTCCTTCTGGAAGTCGGGGTCGGTCGCCAGTTCCACGAACTCGACCTTCCGCGCCGCCCAGGCCGCTTCCCGGCGCTTCTCCAGACTGAGCAGGGCGAACCGGGCCCCGTCGCCGGCGGCGTTGCCGACCGAGGTGACGATGTCCGGGTCGCAGTCCGGCAGCATGCCGATGGCCAGGGCGTGATGCTTGTCGATGTAGGTGCCGAACGCTCCGGCCATGATCACGCCGTCGGGCTGTCCACACCGTAACGTTGCGCAGGAGGATCTCTTCCCCGGCCCGGAGGGCGGCCTTGGCCAGCTGCAGGGAGCGGATGTCCTTGAGCGACACGGTGATGGGCCGGCCGATGGCGGTCTCCTCCGCCCAGGCGATGACGAACTTGCGGGGTTTGCCGTCTTCGTAGGACGACGCGCTCGTGCGAAAGCTGCGGGATCGAGGTTGCCGTTGGGCAGAATCACCCCGGCCTTGAGCATCTCGCGCGGCCGCCTCGATGATGCCCGATCCGCAGATGCCGCGGGCCCCGACCTCCTCGGGCGGGTAGTCGGTCTGCCACCCCTCGAGGCCGATGACCTTGAAGCGCACGTCGAGCGTCTCCGGGTCGATGCGGATGCGCTCGATGGCGCCCGGGGCGGCCCGCATGCCGAACTCGATGTGGGAGCCTTCGAAGGCCGGGCCGGTGGCGCACGAGGTGGACAGCATCCTCGTGCGGTTGCCCAGCACGAGCTCGCCGTTGGTGCCGATGTCGAGGATCAGCAGCACTTTGTCCTGCTTGTAGGGCTCTTCGGCGATGATCACGCCTACGTTGTCCGCCCCGATGAAGCCGGCCTCGACCGGCAGGACGTGCAGGCGGCAGCCCCGGCTGAACTCCAGCCCGACGGCCGAGGCGAGGGTATCCACCGGGCCCTGGACGGCGGGCGCGAACGGCGCCACGCCCAGCGCGCGGGTGTCGAGGCCCAGGAACAGGTGGTGCATGGCGGTGTTGCCGACCATGACTACGTCGAATATGTCGGTCCAGCGCCGCCCCGGCCCGCTCGACCGCTTTGCCGGCCAGGTCGTTGATCTCGTCGATCGACCGTCCGCTGCAGCTCGGCCAGCCCGCCGGGGTGGTGGGCCACGTAGTGCAGACGGGCGATCAGGTCGTCGCCGAAGGCCACCTGCGGGTTCATGGCCGATTCGGTGGCCAGCACCTCGCCGGTCTCGCAGGTCGGTGAGGTAGGCGGCGATGGTGGTGGTCCCGACATCGACGGCCAGACCGAGCAGCGGTCGCGGTTCCTCGGCCGCGCCGCGCACCTCCACGATCGTCCGCCTCTGCCACACCACCGCCACAAGATCCCAGTCCGCCTTGCGGCACGCGCCGGGCAGTGTCTGGAGCACGGGGAAGTCGAACCCGAGGCCTTTCAGACCGTGCTCGCTGCTCGAGGCCCGCCAGCAGACGCTCGGCGTCGGCGACGGCGTCCTGCAGGGTGGGAGCCTGGAGGGTGACTCGATAGGCCTTGATCGCCGGGTCGAGGGGCACCGTCCGCTCTCCCGGCCTCCTTGCGCACCACTTGGCGCGACCTGCGGCTCTGCTCGGGCACGAACACCCGCACGTCCCCGGCCACCTGAGCCTGGCAGGCCAGCCTCATGCCGGCCGCGAGGGCCGCCGCTCCCAGGGCGCTGCTCCTCGACGCTCGGTGGGAGCGGAGAGCGTCTCCGGCGCCGACTCGAGATGGACGCGGCACTTCTTGCAGGTGCCCTTGCCGCCGCAGGCGCTTTCGATCTCCACGCCCAGCCCGCGCGCCACCGACAGGAGGTCCTCGCCGGCCGCGGCGGAGCCGCGCCGGCCCGAGGGCTGGAAGGTCACGGTGAAGGCGTCGGAGGTCGTCGTTCGGCGGACTGCCCGTCATCTCAGGTACCTTTCCGTCATCTAGTACCGCCCGTACTCCCGGGCGGCCTTGACCAACTGGAACACGTTCACCGGCGGAGCGTGAGGAGGCACGTCGCACCCGGCCATCAGGATGAAGCCGCCCTTGTGGTACTTGGCCTTCTCGATGCATTCCCGGGCCTGCGCCAGCACTTCCTCCGCCCGGCCCTCCTGGATGATGGTGGGGTCGACGTTCCCGGCCACGATCTGCTCGGGGAACATCTCCATGGCCGTCGTCAGGTCGATCTCGCGGCCGACGCTGACCACCGTCTGCTTGGTCATGGGCACCTGCTGCCAGAACTTGAGGTTCTTGTTCTGCTCGCCGCAGATGTGGATGAAGAAGGTGCCGATGCCCAACTCGATGGCGCGCGCTGTTGATCCGCTGCAGGTAGGGGAGGGAGAAGGTCTCGAACTGCTTGGGAGAGATCAGCTTGTTGGTCTCGGTGGCGGCGCCGTGGAAGGCCATGAGCCTTTCCGCCCCGAACTCCTTGACGTAGTACTCGGCCACCTTGATCAGGAACTCGGTCACCTTGTCGAGCACGATGTGGACCAGCTTCGGGCTTCTTGATGAGCCAGTTCATCATGCGCTCTTCGCCGATCACCGAGCCCGCCCAGGTGAGCGGCGCCCCGATCTGGAGGGTCACCGGCATGCCGTACTCGGCCTGTTTGCGGGCGATGCCCAGCGCGATGGGAAGGGCGCCGGCCTTGCTGACGTCCTCCGGGACCTGCAGGGCGTAGACGTCGTCCTCGGTCTGGATGGGCGTGCGGGTGACGACGATGGCGCCGGAGTACTTCTTGACGGGGAACTCGATGTCCCCGCCGAACTCCCAGCCGCCGGCGGAGGCGTACGCGTAGAGGGGGCTGCCGTCGTGCCCGTACATCTCCTGGCAGAGGAGCTGGCAGCGGAAGCTCTCCTCAGCGTTGTCGCTGATCCGGGTGAGAGGCAGGCCGCACACGACCGCCGCATGACCCGACAGGAAGGGGATCACCGGGACTCGGTCGGGACGCTCGCCCCTCATGACGGCGCCCATCCGCTCGCCGCTGGTCATCGTCTCGCACCACATGGATGTCATCCTTCCTTGGTGATCTTCATGTCGACGTCGTCGGGCAGCGCGAGCCCGGCCGCCACCTCGACGGCCTTGATCAGCGCGCTCGGTACCGGGCAGGCGGCGTGCGCGCAGCATCGCGTAGGCCGCCTCGAGCAGCGGACGGCAGGCCCGCCCTCGGCGCCTATCTGGCGCAGCGCGTCGACCTCGATCGGCTCCGGCAGCGATCTTCTGTACGTGGGGGCAGTCGCTCTCGAGCTCGAGATCCGGACGTTGTAGCCCCTCGGTCTTGGCGGCCCTTACCGTGGCGGTGTGGCCGCAGACGCCTGCGTCGACGACCACGCGGGCCGAGGGCCCGGCTCGGGCGCCGCCGAAAGCCCGGCTGCTCGGCGCGGTCGCGGCGGCGGGTGCCGGCACGCCGCCCGTGCTCGGATCGCTGGTTTGACCCGCGGCGCTCATCAGGCGGCGCCCAGCAGCCGGGTCGCGACCCGGGCCGCTTCCATCGCGTTCTCGCCGTAGCCGTCGGCTCCCCACTCGTCGGCCAGGTGCTGGTTGAGAGGCGCGCCGCCGATCATGATCTTCGTCCTGGGCAGCTTGGCCTTGAACTCGGGCATGTAGTCCTTGATGGCGATGATGGTCGTCGTCATGAGCGCGGACAGGCACAGCAGGTCGGCGTCGACCCGCTGCGCCTCCTCGATGAACTTCTCCATCTCCACGTCGCGGCCCAGGTCGTGGATCTCGAAGCCGCTCACTTCCAGCATCATCTTCACCAGGTTCTTGCCGATGTCGTGGATGTCGCCCTGCACGACGCCGATCACGACCACGCCCTTCTCTGCGCGGCCTCGGCCCGCGCCGACCACCAGGGGCCGCAGGACGTCGAGACCGGCGTAGAGCGCCTCGGAGGAGACCATCAGCTCGGGGACGTAGCACTCGCCCTCTTCGTAGAGGCGCCCCATCTCGGCCATGCCGGCGGCCAGGCCCTCCATGATGGCCTTCTGCGGGTCGATGCCGGCGCCGCCACGGCCTCATTGGCCGCCGCGACCGCGGCCTCCTCGTCGCCGTCCATGACCGCCTGCTTCAGTCGGCTCGAAGATCGTGGCTTCGTCTGCCATCTCGTCTCCTTCTTCCGGTGATCCTGCTCAGTAGCGTCCGAAATCACGGCAGGCCGTGACCATCTGGCCCACGTTCACCGGCGGCGCCTGCGGGGGCACCTCGCACCCGGTCATGAGGGCGTAGCCACCCGGGATGGTCCTTGCCCTCGTCGATGCATTCCTGCAGAGCGCCCGCACCTGCTCGGGCGTGCCTTCCTGCACGACGATCGGATCCACGTTCCCCATGATGACGCAGTCGGGGAACGCTTCGCCGGCCGTCGACAGCGCGACCTCCTTGCCCACGCTGACCATGCCCCGTTTCCCGAAGCTGAGTTGGGACCAGAGCGGCAGGTTCTTGTTCTGCTCCCCGCAGATGTGGCTCAGAAAGATAGCCGTTCCCTGTCTGGTGAGATGGTCGTGGATCTCTCGCAGATAGGGGAAGGCGAAGGTCTCGAACTGCTTGGGGGAGTAGAGCTTGTTGGTCTCGATGCAGAGGTCGAACGCCATGAGCCGCTCCGCGCCGAACCGTCGATCCAGTGAGTCGGCCTTCTTCTTGATGAAGTCGGTGATCACGCGCAGCACGTGATGCACCAGGTCGGGCTTCTTGATGATCCAGAGCATCAGCCGCTCTTCGCCGCACACCGACCCCGCCCAGGTGAGAGGGGAGCCGACCTGTACGGTGACCGGCATGCCCGCCTCGTACTGCAGGCGGGAGAACTCGAGGGCCACCGGCATGGTGCCGACGACGGTGATGTCGTCCGGCACCGCGAGGTTCCAGGCGTCGTCCTCGTTCTGCACGGGGCTCCTCTTCATCATGGGGGCGCCGGTGTACTTGCGGTAGGGGAACTCGATCTCGCCCCCGAACTCCGCGCCGCCGGCATTGGCCCAGCCGTGCAGGATCAGCCCGTCGTGGCCGTACAGGTCCATCGCGTTGCGCTGGCAGGCCAGGCTCTCCGCGGCGTCGTCGTAGATCTTGGCGATGGGCTTGCCGTTGACCACGGCCGTGTGCCCCAGGATGAACTGCAGGCAGGGCACCCGGTCGAGGCTTCGCGTGCGACCAGGGCGTCCCAGCGCTCCTGGGACGTCATCTGGTCACACAGCACGTCTGCCCCCTCGACGATGATCGGCAGTCCATGGCCGTTTGCACCGCTGCCGCGAGCACGGCAGCTCACTACCACACGAGCCCGATTATAAGGGCTGGTCCATCGGTTGTGCTCCGATCTTAAGCTTGGTCTAGTATCTCGTTGACCAACCACATCGAGATGGCCGCCAGAATCAAGTACTGGGGGTGGGCGTAGATGCTCGAGAAGGCCGTGGCTTCAGGAGACGGCGGTCGGTCCGCAGAGGAGCGCTACGCGATCCACGAGAAGCGCATCCGCGACGCGGTGGCGCTCAGGACGCCCGACCGGGTCCCCGTGGTCCCCAACGGGCCGGCCTGGCCGGGACGGGCGCTGGGTGTGCCCATCTCCGAGATCGCCACCAACCCGCCGGTCTCCCGCCAGACCGTCGTCGACGCCTACACCGGCCTGGGCGACATCGACGGCATCCAGAGCCCGGCCTACCACGTCTGCACGCTCTGCATCCAGTGGCTCTCCCGGGTCAAACGGTCCCGGGCCGCGACCTGCCCGACGACGAGCTCTGGCAGGTGGACGAGGCCGAGATCATGAAGCTGGAGGACTACGACGCCATCGTCGACGAGGGCTTCGCCCCCTGGCTCGAGCGCTACTACCAGGAGCGTCTCCCGGGAACGCTCGAGGAGATGGCCGCCTTCAGCGCCACCGTCCCCGACGCTCTCGCCCTCTGCCGGGAGCGGGGCGTGGTGCCCATGACCCCGGTGGTGGCCACCATCCCCTACGAGTACTTCTGCGGCGGGCGCTCCATGAAGGAGTTCCTGCTCGACCTCTTCCGCCACGGCGACAAGGTGCAGGCCGCCATGGACGCGGCCCTGCCGGTGCTCATCGAGAACATGCGGCAGGCCATCCGGGGTCTGGGCCTCATGGGCCTGTGGATCGGCGGCTGGCGCTCGGCCAGCGAGTTCGTCTCCCCGCGCCTGTGGAACCGCTTCGTCTTCCCCTACTTCAAGGCCATGGTGGAAGCGGCCGTCGAGGAAGGCGCCATCCCGGTGCTCCACTACGACGCCAACTGGACCCGGGACCTCGAGCGCCTGAGGGAGTTCCCCAAGGGCAAGTGCGTGCTCTCGCTCGACGGCAAGACCGACATCTTCAAGGCCAAGGAGATCCTGGGCGACCACATGTGCATCATGGGCGACGTGCATCCGGCGCATGTTCGCCCTGGGCACTCCCGAGGAGGTGACCGCCTACTGCAAACGGCTGATCAGCGAGATCGGCCCCGGCGGGCTTCATCCTCTCCTCGGGCTGCGACGTTCCCATCGACGCCAAGTACGAGAACGTCAAGGCGATGGTGGAGGCGGTTCTAGGCTAGGCCCGGCGGTCGCGAGGCGCGCAGGCCTGCTGCGCCGCCTCAGACTGCCCAGCCCGACGCTCTCTCCACGGCCTGCTCCCAGCGCTCGCGCCGGCGCAGCGCGTTCGTCGTGCGGCCATCCGGGGCTCGAAGACGCGCGTCGACGCCGGCCAGTCCGCGGCACCTCGGCCTCCGACCAGATACCCCACGGCCAGACCGGCGAGGGCGGCCGCTCCGAGGGCGGTGGTCTCCCGGATGCGGGGCCGGATGACCGGTATCCCGGCGAGATCGGCCTGCAATTGCAGCAGGAAGTCGTCGCGCGCGGCTCCGCCGTCGACCCGTAGGGCGGCGATCTGCGACTCCCGCCGTCCGGCCCATCGCGTCGAGTACCGCCGCGGTCTGGAAACAGATCGCCTCCTCGGTGGCGCGGGCGATGTGCTGCGCGGGTGGTGCCCCGCGTGAGCCCGATAAGGAGACCGCGGGCTCCCGGGTCCCAGTAGGGAGCGCCGAGACCGGTGAGCGCCGGGACGAAGTAGACGTCCGCCGCTGTCGGCCACCTGGGCGGCGAGCGGGCCGATCTCCGACGCTTCGGCGATGAGCCCGAGCCCGTCGCGCAGCCACTGGACCGCTCCGCCGGCCATGAACACCGAGCCCTCCAGCGCGTAGGTCGACCTGCCGCCCGCCGGCCCACTTCGCCCGGACCCGGCGGATCGAGCACCCAGGCCACCGTCGACAGCAGGCCGTGCTCCGGCGCCGCGGGCTCGCTTCCGGTGTTGGCGAGCAGGAAGCAGCCTGTGCCGTAGGTGTTCTTCGAATCCCCGGCTTCCAGGCCTCCCTGGCCGAAGAGCGCCGCCTGCTGATCGCCGACGATGCCGGCGATGGGGACGGCTGCCCCCAGCCAGGCGGGGTCGGTCGTCGCCGACCACGCCCGACGAAGCGGCACAACTCGGGGAGGACGGCGCGAGGCACGCCGAACAGATCGAGCAGTTCGTCCGGCCCACTCCAGCCGGCGGAGGTCGAGGAGCATGGTGCGCGAGGCGTTGCTGAAGTCGGTCACGTGGCGCCGGCCCCCGGTCAGGCGCCACACCAGGAAGCTGTCGATGGTCCCGGCCCGGAGGCGTCCCTTGCGCAGCAGTTCCTTGGCGCCCGGCCGGTTCGCGAGCAGCCACTCGAGCTTGGTGGCGCTGAAGTACGGATCGAGGCGGAGCCCGGTGAGCTCCGTCACCCTGGCGCCCCAGCCCGCCGCCTCGAGCTCGGCGCACCGCGCCGCCGTCCGCCGGCACTGCCAGACGATGGCGTTTCCCAGCGGCTCGCCGGTCTCCGAGTCCCACAACAGGACGGTCTCCCGCTGGTTGGCGATGCCGATCGCCGCGAGATCCGCTGCCTCGAGCCCGGCACTGCTCGAGCGCCAGCCGGCAGCAGCGGAGTTGCGTGGCCCAGATCTCCTCCGGGTCGTGCTCGACCCACCCGGGCTGGGGTAGTGCTGGGCGAAGGGCTCCTGCGCCGATGCCGAGCACACTGCCGTCGTGGCCGAAGACGATGGCCCGGGAGCTGGTGGTCCCCTGGTCGATCGCCATGATGCCTCTGGCGTCGCTCATGCACGTACAATAGGACAGCAGCGACGAAACGGACAGAGTGCCGGAGCGCCGAGCGAGACCCGACTGCACGGGCGGAGACGACGGGATGGACCGGATGGAGCTGGAACGAGCCGATGTACGTGGAGGCGCCCGGACCGAACGGCAGGATCGGCGTGCTCGTGATCCACGGGTTCGGCGGGTCTCCGCGTTCGCTGCAGGAATTGGCCCTGCGCCTCGTCGACGCCGGCTACTCGGTCGCGCTTCCCCTGCTCGCCGGGCCACGGCCGCACGCCCGAGGACATGGAGGCGTCGCGCTGGACCGAGTGGACGGCGGATGTCGAGCAGGCCTACGAGTGGCTGCGGGCGCGGACGGACAGGGTCTTCGTCTGCGGCCTGTCGATGGGGGGCACGCTGGCTCTTTGGCTGGCCGAGCGTCATCCCGAGGTGGCCGGGCTCGTCTCCATCAACAGCCTTCATCAGGCACCCGCTGGAACGGGTCATGCTGTCTGCTCGGGCGCTTCGGTCATCCCCCGGTGGGTCAAGGCCATCGGCAACGACGCCAAGGCGGAGGGGGTCGACGAGAAGGCCTACGAGCAGATTCCCCATGCGTTCCACCCGGGAGCTGGCCCTGCTCTCGCGGGAGGTCCGAGCCGGTCTGGGCCGCGTCAGCATGTCCCGCGCTCGCTGTTCTCCTCGGCCGTCGATCACGTCGTCCCGCCGGCCAACCAGCGCGAGACTCTACGCGGCCATCGGCTCGGCCGACAAGACCTTCGTCGAGCTCCGCGACTCGTACCATCTCGCCACGATGGACAACGACAAGGAGCTGGTCTTCGCCCGGACGCTCGAGTTCATCGCGGCCCATGCCGGGTCGGCACTCGCCCCGGCTGTGGCGGAAAGCACGTCCTGCATCTTGATACAATCTGCCATCGCGTCCGAGCGGCGCGTATCTGCGTAGCGTTCCTGCCGCGACCGCCCGTGGCCGGCGGCAGGAACAGTTGGGGTGGCACGTAATCAGGAGGTGGCGCTGAATGAACTACTCACACAACGGATCGAACGAAGCCCTCGAGACCCGCAACCGCTCGCGTGACGTCGCCGATTCCGGCGTCTGCACGCGGTGCATGGCGGACTGCCAGGGCAACTGCGACGTCTTCAAGTCGTCGTTCCGGGGCCGCGAGGTCATCTACCCGGGCCCGTTCGGCGAGATGACGGCGGGCTGCGACAAGGAGTACCCGGTCGACTACTCCCACCTGAACATCCTGGGCTTCGCCATGGGCGCGAAGGCCATCGACGAAGCCAACCCCGACAAGGCCATCTTCCCGGTGGTCGACACCACCGCCGTCTACGGCCACATGCACCCGGTGCGCATGAAGATGCCGATCTTCACCGGCGCTCTCGGCTCCACCGACATCGCCCGCAAGTACTGGGAGTCGTTCGCCATCGGCGCCGCCATCTCCGGCATCTCCCTGGTGGTCGGCGAGAACGTCTGCGGCATCGACCCGCAGGCCGAGTTCTACAAAGACGGCCGGATCAAGCGCTCGCCCGAGATGGAGCGCCGGGTCAAGCATCTACAAGGAGTGGCAGGAAGAGTACGGCGACATCATCGTCCAGCTGAACGTCGAGGACACCGCGTTCGGCGTGGCCGAATACGTGGTCGAGAAGCTCGGCGTCGAGACCATCGAGCTCAAGTGGGGCCAGGGCGCCAAGTGCATCGGCGGCGAGATCAAGATCCGCGACCTCGAGCGGGCCCTCGAGCTGCAGAAGCGGGGCTACATCATCACGCCCAACCCGAGCATCCCGGCCGTCCGCAGGGCCTTCGAGAGCGGCGGCATCAAGGAGTTCGAGCGCCACTCCCGGCTGGGCTTCGTGGACGAGGAGAGCTTCCTGCGCAGCGTCGAGTACCTGCGCCGGACCGTGGGCGTCAAGCGGGTCACCCTCAAGACCGGCGCCTACGGCTATCCCGGAGCTGGCCCTGGCCATCAAGTGGTCGTCGAAGGCCCGGGTCGACCTGGTGACCATCGACGGCTCCGGCGGCGGCACCGGCATGAGCCCCTGGCGCATGATGGAGGAGTGGGGCGTCCCCACCTTCTACCTGCAGTCGATGGCCTACGAGTGCGCCAAGCGGCTGGCCACCCGCGGCGAGTGGACTCCCGACCTGGCCATGGCCGGCGGCTTCTCCACCGAGGACCACATCTTCAAGGTGCTGGCCATGGGCTCGCCCGTACTTCAAGGCGGTCTGCATGGGCCGGGCCATGATGATCCCCGGCTTCGTGGGCAACAACATCGAGGGCGTGGTCGGCGACGGCGGCCGCCAGGGCCTGTGGAACGAACTTCCGAGCGCCGGTCAAGCGGTTCGGGCAGACTCCGGAGGAGATCTTCGTCACCTACTCCACGCTCAAAGACCGCTACGGCGGCGAGGATGGACAAGATCCCGCTCGGGCGCGGTGGCCATGTACACCTTCGTCGACAAGCTGCGGACCGGTCTGACCCAGTTCATGGCCGGCGCCCGGAGCTTCCGCCTCGACACGCTCGAACCGGGCCGACGTGATCGCCCTCACCGAGGAGGCGGCGAAGGTCTCCGGCATCCACTACGTCATGGACGCCTACAAGGAAGAAGCGGAGCGGATCCTCGACAGCTGAGCCTGCGCGGCGAGTCGCGCGTCGGCGACCGCGCGCCGGCGCGCGGCGCCGCCCGGCGGTGGCGGCCGCCGGCTCGGCCGGGCTACTCGATCCCCAGCCGTCGCGCTTCTTCGGGCTCCTGCGCCTTGAGCAGTTCGAAGAACGCGTACTGGGTCAGCGTGTTGAAGGTCGAGAGCAGCACCGCGAACTCCTGGGAGGTCTGGTCGCTCGGCTGCCGCGTACTGGTCGTACAGGCGCACGTAGCTCTTGAACCAGTCGCTGTCGGCGGTGCCGTCCAGTACGTCGGCGGCGTGATCGTAGGCCGTCTTCCTCTGCCCGTCTCGTCGAGCGTCTCGATCTGCTCGCCCGAGGGCGACCATCTTCTGGACGTACTCCTCCTTGAGTTGAGCCACGAGAGCCTGAAGAGAGGCGACAGGCGGCGTCCCCTCGAGCAAGGGGACCAGCTTCTGGATGGCCTCCGACCAGGTGGCGGCGATCTGATCCCCGAGTGGGCACCCTGCGGCACTCGTCGTGGCCGTCGTCGCGCCCGGGCCGGGTCGATGGTGGTCGACAGTCCGGGAACGGGAAGCTCGCCCGCGCATGCAGAAAGAGCTGCTCCGCTGAGGACGATGATCGCCAGGAGGGCGACGGTGGCCACCCAGGATGCGAGCCTTCGCCCGAAGAGACCTGCGTCCAGCGGCGCGGGCGAAGCCGGGCGGTCCGGGCTTGAGGGCCCCGTCAGTCGTTTTCCAGCCCATGGCGCACCTTCAGCTCGAGTATCCGGATCACGGCTTCGTTCAGGCGGGAGAGCGGCAGGCGTCCGCTCTTGACCGCGGCGACGATCGTGTCCACGATCACCAACTGACCGGCTGAGTGGTACCTGTGGAGATCAGGAGGTCGCAGCCGGCGTTCAGCGCCGATACGGCCGTCTCGGCCACATCCTCGGCGGTCGGACGAGCCGACCTCGCCGTCGACCGTCCTCGCCGCCTCCATCTCCAGCGCATCCGTCACCACGACCCCGCTGAACCCCAGCTGCTTCCCGCAGCAGGTCTTCCACCACGCTTCGGACGAGGAGGCCGGGTGCTTCGCGTCGTAGGCCTTGGCCACGACGTGGGCCGACCATGACGCCCTCGGCTCCGGCCTCGATCCCGGCCTCGAACGGTACCAGGTGCACGTTCTCGAACTCCTCGCGGGTGGCCGTGGAGATGACAGCGGCCGAATGGGTGTTGCCCGAGGCGCTGCCGTGCCCGGGAAAGTGCTTGAGCACGGTGATGAGTCCCTTGTCGCCGAAGGCCTCGGTCACGGCGGTGACGTACTCCGCCACCCGCTCGGGATCGCCGCTGTACGTGCGGCCGTAGAGGAACTCGCCCTTCTTCTTGACCACGTCCGCCACCGGGGCGAGGTTCATGTTGACCCCGAGATCGCGCAGAGCTCCGTCGCCGTCTGTGTCGGCGATCTCCCCGGCCTTGGCGGGCGTGGAGGTGCTCCCCAGCGTCCGGGCCGCCGGGATGTCGGTGACGCCTTCGCGGATCCGCTGTACGGTGCCGCCCTCCTGATCCACCGCGATGAGCAGCCGTACCGGCGATCCTCCCCGCTCGGCGGCATCCTGGAAGAAGGCGATCATCGACTTGAGCTGCTGCGGCGCTCTCCACGTTCCGTCCCATGATCATCAGCCCGCCCGGCGGGCTGTCGGCCAGGAGCTGCCGGAGTTGGGCGGAGCCGGTCTCCACGCCGGCGAAGTCCAGCAAGAGGACCTGCGCGGCCTTCTGGCGCAGGGTCATCTGCTTGAGCAGGGTCTTCGCCGCGGGCCTCGGCAGTGGTGGTCGTGGCGGCTCGGTCGCCGACGTGCTGGAGTGGCGGCTGGAGCCGGCGTCCGATGCCGGCGGTGGATCTCGTGGAGCCGATGCCGTGTTGCCCTCGGACGGCGCAGCCGACAGTGCCAGGATGAGACAGAAGGGCGACGACTAGGCGCCGCGAGGGCGGAGCGGGAAGAGCTTGCGTATCATCGGGGGAGTATAGCCCGTTCGTTCGGGCTATACTCGCGTCGCATCCCATGCCCGAACTACCCGACATCGAAGCGTACCTGGAGGCCCTGAGGCCCCGCGTGGTGGGGCAGCCACTTGCTTGGACGTCCGTCTCCTGAACCCGTTTCTGCTGCGCACGGTCGACCCTCCTCTCAGGTGCTGCTGGGGGGCACGTCAGCGGCGGTGTCGCGGCTGGGCAAGCGGCTGGTTTTCGAGATCTCGTCCGCGAGGCTCGGTCGGCCCTACTTCCTAGTCGTCCACCTCATGATCGCGGGCCGTCTGCAGTGGACCGCACCCCGCCGCCGGCCCCGACGCGTCGCTCTTCCTGGTGGTACATCTCATGATCGCCGGGCGCCTCCAGTGGCGGCCGCGGCGCCGCGGGTCGGCCGTCACTCCGCGGGGCAACGTCCTCGCGGCCTTCGAGTTCCCGACCGGGACGCTGTTCCTCACCGAGGCAGGCACGAAGCGGCGGGCCTCGCTCCACCTGGTCCACGGGCCGAGAGGCTCTCGCCGGCGCTCGATCCGGGCGGCATCGAGGTGTCGGCCGTCGACCCCCGAGGAGTTCGCCGAGGCGCTGCGGCGCGAGAATCGCACTCTCAAACGCGCCCTCACCGACCCACGAGTGCTGAGCGGCATCGGCAACGCCTATTCGGACGAGATCCTGCATCGCGCGCGGCTGTCGCCCTTCAAGCTGACCGCAGAGCTTGAGCGACGACGAGATCGCGCGGCTCCACGAGGCCGCGGTCGCGGTCCTCGCGGAATGGACCGAGCGCCTCGCCGCCGAGGCCCGAGAGAAGTTTCCCGAGAAGGTGACCGCCTTCAGGCCGGAGATGGCGGTGCACGGCAAGTTCGGCTCACGCTGCCCGGTCTGCGGGGACGCCGGTGCAGCGCATCGTGTACGCCGACAACGAGTGCGACTACTGTCCCGGCTGCCAGACCGGCGGACGGGTGCTGGCCGATCGCTCGCTCTCGCGGCTGCTCAAGGACGACTGGCCGCGCGGGCGCCGGCCAGGAGGCCGAGGACGAGGCTTGACCAGCCCTGTCTCCTGTGAACTCGGCGACTTTGCTGGTAGAATGTCGTCAAGCGTGGAAAGGAGGTGGTCCCAATAGACAGCATGCCTAGTAAGCGCAGCGACCATTGGACCGGAGGTGGCTCTCGCCTTTAGTCGTTGGATACCCGACTGACGCCTTCCGACGGCGCCTTCGGGGTCGCAGCGCTACACAAGAGCTTCTGGAGGCCGTCTCGGCGACGAGGCGGCCTCCGGCGTTTCTGGACTGGAGGCCGCTAGCGTCCGCGTCCTCTTCGCGGGCGGCGCGCTGAGACCGATCAGTGCTCGCCTCCCGTGCGCAGGAATCCGCCGAGCGCCGCCGCCATGTCCGCCGCCTCGAAGCGCGTACAGACTCCCCGTTCTCCGGCGTGGCGACCGCCGGGTCTCCGATATGTCCCCAGGGTGACAGCTCCCGCCACCGTCCGGCCGCTTCGGCCTCCTGGAACTCGCGCGCCGTCTTCGGGACCGGCTTCAGCTCGGCGATGTCGACGTCGCATGCCATCGTCTCCGGGAACCAGCGCATGATGAGGCTTGTCTCCCGCTCGCCGGCGTGGACGTCCAGCCCGGCGCTGCGGGTGAGGCGCGCGACGCGGCCTCTGGTGGCCGGTCCGATTCCGGCGCTCGGAGGACGGCGTCACCGGTGAGCGGCAGCGGCTCGCGGAAGGTGCCCTGGTAGGCGGCGTCCACGAAGCCCTGGATCATGCCGCCCAGGAAGTAGGTCGTCTCCACGCCCTGCGCTCGCAGGGTCTGTATGGTCTCGACGATGGCCCGGTTGTGCTGCGGATCGCCGTGATGATTGACGATGAACTGGCGCCGCAGGCCCCAGCGGGCGTAGTTCTCCAGGATCTCGGTCAGCAGCGCCTTCATCGTCTCTGGGCTGACACGGTGAGCGAGCCGGGGAACATGGCCGTGGTCGCGTTGACGCCGTAGTAGTAGGGAGGAGCTATCAGCACTTCGACGGCCTCGCTCGGCCAGATCCTTCTGTATCAGCGAGCAGAGCAGGTAGGCCCCATAGGTGTCGGTGGCGAGGGGCAGGTGCCGGCTGTGCTGCTCTATGACGGCCACGGGTACGAGGAGAGGAGTGTTCCGCGTCCCGGCGGCCTCGACCTCCGGCCAGGTCATGTCGGCGAGCGTGCCCGCGAAGATCGAGTAGCCACCCATCTCCAGCCCGCTCCTACTCAGCCGCGACGCTGCCAAGGAGAGGATCCAGCCGGTCGCAGGCCCAGCGCACGTAGTCCGCGCAGCGGCAGCGGATCTCGCTCTTCTTGAACGCGTCCATGCCTTCGGGGGAGCTCAGGTCGTAGCCGGTGAGGTCGCGGCAGCGGCAGGAGCCGAACTCCTTCGCGAAGTCGCGCAGGATGTCTTTGAGCGGATCGGCCGCCGACGGCGGTTCTTTCACGCCCCGCTCGGTCAGAACCAGGTCGCGTACGCCGAGCGCCAGAGCGGCGCCGTTCAAGACCCCGCAGATCTCGCCCATCCCGGCGATGCCTCCGCCGAGATAGCGGGCGTTCATGATCGATCCCGGATCCTCGCCCATGCGCAGGAGGGCGAAGCAGAGCACGGCCTGCCCGCAGTTGATGTGATCCGGACCCGCATCCTCGAAGCGGGCGAGCGCTTGCGCTTTGGCTTGGTCGGCGGAGAGAGACGGCATCGTGACTCCTTTGGAGAGGTGTCGGCGTGTCTGGCGAGTCGCTCCGGAGAGCCCTCAGCAGCCCTCTTCGAGATCGGTGAGCAGCCTGACCAGCACGGTAGC
>CAVZSN010000002.1:0-72486 GCA_963777945.1 uncultured Actinomycetota bacterium
CGTGCTTGGTGACATTCTGGTGACGAACTCCCCGGACTGCACCGGACTCCCTCCCAGCCCACGACCAAAGAGGTATCCCGACGGACAGAACGGTATCGTGCGCCCCCAACAGCCCCCGCCGGACCTACGGGCGGAGCCCCTCGAAAACCGTTGTGCCGCGCAAGCGGTACCGGGGGTTGCGGAGTCCCCCCCTCTCCGCCCGATTCCAGGTCCGGTCTTGCGGGCTTGCGAGCGAGTGGAACCGCTGCGCCCAGGCTGACGTCTGGCCAGAGCAAGCCCGGACCAAGGAGGTCGGCCATGAAGCATCTCCCACGCTTGCTTCGCGCTCCTCGCGATGTCGGCGATGCTCGCGCCCGCTGTACTTGGCGGCTGCGCCTCGCTCACTCCCCCGAATGGCGAACCTTCGATTCGCGGCTCTGTAACCAGCATCACGCCGCGATCGGACGGCTTTGGGACCATCCTCGTCGAAGAGACGTCGCCGCAGGGTCTCGACTACGACAAGGCGACTCTTGCCATCACCAAGGACACGAAGCTCCTGAAGCGCGTCGGCGACGACTATGTCGAGTTGACCTTTGACGACATCCGGGCGGGCATGGTAGTGGAGGTCTGGATAACGGGCCCGGTCAGGGAGTCTTACCCCATCCAGGCAGACGCGGACACGGTTGTAGAGCAGGAATAGTTGCCGAGGTTCGAATCTCCTCTCCGCTTTGGAAAGTCGGAGGCGACACGTCTTGACCCGGCCACCGGGGCCGGGTCCCCTCAGGTTTCGCCATCCCCCGGTACCGGGAAAGAATGGCACCTAGTGCCAGTGTAGTCATCGGTGAAAGCGGGCGGCGACAGCGCCTGATAGTGCTGGGAGGAACAAAATGGCGACGACCCACCTACCTCCAGGCTTCGAAGACCTGATGACCTTCGGACTCGTCGACGCTCTGCTCGGCCGCCGCTCGCGGAGCGTCTTTAGGGGGGCGGAGATCCCGGATGGCGTGTTCGCCTACTCCTCCACGGCCGCCCCTGTTCCGCTCTCCGATCTGGAGAAGTCGCTGGTGGTAGGCAGCCTGCAGCGGGAACACCAGTTGGCACCACATGATATTCCGCGGGCAGCGCTACGCGCCGCACTTGGCGAACTACGCGGGAGCAGCCGGCGGGCGCACATTCCCTTCGTCGGCGGGCTTCGAGACCAGCAAGACCTTCTTCACCGATGATGAGGGCGTGTACCTCGTGGAGATGCGCGACGCGCCGGCGTTCGCCGAGCGCTCCGAAGACGGGTCGCTCAACCTGGACGCGTTCGTGGACAACGTTCGGCAGCGCACGCAGAAGGTCCAAGACGGGCGTCTCGGAGTCCCGTCCGAGTTGCCGTTCACCGAAGCGCACAACACCTGGGTTTTCAACAAGCCCTCGACCCTTGTCGTCATCCCTGTGGCCGATCTCTCTCAGCACGTGCTCATGGGCCTCTGCTACATGTTGCAGAACGGCTTGGTCCTCTACGACGACATCCACGGGCGGGCGATACCGGGCATCGAGCGGTTCAAGGACATCGTGGACGTGGACAGCGTGTGGCCCATCACGTTCGCCGAGCAGTCGGCCTTCGCCGAGGTGAACGTGGAGATCGGGGCCAGCTGCTACGCAGGCGCTTTGATGCTCCAGGCCATGGGTCTCGGAGGGTGGATGTACAACGGCGTCGACCCCTTCGCCGTGCTTGGGAGCGAGCGGGGACCCGCAGGTCCCGGGCTTGGGCTTCCGCTACGACACCGACGAGCGCTGGCCCTATCCGAACCCTACGGGTCGCGACGGGGTCATGACGGGCTTCTGTCCTCCCCACTATCCCGACATGCGGGCGGCCGTCGAGGCGGTCTGCGAGCGCAAGTTCGGCCCCGGGGGGCCGTTCCACCCGGACACACCGGGGCCCTGGAAAGACAGTCGGCAAGGTGCGTTCGGCGGCTCAGGTCCACGACGAACGCTTCCGGGAGTGCGTAGCTCTACAGGCTCAGTACGTCTACGACACCTTCGGCAAGTTCCCCGCGCACCGTGCCCTCGATGTTGGTCAGCATGTACCTGCAGGCACAGCATCTCGACGTGGCCTTCTACGATGAGTTCTTCAAGCCGGGCGCCTACCTGGAGACACACGCGCGCCACATGGAGCGCTGGCATCCAAGCGGCAGGACATGACCCTGCCCTCTGTCGCCGGCGGGTCTTCTGGTCCAGGAATCAGGGTTGTGACGAAGGAAATCCAGCTCGGCGAATTGCGGATCGTCTACACCCAGGGCGGTGAGGGCCCTCCCTTGGTCCTTCTGCATGGCGGCATGGACGACGGCCGGTCCTGGCAACGGCAGTTCAACGGACTCGCTGATGAATTCACAGTGGTCGCCTGGGACGCACCTGGCTGTGGTCGTTCTTCGGACGTGCCCGAGAGTTGGCGTCTGCCGCAGTTCGCGGACGCTCTGGCCGGCTGGCTTGAGGCGATCGAGATCGAACGGCCGCACCTGCTGGGCCTATCCTGGGGCAGTTCGGTGGCGATCGAGTTCTACCATCGGCACTCGACGGTCCCCGCGTCGTTAATCCTGGCTTCGGCCTATGCAGGTTGGGCGGGGTCTCTCCCTCCCGACGAGGTGGCGATGCGCCTCCAGAGCGTGCTGGCGGCCGCCGACAATCCGCGCGAGACCTTGCTGCAGGGCCTGCCCGGGCTGCTTGGACCTGCCGTACCCCAGGAGTCGGTCGACGAACTGATGGACATCTGGATGGACAGTGCGGGCAGTCGCCATCCCCGGGGATACCGGGCGACAGCCCACTCGATGGCAGAGGCCGATCTCCGCAGCGTTCTGCCGCAGATCCGGGTTCCGACTCTGCTGCTCTATGGAGAACTCGATCAGCGAGCACCCTCTACGGTGGCCGAGAGTCTCCGCGCCGCCATCCCGGGAGCCGAACTGGTCGTGATCCCGGCACCGGCCACCTGACGAACATCGAGGCCCCCGAGGAGTTCAATCTTCACGTACGGCATTTCATCCATTCCGTCACAGAGCGGTGACCCTGGCCGCGCGAAGAGCGGTCCCGGGGGTGCGAATCCCCCCTTCTCCGCGAACGTCCGGCCGGCCTGCTAACCTCACGATTCCGGCAGACGAAGGCAACTGCGTGCACACATCAGAGGGCAAGCGGGGGTGGTGCGATGAAACCGAGAGTGATCGTCTACGCAGCCGTCAGCCTGGACGGTCGGACCACTGGCTTCCCGGTGGACCTGGGTCTCTTCTACTCGCTCGTCCAGCAGTGGGACGAAGATGCGACTCTGGTGGGCAGCAACACCTTCCTCGAAGCCGAAGACCAGATCCCGGAAACCGGGGAGATCCCTGATGCATCGGACCAGTCCGGGGCGTTCGACGGCGCCGGAGAGAAGCGACGCCCGCTTCTCGTGGTGCCGGACAGCCAGGGAAGGACTCCGCAGCTGGCATTACTGGAAGAAGCAACCGTACTGGCGTGACTCCGTGGCCCTGTGCACCGGGCGAACCCCGCCCGAGCACCTGGAGTATCTGCGAGCCGAAGCTATCAAGGTCCTCATGGCGGGAACCGACCACGTAGACTTCGGACAGGCGTTGGAGTCGCTGAACCGTGATTTCGGGGTCACCGTGGTCCGGGTGGACAGCGGTCGGACCTGGAACGCGGTCCTCTTCAGGGCCGGTCTGGTCGACGAACTCCACCTCTTGGTACATCCCGTGCTGGTAGGCGCGAACAGCGAAAAGACGTTCTTTGTGGACCAGCGCTCCGGCTCGGAAACAGTATCACCCTGCGTCTTCTCGACTCCAAGTTCCTCGGCGAGGGGAATCATGATGCTCAGCTACGCGGTGATTCGTTGACCGTCGAACGGCCCGGCAGTCCCACCAGCGGACGGGCTCGGGTGGACGTGCTTGGAGGCCGGACTCCCCGGGTAAGGGGCAGTCGGTGCTCCAGCCGATGTCCGCAGTAGTTGGTTCGGGCCCCCGCTACCTTTCGGGCCTGCAAATCGGCGTGCTATTTGGCTACCCCGAATTGAACCTGCGAAATCGTCTAGCGGTGGGTCGTGCGGACCCCAGGATCGACACGCAGCATCGCTGCGCGTGTTTCCGTTACGGTTGATTACGAAGATACAAGGATCAGCACGACTGGCTCCGCCAGGGCAGCGGGAACGAAATCCCGAGGTGGAGGCGATGATCAACGGGCCCTGCCAGCTACAATGAACCGAGGCGTCGAGAATCTGCTCCCAAGGAGGGCTTTGCCGTGGACTGCCCCTCCGGACCGTGCCGAAATACCGGACGGTCTCCGAAGTGACCGCTTGGACACACCCTTTCCCATGCACAGGGTGCGCCGAGTGGATGCTCCCACCACGAAGATCACTGGAGACGTCGCCCGCTTCGATGAGCGGGAGCATGGCTTCCTTCGCGCTTTGCGCGGCGACTACGGTCCCGTACCCCGTCGGGAGTTCCTGCGCTTCGTCGACAAGTACCCACTGTCGGGGGCGATGAAGGCGGTCGAACACCATCTGGTCGCGGCTGTCGACGGTCCGGTGGCTACCACGCGGGCCCCGCTGCCCGACGACCCGCTCATCCTCAGCAGGCATATCAAGGAGACAGCCCTCTTCTTGCGGGCCGATGACGTGGGGATCTGCGAGTTGCCCCCCTATGCCGCTTACTCCTTCGACAAGAACGGCGAGGCTGTGGAGTTGGGGCATACCCACGCCATTGCGGTGTTGGTCGATCAGGGCTCACAGACCTTCGCCGCCTGCAGCGGTCGCGACTGGATCAGCAACTCCCAGAGCTTCCGCTCCTACACCGCCACCGCCCTGATCTCCTCGATGCTGGCCGAGTACATCCGCCGCTTGGGCTATTCGGCCCGAGCCCACCACTCCATGGACTACAAGGTGGTGGTTCCCCCGATCCTTCTCCTGGCCGGTCTGGGAGAGATCTGCCGGATCGGCGGCATCGTTCTTCATCCCTTCATGGGGCCGCGCTTCAAGGCCGCCGTCGTGACGACCGACCTGCCCCTCCGCCCAGACAAACCGATCGATTTCGGCTTGCAGGATTTCTGCTCGAACTGCAAGAAGTGCGCCCGAGAGTGTCCGTCGGGCTCAATCACCGAGGGGCCGAAGACGATGTACAACGGCTACGAGATTTGGCGGAACGACACTGACTCGTGCGCCCGGTTTCGGGTTACCAACGCCCACGGCGCGAGTTGTGGGCGATGCCTCAAGGTCTGCCCCTGGAACAAGCCGACCACGTGGTACCACACAGTGGCCACCAGGCTCGCCGCTCGTTCCGGCTTGGCCCGCCGCGGGCTTATCCGGCTGGACGACTTACTCGGCTACGGCAGAGATGATCCCAGTCGGAAGTGGTGGTTCGACATGGAGGACGTCGATGGCAGGGTGCTGCCCCGCTAGAGTCGACTCTCGAGGCCGTATATCAGCATTTCCCCATGGCCAGCACGGTCGGACCCTCGTGAGCGTGGCCCAACTATCCCTGGATGCGCGCACGTAGGTAGGAGCCAACCGTACCGGTTGGTTGGGGCCCGCCGTTCTTCGAGAGACTTGACCGCTACGCTGACTCCTACCCAGATGATACGTGGTGGTACAAGACGGACAGGATGGACAACCGCCTCGCCGATTTGGGCACGCAGTAGTACTCCGTGATACCCCGTGGACAGCCCCAGGCCGGCTTCCTAAACCTTGTGCCGACCATCGAAGTCAACTCAGGCGCGCAGGCGCGCGTTAGCGGGTGGGGGAACCCCCTCCCCCTTGCTGTGAGGTGAAGGTTTTGTCTTAACCCCTTTTACCCCTACGCTTACCCCTACCCAGATAGCACAAGGGGTAACGCAGTGGACAAAATGGACGATTGAAATCGAGTTTCACCTGCAAAATGGCACTCTGTGATACGCAGTGGACACCCGACCGGCGGGCTCATAACCCGAAGGTCGCAGGTTCAAATCCTGCCCCCGCTACCATATGAAAAGCCCAGTTTTGCTGGGCTTTTTCATTGGACCCTTATCAGACAAGGTCACCGTTTGGGGCTGTCTGCAAGCATTATGCAAGCCTCAGGATTCGAAAACCAGCGCTGCCACACCCACTATCACCAGCAGTGTGTCTCGTCTACTGGGCCTAGCTCCGGTGTCCATGACTCCAAACCCCTTTAGAGAGTCGGTGGAGGCCCACTCCTATCATCGCGGAGTATCGCGAGAAGTGGTGCTCTCACGGCTCTCTCATCCCTCATCGCCACTGAGGTCGAAGTCCCTTGACTCGATTATCTTCTGTTCGGGTGGGGCCTCTACCAGCTCAACCCTAAGCAGCTCTCCTTGACCGGCGGCAACCCCGTACTGCTTCGCTGACGAGATGGCATGCTCGTAGATGGCATCGTAGGTGGTCTGAGTCTTCTTGTAGATGTAGATGTCCACCCAGACCCCGACCAGGATGACCGTCGTCCCGCCCTCGTCCACGTGGTTCACCACGTAGGCGGCGTAGCCATCACCGGAGAGGTCGGAGAATAGACGCGCCTCCGGACTAGTATCGGCGGTCGAGGGGGGGCTGGGGGTGGGTTCCGCCTGTGCATCGACGGCGGTGGGCGGTTGGCCTCCTGGAAGTGCGGCTTGGTACTGCGCAAACGTCTGCCGGTAGTAGTCCCGATAGTTGCGCGCCACCTGGAATTGCGGGTTGCCCGATGTAGGGTCCCCGCTGTTCAAGATATCCTGGACGGCTATGCCGGTCTGGTTGATCCTCATGAGCATGTGGTTGGCCGCTCGGAGCAGTAGGTCGTGGGCTTCGCGATACTCAGCGGGAATGTCCGGTACCTGGTTGAGGGTCATCTCCGCTTGCTGAAGCGCGATGAACATGTTCCCAATTTCGTCGTAGACCACCTGTGGTATATCGGGAGCGGTACGGTTGATGTCCGTCGCTACCTGGGCCATCCGTAGGTCGTCCGCTTGCAGGAGCGCGTCCAGGCGGTGGAGTGCCAGGTAATAGTCCTCCCACGGGCTTGTCCTACTTACGAGGATGGTCGATTGTGTCTCGCCGATGTGCGCGATGCTGGAGGTCGAGGAGATGCCGGGAGTCTTGGAGACGGAGGTGGAGGTCGAAGTCGATGTGGTTGCTTGGAGGGTGGTCGTGGTGGTAGGAGGCGAGGGGGCATTCGAACAGGAAGCGAGGAGGAGCGCACCGAGAAGAAGCCCAACTGCAGCCACGAGTCCGAGCTTTCTTCCAGAGACGACCACCGTGCGCCTCCACAATGACCTGTCCCGCCTCTCAGCCCTTAGACGTCTGGATTCTACTCTCGTTCCACAGTGCCACTGAGGTCGAAGTCCCGTGACTCGATAATGTTGTCCTTTAGACGCCCCGGTTCCCAATCTGAAAAGCTCGACTCTCAGCCGGCCTCCGGTAGAGTCTGCTGCTCCATACTTCTTGGCTAGGGCTACCGCATGGTCGAAGATGACGTCATTGGTCGCCCGACTAGCCTTGTTAAGGTCCACCGCGACCCACACCAGCAGGACCCTCGTGTCTCCCTCCTGCTTCGTGAACACGATGGCGGTCTGGTAGCCGTCACCGGAGAGTTCCTGCTCGAACGAACGTTGTGACGGGAAGAGCGTCGTGGTGGTGGTTGTCATCCAATCGATGTCGGCGCGACTGCAGGCAGCAGGCTGGCATCAGCTTCACTCAGATGGATGGTACGGATTTCAAGCCAGACGAGTCGCACAGCCTAGATCTGGCGTCATGTATCGGCGCTAGCTGGGTCTTCGGGGGGCACGCTGGTACTCTCGACGCGCTGATCAACATGGTGAAGCCCGGCGGCTGGGTGGTCACGGGTGAGCCCTATTGGCTGCAGGAGCCATGCGAGGAGCACCTCAAGGTTCTTGGTCTTTCGAGGGACGCATTCGGGACCCACATCGGCAATGTCGAGGCGGGGGAGGAGCGGGGGCTCGAGCTTGTTCACACTCTGGTCAGCAACGGTGACGACTGGGACAGATACCAAGGACTACAGTGGTCCGCTTCGGTCGAGCATGCACGCTCACACCCGCACGACCCCGATCTTCCGGAGATCGTGCGACAAGTAGGTGACGAGAAGGCAGCCTATCTTCGCTGGGGTCGAGATACCATCGGGTGGGCGATCTACGTCTTCAGACGTCACCCCACTGAGCCGCCAGCGTCGGCCGCCTAAGCCCGGCCTTTCTGCTTCGGCGCACCAGCCCAACGACGGCTAGACGACATCGATGACGATCTGGCTGGCCCCGCCGGAGATCCTGGCCTCGTAACGGTCCGTGGCCGCTCCCAGACCGGGACTCTCGAAGTGGCTTCTGCCGCCCACCGCGCCCAGGCGTTGACCGTCGAACACCAGCTGGCTGGCGCCGCCATTCATGTCCACCCGGATGGCCGTCCCTTCCGGACGGTGCAGCATCACGTTGCTCGCCCCGCCCGAGATGCGCACCGGGATCGTGCCGAGGGCGGCCGGCAGCCAGATCTCCACATCGCTCGCCCCGCCGCTCACTTCGAGCGACTCGAGGCGAAGCGCCCGCAGGTCGGCGGTCAGCTTCCACATCCCCCCGCGAAGCGAGACTGCCCAGGGGATGCTCGCGTTCAGGGAGACGTCCGACGATTGATTGCGCCAGTCGAACGGCAGAAAACGGCGCTTCTGCTCGATGGTCACGGTGTTGCCCCATACGGTCACGTTAGGGGGGGAGCCATCAAACCGGGCCTTGTAAAGGTCGGTGAGGGAGGCATCAGCGCGGATGTGCACTTTCGACGCTCCCTTGATGAACTCCAGCCGGGCGCTTGTGGCGCCGGCGAGGGGTGCCGACGATTCGGGCGGTTGCCCTTTGCCCTCGCCCGCCGTCCCGGCGTCTTCGGGGCCGGCGAGAGAGGCCGCGATCTGTGCCGTCTGCCCCTCGTATACCTGGCGGGTGCCACGCAGATAGTCGCGGATGGCGGCGAGCTCTTCCAGGCTTCGCTGGTCCAGCATCCCGTGGCTGGCCACCTCGACCTGGCCGTACACCCGCGCCCCGACTTCGCGCGCCGCGACCGTCGACAGCACCAGCACTCGCCGTCGGTCCTCCGGGTCCGCCACTCGATTGGCGTAGCCACCCTTTTCCAGCCGATCCAGCGCCGTCGTGATGGCCCCCGGTGTAAGACCGCTCTCCTCCGCCAATTCGCCCGCTGTCACCCTCCCTCTCCGGTAGAGGATTCCCAGACAGCGCAGATCGGTGCGGTTGAGTCCGAACAGGGAGGCGACCGCCTCGTCCAACCGGTCGGCGGCCTCGCGCAGTTCGCCGAGTTCAGCGCTGACCTCCTGCATGAGCTGCGCCCGGGGGTCGACGATGCCGCTGCCGGCCCTGGCATCGGCGAGCTGAATGCTCCCTTCCACGGTCTGCCCGTCACTTGGAGTGTCATCCACGGGCCTCACGGGCACCTCCTTTTCGTAGAACGCTGACTATTTTGTAGCACATATATTTCGAGCCTACAATAGTTTGACGGTCAAAATGATGGTGCAGGTCATGCAATCAGTTTGCCCAAAAGGCATCCGTGCACATACGGCAAGATTGCCTTTTGGGCAGCAATAGAGTAGTATCCCCGCTCATGACCGAGCGAGGACTACGAGAGATCAAGAAGGAGGCCACCGCGCGGGCTCTGGCGGCGTCGGCTTTTGAGCTGGCGTTGGAGCGCGGCCTGGATGGGTTCGTCATAGCCGATGTGACGCAGCGAGCAGGCTATGCCCACCGGACGTTCGCGAACCACTTCTCCTGCAAGGAGGAGGCGGTCACGTCGGTGCTCTTCGCTGAAGTCGATACGAGGGTGGGGGCCTTCATCGCCGGCCTCCCCGAGGACACGTCCCTGCTCGACGCGCTGCACGAGTTGCTGCTCAGCCAGATGAGCGCCGAGATGTTCGACCGGGTGCACAAGCTCATCTCGCTCTGCCGGCAGTACCCTGCCTTGGAGCCGCACATTCTCGCCGCCGTGAGACACATGCGCCAGACGACGCTGGAAGCGTGGAGCGAGTTCACCGAAGGACGCTACTCCGACCAGTACATCCTCGTGCTGCTCGCCGCGGTCTACGGGGCCGTCACGCTGCTCTTCGACGGGAGCATCGACGTCCTGCCCCCCGGACAGCCGGCCACCGCCGAGTCGGGAGCCGTGACGTTCGCCGAGTTCCTCGATACCACTTTCGCCTACTTACGTAGCGGCTTCTAGCCGATATTCCAGTCAGCGCCAGTCGCTGCGACACCCCTCAGCAAGGAGACCGATTTCAGCATGTCCAAGTTTCTGTACAAGATAGGCCGAACCGCCTACAGCAGACCGTGGTACTTCATCGTGGGTTGGCTCGTTGCTCTGGGGATCGTGTTGGCTTTGCTGGCCACCAACGGGGTGAGCGTCAGTTCGGAGATGAGGATCGAGGGCACCGATTCTCAGAGGGTGTTGGACCAACTGACCAAAGAGTTGCCCGCGGCTTCCGGGGGTCAGGGAAGCGTCATCTTCGTGGCCCCGGATGGCGAGAGCCTTGGGACCCCGGAGCGGATGGCCGCCATCCGCGGGGCCGTCGAGGGCGTCTACGCCCTGGATCACGTCATCAACCCCGCCGATTTCGCTCCCGCGGCGGGTAGCGCCCCGGCTCCGGCCGAGGGTGACGGCGCTGCGGAGCAGCCGGCCGCCGCCGACGCAGCCACCGGCGCCGACGCAGAACCGCCCGCTGCCGGCGAAGCGCCGCCGTACGGTCCACTGGTGGTCGACGGCGCTCCCGTGCCCGGAGTCCTGGTCTCCGCCGACGGCAGCGTGGCCTTGTTCCAGTTCCAATTCACGGAGCAGATCCAATCCCTGCCCGCCGGCGTCACGGACGCCGTCATAGCTGCGGCCGACACCGCCGAGAACGGCACCGGGATCATAGTGCTGCCCAGCGATTCGCTCCGGGCCATGGAGCCCCCCATGGGCCTCAATGAGGTCTTCGGGCTGGTCGTAGCGGCATTCGTGCTCATCTCACGCTCGGCTCGTTGACCGCAGCCGGGCTTCCGCTGGTGACCGCGCTCGTAGGGGTGGGCGTAGGAGTGGGCGGAGCGTACGCCCTCTCGAACGTCATCGATCTGAACTCGGCCACGCCCACTCTGGCTCTCATGATCGGGTTGGCCGTGGGGATCGACTACGCCCTCTTCATAGTCAATCGTCAGCGCCGTCTCATACTCGCCCAAGGCCTGAGCGCGAAGGATGCCGCGAGCCGGGCGGTGGGCACCGCCGGGAGCGCCGTGTTCTTCGCCGGTCTCACCGTCATCATCGCCCTGTGTGGGCTGGCGATCATCAGGATGGGCTTCGTGACCACCATGGCCTTGGTCGCCGCGGCGACGGTCGCGGTCGCCGTACTCGTCGCTCTGACCCTGCTGCCGGCCCTGCTCGGGCTGGTGGGCGAGCGCATCTGCTCGCGGAAGGCCCGCGAGAAGGGAAGAGTGCGCATAGAGAGGGAGCACCGAGGATTCGCGCACCGCTGGGTCAGCCGCGTGGTGAGGTTCCGCTGGCCGGTCATGGTCGGCGTCGTGGTGTTGCTCGGTGTCTTGGCCATCCCCATAAGCAGCTTGGAACTGGGCTTTCCCTCCGGTGCCACCGCCAACAAGGACAGCGATTCGCGCCAGAGCTATGAGGCCATCTCCGCCGGCTTCGGAGAGGGCTTCAATGGTCCGCTCATGGTGGTGGTCGAACCCCTCGACCCCTCCACGCCCATCACTCAGGAGACCCTGGGCGGCGTCATCGCCGATCTGCAGGCGCTGGAGGGTGTCTCCACGGTATTGCCCATGAGCGTCAATGAATCGGGCAGTATGGGTATCCTGAACGTCATCCCCGACACGGGTCCGAGCGATGCCCAGACCAAAGACCTTGTGCAGAAGCTCCGGGCCCCCGATTCGGAGGTGTCACAGACCTACGGCGTGAAGCTCGGGGTCACGGGGATCACGGCGATCATCATCGATGTCTCCGACAAACTTGCCGGCGTGTTCCCTCTCTACGTCGCGATCATCCTGGGGCTGTCCCTGGTCGTCCTGCTGCTCGTCTTCAGGTCCATCGCCGTCCCCATCAAAGCCACTCTGGGATTCCTTCTCAGCATCCTCGCCACCTTCGGTCTCACCGTCGCCGTGTTCCAGTGGGGATGGGCAAGAGAGGTCTTTGGCTTCGACACCGGGGGACCGCTGGTGAGCTTCATCCCCATCATGATCACCGGGATTCTCTTCGGGTTGGCCATGGACTACGAAGTCTTCCTCGTTTCCTCCATGCGTGAGTCACACGTTCACGGGCAGCGCGGCGTCGCCGGCGTCGTCGATGGCTTCGACCAAAGCAGCCGAGTGGTGGTGGCGGCGGCGGTGATCATGGTGTCCATCTTCACCGGGTTCATCTTCGGTGACAACGTCATGATCAAGCAGATGGGCTTTGCCATGGCGGCGGGGATCGTCATCGACGCCTTCATCGTCCGCATGACCCTCGTTCCCGCGGTCATGGCCGTGCTCGGCGAGCGGGCGTGGTGGCTGCCCAAATGGCTCGACCGGCTGCTGCCCAACCTGGACGTGGAAGGCGACAAGCTGCTCACGGAGCTCAAGAAGCAGAGCGTCACGTCGACAGAGCCCGACCGAGAGAGCCGCTTGGGCCCGCCGGCTTCACAGTCGGTCCCTGACAGCGCCTGAGACCGCGCCGGCTGGCCGTTCCCCCCGAAGAGGTGGTCGAATGACAGCGTGTTAGGTCAAAGGTTGCATAGTGTGAGTCGGCATGAGTCCTGGGTGGACGAGATCACAGACAACGGAGTCGATCATGGCTAGTGAAGAGGCGCAGAAGTGGCTTGATCTGTACCGTTCGGTCGGCACGCTCGAGGTCGGACAAACCGACATACGGGTAATCCGGAGCATTTTCGAGACCCTCCATCTGGGTGCCAGCGAACCTGAGGGGGTTACCTACGCGGAGGTAGATGCCGGTGGTGTGCCGGCGATGTGGTGCATACCAGTGGACTGTGACCCCAGCCGGGTCTTGTTGGATTGTCACTCCGGGGGCACCCTGGTCCACTCGATGCATTCTGACCGGAAGCTGGTCGGGCATATAGCGAAAGCGACCGGCGCACGCGCCCTGGTGGTGCATTTCCGGCGCTCACCAGAGAATCCCTACCCCGCGCAGGTCGAAGATGTCGCGATGGCATACGACTATCTTCTGGCACAGGGGGTTCTTCCGGAGCATATCGCGAGCATCGGTCACTCCATTGGGGGCAACCTCTGTACCGGACTTGTCATCGGCCTGCGCGACAAAGGTGCTCCCATGCCCGCCGCGATCCTCGCGGTCTCCCCGTGGTATGACATGGAGATGACATCCGAGACTATGGAATCCAAGGCCGAGACGGATGTGATGGTTTCAAAGGAACAGCTGGGGAGAATGCGCGATGCATGGCTAACGGGCACGGGGGTTTCTCCGAGGGATCCGCGGGTCAACCTGTTCTACGCGGATGTGGCCGGCCTTCCTCCGATGAGGATCTACTACGGTGGTGATGAAGTCCTTGCTGGAGACGCGATTGAGTTCACGAAGCGCGCAAAGGCGGCCGGCCTCGACGTGACTCTCCGCGAAGTACCTGAGATGCAGCACTCATTCGTCTTCCTTGCCGGCCGTGTACCGGAGGTGAACGAGGCGATCGCTGAGATGGGGCTCTGGCTGCGATCAAAGCTTGGACTGGTGTAAGTTCAGTGCCCCGTCGGTTCTTCCTCGAGAACCACGTGATCCGCGTCGTTTGTCCCACTTCGCCCCGTCGTTCTGCCGCCCCCGACGACCAGCAGACCCAGAGCCAGCACCACCAGCACCATGCCCGCGATCTCAGCGGCGCTCAGGTCCTCTCCGAGTAGGATCCAGGAGGCCAGGACGCCTACGACCGGTGCCCCAAGGGTGCCGATCCCGGCTATGTTCGCCGGCAGGGCATTAAGCACGTATAGCCACACGATAGTACCTAGAGCGGTCGCTATAAGAAGGCTGTAGGCGAGAGACCAGACAAAGGTGCTTGACCAGTGGATACCTCCACCTGGAAACAGAACCGCGATGATGACTAGAGGGACAGCGCCCAACAAACCCTGCCACGCAGTCAGGGAGAGCAACTCGACCTCATGTCGCTGTCTCAGCACCTTTGCCACCACGGCGCCTGCTGCGAAGCAGATCGCACCTCCCAACGCCAGGAGACTGCTGAGGACGCCCCGCAACTGCCAGGGCTCGATGATGAGCACCAGTCCGACCAGGCCTATGGCCACAGATAGCCACTGCGCCCCGGCCAGCCGCTCGTCCAACAGCAACCAGGCCACAAGAAGGAGCCAGAATTGCCAGGTGTTGGCCAGCATGGCGGTATGACCGGCGCCCCCGGCTACGAGAGCAGCTGAAGTCAGCCCGACGAACCCGGCGACCTGCAGCACTCCCACAGCGGCCGTGAGCCCCACGGCTTTGGGCCGTAGCGGACGGCCTCGTAGTGGCAAGAATACGAGCACGATAAGGTACGCGGGAAACGTCCGTAGCGCGGCGAACACGAAGGCGCTGCTGTTGAGGACGCCGAGTTTACCCGGCACCCAACTATACCCCCAGATAAAGGCCAGGGCTGCCAGGGCCAAGATCGGGAGATACCGAGATGACCGCAAAGCGCCTCCACCAGGGCTTCGAATCGGGGGAGTCCGGCCGCGCCATTCTACTCCCTGCCGAGTGCTCCGGACGCGCATCTGTCGTTGTCGCGCCCTAGACGGTGCAGCGCAGCGCAAAAAGACCCTGGTGAAGGGTGTCCACGAAAATGTTGCCGCGGTTGTCCACGAGCACGTCTTCGGTGATGGAGGTGTTCTCCCCCGGGTGGAGATCCCCGGTGTCATTGTTGTAGGCCCACCTATCAGGGTCGGCCGGGATGTAATAGGCGATCTCCCGGGGCACGTAAGGGTCGCTGATGTCGTAGATGCGCAGACCCGCGTGGAAGTAGCAGCAATAGACGCGGTCGTTGCGGTCTTCCAAGGCCGGGTGGTCGTGGGGCTCGTGGATATTATGTGGCCCGAACGGACCGAGGCCCCCTCCCGGCAACTCGTTGAAGTTCCTGTAAGGGTAGCCTTCAGGGATTTCCGGATAGGGGAAGGTGGATACGAGCGTGGGATCGGTCGGGTCGGAGACGTCGACCATGCCGATGAAGTTGAGCGGCTGGGCCACACCTCCGACTATCTTCTCGGTGAACATCGTGTAGCGCTCCCCCTCGGTGGTCATGACCACGTAGGGCCTCTGGGAGAGGGGAATGACTGTGTGGCAGCGGGCCCCGGAGAGCTTGCCGGCGAACGGCGGGTGATGATGCAGTTGTCCGACCAGCCTGGGAAGGCTGATGTCGGAGATATCGAGGATCTTGAGGCCGGCTCCGCCGTAGCTCAGGTAGGCGAGGTTCCCCTTCGGGTATGCGGGACCGTGCAGATTGGGGCCGTCCAGGACTTTGATCCACGGCTCCTCGGGCTTGGGCGTCTGGCCGGCAGCCCACTGCTCAGGGACCCACCACCGCCCCGCTTCCACCGGATTCTTCGGGTCGATGATGTCGATGATGCGATAGATGTAGCCGGTGAATCCCCGGCACGCGGCGGTGAGATGGACGTAACGGCCGCCATTGTAGAAGAACCTGTGGACGCCCAGGGTGCCACCGGTCTCGTAGTGACTCAGGAACTTGGGGTTCGCCGGGTCCCTGACGTCCCAGATGTACACACCTTCGTCGAAGGGATCCTCCGGGGCGTTGCCGTGAAGAAAGGAGATCCCTTGCTGGAGGGCCGTGATCATGAGTCCGTCCGCGACTTGTATCTTGAGGGTGACCTGGCCCCGCTTGTCCGGCCCCGGAACGAATCTGAGGTGCTCCAGCTTGCGCGGCTCTGTGACGTCCAGGATCGTCCAGCCGGAGTGCTTGAAGTGAGCTAGATACAGGTAGTAGCGACCGTCCACCACCTGCATTGCCATCTGGAATCCTGGCCGTCCGTCCAGATCGTGGTAGCCGAGGACTTCGATGTTCTTGGCAAAGGCTCCCTTCTTCATGAGTCACCTACAATCATCTAGATCGCCTGTGTCCCCAGTTTGCGTCGTGCAACTGGACCGGGCGTCGTAGCCCGCTCGATACGCACGGAGATCCCGGCTCTTTGCCCTGATCTTGTCCTCCTCCACGCTGGTAGCCCGGCGCGCTTCCTCGGCAGGAGCGCTTATGTCATAGTACAGCGGACAAAGCAGCGGACAGAGCGCTCGTTTCCCACATACCATGATCGCGGTCGCATCAATGGGAGGGACCATGGCCAACGCGTCCGGTCTGAGCAAGGTTTTTCAGCCGATGCAGATCAGGAACGTGACGTTCAAGAACCGCATCGTCAAATCCCCCCAGGACATGAACTTCGCCGATTTCGAGGACGGGACGATCAAACAGGACTCCCTCGATTTCTACGGGGCCCTGGCTCGGGGCGGCGTGGGCGGCATCATCGTGGAGCAGTCGATCGTCGACAGAGACGGTTGGCGCGAGGGCACCATCGGCGTGTTCGATGACAGAGCCCTGCCGGGAATGACCAAGCTCGCCGCCGCCGCGCACGCCTACGATTGTCCCATCATCATCCAGATCAACCATCTCGGTCCGAATGCTTACTTCCCTCCCAACGGAAGGCATCTCAACTACGCAGCGCACGTTCCCTCCGCGCTCAGCAATGACGAGATGCATCGGCTGTTCCTCGGGCTGGACTGGAAGATCGAGCCCCTGACCGTCGCCGAGATCAGGGCCATCATCGTGCGGTACGCGGACGCCGCTGAGCGGGCCAAGAAGGCTGGGTTCGATGGCATCGAGCTTCACGGCGACCACTACTATCTGATCAACTCGTTCTTGTCCCGCGTCTACAACCACAGGGACGACGAATACGGCTGGAACACGCTTGAGGACCGAGCACGGTTCGTGGTGGAGATCATGCGGGCCTGCCGGGAACGCACGGGCGATGACTTCATCTGCGGCATGAAGCTTAAGGGCGCCGAGTATGGAGACCCGCTGGGCACCACTGTGGAAGAAGCCCAAGAATTCGCCAGGATGATCGAGGCGGCCGGGGCCGATTACTTCAACGTGACGGCTGATGGCTACAACGACTACTGGCGCGTGGCCACCGCCGAGCAGCTGCTGTATCCGGAGCCACCCTCTCCGCTCATGGAAGAGTTCAAGAACACTTCGGCGCCCGGTACCTGGGTGGCGCCGCTAGGGGCCGCGATCAAGCAGGCCGTGTCGGTCCCGGTGGGGGTCGTCGGCAGGCTGGACGCCAGGTTGGGCGAGAAGATCCTGGAGGCAGGGCAGGCTGACTTCATCATCATGGGGCGGCGGCTGCTTGCGGATCCCGATTACGTCAAGAAGACGGCCGAAGGTAGGGAAGCCGACATCCGGCCGTGCACGGCTTGCATCACCTGCGAGACCCGGATGGTCGAATACGAAGGTCTCCGCTGCCAGGTGAACGCTTCGATCGGCAGAGGCTGTGCGAGCGACCTCCCGCCTGCAGAGAGGACCAAGCGGGTAGTGGTGGTGGGCGGAGGGCCGGCGGGGATGGAGGCCGCCCGGGTGATGGCCCTCAGGGGTCATCAGGTGACGTTGTACGAGAAGGATTCCCGTCTCGGCGGACTGCTGAGCATGGCCGGCCTGGTCAAGGGGACCGACATCTTCGACCTGACTGATCTCATCGACCATTTCAAGCGGCAACTAGACAAGCTGGGCGTCACGCTCAGGCTGGGAGAAGAGTTCACCCCGGCGTTGGCCGAGGGCCTGAAGCCCGACGCGATCGTGGTAGCCGCAGGCGGGGTCGCCGGGACGCTTGACATTCCGGGCATCGATGGTGGGAACGTCATGTCCAGCGCGGAACTGCGCGAGAAGGCGAAACTGGCGCTTGCGCTACTGGGGCCCAAGTCGCTGGGGCGAGTGACCAAAACCTGGCTCCCTGTGGGCAACAAGGTGGCGGTCATCGGAGGCGGCATTCAAGGCTGTGAGACTGCGGAGTTCCTGGCGAAACGGGGAAGGAAGGTGACCATAGCCGAGGAGACCGCCCAGGTCGGGATGGAGATCCCGATGCTGCAGCGCATCCTGCTCTTGCCGTGGCTGGCGAAGAAAGGCGCCACTATTCTCACCGAGGTCACCTACCAGGAGGTCACCGACAAAGGGTTGGTGGTGGTCGACAAGACCGGGCGGACACACCTGCTCGAGGCCGACACGGTCCTGGTGACGCTGCCGCTCAAACGCAACCCCGAGCTGGTCGGGGCCCTGCAGGGGAAGGCACCCGAGATCCACGCGGTCGGTGATTGTTCCGAGCCCGGCCTGATCATCGACGCGATCGCCGCCGGGTTCGAGGTGGGGTTGACCATCTAGCCTCAGATCGAGTTGGCGAGCGGTCTCCGAGCAGGGTCGCAGGGGCAAGCGGCCCGAGGTAGCCGCGCCCCAAATCAGCGCTTTTGACAGCGAGGAACCGGGACTGATAGGCTGGAGGCCTACATAATAGGACGGGTGTTTCATATAGTGGAACGCCAAACGATCGGCGACGCGGCCGATGATCGAGAAGGTGGCGAACTGCGGGGGAATGTGACTATACGGAAGGAGGATTGGAGTCCAGACACGCGATGCCCGGCAGGGCAGGACACCTATGTCGACTTGAAGCGCTTCTGTGATGAACAGCACGGGAAAAGCACGACCGCGAAATGATCACTACCGGTCAAGGCTCAGTATGCGCAAGGACAGTGCGAAGGGGGAGAGCAGAATGTCCGACGACAATAGGAAGAATCCAGAGGAGAGAGACGGGGACGGCCGAACTGTCGGCAATTCCGTCAGTCGCCGCCAGTTTATAAAGATCGCCGGAGTCGCGGGGGCGGCCGCCGGTGCCGGCGTGGGCCTCGGCGGCCTGATCGCCGCTTGTGGCGAGGAAACTACCACCACGACCGTAGCCCCGGCTACCACCACCACCGCAGCCCCGGCTACCACCACCACCGCAGCCCCGGCCACCACCACGACCTCAGCGGGTGTTGAGGAAGGGCGCGAGGTCAAGGTAGGGGTCGTTTCGCCGGTCACGGGTCCCATCGCCATCTTCGCAATCGCCGACAAATGGGGCATCGACCTGGTCAAGGAATACCTGGGTGAGAAGATCGTGCTTGGGGACGGCAAACTCCACCAGGTGAGTTGGCTGCTCCGAGACACTCAGTCCGACGACAGTCGTGCCTCCCAGGTGACGGCGGACCTGATCCTCAACGACAAGGTCGATCTTCTCAGCGTAGGCGGCAGCCCCACGACGGCGGTCCCGGCCGCCGTTCAGGCCGAGACCAACGGCACTCCCATACTGTGCAGCAACTGCCCATGGGGGGCAATTGTCTTCGGCCGGTATCCAGACCTGAAGAACCCGGCGGATTGCCCTGACAAGTGGGTCTTCGGCAGCCTTTTCGGTGTCGAGCAGGCCACCAACGCTCTGGTGGGAGTGATAGATCAGATTCCCACCAACAAGGTGGCGGGACTGTTCCTCGGGAACACCCTCGACACTCAGGCGTGGCAGACTCCAGGCATCGGCTTCGAGGATACCCTCAAGGCGGCAGGGTACACGGTGGTGAATCCTGGCTACTTCAACCTGGGGACCGAGGACTTCACCGCCATGATCAGCGAGTACAAGAAGGCGGGCTGCGAGCTCAACATCGGTTCCAACCCAGGCAAGGACTTCCCCAACTTCTGGACGCAGTGCGCCCAGCAAGGCTACAACCCCAAGGTGTGTAATGAGATGATCGGACTTGGGTCCTACTCGGACCAGCAGGCTATGGGCGAGGCTGCCTATGGCATCATCCAGATCTTCACCTGGCACGCGTCGTGGCCGTACAGCGACTGGATCAGCGGCATGAGCAACCAGGAGTTGGCCGCCCGGTATGAGAAGGACTTCAACGCGCCGTGGGACCAGTTCATCACAGGGTATATGCGCTGTGGCTGGGCGGTCGACGTGCTCAAGAGAACCACGAACCTCGACGACAAACAGAGCGTCGTCCAGGCGATCAAGACCACGAAACTCGAGCTGATCACAGGCCCGATGGATATGACGGCACCCGTCGATCCGGGCGCTCTGCACATCACGCCCGGTATCTGGAAGCAGCCGATCTCGCTCGGTCAGCTCCAGAAAGGTACGAAGTGGGACGTCGAAGCTCCGATGGTGGCCGCGGTCGACGCAGCAGGAGTCACCGATACCGATCTCGTCAAACCATTCGAAATCAAGTGGAGCTGATGGAGTTGGAGGAAGCGACGGCGGAGTGACGTCCATCGGCCGTTCACGATAGGGTAGGGACCGCCGCGGGTCGGCTAGGGCCGACTGGCGCCGATTCGCTAGCATAAGTCGTTCGGACGGCGGCGGGCCAACGTGTGGCAGCGGGCGCGACGGAGACGCTCCCGCTGCCACTGACTTGACGGAGGAGACCATGGCAGAGAATAGCGAGATCACCTGGAAGAAGCACAAGTTCGGCACGGAGGAGCTCGAGGTCGCCTACAGGGAGCCGGCCAGAGCGAAACCCGTCGGGGAGTTCGCTCGCAGCTTGGTCGCCCAGGGGAAGCTGCCCCTTTACGTCGTCAATGGCTTCGGGGACACTCCTCCGCTCAACCCTCGTACCTATGACGCCGGGTGCGGGATAGTCTGCGAGCAGGACGTCGCCGTGCCCATGCGTGACGGCACCATCACGTACGCCGACATATACCGCCCGGCCGGCCAGAAGAGCCTCCCCTGCCATCATCTCCTGGAGCCCGTACGGCAAGCGTGCCGGCACCGACACTCCGGAGATCGAGTGGCAGACACCGGGGGTTCCCGACGGCTCTCACTCCAACAACGCCAAGTTCGAGGGCCCCGATCCCAACTACTGGTGCCACAAGGGATATGCCATCTGCAACTACGACCCGCGTGGCATCGGCAATTCAGAGGGCGACATCTACCTGTGGAGCTCGCAGGAGGGCCGCGACGGCTACGACCTGGTCGAGTGGCTGGCGGAGCAGGAGTGGTGCAGCGGCCGGATCTCCATGATGGGCAACTCGGCGCTCGCCATGTGCCAGTGGCGCATCGCCGCCGAGCAACCTCCGCATCTCACCTGCATCGCGCCCTGGGAAGGCATGGCCGACATCTATCGCGAGGCCCTGCCCTGGGGCGGATTCCCCGAGAGCGGGTTCTGGCCGTTCTTGGCCAATCTTCTCGAGGGGAAGAACCTCATCGAGGACCTCGCCGCGAACTGACGAACGCTACCCGCTCATGAACGCCTACTGGGAAGACAAGATCCCCGATTTCTCCAAGATCGAAGTTCCCGCTTACGTCACCGCGGGCTGGAATCACTTCCATCTTCGCGGCGCGATCATGGGCTTCAGGCACATCAGCTCCAAGCTCAAGTGGCTGCGCGCTCACCGGGACTTCGAGTGGCCGGACCAGTACTCCAGGCTGGGCCTGCCAAGAAGCCACGATGTTCTTCGACCGCTACCTCAAGGGCATCCGCAACGGCTGGGAAGATACGCCGCGGGTCCGCATCGACGTCATGGACGCCTACGATTTCGACAATCAGCTGCGGCGGGCGAGAGAACGAGTTCCCGCTGGCCCGGACCGAGTACAGGAAGCTCTATCTCGACGCGGCCAACCGCTCGCTGTCCACGACCCCGGTGACGACGGGAGTCGAAGTGCCACTACGACGCCAACCAAAGAGCAAGGCGACGTTCGACATCACCTTCGACGAGGAGACCGAGCTCACCGGCTACATGAAGCTGCACCTGTGGGTGGAGGCCGACGGCAACGACGACATGGACCTGTTCGTCGCCGTCCAGAAGCTGGACGCCAAGGGCAAGTGGCTGCCCTACCAACGTATTGGGCAAGCCTCATCCCGGCTGCCCGGGCAAGCTCCGCGTCTCCCTGCGCGAGGTCGACGAGAAGCATCCGTATCACAGCGAGTTCCAGCCGTGGCATCCCTTCAAGAACCCGCAGAAGCTCAAGCCGGGCGAGATCGTGCCGGTGGAGATCGAGATCTATCCCTCGAGCCGCGATCTGGCATTCCGGGCGAGCAGCTGCAGCGTGGAGGTCATGGGCCACTACGAGCGCATCGACTGGTTCGAGCCTTTCGCCTGGGACACCAACAACAAGGGCACTCACGTCATCCACATCGGGCGGCAAGTACGACTCGTATCTGCTGGTGCCGTACATACCGCCCAAGTATGTCGCCGGCAACACGGTGTATCGCTAGGATCGTTCTCCGGCGCGCGTCCGCAGCCATCGGGGTCCCGGCCGTCGGCCGGGACCCTTCCCTCTAGTCTTGGGCGTGCCCTTTCCGATGCCTAAGGAGGCGAGAGTCTCTGGGTAGGGTTTGCCCGTCCTTGGATCCCAGCCCATGGCCAGGAAGTAGTTCTCCCGAAGGAGTTCGAAACGGTACCTCCTGCCCCGCAGCGGGTCCCGCGCTCAGGGCCTCATGAAACCGCTTGGGCAGCCGGTAGTCGTCGGGAGTGAGTCCTTCCCTTGCGTTGAAGGCCTGGCGCCAGGTCAAGATCCTCTTGCCTATCGTCAGCCCCTCGCTCCAATCTATGTCCCAGCCGGTGACCGGCCGGAGAAGCTCTACGACTGGGATCCTGTCGAACGTGGAAAAGAGGGAGCAGAGACCCGCTGAGCTCATCAGCTGCCAATAGGCCGCGCCTCGCGCGTAGATGTCGCCCTTTGCGTCGTAGCCGGCGAAGACCCCCGCCGAGTTCGACTGGAGCAGAGGGTCGCTACCCAGCGCCTTCCCCTGGTCGAGTATCCCCATGCCTTGGGGTCCACAATGCTGGGCCGGGGTGGCGTCCGCGGTATAGAACGTCCCCCGGGCGGGGCCGAACCGGGGGTCGTGAAGCGGCAATTCCCGGCCGCCGACGTGCATGGCAAACTCCTCGGCGCCCCCGCCGATCCGCTCCGCCGCCGCCTTGCATCCGTCCGCGAGAACCTCGCCGAACCCCTGACCCCTCGCTATCTGTTCGGTAAGAGAGACGATAACGCCGGGGTCTCCCCAGGTCAGCTCGAGGCCGCCGGTGTCTTTCGCTGTGACAAGCCCGTTCTCGTAGCATTCCATCGCGAAGGCGATAGCGCCCCCGACCGCGACCGTATCGATGCCGAACCGGTTGCAGATGTCGTTCGCCCGGATGACCGCCTCTACGTTGTCGTTCCGGCAGTTCGTCCCGAGCGCCGCCATCGTCTCGTACTCAGGCCGGTGGCTCTCGTGCGCCATGGCGAAAGGACCATGAGCGATGCGGACGAGAGCCCCGCATCGAACCGGGCACGCGCTGCACCCGTATCCCCTGAGTTTGTGAACATCCATCTTCGGGCCGTCGAGATTCCCGGCGGTAGGGAACGCGTCAGTGCCCGTGGCGCTCCAGTTCCCGCAAGGGGAATCACCGACCGAAAGAAGAAAACTCGTATCTGCCGCGGTCCCCGCCGCCGCGAGCTTGGCGAGAAACCGGCTCTCTTTGATGATCCCCAAGTACTCCGCCTGAGCAGCCAGCAGGCCATCCTTATCGGCCACCGGGATACGGACGCCCCTTGCCGCTCGAACGGCGATCGCCTTCAGCTTCTTCGATCCCATGACCGCGCCGAGCCCTGAACGAGCAGCGATCCTTCCCTTCTCGTTCACGATGCCCGCGATACGGGAGCAGCGTTCGCCGGCCGGGCCTATACACGAGATGGTCCAGCTCCTCGGGTCGCCCAGTTCGGCCCGGAGCAGATCGTCGGTCTCGTACGTGTCCTTGCCCCACGCATGGGCGGCGGGCATGAGCCTCGGCTTGCCTGCGTCCACCACCAGAAAGACCGGTGAATCGGCAGCGCCTGAGATGAAGAGGGCGTCGTACCCGGCGCGCTTGAGCTGCGGTCCCCAGGTGCCGCCCGAGTTGGAGTCCGCCCAACCTCGGGTGAGCGGGGACTTTCCGGTCACCATGAATCTTCCGCCGCCATATACCCCGGTGGCGGAGAAAGGACCCGTCGCGAAGGCTGAGCATGTTCTCCGGGCCGAGAGGGTCGATTCCCGGACGAGTGCGTTCCATCATCACTTTTGCGCCCATCCCGGTCCCGCCCACACAGCTTCTGTAGAATTGCTCATCGGGGACTTCTTCCCGTACGACCCCCGCTGATAAGTCCACGAACAAGATCTTGCCTGCGTACCCACATACCATGGCGCCGTGTGCTCCTTTATCCACCCGCAATGAACGGCATCAGTACGACTTGATCGCCATCTCTGAGGCTTCTATCCAGGTCTTGCGGCACTGCGCAGTGAATCTCGTTGATGACCACGAAGGCGCTGCCTCCGCTCCCGGTCGCAGTGACTAGGTCCACGCCGAGCTCCGATGAGAGATGCCGAAGAAGAGCTCCAAGGCTCGCGCCCAAAGGAAGGGTGACGTTGCGGGTCGCCGCTGTGCCGTCCCCGGCAGACATCCAGGACGAGAAGTGAACCCGTATATCTTTTGGCGACGCTGCCCCCTTTGCCATGCTCCCGATTATTGAAGCGCGGATGCGGGCTGTCAAGGGCAGAGCTTGACTGCATCAGCGCGCTTCAATACGATGAGGGCCACCCTGTAAACCCAGCTGTAAGCGAGGGGAAACGCTATGAAGAAGACCAGGGTCTCTTTTCTCGACGGCGGCACTATGGCCCTCCTCGATTTCAGACTGTTTTGGGGCAGAGGTACCGCCGAACTCATCCGTTTCGCCAGCTATGCCGTGCTGGTGGACCATCCGGACGGGCTGTTCCTGTTTGACACGGGCTTCGATCACGAGTTCATGGAAACGTGGACGCCTCAGGACAACGCGATTGCCTCCCCGGATCAAGCGGTCGTCCCGCAACTCGCAAAGCTGGGCGTCAAACCCAAGGACATCGATGCCATCATCCAGTCGCATTTCCACATCGATCACGTCGGGGGAAACAAGTACTTTCCGGATGCCACCATCGTCGTCCACAAGAAGGAGTACGAGGCCGCGAAGAACCCAGCTCCGTTCGAGTACCAGAGCTACTCCGATCTCAGCTTCGACCCAGAGCTTCACAAGCTGAACTTCGTCGGGAAACGGGACATCATGAGCCGGGCTGGCATACCCGAAGAAGTGCAGGCTCCCGTCAAGAAGTCTCCGACGTACCGGTTCCTGGAAGGCGATACCGAGTTCGCGAAGGGTCTCTGGCTCTTCGACGTCCCCGGCCACTCCGCCGGCCAGATGGCGATGCTGGTGGAGATGGAGGGGCGCAAACCGATGTTCTTCCCGGCTGACGCCTGTCATCTTCCCAGGCACCTCGAGGAAATGATCGTCCCGAACTTCCACGTAGACCCAGTAGCGGCCTACCACTCGCTCGAGCGGGTCAAGGAGATACGTGACGAACGAAACGCTGAGATCTTCTGGGGCCACCCTCCCGGCGACTCGCTGATATACCGATCCTCTCCGGAATGGTATGAGTAGCATCCCCGAACCGGGGAGGACTGCAGTCGGCGACCTGCTGGACGAATGCGCCCGGGTCGGACCCGGGCAGGAAGTCCTGATCGTCGCGTACGAAGATGGTCTGCGCGGAGGCGACAACTTCGTCGACGAGCAGGCGATAGCGTGGATCGAAGCGGGGGTCAGGGAGAGAGACGCCAATGCGACCGTGCTCTGGACGGACGAGCGCTCGACCCTGCACCACTGGCGGTTCCCGCCCATCGTCAAGGCTGCCATGGCGGCCAGCGACGTGATGATCAACAACACCCTGGACCTGTCGTTTGAGGAACTCGACGGAATTCAAGCGCTTCACGTGGGACCAGAAGAAGTTGATGGTGCGGAACTTCGCCACCACAGCATCGCTTCTCGCGACCGACTGGGCGCTGACACCCCACCGATTGGTCAGCGAGATCCGTTACCAGGCGGCGACCCTCATCCAGCCGGGGGCCCACTTCCGTCTGACCGATGCGAACGGCACCCATCTCGAGGGTGACGGTGCTTCCCGCGTACCATCCCGATCATCCGTGGTTCACGAGCTACGCGGTGAGACGTGAGGAGGCCGGATACTACCGGCCGTGGCCTGAGTGGATGCACCCGCCCATCAACATCCACGGAACCTCAGGGACGTTCGTCTTCGACCGGATGCTCAGTTGGTGGTCACGCTACCTGGGTATCCCTCCCTACTTCTGACGAGCCGATCAGGCTGACGGTCGACGACAACCGGATCGTCGCGATCGAGGGAGGGGACGAGGCGAAAGCGCTGCGGCTCTTCCTGGCGTCTCTGGAGGAGCGCACGGGAAAGAGGGCCGACAACTTCGACGCGCTGCATTTCGGTGTGCATCCCAATGCGTCGGTGACCGAGGAGGAATGCCCGAACGTCCTGTATCGGAGGCTCATCGAGCACGCCCATACCTCCAACATCCACGTACACATCGGCGTCCCCGAACTGACTGCGCACTACCCCTATTGGGTGCACATCACGGGAGATATCAGGACGGCGACTTTTGAAGTGGGAAAGGAGGTCGTCCACGACAACGGGCGGCTCACGGTGCTCGACCACCCTGCGGTGAGAGCGGTGGCGGACGAGTACCCCGGGCGGCCGGGAGTCTAGGTGGCGAGTCGGAAGACGAACTTCTCGCAGCGGTTGTGAATACGTAGTGACGGTCGTCAATAATGATGGTCATGTCTCGTCCACCCGACAACCGGGAGGTGCGACCTAGTATGAGAGATTTCGACTACCTGGCCCCCAAGGATCTGCCTGAGGCTCTTGGGCTCTTGGCGACGCTCGGGCCAGATGCCACCGTGGTCGCGGGGGGGCACGGATGTCGTGGTCTCGCTCAAGGAGCGGGTGGCTGTATCGAGCAGGCTGGTCGACATCGGACGGCTGGACGAACTGCGGTTCATCGAGGAGCAGGGGTCGCTTGTTATCGGGGCACTCGCCACGATGGCCGAGCTGGCGGCCTCATCGGTGGTCAAGACCAGGGCCCAGGCGCTGGCGCAGGCCGCCGGACAGGCGGCAGGCCCATCCGTTCGAAACTTGGCGACTATCGGTGGCAACCTCGGTACCGCGTCGCCTGCCGGCGATCTCATCTGCGCATTGGTCGCGCTCGAAGCCCGGGTAGTCCTGGCGAGCGCAGCGGGCACGCGCGAACTGCCGGTCGAGGAGTTCTGTCTCGCCCCGAAGAAGCACTGCTTGGCCGCCGGCGAGTTGATTACGCAGATCATCGTGCCGGCACTCCCGGCTACGAGCGCCTCGGCTTTCCAGAAACTCGGCAAGCGTAGGGCCATGTCCATCTCGGTGGCGAACGCGGCGGCAGCTGTGACGCTGTCTGCCGATGGCAAACGCTTCGAGAAGGTACGGGTGTCCCTGGGTTCGGTGGCCCCCACCGTCGTGCGGGCGACTGCGTTCGAGGCGGCCCTGACCGGAGCGCCTGCTTCTCTCGAGACGATCGGGGCAGCCGCACCGCTGGTGAAGGACGACATCACGCCGATCACGGACGCGCGAGCTACGGGCTGAGTACCGCGCCGACGTAGCCTGCGTGCTGGCGCGACGCGCCGTCGAAGATGCCCTGGCGAGGGCCGGCGGTCTGGACCTGACGGCCCACCGCGCGGCGGTGAAGAAGAGAGGCAAAGGCATCGCCGGCGCCCTCTACTCAATGACTCCGCCCGGTTTCCCCAATCCCACGGCCGTCAACCTTCAGATGCGCGAGGACGGCAGCGTCGTCGTCCAGATCGGCATCGTCGACATGGGCCAGGGTTCCACCACAGTCCTAACCCAGATGACGGCCGAAGCCTTCACCATCCCCTACGAGCACGTCACGGTCTACACCGCCGACACGGGGACCACTCCGTACGATTTCGGCACGGTGAGTTCCCGCGGTACCTTCGTGGGCGGGAAAGCGTTGCTCAAAGCTGCGGAGCAGGTCAAGGCCGTGCTCTTCGAGGCCGCGGCTATGGCTCTGGGGGCTCACGTGGACAATCTCGTCCTCGAGGACGGCTTCGTGGTCGACAAGTACGACTCGGACCGGCGCATCCCGGTGGGCAGCGCGGCCCGCACTGCTCATTTCGGCCTGAAGAAGCTGGCCATCGGCAGCGCCTTCTTCTATCCCAAGAGCATGGCCCCCGGGGAGAACTCCCAGGGAGACAGCGTCGCGGCCTTCTACTATCACGCCACGGCTGCCGAAGTGGAAGTCGACACCGAAACCGGCGTGACCGAGGTGACCAAGCTCTACGCCGCGGTTGACTGCGGCAAGGCCATCAACCCGTCGGCGGTCGAGGGCCAGGTCCATGGGGGCTCTCTGCAGGCGGTCGGGTGGGCTCTCCGCGAGGACGGCCACCCGGGTCTGATGGACTCGAGCCGGCCCCCCGCAGACTACAACCCCGACTTCATGCCGGCCGATTTCGAAGCCTATGCGATCGCCACATCCATGGACATGCCGGAGATGCACGGCAGCTATGTCGAGGTCCCCGATCCGGAGGGACCTTGGGGCGCCAAGGCGGCCGGCGAGATATGCGCCAACAGCGGAGCACCGGCGGTGTTCAACGCGATCTATGACGCTGTGGGAGTGAGGCTCTTCGATATGCCGGCTACGCCGGAAAAGGTCCTCCGGGCCCTGCGAGAGAAGACGGCCGGCACTTCGGTCGGAGCCAGTGCGGCCGCTAGTCAGGAGGGCGCGCCATGAAGTACGACATCCAGTTCGTCCTCAACGGCGAGGAAAAGCACGCTACCGTGGGCGCCGGCATGACCCTGCTCCAGCTCCTGCGGGATCGTCTGGAAATCACCAGCCCCAAGCGCTCGTGCGAGCGCGGCGAGTGTGGGGCGTGCACGGTGATCCTTGACGGGAAGGCCGTCAACTCTTGTCTGGTAATCGCCGCTTCGGTGCACGGGAAGACCGTCGAGACGGTCGAGAGCCTGACCATCGACCTGGCCAAGGGACAGTTGCACCCGCTGCAGAGGCATTTCGTGGAGGTCATGGCCAGCCAGTGCGGCTACTGCACGCCAGGGATGCTCCTCGCGGCCAAGGCTTTGCTCGACGCCAACCCTGACCCTACGTACGAGCAGGTGAAGGAGGGGCTGGCCGGCAACCTCTGCCGCTGCACTGGATACGTGAAGCCGGTAGAGGCGGTGCTCGCCGCGGCGCAGGAGCTGCGCCAGACCGCTGCGAGCCGGTGAGGGGAGGAATCAATCATGGAACGGAAACACGATGGCCACGCCCAGATCGGACAGCGTCGGCCTAGAATCGATGCCTTCCAGCAGGTGACCGGACAGGTGGAGTACTGCAACGACGTGCGCCTGCCGGGCATGCTGTACGCGAAACCCGTGCTCAGCACCGAGCACCATGCTCGCATCGTGGCCATCGACACGAGCGCCGCTGAGAGAGTGCCAGGCGTCAAGGCAGTGGCGACGGCCAAGGACGCCCCCGACAACGTGGGGGGTCTCATCATTCCTGACCAGCCGGTCTACGCCGATGACAAGGTTCGCTACCGAGGAGAGATCGTCGCCCTGGTGGCCGCCGGCAACGAGGAGATTGCCGCCGAGGCCGCGGCCCTCGTCAGAGTGGAGTACGAGCCGTTGCCCGCAGTGTTCGATCCTCGGGAAGCTCTCGAACCTGGCGCTCCCGTCATCCACGAAGAGGGGCAAGGCAAATGGTGCCGCGGCAACCAGGTACTGCCGCATGGACATGAGACGTTCTTCCTCGCCCACGGCAACGTGGAGAAGGGCTTCGAAGAGTCCGATCTGGTGGTGGAGCACACGTTCGGCACGTCGGCCCAACGCTGTGCGCCGCTTGAAGGCCACGCGTTCATCGCCAAGCCGGAAGGGGTGGACCGCATCGCCGTCATCGGCAGCACGCAGATGCCGTTCTGGCATCAGCCGGCGGTCGCAAAAGCCCTGCGTCTACCACTCAATCGGGTGCGGATGGTCTCGACTCCCATCGGCGGAGCGTTCGGGCAGAAGAACGACATCACCATCGAGCCGAACCTGGCCGTGCTCGCGATGAAGGTAGGAAGACCTGTGAAGTGGGCGATGACTACGGAGGAGGATTTCCTCTTCACCTCCACCAAGATCCCGGTCTACCTGACCTATAGAGTGGGTGTGAAGTCGGACGGTACCCTCATGGCGGTCGACCGCAAGGGCATCAGCAATACCGGCGCCTTCGCGTCGACCACGATGATCACCATGAACAAGTGCACGCTCATCGGCGCGGGTCCCTACCGGGTGCCCAACCACCGCGCCGAGACGTTCGTCGTCTACACGAACAAGTGTCGCAGCGCGGCCTTCCGCGGTTTTGGTATGTCTCAGCCAACGTTCGCCATCGAAGTGATGATGGACATAGTCGCCGAGAGGCTGGGGATGGAGCCGCTCGAGCTCCGCATGAAGAACCTCATGCAGGATGGCGATCGGGCTGCCACCGGCCAGGCGATGCGGGCGGTCGGGATCCAGGCCTGTCTCGAGAAAGTCGCCGAGATGAGCGGATGGAACGCGGCGGAGAGATGAGCCGATGGAACCAGGGATCCTAGCGCTCGTAAAGGGCGCCGGTGATCTCGCCTCAGGAGTAGCCTACAAGCTGCACGAGGCCGGGTACTCGGTCGTGATGACCGAGACCCGGCAGCCCACGGCCGTCCGCCGCACGGTCGCCTTTGCCGAGGCGGTGTACGAGGGGCGGGTGAGCGTGGAAGGCGTCGATGCGGCGGTGGCTGATGACGACGCCGCTATCGCCGACCTCCTGACCGCCGGCGTCATCCCCGTGGTCGTCGACCCGGACGCTGAGATCCGTCACCGCCTGAGACCGGATCTCCTGGTCGACGCGATCATGGCCAAGCGCAACGTGGGCACGAGCAGGTCCGATGCTCGGGTGGTGGTCGCATTGGGCCCGGGCTTCTATGCGGGAAGAGACGCGCATGCGGTCGTCGAAACCATGCGCGGGCCGACGCTTGGGCAGGTGATCATGCACGGCGAGGCCCTTCCGAACACCGGCATACCGGCCGAACGCCGAGGGTACGGCGAGCAACGGCTCCTTCGCTCCCCGGGTGAAGGTTGGTTCCATCCGCGAAAACGGATCGGCGACAGCGTCAGCAAGGGCGAACTCGTCGGCACGGTGGACACCCTACCGGTCGTCTCCCAGTTGGACGGCATCGTCCGGGGACTGCTGCGAGAGGGACTCTGGGTGAAGAGCGGGCTGAAGCTGGGGGACGTGGACCCGGCTGCGACCATCGCAGACTGCTTCCGTTTCTCCGACAAGGCCCGGGCGATCGGCGAGGGGGTCCTTCGCGCGGCCTCGCTGCTTCGCGCCTACCCCGCGGCAGAACCCTGCGGTTCGTTGCGGCCGTTCCTGTAGCCCAGCTCGCCCGACAAGCGGAGAGCAGTCTGCTTGACGGCCTCAGCATGGCGGCGTCGCACCTCAAGATCGAACCGCTCGACCGGGGTCACCACGGCCATGGTTGCACGCACTTCGCCCGTGGAGTCGAACACGGGTGCGCCCACAGCACACATGCCGATGTTGTGCTCCTCGACACCGAACGCGACCCCGAGACCGAGCACCCGTTGGAGCTCTTCCCGCAGCTCAGCTGCGTCCGCGATGCTCCTGGGCGTCCGGGGGAGATTCCCGGCGATCGCCTTGTCCCATTGGTCCTTCGGTCCAAAGGCTACGAAGATCTTGGAGTGAACGTTGGTGAGGCCTCCCAGCACCATTCCCGGGGGGCTGTAGGGTCGGAAGGGACGAGGAGTGTAGACCGTATGAACGATCATCGATTCTTCGTCGGTCCAAACCGCGACATCGATCGTCTCCGTGGTCTCCTCTGCTAGCGCCTCGGCATAAGGCGCTGCCAAGCGGACCAAGTTGGAGTGGGAGAGAGCGAGGTAGGAGGCCTTCAACATTGCCGACCCGAGGTGGTACCTACCGGTCTTCCGGTCGTAGGCGAGGTACTTGAGGTTCTCCAACGTTCTCACGAGACGGAAGCCGGTCGCCTTGGGCAGAGCGGCCTGTTCCCGGATCTCCTTGAAAGTCAGCTCGGGATGCAGAACATCGAAGAGGTTAAGCACCTGCAAGCCCTTTTCGAGGGTGCGGGAAGGGGAGGAAACGACACCCCTACCGCTCGGAGCTTCGCTGTGCGTACCGCTGGTCATGTCGTCGCTCATCAGCACTCCAGCCCTCCATGCCGCCGGTCTCGTTGACATACAGTCTGCCCCGATGGTACGGTGGCGTTCCAACAATAGCACCATTGGTTTCGAATAGTGGAACGCTTTCGAAATTCCCAGCGAAGGAGGAACTGGCTGTGGAGAATCCCGACGGGAGCTTCATCGATCCCACGCCCGACGACGAGATGCAGCGCCGGTGGGACGCCGTCCGCGCGGTGATGCGGGAGAAGAAGATCGACTACCTGATCATGCAAAGCCCAGAGGAGTTCATGGGAGGGAGCCTCCGCTGGTTCAGCGACTGGACGGCACGGCACCAGTTCCCCATGACCGTCATCTTCGCTCTCGACGAGGACATGACGCTCATAAACTGTGGCAACGAGGTCCCGCTTCCGCAGGCCTTCCCGCCCAAGTGGGGCGTCCGGGGCGTGAAGAACAACTGGGGCGACGTGTACTTCAGCACCCACAGCTTCACGAAGTACTACGACGCCAAGCTCGCCTACGAGGCGATGAAGGACAAGCCAAAGGCCACTATCGGCTGGGTGGAACCGACCACGATCCCGATGACCATGGCCGGCTATCTCCAGGAGAACCTTCCTGAGGCCACCTTCGTCGACGCCACCGAGTACATCGACGTCCTGCGAGCCAAGAAGAGTCCTTACGAGATCGAACTCGCGAAGAAGACGGCGAAGATCCAGGATGAAAGCTTCGACTACATCAAAGGTCTCATGAAGCCGGGTGTCCATGACTACGATATGTACGCAGCAACTCATTGGTACATGTCGTCACACGGCAGCGGGCGTGGGCTGGTGCTGGTCAAATCCGGACTGATGGGGACGTTCGCTCCTTTCGAGCCCTATCACCTGCAAGGAAGGACCGTACAGAAGGGCGACCAGCTGACCGTCCTCAACGAGACCAACGGGCCGGGCGGGATGTATACCGAGCTATGCCGCAGCTTCTGCGTGGGTTGCGAACCCGACAAAGAGCTCGCCGACGCCTGGAAATATTCGGTGGAGTGCCAGCATCTGCTGGCCGAGAGGACGGTGCCGGGAGCGAGCTGCAAAGAGTTGTACACCTTTGCCCGGAACTTCATGACGGACCACGGTTACGTCCCGCCGGCCCGGTCCTTCATGCACGGGCAGGGCTACTCGCTGGTCGAGCGGCCGAGCATCCGCCCGGACGAGCCCTGGGACATCAAGGAGGACATGCTCATCGCCATTCATCCGGTGTTCGTCAAGCCGGGGCGGGTGTGGTGCATCGCCTGCGACAACTACATCGTCGGGCCCAACGGCGCCTACAAGATCCACCACTATCCACAAGAGCTGATCGTGGTCTGGGCCGCCCGACCGGAAGGGAGGCGAGATGGCTGAGAACACGAGTGAATGGAAACTGGTGGGCAAGACGGCGCTGCTGCTCGTCCATATGCAGAACGCGATCGTCAAGGCCCCGAGCCCCCTCGAGCCTCTGGGGCATATCCGGGCGACCGAGGAAGACCAGATAATCCCGAAGATGGAGAAGGCTCCTTGAGGCATTCAGGGCCAAAGGACTGCCGGTGGTGTACGTCAACGCCTATACGCCTGAGGACGTCGAGCTACCGGTATACGGACGTTTCTGGCCCTCGCTCTCCCGCAACCGGGTCAACTACATGGGCACGCCGGGATGTGGAGGTCATCGACGAGCTGGCTCCGCAGTCCGGCGAGCCGCTGTTCTACAACTGGCCCTTTGGCGTGTTCCAGGGCAACGACCTGGAGACGTGGCTCAGGGAACAAGGCGTCGAGACGGTGGTGCTGGCCGGGGTCGCGACCGGTATGGCGGTGGGGGTAGCCGCCTTCGCCCTTGCCGACCGCTTCTACAACATCATCGTCCCCTCTGACACATCGACCGACGGCAACAAGGAACTGCACGAGGTGATCTTCAAGGCCATGCTGCCGGCGATCGCCCTCGTCACCACCACAGAAGACGTCATCGCCCACCTCTGAAAGGAGCGAAGTCCATGGGTTACGGCAGGCTGCAAGACAAGGTGGCCTTCATCACCGGCGGCGGGTCGGGCATCGGCAAGGCCATCGCCAAGAGCTTCGTGGAAGAAGGGGCCACTCGTCGTGCCTCGCGGCGCGCAACCAGGAGAACCTGGACGACGCCGTCAAGGAGTTCGAGGAGATGGGGGGCGAAGCGCTCGCCATCCCCATGGACATCCTCAAAGAACAGGACGTCATCGACGCGGTCAAGAAGGCTATCGATACCTACGGCCGCATCGACATCCTGGTGAACAACTCCGGTATCGGCGGCCCGACTGCGTACGTGTGGGACCTCAAGCTCGACGACTGGAACGAGATCATCGGGGTCGACCTGACCGGGAGCATGCTGGCCTCTCGCGAGGTGCTCAAGCACATGGTGCCGGCCGGCAAAGGCGGGATCATCATCAACATCGGGGCCGAGGGCGGGCGCTCCGGCGACGGTCGCTCCGGCTACCCGATGCGGGCCGGCTACTGCTGCGCCAAGATGGGTGTCATCGGCCTGACCGAGACGCTGGCCCGCGAGTGCGGACCGCACGACATCCGGGTCAACTGCATCTCGGCGGCGCGGTGAGGGGCCCGCGCTTCGTGCGTGTCATGCAGGGCCGGGCTGACGCCGCCGGCATCTCCCTGGAGGAGCAGATCAAGAAGGAGATGAAGCAGTACTCCCTCGGCCGGCCCACGGAGGAATACGAACTCGGTCAGACCGCGGTGTTCCTGGCGAGCGACGAGTCGAGCGCCATCACCGGCCAGACCATCGTCGCCGCCTGCGGCATGCACATGTGGGGGTAGAAGCGCGCTTAGAGAGCGGGGCTACATGACGAGCGTCATCAGGACCGTCTGCCAGTCGTGTCATAGCGAATGCGGCGTGCTCGCTCACGTCGAAGACGGGCGAGTGGTCGCGGCTGCAGGGAGACCCCGACCACCCGAGCAGCAAGGGCTACATCTGCATCAAGGGCAAGGCCGAGCCCGAACGCCTTTACCATCCCGATCGACTGCTGCACCCGCTCAAGCGGGCGGGCGCGCGCGGCGAGGGCCGGTGGCAGCAGGTCTCCTGGGACGAGGCCCTCGACGGTATCGCCGCGGGGCTCACCGCGGTCCGCGACCGCTATGGAGTGGATGCCATCTGCGGCATGCGGGGCACGGGGCCGCGCGCCGGCGGGGTCGCCAACCTGGTCCCGTACGCCCTCGGAAGTCCAAACGCCATCAGTACCGACCTGCACATCTGCTACGCACCCTCCACTCATCGCCGAGAACGTCACCATCGGTACGTCCGTCGCTTATGGAGCGGGGACCCGACTACGAGAACGCCCGCTGCATCCTGATCTTCGGGGCGCAATCCCATGGTCTCCCATCCGCCGCGCGGCCGGGACGTCATGCGGGGGAGGATCAACAACGGGGCCAAGCTCATCGTGGTCGACCCGCGTCGCACCTACTTGGCGAGCAAGGCCGACCTGTGGCTGCAGATCCGGCCGGGTACCGACGCCGCTCTGGTGCTGGGTCTCATCAACCTGATCATCGAGCAGGGGCTATACGACAAGGACTTCGTCGAGCGGCTGGTGCGTGGGCTTCGACGAGCTGGCCGCCCGGGCGGCCGAGTACCCGGTGGATCGGGTGGCCGAGATCACCTGGCTGCCGGCGGACAAGATCCGCGAGGCCGCCTGGCTCTATGCCACCACGAAGCCGGCGGTGCTTCATCACCGGGTGGCCATGGACCAGAACCTCTGCTCCACCAAGTCGAGCCAGGCGATGATCGATCTGGTGGCCATCACCGGCAACCTGGATGTGGAAGGCGGCAACCTGTTGCCGCCGAGGATCCCGGGCTACTACCGCACCGGCATACTGTCCGGCGGGGCCGTGTGCGCACCGCCACCCGAGGTGGAGGAGCGGCGCCTGGGGGCCGGGCGGTTCCCGCTCACGTCGAGCCCCCGAGGCCGCTTCTGCGGCGGTCCCACTCTCATGTTCGTCCATCCCCACCTGGCCATGGAGGCCATGGAAGGCACGGGAGAATACCCGCTCAAGGCCATGTACTTCTCGGGGGGCAATCCAATCGTCACCACCATGGACGTCCGTCGCTTCCGCGACGCTATGCTGAACTTGGACCTCCTGGTGGTGGCCGACTACTTCATGACGCCCACGGCCGAGATCGCCGACTAGGTGCTCCCGGCTACCACTTGGCTGGAGCGTGACGAGCTTTGCGACGACGGCTACACGGACTACATCGCGGCCCGACAGAAGGTGGTCGAACCGCAGGGCGAGGCCCGGGACGACCTGGAGATCGTCATGGATCTGGTCGAGCCGGATCCCCTGGGCCGACCGCGCCCGCATCCCTTGGGCCAGCCCGGCCGAGTGCTACGACTGGATGGTCGCGGGCATGGGACTGACCTTCGCGGAGCTCAAGGAGAGGGGCTACTACCGCGAGCCCCGCCGCTACCGGAAGTACGAGGAGAACGGCTTCGACACGGCTTCGGGGAAAGTGCGAGCTCGCTGCGGGCCGGTTCGCGGCCCTCGGTTACGACCCGCTTCCGGCCTATACAGAGCCGTCCGAGAGCCCGCTGAGCACCCCGGAACTGCTCGACCGCTATCCCCTTGTCCTCATCACCGGGGCGCGGCAGATCGAGTACATGACCTCTGAGGGGAGGCAGGTTCCTTCGTTACGGGAACAGCGCCCCGATCCAGAGATCGAGATCCATCCGGATGCCGCCAGACGACCTGGGCATCGGTGAGGGGAGCTGGGTGACGCTCTACACTCCGCGCAAACCGGGAGAGAGTGTAAGGCTCAAGGCGAGGTTTACCGACGGGATCGACCCCCGAGTCGTGAGCGCCGCCTACGGCTGGTGGTTCCCCGAGCGGCCGGGCCCGGAGCACGGCTGCTTTCGAGTCCAATGTCAACGCCGTTCTCGACATGGGTCCGCCCTGGGAACCGATCTGCGGGTCGGTCCCCCTCAGAGGAACTCTGTGCCGGGTGGTTCCCTCGGAATGAAACATGACTCACGGTGATGCGCGGAAAGGGGTGGAATTGCCCGGAAAGACAGTGCCGGCAGGGTGACCACGGGAGAAGGTACGAGCCGTCCAGCGATGGCAAAGTAGTGCGAACTCCAGAAATTCAGAGGAGGGGATCATATGTCCGAAGCAGTAAGCCGTCGTGACTTCTTGAAGATCGCAGGTGTAGCGGGGGCCACGATCGGCCTTGGCGCCGGACTTGGCGGCCTTGTTGCCGCGTGCGGCGGGGAAGAGGCTACCACCACGACCGCGGCGGCCGCGACCACTACGACCGCGGGAGCCGCCACCACTACGACAGGCGCGGCCCCGGCCAGCACCACTACCGTCAGTGCTGCCGCCGAGACGGGCCGGGAGATCAAACTCGGCTTCGTGACACCGCAGACGGGGCCGTTGGCGTCCTTCGGCGCGGCCGACAAGTACTGCCTCGAGCACTTCAACGAAGTGATCGGCGACGGGGTGGTGTGCGGAGACGGCAAGATCCACAAGATCACGACTCTTCTCGTGGATAGCCAGTCCAACTCGAACCGTTCGGCCAGGTCGCAGGCGACCTCATCCACGAACGACAAGGTGGACATCCTGATGGCCGCCTCCAGTGGCGACAACGTGGTGCCGGTATCCGACCAGGCCGAAGCCTTCGAGGTGCCCTTGTCTAAGCTGCGACACTCCCTGGCAGGCCTGGTTCATGGGCCGTGGAGGCGATCCGAAGGTCGGCTTCAAGTGGACCTATCACGCCTTCTGGGGGCAGGAGGACAACTTCGGCATCTACTTCGACCTATGGTCCCAGGTGCCGAACAACAAGGTTGTCGGCGTGCTTTGGCCCAACGACGTGGACGGCAACAACTACCGGTCCCAGTGGCCCGGTCCCATGGAGAAACAAGGGTACACGATCGTCGATGGCGGCTCCTTCCAGGACGGGACCGAGGACTACACTTCCGTGATCGACAAGTTCAAAGGTGCCGGGGCAGAGATCATCTCTGGGGTCATGAGCCCGCCCGACTTCACCAACTTCTGGAAGCAGTGCAAGCAGCAAGGCTTCACGCCGAAGATTGCGGGCGTGGGCAAAGCTCTGCTCTTCCCGCAGACCGGGGACGCGCTCGGTGACATCGGCGAGAACCTGTGTACCACCGTGTGGTGGCATCCGACCTATCCGTTCACCTCGCCGCTCACCAATGAGACCTGCCAGCAGTTCGCCGACAACTACGAGGCTACGAGCGGCAAGCAGTGGACTCAGCCGCTGCTTCACTTCATGGTCTTCGAGTGGGCGGTCGACGTGCTCAAGCGGACCAAGAACGTCGACGACAAGAACGACATCATCGCCCAGGTAGCGTCGACAAACGTGCAGACCATCGACGGCCCCGTCGACTTCACCCAGCCGGTCGGCGCCGAAGGCGGCACGCGTCCGGTGCCGAACGTCGTGCGCACGCCGCTCTCCGGCGGCCAATGGCGTCCGTCCGAGAAGTGGACCTACGATCTCGTCCAGTGCAGCAACGCCAACTGGCCGATGATCCCCGTCACCAGCAAGCTCCTGCCCCTGCCTGGCTCGGAAACCTAGACAAGTAGTTGCCCGCTCTATCCGCCCCGGACTCGCTCAGGCGAGTGCGGAAAGGCTCACTCCGGCGGATAGAGCGGCGCAATACTCCACATGTTGAAGACGTCGCAGTACGGGTAGCGGAGGACAGACGGGTGACGAGCACGGAAGGAGGGCGGCAAAGCTGCTTCGACTCCCTGACCGGTGCTCTGGCTCTGCGTTCGCGTGAGTTGCTCGCAGCCGTGGGCGGCGGTGGAAAGAGCGCAGCTCTTCAGTCACTGGCAGTCGAGCTTGGCTCCGGTGCACGAGAAGGACGAGTCCTTTTGACCACCACCACAAAGATGCTGCTCGACCAACTGAATGCGGCCGCCCCTGTTGTCTTGCAGTGCGATTTCCCCGGGCTACTCTCGGAGTTGAGGCAAGCGGCGTATCGCCGCCCGGTCGTCGCGGCGGCCCGCGGCGTCGATGGCAGCGGAAAGGCGGTAGGTCTGCCTCCCGGTTGGATCGATGAACTTTGGTCCGCAGGAGTCTTCAATGTGTTCCTGGTCGAGGCGGACGGCAGCAAAGGTCGCCCGCTCAAAGCCTTTGCGCCGCACGAACCCCAGGTGCCGAGCGCTGCTACGACTGTCGTGCAGGTGGTGGGCATCGACGTGCTGGGGACTCCCTTGACGGAGACCAACGTCCACCGCGCCGGTCTTCTAAGCGCGGCACTCGGCGTTCCCCTCGGCGTATCCATGACGTCCGATCTCTTGGTCAGTGCGCTGCGCCACCAACTTGCAGCACTGCGTGCCTGCTGTCCCCATTCGCGGATCGTTACTGTACTCAACAAGGCGGAGGATGGCGATTCTCGCGAAGCCGGGCTTCGAATCGCGCGCACGCTGATGGCGGGTTCGCCTGCGTCGGGAGTCGCGCGGGGACCAGAGGCAGTGGTCGTCGGCAGCATTGCCCACCAGAGCTTTGTGAGAGTCGATCGACCGGCCGTCTCCGCGATAGTCCTTGCGGCTGGGAGCGGCAGTCGCATGGGCGAGCAGAAGCTTCTCCTACAGATCGCCGGGCGGAGGATCATCGAGTGGGTAGTGGACGCGGCCCTAGGCTCAGGGGCCAACGAAGTGATCGTGGTGGTTGGAGCCGAAGGGGAGAAAGTACGAGAGTCGCTTGGTCGCCGGGCCGTGAAGGTTGTGGAAAACGCTCATTACATGGAAGGCATGAGTACCTCGATCCGCGTTGGGCTGGATACTGCTGCAGTCGACACGGACGCCGTCGCCTTCCTACTTGGCGATCAGCCTTTCGTCACATCTCAGCTCATCAACCTCGTCCTGGCTCGTTTTGCCGAGACCGGGGCGCCCCTTGTGCGGCCGATTGCTGCCGGCCGGCCGGCTCATCCGGTACTCATAGGCCGGGACCTTTTCCCCGAACTCCGAAGGCTAGAGGGTGACCTCGGAGCGCGAGAACTGATCGCTGCTCATGCCGAGCAAGCCGAGTTCGTCCAACTCGATGACGGGAGAGTGGCCTTTGACATCGACACGCCTAGCGACTACCGGTCTGCCCTGCCAGCCACGTGAGGGCTGGTGGCTCTACCGTTGACGGTCAAGATCGAAATCTACGGGGTAGTCCGTGACCTGGTCAAGGACACGAAGGTGGAGCTTCAGTTGCCTGAGGGAGACAGCGTGACGTTCAGAGCTGTCCTCGAGGCTCTGGCCGAGCGTTTCGGTCCAACATTTCGTGATAGGTTGTTTGACACGCGCGGCGTCAGGAGTCACGTGACCGTGATCGCCGGCGGAAAGGTCATCAAAGACCTGGACGAGACGCTACCGAGCGAAGATGAACCGGCGGTGCGCGTCATCATCTTCGCTGCGGCGGGTGGAGGGTGATCCGACGAGACGGGACGGCCGCATGAAACCTGCAACTATTCACGAAGATGTGTGGATTCCCACGGTTTGCGCCAACTGCTTTTCGTTCTGCCCCATAAAGGCGCACCGAGTAGATGGCGTCATAGTCAAGATCGAGGGCAATCCGGACGACCCGCTCACCCAAGGACGCATCTGCGCCAGGGGTCTCAGCGGCATCAACGTCCTCTATGACCCCAACCGGCTGGACTATCCAGTCAAACGAACCAATCCCGTCAAAGGGCGAGGGGTGGACCCCAAGTGGCAGCGCATCACGTGGGAGGAAGCCCTCGACACCGTAGTAGGCAAGCTGCACGAGGTGCGCGAAGACGATCCCCGGAAGTTGGTCGCTAGTTTCGGCGTGAACGGCGGGCCCCTTTCATACACGCTCGAGGCTTTCGCCGTGGCTTACGGCACTCCCAACATCTTCGTCGGAGGTGCCGGCAACCACTGCGCGAGCGGCAAGCATTTCATCGGCGGGCTGACGCACGCCTCATGGGTATCGCAGCCCGACTTCAACTACTGCAAGTACTTCCTCAACTTTGGCGTTCCGGTGGGGACCGGTGCCTACTACGGTGTCAACACCGCCGTGCGGAAGATGGCCGAGGCTCGAGCACGAGGCATGAAACACGTCGTTCTGGATCCGTGGATGGGCATGCCGGCCCAGAGCGCTGACGAGTGGGTGCCGATAATCCCCGGCACCGATGCGGCTGTAGCCCTGGCGATGGTCAACCTGCTGCTCAATGACTACGGGGTCTTCGACCGCGAGTACCTGGAACACGAGACCAACGGACCCTACCTTGTCGGCGAGGACGGGCACTACATCCGCAGCGCGGACGGCAAACCGCAGATGTGGGATGCCGGCGATGACATCCCCAAGTCCTACGACGCGCGATTCAAGCGCATTGCCCTCGAGGTCGACGAGACCTTCGATGGCCGCCGCTACAGAAGCGGCTTCTCGGTTATCAAGGAGCACGTCAAGGCGTACACGCCGGAGCTCGCCAGCAAGATCAGTGGCGTCTCCGAGCAGACAATCCGGCGCCTGGCCCGCGAGTTCGGAACCGAAGCCCGCATCGGCGAAACGATCGTTGTCGAAGGCCACGAGCTCCCCTACCGCCCGGTGGCCCTGTCGTACTTCAAGGGTCCCCAGGCCCACCGGCATTCCGCGCTGACCTGTACCGCGCTGGAACTGCTCAGCGCGACTGTCGGTGTCCGTTCCGTGCCCGGCAGCTATGTCGGGATCAACGCCCGCTCCATGGGCCATCCCGACACGGGTTTCCCTAAGTGGTCGCCTTCGGACGGCCCTGACGGGCTGCTGGTGACAGGCCGCTGGGTGGTGCCGCCCTCGCAGCCATGGCCACCGGTGTATCCAGCGAAGCCGCAGGACCTTGGCCTTGGCCAACTCATCCCGCCGTCGCACGGCAACACCCCGATGCTTCCCCTGGTCGCGCAGCATCCGGAGAAATACGGGATAGACTACAAGCCCCGGATGCAGATCATCGTGGCGACCAACTTTGCCATGAGCCTTTCCGACCCAGACGAAGTGGAGGGCTATTTCCGGGATGTCTTCACGGTGAACTTCAACCTCTTTCTGGACGAGACCGCGGAGTTGTCCGATATCGTCCTCCCCGATACCAGCTACCTTGAACGGCTGGATATCAACGCGGATTGGATGGCGAATGGATGCGCCACTGATGCGTGGTCGTATCCGCTGCGGCAACCGGTCGTCGAGCCGGTCGCCGAGCGACGCTCCTCGAGCAGCGTCTTGCTGGATCTCGCCGACCGGGTGGGCATCACGCCCGACATCAATGCGGTGATGAACGTGTCCTTCGGTTTCCGGGAACCGTACCTGCTTGAGTCCGATCGCACGTATTCCCTCGAGGAGCTCGTAGACGCCCGATACAAATCATGGTTCGGAGAGCAGTTCGGCCTCGACTACATGAGAGAGCACGGCATCCTCGCGTGGCCGAAGAAGGCTGAAGAGGTGTACTGGCACTCGTTCGTCAAGACCCGCATCCCCATCTACTTCGAGCACTTCCTGACCTTCAGAGAGACTCTGGAGGCCATACAGAAAGAGACCGGGCTCTTCTCGGAACTCGATCTCGCGGACTATCAGCCCTACCCGGACTGGCGTCCCTGCGCCTCTCACACCGAGGAACGCCCGGATTTCGACCTTACGGCGATCTACTTTCGGCTGCCATTCGAGTCGTTCACCATGACCGGCGACAACGGCTGGCTGGACGAGGTGGCGGCGATAGACACGTACGCGAACAACATCAATATCAACGCCGCCACCGCGGCTCGTAAGGGGATCGCCAACGGCGACTGGATCGAGCTGGAGTCGGCGGCGAACGGCAAAGCGGTGCGGGGCAAAGCGCGACTGACTCAGTGCCTCCATCCCTCGGTCATCGCCATGTCCGGGCACGGTGGACACTGGGCGAAGGGCCTGCCTCTGGCTTCCGAGCCCGGCAGGGGGGTCAACTTCAACCGTCTCATCAAGCAGGACTTCGAGCATATGGATACCCTCTCCCTGAACCTCGATCTCTGCGTGAAGGTCCGAGTCACCAAGGTGGCGGGGCCGTGACCCAGTCCCGGTTGATCCCGGCCGGGGCTTCGTTCTTCAGCAGCCTGGTATAGAAAGGAGAAGGGGGCTGGCATGCAATACGGAATGGTTCTCGATCTCAAGCGATGCATCAGCTGCTACGCCTGCCAGGTGGCCTGCAAGTCCGAGAACGCCACCCCCCCCGGGGTACTCTACGCATGGGCATACCGCGTGGAGCAGGGTGAATACCCGAACGCTCGCCAGGTCTACCTACCGATGCTCTGCAATCACTGCGACGAGCCGAGTTGCGTCGACGTGTGTCCTACCGGTGCCACCTACAAGCGCGAGGGTGACGGCATCGTGCTGATCGACGCGGACAAGTGTGTGGGGTGCCGTGCGTGCATGACCGCGTGCCCCTATCATGCCCGTTACTACGTCGATCGCATCCGCGAGTACTATCCGGGGCAGGGACGGACACCGTACGAGAAGGTGGGCTACGCGCGCCATCACACTGGAACGGTCGAGAAATGCGACTTCTGCACCGATCGGCTCGAGAAGGGACAGGAGCCGGCCTGCGTCGCGAACTGCCCGGCTGTGGCCCGTATCTTCGGTGATCTCGACGACCCGGACAGCGAAGTGAGTACTCTGGTCCGAAGGGACGGGGGCTATCAGTTGCTGCCCGAGCAGGGAAACGACCCCTCCGTCTACTACCTGCCGGCCGAAAGGCCGGCCAAGGAGTCATGATGGACCGCCCGGCACTCACTGTCTACTCAGATCTGGCAGCCGTATACCGCCCGGAAAGGGTGTGGGCCGAAGGAAACGCCCTCGCCCTAATCGTCGCGCACTTCCTTTCTGGCGCCGGCGCTGGTGCCTGGTTGCTCGGTTTGGTGCTCGATCAGCGCTTGGTCTCCCTGCTTGGCCTCATCGCGGTCGCACTGGGCGGGGCGGTGCACCTTGCCTTCCTGGGCCACCCAGGCGCGGGCGTGGAAGATGATGCGCCGTCCGCAGAGCTCGTGGATCAGTCGCGGTCTTTGGTCGATGGTCGTATTCGTACCGTCGGCCGCGCTCTACATCGCAGGAGTCTATGGGGCCTGGAGCAGTACCTCTGCCTTCTCGACCGTCATGCTGGTTCTGTCGCTCATCGGCATGGCCGGCATATTCCTCTACAAGGGGTTCGTGTACGCAGCTTCCCGGGCGGTCCCGCTCTGGCATTCTCGCCTGCTACCTGTCTCGTACATCGCCCTTGGTCTGCGTGGTGGCGCGGCGCTGACGTTCATCGCGCTGGCCTTCGTCAGTTCCGCTTCCGCCTTCACCGCCGCCCAGACATGGTGGCTGGCTACTACGGCCGCGGTGGTCTTTCTCTTCCTTCTCGAGCTTGAGGCTGGCCGCAGCGATCCGACGGTACGCCACTCGCTCGGGGTCATGTGGCGAGGCCCGATCGGCTGGATCTTCTTCGGCGGGGTAGTGGTCGCGGGCCTCATAGTGCCGCTCGTGTTGGTTCTCGTGGGTTATGGGGCAAGCTTGGGTGCCGTAGGCCTGCTCGCAGCCGGGCTGACGTCGCTCGCCGGCGATCTAGCCTACAAGTACTGCGTGAATACGGCCGGGACGTACGTCCCCCTACTCCGAGCGCATTAACCCTCGCCTCATAGTGGTTGCGCTCGTCGGGCATGGTCGCCTCAAGGGTTAGGGCTGGAAGGGATTCTTCCTGTCCGAATCCTGCGATATCAAGCCTATCTGCGTCACAACGTCATCCCCATCGTGTCGAAGAAGTCCTCCATCTCGGACGGGCAGTCATGCAACTGGAAGATGATGCCCCCGGTCTTTTCGGGATCGAGAAAGGCCATGCGGACACCGTTCTTGTATTCCGACCGCCCTACGATCCCGATGCCCTTCTTCTCCATCTCGGCGAGGGTGAAATCGAACTGCGCTCGGCTTATGGAGTACCCGAAGTGCCAGATACCTTCCCCGTGGGTCGCCAAGAACTTCTCCACGATGGGAAACGAGATCGGTTCGAACAGTTCGACTGTGATCGGTCCCCACTTGGCCAACGCGACCTTGCACCGGTTGGCCATACCGCCTTCATATTCTCTGTATGCGAAATCGTGACCGCCATCCGCTTCCCCCAGGATGTAGCGGCGCCAGGGCCCTAGACCCATGTCCTCGAAGGTCTTCACGGTCGCGTCCATGTCTTTCACAGCCCATCCCAAGTGAGCGATATTGGCGAACGGCAGTCCTGGCAACATCTCGCTACCTCCTTGAGCGATCGACTATCTTCGCAACGACTCAATTGAACCAGATTGGCACCTCACAGGCGCGGCCCCGCGGCACCGCCCCGTTGGTAGAATTCTGTTCACGTCTTTGAAAGCCGTCCAAGGAGCAACTAGAGAATGGCCATCGTGATCGTCGGCATGCTGGATGAGAGGGAAGAAGCGCTTCGCCTCATCCGGGACCGCATCAGACAGAGGGGGCACGAGACCTTTCTCATCGACATCAGCGTTGGGTCGGGCGCCATCGTCCCGACACTCGAGGCCGACGTGACGCCCGTCGAGCTGGCCGACCTGGCCGAAGGCAGCGCGGGACGTCGCGGTCGCGCGCGGCGACCCGGCGACCGCGGTCGTGACGGAAGGTCTCAAGGCCAAGATCCGCGAGCTGCAGGCGCGCGGCGACGTCCAGGGCATCATCGCCATCACCGGGATGACCGGCGCGCTGATATCTCTGCCGGCCATGATGGAGTTGCCGTTCGGAATCCCCAAGATCCTCATCTCGGGGGCCACCACCCAGCCGGTTCACGCGGCCACCTTTGGCGACTACTTCGCCCGCAGGGACATCACCGTGATGCACTCCGTGGTCGACACCGTGGGGATGAACCCCCTGGTCCGTGTCCTTGCCCTGAACGGCGCCGATGCCATCTCCGGCATGGTGGAGGGAGGCCCGGCCTCACTCGAGGGGGACAGGCCGTCCGTCGCGGTGACCGAGTTCGGCTACTGTCGACAAAGGCGCCTACCATCTGAGGGAGATCCTCCAGGAGGACTTCGAGATCGTCTCGATCCACGCGATGGGGATGGGCGACAGGGCCGCCTTGGATCTCACTCCCCAGGGTGTCTTCACGGCGTTCGTGGATCTCATGCCCGGCTCGTTCAGCGAGCATGTTCTCGGTGGGAACAGGGACGCGGGCCCGGGCCGCTTGGACGTGGCGGCGGATCTGTCCATCCCCTACGTCTTCTGTCCGGGTGGCTTCGACATGATCAGTTGCGGCCCCCTCGAGCGCAGGGACAGAAACGACCCGCTGTGGACATCGCGACGCCTGGCGGAGAGAAAGCTGCACGTGCAGCCGCCCCGGGTCCAGGCCAGGACGAGTCCCGAGGAGATGGAGGAGACCGCGCGCGCCGTCGCGGAGCGGCTGAACCGGTACCAGAACAAAGCGAGGGTCAAGGCGGTCTAGTCCCGCTCAAGGGTTTGTCGTCGCTGAGCGTGGAGGGCGGCCCTCTTCACGATCCTGTAGCCGACGCGGCGTTCGCCTCCGCCCTCAAGTCTCACCTGGATCCGGAGATCGAGATCGTCGAGGTGGACGCCGACATCAACGACCCGGCCTTCGCCAGAGCCGTCGCAGACGCCCTGTCGCGGGCGTTCGGGAGCGCGGGAGCTTGGGGAAGCGCGGACGCTTGGGGAGGCGGAAGCCTGATGGACAAGATACAGTTCGTCGACCAGACCATCCGCGACGCCCAGCAGAGCCTCTGGGGCAACATGATGCGGACCGACCACATCCTGCCCATCGCGGAGACGATGGACAAGGTCGGATACCGGGCCATCGGGACCGTCGGCTCGCAGGCCTTCACCGTCCAGGTGCGCAACCTTGGCGAGGATCCTTGGGAGAGGATCAGGCTGCTCTCCGGGCTCATGCCGGCCACCCCTCTGCGCGGGTCGTACCAGACCGCCAGTCTCTCCTCCTTCGATCTGAGCACGCCGCGGGACATCATCTCGCTCTGGATCAAGCGGTCGGTGGCCAACGGGATCAAGAGCTTCTGGATCTGCGACTACCAGGAGAACATGGAGAGGTTCCGCTACTTCGCCAACATCGCCAAGGCGGAGGGGGCCGAGATCGTCACCTCGCTGATGTACACGAGCAGCCCGCTCCACACCGACGAGCACTGGGTGGCGAAGACCCGCCTGATCGCCGACGCGAAGGAATGCATCGACCGCATCATGATCTCGGACGAGTCGGGGATCATCACGCCCGAACGCACGCGGGAGCTGGTGGCGATCGTGCAGCGCAACTGCGAAGGGATCCCTCTCGAGTTCCATTGCCACTGCAACTCGGGGCTGGCCCCGCTCAACTACCTTGCCGCCATCCAGGCCGGAGTCACCACGGTCCACACCGCGGTGGCCCCCCTGGCCAACGGCACGTCGTTGCCGGCGACCGAGAGCGTCCTCAAGAACATCCGCCGCCTTGGCTACGAGTCGGACCTGGACGAGGACGCCCTTGCCCAGGTCTCGGCCCACTTCAGGCAGATCGCGGATAAGGAAGGACTGCCCGTCGGCAGGCCGCTGGAGTACGACCTCTTCCATTTCGAGCACCAGTTGCCTGGGGGCATGATCACCAACTTCACCCGGCAGCTCCGAGAGATCAAGATGGAGCATCGTCTAGACGAGATCCTCGAGGAGACCATCCGGGTGCGGCGGGAGTACGGGTACCCCGTGATGGCCACGCCCTACTCGCAGATCGTGGGAGCGCAGGCCTTCGAGAACGTGGTCTCGGGGGAGCGCTACAAGAACGTGACGGACGAGTCCATCAAGTACCTGCTGGGGTATTACGGGGAGCCCTCCTACCCCCTCGACCCGGAGTTGATGGATCGGGTGATGAGCCTGCCCAAGGCCAAAGAGCTCCTCGACTGGAAGCCCGAAGGGTATTTGAAGTCCGTGGACCAACTGCGTCAGGAGCTGGGGCCCGAGCTCTCCGACGATGACCTCCTGCTCAAGGTCCTGATCCCGGGTGGAGCCGTGAAGCAGAGTGTCGCCGCCGAGCGCGGGACTGCCCGAACGGCGGGTGGCGAGGTCTCCGGGGGCGCGGTGGCCACGGGCGCACCTGCCACGGGCGCCCCCCGGTACTTCATGGTCGATGTGGAGGGGGAGGTCTTCAACGTCAAGATTTCCGCCGCGAGCGGCGCAGGCGACGGAGTCGTCGCGCTCGAGGGAGTCGGGGCGCCCTCGGGACCCCGGGATCTGCCCGAGGGCGCCATCGTCGCCGGAGCGCCCGGACTCGTTCTGTCCATCCGGGTCCGGGTGGGTGATCTCGGTGGCCGAGGGTGACGAGGTCGCTCTGATGGAGATCATGAAGATGCGTCGGAGCGTCCTTGCTCCTCATCAAGGAGCGGTGACGGACATCCGGGCGCAAGAAGGCCAGATGCTCGACGCCGACGACGTCCTTATGGTGGTCGGCTGATGTGCCCCCCGGGATGGTCCGTTGACGATGTTCCGTAAGATCCTCGTTGCCAATCGCGGAGAGATAGCCGTCCGGGTCATCCGGGCCTGCCGGGAGCTGGGGATACCTTCGGTCGCCGTCTTCTCCGAGGCCGACAGGGAGGCGCTGTTTACCAAGCTGGCCGACGAGGCCTTCCTCATCGGCCCGGCGCCGGCCTCCCAGAGCTATCTCGATATGGAGAAGATCATCGACACCGCCGAGCGGTGCGGCGCCGACGCGATCCATCCCGGATACGGGTTCCTGGCCGAAAATCCGAGTTTCGCGGCTGCCTGCGAAAGCAGAGGTATCAAGTTCATCGGACCTTCGAGCAGGGTGCTGGCGCTCGTGGGTGACAAGGCCGCCGCCCGCCGGGAGATGATCGATGCGCGGCGTGCCGGTGGTGCCCGGAAGCAGCGAATGCGTCTCCGATCCCGAGAGGCTGCAAAGGCCATCGCAAGGCGAGATCGGCTGCCCGGTCATCGTCAAGCCGTCCGGAGGCGGGGGCGGCATCGGGATGACCATCGCCGCCGACGAGGATGAGCTGCCCCAGGCGCTCGAATCGGCGCAGGCCGTTGCTCGGAACGCCTTCGGCGTCGGAGATGTGTACATCGAGAAATACCTGCCCGATCCCCGGCACATCGAGTTCCAGATCCTCGCCGACTCCCAGGGGAACGTCGTACATCTGGGGGAGCGGGAGTGCTCCATCCAGCGCCGGCATCAGAAGCTCATCGAAGAGTCCCCCTCCCCGGCGCTCGACGCCGAGATGCGCGAAACCGGATGGGCCAGGTGGCGGTGAGCGCCGCCCGCCGGGTCGGCTACGAGGGTGCGGGGACGGTGGAGTTCCTCTGGTCGGGCGGCGAGTTCTATTTCATGGAAGTGAACGCCCGCGTGCAGGTAGAGCATCCGGTGACCGAGATGGTGACCGGCATCGATATCGTGAAGGAGCAGATCCGTGTCGCGTCGGGCCTTCCCTTGAGCATCTCCCAGGACGAGGTCACGCTCAACGGCTGGGCCATCGAATGCCGCATCAACGCGGAGGACCCCACCAACGACTTCGTCCCCACCCCGGGCCGGATCAGGGGCTACCTCCCACCGGGAGGGACCGGCGTGAGAGTGGATAGCGGGATCTACGCGGGGTACACCATCCCTCCCTTCTACGACTCCCTGATCGCGAAGCTGATCGTCTGGGGCTGGGACAGAAGCGAGGCCCTCAGCCGGATGAAGCGGGCGCTCCACGAGTACGCGATCGTCGGGGTCAAGAGCAACATCCCGTTTCACCTGGCGGTCATGGCCAATGAGCGGTTCGTGCGGGGGGAGCTGGGGACTCACTTCATCGAACAAGAGACTAACCTCGCCGCCGAGACAAAGCGGATCGCCGAGCAGACCCAGGGCCTGGGGGAGAGACTGGCCCATCTCGCGGACGACCGGAGGAGGATAGCCGCAATCGCGGCCGTGGCAGCAGTGATCCAGAGCGAACAGGCATAGCCGGGCGACGATTGGGGGGACACATGGATGAGAAGCCGAGGGTACTGCTGATCGCTACGCTGGATTCCAAGGAGATCGAGACCGGGTTCATCAGAGAGCGTCTGGAAGAGAACGGCCTCGAGGTGTATCTCCTGGACGCCAGCATCCGCCGCACCATCGAGGGGGGCGCCCACATCACCCCCGACCAGATCGCCGCGGCGGTGGGGACCACCATGCCCGAGATCCGCGCCCTCAACCACGAGGGCAAATGCATGGCGCTCATGATCCAGGGCGCCATCAAGCGCGCCCACGAACTGGACGAGCAAGTGGGCTTCAGCGGCATCATCGCCGCGGGAGGTTCCGGTGGGACCACCCTCGGCGCCGCGATCATGCGGACCTTCCCGTTCGGCCTGCCCAAAGTGCTCATCTCGACCATGGCGTCGGGCATGACCAAGCCCTTCGTAGGCACCAAGGATATCGTCATGCTCAACTCGATCTGCGACGTCGCAGGGCTCAACACCGTCACTCGGAGGGTCTTCGAGAACGGTGTCCTTGCCCTGGCCGGCATGGCCAAGGGTTACAGGCCTGTGAAGGGCTCGGGCAAGCCGGTGGTGGCCATGACGACCCTCAGCACCACGGACAGGTGCTGCAACCGGGTGCGCGCGGCGCTGGAGCAGGCGGGATCGGAGGTGATGGTCTTCCATTCCCAGGGGACCGGCGGCCCGGCGATGGACGAGACCGTTCGGGAGCAGGATGTTTCCCTGGTGATCGATCTCTCCCTCATCGAGGTGGGTGACTACCTGGCCCAAGGCCTCTACGACGGGGGGCCCGACCGGTGCAAGGCGGCGCTCGACAAAGGCGTGCCGACTATCTTCGTGCCCGGCAACATCGACTTCCTGGTCGACGGCCCCGTCGAGGGTTCCAGGGTGCGCTTCCCCGGCCGCCGCTACCACATCCACAACGCCTCCGTGACGGCGGTGAGGGCCAACGCCGACGACTTCAAGCGTCTGGCCGAGCACATGGCGGGGCTCATCGCGGAGGCGAGGGGCCCGGTCGCCTTCTTCGTGCCGTTGCTCGGTTTCTCTTCGCACGATAGCGAGCAGGGCCACCTCCACGACCCGTCGCTGCCGCCGGTTTTCGCGGAGCATCTACAGAAGGTCATGCCGGAGGGCGTGCCGGTGATCGTTCTCCCCTACCACATCAACGACCCGGAGTTCGCGGACACCCTCATCGGGCAGGCGGCGGTGTTCCAGGGCGCCGGCGCGCGGGCGGGATCATGAACTGAAATGCAGCGCTGCCATGAGGTTTTGATGACACCTCGACCGGGCACTAGCTCTCAGGGGCCCGAGCCCGGGTCCCTCGGATGCACGAGCAGAAATGAGGTGGAACCATGGCGGGTCTTGCCGAGACGATGGTCTGTGGGGTCATCCGCGCTGAGAGCTACGCGCGCGCGAAGAACTTCTACACCGAGATTCTAGGTCTCAAACAGGGACAGGAGTTTCCCGGCCCCGGCGGCGGAGGGATGTTTGAGGCCGCAGGCGGGACCATGTTGATGGTCTATGAGAATCCCGGCCTGAAAGCCCCGGAGAATACGACGCTCGGATTCGGTGTCTCCGCCGACGGCTTCGACGCCACCATGGCCGATCTCCGTGCGAAAGGGGTGGTCTTTGAGGAGTACGACATTCCTGAGATGGGCCTCAAGACGGTGAACGGCGTGGCAGAGGTGGGCGGAATGAAGTCTGCCTGGTTCAAAGATACCGAGGGCAACATACTGAATCTCGCCGCGATGTAGACCGGCCAGCGCGCCTGGGGGCTGCGGGCCGGCGGATGCCGGACCGCAGCGAGGGCAGGTGCCGACTGGAGGTTAGCGCCCCTCTTCCCGCTGGCGCCGTGGCCGGATCCAGGTGAGTTGAGGCGGTGGCCGGCCGCTCCTTGTCGATGGAACAGGAGGGTATTCTGCTGCGGGGGCTGCTTGGCCGGATTCGGCGGCACAGGAGGGGCATTGTGACCACCGGCGTGAATCACATCACTTTTGCCGTCAGCGATCTGGACCGAGCCATCCGGTTCTATGTCGAGGTCGTCGGCTGCACGAGGGTTGCGACGTGGGAACGGGGTGCGTATCTGCGCGCCGGCGAAACGTGGCTGTGCTTAGCGCTTGACTCCGCCGCATCGGCCGCCGCGGCGGGCGACTACACGCACATCGCATTCAGCTTTGATGAAGAGGGTCTTGCCGCGTTCCGAGAGCGGTTGTCAGCGATCGGTGGAGTCGAATGGAAGGTCGATTCCAGCGAGGGGCCCTCCGTCTACTTCCTTGATCCGGATGGTCATCGGCTGGAAGCTCACGTCGGGAGTCTCGAGTCGCGGCTGGCATCGTTGCGTGAGGCGCCCCACGCCGGGCTGAAGTTGCATGAAGATTCGGGTCGAACGAGGCCGTGAACGAAGTCCCAGCGGAATTGCGGATGGCGGTGAACGATTCCGTGCTGGCCTACCTTGACGGCCTCTCGGCCCACAGCGATGTCGCGGAAGCGCTCGCCCGGGCAGTCGTGTCGCTCGGCGACGTGCAGACCTTCTGCCCCGATGCGGCCACCTACCGCTACGTCGCGGTCTCCTCGCGTGGTGTGATCTTCGCCTTCGCCGTCGGCATGGCCCAGATCGGCTTCCGGCTACCACCCGAACTGAAGGTACGCGCACTCGCCACGGGTGCCGATGAATGCTCCCACGCGGGTCCCGACTGGGTCACCATCACGCTCTTTCGTAACGACTGGCCGGAACCGGACTTGAAGTTCTGGGCGAGAAAAGCGCACGGATACGCACGCGAGTTCTGCGACTCCCGCCTCAGGCCGGCCGGCCGCGCCTCACCTGGATGATCTCGGCGGCGATGCTGACTGCGATCTCCTCCGGCGTCTCCGCTCCGATGCTGATGCCTATCGGCGCGTGCACCCGACCGAGATCCTCGTCGGTGAAGCCCCTCTCCCGAAGGGCCTGGAACGTCTCGGCGATCTTCTTCTTGCTGCCGATCATGCCTACGTAGCCGGCCTCGGTTCGAAGGGCCTGGGCAAGTACGGCCCTGTCGAAGGCATGCCCCCTCGTCATGATGACCAGGTAACTCTGCTTGTCGACGGGGAGGCCGTCCAGTGCGCCGTCGAAGGAGGCGGGCACCACCACGGAATCTGCGTCCGGGAAGCGATCGGGGTTGGCGAAGTCGGATCGGTCGTCGACGATCACCGTACGGAAGCCCACCATGCTGAGGAGTGGCACCAGACTCTTGCCACAGTGCCCCGCTCCGAAGACGTACGCGGTGCCCGGCACACCTACGCCTTGGACGTAGATCCCAGGCCGGTCGCCCGCTGTGTGGCCGTCGAGCGCGCCGCCCATGCGCGCCAGTCCCTCGAGCGCGTCCACGGAGCAGACCGGGTCCCCGGTGATGGTCCCGGCCGAGTCCACGAGGCACCGGTCGACTGTCACGGAGTCGCCGGCTGCCGCGGACACCGCGGTCACCAGCCACCCCGTCCCGCCGGCTGCCAGCAGACCCCGAAGTGCCTCGTACAACTCTCGCTTGGCTCCTGCAGCCGGATCGACGTACTCGATCAGGAGGACCCCGAGCCCGCCGCAGATCATCCCAAGACCGGCAGAGTCGGCGTTGGTGAGCTCATAGTCCATGAGGCGGGACTCTCTTGCGCCAAGCGCCTCGAGGGCCAGACGGATAGCGCGAGCTTCGAGCGCGCCACCACCGATGGTCCCTAGGATCGACCCATCAGTCTCGACCACCATGGCCGCCCCGGAGTGGCGGGGCGAGGATCCCGTCGTTTCCAGGGTGGACACCACAGCGAAGCGCTCCCCGGCTTCGAGCAGGGCCAGGGTGGCCTTTGTCACAGCCAAGTCCATGCGCAGGTCTCCTTGCACCTCGCGGTGATGCTGTCCCCGGGTAGGGGGCGCCTGGCCGAAGAGTTTAGCGGATGGCCATGGGGCTGGTATCCTTCGGCCAGTCTGATTCGACTGCTCTGGTTCACCACCGGGAGGTTTCACATGTCCCAGTCCGCGCGCCTCTCCGTCTACAACCCCGAAGGTCGGCTCGTACAGACGGTGGAGCAGCGCGTCCGCCGAGTCGACCCCGGCTTCGCTCGCCCCGAGACTCGACACGCCTCGACGGCAAGACCGTCTACCTCGTCGACACCGGCTTCGGCGGCAGCTTCAAGTTCATGCGGGAGCTCGAGAACTGGTTCGCCTGCAACATGCCCTCGGTGAAGACGGTGAGGACCCGCAAGCCCGGGGGCCCTTTCGCCGACGACAACGCTTCGCTGTGGGAGGAGATCAGAGAGCGGGGTGATGCAGCCGTTCTCGGGGTGGGTGGCTGACCCGGTTGCGCCGCGGCGGTCGCCGCGAGTAGTGACCATCTGGAACGCACCTACGGCATTCCGACGGCCTCCCTTTCCACCTGCGAATACGCGGACCACGTGCGGCGAGAGATGACCGCGCTGGGGACGGCGCTGCCCTTTGTCTGGACCCCGCACCCGGTGGTCGCCCTGCCGCGCGAGACCCTCTATAGCTACATCGAGGGTGGTGATCCCCTCACCGGCAAACGGGTCATCGACGAGATCATCGACGCGCTCACCAAGGCTCCCGCCGCGGCCGACTTTGCCCCCTTGGCGAGCGCAGGGGCTGCGCCGCGCGAGGAGCTGCTCGCGCCCGACACCGAAGACAACCTGCAGCGTCTCTTCTACGAACGCGGCTGGACCGACGGGCTTCCGATCATTCTTCCCACCGAGGAGCGGGTGGCCCGCATGCTCACCGGCACCGGCCGTCCCGCCGAAGAACAGGTCGGCGAGATCTTCAACCACGACACCAAGGAACTGATCCGGTACACGGTCGGCGACATCGCCGTGGTGGCGGTCATGGCGGGGGCGCGACCGGAACACCTCCCGGTGATCCTGGCCACGGCGGCGACCAAGCAGTCGGCGCTCACCCCCTCGACCACGCCGTTCGGCAGCATGCTCCTGGTCAACGGGCCCATCCGCAACGAGATCGGGATGAACTCTGGGCTGGCTGCTTTCAGCCCGGCCAACCTGGCCAACGCGGTCATCGGCCGGGCCTGGACCCTCATGTCCATCTGCTGGGGCTACGCCAGGCAGAAGGTCACCCTGTGGAGTTCGCAGGGCAACAACTTCCTCTACAACAACATGTGTTTCGCCGAGAACGAAGAGTGCAGCGTCTGGACGCCCTTCCACGTGACCAAAGGTTTCCGGCCGGAGGAGAGCGTGGTGAGTGTCTTCAAGGGCTGGTACGTCATGAACAGCCTCCACGCGGCCGCCAGCCGGACCGTGGGGGAAGAGGTGACCCTTCAGCTGAGCGTTATCCCTGGTCTGCGATCGAGCGCGACGCTCCTCCTCGACCCCTTGGTGGCCAAGCAGCTGAAAGAATTGGACGGCTTCGAAAGCAAGCACGATTTTGCCCGGTGGATCTCGAAGAATGCTCTCATCCCAAACGGGAGATTCTGGGGTACCGATACCATCGACATGCTGGTGACTCCGCTTGCCGCCGCCGGCGTGGAGCCGTACGCGACGTGGAAGACGCTGCCCGACGACGAACTCATCCCCCACTACCACGACCCGGAGGCGATCAACCTCGTCGTGGTCGGGGGCGAGACCAGCCCGGTATGGAAGACCACCGACTATGCGTGCTGGGGCCAGGCGCCGGTAGATTACTGGCGGCCATAGAGGGCCTCCGGGGGGAGACCAGATGAAGCACAAGGACGCCTCAGGCAAGGGCCCGTACGCCAAGTACGTGCACGAATTGGAGTGGCCGGCGGACGAATGGAATGCCGCGACCGACAGCGGGAGCCCCAGCGCCGGCCCTTTTCTTCCACCGTCACTGTTCATCAACGGCAAGCGCTGGTCGGTGCTCAACAAGCACATCGAGGTGTTCATCATCGGGGAGCCGTGCGGCACCTTCCCGGCGGAGGTCGATCCCGAGAAGCCTGCGGGACCGCCCGACTACCTGTTCGCCGAGGGCGACGACGAGTCGACCGAACTCGACACCTCGATCACGGCGCACAGCCATCGCTACCAGGAGATCTACCTCTTTGTCGGCACCGACCCCAAGGACCCGCGCGATCTGGGAGGAGAGCTCGAGTTGTGGGTGGGTGCCGGCGCGTATGCCGAGAAGCTGACCATAACCAAGTCTTCGGTGGTCGTGCTGCCGCCCGGCCTGGTAGCTCACCCTATGGTCTTCAGAAGGGTCGATAGGCCGATCGTGAAAGTCGTGATCTACGACAGCCCGGTGCTCGACCTCTTCCCGGCAGGAGTCCTGCCGCCCGATTTCGACGCCAGCCTCTAGGAGCGGGAACATGAACCATCCCGAATCCCGGATCATCTGGGCTCCGGCCGTTGCCGCCCGAGACGGGGCGCCACCCGGGCCTGAACCCTCGCACCGAGCGCGACGCGGGCATGATCATCGAGTACGACGTCGCGGTGCCCATGCGCGACGGCACGAAGATCTACGCCGACGTGTTCCGTCCGGACCGGCCCGGCGACTACCCGCCCCTCATCGCCTGGGGCCCTTACGGCAAGCACGGCTACATCAGCTACGACGCCATGGGCAACACGGGCATCCACGACGCCGACTTCAACAAGCACACGCGGTTCGAAGCGGCCGACCCCATCTACTGGTGCCGGAACGGCTACGTGATCATCAACGCCGACATGCGCGGAAGCTGGAGGTCGGAGGGCGACCTCACCTGGATGAGCGAGCAGGAGGTCGACGACATGTACGACCTCATCGAGTGGGCCGGCACGCAGCCGTGGAGCAACGGCAGGGTGGGCATGCACGGCGTGTCGTACCTGGCCTGGAGCCAATGGAAGGTCGCCGCCGCCAATCCGCCGCATCTCGCCGCCATCAACCCCTGGGAGGGAGTCAGCGACTTCTACCGCGAGCTGGCCTGGCATGGCGGGATGCGCGAGACCTTGTTCTGCTCCATGTGGCAGAGCAACACCCACTTCTCCACCACCCGCGTGGAAGACTTCCTCGCCATGCAGAAGCTCCATCCGCTCTACGACGACTACTGGAAGAGCAAGAACGCCGATCTCTCCAAGATCACCGTGCCGGCCTTCGTCGTCGCCTGCTGGGCCGACCACGGCCTGCACCTGCGGGGGACCATCGAAGGCTTCAAGCAGATCTCGTCGCAGCACAAGTGGCTGCTCGTGCACGGCCGCAAGAAGTGGTGGCACTTCTATCAGCCCGAGAACGTGGAGCGGCAGCGGCAGTTCTTCGACCGCTTCCTGCGCGGGATCGACTCCGGCAACCACGTGGACAAGTGGCCGCGCGTGCAGCTCGAGATCAGGGAGAGGTTCTTCGTCGGCGACATGCGCAGCGAGCGGGAGTGGCCGATCGCCCGCACCAAGTACACGCCGTACTACCTTCATGCGGGCAACGGAGGCATGGGGGCGACGCTACCTGCGGTGGAATCCACCGTGCGGTACGACGCCAACCGCTACTACGACGAGGAGGAGAACGGAGGCAACCTGTCTCCCTACTACGCGGAGGCGATTGCCGAGGCGTTGGCGGCGGGGACGGCGAAGCCGACGAGCGAGGACGCCGGCAGACCGAAGCGAGCCACGTTCGAGCTCACGTTCCCCGAGCGGACCGAGCTCACCGGGCACATGAAGCTGAGGCTGTGGGTGGAGGCCGCGGGGAGCGACGACATGGACCTGTTCGTGGCCCTCGACAAGATCGACCAGGCAGGCTACCGCGTCCCGCTCTCATACTTCGGCAATCACGACGACGGTCCGATCGCACTCGGGTGGCTACGCGTGTCCCATCGCGAACTCGACGAACAGAAGTCGAAACCCTATCAGCCCTACCACTCCCACGAGCGCGAGCAGAAGCTGATGCCCGGAGAGATCGTACCCGTCGATATCGAGATCTGGCCGACGAGCATCCTCTTCGAAAAGGGCGAGAAGCTGCGCATCATCGTCCAGGGCAGCGACATCTACAACTATCCGTCTGAAGGCCACACCTGCGGTCACACCGACACGGTCAACAGAGGGGATCACGTGATCCACACAGGCGGCCGGTACGATTCTCACCTGCTGGCCGCGGTCGTGCCGCCTCGCTAGCGGGACTCGCCGCCGGGCTGCCGGGCGACCTGCCCCGCCGGGATTTGGGCCTGCTTGACAGCGTCCCTGGGCGTCATTACTGTGGACTGGTAAAGCGTTGGACCAAGGGGGCGAGAAGATGGAGAGCACCGAACAGGTCTATCGCGACCTGCAGCGCCACCTCGACAAGCAGCCCATCGGCTTTCCCGCGAGCAAGTCGGGGGCCGATATCCGGATCCTTAAGCGCCTCTTCACACCCGACCATGCTCGACTCGCCACCCACCTCGACTACAAGCTGAGCACCGCGGAGGAGGTCTACGCACGGACGAAGATCGCCGAGACACCGGTTGGCCACGCACGGGGCGCCGCCCCGAGTGACGCTGCTGGGAGTGACGCTGCTCGGAGCGTCGTCGCCCTATCCAGCGGGCTGTCCTTGGCCGACGTGGAGAAAATGCTCGACGAGATGGCCGCCGCGGGGGCCATCGCTCGGGTCGATAAGGACGGGCATCGTTATTTCCACACTGTCCCTTTCGTCTTCGGGATGTACGAGTATCAGGCGGGCAGGCTCAGTCCCGAGTTCTTAGCCGACGCAGGTGCCTACTTCAACGACCGTGCATTCGGGCTTTCGTTCCTCAGCACCGAGGTCTCGCAGATGAGGACCATCCCTGTGGAGAAGAGCGTGACCGTGGAACATGCGGTCATGGGCTACGACGCGCTGGTGCAGTTGCTTAACGACTCCGGGGGCCCCTTCAGCGTCGGCGAGTGCATCTGCCGGCAGACCGCCACGATGCAGGGCAAGCCATGCAAGAAGACCAACCGGCTGGAAACATGCATGGCTGTGGGCGACCAGGCCGGCGTTTTTGGGGGCTGGCGCGCCGTTTCCAGGGAAGAGGCGCTGGAGATAGCCCGCCTCAACCAGGCGGATGGGCTGGTACTGCAGCCGTCCAACACCCAGAAGATCGACTTCGTCTGCGCGTGCTGCGGCTGCTGCTGCGGCATGCTGGGCGTGCTGAAGACTCTGCCGAGGCCTGTCGATTTCTGGGCGACGAACTTCCACGCCGCCGTCGATGCCAGTCTGTGCAATGCCTGCGAGACCTGCGTAGAGACATGCCAGATGGGAGCGGTGGCGCTCGCCGATGGTCCCGGGACCTCCCGCATCGACCTCCACCGCTGCATCGGCTGCGGCAACTGTGTCGCTGCCTGTCCCACTGGAGCCCTGAGGCTCGACAGAAGAGCCCACGAGACGGTACCCCCGGTGGACATGCAGGATATGTACGAGACGATCATGGCCCACAAGAAGGGTACGTTCGGCAAGATGAAGCTGGTCGCCAAGCTCATGCTGAAGGCGTAGCCGCGCGAGCGGCGGATCGTGCATGAATTGACCGTCACCCAGAGCATCCTCGATATCGCTCTGGAACATGCTCAGCAGGCGGGTGCCGCCCGGATATGCAGGGTCAATCTTGTCATCGGAGAGATGACCGGAGTGGCCGAGGAGTGTGTCCGCTTCTACATGGAGGCTCTCAGCCGGGGAACGGCGGCGGAGCAGGCAGAGGTCGCTGTTCGCTCGGTCCCGATCGCCGCGAGATGCCGGGACTGCGCAGAGGAGTTCGTGGTCAGAGACTTCAAGTGGGTCTGCCCCCGCTGTGGGAGCACTGACTCGGATATCGTCGCCGGGAAGGAACTCTTCGTGGAGAGTATCGAGGTGAGCGACATCGACATCGCGGATGGTGCGCGCTCGTAGCGCCGGGCTCGCCGCCGATCACCGGAGGAGTCAAGTCCTGACATGGCCGAACAGAGCGCAGGGATCCTGGCTTACCGCCATACAGAGGGAGGTCTCGAGGTTCTCCTGGTGCATCCCGGCGGCCCCCTCTGGTCGAACAAGGATTTCGGCTCTTGGTCTGTCCCCAAAGGCCTCCTGGTGTCGGGCGAAGATCCCCTCGGGGCAGCGCGACGCGAGTTCGCCGAAGAGACGGGGTTCGCAATCGATGGTGAGTTCCTGCCTCTAGGGTCGCTCAGACAACCGAGCGGAAAGGTCGTCCACGTCTGGGCAGTCGCGGCGGAGCTCGACGTCAGCCGACTCAGTAGCAATCTGTTCGAACTCGAATGGCCGCCGCGAAGCGGCATAAAGCAGCAGTTCCCTGAAGTGGACAGAGCCGGCTGGTTTCCGCTCCCGACCGCACGGGAGAAGATCCTCAAGGGTCAGAGGGAGTTCCTCGAGAGGTTGTCGGCGGCACTTGGGTAGGCGCTGACCCCGGGCGAGTTGGCGGAAGTAGCTAGTCTTGCCCCGGTGCGCCAGCCTATTATGCGGCAGAAAGCCACCGGCACATCCCGTGGAGGTGATAGGGACGCTGCTCTCGGCGCCATAGCCTGCGGAGGCCCGCTGCGCGGCCGTTCACGCGAACTGATCACGGCGATTCGCGCAGGCTACTCCTCGACCAGGCGGTATCCCACGCCCTGCTCGGTGAGGATGTAGCGCGGCTCGGCCGGATCGTCCTCGATCTTCCGTCTGAGGCTGGCGACGAACATGCGCGGGTAGTGGGTCTGCTCCCGATAGCCCGGGCCCCAGACCTCCTGCAGCAGGAAGCGGTGGGTGAGGACCTTGCCCGCGTTCTTGACGAGAGTGGTGAGCAGCCGGTACTCGAGCGGCGTGAGGTGGACCTCGGCCTCTCTCACGAGCACCCGCCGGGCCGCGAGGTCGACCACGAGGTCGCCCACCTGAAAGCGGGACGTCTCCTCGCGCGTCCCCCTCGCCGGAGCACCGCCGCGTGCCGCAGCGCCACCCGGATGCGAGCCAGCAGCTCGGGCACGCCGAACGGCTTGGTCAGGTAGTCGTCGGCCCCGGCGTTGAGCGCGTCGACCTTGTCGTCTTCGCGACCTCGGGCGGAGAGGATGATGATGGGCACCTGCGACCATTCGCGCACCCGGGCGATGATCTCCATGCCGTCCATGTCGGGAAGTCCCAGGTCGAGGACGACCAGGTCGGGCACGCGGGCCAGCACGTGGGTCAGCCCCATCCGCCCGGTCTCGGCTTCGACCACTTCGTAGCCGTCGTTGGTGAGGGCGGCCTCCAGGAACCGCCGGATGGGTCGGTCGTCCTCGATGACCAGGATGCGCGCCGCCGCTCGCCGGATGCGCTCTGTGTTCGCTCACGTCTGCGCCCCCTCTCGTTCGATCGCGCTGAGATCGGGCGGCGACTCTCCCAGGGGCAGCAGGAAGCTGAAGAGCGCTCCGCCCCCGGGACGGTTCTCCGCCCAGATCCGTCCGCCGTGGGCGGCGATGATGGCCCGCGCTATCGCCAGACCCAGCCCGGCGCCCCTCTCGCCCGAGCCGTCTGAGGCCGAGCCGCGGAACAGCTTCTCGAAGACTCGTTCCTCCTCACCTGCCGCCAACCCGGGTCCTCTGTCGCCCACGCTGACCACCACTCCCTCGATCTCCACACGGGCGCGCGATGTCGAGCGGCGATCCCGCCGGGCTGTACTTCAGACGCGTTCTCCAGGAGGTTGACGAGCACCTGCTCCACGAGCACGCCGTCCAGGGGGATGAGGGGCAGATCGGGAGGCAAGATCCTTGTTCACCGACTCGGCCCGGCCAGCTCCTTGCGCAGCCGCCCGAGCGCCGAGCCGATGACGTCCTCCAGCGGGAACCACTGCTTCTCCACTTCGATGGTCCCGGCGTCGAGCCGGGTCATGCTGAGCAGGTTGTCGACCAGCCGGGCCAGACGGTTCGACTCCTCGACCACCTCCTCCAGCAGAGCGGCCCTGCTCGCGCCGGATCGGCCGACTCGCCCAGTTCGAGAAGCGCGCTGCTCGCTCCGGCGATCACCGCCAGAGGAGTCCGCAGGTCGTGAGAGACCGAGCTGAGCAGCGAGCTGCGCAGGCGTTCCTTCTCGATCTGCAGCAAGGCCTCCTGCGTCTCGTCGGCCAGTTCGTCTCGCTCTATCGCGATCCCGATCTGGTGGCCAGCGTCTCCAGCAGCTGCCGGTTCTCGGGCGAGAGCAGGGGCTCGCTCTCCGGCTGGTCGACACTCAGAATCCCGACGGTGCCCCGGGGCGTGACCATCGGCACGTGGAGGGCCGCCGCGTCGGGCAGCGTGTCGGTGCCGTTGCCGGCCAGCTGGCCGTGGTCGAACACCCACGTCGCCACCGCCTGCTCTCGCGAGTCCGGCGGCATCGGCCTCGCGCGTGGAGACGACCGGCTCCAGCCGGCCCTCCTCGTCGGGCAGGTAGATGGTCGACCTCGGTGCCGAAGATGCCCGACACCTCCCGCTGGGCCGTGGAGGCCAGCTGATGGACTGCCGGAGGCCGCAGACAGCTCGCGACTCAGGCGGTAGAGCGCCTCCAGCCGCCGCTCGCGGGCCCGCGCGGCGCGGATCTGGCGGCGCAGCCGGGCCGCCAGCGTGCTGATGATGAGCGCGACCACCAGCATGACGGCGAAGGTGATGACGAACTGCGCGTCGGCCACCGCGAAGGTCAGATACGGGGGGACGAAGAAGAAGTCGAAGGCCAGCACTCCCAGCGACGGTGGCCAGGATCCCCGGGCCCAGGCCGAAGCGGGCGGCGACGAGCGCGACGGCCAGCAGGAAGACGATGGCCTTGTTGGCCTCGGCCAGGCCGATGTCCTGGAAGGCCCAGGCCACCAGACGAGGCGACGACGCACGCCGACCAGCGCCCAGACGTAGCCCTGCCAGGCCACCGGCGTCCGCCGGCTCGTCGCCGGGGCCGCACGCTTCCGGCTCAGCTCCTCCCGTGGACCACGTAGACGTCCATGTCGCCGCTCTGCTCGAGCAGACTCGTCCACGATGTTCCCGCCGAAGCAGGCGCTTCCAGCGAGGCTCGGCCGTCTTGCCGATGACGATCTTGGTGACGTTCTGAGCGCGGGCGTAGCTGACGATCTCCTCGGCGATGTCGTCCCCGCTGATGGTGGCCGTCTCCGCCCCCAGCCGTTCGGCCAGCTGGATGTTCTTCATGAGCCGCTGCTGCTGGGCGAGTCGTCCGCGGTCCTGGTCCGCGGAGCTCTCGACGCCCACGGCGATCCAGCGGGCGCTGAGCGAAGCCGCCATCCGCTTGGAGGTGCGGATGACCTTGGCCGAGGTCGGACTGGGACCGACGCAGACCAGCAGGGTCTCGGTGATGGCCCAGGTCTGCTGCGGCCCGGCCGAGGCCAGCCGGGCCGTCTCCAGATGGGCGTGCACCCGGTCGGCGGTCCGCCGCAGCGTGATCTCTCGCAGCGCGCCCAGGTTCGGGCCGGTGAAGAAGCCCTGTGACGGCGCGCTCGGCCTGGGCGGGGATGTAGACCTTGCCCTGGTGCAGCCGCTCGACCAGCTCTCCCGGAGGCAGGTCCACCACCTCCACCGAGTCCGCGTTGTCGAAGACCGCGTCGGGCACCGTCTCCCGCACCTGGACGCCGGTTATCTGGGCGATGACGTCGTTGAGGCTCTCGAGGTGCTGGACGTTCAGGGTGGTGTAGACGTTGATGCCCGCGTCCAGCAGCTCCTGCACGTCCTGCCAGCGCTTGGCGTGTCTCGAGCCCGGGGCGTTGGTGTGCGCCAGCTCGTCCACCAGCAGCAGCTGAGGATGGCGCTGCGAGGGCGGCGTCGAGGTCGAGCTCGCGCAGCGTCAGGCCCCGGTATTCGAGCGAGCAGGGGCGGCAGCACCTCCAGGCCCTCCAGGAGGACCTCGGTCTCCGGCGCGTCCGTGCGGCTCGACGTAGCCGACCACCACGTCCACTCCGGCGGCCGCCAGACGCTGGGCGGCGTCCAGCATGGCGTAGGTCTTGCCCACGCCGGCCACGTAGCCGAAGAAGATCTTGAGGCTGCCCCGGCTCTGCCGGGATTCCTCGGCCTTGAAGCTGCTCCAGAAGCCTGTCGGGGTCGGGCGGCGGTCGTCCATCCACGCCGGATCACCGCCTCGGTCAGCGCGTCGAGCGCCAGATTCAGCTCCAGCACGTTCACCCGCGGCTCGCCGAGACACGCCCCACTGCCGGCCTTCCGTGTGCTCGGCCACCAGGGCCCGGACCACCTCCGCGGCCAGGCCCCTGGCCCGGGCCACCCGCTCCACCTGGTACTCGGCGGCCGCCGGGCTGATGTGAGGATCGAGGCCGCTGGCCGAAGCCGTGACCAGGTCGACCGGCACCGGCGCGGTGTTGCCGGGGTCGGCGGCGCGCAGGGCCTGGATGCGCGTCTCCACCGCGGCCAGAAGAGCCGGGATTGGTGGGACCCAGGTTGGAGCCCGCAGGAGGCCGCCGCATTGTAGGGGACGGGCGCCGTCGCCGACGGACGAGACCAGAAGTACCCGGGGTCGCTGAAGGGCTGGCCGATGAGCTCCGAACCGACGATCTTGCCGTCCTGCGACGATCATGCTGCCCCCGGCCTCGTGCGAGAAGAACGCCCTGCGATACCCCGGTGACCACCAGGGGATAGACCACTCCCGTGAGCACCCCCAGCACCACCAGGGCCACCACGCTTTGCCTGAGCATCTTGAGCATAGTACATCCCCTCACACGAGACCGAGCGCGTGCAGCAGCAGGTCGATGAGCTTGATGCCGGCGAACGGCACCACAAGGCCGCCCAGCCCGTAGATGAGCAGGTTGTTGCGCAGCAGCTGGGCCGCCGGTCGCGGCTTGTACTTGACCCCGCGCAGGGCCAGCGGGATGAGGAAGACGATGATGACGGCGTTGAAGATGACCGCCGAGAGCACGGCGCTCTGCGGGGTGGTCAGCCGCATGACGTTGAGCGCGTCCAGCTGCGGATAGGTGGCGGCGAAGGCGGCCGGGATGATGGCGAAGTACTTGGCGATGTCGTTGGCGATGCTGAAGGTGGTGAGCGCGCCTCTGGTCATGAGCGTCTGCTTGCCGATGTGGACGATCTCGAGCAGCTTGGTGGGGTTCGAGTCCAGGTCCACCATGTTGCCGGCTTCCTTGGCCGCCTGCGTGCCGGTGTTCATGGCCACGGCCACGTCGGCCTGAGCCAGGGCCGGCGCGTCGTTGGTGCCGTCGCCGGTCATGGCCACCAGGTGCCCGTCGGCCTGGTACTCGCGGATGAGCGCGAGCTTGGCCTCGGGAGTCGCCTCGGCCAGGAAGTCGTCCACGCCCGCCTCGGCGGCGATGGAGGCCGCGGTGACCGGGTTGTCCCCGGTGATCATGACCGTCCTGATGCCCATGCGCCGCAGGTCCTGAAAGCGCTCCCTGATGCCACCCTTGACGATGTCCTTGAGATGGATGACGCCCAGCACCCGGGCCCCGTCGGCCACGACCAGCGGGGTGCCTCCCTGCCGGGCGATGGTCATCCACCGTCGTCGACCACCTCCTTGGGCAGAGACCCGCCCTCCTCCCTCACGTAGGCTTCCACGGCGTCGGCCGCCCCTTTGCGGATCCGCCGGCCGTCCAGATCGACCCCGCTCATGCGGGTCTGGGCGGTGAAGGGCACGAAGGTGGCGCCGAGAGCCGCCGAGGTCGCGGCCGCGCAGACCGTACTGGTTCTTGGCCAGGACCACGATGCTGCGGCCCTCGGGCGTCTCGTCGGCCAGAGAGGCCAGCTGGGCGGCGTCGGCCAGTTCGGCGACGTCGACCCCCGGCGCCGGCACGAACTCCGTGGCCTGCCGGTTGCCCAGCGTGATGGTGCCGGTCTTGTCGAGCAGCAGCACGTCCACGTCGCCGGCCGCCTCCACCGCCCGGCCGGACATGGCCACCACGTTGGCCCTGCTCAGGCGGTTCATGCCGGCGATGCCGATGGCCGAGAGCAGGGCGCCGATGGTCGTGGGGGCCAGGCACACGAGCAGGGCCACGAGGATGGTGATCGACACCACCTCGCCCGACCCGGCGGCGTCCACGCTGTACTGCGGACATCGGCTGCAGCGAGACCACCACGATCAGGAAGATGATGGTGAGCGCCGCCAGCAGGATGTTGAGGGCGATCTCGTTGGGGGTCTTCTGCCGCTTGGCCCCCTCCACCATGGCGATCATGCGGTCGAGGAAGGTCTCTCCGGGCTGCGCGGTCACGCGCACGATCAGCCAGTCGGAGAGCACCCTGGTGCCTCCGGTGACGGCGCTGCGGTCGCCCCCGCTCTCGCGGATGACGGGCGCGCTCTCGCCGGTGATGGCGCTCTCGTCCACCGAGGCGGCGCCCACGACCACCTCGCCGTCGGCCGGGATGAACTCGCCCGGCCTCGACCAGCACCAGGTCGCCCCGCGCCAGCAGCGAGGACGAGACCGTCTCGGCGCGCGCTTCGCGGCGCGCCTCCGCCAGCCTGGTGGCCACGATCGTCCTTGCGGGCCTTGCGCAGGCTGTCGGCCTGCGCCTTGCCCCGGCCTTCGGCCAGGGCCTCGGCGAAGTTGGCGAAGATCACCGTGAACCACAGGAGCAAGCGAGATGGCCAGGATGAAGCCGGGCGAAGCCTCCCCGGCGCCGGCCGCGGCCTGGATGAAGAGCACGAAGGTGAGCAGAGCCCCGACCCACACCACGAACATCACCGGGTTGCGCACCTGCACCCGGGGGTCGAGCTTCTTGAGCGAGTCACGCGCGGCCGCCCCCATGAGGCGCCAGTCGAAGGACCGCTCCTTGGCCTCGCGCGGCTGGACCCTGCTCGAGATCTGCGTTCCTGCGGCCATCGGATGCCTCTCCCTAGCCGGCCATCATCAGGTGTTCGACGATCGGGACCCAGGGCCAGGGCGGGCAGGAAGCTGAGCGCTCCGACCACGATCACGACCACGATGAGCAGGCCGACGAACACCGGGCCGTCGGTGCGCAGCGTGCCCGCGCTCTCGGGGATGTGCTTCTTCTTGGCCAGCGAGCCGGCCAGGGCCAGCGTGGGCACGAGGATCCAGAAGCGGCCGATCGAGCATGCAGATGCCCAGCGCGATGTTGTAGAAGGTGGTGTTGGCCGACAGGCCGGCGAAGGCGCTGCCGTTGTTGCCCACCGCCGAGGTGAAGGCATAGAGGATCTCGCTGAAGCCGTGGGCGCCCGGGTTGGCGACGCCGGACCGGCCCGCCCCGGTCGCCACCGCCGATCATGGTGCCCACCAGGATGGCGATCACCGGGATGAGGATGATGAGCGAGGCCATCTTCATCTCGTACGTCTCGATCTTCTTGCCCAGGTACTCAGGCGTGCGGCCCACCATGAGACCGGCGATGAACACGGCCACGATGGCGAACACCAGCATCACGTAGAGCCCGGACCCCACCCCTCCGAACACCACCTCGCCCAATTGGATCATGACCAGGGGCACGAGCCCGCCCAGGGGCGTGAACGAGTCGTGCATGCTGTTCACCGACCCGTTGGAGGCGCCGGTGGTGGCGACCGCCCAGGCGGCCGAGTCGGCGATGCCGAAGCGCACCTCCTTGCCCTCCATGTTGCCGCCCGGCTGAGCGGTGGTGGCTCCGCCGGCGGCGCTCGAGGTCCACCCCCAGCTGCCGCCACCTGGGGCACGCCCTGCTGCTCGAAGTGGTAGGCCAGCGGCGATCATGCCCACCAGGATGATCATCATGACGGCCAGCACCACCCAGCCCTGCCGGGTGTTGCCCACCATGCGCCCGAAGGTGTAGCAGAGGGCCGCCGGGATGAGGAGGATCGCCACCAGCTGCAGGAAGTTGGTGAGCGGCGTGGGGTTCTCGAACGGATGCGCCGAGTTGGCGTTGAAGAAGCCTCCGCCGTTGGTGCCCAGCTGCTTGATGGCGAGCTGCGAGGCCACCGGACCGACGGCGATGGTCTGCGAGGTGATCGGTCTGACCGTCCGCGGTCACGTACGGCTGCACCAGCTGCGGCCTGCTTGCGAGGGCTCGAGCGTCTGCACGACCCCCTGCGACACCAGGACGATGGCGAAGATGAAGGAGAGAGGGAGCAGCACGTAGAGGACCGCCCGGGTCAGGTCCACCCAGAAGTTGCCCAGCGTGTCGGTGGAGCGGCGCGAGAAGCCGCGGATGAAGCGCGATCACCACGGCCATGCCCGACGCCCGCCGAGACGAAGTTCTGCACGGTCAGGCCCACCATCTGGGTGACGTACTTCATGGTGGTCTCGCCGCCGTAGGCCTGCCAGTTGGTGTTGGTCACGAAGCTGACCGCGGTGTTGAAGGCCAGGTCCGGCCTGACGTTGCCCACTCCCTCGGGACCGCCGGGCAGCCAGCCCTGCACGCGCTGCAGCAGGTAGAGCAGGAGGAAGCCCACGAGGCTGAAGACGAGCACGCTCGCGGCGTATCTCTTCCAGGTCATCTCGCTCTCGGGATCGATGCCGCCCAGCTTGTAGATGAGCCTCTCCACCGGGCCGCAGCACCCGGCTCATCCCGAAGATGCGCTCGCCCTCGAAGACCCTGGCCATGTAGGCGCCGAGAGGTCGCACCAGCAGCAGGACCACGCCCAGGAAGAGGACGATCTGCAGCCAGCCCTGGCCGCTCATCCCAGCTTCTCCGGCCGCACCAGGGCGTAGACCAGGTATCCGAGCAGTACCACCGCCACGATGGCGCTCACCGTGAGCATGTCGGTCGCCTCACTCCCGTCTCGGGGAGCTCGCCGGCTTACACATTGAACCGGCACGTCTCCTCCCCACTCGTCTCCAGGTAAGCACGGGCGCCGTCAAGGAAATGCCACGACGTTGCCGAAGTCCGTAGAAAGTCTGTAAAGATGGTCGTCTTCAAGGGCCGGCGCGGTGTCCTCGGAGGGGTTGGGACCACGGAGGCTCCGCTTCTCGCCGGTTTAGCGTATCCTTGGCGCTGAAAAGGAGATCAGTGCCACAACTATCACCGCAGCCCCGCTCAGGGGCTGGCACATATGTATACGCAGGGGACGCGGGCGATATGGTGCCCGACCTCACCGGGGGCCGGTGGCCCATCTGGTTGGGCAGGTTCGTCCTGCTCGCCGTCCTCGCGGTCGTGACGCCCCGGCTGTGGGGAACCATGGGCGACGTGAAGGGGCGGGAGTCTCTCGCCATGTCCGTCCTGGCCATCGCGGTGGTGTGGGTGATCTTCCTCCTCTGGGCCCACGAGACGATCAACCTGGAGGGGAGATCTCCGCGCACAAGGATCATGACGGCCGCGCTCACGTTCGGCGCGTCGTGCGTAAGTCTGGGGGTGTTCCTCGCGGGGACGCAGGCGGACGCGGCACACACGCCGGCCAAGGTCGCACTGGTGCACCGCCCGCTGGAGGCCGCAGGGGACTGTCTGTCTGGCCCGGCGATCCACAACGATCATGTGGAGCTGCTTCCGCGCTTCAGCGCGAGGATGACCGGCGCCGCCCAAGCGCCGGTGAGCCTTGTCTTTTTGGGTAGCGGCGCCGATCTGCTCCAAGTGTTCGCCACGGCAGGATGGTTTGCCGCGGACCGGATCACGCCGCGTACCGCCCTCCGGGCCTTCGGGCGCGGAGTGTTGAACAGGCCGTACCATCACGCGCCGGTGTTCCCCTGCTTCCTCGACGGCAAGTTGCACGACGTGGCCTTCCAGCAGACCACCCCAGGCGGGTCATCGCGCCGCCGGCATCATGCCCGCTGGTGGCTCACCGACTTCACCTGCGACGGCAAGCAGGTGTGGGCGGCGACCGCGTCCTATGACGCCGGCGTCGGCGTGGGTCGCCTGTTTCCCATGCCCATCCATCACATCGATCCCGATATCGACACCGAGCGTGACTACATCGTCCGTTCGCTCACGGCCACCGGCCTGATTCGTGTCACCCAGGAGATCAGGGTGACAGACCCGATGGTAGGCAAGAACGCCGCCGGAGACCGGTTCTACACAGGGGGCATGGCGTTCGTACTGGCCTAGCGCCAACGGCGGACCGGATCCTCTGACCGCGATGAGCAAGCGACACGAGAGGGGATGATCATGCCTGCGTACGTCTTCGCAAACATCCGGGTGGACGATCCCATCGGCTACGAGCGCTACAAGCAGATGGTCCCCGAGACCATCGAGAGCTTCGGCGGCCGCTACCTGGCTCGGGGTGGACGCGTGGAGGTGCTCGAAGGTGATCTCGAACCGGGCAGGACGATCATCCTGGAGTTTCCCACCTTCGAGGACGCCCAGCGCTGGTACTCCTCGCCCCAGTATTGCGCTGCGAAAGAGGTGCGGCAGAGCTGCGCGCAGGGCGAACTGGTCATCGTGGACGGGGTCTGAGGGTCCGCGGAGTCTGAAGGCCGCGCAGTCTGAGGGCTCACAGAGCCCGAGGGCCCGCGCGGGCGCGCCCCCGGTCGGCTAGGCAGGTCCTCCCGGCTCGGCGAACAGCCCAGACCGCCGGTCGAGCAGCAGCGGGATCGATCCGATCCATCCTGTCGCCATGTTCTTGCGCACTTCCAACGCCACCTGATCGGGGGTCTCCGGCGCAGAGAGGGCGCCTGGTGAGCTTGGCGCACCCGCCGCAGAGGGGGTTGCCTAGTGCACCAGGCGCACCCGGTGTCAGCAGAAGCACCGTGGTCACCGGCAGACGTCGGTCTGCACCTCCGCGAGAGACATCGGCCGGTGTGGCCGCGAGCAAGCCGCTGACCGACTCGGCCTTCAGGGCGTCGTCCAGGCGCGAGAGCAGATCGGACGGCGAGCGCGACCCGGTGAGCGCCGACAGATGGGCCAGGTCGTCCAACACGAGCACAGGCAGGCGCATGTGGCGCCCGACGGCCTCCTGGGTTCGGAAGCGTATGTCCTCGATCAGAGCGCTGACGCTGCGGGTGGAGGCCGGGGTGCTGTCGACCACCGAGAGATAGGGCAAGCACCGATTCCTGCAGCGCCGCGTCCAGGCGGCGAAGGGTGTGGATGTCCCGCGAAGTCAGCTCGTGTGCCCGCAACGCGGTCGCGGTCATCGCCGGGTCGTCCAAGATGGCGCCGATGGTGGTGACGAGATGCTCCCACACGCGAAGCCCGCCGCTCTTGAGGGCGTAGTAGAGCACCGGCCGCTGGGTCGACACTGCTTCCCACGCGAGCGATTCGAGAAACGCCGTCTTTCCGGAGCCGGGTAGCCCGAGCACGAGGTGTAGGCCGAGGCCGAAGCCTCCTCCCAGTCGCGTATCGAGGCTTGCCAATCCCGAGCGGGCGCGCTCGGGGGTGGGGGCGGCCTGCTGGAGGAACTGTCGCAGGAACCGGCTCGGTTCCGGGGCGGCGGGCGTCGTCCGCTTTCGCGCGAGGAGTGCGAGGCCGGAGGGCAGGCCTGCGTGGTGTCGCGGAAGAGCGCCAGGAACTCCTCTCGCCGGGCGGACGGCCGACGCTGCCCTCTTGGCGGAGGACCTGTGGTGTCGCCTCTGGGGAAGTCGGCTCATGTGGGGTCGGTTCGAGAACTCATTGCTATCTAGTTCTGCACGCGGGGCGCGGGTCCTCGCTCGGGGCTGGACGTTTCCGCTCCGGCACTATAGTTGGTAGCGGACTTCCTGGGCGGGAGGCCGGAAACGGAAGGGGAAACGATGAGCCACGACCTGCGTCACCGCAATTTCCTCACGCTGCTCGACTTCACACCGGACGAGATCAGATACTTGCTCGAGTTCGCCGCGGAGCTCAAGCGCGCCAAGAACGCCGGCGAGGAGCAACCCCGCCTGCGGGGAAAGAACATCGTTCTCATCTTCGAGAAGACCTCCACCCGCACCCGCACAGCGTTCGAGGTAGCGGCTTTCGACCAGGGCGCGCGGGTCACCTACCTCGAGCCCGGCGGCTCCCAGATCGGGCATAAGGAGTCTATGAAGGACACGGCGCGGGTGCTCGGCCGCATCTACGACGGCATCGAATACCGGGGGTTCGCCCAGGAGACTGTGGAGATCCTGGGCCGGTACGCGGGAGTACCGGTGTGGAACGGACTCACCGACGAGTTCCATCCCACCCAGGTATTGGGCGACGTGCTGACTATGCGCGAGCACAGCGACAAGCCCCTCGAGCAGATCAGCTACTGCTATCTGGGGGACGCCCGCAACAACGTGGCCAACTCCCTCATGGTGGGCGGCTGCAAGCTGGGCATGGACGTGCGCCTGTGCGCCCCCGCCCACCTGTGGCCCGTGGAAGAGCTGGTCGCCCGCTGCAAGACCGTCGCCGAGGAGACCGGGGCGCGCCTCACGCTCACCGAGAGCGTGGACGACGGTGTGAAGGGGGTCGACTTCCTCTATACGGACGTCTGGGTCTCGATGGGCGAGCACCCGAGCGTGTGGGAGGAGCGCATCCGGCTGTTGCTCCCCTACCAGGTGAACGGCGACGTGCTGGCGAAGACCGGAAATCCCGCGGTCAAGTTCATGCACTGCCTGCCCGCCTTCCACAACCGGGATACCAAGGTGGGGGAGGACATGTTCAAGCGGTTCAGCTGGATGGTATGGAGGTCACCGACGACGTCTTCGAGTCGCCGCACTCCATCGTCTGGGATCAGGCCGAAAACCGGATGCACACGATCAAGGCCGTCATGGTGGCCACGCTGGCCGGGTAAGCGATCAGGTAGTGACGCCGCGGTTCCCATCGCGGACCGGGCAAGACGGAGAATGGTCATGGCAGAAACGCC
>CAVZSN010000003.1:0-399277 GCA_963777945.1 uncultured Actinomycetota bacterium
CAGGCCGGCGCTCGCCTTGTGCCAGGTCTTGCCGGCGTCCACGGTCTTGTAGACACCTTCTTCGGTCGAAGCGTAACGGATGGCCGGATCGCCATGATCGATGTAACCGACGATCACTTCAAGGGTCGCCCCGGTATCGGCATCGGTGAGGCTGCCCTGAAAGTCCGCCCGCTCGTTCTGCTTGCTGGGGGACTGCAGCAGTACGTCCGCTTCCTCCGGTTTCACGTTTGTCCAGGATGCGCCCCGGTCGGTGGATCGCCACAGGGTTGAGGTCCCTGCCACGTCCTCCGGCCCCGCCACGAGGACACTGCCCTGTGGCGGGGAAACCGTGGCATCGACCCACATCACCAGAACGTACCCGCTGATTTGGGCAGGAGTGGAATCGCTCAGGTCCGTCCAAGTGTTACCGCCGTCATCCGACCGATCGACTGTGAGGGGCTGGCCTGGAGCGTAGACCAGCGCATATAGCGTGGACGGTGAGGCGGGGTCGACGGTGATGAAGTGGATGTCCGTGCGCGTTGAATCTCGTCTCCAGCTCCGAGCCCCGTCGGTGGACTTGAATAGTCCGGTATCCGAGGCGGTGTAGAGCGTCGAGCTATTGGTCGGATCGATCTTGAACGCATAGCGGTGTATGCCCCCGCCCTCGCTTGCCAAGGCGAGACGCTCCCAGTGCCCGCTCTGCGTCCTCCAGCGCCGACAACGTTGTCGTCGGTGATCGCGAGCACGAAGGTCGGCCGGGCCAGATTGCGGATGGCCATGAAGCTTCCGATGGCGACGGCGGCCACCAGAACCATGGCAATGGGACGCGAAGACGGCAACGCGCAGGCCGCTCCGTCGTCTGGGCGCGGATCGTTGCCTGGTGGGCTGAGCCGAGGCAGGCAACCGACGCTGCACCGCTTCCCAGGTCTCGTCGGCACCCACCGATGGAGCATTGCGAACGTAGAGCTCGCGGAGGTCCTCCGTTTGCGCCCTGGTCTTTCATCACGTTTCCTCCAGCATGTCCTTCAACGCTAGACGGGCCCGATGCAGGTGGCTGTTCACGGCTCCTTCTGAGATACCCATTGCCCGAGCCACCTCCGGCACGGAGAGATCGCCAACGTAGTGCAGGGCTGTTGCCACGCGCTGACGTTTTGGCAGGTTCCGTAAGATGCTCAGGAATTCCGTCTCCGGCTCCCACGGGGGGAGGCCTCGGTACCGGACGGGTTGTTCCCGAGGCGTTCGACAAGACGGGCAGCACGGGCCAAAGAGCGGCGATAGTCACTAGCGCGATTGAGAGCCACACGATAGAGCCAGGCGACGAGGTCGGGGTGTCGCGAGACCTGGTCCCAGTGCGTATAGAGTCGAAGAAAGGTCTCCTGGAAATGTCCGCCGCGAGTTCCCGGTCCAGCACCACGAGAGTCAACGTCCGCACGAGGGCAGGAGAGTGCTGCCGCACAAGGTATTCTAGGTCGCCGACGCGAGAAGATACGCGACCGAGAACGGCATCTGCTCCCCCGACTCTCTCGCTGTTGTCGCTAGCCTCATTGCCTTCTTCGCCTCGACCCGAGAGACCCATACACTCGTTATACGCTGGGCGACGACCTTTCGCTTTACACGGGTCTGAACCTTTCTAGCCGCGCGCTTGAAGGACCACTACATGTCCGGCATGCCGGGAAGGTGCGTGAGGATCGCCTTGATCTTCGGTGGCCCGGGAGAGCGTCGCGCCATTGGCTAGGCCAAGCCGTCCATATAGTCCACTGAAGACCACTATGTAGCATCTGGGAAGGGGTCAATGCAGGGGTCAAGCGGGCTCAACCGGGAGCTATCGATATATCGCCGAATGAAAACGCCCGGCAAAACCGGGCTTTTATATGGTAGCGGGGGCAGGATTTGAACCTGCGACCTTCGGGTTATGAGTCCATGGCGGTGACTGTCGCGGGGATGAAGCCAGGCACCTTGCGGGCCGGACTCCGACGGGCGCTCGAAGGCAGGGAGGAGGGAGGTGTGAAGATGGCCCGGCGAGGTGAAGACACGTACCTGGCACGGGACGACGCGGCCCAGCGTTCCGACTTAGCAGAGGGAAAGGAAGGGCCGCCCCGCATGCACGGCCCGCTCTGCCTCCACTCTACAAGGCCGCTACCTCTACGTACCTGCCGCCGACGAATTCGTCGGTGAGAGCCTTTATTGCCTCGAAGCTCCCGGGGAATTCGTCAGAAGCCATCCAGTCCTCGCGTGCCTTCTCGCTCTCCCAGATACTCATCGAGACGAAACGACGCGGATCATCCGCCGAACGGATCAACCTGGCCCATTTCATGCCAGGGGCATGATCCCGAAGCCCCTCAAACCACGAGCGCCACGCGCGGATGAAATCCTCGTCTTTTCCTTCCTTGACCAGCCAATTACCGGACGCATAGACTTCCATGTGCGTACTCCTCCCAGCTGATGCGCCGCCTTCCTATGTCAACAACTACCCCAGGGGACGCCTGTCGAATCCCTTCTTAGACCCCGGCACGGCGATGGCGCTCCTCAAGTCACGGCAGTCATGGGGGCCATTCCACCACTGTGTCGGAGCAGGCGGTTGTAGGACTCGAACCTACGCACGAGGTTTAGGAAGGCTCACTTTGCCGGAGGAAACGATCACTGTCTGTTGATGGTGTCTTCCATCTCCTCAAGCAGCCGACGAAAATGGCCCAGCGGCTGGGCACCCACCACTTTGACGCCTCCCGCGAAGATATAGGTGGGAACGCCGCTGATGTCGAGACTTCCAGCCTCATCGTGGGCGGCCCGCCGCTTGCCGGCGTAGAGGCCCGTCGCCAGCGCCTGCTGAAAGAGCAGCGGGTCGAGCCCGACCGCCGCCGCCAGCTCGCTCAGCACGCCCAGATCACCGATATCCTGGGAGCGGGCGAAGTACGCGGCCAAGACGGCCCGGTGGAAACCTCGGGGTGCTTGCCGGCATCGCGCGCAAACTCAGCAGCCTCGACCGCTAGTCGCGAGTTGGACAAGAGTCTGGCGCCACGAAGGGGAGGCCGAGCTCCGCACAGCGTTGGCGCTGGCTCTCCTGCCTTTCCCGGAAACCCGGCCCGAAAAGCCGCTCGAAGAAGCACACCCTCGGGGGCGTCTCCGGATGGATCTCGTAGCTCACCCAGGTATCTTGTAGCGGGTACTCTTCTTTCAGCCTATCGACAATACCCGTGCCTATGTAGCAGAAGGGTCAGATGTAGTCGGAGAAGACGCGCACCGGGACAACCACGTCACTCACCCCCTTTGGGGATCGCCTTCGGTTACAGGCACCAAATGGAGCCTCCCCAAGATTACCCGCCCATGCGCCGCAGTGGGCGGCCTTTGTGCCGCCCCGTAGGCACGTCGGTGCCCCGAGCTCCGTTCCCACCCCCTGGGCAGCTGGCTAGGAGGGCGACTCCCCATCTCCCGAGGTAGAGGTCTGTCCGCTTGCCGGGTCCGCCCGGCGACCGTGTGGCCGATACTTGGATGGCGTGGACGGCTTGCCTCGCACTATGATGGGGAGATAGGTCATCGTCAACGCGGGCCCAGAAGGAGCGAAGGCCATGCCGGTGTCGTCTGTGGTGGTCGAGCATCTGAGCAAGTCCTTCGGCGACACGCGGGCCGTGGAAGATGTGTCGTTCGAGGTCGAGCCCGGTCAGGTGTTCGGCCTTCTCGGTCCGAACGGCGCCGGCAAGACCACCACCATCCGCATCATGCTCGACATCTTCAAGCCCGATTCGGGCTCGGTCGAGATACTGGGCGCCGCCCCGGACAAGGCCTGCAAGGACCGTATCGGGTATCTCCCCGAGGACCGCGGCCTGTACAAGGACGTCGCTCTCGAACAGGTACTGGTCTTCCTCGGCACACTCAAGGGGTTGAGTGACGGCGAGGCCAAGAGCCGCCTCGTGCCCTGGCTCGAGCGCATGGACCTCTACGAGCACCGGCGGAAGAAGGTCCAAGAGCTCAGCAAGGGCATGCAGCAGAAGGCCCAGCTGATCGCCGCGCTGCTGCACGAACCCGACCTTATCGTCGTGGACGAGCCCTTCGCGGGGCTCGACCCGGTCAACACCCGGTTGATCAAGGAGATCATCCAGGAGCAGGTGAGGGCCGGACGGACGGTCATCATGTCCACCCACCAGATGTACCAGGTGGAGGCGCTCTGCGATCGCATCGTCCTCATCGATCATGGGCGCACCGTGCTCTACGGACGTGTGGACGAGATCAAGCGGGACTTCGCCGCGAATGCCGTCGTGGTGCAGGCCGAAGGAGATCTCTCCGGACTGCCGCGCGTGCTGGAGGCCCGGCAGGAGGACGGTGCGTGGCGTCTGTCCTTGGAGACGGGAGCCGACCCACAGGAGGTACTGAAGGCGCTGGCCGCCCGCCCGGGGGTCAGGGTGGAGCGCTTCGAGCTCGCCGAGCCCTCGCTGGACGACATCTTCATCACGGTGGTGACCGGCGGGACGGGCCCGGCGACCCGCGAGGCAGGCGGGCGACGCGGGTGAGCGACGGTGCGTAAGTTCCGCCTCATAGCCCGCCGGGAGTACCTCAAGAACGTCCGCCGGCGCAGCTTCTTGCTGGCCACCTTTGGCATGCCTCTGCTGATCATCGCCATGATGGGTCGTGAGCATCTTCGCAGGCGAGAGCAGCGGAGGCGACGCGGCCAGCGTGGGCTACGTCGATCAGAGCGGAGTGCTCGCCGCCGGACGAGAGAACCCGGGGTTTCGCTCGTTCTCCAGCGATCGAGGCCGCGAGGGCCGACCTGGAAGCCGGGGAGATACGCGGCTTCTACGTGATCTCCCCCGACTACCCGGCTTCCGGCAAGGCGCAGCTCTTCTACTGGGACCGCCAGCCCGGCGCCCGGCTGCAGGACCGCTTCGACTCGTTTCTCAAGGCCAACCTGGTCGGGGGGCTCGCAGCCCGACGTCGCCGACCGGGCCCTCGAGCGGCCCCAGCGACTTCGTGGTCCGCTCCGCCGACGGAAGCCGGGAGATGGATGGCGGCGGCCTCGTCGGCATCATCCTCCCCTTCGCCCTCGGCCTCTTCATCTCCTTCGCCCTCATGAGCGCGTCCAGCTACCTCTTGCGGGCGGTCGCCGACGAGAAGGAGAGCCGCACGATAGAGATCATGACCACTTCGGTCTCGCCCGAGCAGCTCATCGCGGGCAAGGCGGTGGGCCTCGTGGGTGTGGCTCTCACCCAGGTGTTCCTGTGGGCGTTGGTGGTGCTGGGCGGGCTCGCGGTGGCCTCCAACTTCGTGGACTCCCTTCGGGGGATGGAGATCTCGTGGAGTCTGGTCCTGGTACTTGCGGTCTACTTCGTGCCCTCTGTTCACTCTGGCGGCCGCGATGGTCGTCATTCTCGGCGTCGCGGTGACCGACTACCCGTCAGGGGCAGCAGCTGGCGGGGGTCATCAGCATTCTCTTCCTGCTTCCCTTGTTCTTCTCCCCTCTCCTCGGCAGCGACCCCGACGGACCGTTGATGGTCGCGCTCACCCTGTTTCCCACCACCTCGCTGCTGACGGTCGCCATGCGCTGGGGCGCCACGGTCGTGCCTCTCTGGCAACTCATCCTGAGCTGGGTGATCCTGGCCGGGTGCGCGGGCTTCGGCTATCTGGGCTGCGCCCAGGGTGTTCCGCCGGGGCATGCTGCGGTACGGACGCCGGATGACCCTGCGAAGCGTCTTCGACGCCATGCGGGCGCGGGGGTGAGCGCACCATGCGGGACGTGTGGCTGACGGCCAGATACGAGCTGCGTACCACGCTGGGGCGGAGGTCGTTCTGGCTCACCACCTTCCTGCTGCCGGCCGCGTTCCTGCTCGTGGTGTTCGTCGCTGAGATGCTTCTCGCCCGGCGGTCAGGGCATCAGGCGACGGATCCCCGGGGTCGAGCACCGGCACGAAGCCGATCGGGTACGTCGACCCGGCCGGTCTGCTCCACACCTTGCCGACCGACCTTCCGCCGGGCCTCGTGCGGAGCTACGAGGACGAGCCCCAGGCTCAAGCGGCCCTGGCTCGCGGCTGAGATAGACCGCTACTACCTCATCCCCCAGGACTACGTCGCGTCGGGCCGGTTGACCGTGGTCGAGACCCGGTATCAGCCCTTGCGGGCCCTGGACGGCACCGAGCTGATCACCTACGTGATCAACACCGGCATCACCGGCGACGAGAGGTTGGCGGGGCTGCTCCTGGATCCCACCCCGGGGTTGGAGTCGTCAGCCCTGGCCCCCGCCGGTGCCAGAGCTCCGGATGATCCGACCGCGGCCTACCTCCTCCCCTACCTGCTGATGTTCATCCTCTACCTGGCGCTGGCGATGACCAGCGGCTTCATGCTTCAGAGCGTTTCCAGGGAGAAGGAGAACCGCACGGCCGAGGTTCTCCTCGTGAGCTTGAGACCGCGGAGATCTGATGCTGGGGAAGATCGCCGGTCTCTCGGCCGTGGGGTTGCTACAGGTGGCGGTCTGGTTGGCGGTCTTCTTCGGTGTGCTCGCCGGGAAGGGAAGCGTTGCCGGCGTCGACCTGAACATCGGCGGCGCGGTCGCGGCCCGAGCGATCCCCTGGACGCTCGCCTACTTCCTGCTCGGCTACCTGATGTACGCGTCGATCTATGCCGTGCTCGGCGTGCTCGCGCCCACCGCCCGCGACGCCAATCAGTTCGTGTTCATCGCCATCATCCCGCTGGTCGTCCCCCTGCTGTTCAGCGGCACGTTCTCGGACGCCCCCAACGGCGCACTTGCGACCACCCTCAGTCTCTTCCCCCTGACCTCGCCGATCGCCATGGTGGCCAGACTGGGAGCGACGCTCGTCCCCTGGTGGCAGTCGCTGGCCGGGCTGCTGGCCCTGGGGGTGTTCGCCTACCTGTTCGTGCTTTTGGCCGCGCGGCTGTTCCGCGCCGAGAACCTTCTCTCGTCGCGTGCGCTCACCTGGAGCCGCTTGACGGGGGAGTTGCACCTGGAGTCGGGCGGCCGAGCTGCGGGGCTTATCCGGGCCGCCAAGTCCATCGGATCGGGTAGGCGACGCGACGGGGCAAGCACCTTCAAGAAACCGTGCTCTTCCCAGGGTGTTGGGCGCCGCTATTCTTGTCATCGTGGGCGTGGTCGAGATCGTCCGGGGTGAATCCTTGGGTATCGTGATCCTCGTCTTGGGAATCGCCTTCGGGGCCGTTGCGTACCGGCGCCGTGGAGGAAACTAGCGGCGTCGCCGAGCGGGTCCTCCTTCTCGCGCGCCGTTGCTGATCGAGCACGATAACGTCGCTATCACCCGCGGACGCATCACTAACTTGTTGCCAGTCCCTTCCAGAACGCCGAAACCCGGCCTTAGGGACCGGGTCGCGACGTGCCGTTCTTGGCTTTCCTGAGCGGAGAGGGGGGGATTCGAACCCCCGGTACCGCTTGCGCGGCTAGACCTCCATGTCGTTGACCAGCACGATCCGGTAGCGAGCCTGATTCTCCCTTACCCTCCGGATCGCCTCGTTCACCTGCGACATGGGCATCAGCTCGACCTGGGGCACGATGTTGTGCTCCTGGGCGAACGCCAGCATTTCTCGCATCCGGGCCCGGCTGCCGAGAAAGGAGCCCGTCATCGAGAGCTCGTGGGCCACCAGGTCGGTCGGGTCCAGAGCCAGCTGCGGGAAGCCCAGGAGTACCACCCGTCCCCTCTTCTTGAGCGTTTCGAGCAGGGATTCCCAATCGATGCCCGCATGGACGCTGCAGAGCAGCAGGTCGAAGGCGTATTCGGCCCGACTCATGGCTGGCCTTGTCCTCTGACACGATGAAGTGGTCCGCACCGAAGGCACGCGCTTCCTGCTCCTTCTCCGGCGAGGAGGAGATGGCGGTGACCTCGCAGCCAAAGGCGTGCGCAAACTGGATCGCCAGATGGCCCAGGCCACCCACGCCGACGATCCCGACCCGCGGCGAGCCTCTCCCTCGGCATACGTCCGGAGCGGGGAGTAGACGGCGATGCCGGCACACATGAGCACGGCCGCCGACTCCGAGGGCATCGCCTCGGGCAGGGGGTAGGCGAAGCGGCCATCCACCACCACGGAGGACGAGAAGCCGCCGTAGGGCGTCCAGGTGCCGTCTTTGACGATGTCCAGGCAGAGCTGCTCCTCCCCCTGCAGGCACCATTCGCACTGCATGCACGAACGGCCCTGCCAGCCGATGCCGACTCTGTCCCCTACCTTCAAGTCGGACACCGCGCGGCCCACCTCCGACACGTTCCCGACGATCTCGTGACCGGGGACCATCGGAAAGGCGAACAAACCGTAGCGGTCGTCGATGGCGTGGATGTCGGTGTAGCAGACACCGCAGTGGGTGACCGAGACCCGGACGTCCTGGTCTCCCAGTGGTGGGGCCTCGTAGGTGAACGGCTCGAGCGGGCCCCCTGCCGCTTTCGCGGCGTATCCGACCACGCTTGACGGAGACATTCTCGGCACCTCCTTATCACACGGTAGGCCTGATTCTTCTCGGAGTCAACTCGGGCCTGCTATCTGGTGCCGTATATGTCCGTCTCGTTCCGTCACCTGTTGTCGAGTTTGCCCCCGACTTGCCCCCGAACTCGCCCCAAAGACGCGAAAACCCGGCCATCCGGACCGGGTCTCGACACGCCATTCTTGGCTTTCTGAAGCGGAGAGGGGGGATTCGAACCCCCGGTACCGCTTGCGCGGCACAACGGTTTTCGAGACCACGCGGTGGTCGTCCACTGAGTGTTACCGAGTACCACCGAGTATCAGGTTGTAGCATGAGGTTTAGGAAACCCCGGTTGCGTTGTCCACTGGCGTGTCACTCAAGCATCACTGCGTTCAAAATCGCCTCGGAAATCGCCCGCTTTCGTCCACTGAGTATCACTGAGTGTTACCGGGGTAGGGGTGACGGTAGGGGTGTAGGGTCACCACGGCGCCAGGACTTCGACGCGAACGAGGGGGAGGACCTCACCCGCCTGACGCTCGCCCGCGCACTCGGTTCGGTCTGCGCAACCGCGTCGCTGTCATCACCCTCGCCGAACAGCTACCTGGATATGGCAGAGACACCACGCCGGCCTGGTTCAGAGCCCCGATGATGGTAACCACGAGGGCAGTACCCACCACTGCGAGGACCACGGCTGCTACCTGCAATCGTGCATGCATCCCGTTGTCCCGGGAAACGACTGAACTGCACCGCGAAGATCGCCGCGACGATCCACAGGAAAGCCGCCAGGGTCAAGAAGAGGTCTTTCCACAGGAACCAGACCACGATGGTAGCGGGAATGGCCAGCACCACGAGGACCCACTCGGCCCGCTTGCGGAGTGTTCCCGTGCTTTCAGCCGGGCCCGATCTCTGCGTGTGGTAGCGAGGTGCGCAGGGTCAACTGTCACGCCGCGAAGGGCCAACTCAGAAAGGACACCCTTGGCGAAGGTCTCGGCGGTTATTTCCAGGTCCGTCTGCCAGTCGGGTCGGGGCTGCTCAGCCGGGTCAGAAACTGCACTCTCGTAGCGCCGCCGAACGTACGCGAGCTGACTTCCATCTCGACTGCGGTCGAGAAGATCGAGCGACCGACCTTGAACGAATGGAATGCGTCTCCGGTCGTGACCGGGCTCCATCCGAGATCCCGCGCCCACGCCGCCACGGCCTCCATTACCTCCCTGGGAGTCGCGGACACGACTGCCGATCGGTGAGCTTCGACCTCCACAGAGCTGTATGTTGGTTCGAACACCCTTGTGCCGACCTCCTTGCTCCGACCCATAGGACCACTCGCACACCCGCGTGATCTTGACCGTGTTAGGTCTGGCGACTTTCAAACACTTGCCGTCACGGTCTATGGCCTCATTCTACCTAGTAGCCCGGGAAGGGCCCGCCCAAGTCATTGAGCATCTTGACTCCCGCTCGCATCCAGGGTTCGAGACCTCCGGTACCAACCCCGTTTGCCTCCAGTGACCCGAGAACACCGGCTTTCAAGAGGCCGCCGAAAGCGCCCATAATCGTCGCGCCTGCCGCAGTCCGCAGATTCTCCTCCACACCTACCGCGCGATCACCAGTTCCAGGCTTCCCAATCGCGTCGGCGGCACTATTCAGTCCCATTGATATCCCAGGCGCAGCAACGACCGCCCAGGCAGACTGGCCGATCGGAGCCAACGCAAGAGCAAGCGCGAATGGTGCAACCTGTGCCCCGACCCTACAACCATAGTACGCGGCGTAGTGACCCGCCGTCTTGAGATCTTCCGCCGCGAATTCGGCGGCATAAACGCTTAGATCCTTCGGCGCATTCTCCCTCACCTTTCGACTGAATTCGTCTTCCGATGGGAAGAGAGCAAGAGGAGCGCCTTGCCCCCTCGCCACGTTCTTGGCCTGAGCGAGCGGGCCCGAGATTCGCTCCTGACCCAGTTGCCGTACTCCCATTCGTAGTATCGGTGGAGCTTCTCGAAAGCCCTCCAATGCGCATCGCGTCCGCGCTTCTTGGCTTCGTTATAGATGCGCACGTACCGGAACTCGTCCGATTCTCTGTACAGCCCCGTCGGATCCACATACTTCACCGGGTTCCCCCCGCAGTACTGATAGGCACTCTGCTCCCCGTCGTTCCGGGAGAGGTCCTTACTGAGGAACTGCCTGGTCTTGGGATCATAGGAACGGGCGGAAAGGTAGTAAAGGCCGGACTCGGAGTCGTAGCAGTAAGAGGCGTAGCGCAGGGGTTACCGCTTCGCGATCTCCTTGGCCACCGTCGAGCTGGTGATCAGCCCCGTCGTCTTGTACCACAGTCCACTGCCATCGTTGTCGGTGCCTGCGCCCTGCGGGTTCCCCCTGTTATAGACGTGGGGCCCTCGGGGGGGAGCATCATCGTAATCGGGGACGAGGAGATCAGCCCGGACCAGGTCGAGAAGCGCAAGGGCGAGCCGGCGCGCTTGCGCGCTATCGAGCGCGCACCCGCGCACCGCCAGCGCCTGCCGCAGATCTTCGCCCAGTTCGGACTGTTCGGCCACGTTCCCACTCCAGGATTGCTTTCCCTGGAGCGTACTTCCGGCCTTCGGTCGAGGCGTTACCTAGAGCGCGTGATCCGTGTAACGTATCGCTTCCAACGGAACCGGGCTTGTCTCACGGTATTGCGCCGCCCCACCAAGAGTCTTCTTTCGGCGAGACGGCATCAATCTCCGCATCCGGCATCCCTTCCTTCGAGAGCCGGAACCAGCGCGCATCCCGTGCTGGTGCCTTCTTCTCACCACGTCTCTTCCGGGAACACTTCCGCGCACTTGGCCAGGAATTCCTTGGCTATCGCTTCCGGATCGCTGAGAGGGCCGGCAACGGCATATACCATGGGAATGGAAGCGCCTCTGCTCAGTCGCCACGGCACCACGCCCACAGAGCCCCTCGCCTCTCGGGAGACGCCCAGGTTTGCCCGTCTTCGCCCACTCAAACACCCACATGACGAACCAGCGATGAACCCCGAGGCTCGCTCCACCCTTGTCATCTTGCGCTGCGTCGCCTTCACGAGCCAGGAGACAACGGCATCCTCAGACTCTCCCGCTCTCAGTCGCTCCGCAGCCTCTTCTTTCCAGGCGCGGATCTCCGGATCTGCGGCGATGGTTTCACCGAGAGCTTGGTAGTAGTCGGATCTCTTGCTCTCCTCGTTCATGGCTGCAAAGATAGCGACGAGGCTCGGACAACCAATCGTGGGCGCCGCCGGTTGGTTCGAATGCACCCGCGCCCGGTTTCCACGACGGCGGCAAGACCCGATGCCCGTGAGTTCCCTCGCCTCCGCTACGGTTCCGAGAGCGTGAACAGATACCATCCGGCATCTATGCGGCGGTACTTGAAACCAACGGAGCCGTCACCCGGCTGGCTGTTAAGAAGCGGCTGCTCGGAATAGGCGTAGCCTCTGTCTTCACTGGTGAGAACGCTCCCCTTGGACCATGTATAGAAGTGGTCCTCGTTCGCCGCGGAGATGCCTAGCGCTTGGAGGCTTTGCTTGGAATACCCGTCCAAGAGACCGTCGAACTCGGTACGGTGCGCGTTGAAGTAGCCAAGCATGTCGTCGTCCGACGGTGCAGGAGGCAAAACTCCCAGAAAGAACATTGCGCCGATAGCCGCTCCGGCGAGCACCGCGATGGTCACCACCGGGGTCAAACCGATCAAGATCTTCGTACGAAGGTGCGGATCGCTTTTCATGCTGCTCCTCGCCACGCGTCTCTCGGTCGCGGTGCTAACCATCTTTCAGATTACTACTCCGTCGCCTCTGTGATGCCGAAAGGAAAGCATAGGTGTCGCCGTGGCCCACGCCCCCCTGCTACGCGCATGTTCGAAGACCGTACAGTAGCCTCCTGCAAAAAGCGCGATTCTCCCAGAAACTCCGTGTCCAGTGCGCTAGACTCAGGCAGTTCGTAGCTGCCGGCCTGATATGCCGACAGGAACGGGAGAGGAAATGTCGCAATCCGCCTCGCATACCAACATCGAGGGCCGCTCCGCAACTCTTCTCGTCCACGGAGATATTGACCAGCTCAGGCAGCTAGTTATCGAGACGCTGAATGCAGAGGGCTGGGTTCGGATCACGCCCTCTGCTCCTGTGCTGGTGTTCCGCGCCAGGTTCTTCGGATGGCTTCCCGGCGCCGTCTGGGTGGAAGTCGGTCTATCCAACGAGAATGACGGGGTAATGGTGTCCTTTGCGGCCTACGGCAGTGTTACCCACGAACGGAGATGCCTACGGCGAAGTTATCTACGGAGGAGAGGGCTACCTTTTGCGGACTGCGAACAGACTCGCCGACGCGTTCGCGAGTCATTTCACCAGGTCGCAATGACATTCGCTGGCTTCGGAAGGTTCACCGTGCATCAAGTAGTCTGGCTACAGTTGCCTGCGCGCGCTATTCGGTCCCGAGCGATTGTCGAAGATCGTACAGTAACCCCCACCTTCCTGCGTGCCAAGCATCGGCCGTTACTGCTCCTGAGCCCCCTGCCCAGCCCCGGTTGAGTCGTCCACTTTGTCCACTGAATACCACCGAATATCACCTGGGTAGGGGTAACGGTAGGGGTAAAACGGTCATTTCGGGCCTTGAGCGGTCAAGCCGGTGCGACCATAAGTGGCCCCTATGCAGGCTAAATCTCTAGTGCCCCCGGTAGGACTCGAACCTACGCACGAGGTTTAGGAAACCTCTGCTCTATCCCCTGAGCTACGGGGGCACGTGTCGCGGTCGACACGCCGGCACGACGGACGCCAGGCGGCGGCCGGACGCGCCGCGTCGACTAGACCGGGATCCGGTCTCACGCGGCCGGCAGATTCTAGCACCCGGCCGTCCCGCGTTGCGCCGCGCGCGCGCGGCTCCAGCCGGATTCGCGCCCCGGGGCCGCACTTGTATACTGGCTTCGGCCCCCGCGCCGTCCTGTATCTGGCCATCGGCCCAGAGTCACGCACTTCGAAGCGAGGCCCCCGATGGAGTTCAAGGACATCGTCAAGAACCGCTACGCCGTCCGGCAGTACGAACCCAAGGCCGTCCCCGAGGAGACCATCCGCGATCTGCTGGAGATGGTCGCGCTACTCGGTCTCGGCCATCAACCTGCAGCCTTGGAAGATCAAGGTGGTCTCCGACCAGGCCACCAAGGAGCAGCTGCTTCCCGGTCAGCTTCAACCAGCCCCAGATCACGGGTTGCTCCCACCTCCTCGTCCTGTGCGCCGATACCGACTATCCCGCCATCATCGCCAAGCTCGATGCCGCCATCGCCGCGACCGGCGCCCCCGACGAGATGCGGGCCTTCGTCATCGGCATGGCCACCGACGTCGCCGACCGCATGACCCCCGAGCAGCAGCTGCAGTGGTCCAAGGAGCAGGTTTACATCGCCCTCGGCAACGCCCTTAACGGCGCCTACTCCCTGGGACTGGGCGCCTGCCCCATGACCGCCTTCGACCCGGCCGAGTATTCCCGGATCCTGGGTCTCCCCGCCACCGTCGTCCCCACCGTGCTCGTCTCCGTCGGCTATCCGGCCGAGATCCGCCGGCGGCCAAACTCCGCTACCCGGTCGACGACATCCTGGTCTAGCCGCGACAGCCGCAGCAGTGGACGCGTCTTCAACAGCATCTACGCCCGAGCCTGCATGGGCGCCGGGACTGGCCGCGCTGAGCGGGGTCCGCGCCTTCCTCCCCGTCGCGTTCTTGGCCCTCTACTCGCGCCTCGAGTTCGCCAGCGCACCGGTCCTCGACGGACACTCCGTTCGCATTCCTCGAGAAGACCTGGGTCATCGCGCTGCTCTTCGCCCTGGCCATCGTCGAGTTGGCCACCGACAAGATGCCCGCGCTGCGCCGCCACCCATCGGGCGATCATGCGGCCCATCAAGATCGTCATCGGCGGTCTGGTGTTCGCCGCGGTCATGGCTCCCGACGGTTGGATCGCCATGACGGTCTGCGGCATCCTGGGTCTCGCGATCGCCGGCTTGGCCGAACACGCGTCTTTCTCGTTGCGGCCTGAGAGCCAGATCGACACGGCGCCGTTCGTCCTGCTCAGCGTCTACGCCGACCTTCTGGTGCTCATCGGGACATTGCTGTTCGTCCTCGTGCCGCTGATCGGCGCGCTGTTCGCGTGCTTCATGTTCCTCTTCGTCTACCGGCTCCAGCAACGGGGCAAGCGCAAACACAAGGGTCTGCGCATCCTCAAGGGGTAGGAGTCCGCGCCGGATGGACGCACCGACGCAGCCGCCCGGCGACCGAGGCTCCTCGGGCGACCCGAGGCCGGCAGGCGGAGGCTCGCCAGGATCCCCGTCGCCCGTCAGGGTCCGGGTATTCGTGGACGGCCGGGTGCAGGGAGTCGGATTCCGCCAGAGCGCTACCCGAGAGGCCACAAGGCTGGGATTGCAGGGCTGGGTGCGCAACCTGCCCGACGGCCGCGTGGAGGCCGTCTACGAGGGACCGCGTGACATCGTAGAAGAGATGGTGACCTGGAGTCGCGGCGGCCCGGCGTGGGCAGTGGTCACGGATATCGCCGTCTACGACGAAGAGCCGAAAGGGGAGCGGGGCTTCAGCGTCCGCTGACGCTGAAGCCCCGCTCCGCCCCCAATCGTACCGGGCAAACCGTCGACTATCTGCTCGCTCAGCGGCTCCGTGTACCGTACCGATCCATTCTCCGGGCCCGCTGTATCTCGGCGCTCCAGTCAAAGGCGGGCTGAGAACGGCCGGTCCCTAGAAGATCCGCGCCGCGGTCTGCAGAGGACCGTTCCCGACGGCTCGCGCGCTGCGGTATAAGCATCTTCGCGTAGTACCGGGCGTGCCAGCCCAGGTGGAAGAACGAGATCAGACACATGACGATGCCTGTCTCGACATGCCAGAACAGCAGCGAGGAAGGCAGCAGCCAGGGCGGGTTCTGCGAGATCCCGATCGCAAGAATGAGACCGAACATCCCGGTGATGAGGAAGGTGGCCAGTAGCAGGCCGTTCCAGATCTTGCGATGAGTAGTGACGCGCATTCGTCTCGTGCGGTAGAGCAGGAAGCTCGCCCCGTAGATCATCAGAAAGACGATGGCCACGGGGCTCACGTTGTATCGAGGAGCCTCGGCGGTCATGCTGAGCGGCAGACCGTCGACAGTGACGGCGGCGTCATCGGCCGACACGCCCTCGGAGCCGTCCCCGGTCCCGGAGTCGGCGGGGGGCTCTCCGCCGGCACCGAACAGGCCGGCAGCAGCGAGAGTCTCCCAGACCCCGGCCTCATGGTCGGGACTGGTCGCGGGATCGAGAGCGGTGACGGTAGAGGTTGAAGGAAGGGCTACCACCGTCGAAGTGGTCGGGCTTTGAGTAGTGACGGTGGTCGTCGGTGCCTTGACCGTGGTGGTCGTGGCCGGCCTCGGCGCGGGCCTCGTCGTCGTGGTCGCGGGCTTCTGCGTCGTCGTGGTCGTGGCAGGTTTCTGGGTCGTGGTCGTCGTCTTAGGAGCCCCACAATGACAGCCGGGCTTGTACGTATAGTCCCTGTAGGCGATCGCGGGGGCAGGCTCCGATAGCAGGGTCAGGGCTAGAGTGAGCCCGCATACGGCCACTACTGAGAGTGTTGCGATCAACGCCTTTCTTCGGCGCATGGTCATGCTCCTTTCCTTGATTGGGCGCGCCAGACTCTGAGGCGCAAGGCTTGTGACAACGGAGGGGGCCGTGGGGCCCCCTCCGTTTCGGCCGGCCGCTACGCTTCGCGGCGGCGGCCAGGTGTCGCTAGGGTTCTCAGTCTTCTCCGGGCTGCTCGGAGCTTCCCGTATCGCCTGGGACTGAATCCACGTGCTGGTTATCGTCGTTCTCGTCATCGGCGTCGCGGGAATCCGTGCGCGTCGCGGAAATCCGTGTCGCTGTCGCCGGAGTCCGTTTCGGCCCCATCGGCATCGTCGTCGATGTCCGCGGCGTCAGGATCATGCCCGTCGTCCAGGTCGTCCGCATTGTCGGCATCGTCGGCGTCGAACTGCTCGTCCTCCAGATCGTCCGCGCCGTCCTGGTCGGTGCCCTCGATGAACGCATCCTCGGCCTCTTCAGAGTCGTCCTGGCCGATGGGGTCGAGTGTGGTATCGCTTGACCCGGGCTGAGTCACCTCCGGCGGGCTATCGGCACTCGTGGCCTGGTGGTAGACCAACCCGCCGGCAACAGCGACGCCACCAAAAGCGAACAACAGGATAGCGATAGGGATCGCGAGCTTGACGCCCAACCATCTCGGCAGTCTGCGGGCCATCCAATCTCTCCTTTCGTCTCCCAGTCCCCGCGTCCGCTGGCCGGACCTCGGGTTCTCGCCGGTGGGCCTGGCCAAGGGCTGGTCGGCTTCGGCGAGTTGCTGGGCGGCGGCGAAGATGGCGGACAGGTGACCGGCTTCGCAGTGGTCTATCGACGGTTCGGGGTACGTCGCGTCGAAGTCCGCGAGGAAGCCGGCGAGCTTGGGGGCCTCTTCGGGGACCGGAATCCGACCCCGGATAAGGCGCTCGACGTCCCTGTCGTTCATTTCGCCTGGTTCGTTCATGTCGAAAGAAGAATCGCTCGAAACGCTCATGAGGATATGGCCTCCTCCGGGAACCCCCGGCGGATGGCTTCGAGACCACGGACCTGCAGGGCCTTCACGCCCCCGGGGGTATTCCCCAATACCTGAGCGGTCTCAGCGATGGAGAGGCCCGCGATGATCCGGAGGAACAACACGTCGCGCTGCGCCGAGGTCAAACGGGCCAGCACCGACCGAACGCGCTGCTCGCTTAGACGCCTGAGAACATCGTGGACGATCTCATCAGGGCCGGTCGAGGCGAGGCGAGGCGAGGCCCTCAGGCGTGGGTCGTCGGGGCACAGGTCCTCCCTCCGCCTTCCCCGACGGCGCCACTCGTCGACCAAGCGTCTCCGCGCGATGGTGAAGACCCAAGCCCGGAACTGCCCTTCACTGCCGGAAAAGCCGGGCAGGTCACGAACCACCTGGAGAAACACCTCGCCGAGGAGATCCTCGGCGTTGTCGGTGGAGTAGCACCGGAGATAGCGAAGGATGCTGGGCGCCAAGTCCCGGTAGAGCATTGTCCAGGCCCACTCTGCACCCGTACGCGCGGCAACGAGAACTGATGGGAATTCTAGGCCGAGGCTCACCTCGCTCCCTTCTCACTCAATTCCATGAAGAGGATATCGACCAGAGACCCGCCGACACTGAGAAACGAGCGCCCGGCAGGGGCCTCTACGGCTAACTCGGCAGCGGCCCGCCCGCGGGCGACCGTCGCACCCAGCATCCGCACGCTGCCCGGGCGAGTCGCCTCGACAGATCGGCATCCGGCGCGACCGCGAGCGCCCAGTCGCACGGAACGTACGCAGCGCCTCCGCACCCAGGGCATCTGCATGTGCACAGAGCGCCCACGCTCTCCAGAGGCCGACCATCCAGGCCGTTCGTCACTTTGCCCTTCTTTTCCATGTCAATAGAAGAATCGTTCGAGACCTCGAATAGGATACGGGCGCGTGGAGGCCGTGCATGACGAAGAGATGAACGGAACGGGGCTTCAGCGTCTGCAGACGCTGAAGCCCCGCTCCGTACGGCGCCGCCGGCTCAGGCCGGCGGCAGCCCCAACCCTGTGTCTTGGTTAGTAGTTGACCGGCCGTTCCGCCAAGGTCACGGTGACGGTCTGCTCGGTACCGTTGCGATCGATCACCAGTTCGACCTTGTCGCCGGGCCGCATGTCACGGATGAGCGCGGCCAAGCCGGCGGAGTCGGTGATCTCCTCGCCGTTCACCTTCACGATGATGTCGCCCTGCTGCAGGCCGGCCGCAGCCGCTGGGCTATTGGGGGCGACCTCCGCGATCAGCAGACCGGACGAGCGAGACAGCCCGTACTGCTGCTGCAGGTCCGGAGTGAGGGGCTGCGTACCCACACCCATGTACGCGTGGGAGGCTTTGCCCGTGGCGATGATCTGGTCGGCCACTGAGGTGGCGGTCGTCGAGGGGATGGCGAAACCGATGTTCACCGCGCCGGTCGAACCCGGGGGCAGGTACGCAACGTTGATGCCGATGACTTCGCCCTTAGCATTGGCCAGCGCGCCGCCCGAGTTGCCTGGGCTGATGGGGGCGTCTGTCTGGATGAGGTTGGTGTAGGCGATGCCCACTCCTTCTATGGAACGCCCGAGTCCGGACACGATACCCAGGGTCACTGAGTTCTCGTAGCCGAGGGGGCTACCGATGGCCACAGCATATTCCCCTACCTCGGGGGCTCCGGCCACGAACTTGGCTACCGGAAGCTTGCCGGTGGGCTGCACCTTGATCACGGCCAGGTCGGTGAGGGAGTCGCGTCCCACGACGGTGGCCGGGAGGATCTCTCCGGTCGGGAGCGTGACCTCGATGTTCGCCATCGCGCCGCCCGAGTCGTCGCTGACCACGTGGTTATTGGTGATGATCATGCCGTCGGCACTGTAGATGACGCCGGAGCCTTCGCCGCCGACCTGCTGCTGGTCGCCGAACGGACCGTTCGACATCCCGCTCACCTTGATGTTGACCACGCTTGGTCCGAGGATGCGCGCCACATCCTGCGCCGGGCTTGGTTCGCCCTCGGATGCCGGCGGCAAGGTGGACGTACTGGCGGCCACGGTAGTCGCCCCGGTCGTCCCGGCGGCAGTCGTAGCCGTGGGCTGCGAGGCTGTTTCGCTGCTGCTGCCGAGCGTCCCGCCGCAGGCCCCTACCGAGAGCCCGAAGGCGACCATCACGACGAGGGCGACCGCTACCAGAGCGACCACCCGCGGGATGTGACGCGATGACACATGTGTGAATCTGTCCAACCTGGATCCTCCCATTAGAATCCCTCCCCGGAGGTAATGCCTAAGACACTGCGGCGGCGGATGATACCCGTGGGGGCATAAGGAATCCGTAAGTGTGAACTCACCTTTACCGCTCACGTTTACGATGGCCTTATCCACCCCGTCCTAAACTCCTCATGCCGGAGCGCGGGGTATTATCGCGCAGACAGAGCGCGAGCACGGCGCCATCACGAGGGATGATCATGCGGGTCTTACTAGTAGAGGACGAAGAGCGACTGGCCACCACCATCGCCCGCGGCCTGCGGCACGAGGGGATGGCCGTGGACGTCGTCCTCGACGGGGCTGCGGCCTTGGACAAGGCGGCGCTCAACAGCTACGACGTCATCGTGCTCGATCGCAACCTTCCCAAGGTCCACGGCGACGACGTGTGCCGTGAACTCGTAGCCCGGGAATACATGGCACGCATCCTAATGCTCACCGCGGCCGGATCGATCAAGGACCGGGTCACCGGGCTCGATCTGGGCGCCGATGACTATCTGCCCAAACCGTTCGCCCTCACGGAGTTGGTCGCCCGCATCCGCGCCCTCGGCCGCCGAGCCGTCCCCGCGGTGCCACCGGTGCTCACCGCAGGTGACCTCACCCTCGATCCCGCCAAGCATGTGGCCCAGCGCGCCGGACGCGACCTCAACCTCACCAAGAAGGAGTTCGGAGTGCTGGAGGTGCTGCTCTCCGCCGAGGGGCGGGTGGTGAGCGCCGAGGAGCTCCTCGAAAAGGCATGGGACGAGAATGCCGACCCCTTCACCAACGTGGTGAGAGTCACCATCATGACCCTCAGACGCAAGCTCGGTGACCCGCCGCTTATAGAGACGGTCGCCGGCGTGGGCTACAAGATATGAACAGGCCCGAGAGCGGACCCCGGCGCGGGCTCACCATTCGGCTCAAGCTGACGCTCTGGTACGGCTGCCTCTTCCTGCTGGGCGGGGTGATCCTCATCGCCGCCAACTACTTCATGGTGCGCGACAGCCTTTCCATCGCTCCCGAGAAGGCGCGTGCGGCCGTCGCCGAGCGTTTCAATCTCGACCCCAGGATCCTGGAGTTCATCGGTGGGCCTGGGCCCCGTGGCGAGATGGAACGCTATATCACTATCGAAGGCGTCCCCCTTCCTCGTTTGCTGAACGAGGCGCAGCACGAGCTGAAGGAGGAGGCTCTCCGGCAGCTCTGGACTCGGTCGCTCATCGCCCTCGCCATCATGGCCGTGATCGTGTTCGCACTGGCTTGGTTGCTGGCAGGGAGGATGCTGCGGCCGCTGCACGCTATCACCAGTGCCGCCCGGAGACTATCGGGGTCGACCCTGCACGAGCGGATCAACCTGCGCGGACCGCGCGACGAGTTGAAAGAGCTGGCCGACACGTTCGACAGCATGCTGGGTCGCCTCGATACGGCCTTCACGGCCCAGAAGGAGTTCGTCGCCAATGCCTCGCACGAGCTCCGCACCCCGCTCACCATCATCCGCACCGAGGTCGACGTGGCCCTGGGCGACCCGGATATCTCGCCCGAAGAGCTGCAGGAGATGGGGAGCGCTATCACCGAGGCGGTGGATCGCAGCGAGGGGCTCATCGACGGGCTGCTCGTCCTGGCCAGCGCCGACGGCCGACCCACCCTCTCCGATCTCGATCTGGCCGAAGTCGCCGCCGATGAGGTGCATCTTTCCTCGGGCGACGCCGACGCCTTGGGGCTGCGGCTCGAGCTCGACCTGCAGCCCGCTCCGGTCAAGGGCGAACCCGCTTTGATCGAGCGCATGGTGGGCAATCTCGTGGAGAACGCCATCCGCCACAACGTGCCCGACGGCTGGTTCAGTGTCAAGACCGGGGTCGCGGGCGGCAACGCGGTACTCAAGGTGGCCAACAGCGGAGCCATCATGCCACCCGAGGAGCTGGAGAGGCTGTTCGACCGCTTCTACCGCCCCGACCGCTCTCGCAGCCGTAAGACCGGGGGGTTCGGACTGGGACTGTCCATCGTCAAGTCGGTGGCCACCGCCCACGGCGGCACCGTCCAGCTGGCCGGCCTCGCCCAGGGGGGCCTGGAAGTCACCGTCACCCTGCCGGCGGGCACGCCCGCTACGGCCGGTCCGTCGCCGGCTCCGCCAGCCGCGTAGCCCTCGACGCTCGCCGAACGCGCCGCCGCCTTCCGGCCGCAGCGATGCGAGAGCGGGCGGCCGAGCCGCTCTAGACCACGCTCAGCACGATTACGAACAGGCCCAGCGCCACGGTGTAGATCGCGAAGGGCCGGAGCCGGTGCTCCTTGAGGTAGCGCATCATGAACCGTACGGCCAGGAAGCCCGATATGCCCGCGGCGACGAAACCCACCACGTAGGCGAGACCCCCGGTGCCGCTCATGCCGCTGGCGATATCGCCCAGGCTGAACAGGAAGGCTCCGAGAATCGCGGGGATACTCAGCAAAAAGCCGAAGCGGGCCGCCGTCTGCCGATCGAATCCCAGGAAGACGCCGGCGGCGATGGTCGACCCCGACCGGCTGATGCCGGGGGCGATGGCAAGCGCCTGATAGCAGCCGACGATGAAGGCATCGAGTGATGCCATCTTCCTTGCTGGGGCCGCCTCTCGCTCGATACGCCCGGCTCGAGCAATGACGAGGTCCGCCCCCCACAGCAGTGCGCTGGTCACCAGAAGGAAGATCCCCACCGCGGTGGTACTGGCGAACAGGTCTTCAAAGAACCCGGAGAGGGCGCCCCCGATCACCGCCGCGGGGATCGAGCCGATCACCAGCCAGGCGAGAAGACGCCGCCAGCGCCTCACCTCTTGCCGCTCCATGCGCCGCGGAGCGACCACCGAGATCACCATGTTCTTGACGTCGGCGAAGAAGTAGCCCACCACCGCGATCAGGGTGGCGAGGTGCAGGAGCACGTCGAAGGCGACCGTGGGAGCGGGGATACCGAAGAATTCGGGGACGAGCACCAGATGGGCCGAGCTGGACACAGGGAGGAACTCAGTCACTCCCTGCACTACACCGAGTATCAGAGCTTCGAGGACCGTCAAGTCCTGGCCGTCACCTTTCGCTGCTGCCGCACCGGCACGGCAGCATACCATCTAGAAGAGTAGCGACCCCCGCCGGGAAAGTGCGCGACCGCCAAGATAGACGGCTCCCACTGCGACCGCCGCCTTCAGCAGATCGCCAAGGATGAACGGGACCAGTCCCACAGCAAGCGCCCGCTCGAGACCAAGACCCCCGACGAACGAGAGCCAGGGCACGCCCAACGCATAGATGGCCGCGCTGGCCGCAAGCGCCCCGACGGCGAGAATGCTCAGCCGCCTCAGCGCCGAACCCCGGCCGGATCCGCGACCACTGAGCCGTGCCCGGCCTGCCGGTCGCCCTGTGCCGCCCGGTCGCGTCGTGCCGCTCAGCCGTGCTGCCCAGCCCATCAAGAACACCGCCGGGAGAAACCCCAGGAGGTAACCACCGGTAGGGCCGGCGACCACCAGCATCCCGCCCAGGCCGTTATGGAAGACCGGCGCTCCAAGGGCGCCGAGCACAAGGTAACTCGCTACGGCCGAAACCCCGAGGACCGGCCCCATCGCACCGCCGATGAGCAGCACCGCAAGAGTCTGCATAGTCAGCGGCACGGGATAGAAGGGGACCGACAGCCAGGCCGAGGCCGCCAAGATGCCGATGCCGGCGAGGACCAGGCCGGCCTTCTGCGCCGTCGTGGAGCGGACCACGTCTGCCCGCACCAGATCTACCTTCATGACTCCGTCCTTCCCGAGTGGGTCCGCCGCCGAAGTCTAGCCAGGGCGAGCATCACCTGTCAAATCGACGGTGGGTGCGGCATGGCCGGCGCGGTGCCGCTGCGCGGCGGGACGGCCCCTGCGGGGTGGGCGCCGCGGCGACGCAACGCCGTGGCCGCGGGTGGCGTTTGCGGCGTGCGCCGCGGCGGCCGCGGCTCAATTCACATCGTGATGCTCACGTCGCCGGCGAAGATCTCCCTGACGACGCCATCGTGGCCGCGAAGCAGCAGTTGTCCCTCCGCACCGATCCCGGCCGCCTCGCCCGTCGCCACCTGCTCGAGCCGGTCCATCCCCGCCCGCACTTCCACCCGCCGGCCCCGAAGCACGTCGCGTCGTTGCCATTCGGCCAGAAGGTCGGATACCGCCCCGGGCCGTGGCAGGTCGGTCCACCGGTGGGTGATCCGAACAAGCAGCGCGGCCAGAAGCGGCGCCCGCGGGGTCGCTCGTCCCAGGTGCTCCCTCAGGGACACCGGCCGCGGCCTGCCCTCCCACTCGGCGGCCTGATCCGGCCTGAGGGCCTCGACAATGCGTGAGGGCTCGCTGTTCACGTTGAGTCCGATACCGGCTATCGCCCAGCGGATACGCGTAGCATCCATCGATGCCTCGAGAAGGATGCCGCACACTTTCTTGGCGTCCAACAGCACGTCGTTGGGCCACTTGAGGCCGACAGGTGCCGCCAGGTCGCAGTGTCCCTCGAGCACTTCGGCGACCGCGACACAGGCGGCCAGCGATAGCAGGTGACCCTGCGCCGGAAGCACCGCGGGTCGTATCAGCACCGAGAAGGTGAGGTCGCGTCCGGGCTCGCTCGCCCAGGTCCGTCCCAACCGTCCGCGGCCACCCGTCTGCTCGTCGGTCGCGATCGTGAACCCCGACGCCCCGGTGGTCTCCGACTCTGCGATCTCCTTGAGGAGCGCGTTTGTCGAGACGCATTCAGGGAGATACTCGTAGGGAAGTCCGGCCGCCCATAGCCCGATGGGCTCCACCAGATCCAGAAGCAGGGGCACCACCCGGTCGGCAGAGATGGGGTCGTCTGCGGGCGGCTTGGGAGGCTCACTCATCGCCGGAGGCCAGTTCGGCAGGACGGTTCTGCAGTCACGCGGGCAGCGAGCGAGGAATGGAGGCCATGGCGGCGAAAAGGAGGGGGATCGACAGGCATCGATGTGCAGGAAACCTTTTCGAGACAAACCCCATCTGGTATTTTATGGCGTCCCCCTACCTCAGGAGAACGACCGTTCGTGAACGAGCAGCCCATCAGCAAGAAGCGTCGCACAGGGACCGTCGGGTTCTGGATACTCATCTCAGTGGGAGCGCTCATCGCCGTATGCGTGCTCGCCATCCTCGTCGACTCGGCCCTCTACTATAACAAGGTCCACACCGGCGTCAGCGTATCCGGAGTCGACCTGGGAGGCCAGAGCAAGGAAGAGGCCGTGGCCTCACTCGCCGAGCTCGTGGATAAGGCGCAGAGCAGCCCCATCACCCTGACGGCCGGTCAGAAGACGTGGACACTCATGCCCGACGATGCCGGCACCGCCATGGATGTGGACGGAGCTGTCCAGTCGGCCATGGCCGTCACCCGCGAGAACAACTTCTTCACCGACATCGTTACCCGGTTCAAGCTCTTCTCCAGCGAGCGCGATCTGCCCTTGAACGGCAGCGTGGAGAACGCGAAGCTCGACGCCTACATCGCCGGAGTGGCCAAACAGCTCGACATCCAGCCGGTCAATGCCGGGCTGGCCATCGACGGCAGCCAGATCCGCGTGATCGAAGGCCTCGATGGACAGGCTGTCGATAGAGCCAAACTGGCTGAGGATCTCACCGCCCTGCTGGTCACCCTCCACAGTACCTCCGTGGAGGTGCCCATCGAGGTGGTCGAACCGGCGGTCAAGGCAGAAGATAACCAGGCCGCGCAGGAGCAGGCCGAGACCATGATCGGCAGCCCGATCGTGCTCACCGATGGCGACAAGAAGTGGACCATCACCCCCGACCAGATCGCCACCTACATGGGGTTCCGCTCGGAGAACCAGAACGGCGTCTCCACGCTGGTGCCCTTCATGTCCACCGACAAGATGCAGACTTTCCTCCAGACCGTCGCCCCCGAGGTGGTGAAGGAGCCCAAGAACGCCTCCTTCGACAGCGATGGGAGCAAGGCGTGGGTCGTCGAAGGGGTCAACGGCGAGGAACTCGATCCCGTGGCCACCGCTCGAGGCGATCACCGAGGCCTCTCTCGAACCCACGGAGCGGACGGTAGCGGTAGTCGTCAAGACCACGGAGCCCGACCTCACAACGGCCGAGGCCGAAGACATGGGCATCAAGGACGTCCTCGCGAGCTACACCACCAGTTATGGGGGCAGCGGTAACCGGCAGGTGAACGTCCGTATCACCACCCAGTACGCCACCAATGTCATGCTGGCACCCGGTCAGGAGTACAACTTCGACAAGCAGATCGGTCCGCGCACTGCAGCGCGGGGCTACAAGCTGGCACCCGGCATCGTCGGACCCAACACTCTAGAGGATGTACTCGGCGGCGGTATCTGCCAGGTGTCCACCACGATGTTCAACGTGGTGTTCGACGCTGGCCTCAAAGTCACCGAGCGCCACAACCACTCCATCTACATCAGTCACTACCCCAAAGGACGAGATGCCACGGTCACCGGCGGTGGTAAGAACCTGCGCTTCGTGAACGACACCGGTAAGTACATCTGGATCCGGGGTACCTCCACCGGGGTCAAGACCACCATCACCATGTATGGCACCGATGACGGTCGCAAGGTGGAGTGGAGCCTCAGCGACTTCTACGGCCAGGTGGGCAGAAGCACCGTCAGCGTCACCGACCCCTTGATGCTGAAGGGCAAGACCAAGACCATCGACGAGGGTCAGACCGGCCGGTCGCTCAAGACCTACCGCAAGGTGATCATGCCCGACGGCACCGTGCTCCACGACAACACCTTCATCAGCCGGTGGCCGATGTATCCCAAGCAGATCGCGGTGGGTACCAAGGAAACGACCACCACCACCACGACGCCTACGACCGCACCGCCCCCACCGCCGCCCGGGCCTTGAGGCCTTCGAGCGCACATTCCAGCCTCTGAGAACGGGGCGGCGGCCGCAGGCCGCCGCCCCGTTTCATACCTGGGCCGCTCCGGCGCCGTCCCCCCTCTTCCCCCGTGGCTCAAGGCGCGTGGAACACGGGCCGATACTCCGGTTGTATGGCATCCTCGTATACAGCCACGCTCGCACGATCTGCCGGACCGATGGAAGTCGGAACGCTGGCCCGGCAGGCCGCGGACCTCGACATCTCCGCCTTCGCCGATCTCTACCGCCTCTACGGCCCTCAGGTATTGCGATACGTCTCGTCGCGGGTGAGGGGCACGGAAGAGGCGGAGGACATCACTCACACCGTGTTCGAGAAAGCGTTCGGGGCTATCGGCCGCTACGAGCCGTCGCCGGCCCAGTTCTCCACCTGGCTCTACACCATCGCCCAGAATACGGTGATCGACCATTACCGTAAGCGCAGGCTGCCGGTAGTCGACGATGCCGACGCCAGGCTCTTTGCGATCACCGATCCGGACGATGGACCCGAGGCCACGCTCATCGCCGACGAACGCCGCCGGCTACTCAATCAGGCGGTCATGCGCCTGACCTCAGAGCAGCGGCAGGTGGTAGGTCTGCGGTTCTTCTTCAACCTGTCCACCCAAGACGTGGCCTGCCTCATGGGGAAGACCGAGGGAGCGGTGAAGGCCCTCCAGTTTCGGGCTCTCGAGCGGTTGCGCCGAGACCTCACTCCCGATCTGACCAGGTCCTGACTGGGACTCGGAGCCGTCCTCCGGTAGCAGTCCTCTAGCAGTCGTCCGCCAGCACCCGGTAGTAGGCCTCGCCGGCGCAGGCTCGACATAGGGTCTTGCCCTCCCTGACCACATCCCGACGATCCTGCACCTTCTCGCCGCAGACTTCGCATTCCACGGTACGTACGGGGCGTCCTGGCAGATCCTGCAAGGGGATCTCGAGGGCCACCGGCGTACAGCTGAAGAGGTCCTCGTCGGTCCAGTCCTTCCACAGCAGCAGGGGATCGTCCTCACGCCCCGCGTGCGGGACTTCTTTGCGGGGTGCTATCCGCACCGCCTGCCCGCTTTGCAGGTCGGCAAAGGTGGCGGCCATCTTGCCGTAATCCATCCACTTGAGACGTCTCCGGCCCAGGGTGACCCCTGCCACAACTCCAACGGCGTCACTCGCGCAACGGTCCATCTCCACGTACACCACCAGGTCGCGATAGGAGCGCGGTTCTTCGATGCCCAGCGACCGACAGCCGTAGCGGGCCATGCGGACGCCGAGGACCATGCCGTGACAAAGATGACCATGGTAGGCCCGGGCATCGGCAAGATCGTCTTCGAGCGGGCGCATCGCTCTGTCCTTTCCTCGGGGAGGCCGAGTATAGCCCGAACGGCAGGTTGATATGCTTGCGCGGTGGAGTCGGAACGACTCCTCGGCGGCCAGGACCACGGCTCTTAGGGGGCGCACGTCATGAAGACCATCGATTTCGAGACCCACTTCGCCACCCAGGGCTGGGTGGACGCGCTCTACGCCAACGAGGGGTACCCGCAGTTCAGGCACGATCCGGTGAGCAAGAACCGGCGCCTCTTCTACTTCCCCGGCGCCGGGGAGCCGTACGGTGATGTGATCATCGACAAGCTGCTCGAGTTGGGCGCTCCGCGACTGCGACTCATGGACGAGGCCGGGATCGATGTGGCTGTCATCTCGTTGACCTCTCCGGGCATCGAGCGGCTGGAGACCTCGGAGAGCATCCGCCTGGCGCGCGAGGCGAACGATGCCCTGGCGGGAGCCGTCGCCGCCCATCCCGATCGCTACCGGGGTTACGCGGCTCTGCCCGTCCGCGACGTGGAGGCGGCCGTCGACGAGTTGGAACGCTCGGTCAAGGAGCTAGGATTGATCGGGTGGAAGACTCACTGCAACTACGGCGACACCTACCTCGACGACAGGAGATACTGGCCCATCCTGGCCAAGGCAGAGGAGCTGGACACGCCGATCTACCTTCACCCGACCATGCCCAAGATGGAGGAGCTCCGCACGTACGGCGTCGCTTTGGCCGGTCCCCCCTTCGGCTTCGGCGTGGAGACAGCGCTTGTGATGTACCGACTCATCCTCAGCGGAGCCTTCGACGCCTTTCCCAAGCTCAAGCTTGTGCTCGGGCACTATGGCGAGTTCCTGCCCTTCCTCATGACCCGCATCGACTGGGCCTACGCCCGGCCCCACGTGATCTCCGATACCGGCGCCACTCCCCCCCTCAAGAAGAAGCCCAGCGACTACCTGCGGGAGAACATGTGGGTGTCCACGAGTGGGAACTACCTGCCGGCGGCGTTCGCCTGTACGAGAGACGCGCTGGGGATGGACCGGATCCTCCTGGGAACCGACCACCCTTACGACAGCATGCGCGAGTGCCGCGATTTCCTAGATAGCCTCGGCTTGACCGAGAGGGAGCAGAGTCTTCTCTACGAGGAGAACGCGGCTGCGCTGGGAGTGAGTCTCTAGGAACTGGTTTTAGGAACTGGTTTTAGGAACTGGGCCCGTCTCCCGGAGCCGGATCTTCCCAGTCGGCGAAGTGACGCTGGAACACCTGTTCCAGCATCTCGTCGGCTTCGGTGGCGAGCGCTTGGTACCGTCTCATGAGATCCTGGGCCTCAGGGGTGATATTGGAACCCCCGCCCAGGCTGCCGCCGACGCTGCGATCGAGCAGGGGGAAACCCAGACGCTGCTCCGCCGCGTGCAGGATGCGCCAAGCTTTGTTGTAGGACATGCCCAGCTCTTGAGCCGCCCTGCGTAGCGAACCCCACTCCTGTACCCCGGCCAGCAGGCGGGCGGGACCGTCGCCGAACGCCCGACCGCGATAGTCGAGCCAGATCTTGTATCTGAGGCGCACGTCGGCCCTACGCGCCCGGCGCGCCGGCCGCTGGCGGTCCGCCCGCGGCCGGTGGCGGTTCCGCTGCGGATGCCGGCCCCGCGACAGGCGGCGGCTGGCGGATGACGGCGGCTCGGCGGATGGCGGCGGCTCCGCGACCGCGGCCGAAGCCCCCGGCGAAGAGGCGCTGCCGACCGGTGACAGGTAGGTCTCGGTGCCGCAGTACGGGCACCGCACCAGCCCTTTGCCCGCCAGCTCCAGGTGGCCTCCGCAGTTGGGGCAGGTGCCGTCCTTGATCTGGGCAGCTTCCGCCGACACCAGTTCCCCCTTCTCCCAGTTCACGTAGCCCCGGAAGAGGTCCTTGCCGATGATGTCGTAGATGTAGTCCCGTACCTGCTCCCGGGTCAGGTCCCCCTCGATGGCCAGGTCGGGGATGGTCACCCGACCGCGAGTCATCACCGAGTTGAGGATCGCCCGCTCTTTGTCGGCCTTGCTTTCGGCTTTGACCTCGCCTCTCGACGACAGGATCAGGTAGACGCCCACCGCCAGGAAGGGCAGCGAGAACAGCACGAAGCCCAGAGCGACGCCCGTGCCCCGCGATCCCGAAGCCAGCCCTGCCGCCAACCACGCGTCGATGCCAAGACTGACGATGACCAGGACGATGCCGATTATCCGTGTGCGCATGCTCCGCCTCCCAGCCGGTCTCTTACCCGGCGCCGAACCCGCCTCCGCCGCCGCCCCCCGAGAATCCGCCGCCCCGGAGAATCCCCCGCCGCCGCCACCGAAGTGGCCGCCTCCACCGCCGAACGCTCCGTGACCGGAGCCGGTGCTCGACGGAGCGGAGGTGAGCACGCTCGACATGTGGCCCAGACTGCTGAACAGTCCGTCCGAGATGGTATCCAAGCTGAACCCTCCGCCGGGAAGACTGGGGCCGACGCTACCGCCGATGCCGCCACCGATGCCGCCTCCGAGATCGCCGCCACCTATAGGACCTCCATACACCGGACCGCTACCCGGTAGGGGGATGAAGATGGGCGGGTGATACCAGGTAGGCGAAGGCACGTTCAGCCCTTCGAACCGCCGCACCCACTGTTTCTCCACCCCGAATGCGATGGCATAGGCCAGGTGCTTCTCGAACTGTTCTTGCGCCGAACCCATGTCCTGGAAGCGGGTGAGGTCCTGGAGGTAGTTACGGAACGCCTCCCATTTGCGCTGTTCCTGCGCGCCGGTCTTGGTCCGCTGGGGCATGAAGGGGGCGAAGGCCCAGACGATGATGACCGAGACGACGGAGCCGAACAGGAAGAAGCCCCAACCCCCGACGTCGGTGAGGGCGAATATCGCGGTCAATATGCCCAGCGCTATCGCGACGAGAAGGCCCCAGCCCAGCCAGCGCGAGCGTACGCTCTTGGGGTTCTGGAAGAACAGCTTGGCGGCGACCACCTCGTCGTAGATCTGCCCCACGATGGGCTGCACGTGCGTGTAGAAGTTGTTGCGAAGCTCTTTGGTGGTGACCTGGTTGGGATACTTGTCGTCGAACAGCGATTCGGCGACCGCGCGCTCGAAGCCTTTCAGGTCGTCGAGAGACATCTTGCGCGTGAAGATGGTCTCCGTCTTGGCAAGGAATCCCTCGCCCTTGACGTCGGTGATCTCCAGGTAGCCGCGCCTGGCCAGATCGACGATGGTGGCGATGACCTCCTTGGTGTCGACCTTCTCGTCGATGAGGGCGCCGACCAGACCCGGCGCCAGACTGGACGGAGGCTCGCTGACGTATTTGGCGTAGATGGTCGAGGGATCGTCGCGGCCCCGTTTGCGCCAGATGAGCAGCATGCCCAGGAAGAACAGCACCGGAAGCACGAAGCCGATCTTGGGCACGATCCAAGCAGCCACCCGGCGCGACGTCCACGTGTACTTGACCACGTCCTTGGGGAACCCGATGCCGATCCAGAACTCGGTGTAGGCCGGGATGTCGGTGGCCTCATATACCAGCGTCGAAGGAGCCGGAGAGCTGACGACGGGTTCCACGCTGCTGCTTGTCTTGAAGACCTGCTGGATCTGGTCCGAAGGCACCGAGCCGGGCAGCTTGACCGTTATCCGCGCTGCTCCGATGTCCACCGGGGTAGTAGCGTCGAACACGTGCCACCACACTTCGTCGCCGGGATCGTAGAACTGCACCACGCCCAGCGCCCGATAGTGGAACCTCCATGCGGCGGAGGTATCGGTGAGATCGAAATAGACCACGATCACCTGCTGCCCGGCGTCCTCTTCAACGCTGAACTCGCCGGGATCGTTGCCTTCGGGGAGAGGGACCCCGTTGGCGTCGTACACCATGATGTCGGTGATGCCCTCTGTGTTGTCGACGGGGATGTAGCGGGTCACGTAGTGGAAGTTGCCGGAGAAGTAGTAGGTGACCGTCTCGTCCACGACGAGGTCGCCGTTCAGCTGCACGTCGAGCGTCGCGTCCAGATTGTCGATGCGCCACTCCTTCGCCTGGGCCTGCGAGGCCGGCGATACGAGCAGGAAGGCTGTGGCGCAGAACAGCGCCAACAGGCCGAGAACGAGGACACGGCGAAAAAGCGCCGGTCCGCGGGGCACGAAGTGCCCGCGCGACGCGGCCGCCCGGGACGCGGAGTGCCGATGCGGCGCAGCCGTCTGGGCCGCGCGATATCGCCGGTAGCCGGTCACGGGACCCGTTCCGCTACGCCTTCTCGTCGCCGCCCGCACCTTCGCCCGCGCCTTCGCCGCCCGCGGGGGCCGGTTCAGCTGAGGCCGGTTCAGGGGCTGGAGCCGCCCCGCCTGTCTGGTGGCCACAGTTGGGGCAGAACTTCGAATCGGCAGGGATCGTCGCCTGACACTGCGGGCAGGTGGCCGTGGCGCTCAGGTTGTGGCCGCAGTTTGGGCAGAACTTGCTGCCGAAGGGCACGTCCGCCTTGCAGTTGGGGCAACGCACCTTGGGTTGCGCTCCGCCGGCCATAGCCTGCTGCAGCATCCCGGGGATCATCATCCCCAGGCCGGCGCCGGTACCCAGACCGAGGCCGGCAGCCGCGGCGGTTCCCACCGTGCTGTCGCCGCCGCCGCCTCCGCCCTCACCTGCGCCCTTGGCAAGGTCGCCGATGGCCTGCGCGGCCTTGTACTGGAAGTAGCGGTCCATCCCGCCGACGGCTTCCATGCCCGAGCGCTCGTCGATGCGCTTCTGCACATCCTCGGGCGGAGTGATGGCGTTGATGATGAAGTCCACCATCGCCAGGCCGTACTGGGCGAAGTCATCCTTGATGCGGGCCTTCAAACCGGCACCCAGTTCGTCGAAGTAGCGGGGCAGGTCGAGAACCGAATCGAGTGTCTCTCCCAGGATGTCGGCCAGACGGCCGATGATGACCCCGCGCAGGAAGTCCTCGATCTGGTAGTTGGTGAAGATGCCCCGTGTACCGACGATCTTGACCACGAACAGTTTGGGGTCGGTCACCTGGAAGGTGTAGATACCGTTGGAGCGGAGCCGGATCATCTTGAACTCGGAATCCCGGAACAGGATGGGCTCGGCGGTGCCCCACTTGAGGTCGGTGAACGTCCGCTGACTGACGAAGAAGACTTCCGACCTGAACGGCGTGTCGCCGTACAGCGGAGTCGTCAGCACCGCGGTTAGCAGGGGGATGTTCTGGGTGGCGAGAGTGTGCCGTCCCGCTCCGAACACGTCGTAGGCCTTGCCGTCGCGGAAGAACACCGCCCACTGGTTCTCGCGGACGATGAGCTGTGAGCCCACCTTGAACTCGCCCGAGCCCCGCTCGGGGATGCGGTGGGCCATCTCACTGCCTTGCTCGTCGACGAACTCGATGAGGTCCATGAGCGCCATCGATTACCTCCCTGCTCCCGTGATAAGGTGCTCCCGCTCGGAGAACTGCGCGTCGAGCGCTTCGATCTTGTCTCCCAGGAGGCCGAGGTCACTCATGAGCGAGGGACTGTCGGCGCTGAGGGCGGCGGAAAGCGTCTCCATCTCTGCGACTCCGGTGGTCAGCTGCATGTCGAACTCGTACAGGCGGTCCAAGACCGCCTCGTCCACTTTGGCGGTGTCGAACAGCCCGGCATACCCGTAGTCGGCGAAGCGGATGCGGTCGGTGACAGTGTGCAACTTGCGGGTGGCCACGTCCACGTCGTCCAACTTCGCCAGCTCACCTCGATTGATGATGTCGAGCTTGAGGCCGTCCAACTTGTCCCTCACCGAGTCCAGGCGCTCGGCAACGTATAGTCGCTGCGTCTTGTCGGCCTCCCGGCGCAACTCCTTCTCTTTGTACCCCTTGTAGCCGGGGATATGCTCGGCCAGTCGCTCGAACCAGTTCTTACTCTCCTCGATGCGATCGTCTATCCCAGCCATGTCCTCCCCTTTCCCTCATGGCGGCGCGCAGACGCCGCGCCTCAACTCTACGCTACCAGACCGTCGAACTCGCGCAGCAGCAATCTCCAATTGGACTCGTGGATATATCGCGGATCCCACGCCGCCGGTACGAACAGCAGTTCTTCACTCCCCGGCTCCAACCGGTAATCGACCGGACGCGACTCGCGGAACTCGCGGGCTTCGATAGCCATGTAGATGAAATGAGCCAGCCCCCACGCTTCCCGCCGACCGATGAGCACCGGAGACACGTCATCGAAATCGGGAGTGTCGAGAACGGCTGCGTCCGACGACTCGACTCCAGGCGACGCCTCTACCAGCGCCGGTCGGGGCGCCGGCCCGGCCGGCGCCCCGGTGGTCAACTCGAGCACCGGCTGTACCTCGGTGAGCCTCACCCCTATCCTCTGCACGACTGGGCGCGCCAGAGAGAACGCGGGGACGTACAGATAGGCGGCTCCAGGAGCCGCAGCCCGCACGATGTGCTCCCACACCGGGTCGCGATCACCCATGGAGGCCGGCAGGAGACGCCACACTGCCAAGTGCCGGACAGGTCCGGATACGGCCAGCTGCGTGGTGGCCGCGGCGGTGAGGGCAGGAAAGACGCTGAGCCCATCCCCCCCTGCTTCGTAGACCTTGCCGCAGCCCGGGCAGACGAACAACGCCGCTTCATCTCCTCCGGCCAGGGAAGATCCGCACTCAGTGCAAAGAAGAGGGATCAGATCAACTGGAAAAGGGCTCGTGGTACTCCACCTTCCCGCCCCTGGGGGACCTGAGCGCCATCGTGACCGCCGCAATGATCACTATAACGGCTACGACCACGCTTGGCACGCGGGCCCAGCCCCAGAGAGAACCCAGCCACACTGCAAGGACGGCCGCCACGACCAGACCGGCGACCTTGAGACCCAGGTGCCCGGTCGTCCACTGATCGCCCGCCGGTGCGGTGGCGGAGTTGACGCTGCCGTCCCGTCCGTCCACAACGATGCGGTGGGGGCGTCCCGCCACCTGATAGTCCACCAGCCAGAGCGGGTAGTAGAGCAGAGCCAGCGACTCTCGCAGGATAAGCATCCGGCTTTCCGGGTCGGCCGCCCCCGCCGCCGGTTGCAGAGCAAGCGTCCTGCCGAGTTCGGAGACCTCCGCCCCAGTCTTTTCCGGATCCAGGACCTTCGACGAGGGATCGACTTCGCCGGCCACCAGGGGGAGGAGCAACTCGCGTCCGCTGAAGCGCGGACGGGTCGCTCCGAGCGCGTCCAGGTCGCATGCCGCCTTGAAGAGGCGGCGCTCCTGCAGGCGAGGTTCTTCGAACGGTTCTTCGGTGATCTCCAGGTCGAGCCTCTCCCCGCCCTCCTCGGTCGCCGCTAGAAACGACCGGGTGCGGAGCTTGGTGCCGAACTCCCAGCCGGCCACAAGAGCCCTGTGCTCCCAGATGGGGGCGTGCACCAGGTGTCCTTTCGATACCGGTGCTTCGCGGGCCTGTCGCGAGATACCGGGATAGTCGCGCAGCCACTTCGTCGCGGCGCCGATGGCCTGCAGCCGGTCGATGGTCTGCGGGAGGAGCCACCGCGACACTCCTCCGTCCCCCCCCACGAGTACGCGCACCCCGCAATGCGAGCAGAGCAGGATCCGGCGACCCGCCCGCACGCTGAGAGGCCCGGCGCACTGCGGACACGAGACGGAGCGAAGCACCTGCTCGACGCCGCCCACGGGCTCCGAGGCGCCGGCGCCCGCTCCGCCGGAATCGCCCGCGCCCGCGCCCGCACCACCGGATCCAGCCGCACGCGCGCTGCCATCGGCGGGCGCGCTGTCGTCGACGCGGACGCTGGACTTGGCCCGCCGCAGACTCGATCCACAGTACGGGCACACGGCCAGGTCCGCATACGCAGGCAGGGTGACCGGCGCTCCGCATTGCGGGCAGGTGGTCAACTCGAGGGTATTGCATGAAGATTCGGACATCCTGTTACTCTATCGCCGTGACCGGCCCGACTCTTGAATCCCCGTGCGGCGCACCCCGGGTGGTGGCTGCCGACCTGGACGGGACCCTTCTTCCCCTTCTGCTGGACGGCAGTCAGGGGCTCACGCCGCTCACCATCAGTGTCGTCCGCACCCTCACCGAATTGGGCGTGACGACCATCCTGGTCACCGGTCGTATGTTCCGCTCGGCGGCTCGCTTCGCGGGCGAAATGGGACTGACGGGCCCTGTGGCTGCATACCAGGGGGCGCTGATCCGCGATATCGCGACCGGTCGGCTGCTGCATCACGACCCGTTGCCGCTCGAACTCAGCCTCGAGGTGCTCGAGTTCGTGGAACCCGACGCTCTGGCGGTCAACCTCTACCTCGAGGACGAGCTCTGTGTGGAGAAGCGTACCGAGGCCGTCGACCGGTACGAGCTGCTCTCGGGGATGAAGGCCCACGTCGTAGGAAGGCTGCTCGACCATCTCGACCGTCCCACTACCAAGATGGGGATTAGCGGCCCGCCGCCTGCGCTGGACGATCTGCAGGCCCGGCTGCGCGCGCACTTCGGGGAGCGGCTCATCGCCGTCAAGACCTGGCCGTTCTTTTTGGAGATAACCAATCCCACCGCCACCAAGGCCCGGGCCCTACAGGTTATCGGTAGACTGCTGGACTTCGAGGCCTGCGACGTCCTCGCCTTCGGCGACTCCTACAACGACTCCGACATGCTGGCCTGGGCCGGGACCGGCGTGGCCATGGCCGGCGCCCCGCCGGAGGTGATCATGGCCGCGGACGCCGTCTGCGAACCGGTGGAAGAGGATGGGTTCGGCCGCTACCTGATGCGGCAGCCTTGGTTCCCAGCCCGGCCGCCCCAGAACTGACCTAGGCGAGGGCCCAGTTCGCCGGGCGCCGGCCGCCGCCGGGGCGGCGCAACCGCGGCGCCCTGCCGCTACGTTGCCCCTGCCTGCCGCGTCGCCACCGCCCGCGCGGCCCGCCAGGGGTCGGCGAAGGAGGCCTCAATCCGCTACGCGAACCGCAGCAGCGCTCCGACCCCGCCCAACTCGTCCAACAGGGGGATGTCCTCCGCTACTTCCACGCGGCTGCTCTGAAGTATGGCCATGCGCACCAGTTCTCCCACCACGTCGGCGACCGGCACCGGACCGGCTCCGCAGACCGGACAACGCTCGGGAGCCGTCAGACCCGCCCAGTCGCAGCTGGGACAGGTCCAGCCAGGCGGCCGGTAGTTGCGGTCCACCACCAGCCTTTGGATCTGCCCGCGCTGGAGTCCTCCCAGTACCTCGTCGAAGCCGGCGGCTCCGTGGCCGTTCTTTCCCAGACCCTCGTTGATACGACCCACCAACTCCACCAGTCCGCGGCGACGCGCGTCGTTGGCGGCGAGGCGGGCGGCCGCCAGCATCTGCCCGGTGCTGACGGCGGCATCGAAGGGGATCTCGGCTACCACCCTCGGTCGCGACCGCCGGAGGCAGCGCGCGGCGGAACGCGCTGGCGATGTCGTGTTGCGCACACAGGACCACGCGCGGTACCGGTGATCCGTCGAGCCACTTGGCGAGCGTGGAGGCCACCTCCTTGTAGTGAAGGTCCACGAGCGTGTCCTGGCGGGCCGCGGCGAAATAACGCCTGATGGAGAGCTCACCGGTCTCGCGGTCGCTGCTGCGCAGCCAGGGCCCGGAGAGGTCGTCGCCCTTGGCGACGCCCCATTCGTCGACCAGATAGAGACTCGATTCGTCACGGCTTACCCTGGCTACCATGAACGGCTCAAGCAGCGATAGCGCATGAACGACCGGCCTGACGTACGGGGAGGGCTCCAAGACCATCCGGTTCACCAGCCTGAAGGGGAGCTCTATGCGCTGATAGAGGCCGCCGCCTCCGTCGGCGAAGAGGGCCAAGCCCTGAGTCTGGGGGGTGAGGTCGTACCGCAGGACGGCCAGCACCTCGTCGAGCTCGTTCTGGAGCACGTGCCTCTCTTCTCGAGAGACGGCTCGTTCTTTGACGATGCGCCCGAACTCGCTGTTGAGAAAGGTGGGCGCGAACTGCCGCCAATCATCCAGACGGCTGGTGGAGAGGGTGACGGTGAGAAACGATCCCCGCGGCGCTCGAGCCGCGGCCAGGTCCTTCAGCTTCTCAGCAGCGCCGACCACGCTGTCGATCATGAGCCACCGCCTTGCTCCCCCCCATGGCGCTCCGCGCCGTCGACCGCCTCACCTTCGCTTCGTTCCGGTTGTGCATGCCCTGGGGTCGCCTGTTGGCTGTGTATCGCCTGCTCGCGCCTCCACCTCTCCTCGCGCTCCCGGAACTTGTCGGCCAGGGCGGACTTGCCTTTGTCGTGGGAAGCGTCCGCCACGTTCATCGTGCCTGGATCGGAAAGCGCTGCCTCCATCTTCTGAGTGGGGGTGATGGGACGTCCGCCGATACGCGCGACCTTCTTGTCGGCCATGGTTTCCCCTTTCGGTCCTTTGGAAGGTATGGCCTTGAGTCACGGAGCACCACGATTCTTACATACCCGGCGCAAGAATGAGGCTAAACGACGATCTCGTTTGCCAATTCCTCCCGTAACATCCTATTGTGATAGTGCAGCCACCGCGGTGTGGCCGGTTGACACCCGAGCGAATGGAGGGACTTCTCAGTGGAAGACTTCGAGAAGCTGGGGGCGTTCTATCTGGGACGGGAGTACGACCTGTCGACCAAAGAGACGGGCGGGCTCCTTCTCTACGACTCCAAGGACCTGGTGACCCACGGAGTCTGTGTGGGGATGACCGGCAGTGGCAAGACCGGATTGTGCGTGGCCTTGCTCGAGGAGGCGGCCCTCGACGGCATCCCCGCCATCGTCATCGACCCCAAGGGTGATCTGGGCGATCTCATGCTGACCTTCCCGGACCTCAGGCCTGAGGATCTTCTGCCCTGGGTCAACTCGGAGGAAGCGGCGAAGAAGGGCCTCTCCACCGAGGACTTCGCCAAGCAACAGGCCGAGACCTGGGCGAAGGGACTTGCCGAATGGGGCCAGGATCCGGGGCGCATCGCCCGTCTGAAGGCGGCCGCCGAGTTCACCATCTACACCCCCGGCTCCAGTGCGGGCCTGCCGGTGAGCATCCTCAAGTCGCTGTCGGCCCCAGCGCCGGCAATCCAGGCCGACGAGGAAGCGATGCAGGATCGGGTGAGCACGGCGGTGACCAGCCTTCTGGGCCTCCTCGGCATCGCCGCCGATCCCATCCAGAGTCGGGAGCACATCCTGCTCTCCAGCCTGTTCACCTCCGCCTGGACTTCGGGCCTCGATCTGAGTCTCGCCGGCCTCATCCAGCAGATCCAGAAGCCCCCCTTCGCGACGGTGGGCGTGCTCGACCTCGAGTCGTTCTATCCGGCCAAGGAGCGCTTCGAACTGGCCATGCTCATCAACAACCTGTTGGCCGCCCCCGGGTTCCAGACCTGGCTCGAGGGGGAACCCCTCGACATCGGCCGGATGCTGTACACGGCCGAGGGCAAAGCCCGAGTCTCGATCTTCTCCATCGCCCATCTCTCCGACGCCGAGAGGATGTTCTTCGTCTCGCTGCTGCTGAACGAGGTGCTGGGCTGGGTGCGCGCGCAGCCGGGTACGGGTAGCCTGAGAGCCATCGTCTACATGGACGAGATCTTTGGCTTCTTCCCGCCGGTCGCAGAGCCGCCCTCGAAACGGCCCCTGCTGACTCTGCTCAAGCAGGCCCGAGCTTTCGGCGTAGGCATCCTCCTCGCCACGCAGAACCCCGTGGACCTCGACTACAAGGGGCTCGCGAACGCGGGCACGTGGTTCATCGGCCGGCTGCAGACCGAGCGTGACAAGGACCGGCTGCTCGAGGGTCTGGAGGGAGTCGCTGCCGGGACCGAAGCCGGCTTTGACCGCCAGAAGATGGGGGAGACGCTCGCCGGTCTGGGCAAGCGGATCTTCCTCATGTACAACGTGCACGAGGACGCTCCGGTCACCTTCCAGACTCGTTGGGTGATGTCGTACCTGTCTGGGCCGCTGACTCGGGCGCAGATCAAGGTCCTCATGGATCCGCGGCGTCCGGTCGTCAGCGCGCAGCCGGTGGCCGCGGCGGCGCCGGCGGCGGGGACCGCGCCCGCTGGCGCGGCGGCCACGGCCGCCGCGACAGGGGCCACCGCCGCGCCGGCCTCGGCGCCAGTCATGGCACCGCCGTCCAATCTCCCCGCCGAGATACCCCAGTTCTATCTGCCCCTGCGAGGATCCACTCCACAGGGCGCGGCTCTGGTCTACCGGCCTGGGGTCCTGGCGGCAGCAACGGTCAACTTCGTAAGCGCCGAGACGGGAGCGAGCCACTCCACGAAGGTCCGCCGCGTCGCCCCGGCGCCCGAGAGCGCCTTGGCCGTGGATTGGGAGGCGGCCACACAGCTCGAGCCACTCCTCGAAGACCTGGATCGAGAGCCTTTCCCCGGCGGCACGCTCGCTCCGCTCCCAGCGGCGATGACGAAACTCGGCTCCTACCGTTCCTGGGAATCCGACTTCTCTTCCTGGGCCTTCCGGACCCAGACCGTGGAGCTGTTCAGTAGCCCCGGCTTCAAGATGACCTCGAACCCCGGGGAGACGGAAGGCGAATTCCGCGCTCGGCTGCAGTTGGCCGCCCGCGAGGCACGAGATGCGACCAGCGACAAGCTCCGACAGAAGTACGCGGCGAAGATCGCCACGCTCGAGCAACAAGAGCTCCGGGCCCAGCAGGCGGTGGAGCGCGAAGCCGAGCAGGCCAAAGGCCGGAAGATGCAGACAGCCATCTCGCTCGGCGCTACCCTCATGGGCGCCTTCCTGGGCCGGAAAGCCGTCAGCAGCAGCACCCTCGGCCGGGCGACCACCACCATGCGCGACGTGGGCCGTAGTATGGACGAGGCTGGCGACGTCAAGCGCGCGGAACAGACCCTCGAGTCGGTCAAGCAGAAGAGGGCCGACCTGGAGGCCGAGTTCCAATCCGAGCTGGATGCCCTCGAGGAACGCAGCGACCCTGGCGCCGAGACGCTGGACAAGGTCCTCATGCGACCGCGAAAAAGCGACATCACCGTGGATTCCTTGGGGCTCGTATGGATGCCCTACTGGCAGGATGCGTCCGGGTCACTCGCGGGCGCCTGGGGATAAGTTGGATAGACCCGACCGAGGAAAGGGGAGACGCATATGGTGAAGGAGTTCAGGGAGTTCATCGAGCGCGGGAGCCTGCTGCAGATTGCTGTGGCGTTCATCCTGGGCGTCGCATTCGCGGCGGTGGTCAACTCGCTGGTGAACGACATCATCATGCCGGCCATCGGCTACGCCCTCGGAGGCGTCGACTTCACCAGCCTGTTCGCCGTCATCAGCGAGGGCGATCCGGTCGGTCCGTATAACACCGTGGCTCAAGCCAAGGAGGCCGGAGCGGTAACTATCAACTACGGTATCTTCATCAATACCATCATCGTGTTCATCATCGTGGCCCTGGTCCTGTTCTTCCTGGTCAAGGCCTACATGAAGACGCAGAAACCGGCGGCGGAAGTGGCTACCAAGGATTGCCCCTATTGCTACACGGCCATCCCGCTGGCTGCTACCCGCTGCCCGGCCTGCACCTCGGAGTTGCCTGCCGACAAAGTCTGACCGGCTTCGAACGAGGCCACTCCTCCGGCCACTGCAGTATTCGAAGAGGCGGGGCGCCACAGCGCCCCGCCTCTATACTGTCATCCATCATGCCTGCGCCGACCGACAGCCTCCCTGCCCAGCGATTCTTCGCGACCTGCCCGCGCAACACCGAGGGCCTACTCCTGGACGAGCTGCGGGCGCTGGGTGCCGTCGACGCCCGGGAGACTCGGGCCGGGGTAAGCTTCACCGGATCTCTCTCCCTGGCCTACCGGGTCTGCCTGTGGTCTCGCATCGCGAGCCGGGTACTGCTTCATCTCACCTCCTTCCCCATGTCCGACCTGGACGAGCTGTACGAGGGAGTGCACTCGCTGCCCTGGGAGGACCACCTGGCCGCCGAGGGGACACTGGCTGTGGAGGCCACGTCTACCATCCGGCAGGGTCCGCTCGCGGCTGTCAACACGCACTTCGTGGAGCAGCGGGTGAAGGACGCGGTGGTGGACCGGTTCCGGGCCCGGACCGGCCGGCGTCCGACGGTCGAGCGCGCGCGGCCCGACGTGCGGATCGCCGTCCATCTCTCGCCCTCCGAGGCGATCGTGAGCATCGACCTGTCCGGGGAAGGCCTTCACCGTCGCGGGTACCGGCTCGAGGGCGGCGACGCCCCCCTCAAAGAGAATCTGGCAGCCGCGATACTCATGCGGGCCGGATGGCCGGCCATCGCCGCCCAAGGCGGCGGTCTCGTGGATCCGATGTGCGGCTCGGGGACACTCCTCATCGAGGGCGCGCTCCTGGCTGCCGATATCGCCCCGGGGTTGCTGCGCCCGTACTATGGCTTCAAGGGCTGGAAGGGCTTCGATCCTCGCGTGTGGCAGGAGCTGATGAGCGAGGCCGAGGAACGACGCCGAGACGGCCTCACTCGGCTTCCTCCCATCATCGGCACCGACGTGGATGCACGAGCCCTAGGGTCGGCCCGCGCCAATGCCCGCAGAGCGGGGTTGGCGGGGCGCATCCGGTTCGAGGTCTGTGATCTGGTCTCATGGACATCGCCCGGAGGTCCTGCCGCGGCATCGGCCGCCGGCGCGGGCGGCCTCCGGCGCGACCCCGGGGCTGGTGGTCACCAATCCCCCGTACGGCAAGCGGCTGGGAGAAGTGACGGAATTGGTCGGCCTATATGAGACTCTGGGCGCCAAGCTGAAGGAGTCCTTCGTCGGCTGGCAGGCAGCCGTCTTCACCGCCAACCCCGAACTGAGCGCCCACCTGGGTCTTCGTGCCCATCGAGTCAACGTACTCTACAACGGCCCGCTTGCAGCCAAGCTTCTCGTATTCACCATCGGATCGTCGTTCGCACAGACCGACAGACGACCCGCCGAGGCGGAGGCCGGCGGGCGGCTGGGGGCGGCGGGCAGCCCGCTGCTGCCGGGCGCCGGGCAGACGACGGGGCGCCGGAAGGCCGACACCCCGGCGACGGTTCGCGGACCGCGCGGCCGACTTCCGGCCCGGGGGCTTTGATGTTCGCCAACCGCCTGCAGAAGAACCTCCGGCATCTGAGACGCTGGGCTGTCCGCGAGAACGTCTCGTGCTTCCGCGTCTACGACGCAGACCTTCCGGAATACGCCGTGGCCGTCGACCTCTACGACGGCTGGGCGCACGTCCAGGAGTACGCGCCCCCGGCGTCCGTCGACCCCGTGCAGGCCAGAAGGCGTCTGAAGGAAGTCATGGCCGTGGTGCCTGAGGTGCTCGGCACACCGGAGAGCCACGCCGTGCTGAAGGTCCGCAGGCCGCAGCGAGGAGCCGATCAGTACCAGAAGCTTGGGGACATCCGCTCCTTCTTGGAGGTGGGAGAGGGCGGCCTTCGGTTCTACGTGAATCTCACCGACTATCTCGACACCGGCCTGTTCTTGGACCATCGAGGGACGAGACGGCTCATCCGCGAGCTCGCTCCCGGCCGGCGATTCCTCAATCTGTTTGCCTACACGGGCTCGGCTACGGTCTACGCGGCCGCAGGCGGCGCCGCGTCGACGACCTCCGTGGACCTGTCGCGGTCGTACATGGAATGGGCGGCGAACAACCTCGAGCTCAACGGTCTCTCCGGTCCGGGGCACGGCTTCATCCGCGCTGATTGCCTGGAGTGGTTGTCCGAGGCGGCGGGCGGTGGTCCAGGCTCCGACCGCCGAGAAGCCACGGCTGCGGCCCGCAGAGCGGCGGGTTCACCGGGGCGATCCGGTGAGGCTGTCTACGACCTGATCTTCCTGGACGCCCCCACCTTCTCCAATTCCAAGAGCATGGCGGGAACGCTGGACATCCAGCGCGACCACCCCTGGCTCATCCGCTCGGCCGCAGCGCTACTCTCGAACGAAGGGATCCTTCTCTTCTCCACCAATTTCCGCCGCTTCAAGCTCGACCCCGCGATCTCCGAGGACTTCCTCGTCCGCGACCTCACCCGACAGACGATCCCTCCGGATTTCGCCCGCAACCCGCGCATCCACACCTGCTTCCGGATCGAACTCGCACGGCCGAGCGGTCCGGCGCCGAGGATACCGGGGCATCGTGCCGACTGAGGGAGCGCGGATACCATCCAACGCTGAGTTGGCCGACGTCATGCAGACCATCGCCGACTACCTCGCTCTTGACGGGCAGTCGACCTACCGCATCATCGCGTACGAGAAAGCCGCCGCCCTCTTCCGCGACCATCCCGTCTCGGTCGCCGACATGGCACTCCAGGGCGAGCTTCGGCAACTACCCGGGGTCGGCGACGCAATCGAGACCAAGGTGCTCGAGTACGTCGCCACGGGGGATATCGCCTTCTTGGCCAGGCTGCGCGAACGACTATCCAGAGGGACTGCTGCAGGTGATGCGGCTTCCAGGGATGGGGCCCAAGAAGACGCGCTTCGTGTGGGAGAGCGCAGGAGTGGCCGACATCCGCGATCTGGAGAAGGCCGCCGGCGAAGGGCGGCTACGCGGGCTGCCCGGCATGGGAGAGAAGACCGAGGGCAACATCCTGCGGGCCATCGAGACCTGGACCGCCGCGGCGGCGGGCCCGGATCGGGGCCGCCGCCTGCGCGCGGTGGTGGAACCGCAGGCCGCCCGGCTGGTGGCGGCGTTGCGCGAGCTGCCCCAGGTGGCCACGGCCGACTTCGCCGGCAGCCTGCGCCGCTGCCGGGCGACGGTGCGCGACATCGATCTGGTGGTCGCTTCCACCGACCCGGCGCCCGTGATGGCCGCGTTCGCCTCCCTGCCCGAGCTCGCCCGGGTGGAGGCCCAGGGCGAGACCAAGCTGGCCGGCGCCACGTACACGGGCCTTGGCGTCGACCTGCGGATCGTTCCTCCGAACGTCATACGGCAACCTGCTGCAGCACTTCACCGGCAGTGCCGACCACAATGTGGCGCTGCGCGGCCACGCGCAGCGCCGAGGCTTCAAGATCAGCGAGTACCATGTCGAGCATCTCGAATCGGGCCGCCTCATCCCTTGCGCCACCGAGGCCGAGGTGTACGGCCTGGTGGGGCTGAGCTACATCCCTCCCGAGTTGCGCGAGGATCAGGGGGAGATCGAAGCTGCGGAAGAAGGCTCGCTTCCCGATCTGGTGGACCTCTCTCAGGTGCGCGGAGACCTCCACGTCCATTCCGACTGGACCGACGGCCGAGCGACGTTGGAGCAGATGGCCCTCGCTGCCCGCGACCGCGGTCTCGAATACCTCTGCTTCTGCGACCACTCGCAATCGTTGGCCATGACCGGCGGACTGGGACCAGACCGCTTGATGGCCCAGCAGGAAGCTATCCGGGCCCTCGACGACCAGATCGGCGGGATCCAGTTGCTCTCGGGGATCGAGGTGGACATACTGGCCGACGGGCGGCTCGACCTGCCCGACGAGGTGCTCGCCCGGCTGGACTTCGTCACCGCCAGCATCCACTCCGGCTTCGGCCAACCACAGGCGCAGATCATGGACCGCCTCGTCCGGGCCATGCGCAATCCTTTCGTGCGCGCCATCGCGCACCCCACAGGCCGCCTCATCGGGCGACGGGAACCTTACGAGATCGACCTGGAACTCTTGACCCAGGTGGCGGTCGAGACCGGCACTTTCCTCGAGATCAATGGCTCGGCCGATCGCTTGGACCTAGCCGCCCCCGCTGCGCGGCGGGCGGCGGCCCTCGGGGCCCGCATCGTGGTGTGCAGCGACTCACATGCCACGGGGGACTTCGAGAATCTGCGGTGGGGCGTCGGCGAGGCCCGGAGAGGCTGGCTCACGTCCCGAGACGTGGCCAATGCCGGCACCTGGGAAAGCATCAGGGAGAAGTCGGGGAGGTCATCCGCGCGGGTATAGTCTGCGCCGATCCGGACGAAGTCGGCCCGCCCGGACGGATTCGGCCGGCCCGCAGCCGGTGGCAGCCGGTCCGGACGAAGTCAGCCGGCGCGACCGACGATGGCGGGCGGGCGTTCGGGCACGTCCTGGTCGAAGCCGACAATCGCCTCGAGCAGCCGGATCACTCCTCGATCCGAAAGCGAAGCCACCCAGCATCCACATGATGCTTGGGCAAGCCGGTCGAGCTTCCGCTCCTCAAGAACGTCCACAGGCTGAGGGTACTTCGCCGGCAGAACGACGAGCGCGCCGCAGCCTGGACATCTCCAAAGATCACAGGTGTCCATGCTTGGTGTATCGGCGGAGAGGGGCCGCGTCATGAGGATGACGCGGCCGATCGCGGAACCGCCGCGGGTCGGTCTTATGGCCGTCTTATCCGGCCGTCTGCGTTCGGTCCGCGGCGTCGGCGGGAGCAGGCCCGGGGTCACAGTTCCAGCAAATCGTCAGGGGAAAAGGTGAGCTTCTCCAGGCCGCCCGCAGTGACCCGCCAGGTATTCTCCACTCCCACCACTCCCCGGCCGGGGAAGACGAGCTTGGGTTCGCAGGCGATCACCTGGTCAGGTTCCAGCAAGGTCTTGAAGCCTCGGGCCAGCACCGGTAGCTCGTCGAGTTCCAGGCCCACCCCGTGGCCCACGTAGGGTGCCTGGTTGTTCGGGGCCCCCATGAAATAGGCTTCGAGACCGGCGCTCTGTAGCTGCTCGGTCATCCAGTCGTTCGCGCTCCTGTAGACATCCCCGCAGGCCGCGCCGGCCCGCGCCGTCTCGCGCAGAAGGTCCTGGACCCCCCGGCACAGGCGATGCGCTTCGGCCAGCTCGGAGGCCACCGGGCCCAGACTGATGATCCTGGTCTGGTCGGCCAGATAACCGCCGGCGAACCCCACCAGGTCTACCACCACCGGCTCTCCCCGGCCGATGGGGCGCCATCCGGAACCTTGCCCCACCGCCGGCGACACTCCCTCACCGGCCAGTGGATTGCCTGTGTATCCGGCAAGTGCGGCGCTCGGCCCCGCCGAGACGTTCCCGAACGGCCAGTCCTCGTTGAAGGCCCGCACCCTGACGTTGCTGTTGCCGGCCTCGCGCATGGCGGCTTCACATATCGCGCTGAGCTCGAGCTCTGTCATCCCGGGGCGAAGGACCTCAGCCGCCGCTCGGAATCCACGATCGACGATCTCAGCCGCCTCACGGATGAGGGCACGCTCGTACTCCGACTTGATCGATCGCACCTGCCGGATGACGGCCGAGCAGTCGCGTATGCTTGCGCTCCGAAACAGCCCCTCGTAACGCCGGAACAGATTGACCGGCATAACATCCAGCTCCATGCCCAGGATGGCCTCGGGGGCGATGCCCATCGCCGCCACGGCGCCGGGCAGTTCCCGAAGGCTGGCGACCGGGCGGATGTCAGCTGATGGCCGACTCTACCCGGGCCCGTTCGGGATCCTTGCGCACCAGAAACAGCGGCTCGCCCGCGGCCGGTACCAGCAACTGACCCTGCTGAAGGGTGCCGGTGAGATAGAAGAGGTCGGCGTTCTGAACGATCAGCGCGAGGTCGATCCCCGCCTGCCGCAGCGCCGCTTGGAACCGCCCGATGCGCTCCTCGATCTCGCTTCGCGGCACAAAGCCCCACTTGCCGCCGGTCATGCTCCGCCTCCCGTCAGAAGGAGAACCACAAAGACAACGATCACGGCGCAGGCCGCGCCGATCAGTGTCCAGAGCAGAAGGCGGCTCCGGCGCTCCTTCCTCGCCTGCCGAACGCTGTACCGTGTGGGGATCCCGCTCTCCAGACCGGTCATCGGCTCTTGAGGTCGAGGACTTCCCGACCGAACACGCCGGTGGTGTTGTCGGTGAAGGCCAGGCGTTCCGGTTCCACCCTATAGACCGCGATCGCCCGGATCGTGTCGGCCAGCCTGGGCTGGTCCATGAGTTCGCGCACGAACGGGAAGCGCCGCAGATAGACCGCCATGGCGACCGTCTTGGCAACTCCGCGGAGCCGCTTGGCCGTGCCCCACAGCTGCACGCCCTGTATCGACTCCCAGTCCTCATACTGCTCGGTCACCGTCACCGCTACGCGGGCGCTCGTGCCGATGTGCAGGCCGTGCGCGCTGGTGGGTTTGCTCAGAAAGATCAGGCGGAAAGCGTCGTCTACCGCATAGAAGACGCTGGCGGCGTGGGGGCCGGCGCACTCCTCGGCAGCGAGCCGGCGTGGGTGAGCCGCCGGGACCGGTCGCCGCTAGCGGGCAGGCCGCCCGCGGAGTCTCCGGGCCCAGCCGCCGCGACCGGCGGCGGACCGGCGGTGGCCAAGGTCATCGTGTGATGGGCCCGAAGGTAGTGGTCGACCCGTTCCCGCAGGTCAACGGCCGGAGTGACTGTCACTGCCGCCCTGCCAGCGTCGGTACAGGTCGTGGTCGAGGCCGAACTGGTCGAGCACCTTCCCCACCGTTTGGTCCACCAGGTCGGCGATAGTCTGCGGCTGATGGTAGAAGGCGGGCATGGGCGGGAGGATCACGGCGCCGTACTCCGTGGCCTGAGCCATGAGGCGGATATGCCCCAGATGCAGCGGGGTCTCCCGGACCACCAGCACAAGCTTGCGTCTCTCCTTGAGGACAACGTCGGCCGCCCGGGCCAGCAGAGCCGTCGTTGTAGCTGTTGGCGATGGCGGACAGACTCTTGATCGAGCACGGAGCCACGATCATGCCCATGGTAGGGAACGAGCCGGAAGCGATGGGGGCGTCGATCTCGTCGTTGCGGTAGGTCACTGCGGCAAGAGCCTCGATCTCCTCCAGAGCGTGACCGGTCTCGAGTCCGGCCACTCGTCTGGCGGCGTCGGTCATGACCAGATGCGTCTGGACGCCCGCCTGGAGGAGCACTTCCAGCAGGCGGATCCCGTAGATGGTCCCGGAAGCTCCCGTGATCCCTACGACCATTCTCGTCACGGCCGTATCGCCGATGATGTCCCTCCTCTCAGGCGCCGGTATTGTAGCAAGCCTATCCTCCCGCGATGGGCGGCAGAAGTCGGATCTCGTCCCCATCGCCGAGGGGGGAGTCGAGCCCCCCGGCCTGCCGGATGTTGCGGCCATTCAGGAACACGCCCACCCAGATGGAGCCGTCCTCCCGGAAGATCCGGGTCTTGAGCCGGGGCTCGCGGGCCACGCAGTCGGTAAGGGCCTCGCGTACGTCCGCGCCTTCACATTCCATGGTCGATGGCCCATCCGTTCCCGTTATTCCCGGGGGAAGCTTGATGACTGCTCGCGCCAAGACCGCCCTCCACTCGCGGTGCCACGGCGCGCGGCTGTGGCGCGCCCGTGGCCCGTCCCGGCGCCGGCTACGCCGGCGCCCCCACCTTCTCGATCTTGCTCTGCCGCACGTCCACCGCGAGCACATGCGGGTTCTGGCAGAAGGCAACACACTGCGGCGTCCCGTCGCACAGATCGCACTTGTAGGCGACCGCCCGCTCGGGATGCTCGTGGATCACGCCCTGAGGACAGACGTCGTAGCACAAGCCACAATTGGTGCAGAGGTCCTCGTCCACCCTCAAGACCAGACCGCTCACCGGGTCGAGTCCCTCGGCGTTCACGGTGATCTCATGCCGTCCGATGGCCCCGGTCGGGCAGACCTCCTCGCACTTGGCGCAGGCGGTCTGCAGGCAGGTGTGTCCTCTCACCGCGGTGGTGGTGGGATTGACCTCGACGAACAGCCGGGCCACCGAAGGCCGGTAGGCGCCCTCGTGCCATGCCGAGCAGGCCAGTTCGCACATGTGGCAGCCGGTGCACTTCTTGTTGCTGATCATCACGTGTGGCATGGGATATCCCTTTCTCGCGCGGGTTCTCGGCGCCTAGAGGCGGACGTCCACGCCCACCTCGGCCAGCTTGGCCTCGGTGGGCACCCCGCGCTCGTCCCAGCCCCGCAACCCGTAGTACTCCTGCACAGCGGCGATGAAGGCCTCCTCGCCGATGGCCTTGCCCGCGGCCGGACCCTCCGTAAGGGCCGACTCGCTCACAAGGAGCTTCCTCGGCAACGTATCCGGCTCCACACCCTCGCGCAGGTTGAACAGACGCCCCAAGTTCCAGATGCGCTCACCCATGAGCATGATCTCGTCCTCGGTGAACTCCCGTTTCCACACGTGCTTGAACATCTGGCAGAGCTGATCGGGATTGACCGCCCAGAAATCGCAGTAGATGCCGCTGAACTTGATGGAGCTGAAGTTCTGGCCTATGAACCCGTTGTCCACGTTGCCCTTGATGGCCTGCTCGGCTTTGCCTTCCAGGCTGTCCGGCGGGCGCGTGCCCTCGAGCACCTCATCCGCGATGGAGTAGGTGCGCATGTGGCAGCCGCCCCGGTCGGAGGTGGCGTAGCTGAGACTCATACCGAAGGCCCCCCGGGGGTCGTAACCCGGGAGTTCGAGGTTCTTGGTCTCCATCGCCAGGTCGGGCACCCCGTACTTGGCGGCGAGACCACGGGTTCCGAGCGCCAGGTCGGCGCCGGTCCCTTTCCGTTGGGCGATAAGCCCGGGCGCCTCCAGATAGCCGTCGCCCGGCCCGAAGCGCATGCCGAAGTCGGCGATGCCCTTCTCGGTCATATCCATGGCCAGACCCACCACCGCTCCGGACGAGATGGTGTCGAGACCCCATTCGTCGCACTCCTGGTTGAAGCGCATGAGCGCCTCGAGGTCGCCCACGCCGCAGTTGGCGCCGCACAGGGCGATGGTCTCGTACTCGGGTCCTTCGCACTTGACCCCGCCGGCGTCGTGCACCTGCCGGCAGCCCAGCGCGCACTGGTAGCAGGCGCGGTTGGCCACCTTGACCTTGAGCAGAGCCTCGGAGTTGATCTCCGCCACTCCTTCGAACGTGCCGCTCGACCAGTTACGGGTGGGGAGAACCCCAGCCCCGTTCATGGGATCGACAAGGATGGGCGTGCCTTCCTCGTTGGCCCACAGGTTGAAGTCGGTGAGGACGTGCTCCTTGTGGATACGCCGCATGTCGGCCAGAAAGGCGCGAGCGTCACCGACCTTGACCGAGCCGGTGCCGCGGATGGCCACCGCCTTGAGGTTCTTGGAGCCGAAGAGAGCGCCGTGACCGCCCCGGCCGGCCTTGTGGAACTGGTCGGTGCTGAGACAGGCCCAGGGGATGAGGTTCTCCCCGGCCGGACCGATGGAGAGGATTTTGGCATGCTCATCGAGGTCGTCTCGCAGTACGGCCTCGATATCCGAGGTCTTGAGGCCCCAGTACTTCTCGGCGGCAGGGATGAACTCCACTTTGTCGTCCTTGATCCACACGACCACCGGCTCCGCTGCCTTCCCGGTGATGATGATCGCGTCGTAACCGGCGAACTTCATCTCTGGAGCGAAGGATCCCCCGGCGTAGCTGTCGTCAAGAATGCCGGTCGTCGGGCTCTTCGCCCCCACCACCAAGCGGGAGGCGGTGCTCACATTGGTGCCCGCAAAAGGACCGGTCATCAGGATCACCGGGTTCTCCGCCGACCAGGGGTCGACTCTCGGTGGCACGTGTTCCCACAAGTACCGGAGCAGCAGGCCCTTGCCTCCCAAGTAGCGCTCGGCCCAGTCCATGTTGAGAGGTTCGGCTACCGCGGTGGAAGAACTCAGGTCGACCCGCAGCACCGTTCCCTGGTAGAAGTCCAAAGCAACCCCCTTGATCACCGGATCGCTGATATGCAGCCTCATTATGCAGGCCCATTGTAGACAAGCCGGGCAGACCGAACAACACCGCCAGGGCGCCCGCCGGCGTCCGGTGCCGCACCCGCCGGGTGCCGTATGATTCAGAGGGCCCACCGCGACGCAGGGGAGGAGCTATGGCAACCCGTTCGAAGAAGACCGCGACCTCGGCCGGCGGCGGCGGTCCAGCGGCGACGAGCGACCCGGTGAGGACCGCGGACAGGTGTGCGGCCCACGCGACAGAGATCATCGCCCGCCTGCGCGGCGAGTATCCCCAGGCAGGTATCGTGCTCGATTTCGGCAGCGACTGGGAGCTTCTGGTCGCCGTCATCCTCTCGGCCCAGTGCACGGACAAGATGGTCAACCAGGTGACGGCTCGGCTCTTCAGGAAGTACCGGGCCGTCGCCGAATACGCTTCCGCCGACCCAGCCGAGTTCGAGCTCGATATCCGGCCCACCGGCTTCTTCCGCAACAAGACCAAGCACATCATCGGGGCAGCCCAGAGGATACTGGCCGACTACGGCGGCGAGGTGCCGGCGAGCATGGCCGAACTGCTGACTCTGCCCGGCGTTGCGCGCAAGACGGCCAACATCGTTCTCGGCAACGCGCATCCCCAGGCTTACGCCGCCGACCCCGAATCCGGCATCGCCGTCGACACCCACGTCAGCCGCCTCAGTCAGCGGCTCGGTCTCGCCACCTCGACAAACGCCGACAAGATCGAGCGCGAACTCATGGCGATCGTGCCCCGCGAGGATTGGTTCCAGCTCACCTATCTGCTGATCGAGCACGGGCGCGCCGTGTGTGACGCCAAACGCCCCCGTTGCGGAGACTGCCTGCTGCAGGATGTCTGTCCCTCGGCCTTCAAGGTGTAAGCCGGCTCTTGGCCGGGCTCAAGTCCAGTCTCCGTGGCCCACCGTGATCGCCACGCCGCCCCTCTTGTGCCCGGCCCCCACGTATCTGTGGGCCTCGACGATCTCCTCGAACGGATAGCATCTGTCGAGGACCGGTCTGATGTGGCCCGCCTCGACCAGCTCCCTCATCAGGTCCAGTCGCCGGGAGTCCAGCAGGAGACTGCCATCGTCGATGGAAGCGTAGGCGCCCCCGGGGACGAGCGCCTTCCTGCATTCCACCTTCAGCCCGGAGGTCTTGATCTTGCCGACCGCGTCGAGCATGAAGTCGAACTGGGTGCCCGGCCCCGGAGAGTCCTCCTTGGTGTAGTCGATCACCCGGTCGGCCCCCAGGGACTTCACCAATTCCAGATTCGCCGTGCTGCATACCGCCGTGACCTCCGCCCCCAGGTGCTTGGCATACTGCACGGCCGTAGTCCCCGATGTGCTGGAAGCCCCGTAGATGAGCACCTTTTGCCCGGCCTGGATGTTCCCCCTCGCCGTGTACTGCAGTGCCAAGAGCCCACCATAGGCGGCCGCGGTGGCCTCTTCGTAGGTGAGATTCGCGGGTTTCAGCGCCAAGCATCCGTGCTTGGAGTCCGTTTCCTTCATGCACTTGTACTCGGCGTAAGCACCAAGCCCGAAGCCCGTAAGACCATAGACTTGGTTGCCGGGCTTAAATCTCCTGATGTCGGCGCCGATCGATTCGATCTCTCCCGCCAGCACCAAGCCGATGATGGATTTCCGCGGCTTCGTCAGCCCGAGCATCAATCGCATAGGAATCAGGAATCGGGTGGGTATCTGGCTGCCGCGAATGAATATGTCGCTTGCCGTCACCGCCGTCGCGTGCACCTTGATGCAGACTTCATCCTTCGCCCGGACAGGCTTGGCGACGTCCTCGAGTCGCAGGACTTCGGGTGGGCCGTATTTGGGGCAGATGATGGCTTTCATGACGATCCCCCTATCCGCCGGCGATCAAGCGAGCGCGGCCTCCGCAGAACCCCCGGCATGCACGCTGCTACCGGACGTCGCGGCCGATGTGTTGAAGCCCTTGACGATCAGCCATACCGCCAGAACCATTTCCTGCAGGCCTATGGGGGCATTCAGAGCTATCTGCACCGGAGACATCGAACCGGTGACGCCGAACATGACCAGCAGGGCCGCCGCTGCACCCAAGATCACTCCGCCAACGCCCCAAGCCGCCAACCATCGAGGAACCAGCCGGGTCTGATAGAAGACACGGTAGTAGAGCAGGCCGCCCAGGTAGAAGGCGAGTATTCCCGCAAGCCCGGCCCAGTCGTCGAGCGCCTTCAGAAGCGTCCCCGACTGACTGAAATACGTCGGATCGACGGCGCCGGCCGCCACGAACTCCTGGCTCAGCGTCAGCAGCAGTAGGACGCTGACTGCGCCGAGCGTATAGAACGTCCCCTCGATGAGCCTGAAACCGACTGCGCCCAGAGCCAGACCTTGACGGTATCTCCTCAGAACCGGATAGAGCGAGATGGCAATGGCGGCGGACGCGAACGCCGCAATGAAACGAACAAGCACGCCTGCTGTCACCTGGCCTTCGTTCGCAGCCATGTCGGTGAGATAGTCCGGGCTGCCTACCGATCCCAAGAAGGCGATGCTCAGCAGGCTGGCTGCCGTCGCGACGATGAACAGTACTCCCGTGACCCTTGCGACGGCTCGCTCGGTGCTCATCATGATCGTCCCCCCACTTCTGGTTGAGTGATCTCGGCTCTTGACCCCACGTCCCCGTGCTCAGCATCCTTCGGCTCTCCCCGAGAGCCCACAGTCATGTGATGGGTCTTGCGCCTGGTCAAATGACCAGTTCTCCATCCTCATATGCCGCGCGGAGCAGCCACTGGCTGGCCGGTGAGGCTGTTGGATGACCGTGTGTGGGCCTAATACCGCTGCACTTCGTCGAACTTGTACGTGAGGGGGATCCCGGCCTGCAGAAGCATGGCCTCCGGCTCGTCGGCCGCCTGGTATCTCCTCTCGCAGAACACGCTCTTGATCGCGCAGTTGATGATCAGCATCGCGCACGTGCGGCAAGGCGTCATCCTGGTATACAGAGTGGCGCCCTCCAGCGAGATACCCAGTCTGGCCGCCTGGCAGATGGCATTCTGCTCGGCATGCAAGGTGCGCATGCAGTGTTCGGTGATCCGACCGTCCTCATGGACAAGGCGCTTCATCTGGTGCCCGACCTCGTCACAATGCGGAAAGCCATAGGGGGAACCGACGAAGCCGGTGACGAGGATCCTCCTGTCCTTGACGATGATGCATCCGCTTCTCCCGCGGTCACAAGTGGCTCGCTTGGAGACGGTATCGGCGACCTGGAAGAAATAGTCGTCCCACGAGGGTCTCTCCATCAGACCGGTCACCTCCGCGTGAGGGTCAGTAGTATGGCGTGATTCTCGGAGTCAGGAGCCGCAGCAACCCGAGGTCGGCTCTCCAGCAAGACTAGCAGCAGGCCTCGGCCGCCGACAGCGCGCCGTAGGCTACAGCGGGACGCCGGGTGTGTTCAGAAGGAACGACTGCTGCTAGCCTGGGAGAATGACCGAGGTCCGTCTGGAACAGCCAGCAGATATCGACGCCATCCGCGAACTCGTGCGCCTTGCCTTCGCCGCCGGCCCGCACTCGAGCGGCACGGAGCCCCTCATCATCGACGCCTTGAGGGCGGACGACGCCCTGGCGCTGTCGCTGGTCGCGGAGGTGGACGGCGCGGTGATCGAGGCGAGCCTCGAGATCATCCGGTCGCGGGATGCCTGCGGATGCGTCCTCGTCGGCGATCCTGATCTCTATCGCCGCTTCGGCTTCAGGAACTGCCCGAAGGTCACCTGGCCCGGCGTGCCGGACGAGTACGTCCTTTGCCTGCCTTTCGGCGAGGAAGAACCGGCCGGAGAGATCGCCTGCCACCGGGCCTTCCTGGCCGGAACGTGATCCTATGCCCAGCCCACGCCCCGCGGTTGACGCTGCCGCGCCCCGCCTATACCATTCCCCCGCATTGCCTCGCGCCTTTCGCCATGCAATGCCGCTGCATAACTTTCAAGGCTAGGGGTACCCGCAGATGATCTTCGACCGCGAACACGAGTGCATGGACCGCAAGGATCTCGAGAAGCTGCAAAGCGAGCGCCTCGTCGCCCTGGCCAAGCGTGTGTACGATCGGGTCCCCTTCTACAGATCGCTCTTCGACGAGGCGGGCATCGCGCCCGACAAGGTCCGCGGCCTGGCGGATCTTCCCAGCCTGCCCTTCACCCGCAAGTATCACCTGCGGGACAACTATCCCTTCGGCTTGTTCGCGACCCCGCTCAGGGACGTGGTCCGCATCCACGCGTCGTCCGGCACCACGGGCAAGCCGACCACCGTGGGCTACACCAAGAACGACATCGGCGTGTGGGCCAACGTTGCCGCCCGCACCATCGCCGGCGCGGGGGGCACGGCGGACGACGTGGTCCAGGTGGCCTACGGCTACGGCCTGTTCACCGGAGGCCTGGGCATGCACTACGGGGCGGAGTTGCTCGGCGCTTCCGTCATCCCCATCTCGGGGAGCAACACCCAGCGCCAGCTCATGCTGATGGAGGACTTCGGCACCACCATCATCTGCTGTACGCCCAGTTTCATGCTCTACCTGTACGACGTCGCCCAGCAGCTCGGCGTGGACGTGACCAAGTTCCCGCTCAAGGTGGGCATCTTCGGGGCGGAACCCTGGTCGGAGGGCATGCGCCGCGATATCGAGGCCAAGTGGAACATCAAGGGCGTGGACATCTACGGCCTCAGCGAGATCATCGGCCCCGGAGTCTCCTGCGAATGCGTGGACGCTCAGGACGGGCTGCACCTCAACGACGACCATTTCCTGCCCGAGATCATCGACCCCGAGACCGGCGAGGTCCTTCCGGAGGGAGAGATGGGCGAACTGGTGATCACCACGCTCACCAAGGAGGCCTTCCCGCTCATCCGCTACCGCACCGGCGACATCACCAGCCTGAGAACCGACCCCTGCATCTGTGGACGCACCAACGCCCGCATGGGCAGGGTGTCCGGCCGCACCGACGACATGCTCATCATCCGCGGGGTGAACGTCTTCCCCAGCCAGGTGGAATCGGTGCTCCTGATGTCGCCGCAGGTGGAGCCGCACTACCGGCTGATCGTCACCCGCAAGGGAGCCATGGACAACATGGAAGTGCAGGTTGAGATCAAGCCGGACCTCTACCACGAGGTGTCCGAGGCCATCCTGTCCATGGACGACGTCACCACCATCGCCGAGCACGAGAAGATGGTGGCTCTGAGGTCCAACATCCAGAAGAACATCAAGGACATCATCGGTATCAACGTGGGGATCACGTTCAAAGAACCCGGTTCGATCGAGCGCGTCGAAGGGAAGGCGCAGCGGGTGGTCGACAGACGCAAGGAGCAGGACTCCTAGCGGGAAACCGGCCGCTTGGCGGGGCTGGGACGTCCCGGCGGGGCCGTCCCGGTGTCGGGCGGAGAGCGCCGCAAGAACTGATCGGCCCCGAGAAAGGGGTGTCGCTGTGGACCGACTGGAAGACGAAGGCAAGAACACCGAGAGCGAAGCGTCGGGCACGGACCCGCGGCGCCGCGCTCCTGGGGCGCGACCGACAGGGCCGGCGAGGACGGCAGCCAGGCCGTTCCCGTCTGCGCATCAGGACCGGCTCCACTCCCTCCTAGACCCCGAGACCCCGCAGACCCTTTCGCCGGCCTACCGCCTGAGCTACGAGGATCCCGAATTCCTCATGCGGGACGAACTGCGCGGCACGCGACTCCAACTCGAGTTTCTCAAGCCCGACCTCCTCATGCGGGACAGGGGCATCGCGGCGACGGTGGTGGTGTTCGGCAGCGCCCGCGTCCCTGCACCTGAGGACGCGGCTGGGCGCCTTGAGGCGGCCGAGCGCCGTGTAGCAGCGGACCCCGACGACCCCGAGGCGGCACGACAGCTGCGGACCATCCGGAGTCTCGTCCAGAAGGTCCGCTACTACGAGGAGGCCCAGCGCCTGGCTCGACTGATCTGCGCAGCCCAGGAAGAGCGCACTCCCAACGGCACCTGCGTACTCCGGCCCGATGGTGACAGCGTGGTCGTGGTCACCGGGGGCGGGCCCGGCATCATGGAGGCCGCCAACCGGGGCGCTCACGACATCGGGGCCGACAACATCGGCCTCAACATCGTCCTTCCCTACGAGCAGGCGCCCAATCGTTACATCACTCCCCACCTGTGCTTCAACTTTCATTACTTCGCCATCCGCAAGATGCACTTTCTCCTGCGGGCCATCGCGCTAGTGGTCTTTCCGGGCGGCTATGGAACCCTGGACGAGCTGTTCGAGGTCCTCACCCTCATCCAGACCCACAAGATCAAGCCTATTCCGGTGCTGCTCTTCTGCAGGGAGTACTGGGAGCGGATCATCGACTTCCAGGCCATGGTGGAGGAGGGGGTCATCGCACCCGCCGATGCCGAGATCGTGTCCTACGTCGAGACTGCCGAGGAAGCCTGGGCGATCCTCAAGCCGGTCATGAAGGCGTTCGAAGCCCAGAACGACTAGGACGACGCCGCGGCCATCGCCAGCGTGACCGCCGCGCAAAGCGGCCATGCGGGGCGACGAGGCCAGGCGGCTGGGTGCAGTCGCCATAGGCTGGCTGCGAACGAACCCATGCTATCCTTATCTGTAGCAGAAATGGACATGTCTGACGACTCCAGTCTCCGCACCTCCTTCGAGCCCGATCCCCGGGAAGGCCGGCGATGAGTACGACCATACTCGAGGTCATCGGCGTCATCCTCCTCGTGCTGGTCAACGCCTTCTTCGTGGTATCCGAGTTCGCCATCGTCAAGGTGCGCGACACCCGTGTGGCGGAGCTGGCGGCCTTGGGGAGCAAACGGGCCCGGGTGGCCGACCACATCGTCAACCATCTGGACGCCTATCTCTCCTCGACCCAGCTGGGTGTGACAGTCGCCAGCCTGGGCCTGGGCTGGCTGGGGGCATCCGCCTTCACTCACATCTTCGATCTGGCCATCAACCAGACCGCCGCCGCCATCATCGCCTTCGTGTTCATAACCTTCATCACCATCATCTTCGGCGAGTTGGTGCCCAAGTCGGTGGCCATCCGCAAAGCCGAAGGAGCCACGCTGTTCATCGCGCTGCCGTTGCGGTGGTTCTACGTGATCACTCGACCGCTCACCTGGCTCATGTATATCTCGGCTGCCGGAATCCTCCATCTGTTCCGTATCAAGCCGGCATCCGAGCGCGATCTGGCCCACTCCGAGGAGGAGTTGCGCATGATCTTGGAGGCGAGCCAGGAAGTGGGGCATATCGACGAGGTCGAGCAGACCCTCATGCGCCGAGCCCTCACCTTCGGCGACCGTGACGTCACCGACATCATGGTCCCCCGCACGGAGATGGCCGCTCTGCCGACATCGCTAAGCGTGGGCGCGGCCATCGAGGAGATCGCCGAGACCAACCACACCCGCTACCCGGTGTTCGAGGAGGACGTCGACAACGTCGTCGGGTACATCCACGTGAAGGACCTCTACCGGGCACCGCACAACAGCAGCCTCCGCCGCCTGCTGCGGCCCATCGGGTTCATCGCCGAGACCTCCAACATCGAGGTGGCGCTCCATCGCTTCCAAAGCACCCGGACCCCGCTGGCCATCGTGGTGGACGAGCACGGCGGCACCGCAGGCATCGTCACCATCCAAGACGTGGTGGAAGAGCTCATCGGCGAGGTGCAGGACGAGTTCGACATGGAGGCCCCGAGATAGAAGAGCGGAGTGACGGCAGCTACTCCGTCGACGGAGGGGCTCGGATCGACGACCTCGAGGAAGCCCTCGGACTCCAGCTGCCCGAGGAGGGCTTCCCCACGCTCGGAGGGCGGGTGTTCGAGCAGTTGCAGCGCCGGCCCCGGGAGGGCGACGAGGTGCAGGTGGGCGACTACCATGCCCGGGTGACCGAGGTGGACGGCATGCGCATCTCCCGGGTGCTCCTTACCAGGCTCGACACCGGCGAAGAGAGCGGGCTGGAGGACGCCGAGGCCACCGAGCGCCGGGATGACGAGCCGGAGCGATGATGGATCCCATCGACACTCAGATACCCGTCGATTCCGACGCTCTCAGGGCCAACATCGGGAAGACCGCTCAACACGTGGTCATCCCCGAGCGCTATTTGCCCCTGGTGCAGGCCGTCGAGGGCTACTACGGGGTGCGAATGCCGCTGGTCGAGACCCTCAACGAATACTTCCACTCGTTCAGGAATGTCGATCTTCTCATCGACGGCTTCCAGACCATCCTGCTGCGCAACTGGAACTACTTCGAGCGGTCTCCTGACCGGACGCAGTCGTTCACGCTGCTCTCCGAGTTGGTGCTCGACCTCCTCGACACCCCGCTCACCACTCAGCAGACCTCGCTGCTGCTACGCCAGCTCATCACCTGGTGCACGAGCGTCCTGTCAGGACCGCACGCGGATGCCTACGACGAGCCTCTGCGCACGGTAGCCGAGACCCTTCAGCGGGAGCTTCCCCTGCAGCAGTTCGCGTTCCTCGAACGCGACACGCTCATCCACGGCCTGATGAGACATGCCGTCAAACGCCCCGCCATCGCGCCCATCGTTCTCGGCTCTGTTCCGAGCTCTGCTCCTTCTCGGCTATCGCCTGCTCGCCGACCGCCTGCCCCTGCCTGCCTGGGCCGTATCCGGGGAAGCGGAGCTCACCCACCCCGCGCTGGTAGCAGAGCGCTTCGAGGGATTGGGTCCGAAGGCCATGACTGAGCTCAGCGCGCGCGCCGAAGGAGCCTCGAGCACGGAGCTTCTGTCCCCCGATCTTCCAGCTTTTTCCACCCTGCTCGATCGAGCCATCGATCAGATCTTCCGGATAGACGACATCGAGGACCGGTTCGCCGTTTGCCTCTATTTCCTCAAAGACGACACTCTCGGCTACCGGCAGAACGAGGTCATGGTCGACCTGCTGGGGGTCGTCCGCCAGATGATGAGCCCCGAGCGTCACATGGACGTGGACCGGCTGCTCTCCCGCCTCACCCGCTTCTTCCGGTTGCGCGACAACCAGTTTCTGCTGATGCGCTTCCAATGTTACGAAGCCATCGGGGTGGCCATCGGGCAGGCGGGCAACGTGGCCGGGGCCGACCATCTCATCGAGGACGTCCTCTCGTGGAAGTTCCAGTATCCGGAGATCCAGGGAGCCACCGACGAGTGGGAGACCGTCGTCAACCAGTACCATCTCCCCAAGATCCGTTGCTGGATGCACATCATCGAGTCCAACCCCGCGCTCTACGAGCGCCTAGCGGCGGCGCTCAACGTGCAGTTGCGGCTGGGCGGCGTCTACATCGCCGACACCGACCTCTTCCAGCGCGAAGTCACCCGGTTCCTCAACGCCGATATCCGGCCCATCTACTTCGTGGCCAAGCAGTTGCTGCGCGCGTTCCCCATCTACTTCAACGACGTGGGAGCCGAGGGTGAGCTGCGGGCAGTGTCGACCGAGCTGGACGAGATCTGCGGACGCCGCGACACGCTCATGCACTTCCTGCGCAAGCAGTCGCACGCCGAGTCGTCCAACCGGTTGGTCGACTTCAGCCGTGAGGTGCTGACCTACTGGGTGACCCTCGATCCGGCCGGTCTGCGGCCCTATCTCTCCCCCAACACCTGGAACGCCGTATGCGGCGAGAAGGAGTGGGCGGTCGGGCCCCACGCGGTCCTCGACGAGCTACGCCACGCCCTATCGGGGTCAGCCAGGCCGCGAGCCAAGCGTCCGAGTGCGGCCGAAGTCAAGACGCTGCTCGACCAGTTGGCAAGTCGACACCGGAGGCCTTGGCGCAGCGGCTCGACGCGCTCCCCGACGGCGAAGAGCTGCACAGGACGGCTCGCCGCCGGGTGGCCCTCATGGTCCGCACCCACCAACTGCTCGCGGAGAAGTACTCGCTGTCCACCGACAACATCGGAGCAGCGGTCAGCCACCGACTGCAGCTGGACGTCAAGACGCGAGACCGCTTCGCTCAAGGCGCTGAAAGGCTGGACCACCAAGCCCGGATGGGCCACCAGGGACCGGCTGCTCGACGCCTCTCTCACGCTGCTCGAGGAACTGCAGAGGATCATCCTCAGTCCCGGCCCCTTCGGTGGCCGTTGAGAACATCTACCAAAAACGGCACATTGCCGCGGGCATACCCTCGATGTACGGCAACTACGCGGAGCCCAAGTTCGACGCCCTGGGACTCTCGTTCCGGGTGGAGCGGCTGGTAGCCGTCCTGCTCGAGGACCTGGTCTCTCGAAGCATCGAGCCCTACGTCACTAGGGACACGCTGCGCCGCACAGCGGCGGCAATCCGGCGGTTCGAACGCGCCCTGGCCACCGACGGGGTCGACTCGCGCAACCTGGGCGGCCAATCTGCGCCTGCTCGAGTCCAGCTTCAGCAGCCATAACTTCACTTTCCACCAGTATCAGAATGTGTTCCAGTTCTTCATGGGGTCGGTGACGGAGCTCTCCCGCACCTCGATCCTGAGTCACGACCAGGTGCTGCACACCGTCCTCAAGCACGACCCCCGTCAGTGCATCGCGCGATCCATGTCCATCGACGCCGTGGCCGAGATGGTGCTGCGCGAGGTCTTGGTCTCGGCACTTGGTATGCAGTCGCTCGACCGCTATATGTCCACCGTGCTCCGGCAGATATCCATGCTCACCGAGAAGCTCAGCAACCACGCTCTCACCCGCATGATGAACTACGACCCCGAGCGTCTGGTCTCGCGCATCCACAAGGCGGATCCCCACACCGACGATCAGAGGACCCTGGGCTTCAAAGGACTGGGGCTCAAGCAGATGGCCGCCTACAAGCATCGGGTGCCGCAGGGCTTCATTCTTTCCACGGAGCTCTTCAGCGCCATGCCGGCCATGGCCCACCGCCCCCTCTTCGACGACACGGTGGAGCGAGTCCGCAGGGCCATCGGCGATCTGGAGAAGGAGAACGGGACTGAGGCTGGGCGACCCCAGCAGGCTGCTCACCCTCTCGATCCGCTCCGGCGCCGCCATCTCCATGCCCGGCCTCATGACCACGTTCGTCGACGTGGGGCTGAACGACCATCTCGCCGAGGCGCTCTCGCGCAAACCTGGGTTCGAGTGGGCCGCCTGGGATTCGTATCGCCGCTTCCTACAGACCTGGGCGATGGCCGCGGGCATCGACCGCGACGTCTTCGACGCCATCATGGTGGACTTCAAGACCCGGTACGGCATGGAGCGCAAGTCGGACTTCCTGCCCGAACACATGCGCGAGATGGCCTTCGCCTACAAGGCGCGCGGCCGGGAACTTGGAGTCCGCTACACCGACGACCCCTTCCGCCAGGTGATGAGCTGCATCCGCAAGGTCCTGGGTTCCTGGGATTCGCCGGAGGCGAAGCTCTACCGCACCTACCTGGGGGTGGCCGAAGAGTGGGGTACGGCTGTGGTCGTGCAGCGGATGGTGTTCGGCAACCTGAGCAAGGAGTCGGGCTCGGGAGTCACGTTCACGCGCAACCCGCTCGAGCCCTACAGCAGCCAGGTGCGACTGTTCGGGGATTTCACCGCCCGCAGCCAGGGCGAGGACCTGGTGGCCGGGCTGGTGTTCCCCCTGCCGGTGTCGGAGGCTCAGCGGCTGGGCAGCCCCACCTATCAGGGCCTGGAGCACTCTCTCGAGAAGGACCACCCCACGGTGTATCAAGCGCTCCTCGAAGTGGCGAGAGACCTGGTGGGTCTGCGCGAGCACGATCCGCAGGAGATCGAGTTCACGTTCGAGTCGGATTCACCCAAGGACCTCTACATCCTGCAGAAGCGGGCCATGGTCCAGGAGCAGACCAAGGACTCCCCTTACTTCGACACCTCGTCCCGCGGCTTCGGACCGCCCGTCGCAGTGGGCATGGGGGTGGCGGGCGGCGCCTACTCGGGCCGGGTGGCGGTCAGATGTCAGGCAGATCGACAAGCTGATGGCCGAGAGGCCCGGAGACCCCATCGTGCTGCTCCGCCCCGATACGGTGCCCGAAGACATAGCCATGATCACTCAGGTGTCGGGGTTGCTCACCGCCCGCGGTGGCGCGACCTCTCACGCGGCGGTGACGGCCAAGCGGCTGGGCAAGACCGCCGTGGTCGATTGCCGATCGCTGGATGTGGACGAGCACCGGGGAGTGGCCCGGCTTGCCGGCCACGAACTTAGGACCGGGGATTGGCTCTCCATCGACGGTCGCACGGGCAACATCTTCTTGGGCCGCATACCCACCGTTTCCCGCGTATTGCAGCAGTAACACGAGTGGAGGCGGTGCGGAGAGACGGCCGCGACCACGTTCCGCCAGTAGAACAGGTGTTCCATCATCCGGTACGACACGGCCGGGAGACACGTGAAGCGGGTCGGGGCCGGTGGTAGTGTTAGAGAGGCCGGCGACACGAGAAAGGATCATGCGATGAGTGCTCCACGGACGCTGGGGATCAACGGACTTGGCCGCATCGGCAAGTTGACCCTCTGGTATCACCTGGCTCACGACGACTTCGATGATTTCGTGGTGAACGTGGGTCGTCCGGTCGGTACCTCCCTGCAGTCTGTGCTCGAGTACCTCGGCAAGGACAGCACCTACGGCCCGCTCCACCGCTTCCTGGGCGGCCACAAGGGCAAGCCCGACATGCAGGTGGTCGACGAGGCCCGCGGGCTGCGCAAAGGTCCACGGCAAGGAGATCACCTTCCTCCGACAGGCTCGCGATCCCAAGGACATCCCCTGGCGGGAGTACGGCGTGACCTTGGTGGTGGATTGCACGGGCAAGTTCCGCGACCCGCACGCCGATCCGCTGGAAGGCGAAGGGGGCGCTCCGCGGCCATCTGGACGCCGGAGCCCGGGCGGTCGTGCTCAGTTCCCCGTTCAAGAGCAAGCTGCAAGGTGTCCCGCTTCCCGATGACTCGGCGATCCTTATCCACGGGATCAACCACCTCGATTTCGATCCGGGCAAGCACAAGATCGTGTCGGCGGCCTCCTGCACGACCACTGCTCTGGCCCACATGATGCGCCCGCTCCTGGCCCGTGATCTGACCCGCAACATGATCACCGCCGGCATGAGCACGGTGCACGCCGTCACCAACAGCCAGCCGGTCCTGGACGCGGTGCCGGGGTCCGACGCCACCGACCTGCGCAAGACCAGGTCGGCTATGAACAACATCGTGCTCACCTCCACCAACGCGGCCAAGGCCCTGGAGCAGGTCATGCCCGAGATCGCCCGCATCGGCTTCATGGCCGACTCGGTGCGCATCCCCACCGCGAGCGTCAGCCTCATCATCCTCAACGTCACCTTCCAGGCCGAGGAGCGCCTCGACGGAACGGTGGACATCGACCGCGAAGCCATCAACGCCATCTATCGGGAAGCAGCGGAGGGCGAAGCGCGCGGTCTGCTCAAGTTCACCATGGAGCAGAACGTCTCCGCCGACATGCTGGGCGAAGACGCCGCCGTGGTCATCGAGGGTATCGAGACGCACACACGTACCGGTTTCGTCGACCTGCGCCTCGACGGCGCCGACCACCGGGTCCCGCTCACCCATGTCAAGGTCTTCGGCTGGTACGACAACGAGATGGGTAGCTACACCTACCGGCTGGGAGAGCTGACCGCTCACGTAGCCAAGAGCCTGTAGCGCCGCGCCGGGCGGGTGCTGCCCGCGCCATCCGCGCCGCGCCGGGCGGCCCGGCCTCACTCCTCGGCCGCGACGATCTCCGCGCTGGCGCGGGGCAGGTCTGCGGGTCCGTCACCAGCTGGCGTCCGGATCTCGAGCCGGGCGATAGTCCGCGGTCTGCCGAACCGGCGCGGACCTGCCGAACCGGGATTGAGGCGAAGCGCACCTCCGCGCTGCTCCAAGGCGGCGAGATGACTGTGGCCCGAGACGAGGACGACGGGAGTCGCGTCGTCACCGGGTACCCTACGCGAGGCGAGATGTGCGCCACCACGATCCGCACCCCTCCGACCTCCACCTCGGCCTGTACCGGCAGGCTCGCCGCCCAAGCCTCGTGGTCGCAGTTACCGCGAACGGCCGTCACCGGAGCGATGGCGCGGAGGGCGGCCAGCACCTCCGGCGCCCCCACATCACCCGCATGGACGATGTGGTCCACACCTTGGAGAAGCTGGACCACTCGGGGATAGAGGTGCCCGTGGGTGTCGGAGAGGACACCGACCGTGAGAATGGGCGCGGATCGCGGCGCATCGGGTTCATGACGGGCCATCTGACGAAGGTCTCGCTCGCCTAGAGGTCGGCGGAGAAATCGCCGTCGAACAGGTCGTCGGAGAAGAGGTCCTCGCCCAGATCGTTCCCCGGGGGAAGATGCCCCTCCTGGTGCGCGAAACGGGCAAGGAGCTCGCTCTCCCGCAGCGTGAAGAGTGGCGCCGACTCGAATCGGAAACGGCGGGCGGTCGCGCAGGCGGGCTCGTCCAAAGCTCGGGCGATTCCGACAGCAAGGTCCGCCGCGCCCCCAATGCGCAGCACTCTGCCCGTTTCGTCGGCCAGCAAGAACACGCCCGGCAGACGGGGCACACATTCCAGTTCCGCCTCCTCCGACGGGTCGCCACGCATCGGGTGGCAACACGGGGGTCTGCAGGTCCGACCGCTGCCGGCAGCGCTCCAGCCACCGCGCCCCCCGCTCGCCCGGGGCGGTCAGAGCGCCGGCCGGGCAGACCAGCACGCACTGCCCGCAGAAGGTGCAGCCCGAGGCCTTCAGAGTCTCCCGCTTCGGCTCCGCCCTTAGTCGCCCGTCGCTCGTCACCAGACACAGCGATCTCCCAGCACTCGGAGAGAGCTGACAGACGTTCACGCACCGGCCGCACCCCAAGCACAGACCAGATTCGCGCCGGATCATGCCTTCACTGACCGCCTCGCGCCGCGCGCCGATAGCGCGGCGGGGTATCCGTTCGTCCGCGTCCACATGGGCGACGAGTCTGCCCAATTCGCAACGCCCGAACTCGTCACAGCACCGCGCCTCGACCGGGATCCCGAAGGTGCATTCGTCCCGGCTGCAGCCGTCCCGGTCCGGGCAACTCAGGCAGATATGGGGGTGACCGGTGAGGATCTCCTTCAGCCGTTCGAGGCGCTCGGACTCGAGGTCCGGTGTGCCGGTGATCACCACCATACCCGGCTGTGCCGCCGTGCAGCAGGCGAGGACCCGGGCCCACCTCCCGCCTCGCCCTCTTCGGTCTCCTCGCCGACCACGACGACGCACAGACCGCACCGGGCAGACACCTGCTCTGGGCCCGTGGCCGGCATCCCCGAGAGCTCCACCGCGCAATCGCCGCAGCCGAGACCAGGGTAGGAGCACAGTCGGGGAACGTAACGACCGGCCTGATCGCAGGCCTCGAGGACGGTCCCGCCTTCGGGGACGCTGACAACCATGCCGTCCACCCGGAGTTCCACGCGGGCGCTACCAGCTATGGCGCAGAGCCCCGGCCGCGCAGGCAGTGGTGCACGGCAGCCTGTGCCCGGTGCCACCCCCACCGTTCTGCCCCTTGCAGGGCGAACAGAGCTCGCGGAGCCGCTTGCGGGCGGCCTCGGAGACCGCTGCCACGAGATCGTCGTAGTCGTCCGTCTCGATGAGGTAGACGCCCTGCGGGCAGGCCGTCACGCAGCCGTGATCCGTGCATCGGGCGCAGACATCCCCGTCGATGGTGATGTAGTAGAAGCCGGAGCCGTCTTCGTAGCCGTAGTTGGCGATCACGGGGTCGATGCTCCCGCGCTCTCGGAGGTAGCGGCTGTCTGCCCACCAGGAGCGACCCCGGCCGCGGCACCAGCCCCGACTGTGCTCGCAGCCGCCATCGCCTGTCTCTCCTGCTGAGCCTTGCGATGCAGCGAGTGCGCGAACAATGCGGCTCCGAGCGCCCCGGCGATCTGCGGGTCGAGGACCGAGTCGGACGGCAGCTTGACCGCCTCCACTCCGATGAGACGCTCGATCCGCTTCGTCACCCCGATGTTCTTGCCGATGCCGCCGGTGATGAAGAACTCCCGTTCCACCTGCATGCGCTCGATCAGGCCCGCGACCCGTTGCGCCATGGCCGAACAGTAGGCGGCGAGCACCCGGTTCACACTCCAGCCGGCCCGCAGCAGCGAGGTAGCTTCGGACTTCGCGAACACCGTACAGACGTTGCTGACCGGGGTGGCTCGTCGTCGATCTCGAACGAGCGGCGACCGATATCCTCGATGGGCACCGATAACACGTCGGCGATGACCTCCATACCCCGGCCGGTCCCGGCCGCGCACTTGTCGTTCATGATGAAGTTCAGCACCTTGCCGCGTTCGTCGCAGCGGATCACTTTGCAGTCCTGTCCTCCCATGTCGAGGATGGTGCGGATGCTCGGACCCCCCATATAATTAGCGCCGCGGGCGTGACAGGCGATCTCGGTGATGGTGCGGTCGGCAAAGGGAACGTTGACTCGTCCGTAGCCCGTGCCCACTGCGTAGGCGACGTCGTCGAGAGTGAGCCCCAGCGACTCGCCGGCGCCTCTGAATGCGCGCAGAGCGCTGTCGGGGCTGGAAGACCCGGTCCGGGTTGAGTGGAAGGCTAAGAGCCTACCGTCGGCAAGAAGGACGGCCTGAGAGCTCACCGAGCCCACGTCGACACCTACGGTGACCGCGGAGGCCGCCCGCCACTCGAGGTCCGGCGTCTGCCAGCTCTTTTCGCTCCATCTCCAAAAATGCTGCGTCTCTTCGGGGGCTGGCTGAGTCTGTTCCATAGCCGGGCTAGTGTACTACAGGGGGTCCAGGCTCGAACCAAGGTCGGAGGGACGCGGGCGGCCCGAGGGCGACCATATGTATGCCGCCCGCCCACCGGCAGATCTGGGTCACGTGGTAATCTGAGTAAGGCTTCCTTACCTCCTTACTCAGAGAGATGATGTCGATGGCGACCGCAGCGGTGAGCAAATTGACCAGCAAGAACCAGACGACCATACCGGCGCCGGTCAGGGAGGTGCTGGATCTGTCGGCAGGAGACCTGCTCGTCTTCGAGATCAGCGAGGGTGCGGCGGTGACTCTCAGGAAGTGGACCCCGATCGACCTGGAGTTCGCGCGGGCGGTGGAATCCACTCTCTCCGAGTGGGCCAGCAAGGAAGACGACGAGGCCTACCATGACCTTTGAGCAATGGTCGGTGGTGGTCGTGCCGTTCCCCTTCGCCGACCGGGAGACGCAGAAACGCCGGCCGGCCGTGGTCCTCTCGAGCCAGACCGAGTTCGGAGCCCCATCGGGCCACAGCGTGCTCGCCATGGTGACCAGCGCCGCTCACGCCCGATGGCCCCTGGATGTCGTGATCTCAGATCTGGTCGCCGCCGGCTTGTCGGCCCCGTCGGTCGTCCGGATGAAGCTCTTCACCCGGGACAAGCGGCTGATCCAGAGGCAGGTGGGCACGCTGAGCGGGGACGACCGGGACGCACTCGGCCGTGCTCTCGCCAGGCTCTTGGGCTGACGGCCCCTTCGTCTTGATCCACCCCGGCAGCGATCGGTGAACGCCGAGCCTTGGCTGCTCCGCCTACTCCCCGGCCGCGGCCTCCCAGGCGATCAGTGCGGCCCCGTGAGCCCCAGGTACTCGGGGTCGGGAAGCACCTGGACTTCGACCCCTCCCAGTGCCTCGGACAGTGACTTGACGAATCCGACGTTGAGAGCCGCTCCCCCTCCCAGCACCACCGGGTCCTCGATCCCGACCCTTCGCACCATGGCCGAGACCCGGCTCGCCATGGCGTCGTGCACGGCGCGTGCGATATCGGCAGGCGCCGTATTGGCATGGATGAGGCTGACGACCTCCGACTCCGCGAAGACCGTGCACTGAGCGTTCATGGGGATGGCCTGGGTCGAATCGAGCGAGGCCCGAGCGAAGTCGTCGAGCCCCATGTCGAGCGCGCGACTCATGGCTTCCACGAAGGCGCCCGCCCCCGCGGCGCACTTCTCATTGATGGCAAAGTCGACGACCTTGCCCCCGACATTTAGCTTGATGGCCCTGGCTTCATCGGCTCCGACATCGATCACCGTCCGTGCGCCGGGCCTGAGGGCCGCGGCGCCTCGTCCGTCGGCCGCCACTTCGGTGGGCTGCCGGCCGGCAGACGGCAGGGCCTTCCGGCCCGCGCCGGTCGCGGCGATCGTCCCGATCGCCGTCCGCTCGATCCCTGCCACCTGAGCGGCCTCGGCCAGACCACGCTCGGCGGATTCCTCGTGGTCGAAGCCCGAGGCCACCGCCGCTTTGGCGATGACCTGGCCCGCCTCGATCAAGACGACATGGACGTTCTTCGCGCCCACATCGATACCGGCAACGATCACGATGTCTCCTTCCGCGGGTCGGCGACGTCACGCCATTCGGAGGCGTCGAGCGCCAATCCGCGGACGAGTGCCTTGATGTTCAGTTCCTCGGTGCCGGCAGGCACCATCGCCAGTACGGCTTTGCGCAAAGACCCGGTGGTGACCACTCCGGTGATGCCTGCCACCGCCCCGAGCGTCAGGATATTGGCCGTCTGCGCTCGTCCTGTCTCCTCCACTGCAAGCCGGGTGAAAGGGATGCCGAAGCGGCGACCCGCGAACGGCGGCAGGGTCGCGACGTTCTCCGAATCGTAGACGAGGACGCCGTCCGAACGGAGAAGCCGTACGTACTCGTCGGCCGCAGCCTGGGACAGAACCACTAGGAGGTCGGCCTCTTCGAGTTCAGGGTAGTCGATAGGGGCGCGCGACACGATCACGTCGCTGCGGCTGTAACCGCCTCGGGCTTCCGGGCCGTATGACTGGGTCTGGACCACGTACCGGTGATCGCGTGTTCCTGCCATCGCCAGGATGACGCCCATCAGGATGACCCCCTGCCCTCCGCTGCCCCCGAACCGCACCTCTACGAGGTCGCGATCAGCCAAGAGGCCAGCACGCCTACCGGGAGCAGCCGTGGTGCCTGCCACAGGGTGGTGGGAAGCACCTTCCGAAGCCGTGCCCGGCTTCATTCTCCGCCCTCACACGGGAGCCCCACCGAGTCGGGGGGCTCGACATCCCGCGCGGGCAGGTCTCGACCCTTCGGAGAGCGCCTCTCGGACGACCGCGCCGGCGTGGAGGCCGGCACGGATTGCGCGGACGTGGAGGCCGGTTCGGCGGGTATCTGTGTCGGGGCTGCGCTCTGGTCCGGTTCACCGGCGGCCAGACCTGGTTGCGCGACGGCTGTCAGGTCCGCGGGCAGCCCGCAGGCGGCCACCGGCTCTTCGGTGAGCGCGGGCGCGGCACGCCGGCGCCGCGGCTTCGGCTGCGCGGCGGCCTCCTGTGCCTGCGCGACGACCGCCGCGTACGTCGTCTGGAACTCGGGGGCATCGGGATCGCGGTGCAGCACGCCCGTCACGATCTTGCCCTCCAACTCCTCGGCCGACATCCCCGCCGCTTGGGTGACCGATACCGAGCGGGCCCGCTCGTCATCCAGCATGGCGACCGCCCCGGCAGGCGGGTTGCGCTTCCCGTACTCGGTTGGACAAGGCACCACCGCCTCGACGAAGGAGAACCCGTGGTGCTGGATGCCCTGCTTGATGAGCCTCTCGAGCGGTCTGATGTTGGCAGCGATCCCTCGAGCCACGAAGCTCGCCCCGGCGGCCTCCGCCAGCCGACAGAGATCGAAAGGCGGCTCCACCTGACCATAGGGAGCGGTGGTCCCTCGGTCCCCTACATCCATCAGCGGAGACATCTGCCCCCCGGTCATGCCGTAGGTCTGGTTGTTGAAGAGGATGCAGGTGATGTCGATGTTGCGGCGGCAGGCGTGGATGAGATGGTTGCCACCGATGGCAGCGCCGTCCCCATCGCCGGTCAGGACCACTACGGTGAAATCGGGGCGGGCCATCTTGATGCCGGTCGCGAAAGCCAGCGCCCGGCCGTGGATGGCGTGGACCGTGCCCAGGTCTATGTAGCCCACGGCCCGACTGGAGCAGCCGATACCCGCCACCACTACCGTCTTCTCGCGCTTGAGGCCGAGATCGACCACCGCCCGCAGGAACGCACCGGTCACGATGCCGATGCCGCACCCCGGGCACCAGATGTGCGGCAACCGCTCAGTGTGTAGGAACTGCTCGATCTCCAAGGCGCCGGCCATCGCTGCGCCAGCGCGTCGACCGCCGTGTCGGCCGCCGCTTCGGCCACACGCCTTCTCGATGTAGGGCTCTCAGACACTCTCGTACTTCCCCACCAACTCGGTGACCCGGTCGACGATCTCGCGGGGCGTTATCAAGGTGCCGTCGATCTTGCCCATACTGATGACGGTGGTCCAGTTCTCGGCCATCTTGCGCACTTCGCGCGCGTACTGTCCCAGGTTGAGCTCAGGGATGAGCATGAACTCCACACGCCTGGCGACGGTCTGGATGATCTCCACAGGCAGGGGGAACAGCGTGTAGAGATGGAGCACCTCCACCTGCAGCCCCTCCTTGTCGGCCAGCTTCCAGGCCGCCCGGGCACTGCGGGCACAGGACCCGTAGGCGACGACGCACACCCTGCCTTTGCCTTCGTTCTTGACGTCGTACAGGCACAGCTCGTCCCGGTGGTTACCCACCTTGTCGTAGAGCTCGCGCAGGAACTTCTCGCTCTTCGCGGGATCGTTCGTGGGGAACCCGGTCTCGTCGTGGATGAGGCCGGTCACGTGGGGATGCTTCTCCGACCCCAGCACGTGGGGAGGATGCACTTCGCGCACCAGATCGGGATGGAGATAGCCCGGGGTGAAGTCGAAGTCGCCGCTCGTCAATCGATAGCGCCCGATGAGCTCGGGGGAGAAGCTCTCACGCATATGACCCACGACTTCGTCCGCCAGGAGGATGACCGGCGTGCGAAAGCGCTGCGCGAACCGGACCGCCGCCATGGTGAGGCGGTACATATCGGCCACGTTGGAGGCAGCAAGGACGATGGCCGGGTGATCCCCGTGGGTACCCCAGCGGGCCTGCATCACGTCACCTTGTGAGGGCGCGGTCGGACGACCGGTGGAGGGGCCGGCCCGCATCACGTCGACGACGACCAGTGGAGCCTCGACCATGATGGCGTAGCCGAGGGCCTCCTGCATCAGCGAGAAACCCGGGCCGGAAGTGGCGGTCATAGCCAGCTGTCCGGCAAGCGACGCCCCGATGCAGGCGCAGATGGAGCCGATCTCGTCCTCCATCTGCAGAAAGACCCCGCCCACTCGGGGCAGCTCGTACGCCATGGCTTCCATGATCTCCGAACTGGGGGTGATGGGATACCCGGCGAAGAAGCGCACGCCGGCGTCGAGGGCTCCGAGGGCGCATGCACGGTTGCCTTGGATGAGCATGCTGCTCGGGTCGATCTTCTCCCGCAACACGTGTGTGCGCCAGCGTTCCATCTCAGCCGAAGTGTAACACCACTCGAGCGGCCGGCCGGGGGAGGCGGCGCGGGGCGGCGGGGCCAGGCTACGCGACGGCCGGGTTCCGCAGATAGGCGATGATGACGTCGGCCAGACGCTGCAGCAGCAGGTCGGGAGGGGCTGCCGTCGGCAGGGACACGCCCGAGAGCGAGCGCTGGACGTACTCCTCCTGGGCCGCCTGCGCCAGCCGTGATGCCACGCGGGCGGCGCCCTCCGGGTCGGCGTGACCGATCTGGCCGGCGTGCCGCATGAGGATCTCGACCTCGAGTCCTTCGATAGTGGCCTTGTGCCTATACCCCTGGGCCCGCACCACCGGATCGGTGGCACCGTGCACCACGAAGGCCTCGTACAAACGGTCGTCTCCCTCGGTGGCGAGCCTTGAGATCTCGAGTAGTTGCCGCACTGTCTCCTCGAGAGACAGAGTGTCCCAGTCGACCTTGGCCAGGCGGGTCCGCATGACCGCCTCTTCCCGGGTCTGCACCCGGTCCTGGACGGCGTGAAGCAGGGCGGTCTTGTCCCCGAAACGGGCGTACAGGGTCCCGATGGAGGTGCGGGAACGGCGGACCACCTCCGCGGTGGTCAGGGCCTCGAACCCCTTGCTCTTGATGAGCGCCTCGGCGGCTCTCAGGATGCGTTCCTGGGAGTCACGACTCCGCTGCTGGCACGGAGCTTTGACGACGTGTGCGGTCTCGGCCACGCCACGATTCTAGCACCAGGAAAGGTCTCGTGAGGAGTGCGTTGACCCTAGAATCTAGATTCTATATTCTACGAATTCGGGCTTCCGGGAGACCGCCCGCCTGCGCGCGGGGCGCGATAAGGCCGCGCAGCGCAGGACCTACGGCGAGCGTCTGCAGGTGGCACAATGCTTCTGACCAGACCCTGAGGATCGAGAGGGGGTGGCGGAGTGAAGGCGGCGGATCTTTTCGCTCGCTGTCTGGAGAACGAGGGAGTCGAGTACGTCTTCGGAGTACCCGGCGAGGAGTCCCTCCAACTCGTCGATTCCATCGACTCCAGCGACATACGGTTCGTGACCACGCGCCACGAGCAGGGCGCAGCCTTCATGGCCGACGTCTACGGCCGCCTCACGGGCAGGGCCGGCGTCTGTGTCTCGACGCTGGGACCGGGGGCGACCAATCTGGTCACGGGCGTGGCCGACGCCAACATGGACATGGCTCCGCTCGTGGCCATCTCTGGACAGGCGCCCACCACCCGCCTGCACAAGCAGAGCCATCAGGTGATCGATCTGGTCAGGCTCTTCGAGCCCATCACCAAGTACGGAGCCCAGGTGCGGGCCCCGGAGACCATTCCCGAGATCGTGCGCAAGGCTTTCAAGGTCGCCGAGGCGGAGAGCCCCGGGGCCTGCTTCATCGAGTTGCCGCAGAACGTGGCCGAGATGGAGATCGCCGATACTGCCCCGCTGCGTCGGCAGAGCCCTCGCCCCCCGTACCCCGATCCGACTCGCCTGGGGGAGATCGCGAACCTCATCGACCAGTCCCGCGCTCCACTCGTCATGGCGGGTCACGGGGTCATCCGCATGGGGGCCGCGCAACAGCTGGCCGCCTTCGCCGAAAGACTCAACATCCCCGTGGTGACCACCTTCATGGCCAAGGGGGTCATCCCGGCCTCTCACCGGCTATTACTCGGTACTGCCGGGCTGCAGTCCAACGACTACAACTATTGTGGATTCATGCAGGCCGACCTTGTCATCTGTGTCGGTTACGACATGGTGGAGTATCACCCCTATCTTTGGCGTCGGGACGAGCAGAAGTTGATCCACATCCATGCCACCGCGGCTGAAGTCGACGAGCACTACATCGTCGACGCCGGTCTCGTCGGCCATATCGGCGCCAGCCTGGACGCGCTCGGCGCGCGTTGCCGCCGCCACCGTACCCGGGTGGCGGCCACCGCCCGACGCAATCTCCTCGCCGAGATCGTGGCCTACACTGACGACCAGGGCTATCCGGTCAAGCCGCAGAAGATCGTCAACGACCTCCGCGCGGCCTTGGGTCCCGACGACGTCGTCATCAGCGACGTGGGGGCTCACAAGATGTGGCTGGCCCGCTTGTATCAGGCCGAGCGCCCAAACACCTGCATCATGTCCAACGGGCTGGCCGCCATGGGGATCGCCCTCCCCGGCGCGGTGGCTGCGAGCCTGGTGCACCCCGATAGGACGGTCGTGGCGGTCACCGGCGACGGCGGCTTCATGCTCAACTCACAGGAGCTGGAGACGGCGGTCCGGCTGGGGCTACACTTCGTGGTGCTCATCTGGAACGATTCGTCCTATGGGCTGATAGAGTGGAAACAGGTCTGCCAACTGGGCCGCACGAGCTGTGTAAACTTCGATAACCCGGATTTCGTCCTGTACGCTCGAAGCTTCGGGACCGAAGGCTATCGGATCGAGAAAGCCTCGGATCTCCTGCCTACTCTGCGGGCGGCGATGCGAACACCGGGGGTGACGGTGATCGACTGCCCTGTCGACTACCGCGAGAACGTGTTCCTCACCGAGCGCTTGGGCACGCTCGTATGCAAGGACTAGGGCGAAGCAGGCTACGAGAGCACGAGGGGTGGTACTGATGCCACAGACAGCGAAACTCATCATCGACGGTTCGGAATACGGTCTCCCCGTTGTGGTGGGGACGGAGGGCGACCGCGCCGTCGATATCACCAAGTTGCGCGAAACGACCGGTCATATCACCCTCGACGAGGGCTACATCAACACAGGCTCCTGCAGATCGGCCATCACTTTCGTCAACGGTGAACAGGGCGTCCTCCGGTACCGCGGTATCCCGATAGAGCAGCTCGCCGCGAAGAGCACCTTTGTGGAGACCTGCTGGCTGCTCATCTACGGTGAACTGCCCACCCGCGAACAGCTCAAGGCCTGGAGCGGACTGTTCACCAAGTACGAGATGATCCACGAGGGCCTCTACCACCACTTCGACGGCTTTCCCTCGACAGGACACCCCATGGCGATCCTTTCGGCCATGATCAACGCCATGAGCTGCTACGAGCCCGGCCTGATGGAGATGGAGAGCCCCGCGACCTTCCAGATCTCGGCGGCCCGTCTCATCAGCAAGTTGAGAACGATCGCGGCCGCGGCCTACAAGGCCTCCATCGGCCAGCCCATCATCTACCCGAAGCCGCACCTGGACTACTGCACGAACTTCCTCCACATGATGTTCTCGATCCCCTTCGGAGACTACGAGCCCGATCCGGAAACCGTGGCCGCGCTACAGCTCATCCTGATCCTGCATGCCGACCACGAGCAGAACTGCTCGTCGAGCACGGTGCGCATGGTCGCGTCGTCGGGCGCCAACCTGTTTGCCAGCTGCGCCGCAGGCGTCTGCGCACTTTGGGGCCCGCTCCATGGGGGCGCAAACGCGGCGGTGGTTGAGATGCTGCAGTGGCTGCACGACAACGACGTGGACCTCAAGGATTACATCGCCGAGGTGAAGGACAAGAACTCCTCACTCCGGCTGATGGGGTTCGGACATAGGGTCTACAAGAGCTACGACCCCCGGGCAAGCATCATGAAAGAGACCGCCGACAAGCTGTTGCGCAAGGTGAAAGAAAGCGACCCCTTGCTCGAGATAGCCAAGCGGTTGGAAGATGTCGCTTTGAGCGACCCCTACTTCATCGAGCGTCGGCTGTATCCAAACGTCGACTTCTACTCGGGCGTGATCCTTCGCGCCATGGGGATCCCGGTGAACATGTTCACGGTGATCTTCGCGATGGGTCGCATGCCGGGATGGATCGCCAACTGGAAAGAGGTCCACGACAGCGGGAGTGCGCTCTACCGGCCCCGTCAGGTCTACATGGGCCAAGGGGAACGTCCCTATGTGCCCATCGAGGAGCGCGGAAGCGCCGATTGCCTAGCTCCGGCCACCTCGGCCGACGGCCGACCGCGCTGCAGGTAGATGGGCCGCGGAAGCTGGGCCGCAGCCCGGCGGCGGCTCAGAAGTGGGCGACCGCCCTCGACTCCTGGACCAAGCGGTCTTTGACCACGGGCAGGTACTTCAAGAAGTAGCTGGTTCCCGCGGCCCTCGCGGTCACCTCGTACCACTGCGTGGTCCCCTTGTGATAGCTCACGTCCACCAGCTCCACCCCGGCGTCCACGGCCATCACCTGGAGAGCGGACTGCACGGCGACTTCGCTGCCCCCGTTGTCCTTGTACGCCTGGACTGCTCGCTGGGCCGCGTCGGCCGTGAAGTCGGCCGCGGCCTGGTGGGCTCCATACATGCCGATCCCGTCGGCGATGAGAAAACCTGCGATTCCCAGAAGGAGGAATATGAATATGGCTACTCTCATACGTCCTTTAACGAAGATGGGGTAAGAAAGTTACGGGCGTGGGCACATCTCGCGCCGCTGAGAGGTCACGAAGGACGACGGCGCCTCCGCTGCCGCCTGTACAAGAGGGTGAGAACGATCCCCCCTATGACCGCTATCGCCAGGATCGTCCACGGAAGAACGTCTTCCAGCGTGACGAAGCGCAGTCGACCGACGGTCTCGCCCAGCACCGTATCGCCGGCGAGCAGTGCCGCCCCGACCTCGCGGGATCCCTCGCCCCGGACGGGCACCGCTATCTCGTTGCCCCCGGGAGCCAGCTCCACGTGGACGATCTCTCCCTGCGGAAAGTCCAAGCCCTCTCCGCTCAGCCGGAGCTCGGCCGTCACGTCGTAGTCGGTCCCGTTGTCGGCCACCAGTCGCAACTCGCCTTGCCGGCCGAGGATCAGCCCATCGGCCACCCGCGGTAGATCGATCTTCTCCAGTTCGGCCTGCGCGATCGCCCCGGCATCCACCGCATATCCCAGTCCGGCGCTCGCCTCCTCAGGGCTCACCCCGCTCCGCGACCACCAGCGACTTTCGGCAACGAACAACGAGCGGCGGGCTGCTTCAAGCGGGAGGCTCACCGGCTCGGCCGCCGCAGCCAGGTCGTCCACGAGCGCATGGGCTTCCTTCACTGCGGCGAAAATGGTCTCGGCGATATACCCGGTGGGCGGAGTGGTCTCACTACCGAGCAGCAGCGGACGGGAGTCGGGCGGATGCGACTCGAGCAAGTCGCTCATGGTCTGGGTCCGGACCCAGGGGTATTTGCGCAGCTCCTCGCCGATAGCTTCGACATAGGCCGACGGCGGGAGCGTGAACTCCGGGTCTTGGGTGAGTACGAGAGCGTCGCGGTCGGCCGACGCAAGCACGTAGGCGATGCCGGCGAAGAGGACGGCCGGATCCCAGGGGGCAGCCATGAGTGCACGTAGCTCACTGTCCGAAAAGACCAGGGTGCACCGATCGCTTTGGTCGTTGCGGGCCCGCACTGCGACGGTGCCCTTCCCTGGCGGCTCCGCGAGCGACGTCGCCACTTCGGCATCGACCAGCACGTGGTCGATGGAAGCCTTGCCATAGTCACCCAAGCCGCTGCTGCTGAGGTCCAGTCCGGGAGACCAAGCACCTGCCGGCGGTAGCCCCAAGCGCATGGTCTGGATCAACTCCTGCTTGCCAAGCTGGATCTGCTCGAAGCCGTCTCGCCAACCCTGGGCGGCGAGGAGGCCCAGGTCGGGCCCCGCGAAGGGACTCACCCCCACCTCTACGGTGTCGCTCGCTCCGACCTCCACCAGTCCGGCCAGCACGGAGGCCGCGCTCTGCGCGGCCGGGTCCTCCGGCCCCACCTCGGCCACGGCACCCACGCCGTCGACGCGAGAGTAGCCGTCGGCCATGTCCCGAAGTTGAGTCAGCAGCACCGGCTCGAGAGCGAGACCGAACCGCCACTGCGGAAATCGCGCTGCCAGGCCGGCCAAGGCCAACAGGTCGCCGGAATCGGCGGAGGAGCAGGCCTGTTCGAGCACCCGGTCGAAGAACACCCCTGCCCTGTCGCGGTGTACCCCCAGTTCCGCCCGCCAGACGAACGCCAGATCCAGGGGATCCTCGCGAGGCGCCACCCTACCCATCCACGTGTTGCCGGTCGCGAGGAGGACGTAGCCCGACTGTGCGTAGACTGTGACCCGATATGCCCCGGGAGTCCTCGGAAGACCGGTGAGGGGAAGGGGCAGATGGATCTCCGTGGGGACGGGCCGCGCGACGTCGGGCAACGAATCGGCGGCAACGCTGAAGCTGCCCACCTCCGGCAAGGCAGGCACGGCCTGCTGGAGTTGGGCGAATGTTGCCGGTCCGGAGATGCGAACGGCCAGCGTGGCGCCCGCTCCCAGCTCCGCCAGAGCTTCACCGGAGATCACCATCCGGGTGGTCTCGCCAAGAAGGGTGAGAGCGCGATCCATGGTGACCGAAAGGGCACCGACCTCCGCCGCCGCCCCCGCGGCCCCCGCAGCTGCCCCCGCGGCCCCCGCAGCTCCGGCTGGTGTGGACAAGATCACCGTCAAGAAGATGGCGAGCACTGCGGCTAAGGTGGACCCCCTCGCCGCGGTCCGTCTTCTTCGGGGATCGGCCGGGCTCATGGCCGTTCAGTGTAGCATGGTGCCCTTCGGCGCCGACCGAGGCGCGTCCCGCGGTGCTACGCGGGCAGCCGCTTGGTCAGACTGAGCGTTGTGCCGTCGGGTCCGGCGTCCGTTTCCACCATCTCATCCGCCAACGCCCGCATGATCGTGAGCCCGATGCCGGCCTCGCTGGTGGGGGGGCAGGACTCGAGCCACGAGATCAGGTCGCCTCGCTGGGGGTAGAAGACGCGTATGACGAAGGCGTCGGGACGGGAATCGAAGTCCATCCTTATGGAGTCCGCGGGCCCCGCCGACGACCCGCCTTCGCGCGACCCGCCGCAGTCTTCTCTCGCCAGCAGGCAGTTGCAGGCCTCGGTCACCATGACCTTGAGGTCGGCTACGACCTCCCCGTCCAGGGAATCCCGCGTGCCCAGCACGCCGGCTACCAGGCGGCAGAGGGCGACGTACTCCGGCCGCCCGGGAATTACCAGGGAGATCGAAGACGAACGAGAGATCGGCTGCTGAGCGGTCATGGACCCCCGCATCATATCCTCTTCACTCCCACCCATCTACCACATTGAGGTCTTCCCCACACGCGGCGCAGCAGCCATTCTTCACCAGTACGTTCTGCGCCCTCTGCCCATCCCGTTCGATAACGGTCCGCCCGCACCTGGGGCAGGTGGTATCCCTGCCCGGATGTCCGGGGACGTTCCCCACATACACGAACTGGAGCCCCTCTCCCTTTCCCAGAACGACCGCGCGCTCGAGCGTCTTGATGGGGGTCGGCGGCAGGTAGGACAGCTCGAACTCCGGCAAGAAGCCGGGTGACGTGCCAGGGAGTCCGGGGTCCAAGTGCGTCGCAGACCCATCCGGCCATCGCCTTGATGCTTGCGTCGTCGTCGTTCAGGCCGGGAACGAGATTGGACACCACCTCCACGTGGCAGCCGTGCTCCTCTTGGGCACGCACGGCCGCGGCCATCGCCGGCGCAGGGTCCTTGACCTTGGTGAATCGGGCCCATCCTGCGCCGTCGGGAGCCTTGAGATCGAACTTGAAGGCCTCGACCACCGGAGCGACGTAGTCAAGAGCCTCTTCGGTCATGTAGCCGGCGCTGATGAAGGCGGTGTATAGCCCCGCCTGCTTGAACGCCGCGCAGACGTCGTGCACGTATTCGAGCCACACCACCGGGTCGTTGTACGTGAAGGCGACACCCGAGAGCTTGTGCTTCTTCGCAAGAGCCACAGCCGCCTCGGGGAGAAGTTCGGAGAGACGCGCCGTCTCGTTGCGCGCGTTGGCGTGCGAGATCTGCCAGTTCTGGCATCCAAGACAGAGCACATTGCAGCCGTAGCACCCCAGCGACAGCGCCCGCGTCCCCGGATGGAAATGGAACAGCGGCTTCTTCTCGATCTCGTCGCTGATCACACTTGCCGGACGACCGTAAGTGAGACTGATGAGCCGGCCGTCGCGCACCCCTCGCGCCCTACACAATCCTTCCGCGTTCTCGCGGATCGCGCAGAGATGGGGGCACAGCGTGCAGCGCACGGCGTCCCCGGCCGGCTCCTCGAAAGGGCCGGATTCGGAGTGCTACGTAACCGATGGGCTTCGAATTGCTGTCAGGACTCATAGCGTGCTCCGCATCGTCAACATCCGGGGTCGGGTCCCCGAGACCAAGGGGGGAAGTATACCTTTGCGGCCTTTGCAGCCACATATCGTTAGACACGGGGGGGCCGTCGTGGTATGAAGTCATTGTGCAGTATGACCATACAGGGCCGGGGCCCAGCCAGGAAGGCAACCACGGCTGGGCGGAACACCGGACAATCCAGGAGGTGGGGTAGTTGAATAAGAATCGTGTCCTATGGATAGCGCTGTTCGTCATGGCGCTGATCCTCGTTCCGATCGTCTCGGGGTGCGGCGGGGACGAGGGGACCGCGGCGGGGGATTACGACATCAACAAGATCGTCGCCGATATCGAAGTCGACGAGGAACTCGCGGGGATGCTGCCGGACAAGTACAAGGGTGGCGTCGTCAAGGTAGCCAGCGACGCCCCTTACCCCCCGTGGGAGATGTTCGTGGGCGATACCGACCAGTTCACCGGCCTCGACTACGACCTGGGCCAGGCCATCGGGGCTAAGCTGGGCGTCAAGTTCGAGTTCGAGAAGGCCTCCTTTGACGGCATCATCGTCGGCATCCAGGCGGGCAACTACGATGCCGCCATGTCGGCAATGTACGACAACGCAGAACGGCAGGAGATCGTCGACTTCGTCGATTACGCCCAGGACGGGACGGCAATGCTCGTCAAGAAGGGCAACCCGGAGAAGCTAAAGACATTCGCAGATCTGTCCGGCAAGAATGTGGCCGCCGAGAAGGGCACCACGCAGGCGGCCGCGCTCGCAGCACTGAACGAGCAGTTCAAGGCTGAGGGCAAGCCGGAAATGACGATAAGCGAATTCCCGGATCAGCCGGCCGCTCTGCTGGCGGTCCAAAGCGGTAAGGTCGTCTGCGACCTCACCGACGCCTCGACCGGGGCCTACATCGCGATGACCACCGATGACGGCGCGACGTTCGAGGTCGTGGTCGACCCGAACCCGCCCGTGGCAGACTGGAAGCCCCAGCTCGACGCCATCGCGGTCCTGAAGGGCAACGACGCCCTGCGTGACGCCATCCTGAAAGCCCTCCAAGCGCTGATGGACGACGGTACCTACAAGACCATCATCGACCAGTACGGCATCGTGCCGATCGAGAAGGCCACCGTTAACGCGGGCCCCAATTTTGGAATGTGATAGACAGGCGCAGTGGCACCTGCTGACAAAGAACCAGGAGATGCGCCGCAGGTAGTCAACCACGACCGCGGCTCGAGCGGACACCACGAGCGACCCGAGGCGATCAAGGCGGTCCCAATACGACATTGGGGCCGCTGGGTCGCCTCGGTCGTTATCCTCTACATCTTCGCCGCCCTCATCTACTCCCTGGCGAAGAACCCAAGAATCCGTTGGGACGACGTCGGCAAGCTACCTCTTGAACGACCTCGTGCTGCGCGGCGCACTAGTGACTCATTGAGTTGACGATCATCGCGATGGTCGTCGGTATCGTCGGCGGGCACGATACTCGCGGTGATGAGGCTGTCTGACAACTACGTGCTTTCCGGACTGTCATGGCTCTACATCTGGTTCTTCAGAGGGACTCCGGTATTCGTTCAGATCCTGATCTGGGGGTTCTTCGGGGTCCTTTATCCGAGCCTCTTCTTGAGCTTGCCGTTCACCGGCCTGGCCTTTGGCGGCGTGGAGACACATCGGATCATCGGCGGCTTCGTAGCTGGAATCCTCGCCCTGGGATTGAATGAAGCTGCCTACTCAGCAGAGCTGGTGCGAGCCGGAATCATCTCGGTCGACAGAGGCCAGAATGAGGCGGCGCAATCGTTGGGGATGTCTCCTGGACTTACCATGCGCCGGATCGTGTTGCCGCAGGCGATGCGAGTGATCATCCCGCCCATGGGCAACGAGACGATTTCGATGCTCAAGACCACCTCGCTGGTCTCGGTCATCGCCGGCAAGGAGCTCTTGACAAACGTCCAGACCATCTACTCTCAGAACTTCAAGATCATGCCCCTGCTCTTTGTGGCGTGTATCTGGTACCTCTTCCTAACCACGCTTCTCACGATAGGGCAGCACTACCTGGAGCGCTACTACGGCAAGGGCTTCGGGGCGAAAGAGGTCGAGTCGGCGGAGAAGAGGGCGCTGAAGCGACTGAAGCAGAAGGGGGGCGATATCAATGAGCCCGGAAACTTCTAGCTACGCTTCCCATCATCTCACGCTCGACGACAGTGCCACGAATTCCGGACAGCCCATGGTGAAGGCCGAGCAGGTATGGAAGTCCTTCGGCAAGCTAGAGGTACTCAAGGGAATCGACTTCGTGGTCAAGCCACGCGAGACATTCGTTCTTCTCGGACCCTCAGGCGGGGGCAAATCCACCCTGCTGCGCTGCGTCAACCATCTGGAGAAGATCGACGCCGGCCGGCTGTGGGTCGACGGGGAGTTGATGGGGTACAAGGAGAAGGGCAACGTCCTTCATGAGATGCATCCCCGCGACGTGTCCCGGCAGCGGGCCAAGATCGGGATGGTATTCCAACGTTTCAACCTGTTCCCCCATCTCACCGCCATCCAGAACGTGATGGAAGCCCCCATCAAGGTCAGGAAAGTCAACAAGAAGCAGGCGGAGGCGGATGCCGAGACACTGCTGACCGACGTGGGCCTCAAAGAGAAGCTCGATGTCTACCCAGCGCAGCTGTCCGGCGGCCAGCAGCAGAGGGTGGCGATCGCCCGGGCGCTCGCGATGAAGCCCAAACTCATGCTGTTCGACGAACCCACGTCGGCACTGGACCCGGAGTTGGTGGGCGAAGTCTTGGACGTGATGAAACGCCTCGCCCACGAAGGCATGACCATGGTGGTAGTCACCCACGAGATCGGCTTCGCCAAGGAGGCCGCCGACGGGGTGGCCCTCATGGACGGGGGTGTCATCGTGGAGATGGGCCCGCCGGAGCAGGTTCTTGTCGATCCCAAGGAGGAGCGGACCAAACTCTTCCTCTCCAAGGTCCTGAGCTAGACCCGCCCAGGGCTAGGAATCGGCCGGGCCCTCGGGCCTGCCCGCGGGCCTGCCGCGGTGGCTGCGCCAGCGCCACACCCCCCAGGCTATCAGCGCCACGACCACGACACCCACCACGATGTAGAAGATGTGGTTGTAGCGACTGAACTGCTCCTGCAGCGTCGCCCAGGCATCCTCGCCGACCGCCTTGCCCGCTGCGTAGCCGAGCCAGGCCAGACCGGCGTTCCAGATGACCGAACCGAAGGCCGAATAGAGGAGAAACTTGCCCACCGGCATGCGGGCTATCCCCGCGGGCAGAGAGATGAACGTCCGGACGCCCGGCATCATGCGGGTGAAGAAGACGGTCGCCTCCCCGTGCCGGTCGAACCAGCGCTCGGCCTTCTCCAGGTGATGAGGACGCACCAGCACGTACCGTCCGTACCTTAGGAAAAGGGCCCGTCCGCCGTAGCGGCCCACGGCGTAGGCGATCATCGAGCCGACGAGGTTGGCCGCGGTCGCAACCACGATCACCATCCACAGTTCCGTGTGACCTTGAGCGGCCAGAAAGCCACCATAGGGGACTACGATCTCGCTGGGGATGGGGATGCAGGCGCTCTCCGCCGTCATCGTGAGAAAGACGATGAGAAGGCCGTAGTCCTCGAGCAGGGGGATCAGCCAATCCTGGAAGAAGCTCGTCATAGGCCGGGATTCTACCGTATGGGACGTATGCGGCGCATCAACAGTCAGTTGGCTCGGGGCAGTCGCGAGAGCCCGTACTCGAAGCATTCGCGGAGCCGGTCTTCGATCTCTTCGAATGCAGGCTGCTCGCCTCGGCCCGGGAAGCGGTGCCGGAGATCCTGGTCGACCTGCCCCGCCAGCGTGGTGGTCTCATCGTCCAGGCGGTGCATGAACTCCGCGGCGCCAAGCTGGTGCCGGAGGACGGAGAGGTAGGTATGAGCAGCCGCGAACGCCTCAGTAGGATCGGCGATACCGGGCGTTTGCAGTTCAACGAAGTAAGCGGTGAAGGAGCGTTTGAAGGCCAGCCGCAAAGACTGTACCGAGTCGGCCGGCATGCGCGCGTTCAGCGAGTGTACGCGACCTCTTGCCAGGAGGGATGGGGAGGCGGCCCGATCCGCCTCGACCTGTGTCCCGCGGGGAAGTAGACGAACGACCCGGTCTCATCATCGAACGCGACTTCGAGCTGACCCTCGATGAGCCTCAGGTCGAGCCACGCACTGCGGAAGACCAGTTCGCGCAGCCAGTAGACCAGGCATTCACCATGAAGAGTGAGGACCTCTTCGCCCCGCTCGACCAGATACTCGCCCAGCGAACTCACCGGGAACTCTATGACGCCGCCGGCCACCAGCTGCACCAGGTCGGCGCACTCGTCATGACGCAGCAACCCCGGTTCGACCAGACCCAACTCCACCGCCGCCATCTCCACCCGCTGGGCGAAATCGATACTGTTGAAACCGTATCTGAAGCTCCGGAACTCCAGGACGTAGTCTTCGCCCGAGGAGTAGTTGGGGTGAGTGTGTCTGTTCTCTGCTGCCATCAAGATCCTCTGTGGACGGCAAGGACGCTGCGCGTCAATTGTAGCAGGCGCGACGCGCAGGCCACCTCCTGGCCCCCCGGCGCTTGTTTGGGTCGGCGCCAGGCCGCATAATGAGGCCATGAGATGCGTCCGTCTCCGTCCTTTCATCGTCTTATCCGCCGTGCTCCTGGGCTTGGCCATCGTCATGCTGCCGGCCTGCGGAGGGAGCGACGAGAACGTCGACCCCCAGGCCGTGTTGAAGGCCTCGTCCGCGGCCATGAAGCAGATCCAGGGCTTCCACTTCGGCTACGAGGTCCACAAGCCGGGCGACGCCAAACCGGGCAGCGGACTCGAGATCGCGCGCATCACGGGTGACGTGAACGCCGAGGGCGACATGCAGGCGACTATCGACGTGACTCAGGGCGGTATCCCCTTGACTCTCGACTTCGTTCAGGTCGACGACACCCAGTACCTGAAGATACTGGGCAAGTGGCAGACGATCCCCGTCGATTCGAGCCCCGTTGGCAGACTCAGCCTCGGGGCAGGCACCATTCAGATACTCGACCGGATCGCAGACGCCGCGTATGAGGGCCAGGAGTCCAAGGGCGGGGTCAAGTGCTACCACATCTCCGGCAACGTGGCGGCGGCCGAAGTGGAAGCGATAGCCGGGGCGGTCGACACCACCGACACGTTCCCCACCGACCTCTTCATCGGCATCGACGACAGCTACGTGTACGAGGTCGATGTCCACGGACCGGCCACACCCAGCGAGCCTGAGGGGATCTGGCGGAGCATCGTACTCTCGAACCTTAACGTCCCCGTCGACATCAAGGCTCCCATATAGCCGTGCCCTCCCGGACTGCCGACCCCAAGCCGGCGAACAGCAGACACTCGCGCGGAGCGGTCTTGGCCATGGTGGTCCTTTGCGCCGCCGTCTTCGTGGCCGCTTTGGACCAGACCATGGTCCTGACGGTCATGCGGGACATGATGGTCTCGCTCCATATCAGCGTCGAGAAGATCAACGACGCGGGCTGGATCATCACCGCCTACCTCCTCGGCTACACGGTGGCGATGCCGTTGTTCGGGAGGCTGGCCGATGTGTGGGGACGGCGGCCGGTGACCATGATCGCGCTCGGGCTCTTCATGCTCGGGAGCGCGCTCTGTGTCTTCATCTCGAGGCTGGATCTATTCGTGGCGGCCCGGGTGATCCAGGCAGCCGGTGGAGGTGCGCTTGTACCGATCGCTATGGCCGCCGCCGCCGATATGTTCCCGCTGGCCAGGCGCGGCCTGGTTCTGGGAATAGTCGGGGGGGCGGCCGAAGCGGGAGGCGTGCTCGGCCCCCTGTACGGAGCCAGTCTGTCCATGGCGTGGAACTGGCGCCTCATCTTCCTGGTGAACATCCCCCTGTGTCTCATCCTCGTGCCGCTCTGTTGGCGGCTCCTGCGGCCGGGCGCGGCTCCTTCGTATCAGGACGCCGAGGCGACAGCCGAGGGACCGGCTGCGACCGGTTCGCGTCGCCGCTGGTGGGAGAGGGGCCGTGTCGACTATGTCGGCTCAGCACTGATGGCCCTGTCACTGGCAGGGATCACTATCGGCCTGGGCACGGGCACCCAGATGGTGGGGAGTTCGTCCCAGGCACAATCCCCGGTCAACTGGCCTTGGCTCGTGCTCGGAGTGGCTGCTTTTGCGGCCTTCATCCTTTTCGAGCAGCGCGTTGAGCGCCCGCTCATCCGTCTCGACCTCTTCAAGAAGCCCCCGTTCGCCGCGGCCAACATCGCTCATTTCCTCGTCGGCGCGGCGCTTATCATCGGTATGGTCGAGATCCCGCTCTACGCCGTCACTCTCTTCGGTCTTGACGCGCTCGGGAGTGGGCTCTTGCTCATCCGCCTCACCATCATGATCCCCGTGGGGGCGGTGATCGGCGGCTGGCTGGCGGACTACATCGGCTACCGGGCGATCGCGATCATAGGCTTCTTGGTCGCCTGCGGCGGGTACGTCCTGGTGAGCCGCTGGCCGCTCGAGCCGAGCAACCTCCAGATGACCGTGGATCTGCTGATCGCCGGGTTCGGCTTCGGGCTGGTCGTGGGACCCATCGGAGCCACGGTGACCTCGGCCTCGGGAGCCAGGTGGATGGCGACGGGGTCCGCGATCGTCACCGTCTCCCGCATGGTCGGCATGGTCATCGGGCTGTCGGTGCTCAGCTCTTGGGCGGTGCGGCGTTTCAACAGTCTTTCGGAGGGAATCGACATCAGTTTGGTCCGGCCCTCGGGTATCACCGATGCTCAGTGGGAAGCCATGAAGGCCGCCTCCTCGGCGGCACTCGACAACGCGCTCCATACGGTGTTCAGCGAGTTCTTCCTCATTGCTGCGGTCATCATCGGGCTGGCCGTCATCCCGGCGTTCTTCTTCTACAACAAGAGGGAACGGGGGACGAGCCGGCTGCCGTTCATCCCCCACTAGGGACTCGTTGTGAGAACACTGCCGTAACCCCGCACCGCGACCTCCATGGCATCGTCACCCCGGCGGTCCGAGGTTCGGGGCCACGGGACGGCCCACCGTCCTCCCGCTCGGCTAGAATGAGGGACGGAGAGCCACGGATCGAGGACGGGAATGAACGAAGAACAACTTGACCTGGGCGCGTCGTTTGGCAGCCGCTCCAAGCGACGAGAGATCGCGACCGCCCGCGGCCCACCTCGCTGTGTGCGACCTGCTCCCGGGCACCAGCGTCGAGGACATCTATCTGCTTTCTACGAAAGAGACCCGGCAGACCCGGCAGGGCAAGCCGTTCTTCAAGCTGCGGGTGAGCGATCGCACGGGCACGGTCGATTGCACGGTCTGGGAGGTCGACTCGGTCGAGCCCCGAGTGAAAGTGGGCGACCTGGTGACGGTGTGCGCCCGGGTGACGGAGTACCAGGGCAAACCCCAGCTCGAGGCCACCAAGGTGACCGCGGCGCCTGCCGGCGCCGCTCAACCCCAGGACTTCCTCCCCTCCACCTACCGCGACGTCGACGAACTCAAGGGCTTCCTCCGATTCCACATCGGGTCGGTGTACGACCACGACTACAGCGCGCTGCTCGAGCTGATCTTCGGCGACGAGGCATTCTTGCAGATCTTCAGCAGCGCGCCCGCCGCCAAGCTCTATCATCATGCCTATCTGGGGGGGCTGGTGGAGCACACGGTAGCGGTGGCCGAGATGTGCGACTTCGTGGCCCAGCAGTATGGGCGGGTGGACCGCGACCTGCTTCTCACGGCGGCGCTTCTCCACGACATCGGCAAGACCCGCGAGCTTGCGTTCGAAACCGCCATCGACTTCACCGACGCCGGCAAGTTCCTGGGCCACGTCATCCAGGGCGTCATGCTGGTTTCCGAGAAGGCGGCGAAGCTCCCGTCCTTCCCCGAAGCCAAGCTGCAACAGTTGCTCCACTGCATCGTCAGCCATCACGGAGAGCTCGAGTGGGGCTCGCCCAAGCGTCCCAAGACCATCGAGGCCCTGATCCTTCACCACGTCGACAACCTCGACGCCAAGGTCAAGGGCTTTCTCGAGATCGTCGAAGGGTCGCGCGACGCTCCTTGGACCGACCTCCGCAACCTCTTCCGCCGGCCGCTGCACGTCCCGAAGGCGACCCATCAGGAGGACGACTTTCTGCCTCCGGGCGAAGACGACCTGGGGGTAACCGGCGGCTAGGATCTGGGCACCGCCGAAGCCAGCACTGCGGTCCCCGTCGAGACCGACGGCATGAGGCGCCGGAACCGGGTGGCGTCTTGCGTTAGGAGCTGCTCCGGCTCGCAGTTCCGATCAGTCGTCTTCCTCGCGAAGCGTGCTCTCGACCGTCTGCTCGATCTCGTTGTCCACGGAGACCGACTTCCGCGGCGTGGCGGTACCCTCGGGGTCGCGCCGCAGCAGGGATGACTCCCCGGCCATCATGGCATCGAAAGCCTTGGCCTTCAGTCGGCTCCTGGTAAGTTCGATCCGGGCCCGCATGGCGTCGTATTCGGAGCCGTTCCCATTCGGAGCGTTCGCGCCGGCCGCTTCGGGGGGGACGGCCGTGTCGGTCGCTGCCACGTTCACGTACATGGGTTCCCCGATGACCGGCGAAGGGGCGGCGGCCGGTCCGGGCGCGGCGGACTCCTCCGCGACGTACGCGGAGGCGGCGGCGACACCGATGTCTCCCGTTGACGCGGGGCTCTCCTCCTGATCGACCACCGCGAACGGCCTTTCCAGTTCCTCGCGGATACGCCGCCTGGTCTCTTCGATCCGTGACTTCAGATCTTCACCAAGGGCTTCGTCGCCGGACGGCGCTTCCGGCTCGGCGGGCGGCGCTTCAGCGTCCATCGCCGGGGCTTCAGCCTCGGCCTCCGGCGGCGCGAAATCGGCCTCCGGAGCTTCAGCCTCTGCGGCCGCCGTTGCGACCTCAGCGAGCGCTGCTTCAACCTCTACGGGCGCGGGCACGACGTCCTCGGGTGCCGTCGCGACAGCCGCGACTATGATCTCCTCTACCGGGGGCTCGATCGGCTCAGCCACCGGCCCGACTGCGGCCTCGGTGGCCACCGGCGTCCATTGCTCATCAAGTCCGGGCTCGCGCAACGGAACCTCAGGTCCCTCGTACGGTCGGACGTCATCGGCGATCACCGGCAGCAATTCCTCGAGTTCCATCTCTTCTTCGACGAAGACTGCCGACGTCTCCCATCCGGAGCCGGGCAGCGGCTCTTCCAGCACTTGGGGAGTCAGCAACACTTCGGACCCGGAGGTCTCCATGGCCGCGGAGATGGCCGCTTCGACCTCGTCCTCAGCGGCGGGTCCCGCGGCCGTAGTCGCAGGAGCCTCTTCGACCAGGTTCTCCATCGCCGCGACGAACAGGGCGGCAGCGGGGATCTCCGGCGCTGTTTCGGGCACTTCTGGTTCGGGGACGGCGTCAGCGAGCTCTGCCGCAGCGACGCCGGTCACCACCCACGCGGCAGCGTGACTCTCATCGGCGACTGGTTCCGGGACTGCGACTGGTTCCGGGACTGCGACCGCCTCCGCAACTACGACCGCCTCAGGAACTACGGCGGCGGGCGGGACGACAGGCTCGGTCCACACCGGGACTGCGGCCACGACAGGCACAGGCTCGGGCGCCACGATAGGTTCCGGCGCGATGACCGGCTCCGGCACCGCGACGACCGGGACGGCTGCGACGACGGGGGCCGGGGTGGCCTCGGCAGGCGTGACGGGTTCGGTCCACATCGGGACAGCGGGGGCGACAGGCGGCGGAGGCACCGCGGGTGGGGCTGCATCCACAACGGGAGCAGCCACGGGTTCCACCGTCGGCTCGACGGCGGGCGGGGCGACAGGCTCGGTCCACACCGGGACTGCGGCCACGACAGGCGCAGGTTCAGGCGCCACGATAGGTTCCGGCGCGATGACCGGCTCCGGCACCGCGACGACCGGGGTGGCTGCGATAACGGGGGCCGGTTCGGGCGCCACCGAGACCGGAGCAGGCGCGACGACTGCCGCGGGAGCGGCCTCGACCACCGGTGCGGCGGCCGCGACGATCGGCTCCGGCGCCGTGACTACCGGAACTGCAGCCGGCACTGCCGGCGGAGCCTCCGGAGCCTGGACCGGTTTGACCAGCGACTGCTTCTTGATGAAGAGTATCCCCAGGACGGCGCCGAGCGCGCCTCCCAGAATGAATCTTGATAACCCGCCCATCGTGCGCCCCTTCCTCAGCACCAAGCGATTCGAGCCGTCACCTCTTGACGGCACCAATTCTACTCTTAGCAGCAACCTCTTCCCGCCTTTGCGTATGACGGTTTTCGCTTTGAGGACCATCCTTCCTATCGGCGCAGATCGAGAGAACCTTGACCGTAGGCTCAGGCTTTGGGGCCTTTTTGTCCCTCTTTCCTGAGAGTACGGAGGCGGTCTAGGAATTCCTTGATTCGACCCTCCAGTCCATTCTCGGTCGGGCGGTAGAACTCCCGGCCTTCGAGACCCTTGGGCAGGTACTGCTGTGCGTTGTATCCCCCTTCGTCGTGGGGGTAAAGGTAGCCCACGCCGTGTCCGAGGTCCTTTGCTCCCGAGTATCCGGTGCTCCGCAGTGAGGTCGGGGGCATCCGGGCGCCACGCTCCTCCACCTCCCGAAGCGCCTCCGCGACCCCCAGATAGGAAGCGTTGGACTTGGGAGCGCAACTCAGGTAGGTGACCCCGTGGGCGAGATTGATGCGGCATTCCGGCAGGCCCACGAACTCCACAGCCCTCGACACGGCTACAGCCACTTCCAGGGCGCGGGGGTCGGCGTTGCCGACGTCCTCAGACGCGAAGATGATCATGCGCCGGGCGATGAACTTGGGGTCCTCCCCCCCGGTGAGCATGACTGCCAGGTAGTAGAGGGCCGCATCGGGATCGGAGCCCCGCATGCTCTTGATGAAGGCGGAGATGATGTCGTAGTGGGCGTCGGCCCCTTTGTCGTAGAGGACGAGCTTCCTCTGAGCGGCCTCTTCCACGGTTGCCTCGTCCAGAGCCTCCAGACCCTTGGCACGGGCCAATACCAGAGAGCGCTCGAGCAGGGTGAAAGACCGGCGGGCATCTCCCAGCGCGGCCTCGGCGATGAGGTCCAGCACCGGATCGCCTACGGCCAGGGTCTTGCCGGTCCCGACCGGTGAGGCCAGAGCTCGAGTCAGGAGAGAGCGGATATCGTCCGTTGCCAGGGGCTCGAACTGGTAGAGCTCACAACGGGAGATCAGGGCCGGGATGACCTCGAAATACGGGTTCTCGGTCGATGCCCCGATGAGGGTCACGATGCCGTCTTCGACCGCGTGCAGCAGTGCATCCTGTTGAGCCTTCGAGAAGCGATGGATCTCGTCGATGAACAGGACGGTACGACGACTCGTCTGCGCCCGCCGGTCTCGCGCCCTGTCGATGACGCGTCGCACCTCGGCGACTCCGGAGCTCACCGCCGACAACTCTTCGTACATGGCGCCGAGCTTCTGCGGCCACCAGACGCGCCACCGTGGTCTTGCCCGTCCCGGGCGGGCCGAAGAAGATCATAGAACCCGCGGTGCCGGTATCCAGGGCCACGCGCAGAGACGAACCTTCCGCCAGGAGATGCTGCTGACCGACGACCTCGTCGAGAGAGCGTGGCCGCATGCGGGCTGCGAGCGGAGCGTTCTGCGAGAGATCGTCGCTCAGGCGAGAGCTGAAGAGGTCCTGGTCCTTCATGCCCGGATTCTATCAGTGCGCGACGGCCCGATTGGCTAGAATGGCAGCAGGCGCGTGCCGGAAGGGGAGGGGAAAGCGTGTCCCGACAGGTCCTGGTGCTCAATACTACCTACGAGCCGATGAACGTCTGTTCCGTCCACCGCGCGATCGTCCTCCTCCTCAAAGGCAAGGCCGAGACCGTCGAGGCGGGGGCGGGCCTGATCCGCTCGGAACGAAGCGCGTTTGCCGCTCCCCTCGTCATCAGGTTGCTCCACTACGTCCGCATCCCGCGCGCCGACAGCCGCAGGCTGTCGCGGCGCGCCATCCTCGCCCGCGACGGCTTCCGCTGCCAGTACTGCGGGAACACGAGGCATCTCACCCTCGACCACGTCATCCCCCGGAGCCGAGGCGGTGTGAGCTCCTGGGACAACGTCGTGACCTCGTGCGCACCCTGCAACGTGAGAAAGGGGGCCTTCCTGCCGTCGGAGGTGGGGATGTCGCCTTCACGGAAGCCGCGCCCGCCAGTGCCCGGCGATTTCGTCCTGGGGGCTCAGCGGGTGATCCCGGATGCCTGGTTGCCCTACCTGGAATCGGTAGCGTAGGCAACGCGGCACGGCGTTTGGCGGTGCGACCCGCGGTCGCGGCGCGGCCTTTGGGCAGCGCGGCCTATGGCCGGCCGTCGTAGGCGCGCGGGCGCAGACGCCTGCGGCACGCGGCGCGACTACTCTATGCTGTAGCGGCCCATCCGCAGGTACTTCTCGCGACGACGACGGAGCCGCTCCTCGGGGTCGAGTCTCTCGAGCTCGCCGATGGCCAACTGGACCTGGCGCATGACCCGCTTCGCCGTAGCCTTGGGGTTAGCATGGGCTCCGCCGGTGGGCTCGGGAATCACGCCGTCGACGAGACCGAGCTCGAACAGATCCATGGCGATAAGGTGAAGGGCTTCGGCTGCCTTCGGCCCCTCGGCCGAGTCCCGCCAGAGCAGAGCCGCGCAGCCCTCGGGCGAGATGACCGAGTATATGGAGTTCTCCAGCATGAGCACCCGGTCGCAGACGGCCAGGGCCAGAGCTCCCCCCGATCCGCCTTCGCCGATGATCACGGTGACCGTGGGGATCTTGAGTCCGGTGAAGAGCAGGATGCTGGACGCGATGGCTCCCGCCTGCCCCCCCTCCTCCGCGTCTTTGCCGGGATAGGCCCCGCCGGTGTCCACCAGAGTCACCAGCGGCAGCCGGAACTTCTCAGCCAGCCTGGCGAGACGCATGGCCTTCCTGTACCCCTCCGGTCGGGCCATGCCGAAGCTGCGTTCCTGCCGTTCGTCGAGCGTGTGCCCCTTCTGGTGGCCGACGAGGACGATCCGCCGCGTCCCCAGAGTACCGAGCCCCCCAACGATCGCAGTATCGTCGCCGCGCAGACGGTCGCCGCTCAATTCGAGGAAGTCGGGCAGCATTTGAGCGATGTAGTCCAGCGTCTGGGGCCGATCCTGGTGGCGCGCCAACTGGACCACGTCCCATGCCGAGGGGACGCCGCCCCGACGGCGCAACAGGTGGAGCCGCTCCTGGATCTTCTTGATCTCCTCGGAATAGCCGTCGGGCAAGGCGGGGAGGCTGCGCAGTTCCTGCAGTCGCTGCACCAGCTTGAGAGTCTCGGACGCGTGGTAGGGCCTGGTCTTCTCGGACGACTTAGCCGACTCGGCCACTGCCGTCACCCCCTCCCAGGAACTCCAGGCAGCGTGTCAGGCGATCCTTCAGTTCCCTGCGGTCCACCACCATGTCGATCTGCCCGTGCGACAGCTGTTTCTCGGACGAGCCGAAGTCCGGGGGAAGCTTCTCGCGGGTGGTCTGCTCAATGATGCGCGTGCCGGCGAACTGCATCACCGCGCCCGGCTCGGCAATGATGATGTCGGCTACGGTTGCGAAGCTGGCGAAGACTCCACCGGTGGTCGGATGGGTGAGAACGGTGATATAGGGCAGACCCGCCTCCCCGACGATGCGGACCGAGGTGACCGTCTTCGCCATCTGCATCAGCGAGAACAGACCCTCCTGCATGCGCGCTCCCCCGGAAGAGGCCACGATGATCAACGGCCGGTGTTGGGCCACCGCTGCCTGAGCGAGCCGGTAGAACCGCTCACCCAGCACGGAGCCCATGGAACCACCCATGAACCGAAAGTCCATCACCCCAAGCGCAGCCGGATACCCGGACACTGTGCACAGGACCGCCAACATGGCTTCGGTCAGCCCCGTCTCGCGCTGCGCTTCGGCGAAACGCTCAGTGTAGGGACGCAGGTCGAAGAACGACAGTGGATCGGCCGGCCTAAGCTCATCGGCGATGAAGCTCACGCTACCCGCATCCGCCAGCAGAGCTACGCGCTCGTGCGCCGGCAGGGGGTAGTGATAGCCGCAGTGCGGGCAGATCCGTAGATTCCGCTCCAGTGCGCCGTCCCCGAGGGGATGGCGACACTTCTTGCACTGTGGACCTGTAGGGTCAGCCGGAGGCGGGGGCTCCCTCCGCGTGACCTGCACTGTCACATACTTAGCCATGGACTCCTATTTGGCTCGGCCTTCAGCCGTCGAACCTGCGCAGAACAATAGCCGCGTTATGGCCTCCAAAGCCGAAGCTGTTCGACATTGCCACGTCCACCTTGGCCTCCCGAGCTACGTTGGGCACATAGTCGAGGTCACATTCCGGATCGGGCACCTCGAGGTTGATGGTGGGAGGTACCTTACCAGCTTCCATGGAAAGGAGGGTAGCCGCGGCCTCGAGCGCCCCTGCCGCGCCCAGGCAGTGGCCGAAGATGCTCTTGCTCGAACTGATCATCACGCTGCCGGCGTGTTCGCCTAGGGCGTGCTTGATGGCCTTGGTCTCCATCGCATCACCAAGAGGCGTCGAGGTGCCGTGAGCATTGATGTAGTCCACATCGGCCGGGTCGATACCGGCATCGCGAAGCGCTCTGGTCATGGCCAGTCCCGCCGGCTCCCCGCTCGCCACGGGCTCGGTCAGGTGGGAGGCGTCACCGGTCATGCCGTAGCCGACGAACTCGCCGTAGATATGCGCTCCCCGGGCGAGAGCGTGCCCGAGCTCTTCGAGGACCAGCACCCCGGCTCCCTCGCCCATCACGAACCCGTCGCGACCCGCGTCGAACGGCCGGCTGGCGCGCTCGGGCTCGTCGTTGCGGCTGGAAAGGGCTCGCAGCGCCGCGAAGGCCGACATGCCCACCTGGTTCACCGCGGCTTCCGCGCCGCCGGCCAGCATCGCTGTGGCGTCCCCGCGTCGGATGAGGCTGAAGGCGTCGCCCATGGCGTTGTTGCCCGCGGCGCAGGCGGTACAGGTGGCGTTCACCGGGCCCTGCAGCCCCAGGATGATGGAGGAGCAGGCCGAAGCCATGTTGGGGATCATCATGGGGATGAAGAAGGGACTCACCCGAGTCGGCCCTTTGGTGAGCAGGACCTCGATCTGCTCGAAGAAGGTGTCGAGACCGCCGACCCCCGAGCCGATGAGAGCACCGACGGCGTAGGGGTCTTCGGCCACCGAATAGCCAGAATCCTCGAGAGCCATGACGGCCGCCGCCGCCCCGTACTGCGCATACCGGTCCATGCGCCTGGACATTTTCTTGTCGATGAAATCCTGAGCCTCGAAATCGCGTACCTCAGCTGCGATCTTGACGGGGTACTCCGTGGTGTCGAATCGCTGGATCTGCCGCACACCGGAGCGGCCGGCGAGCAGGGCTTCACGGAAAGGGTCCTTGCCGATCCCGATGGCCGACACCACTCCGATGCCGGTCACCACGACCCGCTTATACTCGACGGTCCTGGTCATCCCCGTCATTTGCGCAGTCCTCCTACCTAGATACCAAGGCCACCGTCGACCGCGAGAACGGCCCCGGTTATGAACGAAGCGGTGTCACCAGCGAGGAAGGCCACCGCTTCCGCCACCGTCTCGGGCGTGCCGATACGTCCCAGCGGGATCTGGCTGACGAGGGCGGTGCGGGCGGCTTCCGGAAGTGCGGCCGTCATCTCGGTCTCGATGTACCCGGGAGCGACGGCGTTGACGCGGACGTTCCGCGACGCCACTTCCCGCGCAAGCGACTTGGTGAGACCGATGAGACCCGCCTTGGCGGCCGAGTAGTTCACCTGGCCGGCGTTCCCGCGTCTACCCACCACGCTGGAGATGCTGACGATGGAGCCCTTCCGGCGCTTGATCATCCCTCTCAGAACGGCCTTGCTCATGAGGAAGGCGCCTTTGAGGTTCACGGCCAGCACGGCATCCCAGTCGTCTTCGCCCATCACCAGGAGCAGCCCGTCCCGGGTGATACCTGCGTTGTTGACCAGGATGTCGACGGGACCCAGAGCCTGCTCGACCGCGGCCACGGCGGCTTTGGCCTGGTCTTCGTGGGAGATGTCGGCCTTGAAGAAGGTCGTCTCCCGGCCGGTGGCCTCAGCCAACTCTCGCGCCGTTTCGGCGCCGGTCTCGGTCAGATCGACGATCGCGACCTTGGCTCCCCCCTGAGCGAGTCGGAGGGCGATCGCCTTGCCGATGCCCCTTGCTCCACCGGTGACCAGCGCCACCCTGCCTTCCAAAGACTCGGCGCTCGTACTCATCTCGCGCCCCCCGCGGTCGCGTAGGTCTCGATCGCGTCACGAACCGACTCTCCGTCCCCCGTGGCAGCGACCGGTAGCTCACGGGCGATCCGCTTCACCAACCCAGCCAGGATGTTCCCGGGACCTATCTCCAGCGCCCGGTCGGGTGGTTCGGGGCCATCTAGAAGCGCCCTCATGCTCTGACTGAACTTCACGGGAGACATGAGTTGGCGAGCCATGACTTCGGCCATTTCCTCGGGCTTGGGCACCCGCACCTCGGTGGTAGAGAGGAAATTCCCCGTGCCGGCCAAGAATCTTACCTCAGAAAGGGCCCGGGAGAGAGTCTCGGCGGCGCCCGCCATCAGTGGCGTATGGAAAGCCCCGGCAACGGCGAGAGGCACCACCCGTTTTGCGCCGGCGGCGGCGGCCGCCTCGCCCGCCGCGCGCACTCCTTCGACCGAGCCCGAAACGACCACTTGGCCCGGGGAGTTGTAGTTGGCCACCCACACGTCCTCGATCCCCGCACAGGTGTCTTCCACCGCTTGGTCGTCCAGACCGATGATCGCCGCCATAGCTCCCCCTCGCTCGTCGGCGCAGGTCTGCATGGCCCCGCCCCGCCGCTCGACCACGTGTAGCGCGTCGGTAAGAGTCAGGTTACCGGACGCGACCAGAGCAGAATACTCACCCAGCGAGTGCCCGGCAGCGGCGACGAAACCGAGGCCCGCCTCCTCCAGGATCCTCCACGTGGCCACACTGCAGGTGAGCACCGCGAGCTGGGTCCGATCGGTCCGGATGAGATCCTCCATCGACCCGTGCCGGCACAGCTCCCCGATGTCCCAGCCAAGGGTCTCACTCGCCTCGGCGAACACGGCCCGGGCCGCCGGATACTCCCACAGGTGCTCCGCCATACCTACCGCCTGGCTGCCCTGTCCGGGGAAGAGGATGAGCGTACCCGCCATATCAGCGACTCCTGTCATCGTCATCACACCGGCCGCCGGCGTCCACGCCCCAACGCATCAGACATGCGCCCCAGCTCAGACCGGCACCAAAGCCCATCAGCAACACCAGATCTCCGTCCCGTAACCGCCCGTCCGCACGCGCTTCGCGCAGGCACAGGGGGATCGACGCCGACGATGTGTTGCCGTATTTCTGCAGATTCGTGTAGACCTTGTGCTCGGGAAGGCCCAGCTTCGCCACCGCTCCTTCGATGATGCGCAGGTTGGCCTGATGAGGCACGAAGAGATCGATGTCGTCCACCTCGTAGCCGCAGCGGTGAAGTACCCGTTTGGCGGAGTGGGTGACCACCCGCGTGGCGAACTTGTAGACCTCTTTGCCGTTCATGCGAAGGTAGTGCTGGCGGTCTTCGACGGTCTGATGGGAAGCGGGCATGCGGGACCCGCCCGCCGGGATGGACAGCGAATCGGCACCCGACCCGTCGCCGCCCAGATCGAAACCCAGGATGCCGCGACGTTCGTCGGCACCGGGAACTCGAGTCCCGCCGCCGCCGGTCGCGTGACCCGCGCCCGTCGCGCTGGCGCCGGCCCTCACGGGAGAGACGACGGCCGCGCCGGCACCGTCGCCGAACAGGATGGCCGTCGACCGATCCTGCCAGTCGATGACCCGCGAGATCGCTTCTGCTCCCACCACCAGCACGTTGTCGTGCAGACCGCAGGCCACGGCCCCGGCCGCCATAGCCAGGGCGTAGACGAAGCCGGCACACCCGGCCGAGACGTCGAAGGCCCCCGCGTGCACGCAACCGCAGCCGTAGGCGACGCGCGCAGCCGTCGCCGGCATGATCTGGTCGGGCGAGATGCTCGCCGTGATGACGAGGTCGACCTTCTCCGCGTCCAGTCCCGCGTCGGCCAGCGCTGCCGTCGCCGCCGCGACGCCCAGGTCGGACGAACTGACCCCGGGTTCGGCGATCCGCCGCTCCACAATGCCTGTGCGTTGTCTGATCCACTCGTCGGAGGTATCCAAGGTGGCGGAGAGATCGTGGTTGGTCACCACCCTGGAGGGAACATGCGTGCCGAGGCCGCTGATGGTTACAGGTCTCCCCAGAAGGGGAGATGCGCCGCTATGAGACATGGGCTAGGGCTCGGCTATCGCGAACGTGAGCAGCGCGCTGCACGCGATCTCGGAGCCCACAAAGGCCCTGCCCTCGCCCTTGCCGACAGATCCCCGGCTCCTGGTGAGCCTCATCTCCAGACGCAACGTCTCGCCGGGGTGGACGGCCCGACGGAATTTCACCTCGTCGGCCCTGCCGAAAAGGATGATCTTTCCGCGCGCCTCCGGCTGGGAGAGCACTGCAAGCGCTCCCGTCTGGGCCAGAGCCTCGAGTTGCAGCACTCCCGGAAACACCGGGTGACCGGGGAAATGCCCGCGAAACACGTCTTCAGTGGGAAGGAGGTCCTTCTCGGCCACAGCGTACTCGCCGGGCACCAGCTCGATCACTCGATCCAGAAACAGGAAGGGATCCCTGTGAGGGAGTATCGCTTCGATCTGCGTTCGGTCCAGCATGGTGCACCTACTTGACAACTCGTCATCCCGGGCTACGCCCTCCAGGGTGGTAGTATTTTCCAGGATGAGTCAGGCCTTTTCAAGGAATCCTTCCTTTTACAGGATGTAGCCGGCCGCCGATGCAGCTGCAGCTTTCCCTGGCGGTCGCGGACAGGCTCCACGAGACCCTCCTGGTGCGTGGAGAGCCGCTGGATGCCGTTGAAGCGGTGCGTCTGCTGCTCTCTTCTCCCGCCGCCCCGGAGCCCATCTGCCAAGAGGTGCTCGCTGCGCTCATCCAGCACGACCAGCGCTTCTGCCCGGGCGGGGCCGGCGAACTACTGTCGCTCCAACGCTGGGAGAGCCCGGATCCAGATCTCTCCGAGGTGCCCTTTGTCGCCCTAGACCTCGAGACCACGGGTGCCCGCGCGGGAGCCAGCAAGATCACCGAGGTGGGCGCCGTCCGCCTGGAGGGTTTCAGGGAGGTCGGGCGCTTCCACAGTCTCGTGAACCCCCAGCGTCCTATACCCCCGATGATCACCCATATCACCGGCATAACCCAGCAGATGGTCGCCGACGCCCCTCGCATCGAAGAGATCGTTCCCGACCTGCTCGACTTCCTCGAAGGGGCTGTAATCGTGGCGCACAATGCCGCCTTCGATGTCGGCTTCCTCAACTACGAGCTACAGCGACTCAGGGGGCGGCGGATCGGCGAGGGAGCTATAGACACCCTGCCACTGGCGCGGTTGCTGGCTCCCGGACTCCCCAACTACCGGCTGGGCACCATCGCAGAGGCACTCGGTGCGCCGGTAGCCGCCTGCCACCGGGCCCTCGCCGACGCCGAGGCGGTGAGCCACGTGTTCGTCACTCTGGCAGGCCGCCTGCAGGAACGCGGCGTCACGCGGCTGGGCGAAGCCCGCGTCTTTCTGAGCCCCTCGTCGCGCTCCACGCTGGACAAGCTCCGCCTCACTCGTGACGTCCCTCGCAGCCCCGGCGCATATCGGTTCGTCGACAAGCACGGCTCCGTCCTCTACGTAGGCAAGGCAGATCGCCTACGGGAACGGGTCAGGTCCTACTTCGTGCCCGGCGGTGGTCACTCCCGGAGGGTGCGACAAGCTGTCCAACTGGTCGAGCGCATCGACTGGGACGAGACCCCGACCCCACTCGAAGCCGTCGTGCGTGAGCAGGAGCTCATCCTCGAGCACAGACCTCCCTGCAACCTGCACGGCAGCCGCCCCGAGAACTACTCGTATCTCAAGGTCACCCAGGGCGGCGCCGGACTTCACTTGTCGGCGAGCACCCGCGCCCCGCGTTGGCTGGACGGCCGGGAGGCCGGTGCACGGCCTCCGCGGACTCAGCTGGTGATGGGCCCCTTCCGCGGCCGGGCGCGAATGGGGCAGGCTCTCGACCTACTGCACCGCTGCTACCCAATCCGCCGGTGTCCTCGCGGCGTCGCCACTCGGCCTTGTATCCGGCAGGCATGCGGGGACTGTTTGGCGCCCTGCGGCGGCGACGGGCCCACCGTGGAGGCTCATGACGCATTGGTCGCGGGGCTGGTGGCCTGGATCACCGGTCACGAGGAGCCCGGCTTCAGCGACCCGGCAGAGCGTGCAGAGGCTCTGCTGCTCTCCCTGTCGCGACAGCGACGGTTCGAGGAGGCGCAGCGCGTGCGAGAGGCGCGGGACGACCTCATCAGCATCCGACGCTCGTATCAGTCGCTGATCGAAGCGCTGTCACTGCGGTTCATTGCGCTCTGGCCGGTCGCGGGAAACGATGCGCAGCCCGCAGTGCGCCTCAACATCGTCTGGGAGGGACGGCTCCGCGAGACCGTATCTCTCCTGGGTCCGGGCATCGTGGAGGAGATCGAGAAGAGGCTCGACGCTCTCTGGGCCTGCCCACCGATCGCCGGACTTCTTGCCGCGGACCCTGCAACCGTGGCAGTGCCTCAGCGTGATCTCGACAGCCTGCTGGCCATACGGCGCTGGTTCAATGAGAGTGAGACGAGGGGAATCACGGTCCTGCCAGGCGCGGGCGCGACCCGCGAAGAGTACGAAGAGGCGAGATCACACCTGCGCGCTCAAGCTTGGAGCACGTTGACGGTATGGCCTGCCGGGCATGCGGCCGGCTCGGCGTTGTAGGAATCCCGCAGCCCCGCCACCCGTGGATCGCGGGCGGCTCCTGCTGCTGTGATACCCGGGATCGCTAGGCGGTGGCTACCTCGATCTTGGGAAGCTGGATGCCCTTGGTCCTCATCACCGCCGTCAGGAGGCTGCGGTCGATCTTCCCCTTGTAGATGGGGATACCTTCCCTCACGCACAGCTGGATCACGTCACGAGTTCCCGTGTTCAGCTCCGCCGCCAGCTCCTCGGGGGTGAAGTGGTTGGCCATCAGATCTCCTTTCCAGACTCCAAGCCAAGATCCGCGATACAAACAAAAAAGCCCAGCAGCGTCAGCTGCCAGGCTTGTCTAACCAGTCTTTGGGCCCCGCACGGGTGAGCGTCTTTCATCTCCCCCGAGCCGTTGTCGAATTGACTCCCTCATCTCGCCTATTGTATCCCCCGCGGACGGTTGAGGCAACCGAGGGGGACGAGTAGTCAGGCTACTTTCAGGGTTCCTCCAGATCCTCTCGCAGGAGAAGGAACTCCACCTCGTCGCCGGCCCGCACCCCGCGAGGACCACCCGTGATGAAGGCGAGACCGTTGGCTCCCACCATCGAACGCAAGATGCCGGATCCCTGGGCGCCTGTGGAACTCACGTGCCACGTGCCGTCTTCTCTCCACGCCCGCACGCGAACGACGTAGGTCCTCCCGTCGGGATTGGCCACATCCTCTTCGATGATGGCCTGATACTGAGGGCGGGTGGTCTTGCGGTACCCGATGAGGCGAAGCAGAGCCGGCCTGACGAAAAGCTCGAAGGACACCATGGCCGACACCGGATTGCCGGGCAGACCGAAGACCAGCGTGCCTCCCTTCACCCCGAACGCCAGCGGCTTACCTGGCTTCATCGCCACTCCCCACAGGCGGCGTTCGACCCCCAGTTCGTCCTGCACGTCCTTGACGAAGTCGAAGCGGCCGACCGAGACACCACCCGAGGTGAGCAGCACGTCGTATTCCAGCCCGGCCTGGATCGCCGTACGCGTGGCCGCGTAGTCATCCGGGACGATGCCGAACGCAGTGGCCTCTATACCCAGTTGCAGACACTGGGCCCGCAGCGAATAGCTGTTGGAATTATGTATCTGGCCGGGGCCGAGAGGCCGGTCGACCTCAACGAGTTCGCTGCCCGTCGAAATGATGGCCACCCGCGGCCGCCGATGGACAAGGAGTCGGGCGTGTCCCAGGCTCGCGAGCACGCCCAGCTCAGCGGGGCCCAGTGGCGTGCCGGCGCTCAGCACCCGGTCGCCTGATGCGATATCCTCGCCCGCCCGCCTTATGTTCTTGCCCCGCTTGACGGACTCCACCAGCACGAGATAGCCGTCGTCCTCGGACGTCAGCTCCGACTGCACCACCGTGTCGGCACCGTCGGGCAGAGGAGCCCCGGTCATGATGCGGATCGCCTCTCCGGGCTGGAGGCTGTGGGCCGCCACGCGTCCCGCCGGCAGGGTGTCGGAGATGAGAAGCTTCACCGGCGAGTCCGGGGTGGCCTCGACAGTATCGGTGGCCCGGACCGCGTAGCCGTCCATGCCCGAGTTGTTAAACGGGGGAACGCTGTGCGACGCGATGACGTCCTCGGCCAGCACCGAACCGAGAGCCTCGGATAGTGCGATGGTCTCGCTCGGCAACGCCAAAGCCTCGGTCAGGACCCGGCTCCGCGCCTCTTCTATGCTTATCAGCTTGGCTGGCATGGATCACCCCTCCGGCACTGCAGCCGCCCGAAGAATAGCACGGAGCCGGACGTGATTTGCCACAGCGGCGCTCCGAGCATAGAATTCACACTCCTCGAAAGAACGGGAGTCCTGCATGCCGCTCACCATACGCCGGCGGCTCGTCGACCGGGTCCGGCAATTGAGGAAGATAGCGTACGCGGTCTGCGGAGTCCTCGTGCTCCTCGCGTGCGGGGTGGTCTTCCTCTCTATCTCCTCTCCCGCTTCCAGCGTGGAGGTGGCGATCGGACCGACCTTCTTCGACGCCAACCGCGCGTTTCGCTTGGCCGAAGACATGTGGCGGTACTACCCCGAGCGGAGTCTGGGATCCGAGGACGCCGCGGGCGTCATCAGCTGGATGGATGAGAAGTTGAGCGCCTTCGGAACCCCGGTGGTCGACACCTTCCAGGCCCCGCTGGGCGACAGAGAGGTCACCGTTCGTAACATCGGTCTGGTCCTTCAGGGCTCGGGCGACCAGTCGATACTCATCTCGGCTCCCCGTGATACTCCCGCGGTGGTCAAAGTCGATCCCCTGGCCCACTCGAGCGGCACCGCCGTGCTCATGGAGCTCGCCCAGGTGTTCGCGTCGCGTCCCCACCAGAAGACGCTGATCTTTCTGTCCACCGAGGATGCGAGCAGCGGGGGCCTGGGCATCGACCATTTCCTGGACACGAACGAACTGGGGCCCAGTGTGTCGACCATCCTTTCCTTCCAAGGTCTGGGCAAGGAGAGGACTCGCGCCCTCCAGGCCGGCGTCACCGCGCCCCAGAACACCACGCCCGGCTGGTACGTGCAGCTTGGAGGCCGCGTGTTGGCCAAGTCCGGGCTCGCCCTGCAGGTACCGGGGCTTCCCTCTCAAGCAGCCGACCACGCCCTGGCCCTGTCGAGCGGGGACCAGGTGGCCGGCCTGAGCCGTGGAGTCGCGTCGATGCGTCTGTACGACGAGACCAACGGCAATCCGACCGCGGCCGGGCTCTCCAACCAGGGTGCGGCCATCGAGCGTCTGATCATGTCTCTGGACGCCGAGGCTGAGATACCACCGGACCCAGGTACCGCTCTGGTGCTCAGTTCGGGGCGCTATCTGACCAGCCGGGCAGTGACCCTGCTTGCCGCCTTGATGCTGCTTCCCAGCATCGCGGCGCTGCTGATCTGGGTGTTCTCCTCGCGCATCACCAACCACGGCGCGATCATGCATCTGCGCAACCTGCTTTCGTTCGCCGTACCGTTGGCTTTGGTGTTCGTTCTGGCATACGTGCTCGCGCAGTTCGGCCTCATACCCCAGTATCACTATCAGGTTCCTACGACGCCCGGCCCCGCCACCGATCCGAATCTGGGGCCCACTCTGCTCCTGGTGCTGCTGGGGGGAGCGGCCTTCGTCATCTCCAGGCGCTTCCTGGGGTATCTGCGGCCTCGAGAATCGCGGGCCGAGACCGAGATGACACGCCTCTGCGCCGGGTTCCTCAGCCTGTTCTTCGGGCTGGCCCTCATGCTCTCGCGTTCGCCGTTCCTGCTGCTGCCCTGCCTGGCCGCGGCCTGGGCATGGCCCCTCGCCACCTGCTTCGCTGAGCCAGTGTATTCCGGAGCTGTTTGGCGTCACCGCTTCCTTAGTAACGCGCCCCTGCTTCTTCTCGGGTTGACCGTGCCCTTCCTCTTGTACGCCTATCTGGCCGTGGGCAACGACATCGGCTGGCTCAACGCCTGGTGGTACGTGCTCGTCCAAACGGTCTCCGGGGCCTACGGAGTCACCGGACCTGCCGCCGTCGTCTTCATTACCGCGGGGTTCCTGGTGCTGCTCGGGGTCAAACGGATGCGGGTGGTTCCCATCGAGACCCTCGAGGTCATGGACGAGCTCAGTATGCTCGAGCTACCGGTACCCCGGGCCCGCCGCAGACCGCGAACTCCTGCGTCGCGGCCACTGTCCCCCTGGAGGTAGGGGTTGACCCTGAGTAGGCTCTCTCCGCGCGCCGAGACACCCGTGGAGAGGCGTGCTCAGAGTCTAGAAGAACCGCTTCCTCCAGAACACGATAGCGAAGACCAGCGAGATCACGAACGCGATGACGATCACCAGCGTGAAGGCGTGCGCGTAGTCATCGAAGGGGAGCGCCACGTTCATGCCGTACAAGGACGCTACGATGACCGGGATCGACAGGATGATGGTGAGCGAGGTTAGCAGCTTCATCACCCGGTTGAGGTTGTTGGAGATCACCGAAGTGAAGGCGTCCATCATCCCCACCAGGATGTCGGTGTAGATCTTGGCCATCTCCGAGGCCTGTCTGTTCTCGACGATGACGTCCTCGAGCAGTTCCTCGTCTTCTTCGTACATCTTGATCGTCTTGCCGCGCAGGAGCTTCTGGAGCACCGCGTCGTTCGAGCGGAGCGAGGTGGTGAAGTAGACCAAGGCCTTCTGCAGGTTGAGGAGGTCGAAGATCTCGGCGTTCTTCATCGACGCCCGCAACTCCTTCTCCAACTTGTCGGTCTCCCGGTCGATGCGGTACAGGTAACGCAGGTAGAAAGCCGATATCTGCTGCAGGATCTGGAACAAGAAGCGCGTCTTCTTGAAGGTGAAGAAGCCGCGCAAGGTCTCGCGCTCGAACTCACCCAGGATGGGGTTGACGCGGAGGCAGACGGTGATGAAGTAGTCGGCGTGGATGATCATCCCCAGCGGGATGGTGGAGTAGCTACGCTCGTCGTCCTCCACCACGAGGACCGGGATGTCGACGATCACATAGGTAAGTCCGTCTTCCAACTCCACCCGCGACTTTTCTTCCTCGTCCAGAGGACCCTTGAGCAGGTCGAGCGGGATGTCCAGCTCGCCGCTGACTCGTCGCAGTTCTTCCTCGGTGGGGCTGACCAGATCGATCCAAGAGCCCGGTTCGAACTCTTCTAGTCGCTCTAGACCCGTTTCGGTGGTCTTGAGAATGGCAAGCATGACTCACCCCCTTCACTCGACAGGCGGACGCGCCGCGTTCCATGATGCTTGGTCCCCTCGCACGATCGTCGGATGGCAGCCCACGCCGGAGGCGGCGGGCCTTCTTCAGATTCTCTCACGAAGCGGGCGACTGCGCTATCGTTGGCGTGCGGGCGGCGGCTCGACTGCCTCGCCCCAGGAGGAGACCTCCAGGAAAGGAGCCGAGGTGGCGCTGAACGAACCGGTCTACGAAAACATGATCCAGGAACGCGACGTGATGGTGAGAATGCGCGACGGAGTGCACCTGGCCGTCGACGTGTACCGCCCCAAGGCTACGGGCAGCCACCCGGTGCTCTACACCTGCGCCGTGCACAACAAGGACCTGCAGCGGCCGGAGATCGCGGAGGCGCTGCCGCCGCAGCCGGCTTACGCTTCGCTGTGGTACGGGGTCGTGGAAGGCGGCGACACCAAGCGTCTCGTGGCGAATGGATATGCCCACGTTATAGCCGAGTTGCGCGGGGTGGGTAAGTCCGAGGGCGACTACGACCCCGACAACCGGACCGACCACTACGACATGATCGACTGGATCACCCAGCAGCCGTGGTGCGACGGCAACATCGGCATGATCGGTATCTCCGCCTTCGGGGGAGAGCAGTTCCGCGCGGCGGCGCAGGGACACCCGGCGCTCAAGGCCATCTATCCGTACGACTCGATGGGCGGCTACAGCGGCATGTGGAGCGTCCGCGAGTTCCATCCCGGCGGTGTGTTCCAGATGATGCCCTACTTGCTCGGTATGTTCAGCTGTGTGCACGAGCCCTGCGGCCGTCCCGGCCCCCTCCCGCCCGACGTGGAGGAGAAGTGGGAACGGGCCATGAACAACCCCGACTACCGTATGTACGCGCACCTGTGGAACATCCTTACTCAGAAGGGGCAACGCCAGGGGATGACCTTCTGGACGCTCATCGACCCCTATGACTACCCGGAACTGCTGGCACAGAGCGAAGAGGACTTCCAGAAGGTCAAGATCCCCTTCGTCTGCGGCTCGGGGGCGTACGCCTACACCTACAAGATGCACTGGCAGGGCGCCCAGCACTGGTTCATGAACGCGCGGAACTCCCCTAAGAAGCGGCTGCTCTTCAACGGACCCGCGCACATGGAGCGGCCGTTTCATGAGATGCACGACGACATCATCCGCTGGTACGACCACTGGCTGAAAGGGGTCGACAACGGGGTCGAGAACGACTCGCCGGTGAAGGTCTGGGTGATGGGTGAGAACAAGTGGCGGACCTACGAGGATTGGCCGGTGCCGGGGACTCGATGGACCAAGTTCTATCTGGACAGCTGGGAGCGACTGACCACCGAGGAGGCCCTGCCTCACGCCGCGACGCAGAGCTACAACCCTGAGCCCGACGTGTTCACCCAGATGCCGCTCAAGAAGACCATGAAGGTGGAACGGCTGCGCTACATGACCGACCCCCTCCCCGACGACCTGCTGGTGGTCGGCCCCTGCTCACTGACCATCCATGCCGCCCTCGACCAGGACGACACCAACTGGATCATCGCCCTCTCCGACGTGGGACCCGATGTATCGGTCCGCACGCAGCGCGAAGGCGAGCGTTTCGTCCCCACCGACCTACCTGAGCGGGAGCTCACCCGCGGCTGGCTCAAGGCCTCACATCGGGCGCTCGATCCCAAGCGTACAAAGCCGTGGGCGCCGTTCCACAAGCTCACTCGCGAAGCCCAGCAGCCGGTCTTGCCGGGCGAGATCAACGAGTACCAGATCGAGCTCCTGTCCACGGCCAACCTGTTTCTGCGCGGTCACCGTATCTGCGTGGACATCATGAGCCTGGACGTTCCCACCGGCACAGCCGGTCTGAGCAACATCGAGTACATCGGGAACCACGTCTGCAGCAGCAAGACGGTGACGCACAGCGTCTATCACAACGCTGAATTCCCGTCGCACCTCCTGCTGCCGGTGATCCCTCTGACGTGAGCCACGCCTGACATGACGCGCCGCGCCCCGCCCGCCGCCGAAGCCGTAGCGCGCGATCTTCGCTCGCTGCTTCGGGGCGACGTGGAATTCGACGACATCTCCAGGTTCCTCTATGCGACCGACGCCGGCCTCAACCAGGTCCTGCCGCTGGGTGTGGTCTCGCCTCGAGACAGCGAGGACGTTGTCCGCCTGGTCGAGTACGCGGCGGAGCGGGGCCTCTCCCTGGTGCCGCGAGGCATGGGGTCGGGCCTGGCCGGCGGCGCGGTGGGGACCGGGATCCAGGTGGACTTCACCCGTTACATGAACCGCGTCCTCGAGGTGGCCCCGGACGGCTCCTGGGCCCGCGTGCAGCCGGGGCTGGTGATGGCTGCTCTCAACCAGCATGTGCGCGCCTGGGGAACGTTCTTCGCCCCCGATCCCTCCAGCGAGAACTACTGCAGCCTGGGGGGCATGATCGGGACCAACTCCTCGGGCGCCCGCACTGTCGCCTACGGGGGCACCAAAGATCACGTGCTGGCCCTTCAGGTGGTACTGGCGGACGGCAGCGTCCTCCAAGCGTCGCCGCTCGCCGAGGAGAGTCCCGAAACGGCCGCGCTGGCGGGCTCGGATTCCCTGGCAGGGAGAGCTTTCGGCGCCGTGCTGCACCGACTTCGCATCGACCGCGACGCGATCACCGCGGCGATGCCTCGGGTGGTCAAGAACTGCTCCGGCTACCGCCTGGAAACCATCCTGGAGGACGGCACCGCTCATCTGCAGAGGCTCTTCGTAGGAGCGGAGGGGACTCTGGGATTGGTGACCGAGGCCGTTCTCAACCTCGTACCTCTGCCTTCCTCCCGCGGCGTAGCCATGGCCTACTTCCCGTCGGTGTTCGCGGCAGGCGAGGCCGTACCGGGCATCCTCGCTCTGCACCCCAGCGCGGTCGAGATCATGGATTCCCGCTTCCTCGCCCTAGTGCGACGGCACGATTCGCGGGTGGACGCCATGCTCCCACCAAAGACCGATACCGCCCTCCTCATCGAGTTCGAAGGCTCGGAGGACGGGGAGGTTGACGACAAGTTCGCCGCAGTTGGCCACCACCTGTCCGGCACCGCCGCCCTGCAACTGGTCCGCGCGGCAAGTGCCGAGGAGACCGCCCGCCTCTGGACCGTACGCAAGTCGGCCGTGGCCCTGGCCCTGCGCATGCCCGGGCCGCGCCGCGCCCTCCCCTTCATCGAGGACGTCACCGTGCACCCGACGGAGGTCCCAGGATACGTGGACTTCCTTCAGAGTCTCTTCAACCGGACCGGCGTCGAGGCGGTGATGTACGGACACGTGGGCGACGGGAACATCCACACCCGGCCCCTCCTCGATCCCAAGGACGCCAGCGATCTCCGCACTATGCAGGCGCTCTACGACGAGGTCTCGCACTACGTGCTCGGCATCCGCGGCACCATGTCGGGCGAGCACGGGGATGGTCTCCTCCGCACCCCATATCTTCGGGAGATGTACGGGGATGAGATCTACTCCCTCTTTTCCTTGGTCAAGAATGCGTTCGACCCTCAGGGTCTGATGAACCCGGGGAAGAAGGTCGCCCCCCAAGAACCGGACGGCCGGCTGCTCGATGCAGACGGTCCGCTGCTGCGCAACCTACGTTACGGCTCCCGTTATCACACCCTTCCCCAGAGTCCTCTCCTTCACTTCCCCGGTAGCGAATACGAGCGTGAGATCGAGAAGTGTCACGGCTGCGGCCAGTGCAAGAGCGTGGTGACCACCACCATGTGTCCCACCTACAAGGCCACCCATCGGGAACACGCTTCCCCGCGGGCGAAAGCCAACCTGCTGCGGGCCGTGATCACCGGCGCGACTCGACCCTGAGAGCACCTACGGACGGGCCGCCACCAAGACCGTCACCGATTACTGCATCGTCTGCGGGATGTGTGCGGTGGAGTGTCCGTCCCACGTCAACATCCCCAAGCTGATGCTGGAAGCCAAAGCCAAGTACCGGACCGCTCATCGGGGGTCTCGGGTAGAGCGAGTCCTCGGCCACGCGGAGACGGTATCCCGTCTGGGCCACCTGTCGGCGCCGGTCGCCAACGTGCTTCTGCGCCACCCCGCATTCGCCGTATCGGTGAAGCGGCTTTGGGCGTCGATCGACGCCGCGCCATGGCGCCCTTCGCCGGGCGTACGTTCGCCGAGATGCTCGAGACTCGCCCAGACCTCGACTGCAAGGATGGCTGTTTTGCAGCCTACACATCCCGTCCCAGAAGCGACCGACCTCCGTCAGGTGTCGACGCGGCGGATTTGACCACCGCGGGCAAGGTTTCAGCCCAGATGACCGTGGCCTACATCTACGATCTCTTCGCCAATTACAGCGATCCCGAACTCGCCGTCAAGGTCGTCCGGCTTCTGGAGGCTCACGGCATCCGCGTCATCGTGCCCCGGCAGAAGGCGGCAGGGATCCCAGAGATGCTGTACGGCTTCGCTCGGGAGGCCACCGAGATCGCCCGCTTCAACCTCGACAGCGTCCTACCCGCGGTCGGATCAGGGGCGGTGCTGATCAGCGCCGAGCCGACCGCCACCTTCGCGTTCAAGGTCCACTACCCCGACTACGCGCCCGGCCGCGACTGCTCTCTGGTCGCGGACGCCACCCGCGACCTCGGGGAGCTGCTGGTCCGGTACCGAGCGGACCATCCGGATGACCTCTCCGCCCGCCGGGCCCCTGCGGGGCCGCGGCGGCGGCACGCAAGGTCTCCATATCGCCTACCACCAACCCTGCCATCTCAAAGCCCAGCAGATCGGCAACCCGGGGTTGGAGCTGCTTCGCGAGATCCCTGGGGTGGAGGTCACCGACTTGGCGGCCGGCTGCTGCGGCATGGCCGGGACGTTCGGCATGAAGGCCGGGACCTACGATTTCTCCATGCAGGTGGGCGAACCGCTCTTTCGGCGGATAGCTGAGGTGTCTCCAGACTTGGTGGCGACCGAGTGCAGCACCTGCCGCATGCAGATCGCGCAAGCCACCGGCCTGCAGACCGTGCACCCGGTCATGCTACTGGCTGAGGCCTACGGCGTGTGACACGAGATAAGGACCGGGGGCTGGGTGGTGCCGCCGCCAAGGCGGCGTTCCAGCGACCGCACGATCAGGCCATCGCGGGCTACTTGTCGGAGAAGAGGACCCCCGCCTTGGCCCAGTTCTCTCGGGGGTAGTCCTCGATGATCACGTCCACCTGGTCCTCAGCTGCCCCGGTGTACTTGACCACCACTTCCGTCATCGCCTTCGCGAGGCGACGTTTCTGCTCGACGCTCCGGCCTTCCAGCATCTTGACTATCACGAGCGGCAATTCGGCCTCCTGGGTACGTTCGACTTCGTGACGGTGCCCTACACCGTTTGAGCCGGCGGGGGCCTACTTGAGACGCCCGAACAGCCTCCGTCGCACCGCCGCCTTCTTGAGCCACTGGATGCCCTCGGTGGGGCTGAGTTCCTTGGGACAGGCTTCCTGGCAGTTCATGATGGTGTGACAGCGATACACCCCGCGCTCGTTGTCGAACAGCGGGAGCCGTTCTTTGCGGGCCTCGTCGCGCGAATCCACCTCGAAGCGGTAGGCCTTCAGCAGCGCCGCGGGGCCGAGGTAGTTCTCCTCGCCCCACACCGAGGGACAGCTCGAATAGCAGCAGCCGCACAGGATGCAGTCGATGGGCATGTCCAGCTTCTTACGGTCCTTGGGCGACTGGGCGATCTCTTTGTCGGGGTCGGGCGAGTTACGGATAAGCCAAGGCTTGATGTACTCGTACTTGGCGAAGAAGTCGTCCATGTCGCACACCAGGTCCTTGACCAGAGGTACGTGGGGCATGGGCGCGACGGTCACCACCGGGTTGTCGGAGCGGATCACGTCGAGATGCTTGACGTTGGTCTGGCAGGCGAGTCGATATGCCCCGTTGATGTACATGGCACAGCTGCCGCAGATCGAGGCACGACAGCAGTAGCGGAAGGAGAGGCCGCCGTCGTACTTCTCTTGGATGTAGAACAGTCCCTCCAGCACGGTGAGGTTGCCCTGGTACTCGACCTTGTATTCCTCCCAACGGGCCTCGGGGTTCTTCTTGTCGGTGGGGTCCTGCCGTTTGATGCGGAAGGTGATCTCTGCCATCAGTACACCCGCTCCTGTGGCTCGAAGGTGCCGAGGGTGACCGGCTTGTAGTCGAGCCGGGGACCGGCCTCATCGGGCCGGTAGTAGGCCAGCGTGTGTTTGAGCCAGACGGCGTCGTCCCTCTTGTTGTGGTCGGTGCGGAAGTGGGCCCCGCGGGACTCGGTGCGGTTGACCGCGCCGGCAGCCATCGCGAGGGCCACATCGATCATGCTCTCCAGGTCCACGGTGCGGATCATATCCAGATTGAAGACCCCGCCGCTCACGCGCAGCCCCACGTTCTTGGAGCGCGCCTTGATGTCCAGCAGCTTGTGGAGTCCGGCTTTCATCGCGGCTTCGTCCCGGAACACGCCGAAGTGGTCGCGGCTGACGTCGGCCATCTCGGTGCGGAGCGTGTAGGCGTTCTCGGTGGCGTTCGCGCCGGCCAGAGCCTCGACCTTCTCCTCCATGGCCTGGACTGCGGCAAAGGCGGCTCGTGGATTCGGCGGCCGCTTGTCGGCGCGTCCCTCCAGGAACCGGATCACCCCAGCACCTGACCGACGTCCAAAGACGATGGTCTCGAGCAAGGAGTTGCCGCCCAGTCGGTTGGCGCCGTGCACGCTCACACAGGCGCATTCGCCGGCGGCATACAGGCCGGGCATGGGGGTGGCGCCGTCGACGTCGGTATCGATACCGCCCATCGTGTAGTGCTGGCTGGGCACCACTGGGATCGGCTCCTCGATGGGGTCGACGCCCTCGAAGTGGATGGCCAAGTCGCGGATGCCGGGCAGGCGCTCGAGGATCTTCTCCGCGCCTAGGTGGCGCAGGTCCAGCCAGACGTAGGGCCGGCCGTCGATCCCCCGGCCTTCGTTGATCTCGGTCTGGCCGGCGCGGGCCACGATGTCGCGCGGGGCGAGTTCCATGAACTTGGGCGCGTATTTCTCCATGTAGCGCTCGCCCAGGCCGTTCAGCAGGTAGCCGCCCTCGCCTCGGGCGCCCTCGGTCATGAGGATGTTGGTGGAGAAAAGGCCGGTGGGATGGAACTGGATGAACTCCATGTCCTTGAGCGGCACCCCGGCGTGGTAGGCGATGGCCATACCGCCGCCGGTATTGATCAGCGCATTGGTGGAGTTGGAGTAGATGCGTCCCGACCCGCCCGTGGCGATGACCACGGCTCCGGCAGTGAAGGCCTCGAAGCCGCCTCGGATCATGTCGTAGGCGACCACGCCTTGGCAGACTCCCTCGTGTACGATCACCTTACACACGTATTGTTCGACGTAGAACTTCACCCCGAACCGGTAGGCCTGCTCGACCAAGGTGTGCAGCAGGTACTGCCCGGTCTTGTCTGCGCCGTAGCAGCAGCGCGGGAAGCCGGCGCCCCCGAAAGGCCGCTGGGTAATACGCCCGTCCTCGTAGCGGCTGAACGGGCAGCCCCAGTGGTCCATCTCGTAGATGACCCCGATGGCGTCCTTGGTCATCTGCATGATGGCGTCCTGGTCGCCCAGGTAGTCGCCACCCTTGGTGGTGTCGAACGCGTGCTTCTCCCAGGTGTCGTCACGGCCGTCGGGGTGGTTCCCCAGAGCCGCGTTGATGCCCCCCTGCGCCGCGCCCGAGTGGCTGCGGGCAGGGTGGACCTGCGACAGGATGGCGACGTCCACGCCGGCGCGTTTTGCCTCGATCGCGGCCCGCAGTCCGGAGAGACCTCCGCCGACAACGATCACGTCATGATGGATCATTACCGCCTCACCCCTCTAGCTGATCCAGGGCCAGAGGGCCCAGATACCGTATCCAAGGGCTGCCAACCCGATCACCCACAGGGCGACGGTGAGGATCAGAGCCCACTTGCGCGACGTGAACCAGTAGTCCATCAGCACCATGCGCAACCCGTTGAGGGCGTGGAATGTCCCGGCCGCCAGCAGGATGACGTCGACGGCTATGAAGCCGGCGTGGGCCAGTCGGTCGCCGATGGTGTCGTAGTTGATCTCCCCGATCCCTAGGATGTGGGTAAAGATCAGATGGATGGCCAAGCAGACGATGAGCAAAACGGCGGTGATCCGCTGGAAGAGCCAGGACCACATGCCTCCCCGATGGGTCGAGACGGTCTCCGCCCTCATCCCGTCACCCCCTCACCGGTGACGATGAAGGAGAAGGCGACGTAGGCGAAGATGGCGAAGAGGACGACGACCACTCCCATGCAGATCCAGTAGACGATCTTGTGGCGCTTGATGCCGATCCCGAAGTCCATGAGGATGATCCGCACCCCGTTGAGAGCGTGATAGAGCACCGCCACCACCAGAGCCAGGTCGAGCAGGAGCAGGACCGGATGGTCGAAGGCCTTCATCAGATCGTTGAGGGTCTTGCCCGCTTCCGACCATTGGCTGGTGGAGATGACCATGATGTGGGCGCCAAGATAAAAGACGAGGACGAGACCGCTGATTCGGAACAGCAACCAGGCCCACATGCCGGTCGCCTTCCAGAGACCCGCCCCCACGTTGGCGGTCTCGCGAGGTTTCGAGCTCAAGGCCCCACCTTCCTCTCGTACTTCTTACGGCCTTCCACGTAGAGGTCGCCGCCGTACATGTCGTTGATCACCACCACGGGAAAGTCTATGACCTCCAGTTCGCGGATGGCCTCGGGGCCAAGGTCATCGTACGCGACCACCTTGGACGCGACGATGCGCTGTGAAAGGAGGGCCCCGGCGCCGCCGGTGGCTCCTAGGTAGACGGCCTTGTTGCGCTTGAGCGCTTCTTTCACAGCATCGTTGCGCGAGCCCTTGCCGATCATACCCTTGAGGCCAAGGTCGAGCAGCTTGGGAGAGTAGGCGTCCATACGACCGGATGTGGTCGGGCCCGCCGAGCCGATGACCTCACCCGGCTTCGCCGGGGTGGGTCCCACGAAGTAGACGATCTGGCCGCGGATGTCGATGGGGAGGGGCTCACCCTCGTCGACCAGCGCGATCAGCCGCTTGTGAGCGGCGTCGCGTCCGGTGTAGATGATCCCGGTGATGAGCAGCCGATCACCGGCATGGAGCGACTCGATGACCTCATCGGTGAGCGGAGTCGTGATACGGATCTCGCGGCCGCTCATCACAGCACGACCTCCTTGTGCCGCGCGGAGTGGCACTGGACGTTCACCGCCACGGGCATGCTGGCGATGTGGGCCGGCAGTTCCTCCACGAACACGTCGATGACCGTGGTGATGCCGCCGAGTCCCGCCGGCCCGATGCCGAGCGCGTTGCAGCGTCGCTCGATCTCGTCCTCCAGTTCGGCCAGCCGCGGGTCGGAGTTGGTGGAGCCGACTTCACGAAGGAGAGAGTGCTTGGCCATATAGGCGGCCTTCTCGAACGTCCCCCCGAGGCCCACTCCCACGATGATAGGTGGACAGGGGTTGGGCCCCGCCTTGCTGACCGTGTCCACGATGAAGTCGATGGCGCCCTGACGCCCCTGAGAGGGCTTGAGCATACCGATGGCGCTCATGTTCTCGGCGCCGCCACCCTTGGGGACGACGATGACCCTGACCTTGTCCCCCGGTACTATCCTGGTGTGAAGCATAGCCGGAGTGTTATCGCCTGTGTTCACCCGAGACCCGATAGGATCGGCTACTGCCGACTTGCGCAGATAGCCGTCGGTGTAGCCCCTGCTGACGCCCTCGTTCACTGCGACTTCCAGGTCGCCGCCCGTCAGGTGCACGTCCTGTCCGATCTCCAGAAAGACGACGGCCAGGCCCGTGTCCTGACACAACGGCATCTTGGCCTCGCGGGCGAGCTTCGCGTTCTCGAGCAACTGAGCCAGGATGTCCCTGCCCGTGTCGGACTCCTCGCGTTCGGCGGCCTTCTGGAAGAACGCCACCAGATCGTCGCCAAGATATGTGCAGGCCTCGACGGCCAGCGTGGCCACCGCCTCAGTCACCCGGGCGACGTCCAGTTCCCTCACGATCGTCCTCCTCTTTCCCCGGCAGACACACGGTGCGCAGATGTAGGAACGGGGACACGGGCATGCGCCGCCAGACGCAGGCACGAGCCACGCTAGTCACTCTACCGCGAAAATTGATATCTGTATACCGCTTTGGGGACCGTGAGGCTGGTCGGAGGAGTCGATCATCTCCACTGGTTCCGGTCCAGAGTCTACCCCTTGCTACACTTCAAGAATGGACAAGCTGCTCTCCCCAGGGCGGGTGATCCGGCAGCTCTCGCCCGATCACCAGCGCCGCGAGCGACCTGGTCGCCGACGGACGGTGATCTCTCTCGCCCTGACCGGCGCAGTCGTCGTCGCTCTGCTCCTGAGCGCGCTTTCCGGCCTGGCGTGCACGACGGTCACCCCGACTGGGGTCTCTTCCTCTGCGGTGTCGACCGGCGCGTCCGGCGGCACCACTACTGCCTCGTCAGTACTCGACCCGAGTACCACCGTCACTGCCTCGAGCACCACCTCCACAAGCCCGAGCACCACCGCCGTTCCGCGCACGACCTCCGTCACCCCGAGCACCGTCCCGGTCGTCTCCACCACCGAGGCCGTTCCCAGGGTACCGATCTCCTTCGATTCGGCGCGGGCGATGAAGTCCATCAGGGTGTTGGCGGTCGACATCGGGATCAGGCCGGGCGGCAGCAAGGCCGAGGGCAAAGCCGTGACATACGCGTCGGAGTACCTGGCCGGGCTCGGCTATGACCCGGTCACCACCGAGGTCCCTCTCCCCAACGGCAAGACGTCGCACAACGTCATCGCCACCAAGAAGGGCGCCTCACCGATGACCGTCCTCGTCGGTGCGCACCTCGATACGAAGAGGAGTACCCCCGGCGGCAACGATGACGCTTCGGGCGCGGCAGTCGTGCTCGAGCTCGCCCGCGACTTCGCCGATGCCGACATGACCCCCACCATCATCTTCGTCCTGTTCGGCCAAGAGGAGATCATCGACGACGACAAGAGCCATCACCACTACGGTTCTCGGAGCTACGTCGAGAGCATGGGAGCCCGCGAAAGGAAGAACCTCGCAGCCATGATCTCGCTGGACATGGTCGCCTACGGAGACACGTTCAACGCCAGGACGATGGGAAAGGGCCCGCTTGCGCTATCAGACATGCTTAGGGGGTACGCCCGCGCCAACGAGGTCAAGCTGGTCTATCTGCGGGACCCCGGCCCCTCAGGATGGAGCGACCACGAACCATTCGAGCTCGCAGGGTACCCGGCGGTGTGGCTCCAGAGGCTCGAGGACCCCGAATATCACCAGGCAGGCGACACCTACGAGCACTGCAAGGAACGGCTGATGCGCGAGACCGGTCGGCTGGTCCACGGCTTTCTCACCGAGCTGAGCCCGAAGGACCTGGACACGCTGCACGAGGCGGTCCGTCGTTGACGAGCAGGGGTCAGTAGACGTACACGTTCGTTCCCACGCTGATGAGTGGGTACAGAACGTCCTGGTCCCAATACTGCGTCCGCACGCAACCGTGGCTCGCCGGGTAGGTCGGTATGTTGGGATAGCCGTGGATCGCGAGATTCGACGGCGATGTGTCATAGAAGTACATGGGCATGTACATGCCCCCCGGTGAATCCGTGCGCTTGCGGAGGATCGTCCATGTGCCCGACGGCGTCTCGACTCCGACGCTCGGGCTGCCGGTCGAAACCTCCAATGTCCATACGACCGCCCCATCCTTGCAGTAGAGGAGGACCTGCTTCGCTTTGTTCACCTCGATCCATGGGTTGGTGCCGCCGCTCCTGGTCGGTGTCGGGCGGCTGGCCGTCTGCAGTCTCGACCACACGGCCTGCGAGAGCACGCCATCACGCGGGAGTCCCTCCCACTTCTGAAAGGCGATGACGGCGCTCTTCGTTCGCGAGTCCGCGTGCCCATCGATGACGCCCGCGCGATACGACAGATCGGTCAGACGCTGCTCGGCCCACTTGATCTGGGTCGGGGTGAGAGCGCTGGTGGGCGACAGATAGCCTACTACGTCGAAAGCATCGACGTTCATGTACGCCCCTGCCGTGTTGTCGAGATTCCAGCGTATCTCCACCCAGTGCGCCTCGGTCTTGAGCGGGCCGGTGGACCAGACCTTCTGCCTGGTGAGCGTCGAATCGCTGTGGAGGTCGACGTGTACCCCCAGGCCGCCGTCAAGGGAAACGATGGCTCCGCCCATCTCGGGTCCCATGGTGGCGATCCAGTCGAGGCGCCGACCGTAGAAGGTCACAGTCATGGAGATCCAGCTGACGTTGGTCCTGATGTCGCTGCCACCCGATGCTCCCGCGACCGAGGTGGTGACCCAACGGGTCGGACTCGTGTAGAGGATACGGGGATCGCTCTGCTCGAATCGAGTCGGTGTGTCGACGAGCGTGCCGAGAATGTCCACGGCGTCGATGGTGAGGTACTTGCCGGCGGCGCTCGACGCGCTACGGACGATCCTGACCACGTGAGTGCCCGGATCGGTCAGATCACCGGTGGACCAGACCTTCTGTTGGTACGCCCCAGTGGCGCTGGCGAGGTTGACGGTGGCCTTCTTGGTGCCGTCCAGATACACGTCAGCGATACCGGTCGTGGTGCCCTTCATGGCGATCCAGTCCAGCCTGGTGCCGGTGAAGGAGATGGTCACCGAGGCTCCGCCGGTGCTCGACCTGCCGTAGCTGCCCTGCCAGGCTGCGGTCTTGGCGAAATCCGACCAGGTGCCCGAGCGGCCCAGCGCGATGTCCCTGTGGTCGTGGCGGATCATGAACGTGAAGCGGTCCGCCGCAGCAGCGGTAGTGGTCCCACCCGCAGCTGTCACGCCTACGTGGACAGTCCCGGTTTCGTGAGCCGGGCTGACCGCGGTGATCTGCGTGCTCGAGTTCACGGTATACCTGGCGGCGGGCGTCTCCCCGAACAACACGGCGGACGCACCCGAGAGCCCGACGAACCCGGTACCTCTGATCACCACCGTCGATCCACCCACGGTCGGTCCGGATGAGGCAGACACCGAGGTGATGGTGGGGGCGGGAGTGGGGGGCGTGACGATGCTGCCGACGATGTCGACGGCATCGATGGTGAGGTACTTGCCGGCGGCGCTCGACGCGCTACGGACGATCTTGACCACGTGGGCGCCGGGCTCGGTGAAATCACCGGTGGACCACACCTTCTGCTGATAGACCGCGACCGGGCTCGCCAGGTTGATGGTGGCCTTCTTGCTGCCGTCCAGATACACGTCGGCTATCCCGGTTGTGAGGCCCTTCATGGCGATCCAGTCCAGCCTGGTACCCGTGAAGGTGATGGTCACCGAGGCTCCGCCGGTGCCCGACCTGCCGTAACTGCCCTGCCAGGCCGCGGTCTTGGTGTAGTCGGCCCACGTCCCCGAGTAGCTGAGCCGCGTGTCCAAGTGGTCATACCGAGTTGGCACGGGGGGATCGGCGGCGAGCGCGGCGGCGGGCCAGATGAGAGCGAGAAGCATGACGAGAGCGACTGCGGCCAGGACTACGATCCCCAGGGACCGCCGGACAGTCGGGCTCTTTCCGGACCCCCTCGCGGACACTGCTACACCCGATGCCATGACTTCTCCTTTGTGCCAGGGAAGCTGGGGACTCCCCAACGAGTCACATTCCCGTTTTCATACATGACGATTCTTGCCCAAAAAGGTTGTGGGGCCACCGCGAATCGATGACTCCCGCGACCGTGCATCAGTGCTGATTCTAGAGGTCCACCGTCAGAACGCAAGAACGGGGATCGCGTCCGGCACCGCAGCAAGACGCCTACTCCGATTCTTTCGCGGCCGAGAGCCCGTTCCGGGACCAGGCTCCGCCGACCGCCGAAACCATTCGATCGTAGAGCGTCTGAACGACCCACGAGATGCCGATGGTGAGGAACAACCCGACCGTCAGAAGGTAGACATACCTCATCTCGTGGCTGGCCGGCGTCCACAGCTTCATCAGCGATTTGTAGACGGGGCGATGGAACAGATACACGCAGTAGCTGGAGTAGGCGAGCAGGCGCATCACCGGATCCAGCCGGTTCGGCCTGTAGATGGCGGCACCTATGGCGAACACTAGTAGCTGGTCGACAGCACGAAGGGGATGTTCCTGGCCGTGTGGCCGAGACTCCGCGTGAGGTAGAGCGCGATCGACGCCATGAACAACGGCACGGCGATCGTGAGAAGCAGATCTTCTGTATTCAGGGTCCCGCTCGCAACGAAGACGCCGAGCGCGAAGGCAGGGGAGTACTGGAGCAGTCGGGGGTCGATCTCGTGGACCAGTAGATGGAAGAGCACCAAGCCGCCGACGATGGCGATGTAGACCAGCCACTGAAATCGGTACTTCCGCAGCCAGGCCACCAGCGCGTAGGCCATGTCGAAATTGAGCAACATCACGATGAACCACAGCGTGACCGGCGCGGGCGGATAGATCATCGAGACGAGGAAGAGCGACCTGAGCGCCGTCGCCTGATCGATCATGCCCCAGAGATAGAACAGGCCGACGGCGATCGCGAAGAGCGGGTAGAGACGGATGAAGCGGTATACCAGAAAGCGGGGACTGCTGGCCGGCCAGCCGCGTCGATGGACAAGATAGCCGGAGATCATCGCGAAGGTACCGAGAGCGGCGACCATTATGGCTCCCAGCCAGTAGCGGTTCCCCTGGTGCTTCACATAGCCGCTGAGATGCCAGTACGCGACGACGTAGAGGATGCAGAGCACCCGGATGTAGTCGAGGTGACCCAGCCGGCCATCGCCTCTCGCTCCGGGGATGCTCATGCGGCCACTCCCGTCCCGTCGCTCGGCCACTTGGGGACGCTCATTCCCCCGCGTGGCAGCGCGTTAGCTATAGTCTCCTCACGAATCATGGTGCATCTACGCGCAAACAGGACCGCCTGGTGAAACAACCCGCATGCTCCGAGCCGCTCTCTCCGCTCACTCGCGGGCCGGTGCTGCTCGTCTGCCTTTTCGTGTTCCTGGAGGTCCAACCCTACCGCCTGCCCTCTGGGGCGAGGATCACGTACCCGGTATTCATCCTCGTCTCGCTGGCGCTTCTTCTCGTGTTCCGGCGGCAGTTACGGGACAACCTGCACGTTGTCCTCACGTGGCCGATGGCTCTCTTCGCCGCCTACATCGTCTGGATTCTCTTATCGGCGTTTTGGTCATATCACACATTCACATCACTCGCCCAGGCTGTGCCGCTCATCGTCATGTTCCTGTTAGTCATATGTTTCAGCGGTTGGTCGTCTACCGCCACGGCAAAAAGTGTGGCTGTCGTGGGCGTCGCCACTGCACTTTGTTCTTGGGTCATGTTCCTGGTCTGCGCCTTCCAGCGCCGTGATCCCCGACGTCGTCTGGCGGCTGAACGGGCCCTTGATGCACTCGCAACGGCTGGCCTTACTCATGGGGATGTCCCTCATCTGTCTCGTGTCGCTCATTCTCAACAACGAAGCGTCCGTCGTCAGACTTCCCAGATACGTGCTGGGTACGGGGTTGGCCCTACTCGCAGGCACTCTTTTCGCCACGGGCGCCCGGGCCTTCACCGCTCTTGCGCTCATCACCGTTCTTCTGCTGGTCTTCCTCCGGATGCGTCGCAGACGCGGGTCCTGTCTGTTCTGATGGCCGGCCTGGTGCTGGCGCTCGTCCTTCTCAGCCTGTCAGGATCTCTATGGCTTGGTGGGGAGAGGCAGGGATGTGACCCTCACCGGCCGCATCCCGTTATGGGAGTTCACCGTCGACATGATCTCTCAGCGCCCCTTGCTGGGATTCGGATTCGCTACGTTCGGGTCGGACCTGACCCGGCCGGCGACCGACGTCTGGATCGCTCCCCATGCACACAACGCATGGTTCAATGCGGCCTTCGAAACCGGGATCGTCGGGGCGGCCCTGCTCACGATGTTCCTTGTCGCCTGCCTGGTCGTGGCGGTGAGGGCCCCCAGGACCCCGGGGGCGAGCTTCTCTTACCTTCTGGGGCCGACCGTCTTCACCATCCTGTGCAGCACCATGGGACTGCTCGTGGGCGGAAGGCTCACCACCCCCTACGCGCTCCTGCTCCTCTTCGTCGCGCAGGTAGCGAGGGAGAGACGACTGGCGGGCCGGCGGAGCGAGGCCGGGGCCGGAGCATCCGCGGTCGGTGTCGCCGCCGGCTGAGCCACTACGTTCGCCGCCGGCTCCGCCGCCATTTCAGGTAGGGGACAAGGAACGAGCCGGAATTGAGCAGGCAGTCGAACGGCTCGACCGTCCCCGTCAGCTGGGCCTGTGAGTAGAGCTCTTGGTACTTGGCTGGGATCTCGTCCGGACCGTACGCGCTGCTCAGGGCGCTCGACAGCTCCGTGAGAAAGTCGTCCCTGCTCTTGGGGTCGTGCTGCAACTCTTTGAGCCGCGACAGATCCCCGGAGGCGATCCCCCGCGTGCTCGATGTACGCGCGGAGAAGTTCGATGAGGACAGAACCCGCCAGTTGGACGGTGTGACGAGAACCGGCATGTCGGCGTCGGCGAGAGGAGCGAAGACCGGGATCCGCCGCATCGCCGCCTCGACCACTCCTCGTCCTGTCCCGACCACGTACGTGGCCACATCGAGCAGGGCTGCCGAGTCGACTGCGAACGACGATTCGGTGACGAAGTGGTCCCCCGTCTCCGCTTTCGCCCGGAGCGACTCGAGCACCCCATGCGACTCCAGGGCCCCGACGATGACCGCTCGGACGTGGATCCCCTCTGCCCGCATGAGCTTCGCAAGGGCCAGCGTCTGCTCGATGGACCGGCGGTGATACTCCCCGATGCGGCATATCCTGAGGAGGATGTCTCCAGGCCCGACGATCGCCCGCAAGGCGGCGATCCTTGCAGGGTCGGGCGCGGGGCGGGCCACCCGGTTCGCTATGAGATGAAGGCGGCTCGTCCTCAACCGACGCCGCGAGCCAAGAGCCGACAGATTCTCTTCGCTGAAACAGACGATGTCGGGGCAGTAGGGAAAGAACGTCCCAGGGTCCGGTCCGGCGGGTTTCGTCAGGAAGCGCTTCGCCCGGTGTCGACGGGCGATCAACCGCGCGAAGAAGTAGGACTTGTTGTCGTAGGCATGAACGATCGTCGGGGCGAAGTCGTCCGCAGCCGACAGGACCTCGCGCCGGTACCTCCGCAGTCCCTTCCCCGCCGGACTGACGTGGATGTAGGGGATCGTGCTACTGGTGAGAGCCCTGGGCACGATGTCCCCCAGGGCGAGTATCCGCAGACGGGCCTGGGGCCACTGGGCCTGGAGGACCGAGGCTATGTCCCGGGCGCTGTAGTAGTGGCCCCCGCTTCCAGTGGTACTGCCCGAATAGGCCGAGACGACATAGAGGATACGCAGCGGCGAGTCGGGGGGAGGAGTACCCTCACTCATCCACCACCTCGATCGGCACCCCGAGGCCCGCCAGCTTCGCCTCGAGATCGTTGTAGCCGCGCAGAGCCAGATCGACGCGATCGACGCGCGAGGTCCCCCGGGCGCAAAGAGCGGCCATGACCAGCGACATCGACCCGCGGAGATCGGTCGAACAGGCGTGCGCCGGCCTGAACGGCCCTCCTCCCCTCGTGGTGATATTGCCCGGATGCGCCTCGATGCTTCCTTCGGGGCAGAACCTGGCCAATTCCGCGACGTATTCGATGCGTTCGGGATAGCGGTAGTCGAACACCCGCGACTTGCCGTCCGCCATCAGCCCGAGCAGCACGAAGAAGGGCTGCATGTCCGAGATGATGCCGGGATGCGTACCGCAGGCAAGCTCGAAGGGCTGCACGGTTCCACCCCGCAAGCAGTCGGGGTGGAAGTAGACGCCCGAGGAGCTGCGGAAGAGATCGATCCCGGCCTTCTCCAGATGGATGAAGGGGATCTCCATCGACGCGAAGGGTACCGACTCGATCCGCAGTTCCCCGCCGGCCATGACCGCGTATACGATCCAAGTGAGCGCCTCGACCCGGTCCGGCATGACCGGCATGCGCACTCCGTCCAGACGCTCGACCCCCTCGACCCTTACGTGGCTGCCGCCGAACACGGCGATGTTGCTTCCCATCCGCCGCAGAAGGTCGATCAAGTCGTCTATTTCGGGGGTGATGTAGGCATTCCGGATGTCGGTCACACCTCGCGCCACCGAGGCACACAGCAGGGCGTTCTCGGTGCCACCGACCGTGGATATCGGGAACTCGATCTTCCCGCCGACGAAACCGTCGCCCGCGATCTCCAGCGCCTCCGGCGTCTGCTCCACTGAGCACCCGAGCGATTCCCACACCATCACGTGCTGGTCGTATCCTCGCGTCCCGATGCTGCATCCGCCCGGATACGGGATCCTGGCACGTCCATTCCGCAGTACCTGCCCCGCGGCGAGAAGATACGTCGTGCGTATGGGATAGTCCGCGGACCGGTCGAAGGCCGATACCCCCAGGCTCGCGGGCGAGACAGTGAGCGTCTGTCTGTCGTGATCCAGGGACGCGTCTACGCCGAGACCTTCCATGAAACGGATGTTGTGGCCCACGTCGACGAGCCTCGTAGGGAAGTTCTCGAGAGTGGTGGGAGTGGAAGCAAGCAGCGCTGCAGCCAGCAGACGGGTGGCGGAATTCTTCGCTCCGCTCACCCTGACGAGTCCCTGGGGCCGTCGGCCTCCCTCGATGAGGGCACACTGCGAGATGACGGGCCTCCCTATTGCTCCTTCGCAGCCTTCCGCCGGGCCCTCGTTGCCAGGTAGTGGACCAAGAAGGCGATACCGACGCCGACGATGATCCCGAGGATGGCTCCCCGCAAGCCGTTGATGACGATCCGCGGAGAGAAAGGGGCCGCGGGGACCGTCGCTGCGCTGAGGACCTTGAAGCCTGACACCGGCCGCGATTGGAGAAGCTGCAGCCCCTTCACCCGCGCGCGCAACTCGGCGCCGTACTCGCTCGCGGCATCGCTCGCGGAAAGTGAGTCGAGTTGCTCCTGCGCCAGATCGAGTGCGGCAGCTACCTTCGCCTGCTCGAGGCCGGCTCTGTACTCGATGATCTCGGCGGCGAACGTGTCGGCGATGTTCGCAGCCCGGGCGGCATCGTTGCTCACTGCCGTGAGTTCGATGATATCCGAGTCTTTGAAGACTTCGGTCTCGATTCGTTCCAGAAGTTCCTCTCGGGACAGCTGCAGCCCCAGGTCTTCGATCACCGTATCCGCCACGGTATCGACGAACAACTTGCCCGTCTCCACTTCTCTATCGGGGTTCGTGTTAGAGAAGATGGTCTGGCCGACGACAAGAAGGTCCAGGTTGCTCTTCTGAAAGAGGAGGCGGCTCGACGCGCGATACTGCGGATCGGCTACGAGAGACAGCCCCACGGCAGCGACCGTCAACACCACCACGGCGGCCGCGACGATCCACCATCGCTTCTTCAAGACGGCCAGGTAGTCCACTACCGCCTTCCATCTCCCGGATCGATATCTTCCTGCGTTGGGCCACGATACCACGAGGCCAAAGCACGACCGCCGGTGCGGCCGGGGGACGCACACGTCCTGGTCGCGAGGAGAAACAGCGCGTGGGGGTTTGTGGTGAAGTACCGCCACATGAGTTGTCGGGGGCCGGTGGCAGCTCGGAACAACCACTCGAGGCCGGCGGATTGCATCCAGCGAGGCGCCCGTCGATAGTCCCCGGCCACGAAGCCGAAGGTCCCTCCGCATGTGATGGCCCAGGCGACGTGGAGGTTATCCCTGTTTCGGACCGAGAACAGCTGCTCCAGCGGTTTGCCGAGGCCCACCCACAGGATGTCGGCCCCGCTCGCGTTGATCTCCTCGCACACGATCCGTTCCTGTTCTTGTGGAAAGTAGCCGTTTCGACGTCCCGCTATGTTCAGGCCGGGGTAGAGACGCACCAGTGCCTCCGCGCACCGAGCGTTCAGGTCTTCCGTGCCTCCCAGCAAGAAGAAGGAGAGCCCCTCGGCGGAACAGACCCGGGACAAGTCGTGAATGAGGTCGGTCGTCGCCGAGCGCTCCGGGATGCCGGGGCCGCGAAGGCATGCTGAGGCGAAGACGATCGCCTGCCCGTCGGCGTGGACGAGGTCCGCTTGGTCGAGCGCATCCCGAAGATCGGGGTTCCTCGCCGCGAGCGAGAGGGCGTGCCCATTGAGCGAGAAAAGGAGGCGGGCGGGGCCTTGAAGATCGGCTCTACTGCGCCTTTTCGCGCAGTCGCGGACCACCCTTGAGCAAATCTCCGAACGAGATAACGGAGCGACGCGGACGCCTCCTACTATCAGGTGCGGTATCGCCAACGTCTGATCGGCCATCCAAGACTCCTCGCCTCCCTGCGACGCCACGCAAGACGCATCGATGCGCGCCTCAAGCCGTGGCTGAAGCATCGCCAAGTGTACTACCCAGAGTTGCCCGAGAGCTCCCTTGCCGGTCCCATGGGCTCCGCTGCCCTTCCTTGTTGGCTCGTCGGCCGGCTTGTTATCCTGGGAAAGCGCCCGGGTGTGGCGCCCAGAAGGCCGATGTTCTCGGGGAGGCCGCGTGAACGAGGGAAGTGCCGCACAACCACCGGAAGATCCGCCCAACGCCACTGAGACGGCGCGTCGCCGACCATGGAAATGGATCGTCCTCGGAGCAGTGGCTTTCTTGGTCGTCGCCGCGATCGTGGTAGGCGTCGGCTCCTACTGGTGGTTCTCTGACAAGGTCGAAACGGCAAACGAGCGAACCAGCGAAGAAGTCGAAGAGGTGCTGTCTGCCGAGCCGTCGACCACGCTTGTCTCCGTCGAACAGACGCCTGAGGCACTGAATATCATCCTCCTCGGCAGCGAGGCGACGGGGACGACGACCGAGAGTTCAGCTCGATCCAGCACCATCATGGTTCTCCATGTCGACCCCAAGCTCGACTTCGCCTCCCTGCTTTCGTTACCCCGAGACCTCTACGTCGACATTCCTGGGGAAGGGAAGAACCGAATCAGCGCGGCATATAGCCTTGGCGGTCCGCAGTTGACCATCGCGACCGTCAAGGAAGTGCTCGGCCTGGACATCGACAGATACATCGAGATCGATTTCGATGCCTTCGCGAAGATCGTCGACCTCATCGGCGGCGTGTACGTCGATGTCGACCGCCGCTATGAGGGCACGACCGAGCGACCCATCGCTCTGAACGCGGGCTATCAGTTGTTGAACGGCGCCGACGCCCTCTCGTTCGCGCGTTATCGGTCCGATGCCAACCAAGACCTCGGCCGGATGACTCGCCAGCAGCGGGTCCTGGCGGCAGTGCGCGAGCAGGCGGTCGGCTGGGACCTGCCCCTGCAGCTACCGGGCGTCGTGAGCGCCATCCTGGATGCGACCGCCACCAATCTGACCACCAACGAGATCATCAAGCTAGCCTACTGGCTGGTCAAACTCGACGGTGATCGCATGAGCCAGATCGTCATCACCGCGCCGAAACAGAAGATCGAAGACAAGTGGGTCATGGTGGCTGACCAAGAGACCCTGGAGAAGTCAGTCACCAGGCTCCTCAGTTCTCCGGCAGAAGGCCCGGCCGGCAGTGTAACCACGAGTGTCGGCGACGGCTCGACGACCACGACTTCCGCTGCCGTAGGGCCCACCTCTACCGTCACGCAGAGCGGGGGACCGACCGGGTACCCCGACAGCGACACTTGGATGGCGGCGCAGAAGGGCGTGCCCTTCACGCTGGAAGCCCCTGGATTCGTTCCCTCCGGCTTCAACTACGCCGATAAGATGCCTGCCGCCGACGGCACGTACCAGATGCAGCCGGGAGACACGTCCAAGCCGGCGGTGAGGATGCTGTATCGCTACGGGACCGCGGATCTCTACCTGGGGATCACGGCGACCCCGTGGACCGATGCCCCTGCGGCCGGCAAGGGCCGAGAGGTGGAGAGCAACGGGGTCACGTACACCGTCGTGGGCACGAGCGGGAAGGTCGACCGCATCTGGTGGAAGAGGGACGGGGTCCTCTACTTCATCTCCAACACGCTCACGTACGACGTGAGCAGGGAGGACCTCCTGAAGATGGCCGTGTCCATGGCGCCTGTGGAAAGCGGCAAGTAGGATTCGACGGTCACGGTTCCCGTCCGGGCCGGATATGCAGATTGCCGCCCCGTCCTCCGCTCCGCTACACTAAACCCCGTTATTCCCGCTCCCCGACAGACTAGGCAGCGTCATGCGTATCCTCTCCGGCATACAGCCTTCGGGCCGGCCTCACGTGGGCAATTACTTCGGCGCCCTGCGCCAGTACATCTCCCTGCAGGCGGGCAACGAGCCCTTCTATTTCATCGCCAGCTACCATGCGCTCACATCGGTGCAGGAACCGCAGCTCCTGCGCGAGTACACGCATGGGGGTGGCTCTCGATTTCCTCGCGCTCGGACTGGACCCGGAGCAATCGGCCCTTTTTGCCCAACAGGACGTCCCCGAGGTCACCGAACTCGCTTGGATCCTCTCCTGCGTCACGCCCATGGGGATGCTCGAGCGGGCCACCAGCTACAAAGACAAGATCGCCCTGGGCGTGAGTCCCAATCACGGCCTGTTCGCGTATCCCGTGCTGCAGGCCGCCGACATCCTCATCTATCTCTCCGACGTGGTGCCCGTGGGGCAGGACCAGAAGCAACACTTGGAGATGACCCGCGACATCGCCGGCAAGTTCAATCAGCAGTTCGGCGAGGTGTTCGTGATCCCCGAACCCTACATCCTCGACGACAGTGCGGTGGTGCCCGGTCTCGACGGCAGAAAGATGTCCAAGAGCTACGGAAACGAGATCGGGATCTTCGATGAGGGCAAGGACCTCAAGAAGAAGGTGATGTCGATCGTGACCGACTCGACTCCGGTGGAGGCGCCCAAGGACCCCAGCGAGTCGACGCCCTTCCTGTTGCTCAGCCTGCTCGCCTCCTCTGAAGAGACGGCCGAGTGGGAAGCCCGTTACAAGTCCGGGGGCATGGGGTACGGAGAGGTGAAGAAGCGGTTGCTGGAACTGATCGACGGGTATTTCGCGCCGGCGCGCGAGCGGCGCCGCGAGCTGGAGGCCGATACCGGATACGTCATGGACGTGCTCCGCGATGGAGGTCTGCGCGCCCGAGCCGTGGCGCAGCAGGTCATGGAGAAGGTCCGCGAGGCGACCGGGCTAGCCCACCCTACGGTAAGGAGGTCGTGATGGCAGAGTGGATCGAACCCACACCCGGAACGGCACAGGCGGCTGCAGACTCGAACTGGGAGGGCGACCTCGAGGCGATGGCGCAGTTCGCCGAGGGCGGTATCGTCAGCAAGACCTTGCTGGAGCGCCCCAAGCTCGTCAATATCTCCCTTTTCACGATGCACACCGGACAGACCATGTCGTCCCACAAGGCCAGTCGGCCGGCCACCATCCACGTGCTCGGCGGTGAGGGACAGATCACGATCGGCGACCAGACCCACGCCGCCAAGCGTGGTTCCTTCTTCTACATGCCGGCCGGACAGCCGCACGCCCTGGAGTCCACGGACAACATGGTCTTTCTGCTGTATCTGCTGGGCGACCGCGCAGGAGCCTGACGCCTGCGGGCAGTTCAGGCGCCCTCGGTGGACTCCACCGACATCGGTAGCACTCGGATCGTCCCGTCGTACCAGGGAGGGCTGTAGAGCAGCACCGGCTCGTACCCGGCGTCGCCCTTGAAGGTGAGTAGCAGGTCCAGGGAACTGTTCTTGAGAAGGCTGCGAGCCGCCGGGCCGGACCGGGTGGGCTCCACTCCGATGACGGCATCCCCCACCACACACGCGAAGTCCTCGGGATCGACGCGCACCGGGATCACGCCACCGTTCTCGACCTTGACGTACGCCTGGTAGAAGGACTCACCGCTCTCCGGAGCCGACCGGCGTCTGCTCGCTCATCCGCTGCTCGGGAGTGGCTGGATGGAAGGTCTCTTGGAGGGCGCGGACCGTCACCACGGCGGCACCGACCTCGATGGCCTCCCCCACTGCGCCGTCTATGTCGCCGGAAGGCTGAGCATCTTCGCCGGTGGACGTGGTGGACCCGTCTGTGGCTTCCTCGGACGTGCAGCCCCCCGTCCAGGCAGCAAGACAGGTGAGAAGGAGGAGGACCGCCAGCAGGGCGACCACTACCCGCAACGGCGACGCGGCCGCCGCCGGCCTCTGCGTCGCCAGGATCCGCAGGCTCTGCCTCATCGCCCGCACCGCCGGCCTGTGGAGAGGCGATCACCGGCTCCCAGCACCTCTCTGTTCACCGGGTGAGGGACAGGCTCCCCACGCACCGCGGCGATGGCGTTGATGGCCGCCAATCCCGCCATCCGACCCCTGGTCTCCACCGTCGCGCTGCCCAGGTGGGGTAGCAGGACGACGTTGGCCAGGTCGGTCAGCCCTGCCGTGAGTTCCGGCTCACGCTCGTACACGTCGAGGCCGGCCCCGGCGAGATGCCCGTCGCGCAGAGCCTGCACCAAAGCGACCTCGTCGACCACCGGCCCGCGGGCCGTGTTCACGAGATACGAACCGGGCCGCATGAGCGCCAGCTCCCGCGCCCCGATCAGATGGCGCGTCTCGGGGAGCAGCGGCACATGGAGGCTCACGATATCCGCCTCGCCGAGGAGCTCGTCGACATCATTACGGTACTCCCAGCGCGCCCCCGCGGGGATCTTTCCGGGGCCAGCGGCCCGCTTCTCCGCGTGTAGAGGACTCTCATATCCCAACCGAGGCCACGCCGTGCCACTGCCTGACCGATGCGTCCCATGCCCACGATGCCCAGGGTCGCTCCTGCCACCGAGCGACCCAGCAACATGAAGGGGCTCCAACGCTCGAAGCGACCTTCGCGGACCAGGCGGTCGCCTTCCACTACTCGGCGCACGGTGGAGAGGATGAGGGCCCAGGCGAGGTCGGCGGTGGCGTCCGTGAGCACGTCTGGCGTATTGGTGACAAGGATGCCGCGGGCCGTGGCGGCAACGACATCGATGTTGTCGACCCCCACGGCCATGTTGGAGATCACCCGCAACTGGGGACCGGCCGCATCCATGACCGCGGCGTCCACCGTCTCGGTCAAGAGACAGAGCACCGCGTCCGCTCCCACCACACCGCGCAGCAGCAGGTCGCGAGCAAGCGGTCGGTCTTCATCCCCGCCGGCCACCGTGAACGCCTCGTGGAGCATGGACATGCCGGGTTCCGGGATACACCGGGTCAGGAACAGGCGCGGCCTTGCGGCTCCACGCGACTCGTCGACGGCTGGTGGCTTCTCCTCATCCATCCTCGCGCAAGTATATCCTTAGGGCATGTCAGGCATCCGAGTGGGCACCTGCTCCTGGACCGACCCGACCATGGTGCGGGCCTGGTACCCCACGTCCATACGCACGGCCGCCGACCGTCTTCGCTACTACGCCTCGCACTTCGACACGGTCGAGGTGGACTCCACCTACTACGGTATGCCCGTCTCGACTACGTCCCGGCTCTGGGCCGAGAGGACACCCCCGGGGTTCACCTTCCATATCAAGGCTTTCGCCATGCTCACCCGCCACGGCGTGCGTCCCGAGCAGCTTGCCCCCCCCCTGCGGGAAGGGCACCAATTCGAGCTCGATCGGAGCGGGCGCATCCTCCATCCGGCCCCGGCCCTGCGGGCTGAGGCCTTCTCGCTCTTCAGCGAGGCCCTCGAACCGCTGCGCGGCGAGGGCAAGCTGGGGCTGATCCTGATGCAGTTCCCGCCGTATTTCGTCGCCAACGAGCGCAACCGCGACTACATCGCGTGGAGCGCCGATCGGTTGGCCCCAGACAGGATGGCGGTGGAGTTCCGCCATGCCTCCTGGGTGCAGCCCGACCAGGTGGAGAGCACGCTCGAGATGCTCCATTCCCTGGGCGCCTCGTATGTCTGCGTCGACGAACCTCAGCTCGACGGCGCCACCACGCTCCCGCCGCTGGCCGCCGCGACCTCCGATATCGCCTACGTGCGCTTCCACGGTCGCAACGCCGCGACCTGGAACGCTCGGGTGGCAACGGCTGCGCAACGGTTCAACTACCTCTACTCACCCGAAGAGCTCGCCGAATGGGTGGAGCCGATCCGCAGACTTGCCGAGCAGACCGTGACCACCTACGTGATGTTCAACAACTGCTTCGCCGACTATGCGCCGCGCAACGCGCGGCAGCTGGCTTCACTGCTGGACCAAGTGGACGAGACGGGGGAATAGTGGACCTGGCCCCGGCGGCGGTAAGAACGAAACGGGCGGCGCCCCGACAGGGGCGCCGCCCGCACAAGAGCGATCATTCTTGACGGCCGGTGGCCGCCCGGCCTGCCTCAGATCTTGGGCAGGTTCTTCATCGCTTCCTTGATCTTCTCTTCCGGATACGCGTAGTCCTCGAGCTTGCCGTCGAGGTAGTTGTCGTAGGCGCCCATGTCGAAGTGCCCGTGGCCGCTCATGTTGAAGAGGATGGTCTTCTCGTCGCCGGACTGCTTGCATTCCTCAGCGAGTTGCCGCACCACGGCAACCGCGTGATTACTTTCGGGAGCAGGGATGATCCCTTCCGAACGGGTGAAAGAGATACCCGCGGAGAACACGTCGTTCTGCATGACCGAAGTGGCCTCGATCAGACCGAGCTGATGCAGGTGCGACACCATGGGAGCCATGCCGTGATAGCGCAGACCACCGGCATGGATGCCCGGCGGGATGAAGTCGTGACCCAGAGTCTCCATCTTGCAGAGTGGAGTCAGCTTGGCCGTGTCACCATAGTCGAAGGCGTACACACCTTTGGTCATGCTGGGACAGGCGGCCGGCTCGACAGCGATGATCCGCGTCTTCTTGCCCTTCTTGATGTTGTTGCCCACGAAGGGGAAGCTGATACCGGCAAAGTTCGATCCGCCGCCGACACAGCCCACGACATAGTCGGGATACGCCCCGGCGAGTTCCATCTGCTCGAGAGCTTCCTGCCCGATCACCGTCTGATGGAGCAGGACATGGTTGAGCACCGAGCCCAGGGAGTAGTGGGTGTCGTCCCGCTGGGCGGCCACCTCGACCGCTTCGGAGATGGCGATACCCAGGCTGCCCGGCGAATCCGGGTCCTGAGCGAGGATGGCCCGACCGGAAGCTGTGGTGTCAGACGGGCTGGGGATGACTTCCGCGCCCCACAACCGGATCATGCTGCGCCGGTAAGGCTTCTGGAAATACGAGACCTTGACCATGTACACCAGGCATTCCATGTCAAGGAGCTGGCAGGCCAGGGCGAGGGCGGAGCCCCACTGGCCCGCACCGGTCTCGGTGGTGAGCTTGGTGATGCCTTCTTGCTTGTTGTACCAGGCCTGGGCCACGGCGGTGTTGGGCTTGTGCGACCCGGCCGGGCTGGCCCCCTCGTACTTGAAGTAGATCTTGGCCGGGGTGCCGAGTGCTTTCTCCCATCGGGCGGCACGTAGGAGCGGGGTGGGGCGCCAGAGCCGGTAGATCTCCCGGACCTCATCGGGGATCTCGATCAGACGCTCTGCCGACATCTCCTGCATGATGAGGCCCATCGGGAACAGCGGAGCCAGGTCGTCGGGACCGGCGGGCTGAAATGTTCCCGGGTGGAGGGGCGGCGGCGGGGGCGCTGGAAGATCGGCCGCGACGTTGTACCACGACGTCGGTATCCGGTCCTCCGGTAGCAAGAACTTGATCGCCATGCCTTTCTGCCTTTCCACGTCTTGGGGGCGTTGAAGGTTGGAAAGTAACACAAAAGCCGGGAGACGTGCATCATCTGAGCGTAACGGGGTATCCTACGATCACCGCGCACACGCCGACCCGGTACAGGAGACGCCATGGCCGGCCTTCTCAGCTTGACGCCGGAGACTCTTGAGTTCGTTCTGCTCTCTTTCGAAGGCCCCGATCAATACGCCATGGCCGGAGGGCTCGGTGTGCGCATGAAGGAGCTCGCTCTCGAGCTCGCGCGGCAGGGCTTTCGCACCCATTTGGTGTTTATCGGGGACCCCGATCTGCCGGCGGAGGAGTCACCCGAGGCGAACCTCACCCACCATCGCTGGGGACAGTGGCTGTCGGCCCACTACCGAGGAGGCGTCTACCAGGGCGAAGAGGCCAAGCTCATCGACTGGAACGAGCAACTCCCCGGATACGTAGTTTCCCGCATGATCGCCCCCGCGGTCGCAGCCGGGCGGCTGACGGCGGTACTGGCCGAGGAGTGGCACACCGCCCACTCTATCTGCCAACTGTCCGACCGCTTGTGGGCCCAGGGTATCCGCGACAAGGCCGTCCTGCTCTGGAACGCCAACAACGTCATGGGGTTCGACCGAATCAACTGGGGACGGCTCGATTTCTGCTCACAGATAACCACCGTGTCTCGTTACATGAAGCACGTGATGTGGGAGCGGGCCGTCAATCCGCTGGTGATCCCCAATGGGATACCGGGAGACCGGGTCCGCCGCGCCGAGCCCGCCCTCGTCGACGGACTTCGCGCCGCCTTCCCAGGCCGCGAGTTGATCTTCAAGATCGGGCGCTTCAGCCCCGACAAGCGCTGGAACATGGCCCTGGACGCCATGGCGGAGGAGAAACGGGCGGGCCGCGACGTGGCCACGGTGATACGGGGTGGAGTAGAACCGCATGGCGCTGAGGTGCTGGGCAACGCCCACGCTCAGGGGCTGCGGGTCCTCGATGTGCAGCCCCCGCGCGACACAGAGGGAGCCCTCGAGGCGCTCGCCGCGGCGCCGCGGGCCGACGTCTACAACATCACCAGCTTCATGACCGATGACCTGATCTCCCTGTTCTACTCGGGGGCGGACGCAGTGCTGGCCAACTCGGGCCACGAGCCCTTCGGCCTAGTGGGTCTGGAGGTCATGGCGGCCGGGGGGATCGCCTTCGTCGGCACCACCGGCGAGGACTATGCCGTCCCGTTCCTCAACTGCGTGGCCGTCGACACCGACGACCCCACCGAGATCACCATCGGCCTCGACTTCCTGCGAAAGCACCAAGATGTGGTCGAACGCATGCGACGCGATGCGCAGGAGACCGCCGAGAGTTTCAGTTGGGCCAATGTGGTACAGGACAGTCTCTTGGGCAAACTTCAGTACGTGGCGATGCGCCAGGTAGTGACCCCTCCGGGGCAGAGCCAGGCCGGGGATATGCCGCCCGCGGCGACCTCTCCCGCCACAACCTCCCCCGACGCAGCGGCCGCCCCCGGTGCCGCAGCTGCTACCGGCGCACTCGCCGACCCGGCAGCCGATTCGCTTGCCTACGGGGGAGGCTCGATGAAGCAGCGACCCATCATCAAGGCGCGTACATCGCGCAAGAAGAACTGAGGACGGCGGGCGTCCGTGGCCGAGAACATAGTCACATACTGCGTGGTCCACCAGCCCCGGCGCATCCAGCTGCCCGCGCAGGTGATCCCTGCGGGGACCAAGCCCGGGAGCATGGCTCCGTACCTGCTGGACGACGCCATGAACCGGCGCTACTTCGAGAAGGTGGCGAAGTGGTGCTACTACCCCGCCTGCGAGATGTTCCTCGACATGCTCGACGAAGGTTTCAAGCTGGGCCTGGGCTTCTCGGTGAGCTTCCTGTGGCAGATGCGCCGCTGGGATGCCGTCTTGGCCGAGCGTTTTCGCAGGCTGGTGGCCCATCCCAACTGCGAGCTGATAGGAGTGGATCCGTACCATAGCTTCGCCTTCGCCATCGACATCAAGCTCTTCCAGCGCGAGATGCTGCGCGGCAAGGACTACGCGGAGGAGTTCTTCGATAAGGAGATCCGGGTCACCGACACCACCGAGATGGTGATGAACAACGAGGTCTACTACGCGCTGCTCAAGTCTGGGTACCGCGCGGGGATGCTCGACGGGCGCAAGTGGGTGCTCGAGTGGCGCGAGCCCACGCATCTTTACCGGCATGGCGAGAGCGAGCTGGCTCTCTTCTGCCGCCATCACGAGCTCTCCGACGATGTGGGCTACCGCTTCAGCAACAAAACGTGGGCGGGCTATCCGCTCAAGGCCGATGCGTACGCCCAGCACCTGCGCAGCACTTGGGGAGATTTCGTCTTCATCGGCTGGGACTTCGAGACCTTTGGAGAGCACCACAGCGTCGACACCGGGATCTTCGATTTCATGCGCGCGCTGCCCGGTCAGCTCAAGCGACGGGGCGTGCACTGTCTCACGCCTAGCGAGGCCGTGGACCAGTTCGGCAAGTCTTCTCTGCCCGATCTCCCGCTGCCCGAGTTCGGCACTACCTGGGCGGGTTCGGGCGGCATGGAGTTCTTCCTGGGCAACCCTTCGCAGCAGGCCATCTTCCGGCTCATGCACTCGGTGCTGAACAAGGCCCGCCTCACGGGCAATCGCACGCTCCTGGACCTCGCCCTCTGGCTTCTCCAGTCCGACAACCTGCACTTGATCCAATGGGCGGGGCGTTCGGGCTCCGAGGCAGAGGTGTCGGCCTACTTCACCCCGAACGAATGGTGGGATCTTGGCCCGGACAGGATCCTGACCGAACAGCAGCGCGTGTACACGAACTTCGTCCGGGCGATGGATGAGTACGTCTGAGCCGATCGACGTAGCCTTCGTCTGGCACATGCACCAGCCGTACTACCGGTCGGCGATCACCGGTGCTTTCGAGATGCCGTGGGCGCGGCTTCACGCTCTCAAGGACTACCTGGACATGGTGGAGATCCTCAGGGAGCACCCCACGATCCGCCAGACGTTCAATCTGGTCCCCTCTTTGGTGGAGCAACTCGAGGATTACGCCTCCGGTCGAGCAGTAGACGTCTACTGGGAGCACACGCTCAAGCCCGCGGCCGACCTTTCGCCGGCGGAGCGTGCGTTCGTGGTGGACCGGATGTGCGAGCGGCCCGACCATCCGCGGGCGAAGTCCCATCCCCGCTACCTGGAGCTGGCACAGCAAACGTGAGGCGGGTGCGGCCAGGGGTTGGGATGCGTGTGCACGCCTGTTCTCCGTGCAGGAACTCACGGATCTTCAACTATGGTTCAACCTCGCCTGGTTCGATCCTACCTTGCTCGAGTCCGAGCCACTGCTCGGACTCGTGGAGCGGGGCCGCGATTTCGGCGAGGAGGACAAGCAACTCCTCGCCTACGTACAGCGCGAGATTCTGAGCCGAGTGATCTCCGCCTATCGGGAGGCGGCAGACCGAGGTCAGATCGAGCTGTCGACCTCCCCGTATTTCCATCCGATCCTGCCACTCCTCGCCAACAGCGACGCCGCCAGGGTAGGTGCGGGCGATACCGCGCTGCCCCACCGGCGTTTCGCACACCCGGAGGATGCTCGCGAGCACGTCGAGAGGGCCCTGCTCAAGCACGAACAGGTCTTCGGTCGGCGCTCCCGCGGCATGTGGTGTTCCGAGCAGGCCGTGGGCGAGGACGTGCTCCCCTTGCTCATGCGATGCGGGGTCGAGTGGACCATCTCCGATCAGTCGGTGCTATCCCGGTCGCTACAGGGTTCAGCGGGGAATCCCTCCCGCGATCCGTCTACCGCTTCTCCCTACGTACCGTACCGCCTGCTCCGAGAGCAGGGCGAGATGGCGATCGTCTTCAGAGACCACACTCTGTCGGACCTCATCGGCTTTGCCTACCAGAGCTGGGACTCCCGCGATGCGGCCCGCGACTTGGTGCGCCGACTGCGCGAGACGGTGAAGGCCGACTCCTTTCGACCGAGGTCGGGAAGCGTCGGCGGGGACGCGCCGACTCCTCTCGTCACTATCGCTCTCGACGGCGAGAACGCCTGGGAGTACTACCCCCGCGACGGCCGCGACTTCCTCCGGTACCTCTATGAGGCTTTGGCGGCTGATCCGGCGCTGCGCTGCGTCACCATCAGCGAGCATCTCGAGCGCTACCCCGCTTCTGAGAGTCTGGATTGGCTTCACACCGGCTCGTGGATAGGAGCGGACCTACGCACCTGGAGCGGCGATCCGGGTCACAACGTCGCCTGGGACCTGCTACACGAGGCTCGAGACCTCGCGGCCGCAGCCCGGGAAGCCGCCTCGGCGGGCGGCGCGGACAGCGGCGCGGCTATGAGCAGCGCGACCTCCGGTGAACCTGCCGACGCCGCCGCACAGGCCCGTGCGGCGGCCGAGTCCGCTTGGCACCACGTGCTCATCGCAGAGGGAAGCGACTGGTTCTGGTGGTTCGGAGAACATCACCGCACCGATCTCGACCATGTCTGGGACGAGGAGTTCAGACACCACCTTCAACAGGTCTATCGGTCCCTCGGTAAGCCGGTTCCTGTCCGGCTCCACCTGCCTATCCTCGAGGGAGCGCCGTCGACGCGAGCGGCATGGCCCGCAGGCATGATCAGGCCGGTGATCGACGGTGTTCTGACCGATGAGGACGGCTGGAGTGCTGCGGGCCGGATGTCACCCGATCATCCGTCCACGATGCATCGGGCCGACGGCACCCATATCGCCCAGGCTCGCTTCGGATGGGACACCCAGCATCTCTATCTGCTGATCATCCCGCGTGATGTCAGAGATCTCGCGGGGCTCGAGTTCGAGGTGCAACTCACCCCTGCGGTCGCGCTCGGGGGAGTCGTCTTCCACGTCACACTCGAGGAGGATGGACAGACTCGGATACGCTGCGGAGAGTGTGCTCCTTTGCGCGAGACCGCTCAGGGTGCTTGGGCTGACGTCGTGGAGGTCGCCCTGCCGTTAGCGACAACGGGGGCCGAGACAGGCGACGGCTTCGGGGTCGTTCTCCGGGTTGGCCATGGGGGGATGCTGGATCATCTGCTACGTTCCCCGGGTATGAGCCGTAGTGAGGAGGCAGGAGCATGACACCTCTAGACAAAGTGGACGTCCCGAAGATAGTCACCTTTCTGAGCGACTTCGGTTGGTCGGGGGGCTACGTGGCGGCATGCGAGGCTGTCATCGCCCGCGTGAGTCCAGGCGCACGTGTCCTTCACCTTTCTCACGAGGTGCCGGTGGGTGACGTGGCAGGGGGAGCCCTTGTCCTCGCCAGGGTAGCCCCGCTGTACCCGTTGGCTGTCCACTTGGCCGTCGTCGATCCCGGTGTGGGCACACGCCGAAGGCCGCTCCTGCTGGAAACGACTCGCGGGGACCTCCTGGTGGGGCCCGACAATGGGCTTCTTGTCGATGCCGCGCATGCGCTCGGCGGCGTCGCCGCCGCCTGGGAGCTCGACCCGGGGCGAGTACGGTCGTGCGCCGCCCTGCCGGGCCGGCAGGTCTCGACCACGTTTGACGGACGCGACCTCTTCGCTCCCGCCGCCGCCCTGCTGACCGCGGAGGTCGAGCCAGCCGCCATCGCCGACACCTTTGGCGTTGCCTCCCTGGTTCGACTTCAGTCCACCCCAGCTCTTAAGGCCGGGAACGCCGTTTCTGCCTCGGTCATCGAGATCGACCGCTTTGGCAATGTCGGCCTGGGGTTGGCCTTTGCCGAACTGCCGCCCGCTGAAGGGCGGTTTGGCGTCGGGGTCATGGGGGACGGTCTTCCCGAATGGATCGCGCGCGTCGTGAGCGCATACGCCGACCTAGATCCGGGCGAACTCGGGCTTATCCGAGACTCGTGGGGGCAGGCGGCTCTGACCCTCAACGGAGCCAGCGCAGCCGAGTTCCTTTCCGTGAAACCGGGGACGATAGTGATCCTGGCTCCGGCGGAGACCCAGCAGTGAATAGCGGGACGGACCTCCGCATGGGGTCTGGATTAGCAGTGCACGCAGACCAGAGTCAGGAACGGAGCCGGGATTGAGCCCAGACAGAGCCAGAAACGGAGTTCGTGGCGCGGCCACCGGCTCTCGCCCCTCGCGACCAAAGAGTGGACCTTCGCCTGAGCGCCGGCAACCCAAGCGGTCCACGCCCCAGACCTTGCTCGCTTCGTATCGGCCCGACCTCAGCGGCGTGCTCGTCGCTGCAGGGGAGGCTCCGTTCCGGCACGCCCAAGTACTCGAGCATCTCATGCGCCGTCCGCTTCGTCCGTTCGCGGAGGCGAGCGCACTCCCCGCCGAGCTGCGCGCTTCCCTGGACCGGTGCGGCTCCTCCGTGCTTCGCCAGGTGGCCGCTCTCCAGGCATCGGACGGTACGACCAAGCTCCTTCTGGCCGCGGGTGAGGGGCCCAGAGTGGAGACGGTGGTGATGCCCTACGGGAACCGGGTCACGGCGTGCATATCAAGCCAGGTGGGGTGCGCTGTCGGCTGCGGTTTCTGCGCCACAGGCGCGATGGGGTTTCGTCGCAACCTCGGTATGGCGGAGATCGTGGACCAACTTAGAGCGGCGGCAGCGATCGCCTCCGCCGCCGGTCGCAGGGTCTCCAACGTCGTCTACATGGGCATGGGCGAGCCACTGCTCAATCTGGGGGCGGTTCTGGAGTCTATCCGGCTGTTCACTGATCCTTCCGGCCTAGGATTGGGGCACAGAGCACTCTCGGTGTCCACCGTCGGGATCCCCGCCGGGATACTCAGGCTGGCACGCTCCGAGCCGCAGGTCAATCTCGCGCTCTCACTCCACGCCGCGGACGACGCCACTCGCGCCCTCCTGATCCCGCCGGATTTCCGCCACCCGCTGCCCGACATCCTCGCCGCTGCCTGGGAGCATTTCGCACTCACTCGGCGGAAACTCCTCGTCGAATACGTTCTTCTCGCCGGAGTCAACGATTCCGTCGACGACGCCCGGCGTCTCGCGGCGCTCCTGCGCGGCCGGGTGGTCGCAGTGAATCTGCTGGCGTGGAACCCGGTCAGCCCCCCGGACACCAAGTTCGCTCCTCGGTCTCCCCGCGACCCCTCTCAGACCAAGCCGACTTCACGGCTGCTCACCACCTTTCGCCCCTCCTCCCCGGCGGCTACCGCCGCGTTCCGGAGCGTTCTCAGGGACGCGCATATCGAGACAGTGGTGCGCCAAAGCAAGGGGGCGGGCATCGATGCAGCGTGCGGTCAATTGGCCGGACGCGAGGGATCCTACCTCACGACCACTAGGACTGATGGTCTTACCTAAAGCGGCCTACGTCAGTACTCGATGCCCTTCTTTGCCGCCATCCCTTCGTCGAACGCGTGCTTGACACTCCGCATCTCGGTGACGGTGTCGGCTGCCTCCATCACTTCGGGCGCAGCGTTTCTTCCCGTGATGACGACCGACAGGCGTTCAGGCTTCCCTCTAAGAAAGTCAAGAATCTCTTCTCCGGTGATGTATCCCTCAGTCACGACGTAGTTCAACTCATCGAGGACCAGAAGGTCATAGCGGTCGGAGAAGGCAAGATCGCGAGCGGCCTCCCATGCCTCTCGTGCTAGAGCGCGAGGTACCGACGGATCGTCGGCGAGCCAGGTGAAGCCCGAGCCAAAGCGCCTGAGTTCCACGTTCGGGCAATGCTCGAGGGCATTCGCCTCTCCGTAGTTCCAGGAGCCTTTGATGAACTGGACGATGGCCACCTTCTGACCGTGTCCCGACGCGCGCAGCGCCGTGCCGAAGGCGGCAGTGGTCTTGCCCTTGCCGTCGCCAGTGTTGACGATGATCCGCCCTCTGGCCACTATCGTTCGAGCGGACGCCTCATGCGTGGCCGGCCTCGGGGACCGGCGGCTTCACGGCTACCCCTGCCGTCCTTCCGCCAGACAGCTTCCCCAGCAGGATACCGACCGAACCCGGCGAGGCCAGCAACGCCAGCATGACATCAGGGGTGAAAGGTGCGAACACCACGGTCAGGCGCTCGAACTCGATGCTCATGGTGTCCAGCATCCCTGCCCCGACTTGCTGGCCGAATCGCTGCGCGTTCGCCACCGTGTCGATCGCCAAGGCTGCGACACTCGCGGTATCCACACCCTCTCGCGCCATGCTGCTGACCAGCAGGCCCTGGTCCGACACCAGCAGAGCAGCCTTGATGCCGGGAATCGCCAAATACTCCGCCAAGGCCTGCTTCAGCGGATCGGGTCCTGTTCCTCGGTCTTGTTCCGACACCTAGCTCTCCTCCTCGACCCCAGCCCTGCGTAGTTGCAGCCGCAGCACCTGGGCAGCCCTCTCGGCCTCCACGGCCTGACGATACCCTATCTTGATGCCGTGCGCGAGCCGGGCCAGTTCGGAAACGAATATCCCCGTCCGCAGAGGGGCCAGACTGTGGACACCAGGTGAGCCTGCGACCCCGCGCGCAGCCTCGGCTCCGGATGCCGGTATGTCGCCAACATACGACTCAGCCGGTGGCCAGCTCACCAGGGTGTCGCCCGAGAGGAAGAGACTGTTGGTCTCCGCCGGTGTGAGGCGGACCTTCACGGTCACTATATGATCGTGCGGGCCCAGACCGCAGGACTGTGTGACCGTGAAGCCCACCGAAAGGACTCAGCGTTTGAGTGCGTACGTGACCGCTACCGTCGCCACGACATCTAGGTTGCCGGCGCTGACCGGAGTCTGAGCCACTTTCGCCATTTCCTCCGCAGCGGCCGCGTCATACCTGTACACCGGCACTACCGGCACTTGGACGCTTCCCTCGCTCATGACGACGACATCTCCGAGGGAGACTCCCTCAGCTGCGGCCAGGGTCTCTGCCTTGGTCCGCGCGTTGGCGACCGCCTGTTTGAGTGCCTCATTGACGGCCTGGCTGTCGTCCCTCAACCTCCACTCGGGACCAGAGACGAGGCTGACCCCGGTCTCGACGCCGGCCGTCAGCACTTTGCCCACGGTGGCAGCGTCCTTCAAGGTCACTTTGATGCTGTTCTGAGCTCGGTACCCGGCGAGAGTCTCTTTCCCGGTGTTGGGGTCGTAGGTACGTATCGGGTAGAGCGTGATGCTGGAAGTCTGGATCGCCGAGTCTTCGATGCCATCGCTCTTGAGGCGATCCAGAACCTGCTGGGTCTGGGTCGAGGTGGCGTCCATGGCTGCAGGCGCCGTAGCCCCATCGTTCTCGACGGTCAGGATCACCACCGCTTCATCTGGGGGACTGGTCACCGTAGCCTGCCCCGAGACCGTCACTGTATTGGCCACTGTCGCTCCTCCGGATTGCACACTGGAGCCCACCAACTCGCCACCGCATCCCACCAGCAGGACCGGCACAGCAACAAGGGCTGCTACCAGCCCTAGACGAAGAAGCAACCCGTGGCCTTTGGCTCTCAAAGCAGGGAGTCTTGGCGGCACGTGATCACTCTGGTCTCCCTGCGCCCCCGTTTGTCCGTTCATGTGCACCCCTTCCTCAGACAGCAGTAGAGGCCTGTACGACGCCCGGCTTCCAGTGCCGGGTTCCGGCTCTCTCGACCACGCAAACCCAGCGGCTACGCTGGACGGTCACTGGGGACGGTCAGGGTAGGCGCTCGAGCAGACGCCCCAATTCCTCCGGGTCCTTGAAGGGGAGTTCTATCACGCCGCCCGTGCCCCTTTCGCGCACCTTAGGCATCACCCCCAGAAGGCCGTAGAACGAGTCGCGCACCTGATCGACCACATCGCGGGGCAGGAGCGATTCCTCCTGCTTATGCTGGACTTTCGCGGGCTCGTTGCGGCGCCGGACCTCCTCCTCCACTTGACGCACGGACAGGCCCTTCTCCACGATCCGGCGCGCCAGCCGTACCTGCTCTCCTCTCTCCTCCAGTCCGAGGAGAGCACGAGCATGACCCTCAGTCAACGCCCCACTTGAAAGGGTCTCTTGAACGGACCCCGGTAGGTCGAGCAGCCGGACCTTGTTGGCGATCGCCGAGCGGCTCTTGCCCACGCGGGCAGCCAGCGTCTCCTGTGTCACCCCTAGGTCTTCCAGAAGCACCTTCAAGGCATACGCCTCGTCGACAGGGTTGAGCTGCTGACGCACGATGTTCTCGACCAAGGCCAATTCCAGACTTTCCACGTCCGAGGCCGCCCTGACGATGGCCGGAACCGCGGTGAAGCCCGCCTGCTGAGCCGCCCTCCACCTTCGCTCGCCCGCGATCAGTTCGTAACCTTCGTCGACTTTGCGGACTATCACCGGCTGCACCACACCAACAGCCGCTATGGAAGTGGCCAGCTCCTCAAGGGCAGTCGGATCGAACGCCCGCCGAGGTTGTCGCGGGTTCCGGCGGATGGCGGAAACGGGGAGGTCCACCACTCCGGAGGCGTCCAGCGAGGGAGCTCCCTGCGAGGCCTCGTGTTCCTCGAGATGCTCGTCGGCGCCGTCTTCTCCCAGCAGAGCGGCAAGCCCTCGTCCCAGAGCCGGCTTCTTAGCCATTACTGACAACCTCCAGAGCGAGATCGAAGTACGCGTCGGAACCGGCGCAACGCGGGTCCAGCATAGAAACGGGCACTCCGTGACTGGGCGCCTCGGCCAGACGGATGTTGCGGGGAACGACCGTCTTGAAGCTCAGGTCGGGAAAGTGGGCTCGGATGTCTTGCTCGACCTGCCTGGCGAGGCTGGTCCGCTGGTCGACCATGGTCAGTACCAGTCCCGCGACCCGAAGAGTGGGGTTCAGACGCTCCCTGACCCCGGCGATGGTCGATAGCAACTGAGCGAGTCCTTCCAGTGCGTAGTATTCCGCCTGCACGGGGATGATCACGGCGTCCGCGGCCACCAGCGCGTTGAGTGTCAAGAGCCCGAGCGAAGGCGGGCAGTCGATAAACACGAAGGAGTACCTTCCTGACTCCAGGGCCGTCAGGGCGGTCTTCAAGCGGAATTCACGGTGCTCGAGAGAAGGCAGCATCACCCCCGCTCCCACCATATCCGGCGACGATGGAGCGATGTCGAGTTTTGGCACCGAGGACGGCTTGATGATCGAACTCAGGCTCGTCTCGCCGAGAAGGACCTCTAGGATGGCCCGCTCGCCATGCCGCAGACGGACACCGAGACCGTGGGATGCGTTCGCCTGAGAATCCATGTCCACGAGGAGCACGTGCTCCCCCGCTTGGGCAAGACTTGCGGCAAGGTTGATGGCAGTGGTCGTCTTGCCGACCCCACCCTTCTGATTTGCTATCGCGTAAATCAGGGCACTACCCTCCGAAACTCCCGTGACAGGAGGCGCGTCGGCCGCGGTATCACGCTGCCGTATCGCCGCCCAGCGGTCGTCGAGTCGCTACTCCGGGGCGCCTCGGATACGATGGGGGCGTCGCGCCCTTCTTCTCCGCCAGGTAGACCCACCGATTCTCGGCGCCGGGGAATGGCTGCAGCCTGATCGATTCCAGCCCACTTCCACCCAGTATACCTAGGGCGCGCTCCCCCTGAATACGTTCTTCGTTTGATATCAGACCCTTCATAGCGACCATTCTGCCCCGCGGCTCCAGCAGCGGAAGCGAGTACTCTGCAACCACCGCCAATTCCGCGAGCGCGCGGGATACGACCGCGTCGTGGATCCCGCGTCCTGCGTTCCGCCCGTACTCTTCGACTCTCTCGCAGCGAATCTCCACGTTTTCGAGACCCATCGCTACTACGGCCTGCTCGATGAAGCCGCACTTCTTGCGCTGCGACTCGACAGCGGTAACGCGCGCCGAGGGCAGGGCGAGGGCCAGCACGAGAGCCGGGAGTCCCGCACCTGAACCGATGTCCGCGACACGTCGCACGGTGCGGACTGACTCGAGGTCCAGTAGGGCCAGGCAGTCGAGGAAATGTACTCGCTCGATCTCTTGGGGGTCCGAGACGCTGGTGACGTTGAAGGGAGCGTCGAGAAGGAGATCTCCAAGGGTACTCAGACGGACAAGAGCATCGGCACCTAGACCCCGGCGCGCATATGCCTGCGATTCAGTCAGTCTCACCGCGTGGGCTCCATCAGGCCGGTCGCGGATGCTTGGTCGCCCTGGATATCATCTGCCTGCGAGCGCAGGGACCGGTATAGGTGCACAAGCAGCACCGATATGTCGGCTGGGGAGACGCCCGGTACGCGCGACGCCTGGCCCAAGGTCGCCGGCCGCAAGCGGCTGAGTTTGTCCTTGGCCTCATAGGTGAGCCCTTCGAGCGGCCAGTAGTCGAAGCCGTCCGGCACCGGAAGGGTCTCTGTGGCCCGGTGACGCCGTATCTCAGCCTGTTGCCGACGGATGTATCCCTCGTAGCGAGCTTGTACGCCCAATTGCTCGACAACGTCGGAGGGCGCGGCAGCGAGACGCTCGCGATCGTCGTCGGAGAGCATACGTAGCAGGTCGTCGAACGAGATCTGGGGGCGCCGCAGCAGTCGTGCGGCCGATACCGATTCCTCAAGCGGGGTGGTCCCCAGGGACTCGAGGTGGACGTCGCTCTCCTCTCCCGCCCGAACCTGGATACTCTCAAGTAGACCGGTGTACTCGGCCAGTTTGCGCTGCTTCTCCTCGACGGTCGCCAGCTGCTCTCCGCTAAGGAGGCCGAGTCCGTGGCCTAGTGCAGAGAGTCGCTCCGCGGCATTGTCGTGCCGAAGGAGCAGACGGTACTCAGCGCGTGATGTGAACATCCGGTAGGGCTCATCCACTCCCTTGGTTACCAGATCGTCTATGAGGACCCCTATATACGCTTGGTCGCGACGCAAGATGAAGGGAGGCTCCCCACGGGCATGCAGGGCCGCATTGACGCCGGCCATAAGCCCCTGCGCCGCCGCCTCTTCATACCCCGAAGTACCGTTCAGTTGGCCCGCGGAGAACAACCCGGCGACGATCTTGGACTGAAGCCCCAGCGTGAGTTGCTGTGGTGGAAGATAGTCGTACTCCACGGCGTAACCGGGTCGCACCAGGCGAGCGTTCTCGAGCCCCGGTGTCGCCCTGATGATCTTCTCCTGCACGAAGACGGGAAGGCTCGTCGTAAGCCCTTGAAGATACATCTCGTGGGTGGTCACCCCTTCGGGTTCGACGAACACGGGGTGCCTTTCCTTCTCCGGGAAGTTGATGAGCTTCCGATCGATGGATGGGCAGTATCGCGGCCCCTTCCCGCGGACCGAGCCACTTCGCAGGGGGCTTAGGTGCAGGTGCTGCGATACGACTTCGTGGGTCTGCGTCGTGGTGTGAGTGAGATAGCACGGTACCTGAGCGCGGGGCGCAGGCGCCTGCCAGTGCGAGAAGGACAAAGGCATCGGGTCTCCCTCCTGGAGAACCATGCGGCCCCGGTCGATCGTCCTTCCGTCGATTCGGGGCGGAGTCGCGGACTGAAATCGGTCCAACTCCAGACCCACAGCCAAGAGACTTTCCGAGAGTCGCAGGGCGGGCAACTCGCCTACTCGGCCCGCTGCAAAACTCCGGTCCCCGATGACGATCTTGCCGCGGAGGAAGGTGCCAGTGGCGAGGACGAGGGAACGGCACCGCAAATGACGACCGTCTGCGAGTCCCACCGCTCTAATTGTTTCACGTGAAACATCGAGAGCGACGGCCTCCCCTTGGACCAGGTCCAGGTTTGGGGTCCGGGACAAGACCACCTTCATCCAGTCCTCGTACAGCCGTTTGTCTGCCTGCGCGCGCAGGGCGCGCACCGCCGGACCCTTGGAAGTGTTCAGCATTTTCAACTGGATGAACGCGCGGTCCGTATTGCGTCCCTGCTCGCCGCCGAGAGCGTCGATCTCACGGGTCAACTGCCCCTTGCCCACTCCTCCGACGGCCGGATTACACGGCATCAGAGCAATATTGTCGATGTGCAGCGTTACCATGGCCGTCCGGCAGCCCATGCGCGCCGCGGCAAGAGCCGCCTCGCAGCCCGCATGACCGCCGCCCACCACAACCACGTCGTAGGACCAGGTCCCTGGGCTCGTGCCGCCAGTGCCTGCCGTCCTCGTCCGGGTCATGTGCCCGCCTCTTGCTCGCCGAGGACCGACGCGATATCCACCGCGGCCCGCACTGCCGAGCCCAGACTTGCGGAATAATCCGAGGCCCCACCGGCCCTGCCGATCACCCATATCGGCGCGGGCCGCCCGCCGACACGCACCCTGCCCGCGTCATCAAGTCCCGCCACAGCCAGCGCGCGCACCACAAGCGGCATCCTGCTGGCAATCTGCGGTTCGTCGTTCATGGCCGCCGCTTCTCCGTTAGCCGCGCCCGGATCCTCGGCAAACACGCTGTCTGGAGCTGTGTAAACCTCCGCCGTCGCCGCCCCATCCGGTGAAATTGCAGGAAGAAGCACCCCGCCGGCCGAGCGGGTCGACCCTGCCGTCTCGAGACAAGTCGCCTCGCGTTGCATGACCATCCGGTCGAGTCTCAACGCCGCCTGCCAATGCGGTGCCGGCGGGTACTCTTTCGGCCATCCCTGCGATGACTCTGTGCCGGGAGCCGGCACGAGTGCCACTTCCGTGAGGTCGGCTCGATCCGCGTTCCCGCGTGAGGTAGTAGTACGCCCGCCTTGTGCGCGATATCCATCCCCGGACCACAGCGCTCCGGGCAGATATCCTCGCTCCCAGCTCGAGAGAGACGTCCTTGAAAGCGATGCCCAGCGATTCCAGGGACTGGCGGACTCCCTCAGAAGCAGGCTCGCCGTAGCGTCCTCCCGGCATCACATCGGCTCCGCACCGCGGTCGAGCCGCCCATGCTCATTCCCACGGCGATCACGAGAGCGCTCGCTTCGAACACTTCGCCAAAGATCGTTTCCACCTGCACACGCCGCAACAAATGTCGCCCCGCCGCTTCCCCACCGTCCGGGGATCCGCCCGCACAGGGCGACCCGTGATCCAGAAGTCGGATACCGGTGATGAATCCCTGCCTGAACTGCAGTCCGGGCAACTGCTCCAGGATCCTTTTGGTCTCGATACTAATCCTGCGCCGGTCCACGTTGAGAACAGGTTCACCGCCGGCGGGGATCGCAGCGGCCTCGAGCCACACGGCGTCCAACGGCGCCGGGAGTGCTTTCACACGCTCTTCCAGGGCGGATCGGTCTCCGGTCTCCGCGATCAGATCGGGGCCGTAGGCCGGAAGCCCGACCCTGTCCATCGCGCTGTTGATCAGGGTCACACTCACGCCCCTAGAAGCGAGCGTCGCCGCACACGCGCAGCCCGAGACTCCCGCGCCAACGACGATGACCTCGGGGCCACCGACGATCTCCGAAGCACGAGGGATTCCGGCCACACCTTCCCCGGGGGCCTTCGCCGCCAAGGACTGGTTCGCCGTCGTGCCGTTGACCGACGGCGCAGGCCCGCGTGTCGAGGAATCGCCGCTCACCACTCTATTTCCCCAGGCAGAAGCGGCTGAAGATCTCGTCAAGCAGGTCTTGGGTCAGGTCTTCACCAGTGATCCGGCCAAGCGCTTGTATCGCCTCGCGGATGTCCTCACAGATAAGCTCTTCGTCGCTCCCGCGGGCTGCCGCGTCGAGCGCAGACCCTGCTCTGTCGAACGCCTCACCCACGAGACCCCTCTGCCGCTCGCTCGCGAGCACGGGCTCCTCCAGGTGTATCCCTTCGCCCCCGCTGATGACCTCGCTGAATCGACGCCCGAAGGTCTTCGAGACCCTCTCCGGTCAGCGCCGAGACAGCGGACATCTGCCAGTTCCGGTCCTCGCGCCCCGGTTCCCCGACATCGAGAAACCCGCTGAGAGTTTCCACACGCCCCGCGATGTTCTTCGCCAGGTCTACCTTGTTGCAGACCACGATCGAACGCGCGGGGTCGAGCCCTTGGACGAGGCGTCGATCATCTTCGTCCCATCGCTTCGATATATCGATGACTGCCAGCACGAGGTCGGCCTGTTCCATCGCCCGGACGGACCGCTCCACGCCCAGTCGCTCGATGTGATCGCCCCCGCTCCGGATGCCTGCTGTGTCGACCAGGTGGATCGGGATGCCACCGATCTCCATGAGCTCTTCGACGGTGTCCCTCGTCGTTCCGGGGATGTCCGACACGATGGCACGTTCTCGCATCAGCAGGGCGTTGAGAAGCGAGCTCTTGCCAACGTTCGGCTTACCGACGATCGCGGTGCGCGCTCCCTGCTCCAGCGCTCGGCCGACGAAGGCGGTACGAAGTAAGCGCTCAAGATCTCCGCGGACCTCGGACAGTATCGTCTGCGAGACCCTCCCAATCGACCGGCGTCCACATCCTCGTCGGAGAAGTCCACCGTCGCTTCGATCTGGGCCAGTACGCCAAGAAGGGAGCGGCGGACGGTCTGCAGCCGTTCGGAAAGCCCGCCCTCGAGTTGGCGCACCGACGCCCGCAGCGCTCCCGAACTCCGAGCGGCCACGATGGAGGCAACGCTCTCCGCCTGCGCGAGGTCGATCCGTCCGTTCAGGAACGCCCGTCTGGTGAACTCCCCGGGCTCGGCCAGTCGCGCGCCCAGATGCACCAGCAGCCGCAGGACGGCCCGCTGTGCCGCCACACCCCCGTGGCAATGCACCTCGACGATGTCCTCGCGTGTGTAGGAGTGCGGGGCCCGCATGACGGCCAGCAGGACTTCATCGACGTCGTGGCCGTCACGGGGGTCGACGATATGCCCGTATAGCAGGCGATGAGTCTCGTCCGGTCTGAGCGCCGCTCCGCGTCCTGGCCGAAACACCGACTCGGCGATGCTCGACCGCGGCCGGACCACTCATCCTTACGATCCCGATGGCTCCGGCTCCGGTGGCCGTGGACACGGCCACGATGGTGTCCTCACCCCACTCGGGCAGACCGAAGGTCACCGGGTCCGTCAGGTGCGCGGGCGTTCTGAGTGCGGGTCTGGAGCGATCATTGGCGGCACCAAGGCGGGCGTACGGGGATCAGATCAAGCCAATGATGATGCCAGAAAAAGCGTCACCCGACCATGATGACCCGACCAACGACGGAGGCCGGCCTCCTGCCGCGATCCGCCGGCGATCCGGCCGGATCCTCAGCGCCTGAAGTCGCGGACCGGGGTGATGACCACCGAGCGGTTGGGCTCGCGACCCTGACTCGCCGTCGCCACGTCGGTCCGGCCCTCTCAGGGTGAGGTGGACGATCTTGCGCTCCGCCGGCGTCATCGGCGTCAGCTGGACGGGGCGACCGCGCTTGGCTGCCTCATCGGCCTTGCGGAGGGCGACTCGCTCGATCTGGCGTCGCCGGCGGTCCTTGTAGCCTTCGGCGTCCAATTCCACGTGCTTGCGCGTATGCACGCCCGGGAAAACGGCGATGCTCGCGAGGTACTCGACGGCGTCGATGGTCTGGCCACGCCGGCCGATGAGGATACCCAGATCTTCGCCGGTGATCTCCGCATGCAGTTCCTCCGAGCCCTCGGTGATGCGAATCTGCGCCGGCCAAGCCCCAATCTCGTCCAGCACCCTCGACAGAAAGGCCCGCAGACGGGCAGCATCGGGGCCGTCGTCACCGGCGTCGTCGCCGCGCCGCCCACCCGCCGGGGCGGCTAGTACTCGTCTTCGAGATCCTCGTCGGCCAGTACTCGTCGTCCACGTCGTGCCGGAGCAGCTCCTCCGGCTGCGTGTCGTCTTCGGGACCGAAGAAGTCGAACTCCTCGCCCACCAAGGCGACCTCGACCACGGCATCGACCGCACCCACCCCCATGAACCCCTCTTCGGGGGGGATGATGATGGTCACCTCATACTGATCGTCGGCGAGTTCGCCGGGGGCGAAATCAAGTTCCGCTAGAGCTCTTTGGACCGCCAGTTCCACGGTTCGGCCGCTGGCTCTTGCTACCTGTTGCCTTCCCTTTTGTTCCCGTCTTCTGGCCACTGGTCTTGCCTCCACTCTTCGTAGCCGGCTGCGCCGGGCGTGGACTTTCCGGCAGCGCCGGGGTCTTCCCGGCCGGCGCTTCTGGCCGGGGTCTTCTGCCTTCGGCCGAGGACTGCCACCGCGGGCACAGGCATCCGGCATCAACTTCTCCGCAACATACTGCTGAGCGATGGTCCACAGGTTGGAAGTGAACCAGTAGATGAACAGGCCCGCGGGCCACTTGCCGATGAACATGAAGATGCCGACCATGACCGGCATGAAGTAGGCGATCATCTTCTGCTGACCCGCGCCTTTTCTCGACATCTGCCACGAAGCCACGAACTGGCTGGCGATGTACAGGAACATGAGGATGATGTCGAACTTGGTGATGTCCGCGATCCACAGCCAGCCCACGGTCGGGTTCGACGGAAGGCGAACTGCCCCGCTCGGCGGGTTCGGTCCGCCTCCCTGCGTTCGCAGCATGTAGAAGAGGCCGAAGAAGACCGGCATCTGGAGCAGGAGCGGTAGGCAGGAGCCGAAGGGGCTCACCTTGTTCTCCTGATAGAACTCCATGGTCTTCTGGTTCAGGAGCTGCCGGTCGTTCTTGTACTTCTCCTGCAGCGCCTTGATCTGGGGCGCGAGCGCCTGCATGGCCCGCATGCTCTTGATCTGCCGCCAGGTGAGAGGGATGAGTACGATGCGCACGATCACGGTGAGGAAACGATCGCCCAGGACCAGCTTGATCCCCAGGCTCTCGTGCAGGAACTCCAGGATCCAGAAGAAGAAGTCGCTAAGAGGCGAGAGGATATCGGAGAGCCAGGCCACCGCGGTTCCCTATTCCACGCCCGCCGGGCAGCGCCCGGCATCGTGCCCGCACGACCGATGCTCCACCCGACGAGCCGTCCCGGTCCGCCGGGCGAACAGCTTCTGGCGAGTCTACCGGGTCGTAGCCCCCGTAGCTCAGGGGATTACAGCGCAGGATCCTCCACCCGGCCAGCACCGACCCCCGAAGCGACTCCGTACTCGCTTCACCGCCTCGAGCGCGTACTGCGAGCAGGAGGGATAGTACTTGCACGCTCGCGGGAGCCCAGGCGAGATGAATGTCTGGTAGCCGCGGATCAGCCCAGACGAAGAGGGCTCTTGACCGGGTTGCGCAGGGCCGTGAGAAAGGCGTCTCTCACGAGGATGGTCGCCGGTCTCCGCCGGTGCTCGGACACAGAGAGAGGCCTTGCGGAAGATCTCCACCATCTTCGTCCTCGACCGCCTTCGAACCCGCCGGTCTCGAGCAGTTCGACGATCGGGGCACGGGCGATCAGAACGAAGTCCATATTCCCCTTGAGAGACTGGTCATGGGCTCGAAAGGCTTCACGCAGGACACGCTTGATCCGATTTCGATCGACGGCAGTACCGAGCCGCTTTGACACCGAGAACCCGACCCGCGGCCCGGCTCCCGCCTCGGCAAGACCCGGCTCCGAACGCTCGAAATAGTATAGGACGAGATACTTGTTGGCAACAGACCGACCCGCGCGGTACACGCGGGCGAAGTCGTCGGATCGTGAGAGTCGGCCGCGAGACCGATCCACCAGAGCTACGCCGATAGACGCTTGCGACCCTTGTCGCGTCTGCGCTTGAGGACAGCCCTGCCGGCCCGGGTGCTCATGCGCGCCCGGAACCCGTGAGTCTTCTTGCGCTTGCGCTTGTTCGGTTGATACGTCCTCTTCACGTTTCCTCGCTTATCGCGTCAGCGCCGCGGAAGCCATTCCACAGGCGCAAAGTAAAAGACAGCCACACACCATCGTACGAGATCGACCCGCACGGGGGCGCGAAGTATACAAGTCTGAAGTTCAGCCGTCAATCGGCCATCCAGGGTCCGACCTGCATCGCCGACGTGACCCTGGCTCGCCCGGTTTCAGGCCATCGCCGCCCTCGCTCACGCTGTGGGCGTACACAGGCTCCTGTTGAAACTGTGGAAAAGTGACCTCTCTCCCCAAGCGGCGTGCCGGTCAGGCGTCCAGTGCTGTGGAACAGTATGGCCGCGCGGACGCTTACAGCGCACGACGGACGCGGAAGGGGCCGGAACTATGCCGCCCTCGACAGCTCTCAGGCCCTTGCTCCTCGCCACAGCGCCTACCGCCTTGCCCACTGCCGCTTCCGCGCTCGTCCACAGACAGGCCCCGCCCCCAGCGCCGCGACCGAAAGAACGCCAAGCCGGCCCGAGCGCACCTGTCGATGCCCCTCCCGAGGAGTGTCCGCGCTTCTTGCCGAGGATCCAGTCTTCCTCGGCGCCCGTCCCACGTGCTTGGTTGGGACATTTGGGGCGGAAACTTGCCCAATGAGCCCTTCTCGACCGCCACGGAGGCCGCACGCACGCTCGTCGGCGCACCCTGAGGTCAGCGCGAAACCGACTTTCCCCATTTTCAACAGAAAACCTGGTGTATGCGGCACTCGCGTTCCATTGTTCTACACGTTTTCAACAGGTGTGGATGATGCTGTGGATAAGACCTACTTATTGCCTGCATATCATCGGTCTTTTGCGCATGAAAGAAACCCGCTTGCCCTGGCTCCACAAAGAAAACGAATGGACTTTCCGGGCTTCCGCGAACGCTCCGACCTGTGGAAAACGGCAGCAGGTCCTACTACAATGGCGGAGTCTTTCGACACGTAGGGTCCCGTCCGTCAGAAAGGCTCCGGTTTGCCGACGAACACGTCCGCAGAGCCCTCCATCGCGTCTCCGTCGCGTCCGTCCTTCCCCGGAGACTCACCCCGCATCGCCGTCTACAAGGACATGCACTCACCACCCAACGTGATCCCCCTATTGCCCACGCGCGACGGGGCGTCGCCGGAGGCCACGGTCTCCCATCTGATCGAGTCGCTCACCAACCGATCCTTCTCGTTGGCCCGGGAGCAAGGGGGACTGATCCCCTTGACCGTCTTTAGAGAATTGATCGACAACCTCGTTCACGCCGCCTTTGCAGGCGTGGTGATCACCATCCTGGACAGCGGCAACACCGTGCGCATCAGCGACCGAGGGCCCGGGATACCCGACAAGGAAGCCGCCGTCCGACCAGGCTTCACCTCGGCGGACGCCGATGCGAAACAGTACATCCGAGGAGTGGGCTCCGGTTTTTCGGTGGTCACGGAGATGCTCGCCGCGCTCGACGGTGCGCTCGAGATCGAGGACAACCTGGGCACGGGGACGGTGGTCACGGCCCGCGTGGCACCACCTCCCGAAACTCCTCTCGCGCCGCCGGCGGCCCCGACATATAATCTCCCCGAGCGCCAACTGAAGACCCTGCTGCTGACAGTCGAACTCGCACCGGTCGGTCCGACCCGGATCGCCCAGGAGTTGGGCGTGTCCACTTCGACCGCTTATCGAGACCTCGTGTTACTTGAGCAGGCGGGTTTTGTGGTCTGCCGGCCGAGCGGGCACCGCTCAGCGACCGAGGCCGGACTGGCGTATCTGAACGCTGTGCTATGAACGATCGCCGTATCTTCCGGTGGGAGGCCCCTCAGGGAGCGGCGCAGAAGTGATGGCGGAGGGCACCACCGTGGAGGCAAGCTACAGCGACCCCATCTGGGAGAGGACTCTGGAACTCATCTCCCAGCAGGTCAACGAAGGCACGTTCCATATCTGGTTCGGTCAGACGGCCGGACTGGGCCTGAACGGCGGGACCTATTCCGTAGGAGTTCCGTCCGACTTCGCCAAGGACTGGATCGACTCCCGGTTCCGGACCCTCATATCAGAGGCCGTCTCGCAGGTGGTAGGCGACCCGGTCGATTGCGAGATCGTAGTAATGCCGACGCTGGACCGCCGTCTCGCCCAGGACGCGGCCGCCGACGCGAGCGCGGGCCTGGCTTCCCCGGGCAGTATCGACCCGAGTACGGCCACCAAAGGTGCGGCCGCGCCGGCCGGAGCCCCTCGGGACAGGCCGACTTCCTCCCCTGCCCCGGCCGCCCAGCGAGACCTGAGCGCCGCGGCGGCGGGACTCGTGAGCAAGTACACGTTCGATACGTTCGTGGTGGGCTCGTCGAACCGCTTCGCCCACGCCGCCGCTCTGGCAGCCGCTGAGACCCCAGGCACGCAATACAACCCCCTCTTCATCTACGGCGGCGTGGGCCTGGGTAAGACCCATCTGCTCCAGGCGGTCGGGCACTACGTCCTGCGTAACCACCCGGGGCTCAAGGTGCGCTACGTGACCCTCGAGACCTTCACCAACGACTTCATCAACTCTCTCCGTGACGACAGCATCGAGGGCTTCAAGAACCGCTACCGCAGCATCGACGTGCTACTCATCGACGACATCCAGTTCTTGCACAAGAAGGAGCAGACGCAGGAGGAGTTCTTCCATACCTTCAACACGCTGTACGACGCGCAAAAGCAGATCGTCATCACCTCCGATAGACACCCCAAGGGTCTGGCCACACTGGAGGACAGGTTGGTCTCACGCTTCGAGTGGGGGCTCATCACAGACATCCAGCCCCCCGACCTCGAGACCAGAGTCGCCATTCTTCGCAAGAAGGCCCGAGCCGATAGACTGATACTGGCCGATGACGAGACTCTCATGCTCATCGCCTCCCGAGTACCCACCAACATCCGTGAGCTCGAGGGCTGTCTCACCCGAGTGGTGGCCTACTCCTCCATCACGAAGAGGCCCATCGACGTGGAACTGGCCCGGGAGGTGCTGAAGGACATCCCGGAGATCGCCTCCACCCGCATCACCATCGATGTCATCCTGTCCGCCGTAGCCGATTCCACTGGGGTGTCGGTCACCGAGATCATCGGCGACAAACGCTCGCGACCGGTGGTCGAAAGCCGCCACGTTGCCATGTACCTCGCAAGAGAACTGACCGACTCGAGCCTCCCGAAGATCGGCGAGCGGTTCGGCAATCGCGACCACACCACCGTCCTACACGCCGTGGAGAAGATCACCAAGCTGATGCAAGAGGATCGCGAGATGTACAACCGGATTCAGAAACTCACCGCCACGATCAAGAGCGCACGATGACTGTTCTTCCACACACCCCTGTCGACAAACCATGGAGAAGGTGTGTGTTCCCTGAGCCAACATTTCCTTCTGCCTCCCTGTCGATCAGCCCGCCATCGCTGCGCTCAAGTTATCCACACCGTTACACCCAGCCCTCTTGCCGACCCGGCTCGTCTCCATCACCAACCCCGTCTCTCTCCACACCTTCCACAGTGTCTACTACTCCCGCTATATTTCTCTTTACAGATATCTTTAGTAATAACAAGCACACCGTATCCCGAGCGACCGAGGAGCAGCAATGAAACTCGTCACGAACAAGCAGGCGCTGGTGGAGTGTCTCGGGATCGTCAACAAGGCAGTCTCGTCGCGGAGTTCTATCCAGGTGTTATCGGGAGTGCTTATCGAGGCACGGGCGGAGGGTGTAGTACTTTCTGCGACCGATATGGAGATCTCCATCAAGGCTCCACTTGTCGCACGGGTGGAGCAGCCCGGGTCACTGGTCGTGCCTGCGCGGATTGCCTCGGAGATCGCCCGCAGCCTACCTGTTGGGGATGTAGTCATCGAACAGCGGGCGGGCGAGACACAGGTGGAGATCAGAGCGGGGGAGTCTCTCTTCGACCTCCACTCGCTGCCGGCAGTAGATTTTCCTCAACTTCCAGCTCCTGCGGGGGAGGGTTTCACGGTTGGCAAGAACGCCTTCTTGGAGACTGTGGACCGGGTGGCCCCATCGGCTTCGCGTGACGAGACGCGGCCGGTGTTGACAGGAGTGCTGATCCACCTCACAAAGAATTTGGTCCGTATGGTCGCGACCGATAGCTATCGCCTGAGCGTCAAGGAGACGCCGATCGAGTCGTCGATGAGCGGATCTCTTCAGGCGATCGTACCCGCGCGGACTCTGCTGGAGCTATCTCGGATAGCCGGCGCGGTCAACGTCGACGCGATCACGGTGGTTCCCACGGAGAACCAGATACTCTTCGAGGTGGGGGGGATATTCCTCATTTCCCGGCTCATCGACGGCCAGTTCCCCAATTACCGGCAACTGATCCCCGAGACCTTCGATTACGAAGTGGGTGTCGACCACGACGAGTTGCTGGAAGCCGTGCGCCGCGTGGGTCTTCTTGCTCAGAAGAACGCGCCTCTGCGGTTGCGGTTCGCGGACAACACTCTGACCGTCTCGGCGGAATCGCAGGATGTGGGCAAAGCACACGAAGCCATGCCGGTGCAGTACTCGGGGGACGACCTGGAGATCGGCTTCAACCCGGAGTTTCTGGAAGCCGGCGTCGCGGCAGTCAAGGAAGAGACCGTCTACCTGCGTTTCATCAGCCCGCTCCGCCCGGGGCTGCTCAAGGGCGCGGCGGACGACTTCCTCTACCTCGTCATGCCCATCCGCCTGAGCGAATAAGTGCCCTTCGTGGCGCCGTCCGGAAAAGCCTCGCGACGACCGGCGGCCCCAGGATCTGCCGCTACGCGACCGGAGGCGAGATCGGCTGCGGTCCGATCCATCCCCGTGCAGCTCCCCATTACCCTGGGACAATTCCTCAAGGTCGCCCAGCTTGCTTCCTCGGGAGGCGAGGCCAAGATTCTGATCGGTATGGGCGAGGTGCGTGTGAACGGAGAGGTGGAGCAGAGGCGCGGCCGCAAGTTGGCGGATGGAGATCAGGTCGACGCCGGCGCCGCCGCGGCTTTGGTCCGGGCCGCGCCTCTGGCTGCGGCGGCGGGCTCTTCTCGCTAGGGCCTGACGATGTTCGTGAGGATGGTCAGACTCACGAACCTGCGCTCGCGGCACGACTTGCAGCTGGAGGTGCGCGAGGGTCTCAATATCCTCGTGGGCCCGAACGGGGCGGGCAAGACGACGGCCCTCGAAGCGATCGCACTTGTCTTGCGGGGCGTCCCTTTGCGCAGCGGAAACCTGCGCGACCTGATCAGCCGAGATCGGGACCATCTGCGAGTGGAGCTCGAACTCGATTCCCTGGCTGCGCCGCTCAGCGTAGGCGACGCCGGAACAGACCTCGCCGGCAGATCCGGGCCTCGATCGATAAGTGCTGTAACGGCGGCGGCGGCGTATTCGCGCGACGGTGAGCGCCGGCTCAGCGCAGACGGCGCCGTCCTCGATGACGCCGCTCGCTGGCGGGACCTGCTGCCCGTGCGCACCTTCGCGCCGGACGACCTGCGACTGATCAAAGGGAGCCCCCGCCGGCGTCGCGAGTATCTCGACAGCCTTGCCGGCCGCCAGTATAGAGAGTACCCGAGCCTGCTCAAGAAATACGAGGAGGCTCTTTCGCAGCGCAACTTCTTGCTGCGTACAGTGCGCGGAGGCCTGTTGGCCCCGGAGTTCGAACCTTGGGAGACGATACTGGCTCAGTCTGGGTCGGCCGTCACGCAGGCACGGGCCTCAGCACTTGCCTCGTTCGTGTCGTTCTTTCAGCGCGTCCACGAGGAACTCACCGGAGAACCCGCGGAGAATGTGCGGCTGGTCTATCGGACCAACGCCGCCGATCTGGGCGAAGCCGAATACCGCGGCCGGCTGCAGGAGATGCGAAGAGCGGACCAGCAGCGCACCTACACCCATCTGGGACCGCACCGGGACGATCTGAGAGTGCTTCGTTGCGGGCTCGACATGAGGGAGTGCGCTTCGCAGGGTGAGCAGAGGACCGCCCTTCTGGCACTTGTGTTGGCGGAGTGGGAGCGATTGCTGGACGGGCCGGCGTCGCCTCTTCTGCTGCTCGACGACGTGATGAGCGAACTGGACGAGTCGCGACGGCGAAGGCTGGTGGCTTTCACCCGCCGCGGGGGTCAGACCGTCGTGACCACGACCGACCTTCGCTACTTCTCGGCGGAAGAGCTCGAGGGGGCGACGATCGTGGACCTGGGCTCACACGGGGGCTGATCGTGCGAACGGGGCTGACCGTGTGGACGGAACGGGGCATCGACGGGGATGGCTGACGGTGGCTGAGCGGCCCGACTTCGATCGATTGGGCGATCTGATGCCTGCCGCCGAGGGCGGTGCCTCTGTGTCGGACCCACCGCAGGCTGCGGCCGCTTCAGAGCTTGGCCGCCGCCTGTCCTTGGTATGGCCCGAAGCGGTCGGCGCCGAGATCGCGGCGAACGCGCGGCCAGTGCAGCTGCGGGAGGGGCGGCTGGTGGTGACGACATCATCCAGTGCTTGGGCGCAGACGCTGCACGCGATGAGCGAGATGGTGGTGACCCGGTTGAACCAGCAACTTGGTGAGGAAGTGGTCAAGAAGGCGATCTTCCGGCACGCCGGGTGGGAAGACCTCTCGGCGGAACGCGCCAAGGCGGAGGACAAGGCGGGTGCCATCGTCGCCGCGGCGGTCGCCGCCCCCAGGCCGGCGGCACCGGTCTCCGGGGCGCCGATGGGCGTGGCCTCCTCCGAGCCCGGCGCACGCGCGAGGACCGATCTTGCCGGCCTCACCGACGACGAACGTCGGGCCCTTGCCGACCTGGAGGCCTTGCCTCTTGACCCTGTCGTCAAGGACACGATCAGGGACGCGATGAAGGCCGGATTCGTCCGCGCCAGGCAGGATTTAAGCCGCTAAGAGCGTACAATCAGAGGTCGGCAGAAGGCCGGTGTGGTATCATGAGTGGCGTGGTCGACACGACCCGCAGCAGCGACATCGGGCCCTTCTTCAAGCCTTCCGGGATTATCCCCAGCACGTGCTCGACGCCGTGTGAACGGGAGGAAGCGCAGGACGATAGAGAGGCTTAGAGGTTTGGCAGACAACTCGCACGACGCGACATACGATGCAAGCGCGATCCAGGTCCTTGAGGGCCTGGAGCCGGTCCGCAAGCGTCCTGGCATGTACATCGGGTCCACGGGTCACCGAGGCCTTCACCACCTGGTATACGAAGTGGTCGACAACTCGGTTGACGAGGCCTTGGCGGGCTACTGCAGCGGCATCGAGGTCACCATCTGCTCAGACAGTTCGGTCCGGGTGGTCGACGACGGCCGAGGGATCCCGGTCGACGACATGCCCCAGTACAACAAGTCGGCGCTCGAAGTCGTCATGACCAAGCTGCACGCCGGCGGCAAGTTCGGAGGCGAGGGATACAAGGTGTCCGGCGGCCTCCACGGCGTGGGCATCAGTGTGGTGAACGCCCTATCGGAGTGGCTCACGGTGGAGGTCTGCCGGGACGGCTATCGCTATCGCCAGAGCTACGCTCGTGGGAACACCCTGGGTCCTCTGGAGACGGTCGAGAAGTGCGGCGACCGGCGGGGCACCACCGTCCATTTCATGCCCGACTCGCAGATCTTCGACGACCTGAACTTCAATTTCTCCACGCTCTCCCAGCGCCTGCGAGAGATGGCGTTCCTCAATCGCTCCCTGCGCATCAGTCTCACGGACGAACGCGAGGAGGTCGACGAGATCTCCTCCCCTGGGGTCGACGACGACTACCAGGGCGATGACGAGCAAGCCGATGGCGATGGGAACGGTGCCGCGAAGGCCGCCAAGAAGGCAGCCGCCGCCCCCGCGGACGGCATTGCCGCTCGGGCTTTGCAGGAGGACGCCACCTGCGAGGTGACCCTTGTGGGCAAAGGACCCGGAGGGCCCAAGTCCGTGGTCTACTGCTACGAGGGGGGCATCGTCGACTTCGTCAAGCACATCAACCGTCACAAGGAGCCCATCCATCCGCGGGTGATCCGGTTTGAAGGCGAGGGCGAGGTAACCGATCCGCAGACGGGTCACACCAAGCAACACTCCGTCGAGGTAGCCATGCAATGGAACGCGGGCTACAACGACAACGTGTTCGCTTTCGCCAACAACATCAACACCCACGAGGGCGGGTCCCACCTTTCGGGGTTCCGCGGAGCCATCACCCGCACCATCAACGACTACGCCCGCACCAAGGGATTCCTCAAGGAGAAAGAGGAGAACCTCAGCGGAGAGGACGTGCGCGAAGGTCTGGTGGCCATCGTCAGCGTCAAACTGCAGGACCCTCAGTACGAGGGTCAGACCAAGACCAAGCTGGGCAACTCCGAGATCAAGGGCTTCGTCGAGGGGATCGTCAACCAGAGGTTGGCGGAGTTCCTCGAGGAGAACCCGTCCGACGGTAAGCAGATCATCAGTAAGACGGTGCAGGCGGCCCACGCCCGGCAGGCCGCGCGCAAAGCCCGCGATCTAACTCGGCGCAAGAGCATCCTCGAGAACACCACTCTCCCCGGCAAGTTGGCGGACTGCTCCATCCGCGACCCAGCGTCGTGCGAGCTCTACCTGGTCGAGGGCGACTCGGCGGGCGGGTCGGCCAAACAGGCCAGGGACCGCAGCTTCCAGGCCATCCTGCCGCTCAGAGGTAAGATCATCAACGTCGAAAAGGCCCGACTCAACAAGATCCTCTCCAACACCGAGATCCAGGCCATAATCAGCGCCTGCGGCACGAGTCTGGCCGACGAGTTCGACCTGACCTCCGCGCGCTACCACAAGCTCATCATCATGACCGATGCCGATGTCGACGGAGCCCACATCCGCACCCTCATCCTCACCTTCCTCTTCCGCAGCATGGTGGAGTTGATCGAGGCCGGGTATGTCTACATCGCGCAGCCGCCTCTCTACCGGGTAATGCACAAGCGCCAGGACTACTACGCCTTCAACGATGCCCAGCTCGAGCAACTTCTCGAGCGTATCGGGAGGACGGGTATGACCCTGCAGCGCTTCAAGGGCCTGGGCGAGATGAACCCGGAGCAGCTCTGGGAGACCACCATGAACCCCGACAAGCGCACGCTGCTGCAGGTGACGGTCGATGACGCCGCCATCGCGGACGAGGTGTTCAGCACGCTCATGGGAGACAACGTGGAACCGCGCCGCGAGTTCATCACCGACAACGCGCGCTACGTGCGCACCCTGGACGTGTAGCGCCGGCGCGCGATCGGCAGATTACGGTGTGGAGACTGGGATGAACGGAGTATGGAGACCCTAGAGGGCCGCATAGAGCAGGTCGAGATCGCCGACGAGATGCGGGCTTCGTATCTCGACTACGCCATGAGCGTGATCGTGGGCCGGGCCTTGCCCGACGTGCGTGATGGACTCAAGCCGGTGCATCGCCGGGTGCTGTTCGGCATGCACGACTCAGGCATGCAGCCCAACCGGCCATACCGCAAGTGCGCCCGCATCGTGGGGGACGTGATGGGGAACTTCCACCCCCACGGCGACAGCTCCATTTACGACGCTCTGGTTCGCATGGCCCAGGACTTCTCCATCCGCTACCCGCTCGTCGACGGCCACGGCAACTTTGGGTCGGTCGACGGCGATTCGGCCGCGGCCATGCGCTATACCGAATGCCGGCTGGCCCGCGTCGCCACCGAGATGCTGCGCGACATCGACGCGGAGACCGTCGACTGGACGCCCAACTACGACGAGAGCCGGGAAGAGCCGACGGTCCTTCCCAGTCGCTTCCCCAATTTGCTGGTCAACGGTAGCTCCGGTATCGCAGTGGGCATGGCCACCAACGTGCCGCCGCACAACCTGGCCGAGGCGATCGACGCCACCGTGGCCCTCATCGACGAACCGTCGCTCACCAGCGCCGATCTTATGCGCTACATGAAGGGTCCCGACTTCCCCACGGCGGGGATCATCATGGGTCACGCCGGCATCCGGGAAGCCTACGAAACCGGGCGGGGCCGCATCGTGGTCCGCGCCCGGGCGCACAGCGAGCCGCTCAAGCAGGGCAAGACGGCCATCATCGTCACCGAACTCCCCTATCAGGTCAACAAGGCCCAACTCATCGAGAAGATCGCCGAACTGGTGCGCGAGAAGAAGATCTCCGAGATCTCCGACCTGCGGGACGAGTCCGACCGCTCGGGCATGCGTATCGTCATCGAGCTCAAGCGCGAGGCGGTACCGAAGGTCGTGCTCAACAAACTGTTCAAGCACACCGCCATGCAGAGCACTTTCGGGGTGATCATGCTGGCCCTGGCCGACGGGGTACCGCGGACACTCTCCCTCAAGGAGATGCTCCGCTACTACATCGCCCATCAGAGGGAAGTCGTCGTTCGGCGAACCAAGTTCGAGCTCGACAAGGCCAAGAAGCGGGCCCACATCCTCGAAGGCCTGCTGATAGCTATCGAGAATCTCGACGAGGTGATCAGGATCATCCGCTCCAGCGAAGACACCGAGGCCGCCAAGGCCGGCCTCATGGCGCGCTTCGGACTCAGCGACGAGCAGGCCCAGGCCATCGTCGACCTGCGCCTGCGAAACCTCACCGCCCTCGAGCGCCACAAGATCGAAGAGGAGCAGCGCGACCTGCTCGAGCGCATCGCCTATCTGGAAGGGCTCCTTGCCGACGAGTCCCTCATCTACGGAGTCATCAAAGAGGAACTGCTCGAGATCAAGCAGATGTACAGCGACGACCGGCGCACCGAGATCCTGCCCTCCGAGGACGAGATCGACATCGAGGACATGATCGCGGTGGAGGAGATGGTCATCTCCATCTCCGCCTCCGGGTACGTCAAGCGCCTGCCGGTCTCCACCTACCGTACCCAGCATCGTGGTGGCATCGGGGTCACGGGGATGGATCTCAAAGAGGGCGACTATATCGAGCACCTCTTCATCACCACCACGCACCACTTCCTGCTGTTCATCACCTCGCGAGGCAAGATCTACCGGCAGAAGGTGCACGAACTGCCCCTGGGAAGCCGGCAGAGCAAGGGGCGGCACGTGGCGAACCTCCTTCCGCTGGCGCAGGGGGAGATGATCAAGGCGGTCATCGCCACCAAGGACTATACCGATGCCAAGTACCTCGTCTTCGCCACGCAGAAGGGCATCATCAAGAAGACCCGCTTCCTGGACTACGCCACCTCTCTCAAGGCCGACGGTATCATCGCCATCAACCTCGAGGATGACGACGAACTGGTCGCGGTGCGCCACACGAGTGGGCACGACGATCTCATTCTCGTATCCAGCGAGGGCAAAGCCATCCGCTTCCACGAGTACGACGTTCGGCCCACCGGCCGCAACACCATGGGCGTGCAGGGCATGCGCATGCCCGAGAGCCATGTCCTCGTGGGCATGGCGGTGGCCGAGGACGACGCCGACCTGTTCTGCGTCACCAGCGGTGGGTACGGCAAGCGGACGCCGGCGTCCAGCTACCCCACGCACAGGCGCGGGGGGCAGGGCGTCATCACCATCAAGGACAGCCCCGACCGGGGCGACCTGGTGGGGGTCACCTCGGTGCGCAACAACCACGAGCTGATGCTGATGAGCCAAGACGGCACCGTGATCCGGGTCTCGGTGGAGAGCGTGCGCTGCACAGGGCGAAACACCATGGGCGTGCGGGTGATGAACCTGCGTGGTGCGGACAAGGTCTCGAGCATGGCTCGGTTGGTCGGCAACGGTAACGGCACCGACAGCAACGGAGCGGAGATCGAGGGCGTCGGCGGTCTGCACCAGGCCGAAGGTCCCTCCGGTCCGGACGAACTCGAAGATACTTTCGACATCGAGGACGACGCCGAGAGCTTCGACGAGGGAGAAGGTCTCCCCTAGCGATGGGCCTCTGGTACTGGTCACTCATCCTGTTGTTGCCTGCGCTGGCCTTGGGGATCTACGCCAAGGTCAAAGTCAGCTCCAGCTTCAGTCGTTACTCGCAGATCCCGTCCGCGCGCGGTGTCACCGGGGCTCAGGGGGCGCGGCAGATGCTTGATGGCGCAGGACTCCGAGACGTAGGGATCGAGGTTGCGGGCAGCCGGCTGTCCGATCACTACGATCCTCGCTCCCGTACCCTCACCCTCAGTCCCGAGGTGGGCAATAGCACCTCGTTGGCGGCGCTGGGGGTGGCCGCCCACGAGGCTGGGCACGCGATGCAGCACGCCGAAGGCTACTCGCCGTTTCGGATCCGCAGCAGCTTGGTACCCGTCGCGAACCTTGGAAGCAACCTCGGCTTCATCCTGTTCATCGTGGGGCTTTTCTTCTTCCGTAACTCCCTCATGATGAACATCGGCATCGTCCTGTATGCGGCTGCCGTCCTGTTCACGGTGGTCACCCTGCCGGTGGAACTCAACGCGTCACGCCGGGCTATGACCGAGCTTTCGAACAGGAACATCCTCGTCGCCGACGAACTCACTGGGGCGAAGAAGGTCTTGAACGCGGCTGCTTTGACCTACGTTGCGGCCGCCCTCATGGCCATCCTGCAACTGGTGAGGCTCATCCTCATCAGCCGCAGGTCGTAGCAGAGAGGAAGCGTCGCAGAGGAGGGCCGATGTCCATACCGCGGTTGCTGCTGGCCCCGACGCATCGCACGGGCCTGGCGAACGCGGTAGCCGGCGCGCTCGCGGAGATCGTCACGGCGAACGGCCGCCAGGTCCGGTACCATCATCTGGGTCCGCTCAACCCGGCGTCGTGCTGGGATCGCTGGGAGGGAGCAGCCTTTCTCGACCCGGAACTCTACGACGAGGACGACCTCCTCAGGCTCTACGACGTAGCCACCCGCTCGGCGCATATCTCTCTTCTGTCCGCTACCCACGGCGTGCTCGACCGGCGCGAGAATGTGCGCTGGACCCCGGCCGACGTCGCACGTCTGCTCGACTGCCCGGTCGTGCTCGTGCTCGACTGCCGGAGATGGGGTACCGGACTTCAGGCCGTGGTAGGTGGGCTCAAAGCGCATCTCTCCCACGTCAACTTGGCCGGCGCGCTTCTCACCGGGGTGGCGGAGCGCCATCATTGCGCCCTGCTCCGGCAGGCCCTCGCTCGAGGAGGACGTGCCCGTGGTCGGATGCCTTTTCGAGGGGGACGGTCCAGGGTGGGACACTTCTGCTCCCGGGGCCTGGGGCCTCCCTCTGGATCAGGCCCTGCTTGAGTCCATCGAGCGGCAGGTGGACGTGGGCGCGCTGTTCGACCTGGCCGGCCAGCGTGGCTTCCTTCACTCTCAGAACCTGCTGACCGACAGGGGTGGCGAGGGCCCCCTGATCCTGGTGGCGGGTGGCACCGGCTTCACCCCCTGGAGCCGCGATTCGATCGAGGTGCTCCGCGCCGCGGGTGCACGCATCCGCCGTCTGGATCTCGTGGAGGATGAGAGCCTGCCCGGGGAAACGGCGGGGCTGGTCCTGGCGGGCACGGTCTGGCCGTCGAGCCTGGTGGATATCTCCATGAACCAAGCGCTGCTGCTCGACCTGCGGACGCGGATCGCCGGAGGTCTGCCCACGCTGGCGTTGGGCGGCGGGTTCCTCGTTCTTCTCAACCGAGTACAGGATTCTCTGGGGAGGACCGTGGAACTGGCTGGGGTGCTGCCCGGGGAGGGGGAGATCCTCTGGGATCTGGAAGACCCTGCATACGTCGAGGTGATCGCCGGCCGACAGACCGTTCTCTTGGACAAGGGTCAGAAGGCCAGGGGCTGGGTCCTCACCGATGCGGAAGTGTTGGATCCGGCTCCCACCTGGGACCCACCGCTCGTGCTACACAGTACGGAGGTCCCCGGCGAGCAGAGGGAGGGAGCCGCCACCCGCTCGCTGCTGTGCTCGCGAGCCCTCATCCATTTGGCGGGCGCTCCGGGCCTGGCCGACCGCTTCGTGCAGGAGTGCGCTTTGTACGCGTCGGGCCGCTTCTGGTAGCCTACGCATCTCACCGCGAAGCATAAGGAGGGCCACGTGGCCGCGACTTCCAACGACCCGGTGATCAAGCACTACCGGGAGCAGATATCCGATAACGACGTGAAGATCCTCGAGGCTCTCAACAAGCGGATCAAGCTGGTCAAGAGTCTCAAGGACTACAAAGAGGCGCAGGGCTTGAGTTTCTACGACGCCGCCCAAGAAGACTGGGTCATCACGTATCTCTGTCAGGGCCAATCGGGGCCCGCTCTCCAATGAGGGGCTGCGGGAGATATACAGCTCTGATCCTGCAGGTCGCCAAGCGGGAGGCAGCGACCCTCAGCGACGGGCGGCCGTCGGAGCTAGTCCGAGAAGTCCTCGGGCGAGACCCCCTCGAGGAAGTCCTTGAACTCCTTGACGATGTCCTCGACGTCGTCGACTTCCTGATCGAACTCGATGCCGTTCGCCTCCAGCAGCGCCGCCGACGCGAAGATGGGGGCGTCGGTGCGCACGGCGAGCGCGATGGCGTCGGAGGGCCGTGAGTCCACTTGTATCTCCTGCCCGCCGGCATCGAGTCGGAGCACGGCGTAGAAGGTGTTGTCGCGGAGCTCGGTGACCTGCGACGCTGGTCACGCTTGCGGAAAGCAGGCCGATGACGTTGGCCAGAAGATCGTGCGTCATGGGCCGAGGTAATTCGGCGTTCTGCAGCTTCATCAGGATGGCGGCCGCCTCTGGATGGCCGATCCAGATGGGCAGGAAGAGGTTCCGCCCTTCGGCCTTGAGCAGGACGATAGGCTGCTTGCTCGCCGCGTCGAAACTGACGCCGTAGACGGTGACTCTTTCGTAGCCCTGCATGGCCGCCCTCTCGTAGATGTCTCCGCTAGGTTATACCTCGGAGGTTGTCCCGTCATCCCTATGAATGCGGTAAACTACCGCCGGCGTGGGCCTATAGCTCAGTTGGTTAGAGCGCACCCCTGATAAGGGTGAGGTCAGTGGTTCGAATCCACTTAGGCCCACCATCACTCCGGTGTTGGCACGTTCCCGTTCGTTTCCAGTGGGGGATTAGCTCAGTTGGGAGAGCGCCGCCTTTGCACGGCGGAGGTCGCCGGTTCGACCCCGGTATCCTCCACCTTCTCTGCTGGCAAGCGAGGTCTCGGCAGGTGACCATGGTCTTCACCCGCATAGCCGCTCCCACGGACGGCACCGAATCATCCCTACGCGGACTTGAGGTGGCCATGCAGATGGTCGCCCGCTACCATGCCGAACTCCTCGTTATCACCGCGGTGGCGATGCCGGACTGGCTCGCCCGCCAGAAAGTGGAGCAGGGGGCTATGGAGGCCCACGTGGAGGATGCCGCCCGCAAGAGCCTCCGGGCCGCTCTTGACCTGCTGCAGCAAGAGGGAGTGGGCGCCGAGGTCAAGGTCGTGGTGGGTCCTGCCCCCGAAAGCATCCTTTCCGAGATAGACGCAAGCGGCGCCGACCTGGTGATCATGGGGCGCAGGAGTCGCGACGAGCCCAAGGACCTCGTGCTGGGGAGTGTGAGTGACCGCGTCGCTCGGCACGTGAAGGTGCCCATCCTCCTCGTCCCCTGACGTTCCTCTTCTGGCGGATTCGTCCGCTCTCAGCACACAATTTCATTTCAATACCAAGATTAAGCAATGACTATTGCAAAACCTGTGCAGTTCGCTTACACTGCAATCGAAACTACATGGCAGCACAGCGGACAGCCCTGGGTAGCCATCTCACCGAGCGGGACAAAGCTCGGGCGCGGGTGGTCCTCCTGACGCTTCTCGCCGCGGTGTGTCCGCCTCTGGCAGGGATACGCTCCGTCACTGTCTGGCTATGCTATGCGGGGTTCGCCGTCATCTACGCCCTGTGGGGGCTTCGTCTTACCGCTCAGTTCTCCGGCGACCGCCGACTCGGGTATCTGCTCTGTCTCACCGACGCCGCTATCCTCCTGCCTCTGCTCGTGTGGAGCAGCGGTCCGGGGATCCAAACCTTCCTCGTGCTGGTCATCGCGGCCGGTGTGATCGCCACGTACCTGGCCGACCGGCTACGACGAGAGGAGGCGCGGCGAGCGGCCTCGCGGAGCGTCGTCACCGGACGGTCACTCGCGACCGAAGGGTCCGGGCAGGCTGCTCTGGGCACGCCGCTCGAGCGGGCGGTGCGGATGCGGTTGGGATTGTTTCTTGCCACCGGCTCCCGGTTCGCGTTGGTGGTGCTGAGGATCGCGCGCTTCGAGGAGGCCGTCTCTTACTACGGTGAGGAGAGCTCCCGGCGGGTCATCGGTGCCGTGGGCCGCCGCGGGCTCCGCCTGCTGGGACCCGACGCGCAGCACTTCGAGCTTCCGGGAGGTCGCGTAGCCTTCCTCTTCGAGACCGACACCGAGAGGCCGCAGGTGGGCGGCGACCGTGACAGTCGATTTGCCTGGACCGACCCTTCCGATATCGAGGGAGTGGCGATGTCGCTGGGCCGCAGAGCTTGCGAGCATCTGGTGGACGGACGCCGTGTCGAATGCGTGGTGGGATGGGCGTCCGCCCCGGCCGACGGTCTCAACGCCGACGATCTGATGGAGGTCGCCGAAGCGGGGGCCCAGAGCACGGCGGCGTTCCGCCGCGTGGCTGGAGGTCAGATCAAGGTGCCGGAGCGCGCTCGGGTGGCTGCCGGGTAGCCACCGGGCGGTTGCTGGGAGCCGCCGGCCGGACGATCCCAGCTTCGGTCTGAGCTGCCGGGGCGTGTGGTACATTTCCCCCCATGGACGCCCTGAATCTCAAGACCAAGACCATCGGCGTGCTCCTGGGCGGTCTCTCGGGAGAACGGGAGGTATCACTCCGGTCGGGGCGCAACTGTCTTCACGCCCTTCGCGCGAATGGATACCGAGCGGTGGAGGTGGACGCGCAGCGGGATGTGGGCGTGCGACTCCAGGAAGCCGGCGTGGAAGTGGCTTTTCTCGCCCTGCACGGACGCTACGGCGAGGACGGCACGATCCAAGGTCTCTTAGAAGTCATGGGCATCCCCTACACGGGCTCCGGGGTCCTGGCCTCAGCCCTGGGGATGAACAAGGTGGCCGCGAAGAAGGTCGTTTTGGGAAGCGGGCTTCCCACTCCCGACTACTGCGAAGTCGGCGCCGAGGAGAGCGCCGCGGATGCCGCCGCGCGCATCGAGGCCGCTCTTGGTCTTCCCGTGATGCTCAAGCCCGTACAAGAGGGCTCCAGTCTGGGCGTGTCCAAGTGCAAGACGCCCGACGAGCTCCGGAGCTGTCTCGAGACGGGGTGCGTCGAGTACGGGAAGATGTTCGCCGAGGCCTTCGTCCCCGGCATGGAGATCACCGTGGGGGTCATCGAGCGGGACGGGCGGCTGGAGGCCCTTCCTATATTGGAGCTCGTCCCCAAGAACGAGTTCTACGACTACGAGGCCAAGTACACGGAGGGCATGACCGAGTTCATCCTCCCGGCGCGCCTGGACCCGGCGGTCTACGCGGAGGCCCAACGGGCGGCCGTCGCCGTCTTCACGGCCATCGGGTGCCGCGGATATAGCCGGGTGGACATGATGGTCGACAAGGACGGCGTGCCCTGGTTCGTGGAGGTTAACACTCTGCCGGGCATGACCGAGCTATCCGACCTGCCCGCGCAGGCGCGGGCCGCGGGCATCTCCTACGAGGAGCTGGTCGAGACGATCCTCCTCACCGCGTCCCTCTAGCGTCATGGACCACGGGCCGGCCGAGGCGCGGGAAGCGGAATCCGGCTGGGTCGATGCCCACGTCCACGTGTTCCCGCCCGACATGATCGAACGGCGGGACGCCTACCTCTCGCGTGATCGCAGGTTCGAGTCCCTCTACTCGTCTCCGCGGGCTCGCATGGCCACGGCCGAAGACGTGCTCGGCCAGATGGACGAGACCGGGGTGGCTTTGTCGGTGGTGTTCGGGTTCGCGTTCGAGGACCACGGATTGTGCCGAATGCTGAACGACTACGTGCTGGAGGCGGTGGCCGCCCATCCCGGTCGTCTGGCGGGTCTTGCCTGCGTGCCCACGAAAGGAGACGGCGCTGCGAGCGAATTGGAGCGCTGTTTGGAGTCGGGGCTACGAGGCTGCGGAGAGCTCACTCCCGGCCCCGGCTTCGAGGACATCGCCGCACTGTCGGGGATCGCGGCGACACTGCGCGAAAGGGATCTGCCCCTCTTGGTGCACGCAAACGAGCCCGTGGGTCACGAGTATCGGGGGAAGACCGACTTCGGCCCGGCCGCGTGTGTGGCCCTTGCCCAGGCTTATCCGGGTCTCAAGATCGTGTTCGCTCATATGGGCGGAGGGACGTTCCTGTACGAGGCCATGCCGGAACTGCGTCGGACGCTGGCCGACGCCTACTACGACACGTCTGCGGTACCTTATCTCTATGACGCGGGGATCTACCGTGCGGCGGAGGCGACCGCAGGCAGAGACAAGCTCATCTTCGGGAGTGACTACGCTCTGCTTTCGCCCGCGCGGTACCGGCGAGGTCTGGGCGAGCTGTCACCCGAGGCGCGGACGGCGGTGTGCGGCGAGAACGCACGAAGGGTCTTCAGTCTATGAGCCACGGCAGCGATCACACTCACGGCCATGATCACGGCGGCAGCGCCGATATCCGTCGCCTCCTCGAGGCGCTGCTGGAGGGTGACCTGGGTCTTGAGGACGCGCTGCAGAAGCTGCGGCTTCTGCAGGTGACGCAACTGGGGGAGTTCGCCCGGTTGGATGTCAATCGCGACCTGCGCAAGGGAGTCCCCGAGGTCGTCTATGCTCCGCGCAAGAGCGACGCCGATCTGGAGGCCATCGCACGGCGGTTCCTGGCCGACAGGGGGCTCGTCCTTGTCAGCCGGTTGGAGCCCGAGAGGGCGGAGTGGCTGCGGCGGGCGCTCGTCGAGGAAGCAGCGGGGGCGCTCACTTTCACGTACGATCCGTCTGCCCGCATCCTCGCGGCCAGCACCCCTGCGTACCGGTCGCCAGAGCCGGACGGATGCGTTGGCCTGCTCACGGCGGGCACCTCCGACATCCCGGTCGCGGAAGAAGCCGCTCTGGTGATCACGCACATGGGATGCCGGGTGGAACGCGGCTACGACACGGGCGTAGCAGGTGTGCACCGCCTCCTCGAGCCCCTTACCCGGATGATCGAGAGCGGTGCCGGCGCCCTAGTGGTCGTGGCGGGCATGGAGGGGGCCTTACCCTCGGTCGTGGCCGGCCTGGTGGACGTGCCGGTGATCGGAGTGCCCACCTCGACAGGGTACGGAGTGGGCGGAGACGGTACGGCGGCACTGTATTCCATCCTGCAGAGCTGCTCTCCGGGCTTGGTGGCCGTGAATATCGACAACGGCGTGGGAGCGGGCGCCGCCGCGGCGCTTATCGCGCGGCGGCGCGTCACGTGAAGAACGTCGGCGTTCTTGGTGTTCGCATCGAGCGGGCCACAGCAGGGCTCCTGGTGGAGGAGATAACCGGCTATCTCAACGGTGAGCGCCAACGGTCCGTGGCCAAGATCAACGCGGAGTTCTTGGTGCGCTCCCTGAACGACGACCGTTTCCGCGCCGTGCTGAACGGGTCCGATCTCAACGTGGCCGACGGAGTCGGCGTGGTCTGGGCGGCGAGGTTCCTCACCTTGAGGACTACGAGGGTCACTACTCTAGCGCGGGCGCACGTGCTGTGGCAGGCGCTGTACTCATTGTGGAGCCTGCTGCTCTTTCCCGGATTCTGTCGCTTTCCCATCACCGAGCGCCTGCCGGGGGTCGACGCGCTGTATCTCATGCTGGAGGCGGCGCAGAGAGCGGGCGTGTCCGTCTACTTCCTGGGCGCGAGCTCTAAGGTCAACAGCAGGGCCAGGGCGCAGATCCAGGCCAGGTTCCCGCATCTGAAGATCGCGGGTGGGCGAGATGGATATTGGACGGATGATCATTCGGTGGTGGAGGAGATCGAAAGGTCGAGGCCGGGATTGCTCATCGTCGCGCTGGGCTCCCCAAAGCAGGAGTACTGGATCCGCGACAACCTCTCTCGACTAGGATCGGTGAAGGTAGCCGTGGGCGAGGGCGGGTCACTCGATTTCATCGCCGGGGAATTCCGCCGTGCCCCCCGGTGGATGCGAGAACTCGGCCTGGAGTGGGCCTGGCGGCTCTTCATGAACAGAAGTAAGAGCAAGACCGGCAGCCGTCCCCGAAGGGTGTGGAATGCCGTGCCCCTCTTCATCTATGAGGTAGTAGCCTGGAAACTGACCCACGGTCCCACGGCCGTGGAGACGTAGACGTGGTCGCGCGGGGCCTCGAAGGCGCGAGGAGCGACGGTTGACGAAGACCGTGGCAGTGGTCTACTCGGGAGCAAGAGTGTGGGGTGGCATCGAGACGTATCTCGCCGACCTCTTCCGCTTCGTCGATCCACAGACGGTCCGTCTGCTTCTCGTAAGCATGGGAGAGTGGGATCTCAATCGAGCCGGTATCTCCGCTGCCTCCCAGAGACGCCTATCGGCTCGGAGGGCAAGACCGTGGACGGTCCTCGACATCCGTAGGATCCTCAAGAACGAGAGAGTCGATCTTGTGGTGTCGCAGGGGGCGGTGGCGAACGCATACGCGAGATCGGCCGCGTTGCTCGCGGGCGTGCCCAGCCTGGTAGTGACCCACAGCGTGATAGCTACCGACTATCCCGGGGCGCTCAAGAGGCTTGGCTTCACCGTCATGGACCGGTTGCTGAGACCGGTGACCACCCGCCATGTGGTGGTCTCGCGGTATCTCAGGGACGAGTTGATCAGGTCCGGGCGTCCATGGCGATCGGATCACCGTGGTCTACAACGGGGTGGATGTCGAGTGTGGATCGCCTAACCCGGAGCGCCCCGCCGGACTTCACGTCGAGGAGGGCGCCCGGCCTCTGGGCGGGGCGCGGGCGCCGAGCATCGTCTCGGTGGGCCGACTTCATCCGGTCAAGAACTTCGACGTGCTGATCCGGGCCATGAAGCTGCTTCCCGATGACCTCAGCCTGACGATCTGGGGCGAAGGAGAGGAGCGAGACGGGCTGGAGGCGCTCATCGGATCATTGGATCTTCACGGGCGAGTGCGTCTGCCCGGAAGGACCGCATCCATCCCGCAGGCCCTGCAAGACGCGGACGTGTACGTGCAGTCCTCCAAGAGCGAGGGGTTCGGATTGGCCGTGGTGGAGGCGATGCTCTGCGGCAGACCGGTGGTGGTCGCCCCCTGCGGGAGCCTTCCGGAGTTGGTCGAGGATGGCAGGACGGGAGTGGTGGCCGCCGCCTGCACGCCGGACGCGCTCGCCGCGGCCATCCTCAGAGTCCTCGGTGATGGCGAGATGACAGCGAGCATCGCGGCTGCGGGACGGGAGGCGGCCCGGGCGCGGTTCTCCGTCCAGCGCTGGATAGAGGGCACGACGGCCGCGTTCTTGGAGGCGTGCGGGTGAAGGCAGACTCGACGCCGGCGCTCCGCGGACGGGACATCCTCTGTGTCTCGTCGCTCGACTGGGGAGCGATGTGGACCAGCAAGCAGCAGATCATGCACCGGCTGGCCAGGTGGAACCGGGTCCTCTACATAGAGGAGCCGGTCACTATGCTGGCGCCGCTCAAGGTGCCGCGGCACTGGAAGCGATGGGGCGCGGTCGTCCCGCGGGTGAGGAATCCGGAACCCGGGCTGTGGGTGGTCACCCCCCCGCCCTTGCTGCCCTTCGGCAACATGCGGCCCGCCGTGAATCGGCTCAACCAGCGCATCCTAGCTGCCTACATCCGTCGCGGGATGAAGCGTCTCCGCTTCGGGGATGACACCGTTCTCTGGACGTACGTGCCCCCCTCGGTGGCTCTCCTTGATCTACTGGGTCGCGCGGACGACCGCGCCGGTGAACGGCGCCGGGGGCCGGCGACGGATCTGGTGGTCTATCACTGCGTGGATGAGCACTCGGCCTTCCCCGGATTCGTATCGCCCCACGTGGTCCGGGGGTATGACGACGAACTGACGCGCCGCGCCGACCTGGTCATCACCACCTCCGAGAATCTTCGTCGAGGACGCATCGGCCTCAACCCTCACACGTACACGGTGCTCAATGCGGCCGACGTGGAGATCTTCAGTCGTGCGCTGGACCCGGGGCTGCCGCTCCCTGCCGATCTGCTCGGCATCCCCGCTCCGCGCCTGGCGGTCGTGGGACTGCACGATTCGCGTCTGGACGTCGACGCGTTGGTGGCGCTGGCGGAGGCCGATCCCTCCTGGCACGTGGTGCTTATCGGCCCGATCAAGGCGGGACAGTTGGACACGACCCGCCTGCAGGCATGCGCCAACATCCACCTGTTGGGGGAGAAGCCGCGCCACGAACTACCCGGCTATCTCAAAGCGACGGCAGTCGCACTCATCCCCTACAGAGCCAACGAGTTGACCCGCAACATCTTCCCCCTCAAGCTGTTCGAGTATCTGGCCGCGGGTGTTCCGGTAGTGGCCGGGGGGCTGCCGGAACTACGTCCTCTGGCCGGCGTGATCGAGATCGCGGATGCTCTCGGCGACTATCCCGCTCTCGTGCGCAAGGCCATGGCCGAGGACGAGCCGGCGAAGCGCGACGCACGCATAGCGCTGGCCGCGCGGAACACGTGGGACCACCGGGTCGAGGAGATCTCCCGGCTCGTCGAGGAGGCCCTGATTCGCCGCGCCGGCAAGGAGCCGTCAGCCTGAATCGCGCCCACCGGGCTGCGTTTTGTTCGGCGTCGCACTTATCGGAACGCGCGTCGGTGCCGAAGGAAAAGACGTGATCAGCGCGGTATCCATACTCAGATAAAGGTCAACGGAGCAGAGACCGCGACATGCGCCTCGGCGGGTCATGCCCGCCCGGGCGCTTGGGTAGGGTGCAGGGCAGGGTGTATAGTTGCGCGCACCACAACTTTCATAGCGGAGATGCCCGCACGATTCCCCGGCCTCGTGCCACGAACGACGGAGGAAAAGATCTTGGACCTCTCCACCACCCCCGTGGTTGAAACCCCACCCCGCGCCCCGGTCACTCGCCGTGCCGGTGTCCGCTGGGCCACGAAGCTGTTCGTCGCGATCGCCCTCGCAGTCGTTCTTCTCAGCTTGGCCCTCGCTCCCGCCGCCGCAGCCTCGACCGGTGACTTCGTCATCTCCGGTCGCGGGTACGGACACGGGGTAGGCATGAGTCAGTGGGGGGCATGGCAAGGGGCGCGGCTCGGAAACAGCCATGGCGACATCCTCGCCTTCTACTTCCCCGGCGCTACCCTGGCGTCGCTCAACGACCCTGGGCGGCTCATCACCGTGCGTCTGACGTACGAAGGCAACGCAGACGACTGCTACTACAGCGTCAGCCTGAAGCCCACCGTCACCGCGGCGACCCTGGTCACTCATGACGCCGCCGGCGATCATACGCAGCCTCTGGCCGTGGGTCAGGTCGTAGCCACCAGTTACAGCGGTGGCAAGGTGCAGGTGACGGGCATAGAGGGTGCCTTCGATTGGGTAGAGGTGCGCCCCGATTCCACCGACGGTCGGGTCGTCGCCACTCGGAAGGCTACCAGCACTTCCGCAGCTCTGGACCGCGAGTACTGGGGTACTCTCAAGGTACAGCCGGACACGGCTGCGGTCTCCCTGCGTCTGTACAACACGGTCCTGCTCGACCGTTATATCCGGGCCGTCACCGTCTCCGAGATAGACCCCTCCTGGGCGAGCTCGGGTAACGCCAGCACCTACGCGCCCGAAGCGGTGAAGGCTCAGGCCGTCGCGGCCCGCTCGTATGCGGCCTCCTCTACAGGTGTGATTACCGATTCGGGTTCGACGGCGCAGGTCTATCGCGGCTACAGCGCGGAAAAGAACTACCCGACTGCCGCCGGACTCGCCGATGCCACCGCCGGCATGGTCCTCACCTACGGGGGCGCGGTGATCCGCGCGTACTTCTCGTCGAGTAACGGTGGGCACTCCGCCCTATGGACGGATTCCAGCACCAAGCCCTATCTGGTGGCGAAACCCGACCCATGGAGCTTGGCTGCTCCACCGAGTTGGTGGGTCTCCTATGGTCCTGGCTACGCTTGGACGTACACGCTCTCGCCCGAAAGCCTCACCACCGCCCTGCACCTAGGCATTGGGACGATCACCCAGGTCGACATCACCGACCGCGATACCGATGACCCCACCAGTCATGCCCGCTCGGTCCGCGTGACCGGAACATCCGGCAGCACGACCATCACGGCCGATATCTTCCGGTCTCGAGTCAACACCTTTGCCGGTAAGACGGTGATGCGCTCCCGTCTCATCCTGAGCGTGCTCAAGGACGGCACGCTCAACCGGTATCAGCAGCCCGACACCCGGCTGGCCTACGCAGGGCCGTGGACGGCGGTCTCCGCTACCTCCGCTTCCGGGGGCAGCTACAGGTACGTGAACGCGTCCGCCTCGGTCACGGTGAAGTTCGATGGCACCTATCTCGCCTGGATCGCCAAGAAGAGTCCCTCCTACGGCAAGGCCAAGGTGACCCTGGATGCGAACGCGCCGGTAACGGTGGATCTGTATAGCCCGAGCACCGTCTATCAGCAGAAGGCCTGGGACACGGGTCTTTTGGACGACGGTGTGCACACGCTCAAGATCGAATGGACCGGCACCAGAAGCGCCCCGGCCACCGCCTCCAACATCAGCGTCGATGCTTTCGACGTGGCGGGCACGTTGGTCCAGGTGCCCACGACGGCTCGTTATCAGCAGGCCGACTCGCGCCTCCTCTATGGGGGAGCCTGGAAGGTCTCCAGTGTCAGTTCCGCATCGGGGGGCAGCTTCAGGTACGTGAACGCGGCGGCTTCGGTCACGGTGAAGTTCAACGGCACCTATCTCGCCTGGATCGCCAAGAAGAGTCCCTCCTACGGCAAGGCCAAGGTGACTCTCGATGCCAACGCGCCGGTGACGGTGGATCTGTACAGCGCGGGCACTCTCTACAAGCAGAAAGCCTGGGACACCGGCCCGCTGGATGCCGGTACGCACACGGTCAAGATCGAATGGACCGGCACCAGGCACGCCTCTGCCATCGCCTCCAACATCAGCGTCGATGCCTTCGATGTGACGGGCACGCTGCTGCAGGCCACTTCCGGTACCCGGTTTGAGCAGGCCGATTCCCGCCTGGCTTATGCGGGCACCTGGGCCACGTTCTCTACCTCGGGACCGTCGGCCGGTAGCTACAGACGGGCCAACACCGGCAGTGCGTCGGTGACGGTGACCTTCGATGGGACCTACCTAGTTTGGGTCGCTACCAAGGGCACCACCCTGGGCAAGGCATTCGTGTCGGTCGACGGCAAGCCCGCCGTGAGCGTCAATCTTGCCGCTTCGAAGGTCGCCTATCAGCAGAAGGTGTGGAACACCGGGACCCTTTCGCCGGGCGTGCACACGGTCAAGATCTGGCGTGATCCTGCGAACATCGCGGGCAAGTACATCAGCATCGACGCCTTCGATGTGATAGGCAGCCTGAAGTAGGCACGGTCAGCCAGGTCCGCCGCGTCCGCGGCGACCGACGGATCCAAGTGACAGAAGAAGGCCGGGGACTCCTTCGGGAGGCCCCGGCCTTCTGGGGTGCAAGACGGTCGGGGGTGACGGCCGTCTCGAGGGGGTGTTCTACGTCGTAGTCTCAGGCGGCGTGGTCGTAGCGGGGGTCTGCGCCGCAGGCACCTCCGCGACCACAGGCGCCGCAGCCGGCGTTACGAGCGGAGAAGCGAATCCGAGGTCCGCCTTGCGCTGGACGAACTCCTCCCGGTCGATCTCTCCCCGGGCGTACCGTTCCTCGAGTATCGCCAGCACCGACGGCGCGGCGCTGGAGGTGACGCTCATGCCGGCGCCGGGGGGCAGGGAGCCGCCTCCCGGAGACGGCGCGACCGCGGACTGCGCGCGGTTGTTCCGCGAGTGGATGACGAGCGCCCGGACGCCCATCACGATCGCCACTATGACGGCTGCCCAGAGGATGATCATCAGGATCAGCCAGAGGATCTCCATACCGCCGGTATGCTCGAACGGTTCCGTCCCTCGGAAGCCCCAGTTGTCTCGCATCATTTGGGTATCTCCCATTCCGGGCCGATAGCCGGCCCCTTCACGTTGCTTTTGGCGGACTATAACGAGAGCATCGTAAGGACTCCGTAAAGGGTTGCGGGCTCCGGAGCCCGGTTGGTAGAATGGGCGCCCGCCCGAATGCCGGCGATCGTGGGGACAGGTTGGGGCCTGGCGAAGCGCATCGCACGATTCTGGGGGATAGAGAAAGATCGGTCTTGATGAACTCGTGGCCGCAGCGACACGCTTGCAGCCGCTACCTCCAATAATCCCTGCCGTTCGCCTCTGTGTGCAAGTGACGGGCACGTTGGCTCTGACCCGGGCGGGCAGGACCCATATCCTTGCTCTTTGGGGAGAATTCTTTGCCGCCAGCGCTAAATTGCTGGGGGCATTCTGCCGACAAATAGGAGTGCACGGCCCAGCCGTCGGATCTGTCTAGGCTCGATGCCCGAAATGATAGGGGGATACCCCATGAGCAAGCCTATCGTGAGTCACGCCATCGCGCAGCCCAGGCTGCGGCTCCTCGGTCTGATCCTCTTGGCGACCCTGTTGACGGCCGCGGTCCTGCTCGGCTCCGCCTTCACCGCGGGGGCGCAGGCGACGGCTGTGAGCTACAGCGAGCAGGAACTGGCCTTCATCACGCTGCTGAACAACTACCGCACCGCCAATGGGCTTCAGCCCCTTCTCCTCTCGGACATGATCGCCGAGGCGTGCGACCGTCATGGCTCGGACATGGGCAAGTACCGTTTCTTCGATCACACGAGTCTGGAGTCCGACTGGTTCAAGACCGGCGCTCTACCGTGGGACCGCATGGCGGTGAGCGGGTATGGCTACAACACCAGTATGGGCGAGAACATCGCAGCGGGGCAGCGGACGGCCACCGAGGTCTTCAATGCCTGGAAAGCCTCGTCCGGCCACAACGCCAACATGCTCAACTCTGCCTATAGGGTGATCGGGGTCTCACTGGTCGTGATGCCCGGTACGCCCTACGAGGCTTACTGGACCACCGATTTCGGTGGGTACGTCGATCCGACCGCCCATGCGCCCGGTCAGCCTGCGCAACCCCTTGCCACCTGCTACCAGCAGACCGACGGCCGCCTGGTCTACTCCAGCAACCACTGGTCCACCTTCGCTGCCACCGGCGCTTCGGGCGGCAACTACAAGCGGGCGAGCGTCAACGGCTCGTCGGTGACCGTGTGCTTCACGGGGACGAAACTCACCTGGATCGCGACCAAGGGCACCACCTTGGGCAAGGCCCTGGTCTCGCTGGACGGCGGGGACCCGGTGAGCGTGAACCTGGCCGCCTCGACGGTCGCCTATCAGCAGCGCGTCTGGACCACCGGCACGCTGGCCTCCGGCCCCCACACCGTCAAGATCTGGCGTGATCCCTCGAGCCTCGCGGGCAAGTACATCAGCGCCGACGCCTTCGAGGTGGTGGGCAACCTGACCCAGGCGCCGGTCCCGGTTCCGACATCTACCGTGTTCCAGCAGGCCGATTCTCGGCTGAAGTACGCGGGCACTTGGTACACGCTTGCCAGAAGTGGCGCTTCGGGCGGCAGCTACAAGCGCGCGAACACGAACAGTGGCTCGGTGACGGTCACCTTCACCGGCACCAGCCTCACCTGGATCGCGACCAAGGGCACCACCTTGGGCAAGGCCCTGGTCTCGCTGGACGGCGGGGACCCGGTGAGCGTGAACCTGGCTGCCTCGACGGTCGCCTATCAGCAGCGCGTCTGGACCACGGGCACGCTGGCCTCCGGCCCGCACACCGTCAAGATCTGGCGTGACCCCTCGAGCCTCGCGGGCAAGTACATCAGCGCCGACGCCTTCGATGTCAAGGGGATCCTCAACTGACGTCGAGCGCGACCGAACAGTTTGCCGCCCAGCCGCGGCCACGAATACGAGTGAAGACCGGGCCCGCCGCAAGGCGGGCCTGGTCTTTGGTACGAGCAGTTGTAGCCAGACCTCCCGGTGACTTGGGATCTCCGGGAGGTCTGGTATTTCACCAGGACAGACGGAGCGCACGTGCCCGAAAGGCGCCTCTGATGACAGAGGTCGCTACGACGCGGGGACGAACATGACCGCGTCGGCGATCACGTAGCCGTCGGCTCCCGTGGCATAGATGGTGATGCTGCCCGTCGTCGGGGCGTAGCCGGCGCGGAACGAGTACTGCCCCAGAGAGAACCACTTGCCTCCGTTGATGCGCTGGTTGATGAAGCGTTTGTACTGGCCCGAGGGGGTGTTGACCGTCACCATGATCCCGGAGGCCCGGTCGGACCCGCTGGTCCAGCGAAGGAAGATCTCGTAGTAACCGGTGGAGGGTAGGCGCGGCGTCCACCGGGCCCACACCGAGTCCGACGAGGGGGCATGGAGCTGATAGTCGTCCCCGTAGTAGCCGGAGACGTTCGTGGAGCGTGACCAGTTGCCCCCGGCGCCGGAGCCGCCGATGCTCTTGGCGGTAGGGTTGTCGAGGATGATGCCGTCGGTGAGCGACTCTCTCGCGGATCGGCTTGTACTCGCTGCCGAGATACCTGCTGATCCTCCGGATCTCCAGCCCGGTCCCCGGTGCCTCGTAGATGACCGGGGAATTCCAGGCGTCTCCACCGGCGTAGATGGTGACGTGGCCTGACGTCCCGTTGTTCTTGACCAGGATGTCCCCTTCGCGGAGGAGAGAGCGGCTGCTCAGCCCGTACCACGGACCTACGCAGTTGTAGAACGAGTAGCTGGTATACCGGGGGGAGATAGTGGCGTTGACTCCCGTTCTCCTCCTGGTAGAGCAGGGTCTTGGGTACTTCCCAGCACTTGAGGCCATATCCCGAGCAGTCCGGGCCCGCTCCGCTCCCGGTATCGGGAGTCCAGCTCTCCCCTCCCCACGTGTAGTTGGTGCCCAGGCCCGATTCCGCCCGGGCGATGATCTCGGCTCGGGTCATGGTGGGAATCCCGGCAAGGGCCTCGGCGCTGCCGGGGCCGAGCGCGCAGAGGCTCGCAAGCGCCGCGCCCACACAGGCCGCGATCAATGCGGGATGCCTCCGGAGACGCCCACCGGCAGAGCGTAGCGCAGTTCCAGGGACGTCCGGGTCATGGCTGCGCCTCCTTGTCTGCGTCGCTGCCGGGCAAGGAGTGGACCAGGATGGTGTAACCGGCTTCGCTTCCCACCGGCTGGAAGATGCGGCCGTCAGGGGCCACCACGTACGGTTGCCCGAGATAGGCGAACGGCGAGTCGCATAGGGTGAGGATGTCGGTCATCGAGCTCTGGACCTCCGGCTTGTCGGCCGAGGATAGGCGCCCGATCACCAGCGAGGGTGAATCCGCGGCGGCCTCCGGCGAGCGGAGCAGACGGGCGCCGACGATGAGTCCACCCACGCCGTCGCCGTCGACGGAGACCAGGTGCTCGATCTCTCGATCCGCGGGGAACGAGGGCGTCGACCCCTGGGTCTGGAGAGTCTTGAAGGTCTTCTTGTCGACCTTGAAGCGCTTGAGCTTCAATCCTTGCTCGGGCTTGAAGGTGATCTTGGCCTCCTTCGCCAGATCACGGTCGAGCGGCCGCCCGGCCAGCGCGCGAAGGGCGGCGGGCGCCGCACCCTCCCCGCCGGCGTCCTGTTTCGCGGTGTCCTTCAACTCGATCAGGTAGACGGCATCGTGGGCGACCTCGAGGCAGGCGCCCGCATCGGTAGCGAACAGCCCGGTGACGACATCGTCCAGCGCAGGCAGTGAGCCTCCGCCGATCTCGGCGCCCTGCCAGTCAAGGCAGGCCAACCGCCGATCGGACTCGGAGTCGAGGACGTATATCGCGCCGTCGTCGACCGCAAGGAACCGCGGCTGAGCCAGAGCCAGCGGCACCGTCCGCGTCGGCGTTCCTTCCTTGTCGAGAAGGACAAGGCGACGGTTCACGGAGTCGAGTACCGCCACTCGTCCGTCGGGCGCCACAGCGAGCGCCTCCGGTCCTCGGGTGAGACCCTCGCTGGCCTGCACCAGGCCCACCTCCCCTGGCCCATCACCCCAGGGGAGCGTGACCAGTGCGGGACTTCCGGATTGGGAGCTCGCGGTGGCAGACGTCTGATCGCCCGCCCCCACTGCGCCGGGCTCGATCGTCTTCGGGCTCGGCACCCATGACGAACCCGGGCACCAAGACCGCGCACAAGACGAGCGCCAGCAGGCTCATCGCCAGTGCCAGCGCCACGAGCGGGCCGCTCCCGATGCGTCCGGCAAGGCTGCTCGTGCCGTGCCTCGGGGGCTGGATCCCCGCCGGCCGGGGTCCTCCGCGTGTCCGCGCGGCCGCGCGGTTTCGCCGACTTCGTCTTCGTATCATGGCGTCCTCCTCGTGTCTTTTGGGGCTGGGTACCGCTCGAGGCTAGGAGGACCCGCCAAGGGCGGCCCATGAGACCTAGGGTGGGGGCTGGCACGGAGGACGGCGGCGCCTGTGGGGTAAACTGACCGGCATGATCATCCTGTTCTTCTCAGATGTGGTGGGTAAGCCGGGCCGCGCCGCGGTCGTCAGCAAGCTCCCGGGGCTGATAGAACGTCACCGCGCGGACGCGGTGGTGGTCAACGGCGAGAACGCGACCGACGGCAAAGGCATCAAGCCGGCGCACGTGGAGGCCCTGCTGAGCGCCGGCGTCGACGTGGTCACCACTGGGAACCACGTGTGGAAGCAACGCGACGCCTACCGGTATCTCGACGAGCAGCCCCGGCTCCTGAGGCCGTACAACTTCTTGGCCTCCAATCCGGGTAGGGGCGTGACGGTGGTGGATACTCGGGCGGGCAGGCTGGGAGTGGTCAACCTCAGCGGCGACCTGTATCTCAATCCGGCGCGCTCGCCGTTCGAGGTCGTCAACCAAGCCCTCGAGGAACTCCATGGGGTGCGCAACGTGATCGTCGACCTCCACGCGGAAGCCACGAGCGAGAAGGTCGCGATGGGCTGGTACCTCGACGGGCAGGTGAGCGCCGTCGTGGGTACGCACACCCATGTGCGCACGGCAGACGCCCGTGTCCTACCGGGCGGTACGGCCTACATCACCGACGCGGGGATGTGCGGGCCGAGAGACTCGGTCATCGGCGTCAAGAAGGAGCTGGTGATCGAGCGCTTCCTGACGCAGTTACCCGTCCGCTTCGAAGTGGCCGACGGCGACGTCTGGCTGGAAGGCGTCGTGATCGAACTGGGCGCCGACGGCCGGGCGCTACGCATCGAACCCTTCGAGGAACCGGCCTAGGCAGCGGGAGGGAGCTGCGGCCGATCAGCAGGTCCGCCGGTCCGAGGGGCGCACCATCCGGGTCGCCTAGTAGGCCACGCAGAACCTCTTGCGCGTGTGCTTGGGCTCCTCCAGTTCGTCGATCATCGCGACAGCGTAGTCCTGGACCGAGATGCGGCACTGCCCTTCGGCGTCGACAAGCAGCTGATCGCCGCCCGAGCCGGAAGACCCCCGTCCGTTCGCCCGGCTCGAGCACGGCCGCCGGGCTGAGGAACGTCCAGTCGAGATCCGGCTCTTCTTTGAGCAAGTATAGGAACTGCCGGGTGCCGCCGGCTCCGGCCTTCCACTCGGGCGGGAAGTCGGGCTGGTCGATGACCTGCTGGCCGGGGGCCACTTCGAGGCTGCCCGCCCCACCGACGACCAGCAGCCGCTTGACTCCCGCCTTCTTGGTGGCGGCGATGATCGAACGTGCACCGGCCACCATTCGCTCGAAGACATCGCCCGGGATCTGCCGGTCGGGGTTGTAAGCGGCGATCACCGCGTCATGCCCGGCGAGTAGTCCGGCCAGGGCGTCGGTGTCGTTCACTTCGCCCTGCGTGGCGGTCAGGCCGGGCCTGACTGGCAGCCGCTCGGTCCGGCGCACGATAGCGGTGACCTCATGCTTTCGGTCAAGAGCTTCGTTCAGCAACTGCGAACCTACGTAGCCGGTGGCGCCGATAAGTGCGATTTTCATGAGCTCCCCCTTGTCTCGAGTCCTAGAGGACGCCGCCCAGGTCGTGGAACACCAGACCTGTCGGCAGCTTGGGATAGAAGAAGGTGGCTTTTTGCGGCATGCGCTCCCCGCCGAAGGCCACCTCGCGCACTTGGTCCAACCCTGTCGGGTTCATGAAGAAGCCCGCCTGGAAATCGCCGGCCTCGAGTCTCTCGAACGCTGCGGTCGTGTCCTTGAAGTAGGTGACCAGCTGTCTCGGCCTCCGGTCCCTCCGAGGGGATAGCCAGGATCGGCTCGAGGATCAACTTCTGCAGGATGGTCACATCGAGAGCGCGATAGGCCGGGCTGTGTCCCGGGGTGACCGCGGCGACGGTGCTGTCTTCCAGAAGTTGCAGCCCGTAGGCTCCTCCGAGACTAGGGGCCCACACTCCGAAGGCCCCCCGCGGGTGGTCGCCCAGGTAGCGCTCGATGACTTCCCGCGCACCCGCGGCGCCCGAGCTTCGCCGGCGTCAGTGGCTCGACTGCGAACGTCTCAGCCAGGCCGGTCTGGAGGGCCGCTAGCTTCTCTGGGTCGACGCCGGCGACCAGCCGGTGAGTGCCGTAGATGGCCAGACCGGGATCGGCCATGTTGCTGAGATAGGCGAGGACGTACTCGTAGGCGGGTGTCGAACTCGGCGCTGCCCCGCTTCTCTGCCCCCGAATCGCGCTCCCTGCGGTGGTCGCGGTAGCGGAGGGCCGTCTCGTAGCGGTGGTGGCCGTCGGCGATGACAAAACGGGCTTGCTCCAGACTCCGTCTCACAGTGTCGAGCAGAGTGGGGTCGGAGGTGGGCCACAGCTTGGTGACGTTGCCGTCGTCATCCGCGACTTGGGTGGCCGGCGGTCCGGGGTCAGGCCGCGATGACCACACCGACGTGATCTCATCTCCGGGCAGATCGTAGAGCAGGAACACCGGGCTGAGGCTCATGGATGTGGCCTCCATGAGATCGAAGCGGTCCTGCTTGGGTCCGGAGAAGGTCTGCTCGTGCGGGTGGATCACTCCCTCCGACAGATCGTGCAGCCGCACGGCGGCGAGAAAGCCGTGGCGCATGCGGGCGCGACCGTCAGGACCTGTGAACTCCTCTTCCACGAAGGTGAGGGTGGGCGCGTCATCGCGGACCAGGACACCCGCTGCCTTCCACTGCTCGAGCTGGGAGGCGGCCCGGGTATAGCGGTTGTCGCAGTAATTGTCGCTGGGCGTGGTCATGCCCAGGTCGACTCTCACAACGTTATGCCGGCTGCGGGCGTAGAGGCGGGATTGAAGTTCGGGGCCGATGACATCGTAAGGGGGCGCCACCAGAAGACCGGCGTCGCCGGTCTCGGGAGAGTAACGCCAGGCGCGAAAGGGAAGGACGGTGTCCACGCGCGTCTCCTCGGGTCTTTGGGGTGGGGACGAGATCGGCATGCGAAATGATAACAGCGCTGCGTGTGGAGGAGTTCCCGCCGTTGCGTCTTGCGTACTCAATCGTTAGATTGGGAAAGAGAAGTGTCGTGCGGTTGGATGCGCGAGACAGCCCGTGCTCGGGCTGAGGAAAGAGGGTGCGCTCATGGGATTCATGGATAAGGTGGGAGAGGGGCTGGAGCAGGCTGCCAGGGAGATCGAGAAGGCGCTCGACAAGGGCAAGACCAAGGTCGGAGAGATCCAGATCGAGATGCAGATGGACGGGTTGGCCAAGAAGCTCGGCTATCTGGTGTTCGACTTCTACCGCGGTCGCGCCGTGGACCAGGGCCAGCGCCAGAAGGTGCTTGACGATCTCACTCGTCTGGAGGAGCAGTTGTGGAAGATCAGGGCGGAGGCCGCGGCTAAAGCCGAGGCCGCCGCTCAGGCACGCGCCGCTAAGGAGCAGGCGGCTTCGGGTCAGCCGGATGCCTCCGCTGCCGGGGCGTGGACCGGAGCGCCCGAACCGTGGGCCGCCGCCCCCGGGCCGAGCATCACCACCGACCAACCAGGCGCCGGCGGGCCGGGCGACGAAAGCCCGCCGAATCAGTAAGGAGGGAAGGTCGTGGTTGAAGGCACCAACGAGTTGAGCTATTCCGAGTTCGTCGCCCTGATCACGGGCGACACGCGCCTGCGTGCGCGCTTGATCGGTGGGGAGCGGCTGAGGCTGCAGACTCCCTTCCTCTATCCGGGCAGGCGTGGAGCCATCGTGGTGGACCTCATCCCCGGTCCGAGTCCCGAACCTGGTTCGGGTGGAGCGCCCGGGACGCTCCCTGTGCGCATCAGCGATGCGGGCGGTCTCATCAAGAGCCTTGACGAGCAGGGGCTCGACCTCGCGGTAGACATGATCGTGAGCAAGACGGTCTTCCACGCCGTGAAGCAGGTGGACGGCGCGGGCGTGAGCTCAGGTGAGGTCTATCTCGACTCCACGGCCGACACGGTACCGGCAGACTTCTGGCGGTTTCTGCAGCTTCTGGTCGAGATCGTGGGCCTACGGCATTCCAAGTACAAGGACGCGCTCGTCCAGCTCTCGCGTCGACAGGAGAGAGCCCCGGACCTTATCGGCTGGGAGGACCAGTAGGCGGAGCGGGCCGGCCCCCCATCTAGCCGATGGTGGTGTAGGTCTCGAAAGCCGGTGGGTTCTCCAGTGCGCGCTTGACGGCGCACTGCTCGGCGGCCCGTATCACCGCGTCGCGGTACTTGTCGGGAAAATCGGCGGGGAGCTTGATCTCAAGGGAGATCTTGCCAGGCAGATGGGTTCCTGGGTCTATCTCGCGGCGCAATACGACGCCGGCGCCCTCGGTCGACAGCCCGCGCTGCTGGAGGAAGCTGAGCACGTAGTAGCCCGCGCACGTGCCGACGGAGAGGAGGAACAGGTCGAAGGGAGCGGGAGCGCTGTTGTCGCCCCCGGCCTCGACGGGCTGATCCGTCTCGACCACGAAACCCTTGTACCGAGCGTAGACGCGCTTCTTGCCCGGGAAGTACATCTCCATGTCCATGGGCGCTCCTTGGCGTGACGTTATGGTCTGTCGACCAGGATAGCGCAGGCAGCGGGAGGGCGGGACGCCGGGGAGAGCTAGATCCAGGGCTCCATAGGATCGTGATTGCGGTTCCGGCCCAACCTGTGGTCCGGCTCGACGCTGGGTATGGCATCCAACCCTTCGAAGGCCTCGAGCAGACAGGCGAAGCCTTCCTCGACCGCCAGCGATAAATACGCGGATTGGGCTCTATCGAGACGCAGGCTCTGGTCGTGCCAGCACTCGGGACACCACAGCCGGACCCTCCAATGCGCCTCGTCTTCCATCATCCATCCGGAAGCCTGGACAAGGGGCGAGGAGCAGGACCGACAGAAGACGGCAAGGGCTGCCGCCTCGCGGGGATGGTTGTCTTTCTTGCTGTTCACAGAGAAGCTATCGGCCTGAGTGGGTCTTCGGTTTAGCGGATGGCTGACCTACCGCCTTGAACCGGCGGCATGGTACTAGCGGCCAAGAAGATAGAGCGTGCCTGCAGACGAGCCCCCGTACTCAGTGGCCTCCACAGCAACTCCGTTCGTGGGCCGGAGCTAGATGAGGATCTCCCGACCAACCATGATGTCGCGATACCGATCGCCAAACGAGTCCCGGAACCGGCCGACGCTCCAGTCGCAGCTGTCGTGGGAGGAGATCCCGACCAGGCTGGGATCGGCGTCGGTAAGAAGGGCCACGGCTGCGTCGACCTCTTCGGCTGTGATGCGCTGCCAGGGACGCTTACCCGTGCCGATCATCTTCTGGGACGCGAAGCCCTTGGTGCGGGAGACCGTGACTGGGTAGTGGAGGCCCCCGAAGACGCCATAGAGGGGCTCTGAGAAGAGTTGGCCTGACCGCTCCAGGATCCGCGCCAGCCCTTGGTGACCGCAGCCCACGATGAGTACTATCCCTTTGCCCCGGACATTGACGGCTAGGGCCTGTTCCGGGGTGAGGCCCAGGAGCCAGAGCGCACGCCAGATGACGCCGATGGTCGCGACGCCGGGAAAGAGGACCCTAGGTTCTTCGGTGATTACCACGTTGGCCGTCGGGTGAGAAAGCGCGGAAGGCACATAGGCGGTGATGCCGGTGAGATCCGGGTCGGACGGCGACAGGCAGAAGGTCTTTCCCCGCATGGCCGGCATGCCGCCGACATGATCGCAGTGTGGATGGGAGATCACGATGGTGTCGAGGGAGTCCACGGTCACCCCGAGTCGCTCCATGTTGCGCAGAAGGGGTGACGGCTCCACCTTCTTCCAGTTGGCCCCAAGGTCGAAGAGGATCTGCTTATCGTCGGCCTTGATGAGATAGGAGACCCCTGCCTCACCGATAAGGTCGTCGCTCTCCGCGTACCACTCGCTCAGGGGCAGGATGGACAGACTGTCTACCGAGCCGATATCGCCGAAGGGCTGAGGTTTGTGGTTGGCCCACGCTTCGTCGGCCTTTCGTTGCGCTTCCTTGAACTTTGACATCGCAACTCCTCGCAGGATTCTTACCCGTGGCTCTCGCTACCAACAATCAACACCGGGCTTCTAGAAATGCGGCGGCAACTGGACCGCGCTGGTGAAGCCATGAAGGACCGCCGATACGTGCATAGCCACATGGGAGAGGATCGCGGTGAGGGGGTTCGCCGTTATGATGTAGCCGAGGCTCATGATCCCGTTGCCGACCAGGGGATCCTTGATCCCTGTGCCCCAGTATTCGCTGAAACCCAGATGGTAGAGAAGGGTCACGACCACACTCATGATGAGAGCCAGGCCGAGCACCCCCGCCTTACCGGTCCACGTCCTCGTCCAGCCGAGGGTCCTGAGGGCCCTCCAGGTGGCGAGGACAGGCACCACCGAGAGCATGAGGGCATCGAGCACACCGTAGGCGACGCCCAGCCACAACAAATCGCCGACCAGCGATATGCCCTGAGGCCGGGGCGAGGGATCCTGGGTGAGGACGTTCCGGACAAGGAAGGCGCCGACGACGACCGCACCCACCACTCCCCACAACCAGTGCCTACGAATGAGCTGCAGAAGCTGGGTGTGGCTCCACCTGAAGTACGCGACGAGGAACGGAGTGGCCACCACCGCGTAGCACAGGAGGAAGAGGGGCCGAGAGAGCTCAAGGGTGGTCGCGAAGACGAAGGCGCAGACGAATCCGATCACGCCGGCGCCGAAGCCGAACAGAAGATGGCCCCACCACACGCGCGCGGCCTCACCCTCCGCCGTGTACCAGGAAGCAGCGCTTGCACGGGGTGCAACTCGGAACGGGGATCACCACGTCAGCCTGGGCAGTCATCTTCTGGTCCTCCCTTGGTCGTCGGTCTGGGGCTCAAGATAGAGCCGAGCCCACGAGCATGCCACGGACAACACGCCAGACTTCCTGCTGGAGACATGGACAGTACAGAGCTGGCCGGTTGCCCAGGTGACCAGCCGCCCAGGCCCCCTGCGCCACACCGACGCTGGGGTAGGTGTAGCATTGCCCCTCACCTGCTTGGAAAGATTCCCCGACGGGTGGACATGTACATAGTGTGAGTAACGATCCAGACACCTTGGACCCCTCGACCGCAGAGTCGCGCTACAGATTACTGTTCGAGGAGCACTTCGACGACATCTGGCGGTTTGCGCGCAGGCGGTGCGACTCAAGCCATGACGCCGACGACGTGACGGCTGAGACCTTCGCCGTCGCTTGGCGGCGGCGTGATGACGTGCCGACCGAGGAAGCGCGTCTGTGGCTCTTCGGAGTCGTCCGCCGGGTACTGGCCAACCACCGGCGCTCGGCAGAGCGCCAGGACAAGGTGTGTCTCAGGCTGGCCGAGACGACCGACCTGAACCCGTCGGCTGATCGACCAAAGGAATCCCATGGAGTCATGCGGGAAGCCTTGGGAGCCCTATCGGCGGATGACCGTGAGCTGCTCATCATGAGAGCCTGGGATGAACTGTCCGTCGGAGAGATAGCGGTCATTCTCGGCTGCAGCCCGAATGCAGTTTCCCTGCGCCTCCACAAGGCGCGCCGGAGGTTGGCCCACGAGTTGCGATGGAAAGAGAATCCGGGACCCGGACATGTAGTGGGTGGATCCCTACGAACGGAAGGAGGAACGTCATGACCGGTATCGATGACGAGCTGATGGAAGGCCTCTCTCGCCTCGACCCGGCACGGACCGACCTGCCGCCGGCCAAGGGATCGATCCGCTATGGCTCGATCCTGGAGGCAGCCATGAACGACGATGCTAATCACGACTACCGTCCGGTCACACAGCCAGGCCGATCGACGAGGCGCCGCTGGCACGCGCGGCGGCTGGCACTCGCCGCCGCCGCGGTCGTCGTCCTGTCCGGAGCCATCGCCACGGCGACGCTCCTCACTGGAGGACCGGGAGGAGTCGCGAGCATAACACCCGCCCTGGCCGCGGAGGCAGTGAAGAAGGCGGCAGCAGACACGGCCGCGGCCGCGGGGTCGGGACTGGTCGAGACGGTCCTCCATGGCCTGATCAGCACCAACGACGGCGCCCAGGCCGCATTCGGAGCTGAACCTGAGCTGGCCGAAGGAGTAGTCCTTTCCCGCACCTTCGCCTGGAATGGCGAAGACCTAGCCATAACCGTGGGGCCCGAGGGCGGACAGGCCTACGAGCTCCGGTATGTCGACGGCCGGTTCTACGAGAAGGGTTACTTCGTCCCCGACCGGAACGACTGGTTCCACTGCCCCGACTTCGACAACGGCGCTGGGTATGATCCCGGCCCTGATGCGGCAAACGAGGCGTTCATCCCCGCAGACTGGCTGACGGAGTACCGCTCAGCTCTCGTGGGTTCGGGCCTGATGGATCTTGTGAGTGGGGTGTCCGGGCTGGCAGCGGTCCCGTCGGACGACGGCGGCACCACCTACACCGGCACGCTCCCGGCCGGTGAGCTATCTACCGCCGGCCTCGGTCTCTCCGGGGTACCCTTTGCCGGCCAACCGCTGGATAAGCTGGTTCAGCTCGACCCCGCGTCCCCTGTCGCGGTCGAGGTGCGGGTCGGCCCCGATGGCCTGGTAGAGCAGGCCACCCTCTCGTATGAGATCGAAGGCAACCCGTTCACCTACGAGGTCACCTACAGCCAACTGGGTTCGGCCCCGACCGTAGGCGCGCCGGACCCGGCGAACACAACCACCACGGACAGTCCTTTCGAGGTCGGCGGAGAGTGATCCCAGCTAGCATGACGCGTAGGTAGGTGGCTGAGGAGCCCCCTGGGACTAGGGGGCTCCTCTCATTTCCGTCCGTCGGATCACCGAGCGGGTTTGAACCCTCCGGACCGGGTGCCCGGCCCAACGGTTCGGGTCTTCACAGATGCGATACGGCTTCCGCGACTTCCACGATGAGAGCCCCACGGGCCCAGGGGAAGTGAGCCTTCACGCGATCCATCTCCCCGCCAGAGTCGACGATCCTGCCGGTTCCCTTCAGGGTGAAGCCCTGCCCCGGTCCGAGCTTCCCCTCGACCCCGCGTGACGCCACGAGGAGCTGGATCTCTGGATCGTGTTCGAGATTCGCTTCCATCTGGCGATAGTAGCCCGCGGGGATGAGCAGGCGGTTACCTTCGAATCCCAGCTTGCGAACGTAGTCGCCCCACGTCGCGGTGATGTGAGGTCCCTGAGGGCCGACGGTGACCATTGCCACAAACTCGGTCTTCTCGAGGACCTCTCGGCAGGCACCATCGAGCAGCGTCATATGTTCCTCCAGTCCACGGTGCGTTGCGGTCGAGATAGCAGATTACCCGTTTCCTCAGGCCGGAAACAAAGAGCTGACTCCGCGGCTTCGTGCACGCCGAGTTCCCTCTCATCAAGAGGCGCCGCTCGCGCTCCGCGGCAAGGACGGGCTTCGACAGGAGTGGAGCCGACCCCGATCAGCCCCGGTCCGGGTCGAAGGTCGTAGTCGACGCGAATCCGGGAGCGAACATGACGTGCCCGAACATGATGGGCCGATCCACGCGTTTGAAATTGAGCGGGCAATGCGGCAGGCCTTTGGGGATGTACACCCAGGTGGTGCTGGTGATCGTGTAGGTCTCGGCGTGCTCGCCCTCGCCCATGACGAACTCTATCTCCGCTCCGAAATCCCGGAAGTCCATCGGGTTTCCGCCGATGAAGTAGAGGAACTCGGCGCAGTTGTGGCTGTGCGGCTTCGGGATCATGAGGAAGGGCCGGTATACGGGGCGCAGCACCTGGGTGAAGGGCTCGTCCCATCCCTCTGCCGGGCCCTCCTGGTTGATCCCGATGTAGGTCGGCTGGTCGGGGTCTTGATTCGCCTTGTTGGGGATCCCCCAGGGCTCTCTCAAGAAGTACTTTCCGTATCTGTCGTCGGCCACGTTGCCCCCCATCTCTTGAAGAACTCGACCAATTGATAGATAGGCGCGCTCCAGTTGTCAAGGGTTTGCAGGATCGGCTCGTCTCCGGGCTTCGGGGTTTTGGCCGAGTGCCGGCCGGTCGAGCATGGCTCATATCGAGACTTCGTGCACTGCGATTCCACCTTTGGTTGTATTCGTCCCGCTACCCCCTCCCGCTACGCTGCGTCTCCCGGCTGCTCCGCGGGGCCACAGGGCCTCGGGAGCCAAGCCGGGGCCAGGCACGGGAGAACCGGGGAAACCGGGCGAACAGCGAGGAGGAAGGAACATGAACAGCGTGCATCTGATCGGCCGACTGGCCACCGACGTGGACGTGAAGGAGGTGAACGGGGGGTCGAAGGTCAGCACGTTCATCCTGGCAGTTGACAGGTCTGCGGATGAGGCTGACTTCTTTCGCATCAAGGCCTGGAACTCCCAGGCCGAGGCCGCCGGTGAGCATCTGGGCAAGGGCCGACGCATCGCCGTCGAGGGCTCCCTGCGTCAGGACGTCTACGAGAAGGACGGCGAAGAGCGCAAGGCCGTGTCCGTGGTGGCCAAGCGGCTGGAATACCTGTAGGCGGCCACGAGGCCGCCGCAGGGCGGTCTCCGTGCCGCGCCGCGCCGCCCACGAGCGGCGGCGCGGCAATACCCGGGGTCGATAGGCGCTGCTCGCGCCTGACCCCGGGGTCCCTTGCGAGGCCCATGCGACTACCGAGAGTAGGATCCGATGGACGACACCGCAGCCGTGGCACTTATTGACACTCCGGCGCTCTGTGAGGAGACTGTGCGCATTCGTCTTCTCGAACGGGATGACCGGGAGATTCGACAGGTGCCATCCTCCGATGTCGCAGCGCAACGTGCCAGGGCGGTGGCGGCGAAGCTCAGTCTGCCGCACCAGGGCTTCATCCTTAGCCGACCGCGGCTGCAAAGGCTGATCGAGCCGGTCCGCGGCGGCGGGGTCGTGGGCCTTGTTGCCGGACCGGGTTGTGGCAAGACCGCCTTCATCGTGGATGTGCTTCGTTCTACAGAGGGGCGAGCCGTCTACTTCTCTCTGGATGAGGGCGACCGGGACCCGTTGCGCTTTCTCGCCTACCTCATGGCCGGGCTTGGCGTGGAGGGTTCGCCGGTCGACGGCGACGACCCGGCTGTGTGGTCCGCCGACGGGGCGATAGAGGCGGCCACGATGGACCTCACCGCCCGCCTGATGGACTTCGTGTCTGCCGAAGCCGGCCGGACGACGCTCCTGGCCATCGACGATTTCCATCTCGTCGACTCTTCACCTCAGGTGGTGAATGCCCTCGGTCTGATCGCCCGTGGCCTGCCACCGGCCTGGACTCTGTTGGTGTCGTCCCGGCGCCCTCTCCCGCTCGATCTCGAGGCCGTTCGTCTTGGTGGTCGGTCGGTCACCCTACAGGCGCGGGATCTGCGACTGACCCCCAGCGAGGTATCCGCCTGGGCCGCCCAGACCTGGGACCTCAGCCTACAGCCCTCCGAAGCGAGATCCCTGTGGCGCTTGAGCGAGGGTTGGCCGGCCGCGCTGGTCTTGTTGGGCCAGCAACTGGTCTCCCGGGGCGGCGCCACCCGAGCCGATCTCGCGGGGATGATGTCCCGAGGACGCGATCTCCGCGCCTATCTGGAACGCCATATCCTTACCGGCTTGGACCCGCTCACCACCGAGGTGATGCTCACCGGCGCCCTGCTGCCGCGGGTGATCTTCCCGCGGGACGAGGAGTTCCTTCCCGGCGCTCCGGGAGAAGCGGAGGCTTCGCTCGAGCAACTGGTGGCCCGAGGGTTCCTCGTCACGCGGTCGGGACGCCGCAGCTTCACAGTCCATCCGCTTGTCCGGGCCTACGTAGAGCGGCGGTCCTGGGCGAGCGACGAAGGAGCACAGGTCGTATCGCGGGCGGCTGCCCACCTGGAGCGGACCGGCGAATACCACCGGGCCGCCTCGCTCTATCTGCGCGCCGGCCGCTTCGATGACGCTGCCCGTCCTCTCCGGGGACTGGCCCTCTCGTCGCTCAGCGGCGTCGTCGACTTCGCGCACGATGGTTGGGCAGATCTGCTCCCCGATGACGATGCTGCGATGAGCGCCTGGCTTCTCGTGGCAAAGGCCAGGATGCTCCAGCAACAGACCAAGTACGGCCCGGCGGTCGCTCTCTACGAGCGGGCGGCCAAGCAGCTATCGGCCGCTGGCGACAACGAGGGTCTCTTGCTGGTTCTTCTCGGCTCCTCCTTCTGCCTCTGCAACCAGGCGCTTTGGGAAGAGAGCCTGGCCGTCCTGAAGCGGTGCAGGTCACTTGCCCGGAATCCGCGGGAGAAGGTCGAGGTGCTGGTCGCGGAAGGGAACATCCTTGTGAGTCTCTGTCGCAGGGATGAAGCTGTGGAGAACTGGGAGAAGGCTCTCGCTCTCGCACCTGCGGCGGGCAAAGAGACTCTGACTCAGCGCATCTTTCTGCATCGTTCGCGCCTGTTCTTCTCTTTGGGACACTATCGGCTGGCGCGACAGTGGGCCGAGCGCGCCCTCGGTCGGGGACCGAGGGTAGGAACAGCGGCTCATACCATGGCCCTCAGTTCCACCGCGGTCTTCTGCTATCTGACTGGGGACTACGCTGCCGCAGGAAGGCTCGCCGACGAGTGCCTGGGTGTGATCCGGTCGCGAGGGCATGCCTTCTTCGAGACACCGACCCTGCTGGCCAAGGCGGCGATTGCCCAGGGAGGCTGGGACTACCACGGCTCTCTCCGGATCATCAGAGAGGCGCAGGCCCACGCGACTGCCGCCGGTGACGGTGAAGCCCTCTTCCACGTCGAGGACATGCTCGGAGACGTCTGTCGGCGCGGCAGGAACGCCCAACGGGCGCTCGAGCACCACCGTCGGGCCCTCGACATCGTCGAAGACAGCCGGCTGGCGATCTACGAGCGGGTTCGGGCTCTGACTGCCATCGGCATGGATCTGGCGGTCCTGGGGCGGACCGCCGAGGCCCAGACTCAGCTTGAGGAGGCGGTCCGTCTCAGTCGCCGGTGGAGCCTCAAGAGCTCGCTGTCCCCATCTCTTCTCTACCTAGGCTGGCTGCATGCGCTCGCCGGCCGCGAGCACGACGCCGCCCGCTGTCTCACCGAGTCGGTGCATGTCGCCGAAGAGCACGGACATGTTCACTTCTTTGCCCAGGAAGCCAGAGTGGCGTTGCCGATCCTCGCCCTGTGCGACCGGCTGGATGCCGGCTCGTTCGTGCGCGCGACGATCGTGCCCATGCTCCCCACGCAACTCGCCAAGCACTTCGAGGAACTATCGCGGGGTCGGACCTACCCCACCGACGTGCCCCTGGGTCTCCCCCGTCGCCGCGGCCTTGCGGCGGCTCTTCCTCCACCTTCTCCCGGAGGCCAGGTCGATGCCGCGACTGTGACCGGAATCGAGGCCCTCACCGACCGGGAACGCGAGGTGCTCAAGATGATCACCCTCGGCATGCCCAATAAGGCCATCGGGGCGAAGCTCTTCATCTCCGAGAAGACGGTCAAGACCCACGCCAACCATATCTTCCGCAAGCTGGGAGTGGCCAGCAGGCTGCAGGCGACGCTGGCCTTCCAGAGCTATCAGCGCGCCCGCCGCGCGGGGGGAGCCGGGCGGTCCAAACCGAAGTAGGCCGCGGGCGCCAGGAGGCAGTCGGCACAGGGGTCTGTACGCTCCAAGCGTACCGTGTTGGGTAGGTCCGCCGCTTCTCTTTGCAGCAAATTGCGCTCATTTTCCCCTTTACATGCCGATATATAGGGTGCTAGCATGCCGTGTGGCACTATATGTTGTATAGGCTGGAACGAATGCTGCATAGCCTTTGGGAAGCCGGGGGTCGGGGGACGTCGAGCTCAGTACGCTCCAGGTACGATGTCGGCCGGAAGCCGGCATGAGCTCCGGCCACCAACATCGAAGCGGGAGATCGGGTTGAACTGTCCCTATTGTGGTGACTCCGAGAGTCGGGTTGTCGATTCCCGGGAGACGGAGAGCAAGGAAGCCATACGTCGGCGCAGAGAATGCATCGCCTGCGGCCAGCGCTTCACCACCTACGAGACCATCGAGACGATACCCATCACCGTGGTGAAGCGTGATGGGTCTACCGAGCTGTTCTTCCCGGAGAAGCTGCTGAGGGGTCTGATGCGGGCATGCGCCAAGAGGGATGTTCCGGCGGAGCGCCTACAGGAGGTCGTGTCCGACATCGAGCGGCAACTGCGGGAGGAGTCGGCCTATCAGGTGCCGTCCGAGCGCCTGGGTAACATGGCGCTGGAGCGTCTGCAGGGTGTCGACCTGGTGGCGTATATCCGCTTCGCCTCGGTCTACCGGCAGTTCGACAGCGTCGAGGGATTCAAGAAGGAACTGGAACAACTCGCGAAAGAGGGGATCCGATGACCGTTGCCGAGCTTGGACACCTGGTGGCCGAGTTGGACAAGAGGCTGTCGCCAAGTGCCAAGAAGGTGCTCGAGAAGCGGTACCTCAAGCGCACGCCCGAGGGGACTCCGCTGGAGACCCCGGCCGACATGCTCGCCCGGGTGGCCGAGAACATCGCCCAGGCCGATCTGCTCTACCATCCTGAAGTCCCGCTCGATCAGGTCATCGCCGAGTTCTTCGCAGCGATGGCCGGGCTCGAGTTCCTGCCCAACACGCCCACCCTCATGAACGCGGGGCGAGAACTGCAGCAGCTCTCCGCCTGCTTCGTGCTGCCGGTGGAAGACAGCATGGAGTCCATCTTCGGGGCCATCCGGGATGCCGCCTTGGTGCATCAGTCGGGGGGCGGCACCGGCTTCAGCTTCAGCCGGCTGCGTCCCAAGAACGACCTGGTCAAGTCCACCATGGGCGTGGCCAGCGGGCCCGTGTCCTTCATGCGCGTGTTCGACATGGCCACCGAGACCATCAAGCAGGGAGGCACGCGCCGGGGCGCCAACATGGGCATCCTGCGTGTGGATCACCCCGACATCCTGGAGTTCATCCGGGCCAAGGAAGACGAGCACATCCTCAACAACTTCAACATCTCGGTGGGGGTCACCGAGGAGTTCATGGGCGCGGTCCTCAGCGGCGGGCGAGTACGCGCTACGCAACCCGCGCGACCATGCCGAGGTGGGACGGCTGAACGCCCGCGAGGTGTTCGACCTCATCGTCGACCTCGCCTGGAAGAACGGCGAGCCCGGCATCGTGTTCCTCGACCGGCTCAATCGCGACAACCCCACGCCCAGTGCGGGGGAGATCGAGTCGACTAATCCATGTGGAGAGCAGCCGTTACTGCCCTACGAGAGCTGCAACCTCGGTTCCATCAATCTGGCCATCATGATCAGGGACGGCGGTGTCGACTGGGACCGGCTGCGCCGGGTGACCCGCACGGCCGTCCACTTCCTCGACAACGTCATCGACATGAACCGCTATCCGCTGCCCGAGATCGGGACCATGACCAGGAGCAACCGCAAGATCGGGCTCGGGGTCATGGGCTGGGCCGACATGCTGGTGGAACTGGGCATCGGCTACGACAGTGACGAGGCCATCAGGCTGGGCCATCAGGTCATGGGCTTCATCCACGAGGAAGCCATCAAGGCCAGCGAAGAGCTGGCCCGCGACCGGGGTGTGTTCCCCAACTGGGAAGAGAGCACGTGGCAGGCGAAGGGACGGCGGGTGCGCAACGCCACTCTCACCACCATCGCTCCCACCGGCACCATCTCCATCATCGCGGGATGCTCCAGCGGCATCGAGCCCATCTTCGCCTTGGCTTTCGTGCGAAATGTCATGGACAACACCGAACTTCCCGAGGCTCACCGGCCCTCGAAGAGGTGCTCAAGCAGCGCGGTCTCTACTCGGACGACCTCATGAAGAGCATCGCGGCGCGTCGGCGGGCTCCACGAGATCGATCTGCCCGACGATCTCAAGGATGTGTTCGTCACCGCCCACGACGTCACGCCCGAATGGCACATCCGCATGCAGGCCGCCTTCCAGGACCATGTCGACAACGCCGTGTCCAAGACCGTCAACTTCCCCTCGACGGCGCGTCCCGAGGACGTCGAGCACGTGTATCTGCTGGCCTACGAGTTGGGGGTCAAGGGGGTCACCATCTACCGCGACGGCTCGCGCCAGGAACAGGTCCTCAACATCGGGGAGGTCAAGCGCAAGGCCGGCGAGAACGGCGACGGCGTTCAGATGCAGCTCGGTCCTCAAGGGACGGCCGTCATGCCGGTGCGACCGAGCCGGTCTCCGGTGCTACGGGGAGAGACCCGGGAGAAGGTCACCGGATGCGGCAGCCTCTACGTCACGGTCAACGAGGACGACTTCGGTCCTCGCGAGATCTTCGCCAACATGGGTAAGGCGGGAGGCTGCGCTTCGGCTTCCACCGAAGCCATCGGGCGGCTGATCTCCCTCGCGTTCCGCTACGGTGTGCCCCCGGACAAGATCGTCAAGCAGCTCAAGGGTATCCGCTGCCATGTGCCGCTCGGCTTCGGACCCAACCAGATCCTCTCCTGCCCGGACGCCATCGGTAAGGCCTTGGCCGACAAGTACCATCTGGCTGCCGGCAACGGAGGACATCCGGTGGGGCAATTGGAGATGCCCATCGCCTTTGCGCAGGGCGCCTGCCCCGAGTGCGGCGGAGCCATCGAGCACGAGGGCGGATGTATGGTCTGCCGGTCGTGCGGCTATTCCAAGTGCGCGTAGCGAGGGCCTGGCGCGCCATGCGGGCTGAGCGGGAGGTCGTCGTGGCCCTCTTCATGGACATCGAGTTCGTTTCCATCCAGGAGGCGGAGCCCCCCGATGCCTTCGCCGTGGCTTCGACGTGATCTACGCGGGTGAGACCTGGTGCCGGTCACTGGTGGGCGTGGACGCCGCCGCTTCAGCACGCGTGGGGCACGAAGAGCACGAGGTGATCCGGGCCGCTCGGGGCGCACTGCTCGACCTCCTGGCGGTCGAGACCGTGCCGGTCTCGCTCCACCTGCGGCTTGACCTCGACGGAGTCACGGTGCTGGCCCGCGGCAGACCGGGAGGATAGCGGAAACAGGATCAGCCGAGCCCCAGGTGCGTCAGCAGGCGCGCCGTGGACGCTCCATCGAGATGGGTGTGGAACAGGGCGGTCAATCGCCGGCGCATGGCCGCGTGGGTGTCCTTGCCCTCGAGGATGGCCGAGACCGCTACCAGGAACTCGTCGGCATCCCTAGTGCTCGGCCCGGCAAGGTAGTCGTCGATGGGGCTGATAGAGAAGCCCCGGGATGCCTCGTATTCACGTATGTCCGGAAAGTGATGGACAATCGGCCTGTCGAGGATCAGATAGTCGACGTATACACTCGAAACGTCGGTGACAAGGGCGTCTGACGCTCCCAGGAGCTCGTACAGCGTGATGCTGTTCTCCCGGAGCCAACCGTCGGTTACGAAGCGGATGCGGCTCAGGTCGGGGGTGTCTGCCGGTACTGCCAGAGGATGCGGCTTCACCACGAACACGGCGCGGTGGCGTTCGAGGATACCGTCCAGTTCCCGCAACCTATCGGCCGGCACTCCCAGGGAATGCGTGCGCCTGAGGGTACCGCCCGGGCCATCCCACGAGCTACGAAAGGTGGGTAGCCACGTGATCAGCTTGAGGCAGGCTTCGGGTCCATACCCGAGACTCGCCGCGATCCCGGGGTCGCCCAGCAGGAGCCTGTCGTTCCTGGGCAGTCCTGTGTCAAGAGTGGCGACGGTAGGGCGCAGCGCATTCTGCACGATCTCGACCCACAGCGGGGAGGTCGCTACCGAGTACTGCACGACCGGGATACGGTCACCGGCCCCGGACGTCCATCCCACACGCTTGACGGGCATCCCGTGCCACACGTTCACCGAGGTCACGTTTCGCGGAAACCGGGGGGTGTAGGTGGAATGCGTGAAGAACACGTACCTTGCCGTCAAGAAGTGGAAGACCCCCCGCACCGAGCGACTGCCCGCCACGACCGTGCGCGGACCCAGATGTACTGGAGCGGGCGTGGTCGGGGAAGAGAGAATGACGACCACCTTCTTGAGCCTAGTGCCGCGCAGTCCGCGCTCGAGGGCTACGACGTTGTCCTCGTAGTCCGGACGTCCGTGAAGGATGGCGATCTCACGCTTGGGCAGCACTCCGTGGAGTGCGCACGCGATGGATGTCGACCATCGTTTGAAAGGAAGTCGCATCAAGTCATGCTGTAGAAGTCGTCACCGACGTCCAACTGGGAGACATGTTCCTTGAGTTGATTCGTCGATATCCCGGGCGTCCGGGGAAGGTAGACCACTTCGCACAGATGGCTCAGAAAGTCGAACTGCCCGTTCCAGTCGTCGCCCATCACGAATACATCCACTTGATGGTCGGCGATATCTTGCGACTTCTGATCCCAGGAGGTCTCCGGGATGATCTTGTCCACGTACTTGATGGCGGACAGGATCAGGAAGCGCTCCTCGTAGGAGTAGTAACACTTCTTTCCTTTGACCTCGTTGAACGCGTCCGTGGACAGACCGACGATGAGGAGATCGCCCAACTGCCTGGCTCGTTGCAGCAGGAGCACATGTCCACGGTGGAGCAGGTCGTAGGTGCCATAGGTCAATACCGTCTTCAAGCTCGGGCCCTCCGGGTCGCGGTCCCCACGGGTCTGGTCAGCTGCCACCGCCGACTGGGGTCATGGACTGGGCCATCCGGAGCAGCTCGTCTCCGTCCACCGTATGCATCAAGGTGTTGGAGATGAAGTACAACACTTCGTCTTTCGTCCACCAGATGTGGTCGACCTTGCCGCTCGTGCCGACCAGCGTGTAGACCACACCATTGCTCTCGACCTCCTCGCCCCGCCCCGCTATCGGAGCGTCTGTCCAGGTAGTCGCGGTGACTCCGAGATAGAGATCCCGGTTGCGGTAGCGGTAGAGCATGCGTACGGCCGGTCTGGTGCCGCTTCCCACTCTTATGCCGTAGGTCCCTTCCCCGCCGGGCATCTTGTAGATGTAGTCGAACCCTCTGGGAATGTACATGGGGGCCTGGAGGGCGAACGGGACAGTTCTCTGCGCAGCTCTCCACATGGAACCGTCGGGAAGAGACTGCAAACTGGCCGCGCCGGCCATCGCCAGCAGTCCGTGAGCGCCTGCAGAAGCTACGACCAGATGGCTTGCGTCGGAGGTCTTCTCCTCGGGTGGGGTCAGAAAATCGGTCACAGCCTGCGTCAGAGTCTCGGGGCTGACGACCACCACCGCCTTGCCGTCCCTCGGCACGCTGGGTCCCCTGATGAGCGACTGCTTGATCCGGTTGCCGTCGAGTCTCAGCACCCAGGAAGATAGCTTGAGCATCTCGTTCGCAGACAGGTTGGTGGTCGTCTTGGCGAGAAGGGTGTTGATGAGGCCGGGCAGTTTGGTGGGCAGGTTCCAGTTCGTGGCCTGGTCGCGCACGGCCGCGAGAACGCGTTGTTGACGCGCCATCCGGCCGAAGTCCTTGTTCTGGTCGAACCGGTAGCGCGCGAACAGGAGAGCATCAGCGCCGCCCAGCAACTGGTATCCCGGATCGAACCCATCCGCGGGCCAGAGAGGGTGGGGGTTATACCTCCGATCGATGTCGACATGCACTCCGCCGATCGAGTCGATCATGTGCTCGAAGGCTGTGAAGTCCACCTCCATGTACCTGGTGACATCGACACCGAGCACGGCCTTGACGGTCTTGATCGCCAGGGGTGCTCTGCCCACCTGGTAGGCAACGTTGATCCTGTCCGTGAAATAGCCGGGAATATCGACGTAAAGGTCTCTGGGAACCGACAGCAGAGAAAAGAAATCGCGTTCGCGGTCGACGTGGAGCAACATGATCACGTCGGACCTGCTGGGGACCTTGGGGTCTCTTGGTTTGTCGTGACCGATCAGGAGGATGTCCATCGAAGAGTCACTGCCGGGGTCCTGCGGACCGAGACTCTGGGGGATCGAGACAAGGGTGGAGGGGGGCGGCGTAGCCAGGGCTTCCTCGGTTGCCGGATCGATACGCTCGTTGGCAGTATGGACCTGCTCCGTGAACCACCAGTATGAGCCTCCCGCGAGCGCTGCCAGGATCACGATGAGGACGCCCAAGACGATCCCGGTTATGAGCAACCACCGCCTGCGCCTGCGACGCGTGGGCGGACCCCCGGGCGGGACCGCGGGTGGGTCCGCCGGCGCGGCCTCAAGATCGGTGCTTATTTGCTGGTCTTCGGTCATCGCTCTCTCAGATCATCGTGGTCTCAGGTCATCTTCGGGCCGGGTTCATAATATCGGTTGCGGACGCCCGCAGCCCAAGACCCTGCCGTGCACGCATGAGCGCATGGCCCGCGCGCGCCGGATCGCGGACGCGGCCGGAGGCCTATCCGTCGTTATCCGATGCGGCTGACTCCGTGGAGGGTGACGCTTCCTCGATGGGCGGTAGTTCCCACACTCGCAGCGTCGTGTCCGACGATCCGGTGATGACCCGCCGGCCGTCGGGCGTGATCGTCAGAGCGGTGATCATGCCGGCGTGACCTTCGAGCACGTCGAGCCGGCGTCCGGTCGGCAGATGCCACAGGGCGGCGGTATTGTCCGCGGAGCCCGAAACGGCGCGACTGCCGTCGCGACTCGCCTCGACCACGTTGACATCGGTGGCATGAGATTCGAGGGCGGGCAGCATCTCCGCGCTGGGCAGATCGAACAGCATCACTTGGCCACCCCAGCAGCCCAGCAAGATCTGAGCGCCGCCTGGTACCACGGTGGCTGCGCTGAACCATACGGATCGGCCGGCTTCGTACGTATGCGTGACCCCACCGGTCACGAGGTCCCAGACCCTCAGGGTACCGTCGTCGTCCGCAGTGACGGCGACTCCTCCATCCGTGGCTACCGTCAGGAGCCTCTCCCCTTTGTGGCCGCCAAGCTTGCTCAGCATGTCTCCGGACTCGAGGTCCCATACGCGCACCGTGCCGTCTCGGGACCCGGAGATCAGACGGAGACCGTCCGCGGGGAGGGTGAAAGACTCCACCGCCTGTTCGTGCCCCTCGAAAACCCGGAGCGCTCCGCCTGTTTCCAAATCCCACAAGCGGAGCGCCTTGTCCGATGAGCAGGACACGACTCCGCGCCCGTCGTGTGTGACCGCCACTGCGCACACCGTGCCGTGGTGGCCCCTGAGCGTGTGAATGTTGTTGCCGGTATCGAGGTCCCATACCCGCACCGTTCCATCCGCCGAGCCCGAGGCCGCGCGTTGGCCGTCGGGACTCGCGGCCACCACCAGATATCCGGGCTCGTGACCGCGCAGAACGCGCAGGATCTTGCCGGTATCGAGGTCCCATACCCGCATGGTGCCGTCCCACGAAGCCGAGATGGCTCTGCTCCCATCCGCCGTGAGCGCTATCGCCGCTATCTCTCCCTCGTGTCCTGTGAGTGTGAAGAGCGTGGCGGCGACGGGCCGTTCAAGTGCGCCGAGCGCGGAGATAACAAGCGGCGCGTCGACCTCCTGCGGCTCGCCCGCTTCGGTCTCTGCGGCTGCCGCAGCCGCGGTGGCTGCGACGGCTACGGCCGTCACGGCGTCTGAGGCCTGGTCGTCCTGGGCCACCGCCGGGCCGTCCTCGACGGGTGCGGCTGTCTCGGTAGACGTAGCCTCTGCTGCGGCGGCCACGGCTGCTACGCCGGCGACCTTGGCGGCCGCGGCCTTCTGTCCCGAAGCGGTCTCGCCATGCCCTGCGGCAGGTATCTCCGTGGTCACGCTCTCCGTGGCCACCATCGCGGCAGCAGCTATCCCGGCGGCCGCGCTCACTGGAGTCGCCTCGGGTTTGGCGCGGACCGGGATCTCCTCGTCTGTCTCGGGGGGCATCTGCCGCACCCCGGACAGCAGGGCCTCTCGCCGGGCGGCCTCCTGGGACTCTGCACGCGTTGACACCCGTGCCGCGTAGTCTCGGAGCTCACGATCGGAGTTCTTTGCTGCGCCGGCAGCCCAAGCCTTCAGGATCAGCCTGGAGACTCTCGCCGGGATCCCAGTGTCCTGACCGGGCGGCCTCGGCGGTCAGTTCGGCGACGAAGGCCTTCACGCTGGCTGCCGACTCTCGATCGCCGATCTCGCCGAGAGCCGTCGCAGCCTCGGCGCGAACCGTCGCGTCCGGGTACCGAAGCGCTACTGCAAGCTCATCGACCCTGTGCTTCTTCTTGAGCTTGTGGACATCCGGCTTCTTGTCGCCCACGACTCCCCTCCTGCATATCGAGCCAAGCCCTGGAGCACGGTACCCCGCCGGTGCCGGTGGCGGGCGCCCGCGGCCCCTGCTCTCCTTCTAACCCCTAGCTGCCGGGCCCCAGCCCTCGGCCTAGCCGGTCGCGGCCGGGTGCCGCTCCCGATAGTCCTTGATGGCAGCCTGGAGGCCGTCGGCCGCAAGGTTGGAGCAGTGCATCTTGGCCGGAGGAAGTCCGCCGAGGGCCTCGGCCACGGCTTTGTTGGTGATCTCGACGGCCTCGTCGAGCTTCTTGCCCTTGGCCATCTCGGTGACCATGCTCGAGGTCGCCACGGCGGCGCCGCAGCCGAGGGTCTGGAACTTGACGTCCTCGAGGGTGTCGTCCTTGACCTTGATGGTGATGCGCATCATGTCCCCGCACTGCGGGTTGCCGACCTCGCCCACGCCGTCGGCGTCTTCGATGACGCCCATGTTGCGCGGGTTGCGGAAGTGTTCCATCACGAGTTCTGAGTACATATCAGCTGTCCTTTGCTTGCAGACGCAGTTGGCGCACCAGATGGGCGACATCTCCCGGAGCCTGGCGACGATCGGCGGGAAGACCTCGATGAAGTGGTCGATGTGCTCGGCGGTGGTGCTCCGCCCGAGCGTGACCCGCAGCGAGCCGTGGGCCAGCTCCTGCGGGATGCCGAGGCCCAGCAGCACGTGGCTCGGTTCGAGCGAGCCCGTGGTGCAGGCCGATCCCGACGACACGCAGATGCCCTCCATGTCGAGCATGAGGATCATCGACTCGCCCTCGATGCCGTCCAGCCGCACGTTCAGGTTGTTGGGCAGGCGGTGTTCCATGGTCGCCGTTGAGGTAGATGGCCTCGATGCTGTCGCTGAGACCCGTCCACAGCCGGTCGCGCAATTCCGCCTCCCGGGCCGCGTCTTCGGCCATGCGTTCGCGGCAGAGTTCGAGGGCCTTGGCCATGCCGACGATGCCCGGCACGTTCAGCGTGCCCGCCCGGCGGCCGCGCTCCTGGGCGCCACCGTGGAAGCAGCGGGGTGATGCGGGTGCGCTTGCGCATGTACATGAGGCCGACGCCCTTGGGGCCGTAGAACTTGTGGGCGCTCATCGAGAGCATGTCGAGCCCCAGCTCGTTGACGTCGCAGCGGCATCTTGCCGGCGGTCTGGACCACGTCGCTGTGGAAGAGCACACCGGCCTCGCGGGTGATCTTGCCGATCTCGCGCGATGGGCTCGATGGTGCCCGACCTCGTTGTTGCCGTGCATGATGGAGACCAGGATGGTGTCGGGCCGGATGGCCTTGCGCACGTCCTCCGGGTCCACCAGGCCTCCGCTGTCGACCGGCACTCGGGTGACCTCGCAGCCGCGCTTCTCCAGGTATTCCATCGTCTCGAGGACCGCGTGGTGCTCGATGGTGGAGGTGATGAGGTGGCGGCCCTTCTTCTGCAGGGCGTCCGCGGTCCCGGTGATGCGCCCAGTTGTCGGATTCGGTGCCGCCGCTGGTGAAGTAGATCTCGTCCGGCTCGGCGCCGATGGTGGCGGCTATCGACTTCGCGAGCCTCCTGGACCGCCGCAGCGGCGGTGAGCCCCAGGCTGTAGACGGTGGAGGGGTTGCCGAACTCCTCGCGTGAACCAGGGGAGCATGGCCTCCACGACTTCCGGGTCGGTGGGAGTCGTCGATGCGTGATCGAGATAGATCGCTTTGTCCATGAGACCTCTTTGGATGCTTAGGCCTTTGCTGTTCCCCATCCTCGGATGATGCGGATCCGTTCCTTCCGCTTCCCCCGCGCCTGCGGACGCCAAACGTATCGCCCAGTCGGGACACATGTCCTGGCAGAGCCGGCACGAGGTGCAGGCCTCGGGCTTCGCCAGGTACGGCGTGCCATCCTCCCTCTGAGCGATCGCGTCCGAACGGGCAGAAGTGGGCGCAGATACCGCAGCGCTTGCAGCGCGCAGGGTCGAAGACCGGCTTCTTCTCCCCCGCTCTTGAGCTTGGTGGCAGGCATGCGTCAATTGTATATCAGAGGAAGCATTGCGACCGCAGGACGGCGTCTGGCGCGCCGCCCGTGTGGGCGCCCGGCTTCAAGCTGCGCGCCGGCGCAGCCTCGGTGAGATCGGGGACTCGGTATGTCTCTCGAGCCGCGGCCCCGGCCGGGCGGCACGCCGTACCAGGTAAGATCGCCTTGACCAACCGTGGCGCTTGCGGAGCCGCATCTCCACTTCCCGGCGGAACGCCTCGGCCCGCTCGAGGTCCGCCTCTGTCGCCGGCCGTCCGCCGAAGAGGACGGCACCCGCGCGGGCGGCGAGGACCGGGTCGCGCTTCAGCTCCCAGGTGGGTCTCGACTGATGTCGAGCACCTCCTCGATGGTCCGGCTGCTGCGTCGCCGCCACCCCGTAGGCTGGAGAGGCCGGCGCGCAGCAGCCGCAGCGAGGCGGCGAAGCGCTGGTCCAGCGGTCCCGCGCCGCAGACCTCTCTCGCGCCACAACTTCCTACCGACGGGCCAGGCGACCAGCAGCGCCAGCACGACCGAGCACCCAGGGCAGCCAGGGCACCGAGCTGAACTCGAACTGGGCGCCGAGTCCTGTCCCGTCGTCGCCGCCGCCGTTCTGCCTGTTGGGGAAGTCGGTCGGGCCGGGGCGTTGGTGGTCACGGTGGACTGTCCGGACGACTCGGAGGCGAAGGGGTCATCGAACCCCGGGCTGGTCGAGGAGGCGCCGGCAGTCGGGCAGGCTCCGGCCGGGAGTCGGGTCGAACGCCACCCAGCCGACGGTGGGGAAGTACGCCTCCACCCAAGCGTGGGCGTTGTTCGTGGCCACCGAGTAGACGCCCTGGATTCCACGCTCGCCGGTGGTGAAGCCGACGGCCACCCGCGCCGGTACCCCGTTGAAGCGGAGGAGCATCGCCATGGTGCCGGCGAAGTGCTGGCAGTATCCGGCGTGGGTGTCGAAGAGGAAGGCGGCGTACGGCGAGGGGTAGTCGCTCGCCGGCGGCTCCAGCGTGTAGTCGTAGGTCAGCCGGAGGTACTGCTCCAGCCGCAGGGCGATCTCATAGGGATCCGTCGCGTCCTCGACGATCGTCCGGTTCAGAGAATAGAGATCCGCCCACTGCCAGCCGTCGGGAGCGGACTCGCTCAGGGTGGCGCGCCAGGCGGCGTCCTTGTCCGGCCCCCCGATCTGGCCGGCTCGGGGAACGGCAGTTCGAGGTAGCGCTGGACCGTCTCCGGGTAGTCCGACCCGAGGCCGACCAGAGAACTGGGCGTCACTCTCGGGGATCACCGCGCTGACGCTGTAGTCGAGTGAAGGTCCGAGCGCATTGACCACGTGGAGGGAGCGCGTGTCGTTCATGCGGACGACGACGTCCTGGTTGAGGGTGAGGGAGCGGGGATCGCCTCCGGTGAAGAAGTAGTTGGTGTAGCACCGACCGGACCCGGAAGCTGCTCGGTGACCGCCTGGCTCCTCGGTGGCAGGGCTCGGCCGCGGGTATCGAGTAGACGTAGCCGGTCGGCTGTTGCGTCCCGCTTCGATGTTCTGCAGGAAGCTCTGGGACGAGACCCAGGCTTCGCCCGGTGAACGAATCGAGCGCGTTCGCCCGCCAGTAGGAGGGCCGGGACGACTGCACTTTCATGATGACGACGTTGTTGGCCGGATCGAGCAGTTGCGGGTAGTTCTGCAGCCAGTTGAAGGAGTAGATGGAACTGCCCTGGTTGAAGGGGTTCCAGGTCCGCCAGTCCTGCCAGGGGGCGGCGGCCGCCGACGGCGCCGCGCCGAGCAGCACGATGGCCAGCAGCGAGGCCATCGCTCCCACAGCCACCCCGGGTATCGCGTCCCGCAGTCGCCAGGTGCGCCGCTCGAGGCTGCGAGCCAGGACCAGCACACAGGCGGCGAGGACGAGGAAGAGGACGGCGAGTCCGACCACTCGCGGCACGGTGTCCACGGTGAAGCTGAAGCCCAGCAGCACCAGCACCACCGTGATGCCGGGTATGGGCCGGCGCAGGCTCAGCGCCAGCAGGGAGGCGATTCCAGTGAGCCAGTACACGATGGAGGCCAGCAGCAGGCGCAACTCGGGAGCGCCCGTGAGATTGAGCGGGAAGAACCTGGTTGTGTACTGGGCCGCGCCTGCGCCCAACTGTTCGACGTAGAAACGGTACAGGCCGCCGATCCCCTCGACGTCCACCGTCGGCGGGATGGTCGTGCGAAGCAGCAGATAGGCGCCGACCGGAAGAAGCACGAGCGAGACCGCCCAGACCTTGCGGTAGACGAGGCCGGCGGCTCCGCACAAGGAAGCGACTATCACGGCCCGCAGCAGGATGGTCGGACATGGATGGCTGAAGCACCCGGTCGAGGGCCAGGGCCGCTGAGGCGGCCATGCCGATGAAGCAAAGGAGATAGAGGAAGCGGGGGAAGATCTTCATCCCGCGGCCACCCGGCCCGGTCGCCCGCCTCTGCCACGACGACAGGCTTCTCACGAGGTCGTCGCCCTGGGTAAGGGTGAGGCAGCGCACCCCGGAGGACGAGAGCGACAGCAACAGCGACCGGGTATCGACCGGCAGCTCGCCCGGCTGGCCGTGGGAGTCGGCCGGCTCGTAGCCGGCGCCGCGGCGTCACCGCGGTCTCCGGCATCTCGCGCCGGGAGGAAGGGCAGGAGCGGCGCGCCGGCGCCCGCTCGGGCGAACGAGAACCCGGGCACATACAAGAAGGCCAGTCGCACCCCGTCCTCCCGCAGGCCGATAAGGGCGCGGGCCATCTGGGCGTCGAGGGTCATGCCCACCAGGGTGAGCGTCTGGGAGCGCAGAGGGGACAGGCGATCGCTGAGGAGCCGGCGGAGCACCAGGGCGAGAGGAGCGGTCGCGTCCGCGTCGGTCTGCGCGAGCGCCTCGAGTAGAGCCCGCCGTCCCCCGCCGTCCGGGGTGAGCCGGACCTGCCGCCGGTTCCTCTCGTGGCAGATGAGCGTGACTCCGCGCCCCGCGCGGAGAGCGTAGTCGGCGACACTGCCCGCCGCACGGACCGCCAGTTCGAAGTTGGTCTCGGGAGGGCTCCCGACCACCTGGTCGGCGCTGCCGTCCAGAAGGAGGGTGATGTCGGCGCCGGCCGGTTCCTCCATCTCGCGCAACATGAGGACGCCGGTCTTGGCCGTGCTCTTCCAGTCGATGTGGCTGAGGGGCTCTCCCGGCTGGTGCGGGCGGATGCCCCGGAACTCCGACGCTCCCGGCGTCGGCAACCCCTTCTGCCCCGCCCAGTCCTGCTTGAGGCCCAGCTCGGGGTGGAGTACGCACGACCTGAGGAAGGCGATGCGGGGATAGACGGTCACCGTCATCGGCGCCCCCACTCGGTGAGTGGCGGAAGCGATACCCAAGGGGTCCTCGGCGACGGCTTCGGGCTCGGGCAGGGTGTGCACTCCCCGGTTCACCCGCCCCATGCGGGTCTTGAGCACCTGGCTCCCTCGCGGTCCCATGCTCTCGATCTCGGCTTCCAGATCGTCGCCCGTCAGCCCCGCGGTGGGCGTTCGCAGCGTCAGCTGCGGCCCCGGCAAGAAAGAGGCATTCTTGACCTCGATCGCGTATTCCGGCTCGTCACCGGCGACCGGCCGCTCAGGAGTAAGGGAGCGGGTCACCTGGATCCGTCTGCCGGTGAGCATCACCAGCAGCCAGGAGACGACCGCTACCGCCGACGAAGGCGAACGCGATGAGATACAGTTCCCAGGTCCCGAGCATCCGCCCCGCCAGAGTAGGTACCGGCGGCGAGGCCGAGGACGCCGAGGCCGCGGCCTGTGGGGCGAGGCACGCTCTACCCCCCGGTCTGCGGGACCGGCACCGTCTCGAGCAGTCTGGCCACCACGTTCTCGGCGCTCACCCCGTGCACCTTGGCGTCGGGAGAGAGCATGAGCCGGTGGGCCAGCACCCGCACGGCGAGGTCCTTGATGTCTTTGGGAACGACGAAATCCCGGCCGCGCAGCAGGGCGAGAGCCTTGGCCGCCCTGGTGAGGGCGATGCCGGCCCGGGGGCTGGCGCCCAGGTAGATCTCCCGCTGCTGGCGCGTCGCGGCGAGCAGGTCGACGACGTAGCTCGCGCAGCGCCGGCGCGACCCGCACCCGGGTGACCGCCTGCGTCATGGCAAGCACCTCAGCTCCGTCGAGCACCGGGCGAAGCTCGGCAAGCGGGTCGTGAGACGTCTGCTCGTGGATGATGTTCTCCTCCGCTTCGGGCGAGGGGTAGCCGAGGCTGAGACGCATCATGAAGCGGTCGAGTTGCGCTTCGGGCAGAGGGTAGGTGCCCTCGTACTCGATGGGGTTCTGCGTGGCGATGACCATGAACGGGGGCTCTATCGGGTGCGTCACGTTGTCGATGGTCGCCTGGCGCTCTTCCATGCACTCGAGCAGGCTCGACTGCGTCTTGGGCGAGGCCCGGTTGATCTCGTCGGCGAGCACGATGTTGGCGAAGATCGGACCGGGCCGGAACTCGAACTCCCCGCTCTTCTGGTTGAAGACGGTCACGCCGGTCACGTCGCCGGGCAGGAGGTCGGGAGTGAACTGGACCCGGGCGAAGCGGCAGTCGATCGTCTTGGCGAGCGACTTGGCGAGGAGCGTCTTGCCGACTCCCGGGAAGTCCTCGACGATCACGTGGCCTCCCGCCAGCAGAGCCACGACACACGCGCGGATCACCTCTTCCTTGCCGAGGATGACGGAGCCTATCCCCGCCGCGATCTGCGCGGCCCGCTGCGCCACCTCGATCATCTCGTCGTCCTGAAGAACGGCCGGGGCAGAGTTGCCGCGAACTTCGTCGACTCGGGCCTCACCAGCGGCATCAGCCACCGCGAACGGATCGTCTTGTTACGACTGTGCCGGACCGGCAGTCTGGGCACGGCCGAAGAACCATTCGGGCATGACTACCTCCCCATGGTGTGACGCGAATTGTACCCCGCCTATGCAGGCATGACACGTTGTCGCCGCACGACCGGCGGGGACGCCTTGTCCCCGTCTCTGACCCAGGAGCCATTGCCAGATGTTCCCGACGCTGGCATACTTCTGTGGCCGGTTGTGCGCGCGTGGATCCGGTCCTTCACGCGGGTGTACCGGTGTAGCGACGGAGGCGGCTCGGTGACCGAGTTCTCACAATCCCAGAGCGAGACCCTCGCCCAGAGGCTGGAGCGGGGTCCGATCGAACCACAGGCAGCTCTCGCCATCCTGGAGCAGCTGCTGACCGGCCTCGAGCCCGTCCACGCTGGGGGGGCCGTCAATGGCCGTATTACCCCTGAGGTGATACATCTCGCGGCTGACGGTCGGGCGACCTTCGCCGAACCCGAGGCGGAAGCCCCGGGTGACGAGCCCAGCGCCGCGGGGGAATCCGGGCTTCCCGATAACCCCGGGTACATGGCTCCTGAGCTCATCAGCGGCGATTTCGTGGACGCGCGCACGGACGTGTTCGCCCTCGGGGTCATCGCCTACGAGATGCTGACGGGAAGGAATCCGTTCTCGGCGGGAGAGGGAGCGCCGCCCGGGACGGTGGTGTACCGGATCGTCTACCGGCCGTATCCGGAGGTCGCTCAGAACGCGGTACCCGGTCTGACAGCGGACATCAGGTCCATGGTCGCGACGGCGATGGCCAGGGATCCCGGCTCTCGCTTCGCCGATGCCACACGCTTCCTCGAGGCCTTGAGGCCGGCCGCGTCATCCCTCAAGGGCGCGGGGTTCGCGGCTGGAGCCGCTTTGGCCGCGGGAGCAGGCGCCGCCAAGGCCGGAGCCCAACCCAAGGGCAAGACCCCGAAGGCGAAAGGGAAGAGCAGAGAGGGAACGGCCGCGGCTGCCGGCGCTGCGGCGGCTGCGAGCGCGGCGACCACCGGGGGCGCCGCCGGTACCGGGGGTGCAGCCGTGGCCGCGACGGCCGCAGCAGGCACGGGTGCCTCGACGACTGGGGCCGGAGCCGCTCCCCCGCCGACCTCCGGCGCGCCCGGGCCGGAAGAGGGGGGCTTCATCGACGCGGCAGATCGTGGATGTTCGAGGTGCGGCGCAACTGGGCGCCCTACTTCCTGGCGGCAGTGATCGTGATCCTCGGACTGGCGATCGTGCTCCTGGTCGTCGTGTTCAGAGCGGAGGACACCGCGGCCACCGATACCACCGCGGTGGCGTCCAGCACCAGCACCTCGACCACCGTGCGGGCGGTGCTGCCGACCGATGCCACGACCACCACCTTGCTTCCCAGCACCACCTGTGACGACGGCCACGCGGTCGCTCTACCACCGCTCGCGGACAAGCTCCCGGCGACGGTGACTCTGAGCGGTCTGACTGCCACATACACCGGTTCGCCTGCGAACTCCGCGGTAAGACCCAATCCGGACGGGCTGATCGTTCAGCATCACGTACAGCCAGGGAGACAAGCCGTGGATGCTCTCCGACAATGCCGGCACCTATGCGGTGACCGCGACAATCGACGACGCCCAGTACCAAGGCACGGCCACCGGCACACTGACGATAGCCAAGAGGAATCCCACAATCGATGTGCGCGGCTGGAGCGGCACGTACACAGGTGGCGCCCACCGAGCGAGCGGGACGGCTACCGGAGCCAAGGGTGAGAACCTCACCTCCCTGCTGCGCTTCACCGACAGCTATACAAACGTGCCGGGTGGCACCGCGCAGTGGACCTTCAGCCGGGAACAGCTAACTACAACAGCGCCAGCGGCAGCGTTCCCATCGTCATAAGGAAGGCGAACGCGAGCATCAGCGTCGCTGGCTAGAACCGCGCCTACGACGGCCAGTCCTCACGGGGCGACGCTCACCTACGCAAGAGGGAGCTCGGCGAGAGAATCTGAGCAGCCTCGTGACCATCGGAGCGCAAACCTACACCAATGTGCCTGGCGGCCCCGCGCTTTGGAGCTTCACGGGGAACGGGAACCACAACAGTGCCAGCGGTAGCGTCTCCATCGTTATCAGCAAGGCGAACGCCACGATCCACGTATCAGGCTGGAGCGGCGAGTACGACGGCTTCTACTCACGGCGCCTCCGGTTCGGCCAGCGGGGCAGTCTGGGCGAGAGTCTGAGCGGCCTGCTCAATCTTGGTCGCAGCTTCACGAGACGTCGGTAGCCACACGGCGTCCTGGACCTTCGCCGGCAACAGCAACTACAACAGTGACTCGGGAAGCGTGTCCCATCAGTCATCTCGGAGCCTCCCACCACCACGACCACGGAGCCACCGGCTCCTTAGTCCTAGCGCTCGCCTCTCGTGCCCGCTCCTTGAAGTTCCCCCTGCGTACCACTACACTACCCGAGCGCAAAGGCGATGACGGGAACGAGTAGGCGCTGCTCTTCTCGCGAGCGAGCCGGGGATGGTGTGAGCCCGGTGAGAATCAGCGTCCGAAGATCATCCCCGAGCCGCCAGCCGAACGGCTGAGCCGCCGGCCGCGGGCGTAGCCCGCCGCGGTGGACGACAAGCACGGGCGCCGTTCATCGCGGGCCTGCAGCCAAGTAGATCTGGACGGGTCCTTCCCGTAACAGAAGGGGGGCGTAGACGCGCCATCGGCGCCGCAGCCGCGCGATCGCGCGGCCGGCGGCCACGGGGCGCATGCGTCCGCAGAGAGGGCTGCGAGCGCCGGCAGACGGCGCCCGGCCAAGTAGGGTGGTACCGCGGGTCACGTCCCGTCCCTACGCGCCCCGGTCCTGCGACGATAGTCGCAGGACGGGCAGGCGCCCCGGCGGATTCGCCGGCAGGCGCAGCGCGGGGCGGGGCGTATTTGTTTTTGGGGCAAGGTTCGCCGAGCGGGCGATGGGCGGGCGGCACGGCGCCGGGCGGCACGGGCCGCCGTACCTCGCCAGTTCGCTTCGGCGCCGCCGACTAGGAGGACAGATGGCAGGTCAGTATCGACCGGTGGACACAGGACAGAGCTTCCCCGCCCTGGAGGAGCGGATCCTCGGCTGGTGGAAAGAGCGCTCCATTTTCGAGAAGAGCCTCGAACTGCGCGCCGGCAACCCGGAATGGGTGTTCTACGAGGGTCCCCCCACGGCCAACGGCAAGCCGGGCGTCCACCACGTGCTGGCTCGGGTGTTCAAGGACATCTACCCGCGCTACAGGACCATGCGCGGCTTCTACGTGGGCCGCAAAGGCGGGCTGGGACTGCCACGGCCTGCCGGTGGAGCTGGAGATCGAGAAGCGGCTCGGCTTCGACCACAAGGAGCAGATCGAGGCGTACGGGGTGGCCGAGTTCAACCGGCAGTGCCGGGAGTCGGTGACCGCCTACGTGGACGAGTGGAACCGCATGACCGAGCGCATCGGCATGTGGCTGGACCTGGACGACGCCTACATGACGATGACCGACGGGTACATCGAGTCGGTGTGGTGGATCCTGTCGGAGTTCGCGAAGCAGGGCCTCCTGTACGAGGGGTACAAAGTGGTGCCGTACTGCCCGCGTTGCGGCACGGCGCTGTCGTCGCACGAGGTGGCGTCGGGCTACCAGATGGTCGATCGATCCGTCGGTGTTCGTGCGCTTCCCGCTGGTCGCCGAAGGCGCGGCGCCGACTGATGGCCGGGCCGTCGCGGCGGGCGATCCCGCGGCCCCGGGAGCCGGCCCGCCGCCGTCGCCGGCGACGGCTGGCCGGTCTCGCTCTTGGTCTGGACGACCACCCCCTGGACCCTCATCTCCAACGTGGCGGCGGCCGTGGGTCGCGGACATCGAGTATGCGCAGGCCAAGCTCGGGGACGAGCACCTCATCTTGGCCGCCGACCTGGTCACCGCCGTCCTCGGCCCCGAGGCCGTCATCGAGGAGACCTTCCCCGGTTCGGCTCTGGTCGGCCGCCACTACTGCCGCCCTTCCAGCTTCGTCACCCCCGACAAGCCGGCTTGGCGGGTCGTCGCCGCGGACTACGTCGCCACCGACGAGGGTACCGGTATCGTCCACATCGCCCCGGCCTTCGGCGCCGACGACATGATCATCGGCCAGGCCAACGATCTGCCGGTCATCATGCCGGTGGACGAGGAGGCCCAGTTCACCGCCGAGATCACCCCCTGGGCCGGCATGTTCGTCAAGGACGCCGACAACGGCATCATGGACGATCTCGAGGCCCGCGGTCTACTCTTCGCCCGGCAGCCGTACGAGCACAACTATCCCTTCTGCTGGCGCTGCGACACGCCCCTCATCTACTACGCCAAGTCCTCCTGGTACGTGCGGACCACCGCCCGCAAAGACGCGGTGCTGGGCGCCAACGAGGAGGTCACCTGGTATCCCGACCACCTCAAGCACGGGCGCTTCGGCAAGTGGCTGGAGAACAACATCGACTGGTCGCTCTCCCGCGACCGCTACTGGGGCACGCCGCTGCCCGTCTGGCGCTGCGCCAAGGGCCACGACACCGTCGTCGGCTCCCGCGAAGAGCTGGGCGAGCTGGCCGGCGCGCGACCTCTCCGCGCTCGAACTCCATCGCCCGTACGTGGACGAAGTCATCTTCGCCTGCCCCGAGTGCGGCGCCGAGGCCCGCCGCGTGGCCGCCGTCATCGACGCCTGGTTCGACTCGGGCTCGATGCCGGTCGCCCAGTGGCACTATCCGTTCGAGAACCGGGACATGTTCGAAAAGCGCTTCCCCGCCGACTACATCTGCGAGGCCATCGACCAGACCCGGGGCTGGTTCTACAGCCTGCTCGCCATCAGCGCCCTGCTCACCGGGCACACCTGCTACCGCAACGTGCTCTGCTGGGCCACATCCTCGACAGCGAGGGCCGCAAGATGTCCAAGCGGCTCGGCAACGTCGATCGACCCCTGGGCCATCCTCGACAAGCAAGGCGCCGACGCCCTGCGCTGGTATCTGTTCACCTCCAGCTCGCCCTGGTTCCCGCGCCGCTTCGGTCCGGAGAACCTCGACGAGGTCATCCGCAAGTTCATGCTGACCCTGTGGAACACCTACTCGTTCTACACGCTCTACGCCAACATCGACGGTTTCGACCCGGCAGCGCACGAGGGCCAGGCGAACGCACCGTGCCCGTGGCCGAGCGCAGCCTCATGGACCGCTGGATCCTGGGCGACCTGCACATCCTCATCAAGAAGGTCACCGCCGAGCTCGACGGCTACGACGCCTTCGCCGCCGGTCGCGCCATCGCCGACTTCGTGGACGAGCTCTCCAACTGGTACGTGCGCCGCAGCCGCCGCCGCTTCTGGAAGAGCGAGGCCGACGCCGACAAGATCGCCGCCTACCTCACCCTGAACGAGTGCCTGGTGACCGTGGCCAAGCTGCTGGCGCCGTTCACCCCGTTCCTGGCGGAGGAGCTCTATCAGAATCTGGTGGCCGAACGTTCGCCGGAAGCGCCGGAGTCGGTGCATCTCGTCGATTGGCCCGCTGCCGACGAAGCCCTCATCGACGACGATCTGTCCTTCCGGATGGCCGTCGCCCGGCAGGTGGTCAATCTGGGCCGCGCCGCCCGCAACGCCTCGCAGATCAAGACCCGCCAGCCCGTCGGCCGTGGCCGTGGTCGCCTGCCGCGCCAAGGAGCGGGCCGCGGTGGAGAGCCTGGCCGCGGTGGTGGCCGAGGAGCTGAACGTAAAAAGGATCGATTTCGTTGAATCGGCGAGCGAGCTGGTGAGCTACGTGATCAAGCCCAACTACCGCACGCTGGGACCGAAGTTCGGCAAGAACATGCCGGCGGTCGCGGCGGCTGTCGCCGCCCTCCCGGCCGACGAGACCGGGGACCGCTCGCGAGCGGGGCGCTCGCGTGATGGTCCTCGTGCCGTCGGCGATCGAAGTCGGGCCGGGCGAACCCGACGGCCTGATGGCGCCGCCTGTCCGCGAGTACGAGTTCGCCCCCGACGACTTCGTCGTGGAGACGCACGAGCGCGAAGGCTTCAAGGTGGAGCGCGAAGGCGGCCTCGCCGTCGCCATCGCGACCGTCTTGTCGCCCGAGTTGCTCGCGCGAAGGCCTGGCCCGCGAACTGGTGCATCACATCCAGAACACGCGCAAGGCGGCCGACTTCCAGATCGACGACCGCATCCACCTGCGCATCGCCGGCCCGGCCGAGATCGCCGAGATGCTGGCGGTCCACGGCGACTGGGTGAAGAAGGAGACGCTGGCCGTGAGCCTGGAGGCAGGGCGGCGATGAGGCGGCGAGCCGGCGACGCACGGCGCCGGCCGGACGCCGAAGGCGCCTACCGCGAGGACCTGAAGGTCAACGGGTTGCCGGTGACCGTGGAGGTCTGGAAGGCGTAGGACCTGCGGTCCAGGTCTCCGACGTTCCATGCGCGTGCGCACGGTGTCCGTGGCCTGTGAACTTCGGACCTTGATGCGGAAGAAGTCCGCCTCATTCCGGTCTTCTCAACCAATCATCCGGAAAGGGCTGCAAACGGGGCATGTTCTCAGGAGTGCGGATTTGGCGTGTGCGAGGCTGGGTCTGCCCATCATGCTGTCCATCAGGTCACCGCAGAAGAAATCTCCCTCGGCCGATAGGATCCCTGTAGAGCCCCTGGTGTGCCCCGGGGAGATAGATGATGGCAACCCGAACTTGTCTGGCTTGGCCTTCATGTTCCAGGTCCAGTCTCGGTCGCTCACCGATCTCGCGCACATGCAGTGAGCGGATTTCGCTCCTTGCGCGGAAGGCCACCACCTTGCTCGATCAGAGGATAATCGCTCTCGCACACCGACCGAAGGGAGCCAAACGCGCATGGCCCAAATTGAAGGCGAGATCGTCATCAATCGTCCGACAGATGTCGTGTTCGACTTCGTCGCTGATGAACGCAACGAGCCACGTTTCAACCCCCAGCTTGACCAGCGTCGAGCAGATCTCTGGGGGCCCATCGGCTTAGGCACACGGTTTCGGGCTGACGACCACGAGCATGGGCCGCAGCGCGGAGATGGTTATCGAGTTCACCACCTTCGAGCGACCCCGGCGGCTTTCGTCAGCGACGCACATGTCGGCCATGGAGATGATCGGGACCCTGACCTTCGAACCCGTCCCGGAGGGCACTCACATGCGCTGGTCGTGGAATGTCGAGCCGCGTGGACTCCTCAAATTGCTGACGCCGCTCGTCGTGCGCATGGGCCGGCGTCAGGAGCAGGCCATCTGGGCCTCCCTCAAACGCTACCTGGAAGAGCAGGAGATGCCACCGGCACCGGCCTACGAAGCGGGAGGGCCGGCCAGATGAAGGTCGTCGTCGTATACGAGTCTCTGTGGGGCAACACGGCGGCGGTCGCCCACGCCATCGCTGAAGGCATCGGGCCCGAGGCGCGGGCGCTCTCGACCGCCGAGGCGACCGGCGAGGCCATGACGGGTGTGGACCTCATCGTCGCCGGCGCTCCCGTGCTCGGCTTCAAGCTGCCCACCGAGCAGATGCGCCAGGGCGCGCGCACCAACCCCGGCGGCAAGCCACCCAGACCGGCTGATCTCTCACACCCATCTATGCGTTCGTGGCTCGAGGGGCTGCCGGCCGGACAAGGCCGCTCGGCGGCGTTCGACACCCAGGTCCGGGGCCCGTTCGGCAAAGCAGCGCCGACGATCGCCGAGGCGCTGGAGAAGGCGGGCTACTCCCGCCTCGCGGATCCCGTCGGCTTCACGGTCGCCGGCAAGTTCGGCCCCTTGCGCAAAGGTGAGCTCGAGCGCGCGCGGCGCTGGGGAGGCGAGTTGGCCGCAGCCATGGGTTGAGCGGTTGCGCGAGCCGGGCCCGTTTTGTGTTGCAGAAGTGCGAAGTCCGCCTCATTCCGGTCTTCTCAATCAATCATTCCGGAAAAGGCGGCAATCGGGCCGCGTTTCGAGGAGTGACGTGCGCCAGACTGACCTGCTGGGACTAAGCCTGCTGTCGGGACATGGCGCGTCTGAAGACGACGGCCGTCAATGCCCCGGCCGCGATCAGAGTCAGCCAGACCAGAGAAATCACGATGATTTCGAAATCGTCACCGCGATCAATCCCGCGGAATGCCGAGACGACGGCGAGCGCGGCGACCACCGCCGCGAAGCTCAGCGAGAAGAGCCAGCGGAGGCTCCACTCCAGCCTGCTCTTCTTCACAAATACAGGGGCCAGACAGAAAAGAGCGAGACTCATCAGTAGGTAGCCGATCTCCTCAAGCGCGATGAAGATGCCGTTCGGATTGTATTGGGTGAAGATCGCCAATCCATCGAGCTGCCCCTTGTCGAGGCTCGGTTGCATAACGGTCACCTGGATGTAGTAGTCGATGAGTAGGATGGCGGCAGCGACGACGGCGATGCCCAGTCCGAGCAGGCTATAGACCTTCCGAGAAGGAGACGCATACTGGTGGATTGCCACGAAGAGACCGACGAAGAGCAGCATCAACACCATGCCTGCATACATCCAGAGGTAGTCCGTAGGCCACTGAGCGGCGATGCTGGGGTCGGTGAAGGGATAGGGCACCGAGTTAGGGAGGGCAGTCAGAGCCAGGGCGAAGGTTACGACGGTCACCACAACAGTGGCGATGGCGATGCAGAATCCAAACCGGTGAAGAACCTTCGGAGTGTCACCAAGATCAGTCAAGCCCAACTCCATATTCGTCCATCCTCCTGCGCAGCTAACCATGGGCGGCCTCTTAGAGACTCAGAGACCCGGGATAGGCTAGCAGGAGCTGTGCAATTCTGCCTGCCAGGCACCCGGGCCATCGGGGCTGTCCCATGGCGTAGCTAGGAGAGGGGAAAGGGCGTGAAGGTGTCGATCGCGAAATGGTGGTGGCAGGCGCATCGAGACAGGAACGTTCGCAGAATTGCGAAGTCCGCCTCATTCCGATCTTCTCGACCAATTGTCCGGAAAGGCGCTGTAAATAGGCCGTGTTTCCAGGAGCGGGAGTATCGCGTGCGTGGGGCCGCAGGGCTCTCACTCCTTCGGGTCAAGTCCAGCAGCGCACACGACCGGCTGCCCGAAGCTCCCCTGCCCCGCCGGCTCCAACAATCGCGGCCGCTCCTTATCCTGCAGGGACGGGGGAGCAACTTAGTCCTCGATTCGCTTTGCACCGAGTCGCTTGAGTTCCTCGAGGCCATCCTTCATAGCCTTGAGCACCTCCGGCGAGTGGCCCTGCCACTCCGTCACCTCGCCGATGACTCGCAATGGCTCCCGGGAGCGGTATGACTTGGTGGGGTTACCCGGGAATCTCTGGTCCGTTAGATTGGGATCGTCCATGATGGGGCCGGTCGGTTCCACTATGTAGATTCTGCCGGGTCCTTCGCCCAAGGCTAGCTCCGCCCCCCAGGTGGCCGCATCCAAGGTGCCGGTGAGGTAGACATAGTTCGTTGGCCGATCCAGTTCACCGATGTTTGGAAGACGGCCGGGCTCGATCAGGTCTCCTGGCTTCAGGTCAGCCTTCGTACCGTGGTAGAAGCGCAACGGGTGACCCTGCGAATCCGTGCATTCGCCCGTGACCCGGAGCGGAGCGCGAGAGCAGTATGACTTCGCCGGAACGGGATACTCTTTGTCCGCGCTGGGGTCTTTCGTGATCGGTCCGGTCGGTTCCACTGTGTAGATTCTGCCGGGACCCTCGCCGGGTGTCAGCTCCGCTGCCCAGGCGGCCGCATCGAGGTTGCCGGTCAGGGAGACGTGCCTGGTTGTCTGATCCTGCTCAGCGGACTTGGGGGTATCGCCGGGCTCGATCAGGTCTCCCGGCTTGAGCTCGGCCTTCGTGCCGTAGTAGAACCGCTGCGGTTTCGGGTCGTCGGTAGCTGCCATCGGCTCGCTCCTTTCGCGCTGCATTCCGGTACTTTCCGGCTTGCGGCCGCCTATTGTACGGCACACCCCGGGGCTTGCCGCAAGCCCCTACCTGCGCGGTAAACTTATGATGGCAGGTTCCAAGCGAATCTCGTCAGGGCCGTTGAAGTCCGTCCGGCAAGCCCACCCCATTGACGCAGAATTGCGAAGTGCCTCGGCCCGGGACTTTGGTATGCGGAAGCGCGAAGTCCGCCTCCTCCGCGTTCCGACCCACGGTTTTCTCAGCGGTCCTTCGGGCTCGCTTGGGGTAACCTGAACACCTGAATGCAGTTCCGCTCTCCAGAAGGCGCGAAGGGAGTCAGAGACGGCCAAGCAGCCCGCAGAGATCCTGCTCGAGACCGACGGCCTCAGCCGCTACTACGGACCGGTCGCGGCTCTGGAGGCTCTCGACCTCACCATCGCCGCCGGCGAGTGCGTCGCCCTGATGGGCCCGAACGGGAGCGGCAAGACCACCGCGGCCGAGTTGATCAGCGGCCTGCAGGAGCCGACGAGGGGCTGGGTCAGGATCGCCGGCTTTTCTCTCGATCACGAAGCGGAGGCGCTGGCGCGCGGAAACATCTCAGCTACGTTCCCGACAATCCCTACCTCTATCAGGATCTGACGGTTCGCGATCACCTTCGTCTGGTGGCTGCGGCCCACGGCGTGGACGGAGACGATCTCGAGCAGCGGTGCGACAAGCTGCTTGGCTCGCTCGGCCTGGAGAAACGCGCCGACTTCTTCCCCTCCCAACTCTCCCGGGGGATGCGGCAGAAGACGGCCATCGCGTGCGGAGTCATCCGGCCCTTCTCGGTGCTGGTGCTCGACGAGCCGACCATCGGCCTGGATCTCGCGTCGATGGACGCCCTGCGCGATCTCCTTCTCAAGTCGATCGCCGCTCGGAAGGCGATCCTTCTCATGACCCACTCGGAGGAGTTCGCGGCCTCGGTCGCCACGCGCGTCCTTCACATAGCAGAGGGTCACATCCTCGATGGCTAGGAGGCCGTCGCTTCGCGGCGTCCTACTGGCTCCCGACACCTCCGGGGACGATGCCTATTCCTCCGTAGAAGCCCGGGGTGTGCTGACGCTCCTGGCCTCGCTCCGCCCCGGCCGGTCCTGGACGACCCGCGCCGAGACGCTCTACGTGTCCGCGCTCACTCTCGCCCTGCTCGTCGGTATGTTCTGGGGACTCTCGAAGCGGCTCGGAGCCCTACTGCTCGAGGTCGCCGGCTTCTATCACTTCGCTTGGGGCGCGCCGGCGATCGTGCTGGTCTTCCTTGCTGCCTTTCGCTACAGCACCGTCCAGGGCTTCGTCTCGTTCACCGAGCCCGACTGCCTTCTGGTCTTGCCGGCACCTCTGCGGAGGAAGGATCTGGTGCTGCCGCGGCTCGGGACGGCGGGATCCTCGTCGGGCTTTGCCGGAGCGCTGGCCGGCACTCTCGTCGCCGATCGTCTCTCCCGGGACGGCGCAATCCGGGGGCCGGATAGGCAAGGCGGCTCTTGCCGGCTTCGCCTTGGGAGTCTTGGTCGTAGCGGGAAGCTGGCACGTGCAGCGCCTGCGCTGGGCCACGCTGTGGGTACTGCGTCTGACGCTGCCGGCTCTTGGCCTCACCATCCTTCTGGGCTTTGCCCAGGGGGCCGGGTCGACGGCCAGGTCGGCCGGGCTGTGGTCCGGGCCTTGGGGCTGGGGCATCCTGCCGGTCTCGGCGGAGGGCTCCTCGTACGGGGTGGATCGGCCTTGTTCTTCTGTGCGCGCTGGCGCTGGCGGGAGGGATCAGCCTCTTCCGCACCGCAGGCCGCTGTTCCATCGAGGAGTTTCGCAGCCGGGCGCGGACCCGCTCTCAGGTGGTCGCCAGCCTGCACGCGCTCGACTGGCGGACGGTCGGCTCAGGCGGGCAAGGGTTCGAGGGCCAGGACCTGGCAGTCGCGCCTGCGTGTTCGCCTGCCTCGACGGCAGATCCTCATCGTGCCCTGGCACAGCGCGGTGGCGCTGCTCCGATCCCCGGTCCGGCTCGGCTGGGGGATCATGCTGGCCGGCGCGGGCATGGTACTCCTGGCGCTGCAGCCGACCGGCCAGGGAACGCTCTGGGCCGGGGCGGTGGCGCTCTATCTGGCGGCGACCTCTCTGCTCGAGCCGCTCCGGCTTGAAGTCGATTCCCCGGCGACGGCGCGCCTGTTCTTGCCCTGGCCGTTCGACAAGGTCCTGTGGCTGCACTGCCTGCTGCCCACTGCGATCGTGGTGGTGGCCGGGGTCTTCGCTGTGGCGGGCGCTACCGCGCTCGGGTACGTGACGGCCGGCGCCTTCGGCACGATGATGCTGCTCGTGATCCCCTTGTCTCTGGTGGTCGTGCTGGCCGCGGCCTTCTCGGCTCGCCGCGGGGGAAGGGTGTCGGCGAACTTGATCAACGTGGCTGCGCTCGACACGACAGGATTCAGTTTCCTGTTCGTGCTCCTGCGGCTGGCGATGTGGGCCATCCTTGCCCTGGTGGTCACGGTGGTCGCGGTGTACGTGGTGGGCCGGGCCCACTTCACGTTCGGGCTCCCTCTCCTGGAGGTCTTTGGAGGCCTTGTGGTCCTCGCCCTGGCTCTGCAGCGCGGATTCGTCGCGATGCCGACGGCGGCGGAATAGGTCTCGGAGGGCGAGGCGGCGCCTCGCTCGCCCGGCGCTGCGGCCGGCGAGGCTGGCCCGCCGGGCTGGCGCTGACCGAACGGGCGAGCGACGACGAAGACCGCGGCGGGCTACACTACCGGTTATGACCACGACAGTGACGCGCGTCCGGGTCGAACGGCCCGGGAGCGCTTGCCGGCCACCCGCGCCAGCGACGGCGAACAGTGGAGGATACGATGCGGATGAGCGGCACTCGGCGGCACCGGTCTGAGGGTGGGGGGTATCGCCGTCCTCGCACTGCTTCTGCCGCTCGTCTGGTCATCGTCGGGTTCTCGTCCGTCGCCCGGTCGGACCCGGCGGCGGCAGGCGAAGCCGAGCGGCGGAGCCCCGCCGGCCGGGGTGCAGGCCGCTGGGACGCAGGTTGCCGGCGAGCAGGCCGCCGCGCCGTCGGGCGGTCTGCGACTCATCTCGCGCGTCCCTGTCAGCTCGTGGTCGGCGCCGGAGCTCCATCAAGTCCAAGGCCGCTGCGACCAACGGCGTGATCGTCGAGTTCGCGCCCGGCACCTCCAAGACCACTATGCGCCAGGCGGCGCAGAGCGGGGACATGATTGTTGACCAGATCCAGGCCGGCAAGGACGGCTCTCGCCCGCGGGCCGTCTACACCTCGAAGACACTCAACACCAGGGAGCTCGCCGAGAAGGTGCGCAAGGCTCCGGGGGTCGTGCGGGTCTCTCCGAACAACGTCAACACTATCTGCAGCACGCCCAACGACGCGCGCTTCGGAGATCTTTGGGGGCTCGACAACCCCGGCACCTGGGGCAGCGTGGTGGATGCCGATATCGATGCTCCCGAAGCCTGGGATCTCACCACCGGCAGCAGCGATGCGGTGGTGGCCTTGATCGACTCGGGAGTGGCCTACACGCATCGAGACCTTGCCGCCAACATGTGGGTCAACCCGGGAGAGATCGCGGGTGACGGTGTCGACAACGACGGCAACGGCTACGTCGACGACGTGCACGGCATCGACGCCTACTCGGGGGATTCCGATCCCTGGGACGAGAACGGTCACGGGACCCACGTGGCCGGAACGGCGGCAGCTGCGGGGAACAACGGTCTTGACGTGACCGGGGTCGCCTGGCAGGCCAAGATCATGGCCCTGCGCTTTCTCGGCGCTGACGGGTCGGGAGAGGACGTCGGCGCCATCGAGTGCATCCACTACGCCATCGATATGAAGGTCAACCACGGGGTCAACATCGTGGCGATAAACGCCTCGTGGGGTAGTTACGGCGGCTATGACGACGCCCTCGTCGATGCGATCAAGGCGGCAGGTGACGCCGGGATCGTCTTCTGCGCGGCGGCAGGCAACGATTCCACCAACACGGACGCAGTCCCGTTCTATCCCGCGGCGTACGCGTGCTCGTGCATCGTGTCGGTGGGCGCCAGCGACGCCTGGGACACCAGAGCCTTCTTCGACAGCGCGGGCGGCTCCAACTACGGGGCCGGTAGCGTGGATGTCTTCGCCCCCGGCAAGAGCATCTTGAGCACGGTCCCCGGCTACCCGTTCTACTATCCGGAAGCGGGCGATCCCTTCTTCGACGACATGGAGTCGGGGCCGGAGCAGTGGGAGGCCGAGGGCGACCTGGGCTATCACCACCGAGGCGCATGTCAGCGGTACCCACTCCTGGAGCGACAGCCCCAACGGCAAGTACCAGAATAGTGCCGACTCCAGCTTGAGCACTCGGTCGCTCGATCTGCGTGCCCTGGGTAGGCACGACACCGCACTCGGGTTCTTCGCGGCCTTCGCGCTGGAGGACGGCTACGACTGGCTCATCGTGGAGACCTCAGGCGACGGGGGAGCGACGTGGATCACCCTGGGGTATCTCACCGGGACCGAGACCGGCGGGTACTACAACACGCCGTTGCCCGAAGAGGTCCTCACCGCTGAGGCCCGGATCCGTTTCCGGCTGGTCACGCGACGAGTCGTACACCTACGACGGGGTCTACATCGACGATGTGGGTATCGCCTCGTTCGTTCCCGACGAATGCGTGTTCCTCAGCGGCACCTCGATGGCCGCGCCGTATGTTGCTGGGACGGTCGCGCTTCTGGCCTCCATAGCCCCCTCGGAGTCGGCCGCGACCCGGATCGACCGCATCCTCGTGAGCGCGGACCCCAAAGAGGCCCTTTCCGGTCTGTGCCTCACCGGCGGCAGACTGAACGCGGCGGCGGCCATAACCACCACGCTCCCCCTGCCTGCCGTCACGTCGCTTACCCCCACTTCCGGTCCCATCAAGGGGGGCAACTCGGTGGTCATCAACGGCACCGGGCTTCGTGGGTCTGACCGAGACCTCAGCCGTCACCTTCGGCGGGGTCCCGGCGACCAGCTACAAAGTGAACTCGGCAAACCGGATCACCGCGGTAGCTCCCTCTCGTACCGCCACCGGAACCGTGGACGTAGTGGTGAACGCGACCCGGGGGTCCTCCGACCCGGCCGGCGCCAAGGACGACTACACGTATCTGTCGCGCTACGAGCAGACCGATCCCCATATCGTCTACTCCGGCACGTGGTACAGGTACCCGACGCCCCCGGCCACTTCCCCGGCCTCTGGGGGTAGCTACTTCCGGGCGAACGCGAGCGGGTCTTCGGTCACCATCTACTTCGAGCGGTACCCGGCTGGACTGGATCGCCATGAAGGGAACCACCACCGGCAAGGCCGACGTGTACGTCGATGACGCCCTGGTGACGACCATCGACCTTTCCAATCCGGTCGCGGTTTACGAGCAACACGTCTGGTCCACGGGGATCATCGAGGCAGGACTCCACCGGGTCAAGATCTCCCGGAATGTACTTAGTCCCGCGGGCAAGTACGTGACCTTGGACGCCGTGGATGTGCTTGGGAGGCTGGTCTCGGCTCCGCCGACAATAACCGGTCTCTACCCCGGCACCGGGTCGACCGACGGCGGCACCTCCGTGGTCATCAGCGGCACCAACTTCGAGGGCGCCTCAGCGGTGACCTTCGACGGCATGCCTCGCGGCCGGATTCAGCGTGGACTCGAACACCAGGATCACTGCCACCGCGCCGGCCCACGCCGCCGGCAAGGCGCGGGTGCAGGTGACTACTCCAGGTGGAACGACCGCCAACACGGCGGCCGACGACTATAGCTATGTGGACGTCCGTGCTCCCGCCATCACCGGTCTCAGCCCCAGCTCGGGCACCACCGCCGGGGGCACCAGCGTCGTCATCACGGGCAGCGGGTTCGCAGGTCTCTCCGGCGCGGGCGCCGTCACCTTCGGCGGCACCGCGGCCAAGAGCTACACCGTGAACTCCGATACCAAGATCACCGCCGTCTCACCTGCCCGCTCTGCGGGTCCGGTGCGCGTGCAGGTGGTGGCTCTGGGAGGCACCACCCTAGACACCTCTGCCGACGACTACATGTTCGTGGCCCCGCCGGCCACCTATCAGCAGTCCTCCACCAGTCTGGTCTATTCCGGTACCTGGTCCACCTTTTCGACCGCTTCGGCCTCCGGGGGAAGCTATTTGCGCTCGAGCACAGCAGGCGCCGCGGTGGTCATCCCCTTCAACGGGACCCGGCTCGACTGGATCGCCACGCGGGGCACCACCATGGGCAAAGCCGACATCTATCTCGACGGCGTCCTGGCTGTGGAGGCCCTCGATCTGTACCGCTCGAGCGTCTCCTACCAGCAGAAGGTGTGGTCGAGCGGGCCCTTGCCGAGCGGCTATCACTTCGTCAAGATCGTCCGTCACAAGGACAGCGGTGTCGGCAAGTACATCAACGTGGACAGGGTGGACGTGGCCGGCAGCTTGGTCGCGAGCACCCGGGTGGAACAGACCGCTTCTACGCTGATCTGGGACCCCTCACTCTCCGCCTGGACCTTGGGCTCGAGCAGTTACCTCTCCGGCGGCTCCTACCGCTCCATCAACAAGACCGGCTCGGTCACCATCAACTTCACCGGGGTAAGCCTCTCTATCATCGCCAAGAAGGCGGCAAGCTACGGCAACGCGAGCGTCTCCATCGACGGGAAGCCCCCCGCGGCCGTCAGCCTCTACCGCTCCACCACCGCCTACAAGCAGTCAGTGTGGTCGAGTGGTTGGCTCACTCCCGGCGACCATACCGTCACCTTCTCCTGGACGGGGACCAAGACTGCCGGCTCCTCCGGCACCACCATCAACCTCGACGCTTTGGATGTGAGGGGAGTGCTGAGGTAGCGCTCAGGGCACCAGCACGTCGATGGCGTGCGGGTCGATCTCGACGGTAGCCGGCAGACTTCCCGCCAGTTCGCCGTCGGTCTGGTACCAGATGGGCCCCCCCCGTTCGTTCAGAGGGAACACCTCCGCCCTATCCGAGTGAAGGTAGAGCACGTTGCGGTTGTGCAGGTGCAGCCCGCTCGGTACCTCCAACCAGAAAGCACCGAGTGCGGCACGACTCGTGCCGGTGAAGAGGACCAGGTCAAGGATGCCGTCCGTGGGGTCGGCTGCGGTCGTCACGCCGAACCGTCCTCCGTAGTAGCGGCTGTTGCCGGCTACGAAGAAGGTAGCGTGATACTCGGTTCCGTTGGTCCGGACGACAAAGACCGGCGGCACCTGGGCAAGGACCTCCTTGAGCCCGGCGCCGACGAAGGCCAGCTCCTTGAAACGTCTCTTCGCCTGCAGGTCGAGGTTGCGGACCGTCAGCGCGTCGATGCCGGCGCCCATCATGAGCACGAACCTGTGCCCGTTGACCTTACCGAGATCGAGGGCCATGGTCTTGCCCTCCGCTATCACCCGGCAGGCTCGCTCTACGCGGAAGGGAAGATGGAGGTCCAGCGCCAGCACGTTGACCGTTCCCGCGGGCACGATGCCGAGCCGGGGTCGGTGCCAGGCCTCACCGGCCCTGTCCCGCGCCGCGGCGATGCCGTTGGCGACCTCATTGATGGTGCCGTCCCCGCCGATGGCGATGACGATATCCACTTCAGGCGCGTAGCGTTCGGCGAGGCTGATCGCTTCCTTGGGATACCCGGTCGCATGAAGGTCGCACTCCACTCCGTAGCCGGCCAGTTGCTTCTCCACGGTGGCGGCGATGGTGCTTCCCCTCGCCCTGCCCGATGACGGGTTGAAGATCACAGCGGCCTTCTTGCCGACAGTCTTCATGACGACGGGGTCCGCTGGGCGGGGAGAGTGCGAAGGCCCACGCGCGCCCGCCCGCCTGCCGGGTCGGGCTCGAGGAACGCGAACTCCTCGTATCCGGCGGCCCGGGCCAGATCGACGGCGTGAGCGAAGTCGCGGCCCACCTCTTCGGGACGGTGGGCGTCAGAGCCGAAAGTGATGGCAACCCCGGCCGCGCACAGCCTTCGGAGGATGTCGGGCGACGGGTAGGCCTCCTGCGCCGGTCTGTGCAGGCCGGCGGTGTTTATCTCGATCAGCACTCCAGCTTGAGCGATGCGTTCCACCACCCGGTCGAGTTCGACATCCAAGGTCCTCGAAGGCCGGTAGCCGAACTTCTTGACCAGATCGAGGTGGCCTAGGATGGTGAAGAGCCCCGACTCGGCCGCTTCTCCTACCAGCTCGAGATAGTCCACCCACACGTCGTCGATGTCCCGGGAGTCGTACCCGTCGATCTGCCGGGGGTCATCGAAGCCCCACTCGTCCGAGGTGATGGACCGAGCCGATGACGTAGTCGAAGGGCTGGCTTTGGAGAAGGGAACGTACGTCGGAGACGGTGTCGGGGCGGTAGTCGGCCTCGATGCCGAGAACGACGAATCCGGGGAAGGCCTCCTTGAGCTGCCGGACCTCCGTGACGTAATCGCCGAGCTCACAGATCTCCATCGAGAGCTCCGCGTCGTGGTGGGGTAGCAGCGGCAGATGGTCGGCCACCCCGAGAGCGAGGAGACCGGCCGTCTGGGCCGTCTCGATATAGGCTGCGGGTGAACCCGAGGCGTGGCCGCACCGGACTGTATGGGTGTGGTAGTCGGGCAGGCGCATGTCACCCGTCCTCGGCTGGAGCAATGGTCGCCGTGGCCGGGCCGCCCGGAACACAGTCACGCGATCCCCGACGGGGAGCCGCCAGGGCATCGGTGTCGACCAGGACGGTGTAGGGACCGTCGTTGACCAGCGAGACCACCATGTGGGCCGCGAACTTCCCTGTCGCCGTGGGGACTCCCAGCCGCTCGAGCGCCTGGCGGAACGTCCCCACCAAGGTCTCAGCCGGCGCCGGGTCGGCGGCGTCGCTGAAGGACGGGCGCCGCCCGCGCCGGTAGTCGGCATACAGCGTGAACTGGCTGATCACCAGGGCCGCCCCTCCCACATCGAGCAGCGACAGATTCGACTTGCCCTCCGCATCATAGAAGATGCGCAGGTTGGCCACCTTGTCCGCCAGCGCAGCGGCGAGCGCCGCGCCGGCCGCCCTTCTCCCGGACCCCGTCTCCGGCGAGGCGTCGGGAGCAGCCGCACCGGCCGCCGGCCGAGGGGTCGGGCCACGGTCGTCAGCCGCGAGGTCGTCTCGACCCACCCCCACGAACACCAGGAGTCCCGAGCCTATCTCGCCGACGACCACGCCGTCGACCTCCACCGAAGCCTGGGTCACGCGCTGCACCAGCGCCCGCATCAGCTCCACTCCTCCACACTCAGGATGCCGGCCTCCCAGCGGCCGTCGGCAAGGACCTCATCGAGCCGTACCTGCACGAAGTGGTTCTTCAGTTCGTCGCCCCCGTCGATGACAACCTCTTGATAGTTGCCGGTTATACCCACCAGCCGTTCGGCGGAGTCCCGCTCCCGGAGGATCAGAGCTCGCTGCTCCGTCCCTCTCACCTTAGAGCAAAACGAAGCCTTCTTACGCTCTCCCAACGCGCGAAGGCGGAGACTACGTTCGCGGATGGTGTCTGCAGGGACCTTCGGCGCCATCGCCGAGGCCGCCGTCCCTGGGCGATCGCTGTAGCTGAAGACGTGAAGATACGTGAGGGGAGCCCGCTCGATGAAGGCGAGGGTCTCGCGGAAGTCGTCGTCTGTCTCGCCGGGGAAGCCGGTGATGAGATCGGCACCCAGGGCGGCATCAGGGAATCTACGGGACAGCTCGTCGACCACCGCGAGGTATTCGGCCGCCCCATACGGACGGTGCATACGGCGGAGTACCGAGTCGCTCCCACTCTGGAGCGGTAGGTGTAAGTGATGGGCGACTCGGTCGCCGGCCGCCTCGACCACATCCATGAGCGCAGCGTCGACCTCCAGGGGCTCGATGGAGCTCAGGCGATAGCGGTCGGGCCCCACTGTGGCGGGATCAAGCAGGGCCTCGAGCAGGTCCGCCAACGACCCCTCGCCGGTGTCGTGACCCCAGCTGCCGAGGTTGATGCCGGTCAGCACGATCTCCCGGAACCCGCGTGCGGCAAGCAGGCCTGTCTCCTTGACAACATCGGTTCCGGGCATGCTGCGTGCGGGACCTCGCGCAAGAGGGATGATGCAGTAGGCACAGCGGCAATCGCAGCCGGTCTGGATCTTGAGAAAAGCCCTGGTGTAGCCGTAGAAGTGACTGAAGAACTCGCCCTCGAACTCCGGGTGGTCTGGATAGGGCGACACCGAGAGGGCCGCGTCGTGGCTTGTGGCTACGCCGCCCGGAGCCACGTGTGCCGGGAGCCGCGTCGATGGCGGTCAGGTGCTCGGCGAGCCGCAGCTTGTCCAGGTTGCCGAGCACGAGGTCCACGCCGGGGATGGCCGCTACCGCATCGGGGTCGATCTGCGCGTAGCAGCCCGTGACCACGATAGTGCTTTCGGGGTCGATCCGCTTGGCCAGACGGATCTCGTGGCGGCAGGTGCGATCGCTCTTCGCGGTAACGGTGCAGGTGTTGATCACCCGGATCTGAGCGGCGGCATCCCACTCCACCAACCGGTAGCCCTCGGCAAGAAGGGACTCCTGCATCTGGGCGGTCTCACACTGGTTGAGCTTGCACCCGATGGTGCGGAAAGCCACGGTCTTCCCGGGTCCTGCCTGGATGTCGGGAGGCGGTGCCATGGGCGACGGGGATGTTAGCATATAGCCCGTGATCTCCAGCCGCATACCCTCCTTCGTCCCTCGCCTCCTGCGCCGTGACCGTATCACGGGGCAGGCCGTGCGCTTTGTCGTCGTGGGCCTGCTCAATACTCTCGTGGATCTGGGGGCCTTCTACCTTCTGACCCTCATTCCGGGGATGCCCGAGATCGCGGCGAAGACCATCTCCTACATCCTGGGCATCTGCAACAGCTTCGTGTGGAACAAGTACTGGACGTTCAGCGCGAAGGACTCCGGGCGGGGCAGGAGGGAGTTCGCCGTGTTCTTCGCGGTCAACCTGCCCCCCCTCATCATCAACATCGTGGTCTTCAGCCTGCTCGGGCTGTGGACCACGTCGGGGTCGTTCGCGGCCCGCGAGGGCAAGGCCTTCATCGCGGCGGTGGTTGCTGTGATTTGGAATTTCCTGGGAAGCCGGTATCTTGCCTTCCGACATACGGCGCTCAAGAAACAGGAGGCGGCTTCGGAAGCCGTGGGCAAGGACGCGATGGCAGAGGACGAAGATGCCTGATCTGATCGGCGGCCCCCTGGATCCTGCCTTCTCCGCGCCGGAAGCGCCGGAAGCGGCGCCGGCTGCAGCGCCCGCCCCCGGCGCGCCCGATGCCGTCGCGCCTGTTGGCCCGCCTCCCCGGTTCTCCATCGTCATCCCCGTCCACAACGAGGCCGAGTGTCTCGATGCTGAGGTCGCCGAGCTGGTGGGCGAACTGGACGCTCGGAGCGTCGACTACGAGCTCATCCTGGCTGAGAACGGCAGCGTCGATGCGACGCCCGATATGTGTCATGCGTTGGCGGCAGGCCATCCGCGTATCCAGGCCCTCATGGTCCCCGTGCCCGATTACGGGTACGCGATGAAGACCGGGATGCTGGCCGGGCGCGGCGACTACATCGTCAACTTCGACATCGACTTCCACGACGTCCCCTTCCTGCTCGCGGCAGGCGATCTGCTCGATGCGGGCGCTGGGATCGTGGTGGGCAGCAAGCTCATGGAGGGCGCGGAGGACAAGCGCTCTCCTATCCGTCATTTCATCTCGTACGGCTTCACCATCATCCTGAGACTCTTGTTCGACCCGCGTATGGACGATACTCATGGCATGAAGGCGCTGCGGCGGGAGGTGGTCCGAAAGTACGCGCCTCAGACCGTCATGAGGCAGGACATCTTCGACACCGAACTGATCATCAGGGCGCGGCGCGGTGGCGTGAAGGTCAGGGCGATCCCCGTCACCGTCGAGGAGAAAAGGAAACCGCGTTCGTCTATAGTACGTCGCATACCGCGCACGATGCTGGCGTTGCTACGGCTACGGATGGTGCTTTGGAAGGAGAGGAATGCGGGACCCTGAGCGGGAGGACCTTGTCGAGAAGGGAGATATCTGGGACTGGGTCCCCACCCTCATCGCGTTTCTGGCCATCTACACCGTCCTTCTCATCTTCTACAAGCCCAATCTGCTCTTCAGCCTGACCACTACGTCCGGCGGGGATACCGGGGCGCATCACTACCCGGCGCAGTACCTCATCCAAGAGCTTCTTCCCAACTTCAGCCTGACCGGCTGGGCTCCGGGGTGGTACGCGGGCATGCCCATGCTGACGTTCTACTTCCCCTTCCCCTTCCTGCTCATCGCCATCCTCGACTGGTTCATCCCGTACCAGGTGGCCTTCAAGCTCATCACCGCGCTGGGCGTCTTCATCCTGCCGGCCACGGCGTATGCCATGGGGAGGCTGTGGCGGGTGCGCAGGCCCTTCCCCATGCTGGCCGCGATCTTCGCCCTCGTGTTCGTGCTCATGGAGAGCTACTCCATCTACGGGGGCAACATCCTGAGCACGTTGGCGGGCGAGTTTGGCTACATGCTGAGTTTCGCACTCGTGTTCCTGTTCCTCGGGACCATGTATCGGGGCATGGAAAAGCCCGGCTTCAATATGCTGTTCGTACTCAACTGCCTCATCCTGATGGCGCTGTGTCTCTCGCACATCGTGACCACCATGGCCCTGGTGTTCATCGTGCCGGGGCTGCTCCTGGTCAACCGCCGATGGCGGTCTTTTGGTTATCTGGTCGCGGTGGCGATCGTTGGTTTTGCTCTCACCGCGTTCTGGTCCATCCCGTTCGCCGCCAACCTGGAGTGGACGGCCCATATGGCCTGGAACCAGCTGGGGTGGAAAGACCTCCTGCCCGTTCAGCTCCTGCCCGCCGCGGTGCTGGGAGTCATAGGCATGGCCTTCGCCGTGTCGAAGAAGGAGAGCAAGCTTCTGCCGCTGGCGTGGATCACGATCGTCACGGTGATCGTCTACAAGCTGCTTCCGGACGGGCGTCTCTGGAACGCTCGGGTGGTCCCGTTCTTCTACTTCTCCATCCACATGTGGGCCGCGTACGGGGCTGCCTGGTTGATCCGCCCCTTCACCTTGGTGATGCACGATCTCTTCCGCACCCGCGGTATCAACGCCCGCCGTGTCTACGTGCCCCTCCTGGCTGTCGTTCTGGGCGCCGTGGTCATCATCACCAGCACGACCGCTGCGGGCTGGATCAAGTGGAACTACTCCGGCTACGAGGGTAAGGAGCAGTGGCCGCTCTACAAGCAGATCAACGACTACATCGCCACCCTGCCTCCCGGCCGGGTGATGGTGGAGCACAACACCAAGATCGACAAGTTTGGGACGCCGCGGGCCTTCGAGATCATCCCCTACTGGACGGGTCTCCCCACCATGGAGGGCACGCTCATGGAGGCCTCCTTCACGGCTCCGTTCCACTTCATCAACCAGGCGGAGCTATCGAAACAGGCCAGCAACGCCATCATCGGCGTCGACTACCCTGGGCTGGACGTGCCCAACGGCATCACGCACCTCCAGCTCATGAACATCCCCTACTTCCTCACCTGCACGGAGGAGGTGACCGCGGCCACTTTGGAGGACCCGCGCGCGGAACTCCTCAACACTTTCGAGGACTACAACATCTTTCGGATCGTGGGCACCAACGGGTACGTGGAGGTGATGAGGAACCAGCCGGTCCTCGTCGATATCGAGCAGAGCGAGTGGCGGGACATGGCCGTCGACTGGTACAAGAACATGGATGCCCTCGAGACGCCGGTCGTGTGGGACGACGGCGATCCGGCGCTGGACCGATTCAACACCGTCACCCCCGAACTGGTGACGATGCCGCCGATAGTCCCGATCGAGGCCGAGGGACAGGTGGTGGGCGAACTCATGGAGAACCAGAGGTTCTCCTTCGACACCAACGCGATCGGTCAGCCGCATTGGGTGAAGATCTCCTACTTCCCCAACTGGCACGTTGAGGGAGCCGAAGGTCCGTTCCTGGCCTCGCCCTCGTTCATGATGGTCATCCCGACCCAGAGCCACGTGACCCTGAGCTACGGGCGCACCACTGCGAACACGGTAGGGCAGGTGCTTCAAGCGCTGGCCTGGGTGTTCCTGGTGGCGCTGGCCATCTGGCGCACCATCTTGTGGCGCCGCCGCCGCCGGTTGGCCGGGCCCGGCGCTGCAGTCATCCCCGTCAAGGACTTCGCCGGCCAGTATGGAGATCGAGGCGAGCCTGACGACGATTACGAGCCGGTGGCGCCGAGCTACGATGTCTGGCCGGACTACGAGGGCACCGGCGGCGCAGACGTCGGGGACAGCGGGGGCGTCGACACGTACGGTGGCATCGATGACGATGGTGACGAACCGGCGAGGGACACTTAGAACTGGTCTAATCCGAACCAGTCTTTAGGGCCTAGCGCTCTCCGCCCTCGGTAGACCCTCGGGGATGCCGGATTCGCACGGCACTGCTGTCTGGCAGAGACCGCAGCCGTACCCGTCGAATCCGTAGTGAAACCGCACGTAGTCCTCGCTCCGCCTCAGTAGGCCGGCGCAGGCCTCCTTGTCCCGGCCTTCGACGTTCACCGAGCCCGACGGACAGCGGTCGACGCAGACCGAACACTCGTCTCCGCTGAAATGCAGGCAATACTCGAAGGGGCCGTGGTAGGGACGGATCGTGGGTTGGGCGGCGGCCCGTACTACCACCGACCCGAACCGCACGGCCATCCCTCTGGCCGTGATGAGCCCCCCCGATAGTCCGAAGGTTCCCAGACCGCTCACATAAGCGACATGTCGCTCCGACCACGTGGACGACCAGCGGTCGGTATGCGGGTCGGATTCGCTCCAAGCAGCAAGCAGCGAGGGAGCTACCGCCTGGATTCCCGCGGCGTGGAAGGCGTCCAGCATCACCAGATGAAGGGCTCGGTTGCCTTCCTGCCCGTAGATGCGGGCCCTGGCCCATGGTTCTGAGGGCATGCGGGTCTCGATCCGGTTTGCCGCTTTGGTCGCCTCCGTCTGGCACACGGCCCAACTTATGACCGTGAGCTCCTCTGGCCGCGCGGAGCCACCCTCACCGCTCGCCGCAAAGGCCTCGGCGGGCGTCCAGTGCTGTGGAGCGGCGTGATTCTTCAGTTCGTCCCAGAGAGGGTCGTCGCCACTCGCAAGACCCAGGAGAAAGTCCTCCCAAGCCGGCGCCGGGCTGCTCGGGCCGAGATTGTTTCGTCGAGGGTCGGCTATGAAGTCGCTGAGGACTCCCCGCGCGAGACCGCCCAGGTCGGGGGCGGCGCCGCTCATGACAACTCTCGGGATGCCACTGCGGACAGCAGCGTGATCCAGACCCGCCTTGTCCGCGGGCCGTCGAACTCGGCCAGATAGATGCTCTGCCATGTTCCCAGACGCAGACGACCACGCTCGACAGGGATCGTCACAGAACTGCCCACGAGCGACGCCTTGATGTGCGCATCGGAATTGCCTTCGCCGTGGCGGTAGCCGGCGTCACGGGGTACGAGCCGCCGCAGGCCCTCGAGAATATCGCGGACTACCGACGGGTCCGCACCCTCGTTGATCGTCACTCCCGCGGTGGTGTGGGGGACAAAGACGATCACCGCTCCTATAGGGTCTGATCCGACGGGCTCGGACTCAGACTGAGCCACGGCATGCGCCACGCTCTGCGCCACGCGGTCGGTGATGTCGACGAAGACCTCGCGGTCGGGGGTGGGAATCGATATCTCGAGCAAGGGCACGGCCACCTGCTTAACCCTGGCCCAGAAGGCGGCGCATGGGTCGGCCGCAGTGGTGGTCTTCCCGGCGAGTGGAGGTAAGGGGACTCGAACCCCTGGCCTTCGCGATGCGAACGCGACGCTCTCCCAACTGAGCTATACCCCCGGGCAGACGGACAGCCGGGTATTTATAGCACAGGGTCGCTCCGCTATCACCCCTCCCCTGCCAGAGCGAACTCCACCGAGCGATCAGCCAAGATGCGACGTACGTCTGACGCGTGAGAGGGCTCGCGGAGTATGGTCGTAACCGCGGCACCCCCCGCTTCCGGCGAGTGCTACTCTACACGTGTACTACACGTATAAGAACGCTTGACGGCAAGGCGCAAGAGGGCCGCCTCATGAGAAGAAAGCTCACCATAACCATTGACGAAGAGGTATACGAGGGGCTGTATCGAGTGGTTGGTCCGCGGCATATCAGTGGGTTCCTGGAGTCGCTCGCGCGGTCACGTGTCCTGGGCACAGACCTGGACGCAGCCTACGCCGCCATGGCTGCCGACGAGGCCAGCGAAGCCGAGGCACTGGCCTGGATCGAGGACTCGTCCTTGAGTATCGCCGACCCAGAGGAGGCCGGGGATGAAACGGGGTGAAGTCTGGCGGGTGGCTTTCGGTCCGGCCGGCGGAGGGGAGGTCCGGAAAGAACGTCCGGCCCTTATCATAAGTAACGACGCCTCCAACCGTCACCTGAACCGTGTACAAGTTGTGCCGTTCACGAGCAACGTCGAACGGGTCTATCCGAGCGAGGCATTGGTCGAACTCTCAGGGAGACCGGCAAAAGCCATGGCCGACCAACTGACCACCGTCGCGAAGTCTCGGCTTGTGAACCGTGTCGGTCAGATCTCCGCGTCGGACCTGGACCGCGTCGAACGAGCCGTGATGCTCCAACTCGGTTTGTCCTGAACGCCGCCAACCATTCATCCGGAGGCAAGAAACAGCTGGTTGAGTCGGGCGCTGGTTGGGGGGTGCCGTGCGGTGCCTTGGGGGAGGAGTCGCACCAGCGCAGCCGGAGCAAGGTACCGCGCGGCACACCCCCACTCAGAGCCTATGAGGACAGGTGCTTCTTGAGAAACGGTTCTATGAGGTCGATCGGTATGGGGAACACCGTCGTCGAGTTCTTCTCCGTCGCTATCTCGGCCAGGGTCTGCAGGTAGCGCAACTGGATCGCGGCGGGTGTTCGGGACAAGACCTCCGCTGCCTGTGATAGCTTCTCCGAGGCCTGGAACTCGCCCTCGGCGGCGATGACCTTGGCTCGCCGCTCCCGTCTCAGCCTCGGCCTGCCGGGCCATGGCCCGCTGCATGGTGGCGGGGATCTCCACGTCCTTGATCTCCACGATGCTCACCTTGACCCCCCAGGGGTCGGTCTGCTCGTCGATGATCTCCTGCAACCGGGCATTGAGCTTGTCGCGCTCGGTCAGCAGGTGGTCGAGGTCGGACTGGCCGAGGACGCTCCGCAGCGTGGTCTGCGAGATCTGCGAGGTGGCGGCGATGTAGTTCTGCACCTCCACGACCGATTTCGAGGGGTCGATCACCCGGAAGTAGGCGACCGCGTTGACCTTCGCCGGGACGTTGTCCTTGGTGATCACCTCCTGAGCGGGAACATCGTAGGTGATGGTCCTGAGGTCTACCCGGACCACTCGGTCGACGACGGGGATGATGAAGAACAGCCCCGGGCCCTTCGGTGGCATCAGACGTCCCAGCCGGAAGATGACCCCTCTCTGGTACTCGGGGAACACCTTGACGGCCGAGAGCAAGATGATGATCGCAAGAATCACCACGATGACGATGGCGACGATTGCCCCTGTGCTCATGACCTCTCCTTACGACTGTGGCTCGGGTTCGGGCAGGGAGCCGGCATCGGGTCCTGCGAGCCGGCGCACGACGAGTGTGAGTCCCTCCACGCGTACTACCTCTATCCGTTCATCCTTAAGCAGGATCTCTCCTTCTGTCCTTGCTTTCCAGATCTCTCCTCGCACCCGCACCTGTCCTCGCGGGTCCAACTGCGACAGGGTGACCCCCTGCGTCCCCACGAGTGCCGAAGCGCCTGTCGCCTGCGGCCGGCGCAACGCCCCGCGCGCCTTGGTGACGACCAGCGTGAAGAAGGCCAGCGCCACCACCCCCACGATCACCAACACCGGCCAGCTCACTTTCGCGAACGAGGCCGAGGTGTCGAAGAGGAGGAGGCCTCCGATGATGAGGGCGGCGGCTCCGCCTATCCCCAGGATGCCATGACTCTGGACCTTGATCTCGGCGACGAAGAGGACGATGGCCACGACGATCAGGGCTATCCCCACGAAGTTGACGGGCAGCACCGCGAGCGCGTAGAAGGACAGAAGGAGCGCTATCACCCCTCGCGATCCCGGCCGCCCCGAGACCGGGGCTGGAGATCTCGAAGATGATGCCCAGGATGCCGAGGGTCATGAGGATGTAGGCGATATCCGGGTTCGCGATGGCGTGAAGGAACCTGGTGATCCAGCCCATCTCGACCTCTTCGACCGGCGCTCCCGCAGTGTGCAGGACCAGGCCCTTCGGCTGGGTGACGAAGCCGTCCATCGCCGTCAGCAAGCGCCGGTAGGTCGGGCTCGACGAAGTCCACCACGTTCTGGTGAGGGCCTGCTCGGCGGGGAGCGACACCGACTTGCGCACCGCCTCCTCGGCCCACTCGGCGTTGCGGCCGTGGTTCTTGGCCAGGGTCACGATGTAGGCGGCGGCATCGTTGGTGACCTTCGCCTTCATGGTCTCGTCCATGGTGCCGCCCAACGCCACCGGAGTGGCGGCTCCCAGGTTGGTCTGCGGAGCCATGGCGGCCACGTCGGACGCCATCAAGATGTAGACACCGGCCGATGCCGCGCGGGCGCCCTCGGGATAGACATACACCACCACGGGGATGGGCGAATCGAGCTGGGCCTGGATGATCTCGCGCATCGCTTTGTCGAGACCGCCGGGGGTGTCGAGCTCGATGACGAGGGCGGCGGCCCGAGCGTCCGCCGCCTGCTGCATCGTTCGCACAAGGTACCCGGCAAGCGCGGGATCGATGATGCCCGTCGCCGTGGTCACCCAGACCGGCGCCGGGCGGGCCTGAGCTTCGGTCGCGGTTGACGCAGTGGTCGCGAGAGGAGCTGCCGTTGCGGCAGACGCGGCGGTCCCCGGTTGAGCTCCAGCGACGGACTCAGACGAGCCGAACGTGCCTGTCACCAGAAGTATGACTGCGGCTAGGAGGATCCACCTGGTCGCCCTGGGCTTTCGCCCGCTCATGGTGCGCCTTGCTTGGCTCCATCCTTCCCGTGCGCCCACGCCGCCGGGCTCGGGGCAGGCTCCTTGGCGAAGACCCGGCGGACGGCCGACTCCACCTGACCGATCAGCGCGACAAGACCCCGGTTGTCCACCCGCATCAGGCAGAGGTGTCCATCGTGGGTCACGTGCTCGAAACCGTTCTCCGCGAGCAGTTCCGCGGAGAAGAATCTGCAGTCGTCCGTGACGGGAGTCTCTGACGGCCAATGCGCCACCGCATAGACTTCCTCGATGCCGCGGCCGCGCAGCTCGTAGAGCGCTTTGCGGATGAGCCGCTTGGTCACCCAGCGAGGAGCATCCTCATCGGCCTGCAGGCAGAACAACAGCGCGGACGACGAAGGCAGGGGCGGGAACGGGAGCTCGCGGAACCGGGCCAGCGACGATGCCGGGGCGAAATGGATAGAGGCGGTGATGGTCACGCTCGGCAGAGGCAGCGGTCCCGCTGTCGCCCGGCGGGTTCGTGCACGAGCAGGCCGACGTAGCCCCAGTCGTGCTCGAGGGACGTCAGCCACTCGTGACGCCTTTCGGTAGCCTCCGACCCGTGGTGATCGTCTCTGCCCGTGGTCTGCCACCAGGCGCACGAGGAGCAGTCACCCGGAAGAAGTCCCTGCCGAAACGCTCCGAGCGGCAGGTATTCGGGCATCCTCTAGCCCTCCTTACAGAGACCGGCCTCCGCCGGCGCGGCTATCTCGTCCACGAACAGAGTGACGGCTACCGAGGTCGATGCTGAGGAGAGCGGTGGCCCGCTGGCGCACGGCCTCCTCGACCTGCCGAGCGAGGTCGGGGATGACGGTCCCCCAGGCCACCCGGACGTGGATGTCAAGATCGACCACGCCCGGGCCACCGTCGCGGACGACGATGCCACCGGCACGCATCTCGCGCACCCGGGAAGACAATCCTTTCCACGGGGGATGAGTGAAGATCCACGACTCCTTCGACCGAGCGCACGGCGTCGGCCACGTAGGTGGCCACGACGTCGTGGGATACAGACGGTCTTTCGTCGTCCTCGAACTCGCTCGGCGCCACCGGCAAGTCGCCAGACAGCCGTTCATCTTGCGGTTGAGCCATGCCGCCCCCTGTCCGGTGAACTACGTCGTCGTCTGGTCCCTCAGACCGAAGTTTATACCAATCGCCAGAGAGTCGCCTCCGGCCTGGTAAGCAGACGGAAGGGCACGAAGCTCGTCCCCACTCCCCTCGAGACGACCAGCCGGCCTCGTCCCCATTCGTACACTCCGGAGAGGTATTCTCCCTCGTCGTTCATGACCGCTACTAGACCGCCGGTGCTGGGGAGGCGGAGCTGACCGCCATGGGTATGACCGGCGAAGGCCAACGGGAACAACTCGGCGAGCGGAGAGTCGGCCGGGGGCGGTTGATGGATGAGGAGGATGGGGAAAGCGTCGCCTCCCGGGGGTAGGGGGCACGCGGACGCAGCACTCGGGAGAAGTCCGAATCCCCCGGTCAGATAGTCGGCCCCGCAAAGGACCAGAGTGACGCCGCTCCCGCGGTGGCAGCGTCACACAGCGGTCGGAGAGCAGAGTGGCGCCCGCCTTGGCTCCAGAGTCCGCGCACGTCTCGGGCCTTGGCCAGGGGGCTCTTGCCCAGTCCGTACTCGTGATTCCCGGGGACCGCGAACATCCCGAGTGGTGGATGAAGTCGCCGAGCGGTTCGAGACAGCGCGTGCTGCTGACGAGGGTCGCCGATGATGTCTCCGGTCAGGACCACGAGATCGGGTTGCAGCGGCGTCGTCCACTCCACGACCTTCTCGAGGCTTCGGTCGTTGGTGGAGAAGTGTCCGGCATGCACATCGGATAGATGAAGGATGGTCAGGCCTCGACCAAGGCGCCGGCAGACCGGGGACGGCCAGCTCCGCCTGACGGCACCGAGGCCACTGCGCCTCGAAGACCATGTACGAGGCGGCGGCGGCGCCTACGGCGGCCGCTGCCGCGCCGGCCCGAAGGGCATTGCGACGGAGACTTCTCATACAGGCCATGGTAGCGCGGGCCCGCGCCAGGAGTGGTATCGTGTGCCCTCATGACCGGCGAAGATAGCAGGTGGCTCGACTGCGCGGCCCACATGGCCGCGGCGGGCAAGAAGCGGCTGTAGAGGAGCTGTACGGCACGGAGTCGGGCAGGGTCGTCCTCGGCCGGGGCGCCGGAGGAGACCGCACTCTCGAGGTCGACAGAGCCTGCGAGATCGCCATCCTGCGAGGTCCTGCGACAGGAAGCGCCGTTCCCCTATTCCGTGGTGTCTGAGGAATCCGGCGAGTCAGCGGTCCGAGGATGCGCGCTGGCGCGTGGTGGTCGATCCGCTTGACGGAAGCCTGAACGCCAAACGGGGTCTCGAGCCGTTCGCGGCCTCCATTGCAGTCGCAGACGGCGGCACCCTCGGAGATGTCCGCGTGGCCTACATCGAGGACTATACCCGGCCCAGGGTCTTCAGCGCCGTCAAGGGTGCCGGCGTGCTGTCGGCGAGGCCTGCGAGGTCGGTCCCGCGGCCTCCTTCGACAGGCTGCAACTACGAAAGCGACCTGGTGGAGATCATGCTGTTCGAGGCGGGTAGGCCCGATCGTCACCACTTCCGCTTTCACGACCTCAGCACCATGGGGGCGGTGGGGTGCAGCCGCGACATGCGGGTCCGCCAGATAGGATCGCTCGCTCTTTCGCTCTGCTATGTGGCCATCGGCAAAGCGGACATGCTGGTCGCGGCGGTGCGTTCGCGGTCCGTGGATGTGGCGGCCGGACTTCTGATACTGGCCGAGGCAGGTGGAGGAGCCGCCGCCTTGACGGGTGATGACATCTGGGGACAGCCCCTCGATCTGGAGAAACGCTCGCCCTTCGTCGCGTGGCGCGCAGGCCTGGACGAAGACGAGATCTTCGCCAGATCGAGGCAGTTGCGCGACAGTCTCCTAGGCCACGCCCAGTAGCCGGTCGGCCGCCTCCAGGGCGTAGCGCTGGACGTCGTCGTCAGGATCGTCGAAGCAGTAGCCAAGAGCCGTCAGCGAAGCCGGACTACCGATGTGCTCCAGTGTGTCGATGACGGCCTTCTTGAGTTCGGGGTCTTCGGTCGCCCGGAACGTCGCGGTGAGTTCCGACGGCTCCAGGAAGGCAGTCATGTCTATCCGCTCCTCAGCCGGAAGAGCGAGCAACTGCTCGGCGGTTTCGACCTTCACCGACAAGCGCGAGAGCGCATCGGCCGGTGGCTCGTCCCAGAGGGAGTCGGCCACGATTGCGGTAGCGCCGGCAGGCGCCTCAGCGACCTCGTTGTCGCTCTCATCCCGGTCGTACTGGGGCAGCTTCGCCGCTGCCACCGCGTCGACCGGTGGTTGCTCGATCTCTTCTACCGCGGAGGACTGGTACGACACGGCGGACTCGTAGTACACGGGGGCCTCGTAGGACAGCGGGCCCTCGTCTGAATCGAGCGCCTCGTACGATATGAGTGCCTCGTAGGATGCGAACGCTTCGTAGGGCTCGGGCTCGGAATCCGCGGGGACCGACTCCTCCGTCACCGGTTCCTCGGCCACCGGTTCCTCCGTGACCGTATCCGCATGGCTCCCGTAGAAGTCGATGACTGCGGCGGTCGTCGCTGCGGCGATCACCTGGTCGTCTGCCTCCGTCGCGTCGCCGGACGTGACCGGCGCGAAGGGGACGATGGTCGCGGCTCGGTAGGTGTCTCTTTCCGGCAGCACCGCTCCTGCAACCGGCGCCGTCACGGCAGGAGTCGTCACCAACTGCGTGGTCACGACCGACGCCGCCACGAGCGGTGCGCTGAGCATGGCTCCCGCGGCTGCGACGCCCGGCGCTGCCCCGCCGTCGAGCGGGACCGCGAACTCAGGATTCGGGGTCACCACGTGCAGCGGGCGGAATTTGCGCTCGAGGTCGGCCGAGTATTGGCGGAGTTGGGTGAGCCGCGTGCGGGCATAGTCCCCGGATTTCGATCGCGGCAACTCGACAGTGGCGATAGCCTCCACCACCTTCTCGGCCCTGAAGAGTTCGAGACGCTTGGTGTCTTCGGCCGAGAGGTCTCCCCAGCCGGCAAGAATGTCGACGAGCGCGAGGTGGAGGGGATCGGGACGAGTGACGCTTGGGCTTGCCGCCTGAGTGCGCACCGTCATGCGCCTCCCCCGACGCGCAGAGCGCCGGCGTTGCTCGGAAGGCGAGGTCTGGGCGGGATCTTCGACAGCTTCGATCGCCACCGGATCCGGCGAGACCATGTCCGCCGACGCCTCGGCGGAAATGACCACGGCAGGAGCGGCTTCGGCGACAGGTATGTCCTCAGTCGCTAGGGCGACGGGCTCCATGGCAGCGGGCTCCGCCTGGGCGGAGACATCGGCGACGGTCGACGAGACCACGGGCTCCGCTTCGACCAGCGCCACAGGCTCCGCTTCGGTCAACGAGACGAGCTCTGCCTCGGCCGAGGCCACGGGCTCCGCTTCGACAGAGGCTTTCTTCCTGCGTCTCGACTTCTCCTTGACAGGAGTGGCTCCGGCGGCCGCACGCTTGCGCGACGACATCAGCATCAAGAGGGTCAACAGAAGGACGACCACGATGATGGCCGGCAGTAAGTAGCTCAGACCCGAATAGCGACGACATCTCTGTTCACCTTCCTGGAGGTCCGTTCAGCTCTGTCCGCATACGACTACCCGCGCCGAAGCACGGCGTTATATAGTCATTGTCGGCTCAGGTGGCCCGAGTAGTTTATGACCAAATCGAAGAAAAGTGCCGCGAATATGATCGATACTCACTCTCACGTGCTCCCCGGGGTCGACCACGGCTCCCCGGATCTCGAGACGACGCTGCGCATGATGCGCGAAGCAGCCGCTCAGGGAGTGGAGACCATGGTGTGCACCCCGCACCTCTACGAGCTCGACGCGCGCCTCGTAGAGCGCGCGCACGAGGTGCACGAAGAGGTCAAGGCCGAGCTGCAGAAGGCCCGATCCCTGTCCGGCTGCTTCTGGGGTTCGAGGTCGATCGCGACCGTGGCGGTGCACGGCGGACGACGACACCCTCACGAGGTCTGACCATCGAGGGCTCGGAGCAGATCGCTGCTGGTGGAGATGCCCTACTCGGGCTGGCCGCTGTTCCTCGAGCAGACCATCTTCCGACTCAGCGCTGCCGGGTTCCTCCCCATCTTGGCTCACCCGGAGCGCAACGAGCGGGTGCAACGCTCCCCCGACGTACTCACCGCCTGCCTCAATGCAGGCGCAGTCGCTCAGGGCACGGCCGGGAGTCTCAGCAGCATGTTCCGCAGGCAGAGCCTGAAGACCTTCCACGAGCTGCTGAGCCGCGGTTGGTTCAGCCTTCTGGCTTCGGACGCGCATTCCCAGCCGGAGTACACGTGGACGGTCGTTCCCCTACTCGCTGATCTGGGTAAGCGGGTCTCGCCCGAGGGGCGGGAATTGCTGACGCGCATCAATCCGGCCCGCGTGCTTGCCGGACAACGGCCTCTTCCCGTCCCCGCTGAGCGGACTTCAAGGGGCCGCAGGTTCAAGCTTCGCTGACTGGCCCCTCGGTCGCTCCGGCCCTGCCGCTCCAGCCCGGCTACTCGACCGCTCTTCCATAGGTGTCCTCGAGCCGGACGATATCGTCCTCGCCGAGATAGTCACCCGACTGCACCTCGATGATCTCGAGCAGTTCCGTTCCCGGATTGGCGAGGCGATGAGCAGCGCGCGTGGCGACGTACGTGGATTCGTTCTCTTCCAGCCGGAACACCCGTCCGTCGCAGGTGACCTCAGCCACTGCCCTGCACGACCACCCAGTGCTCGGCCCGATGTTGGTGGTACTGGAGGCTCATGCTTGCCTCCCGGGATCACCATCAAGCGCTTGACCTGGAAGCGCGGACCTTCGTCGATCGACTCGTACCATCCCCACGGTCGGTAGACGCGACGGTGGACGAGGGTGACGCGTCTCGTCGACGGGCGCAGCCTGTCGACCGATCTTCTTGAGGTCCGCGGTCGTGTCTCTTCGGCGACCAAGCACCGCGTCGGCGGTCTCGACGACGACCAAGTCGTCCACCCCAAGGACGGCCACCAGGCGAGACTCAGCCTGCACCAGGCTATCCCGCGTGTCCTCGAGAATGGCATTGCCGCGCACAACATTGCCTTGTCTCGTCCTTGGCTGAGGTGGTCCAGACCGCGTCCCATGCTCCTACGTCGGACCAGCCGGCATCCAGCGGGACGACGGCCCCTTGCAGCCCCGCGGCCGGTTCGCCCAAGTGTTCCATCACGGCGTAGTCGATGGATTCGGCGGGACAGGCCGAGAACGCGGTCTCATCCAGATGCACGAACCGGCCGTCGGCGCGGGCCCCGGCGACCGCCTCGCGACAGGCCGCGGCGATGTCCGGACGCCAGCGCTCGATCGCGCCGAGCCAGACCGAGCACTTGACCATGAACATCCCGCTGTTCCAGAGGTAGTCGCCCTCCTTCGAGGTAGGTCCGCGCCGTCTCTGCGTCGGGCTTCTCGGTGAATCCGGCCAGTGCGCGTGCCGTCTGCGCCTCGGGGAGTGCGGCTCCGACCCGGATGTAGCCGTAGCCGGTCTCAGGTCTCAGGGGGGGGACGCCGAAGGCGACGATGGTCCCCATCGCTGCCTACAGCCGCCCCTTCGGCAACAGCTCCATGGAACGCGGCCAGGTCGGCGATGAGATGGTCCGAAGCCATCACGAGCAGGATCGGGTCCGGTCGTCTCCGGGGCGAGAAGGGCGGCGACGGTCAGGGCCGGCGCCGTGTTCCGGCCCGCCGGCTCCAACACGATGCGCGCGTTTCCCTTGCCGACCGTCTCTAGCTGATCGGAGACGATGAAGCGGTATTCCGCGTTGGTGATCAGCAGCGGGGCTTCTACCGAAGACACCTCGCCGAAGCCTTCCAAGCGCAGCGCGGTCTCTTGGAGCATCGTGCGCTCGCCCGAAAGAGCGAGGAGTTGCTTCGGGTAGCTCTGCCGGGATGCCGGCCACAGTCTGGTGCCCGACCCGCCGGCCAGGATTACAGGCTGGATCACATGGCCGGCTGTGTCTTTCCATCAGACTCCTCCCGATACCATCGGACTCCACACGCATCTCTCATCGTCTCTCGGACTTCATCCCAATCATAGACCAACTCTTCGGGTCGCCTGTCCATCTCGGGTGGGGGGCACCCCGAAGACCCGCTGCTGCTGTGTGCTATCGTCGTTCCATGGGTGGCGAACTCTTCTTGGACTATCTACTGCAGGCGACGCCGGATATCGACCAGCACCTGCACCACTATCTGGACGTGGTGTCGCGGGACAGCCCGCTACGCCGCTATCTCTACGACATCCTGGACGAGTTCATAGCTCGGGGGGGCAAGCGGGCTCGGCCCGCCATGGCCATGCTGGCCTGCCAAGCGGTGGGCGGCGATCCACAGAAGGCGGTGTCGGCCGGTTGCGCCATCGAGTTCTTCCATGCCGCCGCACTCATCCACGACGACATCATGGATGCGAGCATGCTACGTCGCGGTCAGAAGTGCGCGCATATCGTCCACGGTGTCCCGCTCGCCATCAATGCCGGGCGACTATGCCCTGGGGCTGGTGTGCACCATCGTGGTGCGCGATCCTGGATTGGACGACGCCACGAAGCTGGCGGTGCTGGACGTGATCGGAGAGATGAGCGCGCGTACCGTCGAGGGGCAGGCACTCGACGTCGGCTGGGTGCGCGACCACGTCTACGACTTGACGCCGGCAGACTACCTGGAGATGGCGCTGGGCAAGACCGGCTACTACAGCGGCATCGCTCCCCTCAAGGTCGGAGCGCTCATCGGTAGGGGAACCGCGCGGGAGATCGAAGCGCTGCAGGAATTCGGACAGGATTCTTCCATCGCCTTCCAGATCCAGGACGATCTCCTCAACATCCTGGGCGACGTCGACACGATGGGTAAGGACTATCTAACCGACATCCTCGAGAGCAAGCGGACCCTCATGATCATCCATTGTCTCTCGGTCGCCGAGCCCTCCGACCGGCTGCGACTGGTCGCGCTGCTACGTTTGGGCCACGACAAGACGCTCGAACAGGCGGCTGAGGTCGTGGATCTGCTCACCAGGTACGAGTCGTTGGAGTTCGCGCGGAGTATGGCTCATCAGCTGATCTTCAAGTCCCGGCTCTGTCTGGACAGGATCCCCGACACCCCGGCCCGCGACATCCTTGCCTCCATGGCCGAGTTCTTCCTGGAGAGAGAGAAGTGATGGACCCCGCCACGCGGCAGGCTCTGCGTGCCCTGCCAGCGGTGGAGGAGTTGCTCAACCACCCGGCCACGGCCACTCTTCTCGCCCGTCACCCACGGACGCAGGTGGTCGAGGCCATCCGAACGGAGCTGGAGACGGCGAGGCAAGGGATCATAGCGGCGGGTGCGGCACCGGCGACGGACGCCGCATCACTGCCGGGTGCTGCGCCACTGCCCGGTGCCGCGGGCGGCTCGGCGGCCGGCGCCTCGTCGCCGACGGCCGACCACCTCCTCGCCCGAGTTGCCGTGCTCTTGCAGGATTGGGCGCGATCAGGTCTGCGGCCCGTCCTCAATCTGACCGGTGTGGTCATCCATACGAATCTGGGGCGCGCCCCTCTCTCTGACGAAGCAGTCAGGCAGGTGGCGGAAGTCGCGGCTTCCTACAGCAACCTGGAGTACGACCTGCAGACGGGGACGCGGGGTTCGCGCGAGACTCACATCGAGGCCCTCCTCACCCGGCTGACCGGGACCGAGGCCGCGTTTGCCGTCAACAACAACGCGGGCGCGGTGCTGCTGCTGCTGATGGCGCTGGCCTCGGGGCGGGAAGCCCTGGTCTCACGGGGGCAGCTGGTGGAGATCGGGGGGTCATTCCGTCTGCCCGACATCATGCGGGCCGGCGGTGTCCGCCTGGTAGAAGTGGGGACGACGAACCGCACCCGCATCGAGGACTACGACGCGGCCATCACCGCCGATACCGCCCTTCTTCTGCGCGTGCACACCTCCAACTACCGCATCATGGGCTTCACCGAGGAGGCCGAGCTGGCCGAACTGGTGGAGCTGGGCCGCCAGCGGGCTATCCCCGTGGCCGACGATCTGGGCAGCGGGGCGCTCCACGATCTGGAGGTCTTCCGCGGCGAGCCCAGTGTGGCCGCTTCGTTGCGCGCCGGGGCCGACGTGGTCTGCTTCAGCGGTGACAAGCTGCTCGGCGGACCGCAGGCCGGGATACTCGTGGGGCGGAAGGACGTCATCGACCGTCTGCGCAGGCATCCCGTGGCTCGGGCCTTGCGTCTCGACAAGATGACCCTCGCCGCCCTCGAGGCCACGTTGCGGGCCTACCAGGACCCCGAGACGGCGCGCAGGGAGATCCCAGTGCTCCGGTCGCTCACCCGTACCTCTGTCGAGACGGGCATCCTCGCGACATCACTTCTCGAGGCTGTCGACCGGCGCCTCGCGGGGAACCGGGCGAACGGCTTCATCCTCGAGGTGGAGGAGTCGACGGCCCGCGCAGGAGGCGGCTCGATGCCTCTGGCCGAGGTCCCGTCGCATGCGGTGCGCATCCGGTTTCCCGCGCCTCCGGTGGAGGGCGGGGCTCCGGGAGGGACCGCCCGGCCGGCCGGCGCCGCCGGCGGCCCCGGCGGTTCTCCCGTCACCGAGCCGGCCGCCGGCAGTTCGGTGCCGACCGTGGTCGATCTCGAGGCCGCACTTCGCCGGGCGCCCACTCCCGTGATAGCTCGGGTGGCGCAGGATTGCCTTCACCTGGACGTGCTCGCCCTCGATGAGGACCGGATCGAAGCGGTGGCCGACAGTCTGTCCTGGGCCATGGAGCAGATCGCGCCGGCATCGCCGGCCGGCCGGGACACTTAGGAAGCCCTTTCCGTCGGATCACCAGCCTGATGAGTATCTTGCCCCGACCCCTCACTCTCGGCACGGCCGGCCATATCGACCACGGTAAGACGACCCTCGTCAAAGCCCTCACGGGTCGGGACACCGATCGGCTCAAGGAAGAGAAGGAGCGGGGCATCAGCATCGAGCTGGGCTTCGCGGAGCTGACGCTTCCAAGCGGCCGGCATCTCAGCGTGGTGGACGTTCCCGGTCACGAGCGCTTCGTCAAGACCATGGTCGCGGGTGCGACCGGTATCGACCTCTTCCTGCTGGTGGTGGCCGCCGACGACGGGGTGATGCCTCAGACGCGCGAGCATCTGCGCATCATCGAACTGCTGGGTATCCCCGCGGGTCTCGTCGCCCTCACGAAGGTGGACATGGTGGATCGCGATCTCGCGGAACTGGCGCGGGCGGATGTGGAGGAGTTCCTCGAGTCGACCCGCTACGCGGGGGCGCCGATCGTCCTGGTGAGCGGAGTCACTGGGGAAGGGCTCGCCGAGCTTATGGCCGAGCTGGATCGTGTGGGGGAGGAGGTCCCCTTGCGCCAGGCCTACCCGGCTACTCGTCTCCCTGTGGATAGAGTCTTCTCCCTGAAAGGTATCGGAACGGTGGTGACCGGGACCCTGTGGTCGGGGGGCCTCACCGCCGAGGATCTGGTCAGTATCCTGCCGGCCCGGGGAGGCAGGATGTCCTCGGCCCTGCGGGAAGTGCGGGTGAGAAGCATCCAGGTGCACGATCGCGAGGTGGCGGAGGCGACCGGGGGACAGCGTGTGGCTCTGAACCTCACCGGGATCGCTCGGCAGGAAGTCGACCGAGGTCAGTGGGTCGTCAAGGACCCCAGCATCGAGCCGACGTATCTCGCGGACGCCCGTTTGACCCTGCTCGACGATGCTCCCGGAAACGTGCCCCGGGTGTTCCGCGCTCGGGTCGATCACGGTACCGCCGAGGTGCTGGTCAAGGTGGTACTGGCCGATCGGGAGACGCTGGCCCCTGGGGAGGCCTGCTACGCGCAGTTCCGGTTCGAACAGCAGGTTCTGGTCTATCCGGGGGACCAGTTCATCGTGCGGTCCGTCACCCCGGTCACCACCATCGGCGGGGGGCAGGTGATCGATCCGGCTGCGCACAAACACGGAACGGGCCCCCGCTGGCGTGAGCGTCTCGCCTTGCTGGAGCAGGGGGCGCCGGACGCCGTGGTCACCCTGTTGCTCAAAGAAGCATTTCCGTCGTTCCTGGTGCGCGGGAGACTCGAAGCGAGTCCTTACCTGTGGCGGTTTGCCCGCACCAAGATCGCGGCGGCCGTCGCCGGCCTGCTGGCCGACGGCCGCGCCGTGACCGGTAGTGCCACCGGCGTCGCCGCAGTAGCGGTCGATGCCGCGGCGGTGCGCCTCTACCACGGCCCTTCCTTCCAAGCACTGGTAGAAGAAACGCTCTCGGTGCTCGCGCTGCGGGCCCAGCGCGATGTTCTCGACCCATACCTCACCCTCGGCGAGCTTCGCCGCGAACTGGCCGGAGGCAAGGAGTGGCCCGCGCTGGACGCAGCCCTCGAGCAACTGCAGTCCGCCGGGGAGATCGCGCGCACGGAGCATGGATTCCGGATGGCGAACGCGGCAGGGGCCGACGAGCCCGACGATGAGGCCACGTCACGTTTGCTCGACCAGTTCGGCGAGCCCTCACGCTCGGCCGGCGCGGCGGGCGACGAGCCACCGCTCGCCCTCCGCGGAGACTCCGACAGTAGCGGTCGCCGCCGAAGCGGCCGGATTGAACGTGCGCGAGGCGCAGAAGCTGGTGGACTCGCTCGCGCGCCGGGGCAGATTGGTGAAGGTGGGCGAAGACCTCTACTACCCGCCTGACCGCTTGGATGCCTTGCTGACGCGGCTCGCGAACGCCATGGAGACGGCGGGTCAGCTGACATTGGCCGAGGCCAGAGATCTGCTTGGCACTTCGCGCCGGTTCGCTCAGGCCCTTCTGGAGCACATGGACTCCGAAGGGATGACCCTGCGGGTGGGAGACGCGCGGCGCCTGCGGCGCCGCCGCAGGTAGGGATGCCGCCGATGCCCGGACGGCATCCGACCGGCTAGAATAGAGGCGGAGCGGCTCTCGGTCTGGTGGCCGGCCTGGTCTTCAAAACCAGTGTTGGGCGGTAGTCCCGTCCAGGGTGGGTTCGATTCCCATGCCGCTCCGCTTTCAGACTGCCGGCCCGGTACTCTCCAACAGCAGCCGCCCTTCCATGAAATCCATGCTGACGATGCGGCCGGTCACTTCTTGATTAGCGCCGAGCAGTGAGGTCAGCCATATCCGCTCGCCATCCACGGTCAGCCGGGTGACATTCTCCATCACCAGTCTGGGGGCGTCGTCATTAGCGGTTGTCGCTCCGGAAACCGCTCCGGAAGTCGCACCGGCAGCGGCAACTGTTCGGACATTCGCGGCGTCGCGGAGGTATACCTTGGCCAGACACATCTCAGCCTCGCAGAGCCACGAGGGCCGCCTTGAGGCTCTCGTTCGAAGCGTTCAGCAGATCGACCCCCTTGATCAGGTGGCCGTACGTGTCCTCCTTGCCCAGCGATTCGGCGCGCTCCGCCAACTCCACGATCTCACCCGCGTGATCCGCGTTGTGCTTGATCAGGTACTCGAGCAGGGCGTCGAGCTCTCGCATCGCATCGGGTTCTTGCATCGCCTCTTCCATGTCACCAGCCTCCCTCTCACCTGGTCGCACGAGCCTCATCGTGTCATGTGGTCTTATCAGCCTGGAACCACCGTGATCGCCTTGACGGGGCAACTCCGAGCGCAGTCGCCGCACGCCCGGCAGGGCATGGCGTCCGTCATAGGCGCTTCATACGGTGCTTCCTGGGTCAGCAATCTCCGAGGGCAGGCCTGGACTGCAGCGCATACCCCTCCCGCGCACCGCTTCGGGTCGCACTTGGTGTAGTCGACCAAGCGCGAGCTTACCCGCCATCGGTGTCCTCGCCGTCCTCCTGTCGGGCCAGCCTCAGCTCCTCCTCCAGATCCTCGAGTTCCTGCCACATGGCCGGCGGGACGGAGTGCTTCGGGAAGCGCTGCGTCAGCTCGGCGATCTTCGTCTCGATCTCCGTGATCTTCTCGCTGTCCATGGCTCGCCGCCGGAGTCTTGAGACCCCACGTACCCGCCGCAAGTCTACAGCACCCATCACCGCCGCAGCATGGCAAGCGCGCACATCATGGCGACCGACCACAGGATATCGGGGGGTAGCTGCAACTCGCAGATCTCGTCGAACAGGAGGTAGGTCCGCGCCGCGATACTCGTCGTCCTCGAGCCAGAGGATCAGCGTGATCGGGATGCGCGGGAAGGGCAGGAGCTCGGCTGCGGCATCGCCGTACGGCCCGGGGCTCTCCGCCAAAGCGGGCGGCCTGAGCCAGGAATCCTGCGGGGTCATCGGCAAAGCGGGCAGCGATGGGCTCCAGAGGAAGCAGATGCGAGCCGTGCAGGTAGATCTGGCCGGACTTGAGCTCTGTCGGCTTGAGGAGCCGACCGGTGGCTGCGATCTTCTGGGCGCCCAGCAGGTAGTGCAGGATCGACAGCTTCGAGAAGTAGGCCGTCTTGGTGAGTACGAACTCGGACTCAGGGGACGAAGCCTGCATCGTGCTCGCACCCGGGTCGACCACGATCGGATGTCCGAACACCGGCACGGTGTAGCCCTGCGTCCGTCGGAGTACTCCACGGCCGCCCGCGCGCAGACGTCGGCGGGATCACACGCCCGCCAACCGTTCCCATGCTTGCGCTTCTCCCTGCACCTGCTGCTCCTGATGTCGGGACGCTGCCTGCCGCCTAGTTTAGCCTCCGGTCGTGCTAATGTTTCTGCACGATCTGCTGTCGTCATGCAGCGCGAAGCTACCACGGGGAGAGCACGTGAAGATCAAAGCCGCCGTCCTCCGGGAGATCAACAAGGGCTACAGCATCGAGGAACTCGAGCTCGATCCGCCCAAGGCGGGCGAAGCCCTCGTCAAGTACGCGTACGCCGGCTACTGCCACAGCGACCTGAGCAACTCCAAGGGCTTCACCAAGATGAAGCTGCCGATGGTGGCGGGCCACGAGGCGTCCGGCGTCGTGATGGAGGTCGGCCCGGGCGTCACCAAGGTCAAGCCGGGCGACCATGTGGCCAGCGCCTGGATGTGTCCGTGCGGCGACTGCCCCGAGTGCCGCAAGGGTATGGGCAACATCTGCTCCGGGACGTTCCCGCAGTTCGTCGAGCGGCACCATGCTCGACGGCACCAGCCGGCTCCGCGACGCCAAGGGCAACACCGTGCTGCACGGCAACTTCGTGTCCGGGTTCTCCGACTACACCGTGATGCCCGAAGGCGCGCTCATCCCCGTTCCCAAGAACATGCCGCTCGACTGGGCCGCTCTCATGAGCTGCTGCATCCCCACCGGCTGGGGCACCGTGACCAAGCAGGCCAAGGTGCAGCCCGGCGACGCGGTGGCGGTGTGGGGCCTGGGCGGCGTGGGGCAGAACATCCTGCGGGCGGCCAAGATGCGCCAGGCCAACCCGCTCATCGTCGTCGACCTCGAAGAGGCCCGGCGCGACAAGGCCATGAAGCTGGGCGCCACCCACTTCATCAACAACTCGAAGGAAGACCCGGTGCCCGATCATCCAGCAACTGACCGGCGGCGGCGCTCGACATCATCTTCGAATGCAGCGGCGACCCGGGTGCGACGGTCCAGGCCTACTGGGCGCTGCGCCCGAGCGGCAAGCTGATGCAGGTGGGCATCATGGGCGAGCACGAAGTGGCGCCGCTCGCGCTCACGTTCCTGGTGTTCGGGCAGAAGTCCATCAACGGCGTCCTGTACGGCTCCATCTCCACCAGGGACGACATCCCCAAGTACTGTCGAACTGGCCATGAGCGGCGACATGATGCTCGACACCATCATCGAGGGCCACTTCAAGCTCGAGGAGATCAACGACATCCGGGAGAGGATGGAGCGGCGGGAGCTGAACGGCCGCTGGGTCTGCAAGTTCGATTGACGACTGAGACGGCAGGGATACACGGAGGAACATGTGGACACGATGAGCAGCACCCCCGGGCTCGAGGCTTCCTCGCCCGGCGCCGACGAGCCGGCCGTCCTCGAGGAGATCGAGGTCGAAGAGCTGGCTGTGGACGGCATTTGTGGCGTCTACTGATAGGAGTGCGGCAGCGGACACGCCGGTCTACCTGGTGCCCGACTGGGTCCGGGTGCGCCGCGAGGACTTCGGCCTGCTGTTCTACGACACCCGGTCGACGCGACTGACCTTCGTGCGCTCCGGAGACCGCCTGGTGCCGCCGCCCTTCACGGGTGCGCGGCGAGTCCTGCGCGTGCGCCGGCGCCGAGTGCGCGACGGGTGCGCGCCGGCCCGCGGGCCCAGCGCGCGCTCTCGCGTCTTCTCGACGATCTGGTGGCGAAAGGGTCTGCTCGTTGCTGCCGAGGCTGAGTAACACTCCTCTTCGCTCGCCGGTGAACGTCACCTGGGAGATCACCGAGGCCTGCAACCTCGCGCTGCGCCCACTGCCTCTCGGCCGGGCTGCGCGCGCAGAGGCCGGGGCGAGCTCGATCTCGACGCAGTGCCGGGCGCTGATCGACGAACTGGCGCGGATGCAGGTGTTCCAGGTGAACTTCGGTGGAGGCGAGCCCTTCCTTCGCGACGATTTCCTCGAGATCCTCGGCTACGCTCACGACCAGGGCATCACCACCTGCGTGAGCACCAACGGGACCTTGCTCGACGACGCTCTCGTCGACGCGCTCCTGGAGATGGAGCTCCGGTCGGCCCGGTCTACCTGCAGGTGAGCCTGGACGGCGCTCGCCCCGAGACCAACGACGCCATCCGCGGGCCGGGGCACGTTCGACCGCATCCTCGACGGGCATCGAGACTGCTGGCCGGCAGGCAGCTATCCCGACTTCAGTCTCAACATGGTGGTCACGCGGCTGAACGCCGACCGAGGTGGGCGATTTCGACCGGCTTGGCCCGCCGATACGGCGCCAAGACGAGGCTCTCGCGCTTCCGACCCTCCGGCGGCGGCTGCCACACCTGGGAGGACTACCGTCTGACGAGGGAGCAACTGGCGGAGCTGTCGGCCTTCCTCGGCGATCATCCGGAGATACTCACCGGCGATTCGTTCTTCGCCCTCACCCCGGACAGCCGGCGGGATCTGGGGCTCAACATGTGCGGCGCGGCCAAGATGACCTGCGCCGTGGCTCCGGACGGCAGCGTGTACCCCTGCGCCTTCCTCAGCGACCCGGCCTTCCTGGCCGGCAACGTGACCAGGGAGCTCGCTCGGCGACATCTTCGCGTCGTCGCCGGTCGTTCGAGCGTTTCCGCGACGCTCGAGGTGGAGGCCTGCCGCGGCTGCGACCGCTTCTCGGTCTGTCACGGAGGCTGTCCGGCGGTAGGATACTTTCTGACCGAGTCGATGGGTCTTCCCGACCCGGAGTGTCTTCGCGCGGTGGTGCCCGCGCCGCACGGCCGGCGCTTCGGGCAAGGAGGTGGCGTAGTCCATGCAGTTCCCCAACCTGTTCAGCCCTCTGCAGATCGGGCGGGTGACGGTACCCAACCGCATCTCGTTCTCGGCCCACCTGACGAACCTGGCGGAGAACGGGCTGCCCAGCGAGCGGCTCACCGGCTATCTGGCGGCGCGGGCGCGCGGAGGGGCCGGGCTCATCATCACCGAGGAGCAGTCGGTCCACCCGACCGACCGGGCCTACGAGCACCTCATCGAGGCGTTCCATCCGCGAGGTGATCCCCGGCTACAAGCAGCTCACCCGGGCGGTCCACGCCTACGACACCCGCATCTTCGCGCAGCTCAACCACAACGGGCAGCAGTGCAGCGGCAGCCTCTCCCGTCTGCCGGTCTGGGCTCCGTCGCCCATCCCGGACGTGCTCTACCGGGAGACGCCCAAGGCCATGGAGATCGAGGATATCCGCGAAGTCATCGACTACTTCGCCCGTTCGGCCGTGCACGTGCGCGAGGGCGGCTTCGACGGGGTGGAGTTGCAGTTCGGCCACAGTTCGCTGGCACGGCAGTTCATGTCGCCGCTCACCAACTTCCGCGGCGACGAGTACGGCGGCGACTTCGACAACCGCATGCGCTTTCCCCTGGAAGTGGTGGCGGCGGTGCGGGCGGCGGTCGGGGCCGACTTCACGCTGGGCGTGCGGCTGTGCGCCGACGAGCTCATCCCGGGCGGCCTCAACCTGGAGGACGCCAAGCGGATCGCCCAGCGACTGCAGGCGACCGGGCACCTCGACTACTTCAACCTGACGCTTGCCACCTTCTACAACCTGTACCTGGTCGGCGGCCCCATGCACATGCCCCTCGGCTACGCGGTGCCGCTGGCCGCGGGCATCAAGGAGGTGGCCACCCTCCCGGTGTTCGCCACCGGGCGCATCAACGACCCGGCCCTGGCCGAGCGGGTGCTGGCCGACGGCCAGGCCGACATGATCGGCGTGGTGCGCGGACAGATCGCGGATCCCGATTTCGCCCGAAAGGCTCGGGAAGGCCGCACCGAGGAGATCCGCTACTGCATCGCCTGCAACCAGAACTGCTACGGCCGGGTGGGTCTCAACAAGACCATCGGTTGCGTGCAGAACCCGTCGATCGGCGCCGAGGCGACCGAGGGTGAACATCATCTGCGGCCGACCCTGCGGAAGAAGCGGGTGATGGTGGTGGGCGGCGGTCCGGCAGGGATGTGGGCGGCCAAGATCGCCACGCTGCGCGGGCACGACGTGACCCTCTACGACAAGGGTGAGGAGCTCGGCGGACAGGTGCTCATCGCCGCCAAAGGGCGCCGGGACGGGACGAGTTCGGCGTGATCGTGCGCAACGAGCGGAACCAACTGGCCCACCTGGGAGTGCCCGTGAAGCTGGGCGTGGAGGTGACGCCGGAGTTGGTCGCCGAGCAGCAGCCCGACGCGGTGATCGTGGCGACGGGATCGCGGCCCAAACGGTGCCCGGTGGGCGGCGCGGACGGTCCGGACATCTTCAACGTCTGGCAGGTGTTGAACGGGGAGGCGGCCGCTCGGGCGAGAAGGTGCTGCTCATCGACTACGACGGTCACCACCAGGCGACGGCCACGGCGGAGTTCCTGGCGGAACTGGGCAAGACGGTGCACGTGATCACGTCGAGCCTGTTCGTCGGCTCCGAGCTGGGACCGTCGCAGGACCTGTATCTCACCCGGCAGCGGCTGCTCCAGAAGGGCGTGACCTTCACCCCCGACTTCGCCGTGATGGAGATCAAGCACCCCGAGACGGGGGCCGAGATCCACGGCTTCAACGTCTATTCGAACGTGTGGGATGTGATCAGCGGCTACGACAGCATCGTCACCGCCATGGGCAACGACGCCGACGACGCGCCTCTACTTCGCCCTCAAGGGCATGACGGTCGGCCCGCGGGCTGGGAGCCGAGCGGCGCCCCGGCCGCTCGAGCTCTACCGGGTCGGCGACTGCGTGGCGCCGCGCAAGGTGGACATGGCCATCCACGAAGGCTACATGGCCGGGAAGCGCGTGTGAGCGGACCCGACGACAAGCCGCAGGGCGGACCGTCCTCGTGATCCGGTCGCAGCCTCTCTGGTCGTGGTGGAGCCGGCCTCCAGACGGGCGACGCGGCGGCGGCCGCCGCTCGAACGGCCCTGGTCGGCCGAGGCCGTCCGACTGGCCGCGGCTCTCGGTGCGCAGACCCGTCGTGACCTGGCCGGCCGGCCCCGACGTGGACTTCGACTCCCTGGCCGCCGCGCTTGCCGATCTCGCCCGGGACGCGCAGCCGCTCGCCGTCCTGGTTCAGGATGGCGACGCCGGACGGCAGCTGGCGCCTCTCGCTCGCGCAGCGGCTGGGCACCGGCGCCGTGCTGGGCTGCAGCGACGTGCGGATGTGCGAGCCGCATGGGCAGGGAGAGGGACCGAGGGGCACGTCCCTGACGTTCGTGAAGCCGGTCTACGGAGGGTGGCTGGAGCAGGAAGTCGTCGCAGCGGCGGGCTTCGTGCCGGTCGTCACTCTCGATCTCGACAGGCATGGAGATCGCGGACGGCCCGGAAGCGCCGCCGCCACGGAGTTGCCCAGCGAGCCCGAGACGGTCGGGTTCACGCCGCACGGCGCTGCCCCGCGTCCGCCATCTGGAGACCGTCGCCTCCCGACGCCCGGATCGGTCGATCTCGGTCCACGCCAAGCGGATAGTCGCGGCCGGCATGGGGACCGCCAGCGACGACCTTCTCGCGGCCGTGCACGAGCTGGCCGAACTGCTCGAGGGCTCGGTCGGCGCTACCAGGCCGGTGGTCGACGAGGGACTGCTGCCCAAGGAGAGGCTCATCGGGCAGACGGGCAGGACGGTCACTCCCGATCTCTATGTCGCCCTCGGGATCTCCGGGTCGCCTCATCACGTCGCCGGCGTTCGCAGGGCGGACCGGGTGCTCTCCGTCAACCGGGACGTGCGGGCTCCCATCTTCCAGTTCTCAGATGTGGGCTATGTCGCCGACCTCGAAGCGGTGCTGCCCGCTCTCATCGAGAAGATCAAAGCAGTGGCGCGATGCTCCCGCAGGTGGCGATCATGCCTGATAGTCATGCCCAGCTAGCTTCGACGCGATCGTCGTCGGGGCCGGACCCGCGGGGACGAGCGCCGCTTGGGCTTGGCCCAAAGCGGGGCCAAGGTCCTGTTGCTCGAGCGGGGCGAGTACCCCGGGGCCAAGAACATGTTCGGCGGCATGATGGCCTACTGCCCCGCTCCCGAGCAGCTCGTGCCCGGTTTCTGGAAGCGCGCACCGTGGGAGCGAGCGGTGACCAAGCGGGTGCTGTCCGTGACGAGCGAAGGCTCGACCACCTCGCTGGTGTTCCAGGCCGCCTCGGGATCGGACGAGCCGTCGGTGGGCGCCGGATCGACGTCCGACCGCGGTCTCACCGGGTTCACCCTGTTCCGACCGCACTTCGACCGCTGGTACGCCGATCAGGCGGTCGCGGCCGGCGTCACCCTGCTCACCGGCTGCCGGGTCGGAGGGTCTGGTGGTCTCGCAAGGGGGCGGTGCGGCGGAGTCCGGGTGGCGGGGATCGACGACGTCGTCGACGGCGCCGCTGGTGATCGCCTGCGACGGGACGCTGTCGTTCCTGGCCAAGGAAGCCGGTCTCCACGAAGGCTTCAAGCCGGAACAGGTGGCGCTGGGAGTGCGCGCGCTCTACGCGATGACCGAGGAGGAGATCGACGAACGGTTCGGATTGACGGGCCGAGAAGGGCGCCACGCAGGAGTTCCTCGGCTGCACCGAAGGAGTGCGCGGGGGCGGCTTCATCTATACGCAGACCGACACGGTCTCCGTGGGGCTGGTGTTCCATCTCGACTCGCTCAAGCAGCGGGGCATCCCTCCCTACGAACTGCTGGAGCGCTTCGTGGCCTCAGGCCCGGTGGCTCCGCTGCTCCGCGGGATCCCGGATGGTCGAGTACTCGGCCCATCTTCTGCCCGAGGCCGGGATGCGCATGGTCCCCCGCCTCTCGATGGGCGGCCTGCTGGTCGCCGGCGATGCCGCCGGTTTCTGCTACACCAACGGTCTCACCCAGGAGGGGATGAACCTGGCGATGACCTCCGGCGTGATCGCCGCTCGGGTGCCCGAAGGCGCTGGCCGCGGGGGACTTCTCCGCGGGCCGGCTTTCGCGCTACAGGGAGCGAACTCAAGGAGAGCTTCGTACTCCGCGATCTCACCACGTACGGGCGCGCCATCGACTTCATGCACCACGACCGGCTGTTCACGATCTACCCACAACTTGATGAGCGCCCTCATGGAGGATCTCTATCGCTCGGATGGCAGCCCCAAGGCGAAGATCGGACATCTCATGCGCCGCGCCGCGAAGGGCCGGGTGTCGACACGGCGGCATGCTCGCCGACCTCTTGGAGGCGGGGAGGGGGTACCTGTGATCCCCGACGAGACTCTTCGATCTGGTGAGCTACCGCATCCACCCGGAAGCCCACATCACGCTCGACCAGGAGAGCTGCCGGGCTGCCAGCATCGGGCCTGCACCTTCTCCTGTCCGGCCCGCTGCTACACCTGGAGCGAGGAGCGGGCGCGGGTGGATTTCGCGTACGAAGCCTGCCTGGAATGCGGCACCTGCCTGCTCGTCTGCGATCAGGGAGCCCTCGATTGGCACTACCCCCACGGAGGATACGGTGTGCGCTTCCGTCTCACCTAGAGCGTGCACGGCTTCCGCGGGGCTACCCGGGAGACGCGGCGATGAGGGTGCTCGTGCTGCTCGAGCGTGGCGGCCGACGTCCGCATCCCACCCGAGCGCGACCCAAGGAGCGGTCGGGTGCGGGAGGAGTGGCTGGTCCGGGAGGTCGATCCGGCGAGCGCTCGGGCTCTCGATCTGGCCCTGGCCCTCATCGCGGACCGACCGAACGGACAGGTGACCGTCGATCCATCTGGGCCCGCCCGAGCACGACTCCTTCCTGCGCCAGGCTCTCGCTCGCGGCTGCGACCGGGCGATCCGCGTGTGGGACGACGAGGCCGCCGAGGCCCGGACGGCGGGCAAGGCGCTGATCCTAGCCGCCGCCGCCGAAGCCGCCGGCTACGACCTGATCCTGACGGGGAACGAGGGCGTCATCGGCTCGGCCGGGCAACTTGGGGTGCTGCTTGCCGGTCATCTGGGTCTCGCGTGCGTGACCGAGGTCGGCGCGGCGGGCCTCTCGGCCGACTCCCGCCGTCTGCAGGCCACCCGCGATCTCGACGGCGGCGCTCAGGAGAGGATGGAGGCCAGGCTGCCGCTTGTCGTCACCGTGTCGGCGCAGCCGCAGGGCGGCGGCGACGGCATCCCGGAGGACGTGTCCGCCCGCGCGCAACTGCTGGCGCTCGAGCAGGACATCGCCAGTCTGGACGCTCGCCGACCTGGGAGTCGCGCCGGGCACGGTCGCAGCAGCCGACCGACCGCTCGAGTACGGTCCCGCCCGGCCTCGGCAGCCGCGGTTTCACCCGGTCGCTGCCCCCGACCCGACGCTCCCGGCATTCGACCGCATCCTGGGGCTGGTGCACGGCTCGGTGAAGCATCGCGAGGGGCGAGTCGTCCGGCGGACCGGCGGAGGAGGTCGCGCAGGAGGTCTTCGAGATCCTCCGAGACGAGGGCTGGCTCGACCATCTGCGGCCCGGCCGGCCGGGCTGCCGCTTCCGAAGGGGACGGCTCGTCGGCTCCGGAGGCGGGCGGCCGGCGGTGATCCCCCTGGAGTACCGGCTGCGCGAGCCGGTGCGGCTCGAATCGGTGGACGGCGGGACTTGGCGGGTGGTCTGCGAAGAACCGCTCACCGTTCTCACTGTCAACGCGGCTGCCGCCCGACTCCTCAAGCGGACCCGCCACGGCGCTACCGTCGCTGAGCTCGCCCAGGGTCTGGCCGTCTCAGAGGAGCGGATCTTCGAACTCTGCGAGTATTTCCGGGGGCGGGGCATACTCGAGGTCCGTCACGCTCCGGTCGACGCCGTCCCCGGATCTCAGCCTCCCGCCCCTCGGTCACCGTGATCGTCCCCACTCTTGACCGGGCCGAGGAACTCGGGGAGTGCCTGGCCGCATCTGGCGTCTCTCGACTACCCGCCCGACCGGCTGGAGGTGATCGTGGTGGACGACGGGTCTGCCGATCCGGCGCTGCGGTCGCGCGCGCGGCCGGCCGCTCCGGCGCCCGGCTTCTCATCAACGACCGGAACCGGGGCCCCTCCTACTCCCGCAACCGGGCGGCGCGGGAGTCGACCGGCGATATCCTGGCCTTCGTCGACAGCGACTGCGTGCCCAGCCGGTCGTGGCTCCGCGACCTTGCCCCCTATTTCGCCTGGGACCAGGTGGCAGCCGTGGGCGGACGGACCGTCGGCTACTACACCGACTCGCTTTCTCGACCGGTACGAGGAGGTCTCCTCTCCGCTCGACATGGGGCGGCACTTCGTCGTCAAGGGGAAAGGCGCAGACACCTTCTACGTGCCCACCTGCAATCTGCTGGTCCGCCGCTCGACCTACGAGGCGGCTGGAGGTCTGCGCGAGGATCTGCGCGTGGGTGAGGACGTCGATCTCTGCTGGCGCCTGCGCGCCACCGGCTCGTACTCCTCTACGCGCCGGAGGGGATAGTCCGCCACAAGCACCGCGACCGGCTCGGCGCGATGCTCCGGCGGCGGGCGCAGTACGGGACGTCGGAAGCGACATTGCACCGGCTCCATCCCGACAAGCGCAAGCGCTTCCCGCTGGCGCCGACGCCGCTGGCGACGGTCGCCTTGGTCTCGGCCGCCCTGGTCATGCGCCGAGCCGCGGCTCCTACCTCTGTGCCTTGGGCCCTCCCTCTGGGACGGGGTGCGCCGCGTGTCCCGGCTGCGGCGTCAGGGGGTGGACCTGCCGGCCGCAAAGGTCTGGTCGTCGGTGCTGCGCGGACACCTCTCCATGCTCTACTTCATCTACTTCCATCTCACGAGGTACTACCTGGGTCCGCTGACGGTAGGCGGCGCGGTGGCGCCGGGTCTGTGGGCTCTCGAAGCAGCGGCAGTCCTCTACTCCGCCGCGGTGGACTACTCCACTCGGCGGCCACGGCTGTCGTTCCCCGTCTTCCTGGCCCACTACGTCGCAGAGCACGCGGCGTACCAGACGGGGGTGATCGCCGGCTGCGTCCGTCCGAGGTCGTTTCGCTCGTACCTCCCGGTCTTCGAGCGACGGGGCTCGCGGCAGGTCCGAGTGCGGAGCGCGCGCCGGGTGCCATCCTGAGCTAGGATAGGGCCATGATCAAAGGCGAGAAGATCTACCTCACCGAGCTCGACTGGGCGAACTCGGAGACCATCCGAGGCTGGCTCAACGATCCCGAGGTGAACAGGTATCTGTTCGTCGGCCATACCCCGATCACCCAAGAGGACGAGCGTCGGTATTTCGAAGCACAGGCCGCTTCGCCCGACAGGCGCACGTTCGAGATCCACGCTGCCGAAGACGGGCGCTATCTCGGCAACGTGGGGCTCAAAGGCATCCATCCTGTGCATCGACACGCCGAACTCGGTCTGGCGATCGGACGCAAGGACGACTGGAGCAAAGGCTTCGGGGCGGACGCCATCGTCACCTGTCTTCGCTACGGTTTCGACACCCTCGGCCTTCACACCATCAAGATCCGGGCCCACGAGGACCACGTCCCGCGCGCTCGAGCTCTACCGTCGCCTCGGCTTCGTGGACGTGGGCAGAGAGCGCGACACCGTGTTCCAGCACGGCCGCTTCGCCGACTACGTGGTGCTCGACATGCTCGATAGCGAGTTCCGCGAACGCTACGGAGCGGAAGGGTAGCGGGTCGCTCGATCATCTGCTTGCCTGCCACCCTTCCCGGGACTACTGTGGAGCTAGAAACCTAGACCTCGGAGGTGCTGCGTGAGCGGTGGGACATACAAGATCATCGAACTGGTGGGAACGAGCACTGAGTCCTGGGAGGCCGCAGCAAGGTCGGCCGTCGAGGAGGCGACCAAACACCTGCAGGACTGCCGCGATCGCCGAGGTGACCAAGATGGACGTGCGGCTGGAGAACAACAAGATCTCCGAGTACCGCACCCGACTAGCCGTCTCGTTCAAGTACCACGAGGAGATCGACTGAGACCTGTGGTCATCCCGCGAAGGAGGTGCGCCGGTGTCCCGGCCGCCTCCTCGCCGGTTGCCGAGAAGCGAGGTGCCGCCGGTCCCTAGATGAACAGGTTGACGTTCGCCTCGTCGGCCTCGGCCAGGTAGGCCGCCACGCCGGCGTATTCGACCCCGTCCAGCAGCTCTTCCTTCTTGAAGCCCAGCAGATCCATGGTCATGGTGCAGGCGACGAGCTTGACGTCCCTGCTCCATGGCGGCGTCGAGCAATTGCTGCAGCGTCATGGCGCCCTCGGCCTTCATGACTTTGTTCATCATCGGGACGCCCATGCCGGCGAAGTTCATCTTGGACATGCCCAGCTTGTTGATGCCCCGCGGCATCATCCTGCCGAACATGCCCTGCAGGAACTTCTTCTCCACCTTGATCTTCTCCGGCTTGCGGAGCGCGTTGAGGCCCCAGAAGGTGCAGAAGATGGTCACGTCGTCGCCCATCGCGGCGGCGCCGTTGGCGATGATCAGGGCGGCCATGACCTTGTCGAAGTCGCCGCTGAAGAGAATGATCGTCTTCTTGGTGGTGTCTGCCATCAGATCGCCTTTCTCGTTCGTCGGTTCTTCTGTCTGCCGGTTCTCGCCTGAAAGCTCGTCGTCGCTGATCGGCTCAGGCCGCCGGCTCGGTCTGCATGCCGCCGGGGATTTCCTCGGGCACCGGCGCCGGCACCATCTGCTTGCGTACGGCGAGAAGTACATGGCCAGCGGGCGGTAGGCCATGTGCGACCACTTGCTGAAGGGGACCTCGAGGCCGAGCATCGGCACCACCGCCATGAGGTGCACGACGTAGGCGACGTTCGCGGCCACGTCGGCGCCGCCACGGTGGAGCACGTGCTGCAGCACCCCGGTCAGGGCCACCACCAGCAGCAGGATCAGGAAGATCCAGTCGCTCTCGTGCGAGTGCTGGTGCTGCGCTTCCATCTTCTTCAGCCGGCCCATGATGGCCCACAGGGTGGCGAAGATCAGGCCGACGCTGGCCAGGTAGCCGAACACGTGGACGCGCCAGTCGATCGTGGGGCCGGACCACATGTACTCGAGGAAGAACATGATCAGCACGAGCATGGTCACGTAGCTGAGCATGAGGGCGAGGTGGACCGCCCACGGCCGCTTGCGCTCGCATTGCGCGTATCGCTTCTGGGTGATGAAGTGCAGCGGGAACAGGTAGACGGACTTGAGGTAGGCTCCCGCCGAGAGCGCGCATCGTCCGCGAGCCCCGTCGTCTCCCGCCCGATGGTGAACCACCACATGCGGATCATGTTGGGGATGAGGAAGGCGAGGAGCACCCCGCCAGGATCCAGTCGAAGATGTGGACCACTGCCGGCCGGCAGGAAGGCGTTCTGGCCCGTGTACTGGGTGATGTCGTCGTTGAGACAGCCGAAGAGCGTGAAACCGAGTGCCGGTCAGCAGGGCCACGACGATGACCGCGATGATCTCGACCCGCGGGCGCCGGTAGAACACCCGGCTGATGCCGGTGAAGTCGTAGCGCGAGGTCAACCAGCGGCGCAGGCTCATCATCGTCTCGCCCGGAGAGGCTCCGCGGGGACAGGAGGTGGAGCACTCGCCGCAGTAGTAGCAGAGCCAGGGCTCCAGACTGCCCTTCAGCTTGTCCTCCATGCCCAATTGGAGGGCGCGCATGGAGCGCCGGGGGAAGTTCTCGTGCTCCTCGGCGAGCGAGCAGGTGGCGGTGCAGTTGCCGCAGTTGAAGCACTTCTGCACGTCCTCGGCTCCGTACGCGGCTAGCTCGTCGACCAGATCGGGATTTACTCTGGTGCTCATCCGATCTCTCTCTCGATCGCCTGGTAACGGTAGTAGCCCTCGTCCGTCACCTCTTTCTCCTCTCGCACGTATCCGTACTTGCGCATGCCCATGACCCAGAACGTCACCTCCGAGGTCGGAGAGCCCAGCGCCTCGGCGATCTCGGGGATGGTCAGCGCGCCGCTCTTCGAGGAGCTTCAGGATGCGGCCGCGCATGATGTGCTCCTCGCGAACGATCTCGCGTATCTCCCGGATGGCGGGATTTGCCGGCCGGCGCCGAGGTCGGCGTGCTACTTCTGTCGAACTCATGCCGGCACCTCCGCGTCACTCCGCGACCGACAGCATGCCGTCGATCATGGCCCTGATCTGTGCGTCGGTGTAGCCCTCGAGGTCGATGGCCTTCGACGGACAGACCGGCACGCATCCGCCGCATCCCTTGCAGGCGGTCTTGTCGATGACCGCCACCGACTTCCCGTCGATCTCCGTCTGCACGAGGCGCTCCATACGGGACAGGCCTCGTCACAGGCGCCGCACCAGGTGCAGGCCTCGGTATCGACCACGGCGACGAGCGGATCGAGTTCGGCGAAGCCGCGCTTGAGGATGGAGGCGCTCTGCGTCACCGCGGCCAGGCCGGAGGCGACCGCCTCCGCCGAGTTCATCGGCTGCTGGCAGGTGCCGCAGATGTAGACGCCGTCCACCACCGTCTCGACCGGACGGAGTTTCGGGTGGATCTCGTTGAAGAAGCCGCTCTTGCCTACCGGCAGCTTGAGGGTCTTTGTCAGGTCGTCGTTCTCGCGCGGCACCATGCCGGTGACCAGCACCACCAGGTCGGCGAGGATCTCGATCTCCTCGCCCTCGGACGAGAAGGTCGCGGGTGGTGACCAGCAGGCGGCCGGTCTCCGGATCCTTGGCCACCGCGGGCGGCTCGTCGTCGGGCACCTTGAGGTACACGGAGCCCGCGTTGAGCGACTCGTCGTAGAGCTTCTCGTACTTGCCGTACGTGCGGATGTCGCGGTGCAGATGGTACTGGTGGACGCGGCCCGGCTTCGCCGCCACCTGCGAGCGAGGCGTGGACCGCCGCGGTGCAGCAGTAGCGGGAGCAGTACTGGTGCGCGCCGTCGACCACGTCCGGGTCCTGCCGGCTGCCGACGCAGTAGATGTAGACGATGTTCTTGACCGGCTCTGCCCTGATACTCGAGCGAGCCGTCGCTCGACTCGACGCAGCTGCTTGAAGTCCGGCAGGGTGAGGACGCCGTCCAGGCCGTAGCCGAGCTCGTCCTCGGCGACCGGATAGCGTCGAACCCGGTGGCGACGATGATGGAGCCGGCGTCCACGGTGACGGTCTCGCCGGTCTGCCCCGTCCGACCTTGATGTCTCCACCTGGTAGTTGCCGAAGCTGCCGGACTTGCCGGTGACCTCGGCGCTCGGTGAAGACGGTGATGTCCGGATTCCGGCGGACCTTCTCGACCAAGCCGGCCACCAGCTCGCGGCCGTTCTTGCCGTAGGGGTACATGTCGCCGAAGCCGGCGGCCCAGCCGCCGAGTTGCGCCTCTCTCTCCACCAGGAACGCGGCGATGCCGATCTCGGCCAGCCCCAGCGCCGCGCGCAGACCGGCGATGCCGCCGCCGATCACGACCGCTTTGGGGACCGTCTCGACCACGATGGGCTCCAGGGGGACCGTCAGCCGGGTCCGGCCGACGCCCGCCTTGACCAGCTTGGTCGCCTTGGCGGTCGCGCCGGCGTGGTCGTCGGTGTGTGTCCAGGAGCACTGCTCTCTGACGTTGACCTGGGTGTACTGGTAGGGGCTCAGACCCGCGCGCTTCGCCACCTCTCTGAAGGTGAAGGTATGCAGCTTGGGCGAGCAGGAAGCGACGACGATGCCGTCGAGGTGCTGCTCTTTGATGTCTTCGATGATCTCCTGCTGGGTGGCGTCGGAGCAGGTGAACATGGCGGTCTTGGCCACGATGACCTCCGGGTCGCCCTGCAGCTCCTTCGACCACCTTGTCGACATCGACGTAGTCGGAGATGTTGCCGCCGCAGTGGCAGACGTAGACGCCGATACGCCGCTGGCTCATCGTGCCACCTCCGCGGTCTGAGGCTCGGCGCTGTCGCCGGCCGCCTGCTCTCTGCAGGTGCGCGGCCGCCTGCGCGGCCGCGCCGCCCGCGTGCAGGATCGAATCGGGGATGTCTTTGACACCCGAAGCCGCGCCGGCCACGAACACGCCGGGGATGTTGGTGGCGCCGGGATTCACGTCTTCGTCCGGCTCGCCCACCCAGCCGAAGTCGTCCAGCTTCAGCTCGCCGTCGGCGAACAGGTGGGCCGCTTCGTCGTTGGGACGCGACGCCCACCGCGAGGACGACCATGTCGTGCTCCGTCTCGGTGAGGGTGCCGGTCTCGATGTCCTCGTACTTGAGGACGAGGTTGCCGTTCTCCTTCTCGGTGACGCTGGCCACGCGGCCCTTCACGAAGTTGGCGCCCATGCCCTTGGCCTGCTCGTAGAACTCGTTGTAGCCCTTGCTGGGGGTGCGGACGTCCATGTAGTAGACGGTGACGTCGGCCAGCGGCAGGGCGCCCATGATCAGCTGGTTGTGCTTGACGGAGTACATGCAGCAGATGCGCGAGCACATCGGGTTGCCGAGGGTCTCGTCGCGGGATCCGGTGCACAGGATGAAGGCGATGTTGTCGGGGACCTTGCCGTCGCCCGGGCGGACCACCCCGTTGTAGGGGCGGGTGGGGGCGAGCAGGCGGTCCATCTGCATGCCGGTGATGACGTTCTTGTACTTGCCGAAGCCGTACTGCGGCTTGAGTTCGGCAGGGAAGAGGGTGTAGCCGGTGGCGAGCACGACCGCGCCTACCTCGGCCTCGATGCTCCTGCTCCTTCATGTTCAGGTCGATGCAGTCGGCCGGGCAGATGTCCACACAGGAGTTGCACTCGGAGCAGACGCCGCAGTCGAGGCAGCGGCTGGCGCACGAACAGCGCCTCTTCTTCGGTGAGCGTCTGCTCGTCGGGATAGAACTCGCCCGGCTTCAGCTTCACGATGCCTCGCGCGGATCCGTCGGCGTGATGTCGCGGTAGACGTCTGCCGCGCCAAGGACGGCGGCCTTGTCGACCATGGGGAGCGGGGTGTCGAGGTCCGTAGGGGTCCATGGCCTCGCCCTGCAGCCAGCGATCCATCATGTACGCCGCCCGGCGGCCGAGGCCGGCCGCGGTGGTGATCATGGTGGGACCGGCCACCACGTCGCCGGCGGCGAAGACGTACGGGATGTCGGTCTGCAGCGTCTCGCTGTCGACCTTGATGGTGCCGGAGGGGTTGATCGGCAGGCCGAACTCGCCGGCGTCGGGCCGCATGCCGGCGGCGACGATCACCAGGTCGCATTCGATGGCTGCCGGCGCGTTTGTCGGAGTACTTGGGACTGAAGCGGCCCTGCTCGTCGAACACCGACACGCAGTGCATGCAGATCGATCTTCTGGACCGTGCCCTTCGCCGTCGAAGTCGCGAACGCCGCACGAGTGACGGAAGGTGACGCCCTCGGCCTTGGCCTCCGCGATCTCCCAGGGGTGCGCCGGCATCTCCTGCAGCGATTCCAGGCTGAGCGACCTGCACCGACGCCGCCTCGAGGCGGAGCGCGGTGCGGGCCGCGTCGATGGCGACGTTGCCGCCGCCGATGACCACCACTCGCTTGCCCTCCACTTCGAGCGGCTCGCCCAGCTTGGCGGCCCGGAGGAAGTCGGAGGCGCGCGTGACGCCCTGCGAGGTCCTCTCCGGGAACTCGCAGCTTGGTGCCCAGATGGGTCCCGATCGCCACCAGGATGGCGTCGTAGCCCTCCGGCTTCGAGGGCTTCCAGGTCCTCGACCCGGGCATCGGTGGCGATGGTGACGCCGATGTCGGTGACGTTGGCCACGTCTTCGTCGACCACCTCGCCGGGGAGCCGGTAGGGCGGGAGAGCCAGCCGCAGCATGCCGCCCGGCAGAGGGGCCGCCTCGAAGATCTTGACCTCGTAGCCCTTGCGGGCCAGGTGCCATGCCGCGGTCAGTCCCGCGGGGCCTGAGCCGATGATGGCCACTTTCTTGCCGTTCGGCGCCGGGATCTCGGGGGCCACCCTCGGCTGGGCGTAATGGGTGTCGGCCAGGAAGCGCTTGATGCGCCGGATGTTGACCGGGCCCTCGAGGCTCGCCCGCGTGCACTCGGACTCGCAGGGGGCATAGCAGGCCCGGCCCAGGCTGCCCACCAGACGGGGTGGCGTCGGCGACGAGTTGGAAGGCCTTCTCGTACTCGCCGCTGCGGATGAGCGCCACGTAGCCGTGGGCCTTGATGCCCGCCGGGCAGCGTGAAGGTGCAGGGGGAGGTGCCCTCTCGTTCGATGACGGCCTTCTTGGGAACCGCTTGCGGGAACGCGATGTAGGCGGCCCGGCGCGAGACCAGGTCGGCGTTGAACTGGTCGGGCACCGCCACGCTTGCAGACCATCTCGCACTGGCGGCAGCCGGTGCAGGCCGCCTGGTCCACGAAGCGGGGCTTCTGCTTGATCTTGGCCCGGAAACCGCCGTTCTCCCGCTCGATGCTCTCCACCTCGGAGTAGGTGAGCACCGTCAGGTTGGGATGATGGATGGTGGCTCCCATCTTGGGAGTGGAGATGCAGCTGGCGCAGTCGAGCGTGGGGAAGACCTTGCTCAGCAGGATCATCTTCCCGCCGACGCTGGCCTCCTTCTCGACCACCAGGACCTTGTAGCCCATGTCGCCGAGCTTGAGAGCGGACTCCATGCCGCTGATGCCGCTGCCGATGACCAAAGCGTCGTACTTCATGCGGCATGCTCCTCGGATGGCTCCCGGGCCGGCCGGACGGTGCCGCGGTCCCGCGCCGGCTCGCCGCTCGACGGCCCGAGCGCCGACGAGCGCCTTGGAGAACTCCGCCATGTAGTTGACGAACGGGTCGGCGCACACCGAGCAGACCGCGGCCATCTTCACCCGCTGGGGCTCGTGGCCCCGTTCCTGCAGCAGCGCCTGCGCGTCGGTCATGATCTGGGCGCTCCGCTCCGCGCAGTCGGGCAGGAAGGCGCATTCCTCTCCGTCGGACGCGATGAAGACGCCGTCGAACCCCTGCTCGACGGCGTAGAGGATCCAATCCGGCCGGATGCCGCTCGTGCAGGGCATGCTGATGACCATGACGGTGGGCGAGTAGTGCAGGTGCGAGCTACCCGCCAGGTCGATCCCCGGATCGGAGATGTTGTTGGTCGAGAAGACCAGTATCTTCGGGGCGAAGCCCTCGGTCTTGGGCTCGGAGCCCTCGGTGGCGGTCACGGCCGGTCCCGTCGCCTACTTGAGCTTCTTGACGAAGAGCTTCATGTAGCCGGGCTCTTCGACGAAGCCGAGGTACTCGTGGCCCAGCTTCTTGGACCAGGCGGGAAGGTCTTTCTGGGTGCCCGAGTCGGTGGCGAGGACTTCCATGATCTGGCCGACCTTGACTTCGGCCATGCCCTTCTTCGCGGCCAGGATCGGGCCGGGGCAGGAGGTGCCGCGGGCGTCGACGACTTTGTCGCCTTTGAGTGTGGATAGATCGGTCATTATCTGTCTCCCTTTCGTCTCGGGTCGTTTCTGGTCGCAGGCGTTTGCCACTAGATGGTCGTCCACCGGCGTGGTCGCTCACCGAGCCGTTGCCGGATTCGGTGCCGGTGCTGTACATCGCGGCCACCGGGTCGAAGACACCGGCCGCGGCGTGAAGGGCCGTCCCCGCGGCCTGGTGCTCCTCGAGCAGCGCCTGCCGCATGAGGGCGCACGCTTCCATGAACTTGGGGTTGGCGATGGAGTAGTAGACGGTCTGGCCCTCTTTGCGAGGCCGCACCAGAAGGGCCTGCCTCAGGATGCGGAGATGCTGCGAGACGTTGTGGACGGAGATGCCGAGATCGTCGGCGATGTCGCTGACCCGGCGCTCGCCTTCCTTGAGGCCGTACATGATGGCGAGGCGGTGCTCGCTCGAAAGCGCCTGGCACACCTCGGCGTGCATCTTGAAGAGGGGACGCATGTCCACTGAGGCGACTCCTACCCGACCGAGATGGCCGACTTGTTATCGCGCATAGTACTTCATCCCGTATTTGCAGGTTTCATGATATACAGAGATAAGCTAGCATGTCAAGGGGGAATCTGACGGGAATGGTTCCGGCCGTCCGAGAACAGAAGGGGCCGAGGCGCGTGCACCTCGAGCCACCGGGGCCTGATTCCGTCAGCGGCCCTCTGCTATCGCATCAGGCGCTAGCGATGAAGCCTCTAGATGAAGATGATCTGCGCCCCCTCGGTCATGTCGATGAAGTCGGCTGACCGTGACGATGTCGAGCACGCCGTCGATGAAGTCCTCTTGCTTCAAGCCCCATCATGTCCACGGTCATCTTGCAGGCGTAGAGCTTCGCGCCCCCGTCCACCAGCATCTCCAGGTACTCGCGCACCGGCGGCGCGTCGACCTCCTTGATCTTCTTCCTCATGAGCCAGGTGGCGAATCTCGTCATGCCGGGGATGACGCCCATGAGGTTGGGGATCCCCAGATTGCCGGGCACGCCCATCATGCTCATCTTCATGCTGGTGTTGGCCACCGGGGCGAGTTGCAGGTGGTCGATGCGCTTCTTGGTGATCATGTCCATGCCCCAGAAGGTGAAGAACAGGGTCACGTCGATGCCGTTGCCCAAGGCGCCCCAGCCCATGATCGGCGCGGGATACGCCATATCCAGGTCGCCCTTCGAGCAGATGAACGCGATGTGGCGATTGGCGTTCGTCGGCCATGTGATCTCCTCCAGTTCTTGCTCGTTTCGATGCGCGCGGGCTTCGTCGATCAGACGCAGCCTTCGGGTTTGCCCAGGCCGGCGATGCGGGCGGCCTTCTTGGCCGGGCCCTTTGGGAACAGCGCGAAGAGTTGCTTGGTGTTGACCTCGGTTCCGGTCGTGATCTGCCGGAGCGTCGGGGACTTGCCGTTCGTTCGGCCACCTGCCGCGACCATTCGATCACCTTCCAGTGGGCCGCGGTCAGCTCGGGGATGCCCTCCTCGGCCGCGATGGCCGCCGCGATGTCCTTGTTCCACTCGCTCGGATCGGTCATGAAGCCCTCGTCGTTGACCTGGACTTCTTTGCCTGCGATGACCCGGGTAGCCATCGTGTTTCCTCCTGTTGGTGGATCGCTAGTTGTCAGCGGCTCTTGGCCGTGTCTCGTCGCGCCGATCGCCGACGGCACGAAGCACTCGCAGAACCGCGGCGAGGCCGCGCTGCACGTCGGGATCGCGCATCTGCTTGAGCAGCGGGCGGATGCCCGGGTCGGCGGGCTCGTCCAGTTCCTTGAACCCGGCGAGCACAACGACGAGGTTGTCGGCCAGCCGGTCGAGGTCCTCGGGAGTGAGCGACGTGGCCACCTTGTCGACCGCCTTGGCGCCGCCGGTCGGCGAGCGCGAAGTAGCCTCTCTGGTCGGCCGCCTGGAGCACATCGGTGGCCTTCTCGAAGATGCTGTCGCTGAGGGGGCCGACCGTCTGCGCCAGGTCCATCAGGCTCTCGAGCTGGTCGAGCATCCTGTCCAGGTTGCGGCCGTTGCGGAGCAGCCGCTTGAGGAGCCGCAGGAGATCGGAGAGGTCGACGTACCCCTGTATCTCGTCGAGCTGCTCCGTGACCAGGCCGACCGCGTCGTTGGCGATCGGCAGCACGTCGTGCAGGAGTTCGGCGCGCTCCTGCTGTCTGCGGGCGGTGTCTCGCGCCTGCTCGGTGAGGAACGCGACCTGGGCGGAGAGTTCGTCGAGCTTGGCGTTCAGTGCGGCGAGATCGGAGACTGCAAGCGCCTGTTCCATCACGTCACCGTCAGCTGTGCCACTTGCCCGACATGCTCATGCGGGCGGGCAGCGGCAGTTCTTGGCGCCTTTGAGCAGGATGTTCCAGTACATCCAGCGGAACATCATCTTGCCCCAGTGGTTCATCTCCGACTCCTGGAGGAGGGCGAACGGGCCGATGCCCGGGAGCGGGTAGCGGCCGGGAAGCGGCTCCACGTCGTAGTTGAAGTCGATCAGCAGGCCCTTGCCGAAGCCGGACTCGATGAAGCAGTTGGTGTGGCCGTCGTACTTGGGCTGAGTGTCGAGCCCGTCGAGGTAGCGCAGGAAGTTCTGAGCGAAGCAGTCGACGGCGAAGTGGGCGCCCGAGCCGCTCTTGGAGGTGGGGAGCGCCGCCGCGTCACCGAGCACGAAGATGTTCGGGTGCTCGGTGGACAGGAAGCTGTGGATGTCCACCGGGACGTAGTTGAGCTCGTCGCCCATGCCCGAGCGGGCCAGCAGGTCGTCGCCCTTGTTGAGCGGCACCGTCACCAGGAGGTCGTACTCCAGCTCGGTCTCGTCGTAGTGCACCAGCTTCTTGGCGTCGGGATCGACATGCTCCACCAGGAACTCCGGCACCACCGTGGATGCCCTTGCCTTCGAGGATGTCGCCCAGATACTTGGAGGCGATCGGCTTGGTGAAGGCGCCGGGCAGCGGGGTGGCGTAGATGAGCTCCACCCGGTCGCGGATGCCCTGCTCGTGGAAGAACCAGTCGGCCAGCATGATGAACTCGAGCGGCGCGACCGGGCACTTGATGGGGTTCTCCACGACGTTCAGGACCAGCCGGCCGCCCCGCCACGTGCGGAGATGCTTGGCCAGGGCCATGGCGCCCTCGATGGTGTAGAACTCGAAGATCGGACCGCTGCCACTCCGGGCCCTCGAGGCCCGGGCGTCTCCTCCGGATGGATCGCGGTGCCGGTCGCGACCACGAGGACGTCGTAGCGTGAGGATCTTGCCGTCGGCCAGCTTCACCCGGTTCTTGTCGGGCTCGATGACGTCGGCCGCCGCCTTGATCATCTCCACCCCGGCGGGGATGAAGTCACGCTTCGGCTTCATCACGTCGTTCTTGCTGTACATCCCGAAGGGGATGAACAGGAACCCGGGCTGGTAGTAGTGGGTCTCCACCGGGTCGACGATGGTGATCTTCCACTCGTCCGCGTCGAGTATCGGCCGTAGCCGGTTGACCACCATGGTGCCGGCTGTCCCGGCTCCGATCACCAGCAATCGCTTCATCTAGTCGAGCCCCCTCACGTCTCGGAGTGGTCTGTCCGTCGACGACGCTGTCGAGCGCGATCGAGGAAGCCGGCCGCCCACTGGAGCGATTGCCCCTCGGCCTGATGCTCCTCGATGAGCCCCTGCCTCATCAGTCCGCAGGCCTCCATGAACTTCGGATTGGCGATGGAGTAGTAGACGGTCTGCCCCTCCTTGCGCGGGCGCACGAGCAGGGCCTGCCTGAGGATGCGCAGATGCTGCGACACGTTGTGCACGGAGATGCCGACTTCTTCGGCGATGTCGGTCACCCGCCGCTCGCCTTCCTTGAGGCTGTACATGATGGCAAGCCGGTGCTCGTTGGCGAGCGCCTGACAGACGGTGGCATGCATCTTGAAGAGAGGTCGCATGTCCATGTGGCTTCTCCTAGTGCCTCGAGCCGGCGATCCGAACGCTTCGAGCCCTTCTGGCCGGTCCATTGTTGCAGCATTAATGATATACGTATGTTAGTCACCATTGCAATGGCGCAATACGCGATGCCGATTTGCGGTGCGCGGATCGTCGCGCTGCGCATCTGCGCGCTCCGGCGACTGCAAATGCATTGACAAGTCGCGTTCTTTTTCCTAGTGTGGACATTCTCGACTATGCAGACTGCTTATGCAGTCCGAGATCCCTCCTTGGACAGAGGAGGAGCCTGGCCGAGGGTCAAGGGGACCGACGTAAAAGGGGTGGTTTATGCGAGGCAAGAGCGATTCCGATGTGGTCGATCGTCGGGGCGCTGATCGCCGTCATTGTGTTGGTGGTCGCGATGTCGTCGATAGCCCTGGCCGGCATGCCTTCGGACCAGGGGGTAAGAGATCCGAAGATCGACAACCGAGCGATCCGCTGACCGCCAAGCAGCTGGCGCTGAAGGACGGCGCGCTGCAGAAGAGGCCAACTGAAGGGCAAGGCCTACGGCAAGATCGCCGAGGTGGCCCGCGGCCAGTACGTCGAGCTCGCCCGCGAGGGCGAAGGCGTCCTCTGGACCGTGCTCGGCGAGTTCGCCGACCTGACGCACAACACCATTGCCGGAGCCCGATCGCGCCGTCGACAACACCACGATCTGGGTGCCCGACTTCAGCCGCGACTACTACATGGACATTCTGTTCAACGACGCCCCGGGCGCCAACTCGATGCGCAACTACTACATCGAGCAGTCGTCGAACCGGTACACCGTGCACGGCGACGTGACCGACTGGGTCGCAGGTCCCGGGCAACGCAGCCGATCTACGACGACAATCCGGATTCCAAGGTCTGGAACTTCCTCCAGGATTCGATCAACGGGTGGTACGACGCGCAGATCGCCGCCGGCAAGACTCCCGCGCAGATCAACGCGTATCTGAGCCAGTTCGACGTCTGGGACCGCTACGACTACAACGGCAACGGCAACTTCGACGAGCCGGACGGCTACATCGACACCTTCCAGTCGGTGCATGCCGGCCTGGGCGAGGAAGAAGGCGGCGCGGCCGACGACCATCTGGAGCCATAGCTGGTACGCCCACTACGAGCTTGAGGGACTCGCCGGCCCGGCCTTCAACAAGCTCGGCGGCATCCAGATCGGTGACAGCGACTACTGGGTCGGCAAGTACACCATCCAGCCGGAGGACGGCGGCGTGGGCGTGTTCACGCACGAGTACGGCGCACGACCTGGGCCTGCCGGACCTGTACGACTACTACGGCGAGAACGGGACCGGCTTCTGGACTCTGATGTCGTCCGGCTCCTGGCTCGACGAGGGCAAGGACACCATCGGCAACAAGCCCAGCCACATGGGCGCCTGGGAGAAGTTCCAGCTCGGCTGGCTGAACTACGAAGTGGCCCGCGCCGGCGTCAAGTCGGTGCACAAGCTCGGCCCGATGGAGTACAACACCAAGCAGGCCCAGGGCGTGTTCGTGGTCCTGCCGCAGAAGCCCGTGACCGAGCACATCGCCGATCCCTACGCGGGCAGCTACTTCTACTTCAGCGGCTCTGCGAACAACCTGCAACAACAAGATGACCAAGGCGTTCACGCTCGGCGCAGGCGCGACGCTGACCGCCAAGGTGAACTACGGCATCGAAGAAGGCTACGACTACGCGAACGTGATCGTCTCGACCGACGGCGGCGCCACCTGGCAGACCGTGCCCACCAACCTGTCGAACTCGACCGTCGAGCCAACGGCATCGAGGGCTTCTCCGGCGGCTGGGTCGACCTGACCGTCGATCTCTCGGCCTACACCGGCAACGTGCTGCTCGGTTTCCAGTACACGAGCGACGGTGGCGTCAACGAGGCCGGCTTCATGGTCGACGACATCCAGGTCAGCGGCTATCCGCTGGATGGCGCCGAGAGCCGACGCCGGCTGGACCTTCACCGGCTTCCGCAGTGACCACCGGCACCGAAGACAAGCTCTACAACCAGTACTACGTGCTCGAGTACCGCACCTACAAGGGCTACGACTACGGCCTCAAGGTCGGCCCGTACTACTTCGGGTATCTGGACAACCCGCTACTTGGGCAACTTCGTCGATCACTTCGCGTACCAGGATGGCCTGTTGATCAACTACTGGGATACCTCGCAGGCCGACAACAACACCGGGCTGCATCCCGGGACAGGGTCTGCTGCTGCCGATCGACGCGCATCCGCAGACCCTGTACGCGCGTCGACGGACCGGCCATCTGGCGCAACCGCATCCAGACCTACGACTCGACCTTCACGCTCGACCGCGACGGACGGCATCCCGAATATCCATCAGAACAGCGTGTTGTCGCCGGTGCCGAGTCTGCCGGCAGTCGAAGGTGTTCGATGACCGGACGCTCGTACTACGACCCGACCAACCCGCTCGGCAGCGTGATCACACCCGAACACCGGGACCAAGATCACCATCCAGAGCATCAGCGCTCTGGGCGGCTTCATGCAGATCGAGGTGAGGCCGGCGAAGTAGCGCCGCAGCTCTCTCGCAAGCAGCCGAACTAGCGCTAGAGGGCTCCCGGGCGACGCCCGGGAGCCGCTCGTGGGGATCAGCCGACGAGGAGATGCGACGTCCGACTGGCGCGCGACGGCGTCCATCCTCGGTGGGCTCACTCACCGGCCGCCTCGGCCAGCGCTGACTCGCATCGCGAGCAGCTGCGCCGCTGGCCGGTCGTCGGCCGCGGGTGCCCCCGGCTCGGCCGGCCACGGCCTACGCTCAGACGCGGCTCACTAGCCCCGGCCGCCCGCTGGGCGGCGGCGGCGTTGTCCACGGCGATCCGCGCCGCGGAGCGTTGCTTGACCGGATCCAGCCGCAGCGTGACCACAAGGTTGATCAGCGCGAACCCGCAGGCGATGTAGAAGGGTATCTGGTACCCGGTGTAGTTGAGGATGAACCCGGCGGCCACCGGCACCACGATGGCCGTGGCATGCAGAATGGTGACTCCCATGGCCAGGCTGGACGGCACGTCCTCGTACACGGCGATCTTGCGCAGATAGGTCGACCCACCGATGAACGACAGCGGTGACACCAGGGTGTAGATGACGTAGAAGAAGGTGGCCAGCCACACGTTTCCAGAGAGAGCGAAGCCGGCGAGGACAATGACGTAGATACAGGTTGACGATCGAGAGCGTCCTCCGCTCGCCGCGTCGGTCGATCCAGCGACCGAATCGCGCAGCGGTGATCATGCTCAGGAAAGTGATGCCCATGAACAGCAGGGACATGTGGGTCACGGTGTACCCGAACTGCTTCACCAGCACCATCAGCCCGAAGGAGAACAAGATCTGCTGACGGGCGCCGTCGAAGAGGCACAGCAGGTAGTAGTAGCGGTACTCGCGTTTGAAGACGATCGGCTCCCGTTTGGGCGCCACTGCTCGAAGCTCGCCTTCGTGCAGATGGGGGAAGCGCCAGATAGCGATGGCTCCCAGGAACGCCACCACTCCCAGGATGATGAAGGTCAGGTTGTAGGGCGCCTCGCTGGCGAAGTGAAACAGGAGGAAGATCATCACGTAGGCCGCCAGAGTGCCGCCCTGGGTGAAGGCACCCATCTTGCCGAGGATGGGGCCGCTTCGCTCCTGAGTGGTGAGGCTCATGCCCAGCGAGGCCTGGGTCTGGAGCACCGTGTGGAAGCCGAAGCTGGTGATGAGCACCCAGGGGATGACTGTAGCGAAACTGTCGGCCGTTCCGAAGAACGCGTAGCCCGAGCGCAAGGACGATCAAAGCCCCGGCGGTCACCTTCTGAAGGGAGATCCGGTAGAGAAGGGCGGTCAGGAAGATCAGCACGAACCCGCCGACTTCGCGGATGGCCGTGATGTAACCGAATTGCGGCCCCGAGAACTCGAGGACGTCGTTGAAGTAGTTGGTGACGATGCTGTTGTGCGCGTTCATGGCAAAGCCAAGGCACGCCGACATCGTCGCCAGCATGATGAACCCACGTCCGCCAGGTGTGCGCCACATTGCGCGCAAAGGGACCCTCCGTCGCCGAGATCCGGGGATTGGGCGGCTATTGTACTCTCTGTTGAGCGGGCGTTTCAGTTCGAGCTGGTACCTTCAGCGGGTGTCACCGGAGTACCCGGATCCGAGACACCACGCTGCAGGCGGCTGCCCGCCGCGATTCGACCACGGCGGTCATGCTGGTGGTCGTGGTCGGTCTGCTGATGCAGGCGGGCTCGGCCGTCGCGGTGCTCGTGATCGACGCCGTCGGTGTCGTGGAGGCGCTGTGGTTGCGGACCGCCCTCGCGGCGCTGATACTGGCGGCCGCTCGGCCCCGGTCGGTCCGGTTCCCTGCCAAGGGCGAGCGGCTACCTCTTCTGGCTCTCACCCTCAGTCTGGTCGCGATGAACTTCAGCTTCTACGAGGCCATCAGTCGCGCACCGGTGGGGATCGTGGTGGCTATCGAGTTCCTGGGGCCGCTGGGCGTGGCCGTGGCGGGTTCGCGCCGCCTGCTCGACGGCCTCTGGGTGGTGCTCGCGGCGACGGGCATCGTCCTGCTGGCGCAGCCCGGCGGCAACGTCAGCGTCGGCGGCCTGCTGTTCGCGCTGCTCGCGGCCGCCTTCTGGGCGGCGTTCATCCTGATCGGCCAAGCGGGCCGTCCGCAGAGTCGGGTCGGTGCAGGGCCACCGTGACTCATGCTCGTGGGTTCCGCGGTGATCATCACCCCCATCTGGCTCACCACCGGCGTCGAAGGTCGCCGGCCAGGGCCAGGCGCTGCTGCTGGGGCTGGTCGTGGCCGTGCTGTCGTCGGCTCTGCCCTACGCCTCGAGTTGGCCGCCATCAAGCGGGTCCGGCCCGTCGACCTACGGCGTGCTTCTCAGCATCGAGCCCGCCATCGCGGCGTTCATGGGCTTCGTCATCCTTTCGCAGCGGCTGGCCCTGCGGGAGATACTCGGGATCGTGTCGATCGTCATCGCCGCCGCCGGGCGCGGCGTGGACCAGCTCCGCCGACGTGCCCCGGCTCCCGACCGACGGAAGTCGTCCTGATGGCAGTAAACGCCGGCGGCGTCGGCGAGAAGCGCTGCCGCATGCCGCTCGCCGTGGCCGCGCTCGCGGGCCAGTCGGTCTTTCTGGGCTACAACTGGGTGGTCATGAAGCAGGGCCTCCAGTACGCCGACCCCTGGCCCTTCACCGCCCTCCGCATCCGGTCTGGGAGCGGTCGCCTTGTTCATCGTGCTCGCTCGTCCTCCGCCGCCCGCTGCGTCCGACCCAACCCAAGCTCACCGCTCTGCTCGGCCTACTCCAGACCACGGGGATGATCGGCCTGCTCATGTGGGCTCTCGCAGAGCGGCGCCGCCGGCCGGGTCTCGGCTCTGGTGTACACCATGCCCTTCTGGGCGATGATGCTCGGCTGGGTCTTCTTGGGCGAGCGCGTCACGGGTCTTCGCTGGCTGGCCGTCTTCTTCTCGCTGGCCGGCCTTGGTGCTGGTGCTCGATCCGGCCCATCTGGGCGGCAGCCTGCAAAGCAAGCTGCTGGCCGTCGGTTCGGGCATCTCCTGGGCGGCGAGCGCTGTCGTGGTCAAACGGATACGCGCCCGCGGCCCCACCGACGTCATCAACCTGACGGCCTGGCAGATGCTCTACGGCAGCATCCCTATCATCGTCATTGCCGTGTTCACCACCTCCCGGCCGATCGAATGGACCGGCGCCTTCATCGCGGCACTGGCCTACAACGTGATACCGGCCACGGCGATCGCCTGGGTGTTGTGGCTCTACGTGCTGCAGGTGCTGCCCACGGGGTGGCTGGCATAAGCACGCTCGCGACACCCGTGATCGGGATCGTTTCGGCGGCAGCGGTGCTCGGGGAGCGGGTCACGACCCGATGGAAGGCGCGGGCATGGCCTGCATCATCGTCGCCCTTCTGGTGCTGACGATCCAGGGCTTGCCACTTCGGAGGAGGCCAAGGGACCGGAAGCGGCGGCGCGACCGGCGAAGGCCCCGGGCAGGCGGACCGCCCGCCCGGTCCCTGGAGGGCGACCGCCAGGCGACGCCGTCTAGTAGGCAGCCAGAGCCTCCCCGGACCGCATGCCGCGCGTGCCCTCTAGACCTTACCTTCGCGCACCAACCGGGCGAAATGCTCGAACGTGCGGTCGTACGTGCGCTCGGCCTCGGTCGGGAAGGCGCACGCCGGCAGCTCGCGGCTCCTCAGGTGATAGGCGATGCAGTCGCAGCAGACGCCCTTGCGCGAACACGAAGACCAGCTGCAGTTGCAGCGCGCGAGGTTGGTCTCCTTCTTACATTCCATGTAGTCGTCCTGTCCGTGTGGAGCTTCGTGTCGGTAGCCCGCCCGGACACCTGTCCGGACCGACGAGTCCGCTTGCGGGCGAACTTGCCCGGTGTCATCATCCCTCATGATGCGGTCTCTGACTATCAACGAGCTCGAAGAGGCCTCCGGCATCCCGCGCAGCACCATCTACTACTACGTGCGCGAAGGGTTGCTGCCCACGGCTCAGAAGGCTGCGGCGAGCCGCGCCGTCTACACCGACCAGCATCTCGCTCTGCTCGGCGATATCAGCCGGCTCAAAGAGGAAGGGCTGCCGCTCTGCGACCATCAAGGAGCGTCTCGCCTCCAAAGTCGCCGCGGCGCGGGCGTTCGATGTCGATCTGGTGGCGGAGCAGAACGAGCAGACCCGACAGGCCATCCTGGCGGCTGCCGCCCGGCTGTTCGTCCGCAAAGGGTACAAGCGCACCCGGGTGGCCGACATCATCAAGGAGGTCGGGATCACGGCCGCCGGTCTTCTACGGCCACTTCCACTCCAAGCAGGACCTGTTCGTGGAGGCCTTCGGGGTCTTCGTGGGTTGGATGCGGGGATTCCTCGAGAACCGCCTGCGCGACGAACCCGACCCGGCCGCGCGGGATCTCGCTCGGGTGCATGGCTACCTGGGGGTGCAGACACTGAGCCCGGACATGATGTCTCTGGTCCGCTCCGAGGCGCTGCACGAGGACGACGCGCTGCGCAAGGTGGTGGAGCGGTCTTATCAGGACATGACGCAGGACACGCTCGATGACCTGAGCACTCTGCGGCGTGACTCCGGGGTGAGCCTTCCGGCCTCGGACGAGTTGATGGCCTACGGACTTCTGGGGGGAGTGGAGAACGTGGTGATGCGGGCGTCCTGGGACGACCGTTATTCGCGCGCCGACGTCCTTTGGACCACGCTTTCCATGTTTCTGGCCGTCCAGGCCTTGTATGCGGGCCGTGTCGATCTCGAGTCTGAATTCGCACGTTATGCCGATACCGTCGTCCGACTCGCTGCCACTCCGCCCCCGGTTCCCCCGGATGCGGTCTCGTGATACTCTAGTGTAAGTAATAGTCACAAATAGTCCTATAGTTGCTTTGCGACCGACCGGTCATCAACCGAGTTCCGCCAACCCGACCTCAGGAGGTGTTCAGTGCCCATCAAACTGACAGCGGTCTCCCGCCGCCGGCCGGGCCTGACTCGAGCGGAGTACTTCCGCTACATCGAGCATTACCACGGCACAGTCGCCCGTCTGGAACGCTTCAAGATCGACAAGTACATCCAGAACCACGTCCTCGACGGCGCCTTCGGCGTGCTGTCCGACACCGACCACCACAATAAGATCGCGGACAGGGACGGCGTGGTGGAGCTGCATTTCAGCGAGTTCCGTGACCTGCTGGCCACCCTCGAGCCTGAAGGCGTCACCCAGTCTCGGGCGAACCAGGACGGCCGCTTCTTCGCGGACGAGCCGACCAATGTGATTGTGATGGCGGAAGAGACCGAACTGGCGGTGCCGAACCCCCGGCCCAAGTTCAACCCGGGCCTGGGCGAGCCCGGCGTGGGCGCGCTCAAGATCATGCAGTTCATCATGCGCCGGCCCGAAGTCTATCCCAACGACTACTACAGGCTCTGGCAGCAGGCGCACGACGAGGCCATGGCCGCTTCACCCTACGCGCAGGAACAGTTCCGCAAGATCGTCGTGAGCAAGCGCTCCCGGGTGAACGACAACGATGCCGCCGCCCGGGCCCACTTCCGCATGGTCGATCCGCCGGTGTACGACATGTTCGTCTCGTTCTGGGTGGACAGCATCGAGCAGGCGGGCGCCTTCCGGCAGTATGTGGCCGCCATTCAGGAGAGCCCGTACGAGTTCGCCGACTGGTCGGAATCCTTCTACCTTTACGTCCGGCCTGTCCGCATCATCGACGACGCCCCGCCGAAAGACTGAGGTGACGAACATGATCACTCCCGATCTCAGCAAGCCCGAATGGAGGGCTCAGAAGACCTACGACCAGAATCGCAACGACAGCGTCCTCAAGGCCATGCGCCCGGAACTGACCGACGAGGAGAAGGCCCGGCCTTTCGCCAAGTACTACTACGACGAGATTCCCCAGCCGGATCCGGCGCACTACGCGAAGATGGACAAACCCATCGACCCGAGCGAAGCCTTCTATCCGGAAGACATCAACCGCCTGCTCGACGTCGACTGGCTGCGTCAGAGCACCGAGATCGGCTGGTGCATCCTGCCCAACGGGGCCGGCTACATCGCAAACAGCATCCTGTATCCGAAGAGCACCCCCGAGATGATCGACTGGTGGTTCGCCTGGCACCCGCTGGAAGATCTGCGTTACCGCATCTGGTACCCGCCGCAGCATGCCGGCATCATGCTCAGCCCCATCGACCGGGCACGCATCCTCGATCCGGAAGTCCCCATGAAAGAAAAGAACTGGGGTGTCGTCCACTACGTCACTGAGAACTGTGACTGCGGGTACGAGAACATCGACATCAACTTTCGCAACCCCGCTGACCTCGGTTTCGACATGACTCGGTTCGACCAGGTCATCGCGACCTTCGCCGGCGGCATGGGCTGGGCGGTCACGGTCCAGAAGTGCGACGATTCCATCACCGCTCCGGCCCTCATGGTCCACGTGTTCTACAAAGAAGAGGGCGGCCTGCGGCACCGCACCAGGTTCTGGATGGGCTACCGCATCAACGAGCAGAACAAGCCCGAAGTGTGCCTGCCGCCGCATGTGTCCGTGCCGGAGGCCGCCGTACAGGGTCTGGCCCGGCACAACGTGAAGGAATACACGCGCTGGCGTGAGTTCCTGCCGCGCATCTACAAGGAACTGGGTGGCAGCCTCTACTGCTGACGGCGCCCGCTGCTTCCGGCCGCCGAGGCGAGTAAGGAGACGCAGATGCTGAGAACCATCGTCATGATGGATCTGCCCATCGACGACATCGCGAATATGGAAAGATGGTATTACCGTGAGCACTCTTCGGAGATCTCACGGCGATACGGGCCCTGGCTGGAGCGGCACGAGAGCTTCAGCGCTCTCAACGCGCCGGCCGACGCCCAGAGCTACGGGTTCTACAACTGGCGCATCACCGAGTGCTACTGGCGGGAGGTACCGGAGCCGGGACCGAGGGGCGCCTACGTGTTCACTCCAGCGCCGGTGTGGAACCCCATCGTCGCCGTCGCCACTCCGGCCCAGCCCGACCACGACTTCTTCGGCTGGGACCGCTTCGCCACCGATGGCGCCTGCATCCGCTGGTATCAGATCTTCCGCTACCCCCGCGGCGTCCGCCTCAATGACGGGGAGGACTGGTACCTGAACGTGCATGCTCCGGAGGTCTGCACGCAGCCCGGGCTACGGCGCTTCTTCACCTACCCCGCGCTCAAGCCTCCGGTCCCCCTGGCCGGGATGTGGCACCCGGAGGCCACCCCGCCGGACGAGATGCAGATGGTGCAATGGGACCGGGTGTCGGAGATGTGGTACGACAGCTTCTCGGCTTGGCGGAACGCGGTCATCGACAACCCGCCGGCCTACACGCTTCCCGAGTGGGCTACCGATCCGTTCTACTTCGAGGCCACCGATGCCTTCCCGTTCTTCAAGCCGGGGGTCGATTTCGTCAGCAGCTTCATCCTCGAGCGACCCTCCGACGAGTTCAAGCGCGACACCCGTTACTACCTGCCGTAGGTCTCGACCAGCGGCGTTTTTTGGAGGTCACCCATGGCCGAAGCGAAGATCAGAGAGCTCACCGCCGAAGAGAAGGCTAAGCCCTATTCCTCGTGGTACTACCGTCCGGTGGACGACCCGGACCCGGTCTTGCTGGAGTTGGTGCGGCCCGACACGCCGATGGACCCGGCCAAGGCCATCTACCCCGAGGAGATCAACCGCCTACTCGACCCCGGCTATATGGAGGTCGAGACCGGGTGGTGCAATCTGCCCAACGGGGCCGGTTACATCTGTGTCAACAACAAGATGCCCGGAGTGACGGTCGACATGCTCGACTGGTGGTTCGCCTGGCACTCCCTGGCCGGCATGCACTACGGCATCTGGTATCCGCCGGGCCACTTCGGCATCTCCATCAGCGAGAAGGACCGCAAGCGGGTGCTCGACCCGAACGTGCCCATCAAGGACAAGATCTACGGGCGCACCGATCACGTGGTCGAAGACGTCGGCACCGGCGCGGAGGACATCTTCATCTTCTTCTGTCACCCGGCCGAACTGGGCTTCGACATGGACCGCTTCCACCCGCCCTACGTCGCCGCGATGTACGGAGGCTACGGTCTGGACGCCGCCGTGGGCGCCGAGCCCTGGGCGGTGCGGGCCCCGGCCATCATGTGTCATTTCATCCGCGAGATCCCCGGCGGCATCGAGTTCCGGACGCGATTCTGGATGGGCTACACGCTCATCGACAAGAAGCCGGTCTTCATGCTGCCCTACGGGATCAAAGTGCCGGAAGAGGCCATCCAGGGGCTGGCCGAGCACAACGTGCGGGAATACACGAACCTGCGCAATCTGCTGCCCGGCATCTATGCGGAGCTGGGGGGACGTATCCCCTAGGCCGGGGGGCCGAACGGCTGGAGGAAGCCTTACGAGGCGGCATCGGCGCCGTGCGAACTCCTGGAGGCTGGACCTGATGTGGACGGCCAGCGAGCGCGCCGCCACCGGCAGGGGACGCTCGTGCGAGTAGATCAGCTCGAGAGTCGCGAGTGACACGCTCCTTGAGCGGGATGGCCACCAGGTCGTCGAGGGTCCCGGGGGAGAGGAACATCTGGGGCAGTAGCGCCAGCCCGAGTCCCTGCCGTACCAGGGCCTTGGACAGCTCGACGTAGTTGGCCCGGTAGGGCACCTTGGGTTCGAAGCCGGCGCGTCGGCAGGCGTCCATCAACAGGTTCGCGGTGTTGAGCGAGTGGCCGGGCAGGAGGAAGGGTTCGTCGGCCAGGTCGCCCAGCGACACCGAGGCTTCGCGCGCCACCTTGTGGTCATGCCGCACGACGAGCAGGATCTCCTCGGTCAAGCAGATGGGTAGTCGCAGCTCGGGACGAACCCCAGGCCGTGATGACGGCGCAGTCCAGCTCGCCGTTGAAGACCCCCTCTTCGAGCAGCGTATCGTCGCGCTCTATGAGGTCCAGATGGATCTTGGGGTAGCTCTTGATGAACGACGCGAGGATCGGCGAGAGCAGGTGGCCGAACACCGTGCCTGTGGAGCCTACCCGGACTCGGCTCGATACCGTTCCTGCATGCTCGCGGATCATCCGGGCCGCCTCATCCGCTCTCGCAACGATGGCCTTGGCCAGCGGCAGGAGCAGTTTGCCGTCGGCGGTGCACTCCACGCGGCGACCGTAGCGCTCGAAAAGTCTCACCCCCAGTTCGCCCTCCAAACGAGCGATCTGCCGGCTGATGGCCGGTTGCGTGAGATGAGCCAGCGACGCAGCCCGGGTGAAGCTGCGCACCTCGGCTACCGCGACGAACGATCTGAGTTGGTCAAGCTCCATAGCATGACGAATTGTAATGGAAATGCCGAGCGATGCAAAGGGAGGGCCGGAGGCTTCGCTCGGATCGCGGCGAGGACTATAGTGCTTGGTACATCACAGTGCCTGGCCCGGCCCGGCAAGGACGCGATAGAATTCGGTCCATCGGAAATTCGGGCTACCAGGGCGGCGCCGGGCGCCGCTTCCTGCGGCCGCGACTGTCAAGCTCACTGGGGGTGGCAACGTGCTCGGTTACATGGGGACTATCCTGCGGGTCGACCTGACGAATCGGACGATCGCACACGAGCCGCTCGACGAGGAGGCGGCAAGGGCTTTCATCGGCGGTGCGGGGTACGGTACCAAGATCATCCACGACGAGGTCCCGGGCGACACCGATCCTTTGAGCCCTGCCAACAAGCTGGTGTTCATGACCGGCCCGTTGACGGGGACTGCTTTCCCCACCACCACCCGCTACCAGGTGTGCACCAAGTCGCCGCTCACCAACATGTGGCTCACCGCGAGCTCCGCGGGTTGGTGGGCGCGCGATTTCAAGCTGGCGGGCTTCGACGGTCTGATCGTCGAAGGTAAGGCTGACGCCCCGGTCTACCTGTGGATCGACAACGGGAAGGTCGAGATCCGCGATGCGACCGCGCTGTGGGGGCTCGACTCCGACGAGACTCAGGAAGCCATCCGGGAAGAATTGGGCGACAAGAAGATCAAGGTGTCGTGCATCGGCCCGGCGGGCGAGAAGCAGATCCTGCTCGCCTGCGTGATGAACGACGAGCAGCGGGCTGCCGGCCGCGGAGGCGCCGGAGCCGTGATGGGCTCCAAGAACCTCAAGGCCGTGGCCGCGCGCGGCAACGGGAAGGTTCCCATCGCCGACGCGGAAACGCTCAAGCAGGCGGCCAAGAACGTCCGCGAGGCGATCACCCACCATCCGGTGGTCTCCCAGTTCACGCCTTACGGGACGGCCTCGCTTCTCGAGCATTCCTGGGTGTCGGGCGACACCCCCAACAAGAACTGGGCCAAAGGCGAATGGCGCGAGGGCTGCGAGAAGCTCAACGGCCGTACGATGGCCGAGACCATCCTGGTGCCGCACGCCGCCTGCCAGGGCTGCTTCATCAGTGTGCGCGCTGGATCAAGATCGACGAGGGCCGCTTCGCCATGGAAGGGCCAGGGCCGGAGTACGAGACCTGGGCCGCCTTCGGCACCATGGTGATGAACGACGACCTCGAAGCGGTCTGCTGGGCGAACGACCTGGCCAACCGCTACGGGGTCGACACCATCTCCACCGGCGGCGCCATCGCTTTCGCCATGGAGTGCTACGAAAAGGGCATCATCACTCGGGAGCAGGCAGGTTGCGACCTCACCTGGGGGAACGTCGATGCCATCATCGAGATGGTCGACCAGATCGGCACGGGGCGAGGCCTGGGTGCTCTCCTCGGACAGGGAGTCAAACGCGCGGCGGCCGAGTTGGGTCAGGGCACCGAGGACTTCGCCGTGCACGTCAAGGGCATGGAAGTCCCTTATCACGATTCCCGCGCCTATACCTCGATGGTCCCCGTCTACGCGACGGGCACCCGCGGCGCCTGCCATATGCACGGGGCTGCGTTCATCATGGAGCAGGGCGCGCCGCGCCCCGACACGGGCATACCGATCGGCGAAGTCGACCGCTTCAGCAGGGAAGGCAAGGGCATCCTCGCTATGCTCTCGCAGGACAAGGCTTCGGTGGTCGACTCGCTGACCCTCTGCATGATCTGCTCCGACGGCATGATCTACGCCGACATGGCTACTGCCCTCCAGGCCGTCACCGGGGAACCCTGGGACGCCGAGCGGGTGGGCAAGACCGGCGAGAGGATCACCAATCTGCAGCGCGTGTTCAGCATGAAGTGCGGCATCACGGCTGCCGATGACAAGTTCCCGCGGCGACTCCTGGAAGGCGCCCCGGACGGCAGTCACGCCGGCCAGAAGCCCGACTTCGCCTACATGATGCAGGACTACTATCGCGAGAGGGGCTGGGACGAGAACGGCCGTCCGACCCCCGAGAAGTTGGCCGAGCTGGGTCTGACCGAGATCGTGGGAGAGTTCTAAAGGCCGCGCTGTCAGACTGCGCAGCCGACGGAGACGGTCCTGGAGAGGCAATGATGCGCGTCGCTATCACCTTCTTGGGGATCCTTCGGGATCAGGTCGGGCAGAAGACGCTCGACGATCGAGTTGCCCGATAGCGCCACGTTCGGTGACCTGATGGACGCCTTGGCCCCGACCATGGACGAAAGAGTGGGGGACTGGGCCTGGGAAGCGCAGAAGCGCCGCTTCTCGCCCCGGGTGGTTGTCTCGCGGCAGAGGGCGGTCGGAGACCCGGATTCGGAAACGCCTCTCAGTGACGGCGAGGAGATCCTGGTGTTCCCGCCCCTGGCGGGCGGCTGAGCGGGCGGCGTCAGAGCTGCCGCCCGGTCACTTCTCGCGGTGTGGGAGGAAAGCTCTCGGATCCGCGAGGAAGTCCGGTTCGTCGCGAAAAACCCAGTCCGGGGACATGGTAGCGCGCCTCACCGTGGGTCGCCGGTGCCTCCGGTCCGGCGTCGAGCAGGATCAGCGCATCGACAGCCTAGCACCTCGCCCGGCCCCGACCCTCTCGGCCCGTACCATGAAGGGATTGAGGTCGATCTCGGCGAGGTACGGCTCCAGCTCCAGGGCCAGGCCGGGACATCTTCAGAAGGACGTCTTCGAGGGCCGCTAGATCGGCCTTGCGGGCGCCCGCGGGCACCCGCCAGCAGCCTTGATAGCCCTTGGTCTGCGGATCATCGTCCCGGCGTCGCTTCGCGGCAAGAGGCGCGACCCGGAGCGCGATGTCCTCGAACACCTCCACGAAGATGCCGCCCAGTCCGAACAGGACGGTCGGGCCGAATTGGGGATCCTTCTTCATGCCGACGATGCATTCGGCCACCGCGCGCGGTGACCATCTCCTGCACCAGAACCCCGTTGATCGCGGCGCCGGGGAAAGCTCTTGGGCGCCGCTGCGCGAGCATCCGGTCCAACGCGGCTTCGGACCTCTCCGGCGTCCGGCAGCCCAGCGCCACCAGGCCGGCCTCCGTCTTGTGGAGGATGTCGGGGGAGTCGATCTTGAGGACCACCGGAAACTCGAAAGCGCGGAGAGCGTCGGCTCAGTTCGTCCACGTCTGCACCAGGGCCTCTCCGTGGTCACCGGGATGCCGTACGCGGCCAGCACCTGCTTGGCCTCATGCTCGCTCAGGCGGCCTTACTCCCGGCAGCGAGTGCAGTCCGGATAACTGTCGGTGGCAGCGCCGAGCCGTCCACTTCACGGCCGTTCATGCCGGCCTCTCCGCGGTAGTGCCGGACCACGTGGCCCAGCGCGCGGAAGGCCCGCTCCATCGTCGGGATACACGGCGATGCCGTTGCGTGGTAGTGAGTCGCGCAGCCTCAGGCGCTCGATCTCGACGGCTGTAGTCGCCGTTCGGGTCGAGATACTCTCGCAGCACGACCACCACCTGGACTCCTGTGGAACGGTGGATCTCGCACGGGTATCTCCGAGAGCCAGGGCTCGTCTTCGACGGGGACCTGGCTCGAGTAGTTCATGAGACGTCGCAGTTCGCGCGGACAAGACGATCCTGTCGACGATGATCGTGCCCACTTCTCCCGAGGCCGGCCATCGCGTCCAAGCGGCCCTCGAGACTCGGGGGCCGACGGTAGGGGTGCCAGCACGTCTATGGGATTGCCACGCTCGCTCCGACCGGCGGGACGAAGGCCGCGAGTCTCTGCTGCGTCTCTTCGGCTCATGCGTGGCAGCGGCAGTCCGGCGCGGTAGGATGCGTCGCCGGCGACCACCGTATTGCCGCCGCCGGCGCCGACATAGCCGATGCGGGCGTCGGCCAGGCCGGGCAGGAAGTGGAATGCGGCCACGGTGTCGAGCAACTCCTCGAAGCTGCCGACCTGGACCGCGCCGACCTGCCGCAGCAGGGCGGCCCAGACCTGCACGTTGCCGGCCAGCGACCCGGTATGACTGCTCGCAGCGGCGGCCCCGAGCGGGGTCACGCCCCCCTTCCACACCACCACCGGCTTGCGTCGCGGCCACGTCGCGAAGACCTCGCGCGAACCGCCGTGCCGTCGCGCGGACCCTCGATGTACATGCCGATCACGTTGGTGGCGGGATCCGTCCCCCGTGTACTCGAGCAGGTCCGCCTCGTTGACATCGCACGGCGTTACCGTAGCTGACGACCTTGCTGCAGTAGAAGCCGAAGTTGGGGGCGGCGCGCGCGAAGTCCTCGGACAGGCCGCCGCTCTGAGCGACGAAAGCGACGTCGCCGCCGATCGGGGAATAGCCCTCACCCGGATGCTGGGTCACCCCGCCACCAGGGCTGTAGATGCCCAGACAGTTGGGTCCGACCATGCGGAAGCTGCCGTCGAACTCCTTCTTGAGTTCCTGCTCCAAGGCGGCGCCCTGAGCGGTGCCGGTCTCGCTGAAGCCCCCGGTGAAGGCCACTATGCCCTTCGACTCCCTTCGTCTTGCACTGCCGCACCACCGAGATGAGCGCCTCGGTGGGCACGAAGACAAAGGCGAGATCGACGGCCTCCGGCAGCGACTCGATGGATGGGGTAGACCTCGAGCCCCATGAGCTCTCCGCCTTCGCTGCTCACCGGGTAGAGCGGTCCGCGGAAGCCGAAGCGGACGAGGGCACGCAGCATCGACGACCCTGGCTTCCAGGTGTCCTGCGAGACGCCGACCACGGCGGCGCTTCGCGGGAAGAAGAGCGGCTGCAGTTGGTCGTAGAGGGTGGTCATGCGTCGGCTGCCCCGGAGGCTCCGGCGCCGGCGGTCCTCGCGGGCCCCGCGCCGGTCGTCTCGTCGGCCCTGTCGACGATGTACACGGCTCCGGAGTCACCGTCGACGCGCACGCGCATACCGGTCCTGAGCTTGCGGGTGCCCTCGACACAGCCGGAGATGACCGGGAGGCCGTACTCGCGGTCCGAGAATGGCCGAATGGCTGAGGATGCCGCCGACGTCGGTGATGACCGCCGCCGCGATGTTGAAGAGCGGGCGTCCATACCGAGGAGGTCTCGATGGTCACGAGGATGTCGCCCGGCTCGAACTTGTGGAAGTCCTCCTCCGAACGCAGGACCTTGACCACCCCTTCGGCCTGACCGGGAGTGGACACGGTGCCGTAGAGGTCGGCGCCCAACTCCGGCCGCACCCGGGGATGCGGTTGCTGCGTGCTGCGCAGCATCGGGCTACTGGCGATCACCTCGCCCAGCTTGGTGATGTCACCCATGAACAACTCCGGCTCCTGCCTGCGGAACTGAGCGTGCTCCACGCTTCCGCTTGCCCACGAGGTCCTGGGCTGGGAAGCGACCGAGGATGCGCGCGCTGATCTCCTCGGGTAGGAGGAAGTACACGTCTTGGGGATCGTCGATGACCTTCTGGGCGGCGAACCGCTTACCTATCTCCTTGGTCACCCGGCGGGCGAGCGCGTTGCCGTAGTTCTCCGCGTAAAAGGTGTGCTCTTCGTCCACGATGCTGGACCACTGGGCAGCCTTCATGAGCTTGACGAACTCGTCGCGTCTGTCCTCCGGAACGCGGGAACGATCTCCTGCTCGGCCCTCTTCCTCGCCGCGACCAGCTTGGGCGCCGCTTCGTCGAGCGCGAACACCGGCACCTTCATGAAGCGGCGGATGGAGGGCACGACCATGCTGGGCTTCTCGAGCCATGTCGGGTGACTCGCGTCCCAGTTCTCGATGGTCCGCCAACCGTATTCGTTAAGGAACTCGCTGAAAGCGGCCAGCCACGTCCTGCCCGGGTTCGGACTCCTTCAACCGGGCGAGAAGCTCCTCGTCGCCCGCCGTCTCGTCGAACAAGGGCTCGAGCCCCAGTTGCTCGGGCTTTCGCCCCAAGGTAGAACATCTCCCGGTCGGTCTGCAGGATCTTGTGGTTGAAGCCGGCCATGAGGTCGTTGAACAGGCGCTCGTTCCGGTCGACCCCGACCAGCTCCTTGCACATCTCCTCGAACATCTCGTAGATCTTGCAGTAGGCGAGCAGCCAGACCATGTGGAGGTTACCGGCCCGCCGGTAGAGCCAGAGCCACTGGTCGAACGCGTCAGACAGCTCGAAGTCCTCGCAGCTCTCCAGATCGACGGCCTTGGCCTGCTCGTAGAGGTCCATGACCTCCGTGACACCCTTCTGGTACTCGCGCCCGAAGTCCTCGATCCATGGCGCGATGCGCTTCTCGAACTTGACCCGACGCTCGACGCGCTCCTCCTCAGTGGTGAATATGGTGCCGTTGTAGACCCAGCCGTCCTTGAGTTTGCAGTCGAAGCCGCGGCATTCGGGCACCGCGAAGTACTCGTGACCATACTGCAGCCCGATGTTGTCGTAGTTGTACTGGAGCATCCACAGATCGAAGGGCGTGGGGGAGCGCAGGGTCTCCTTGCGGTCGCAGATCCATACCTTGTAGCGGTCGAGGAGCGCCATGTCGCGCTCTTCGACCCAGTTGACCAGAACGCCCTCTGTGGAGTAGCCGGACATCGTCGCCCCCCTGTCTTCTAGAACCTGAAGTCGATACGAAAGGTCTCCGGCCTGGCCTGCAGGATGAACACCGGGTCGGACGGGGAGTCCCTGTCCACCGCCCACTCGATGTCCTGTGGCTTGCCGAAGTGTTTCTCGATGAGCTTGCCGACCCTGGCGATGGCGATGACCTCGTCGTCGCTGAGACAGGTGACCGGCGGATCGGACCCTATTCGGCGGTCGGTGACGGTGAAGTGATCGGCGTCGACCGTCCAGTTGTCGGGTATCACCGCCCCGCTCACCACGACCTCGCCCAGGCCGGCGCTGCCCTCGATGAGCATGGTGGCGGCATTGGCGGTGGTCGGCTCGGCGGTGAACATCACCCCGGCTGCATCGGCCTCGACCATCCTCAGGACCGCCACTCCGATGGGGTCGTAGTGGAGAGGCAGTCCCTTCCGGGCCCGGGCGATGAGCGACCGTGTGTTGAAGGTGCTCGCCCACACCTTCTTGACTCCCTCGCTGACGGCCGGCAAGCCGCTCAGGCTGAGGAAGCTCTCATATTGTCCCGGATGGCTGGCCGGGCCGGCCGAGCGGGCGGCCACCTCGGCCGCTGGGACTCCTGCGCGGGCATTGAGTGCACCGTAGAAACCGGCCAGCATCGACACGAGGTGCTCGGGCATCGCATGGCTCTCGATGCACGCCCGCGCAGCGGCAGCCGCCTCGGTGAAACTTCCCAACTGCTTGGGATCGTCGGGGTCGGCGTCGAATCCTTCCAGAGCCGCCGCGATCTCGTCACCTGCCCCGCTCGCCCGGAGGAACTCGCTGTAGGCGTCCAGGCAGAGGGCGAACCCATCGGGCACATGGAACCCAGCCCTGGTCAACTCGCCCAGGTTGGCGCACTTCCTCCCCACCCGCGAGGCGTCTGCCCGTGTGAGATCCTCCAGCCAGAAGATCCACTCGTCAGTCATTCCCCGGCCCCCTGACTACCGTAGGCAGGTCACCGAATCGCTCGACCACCAGGTCGGCCACGGTCGGTCCCCGCCGCACGTACCCGGTATAGAGGATCGTCTTGAAACCACGCCGCTTGGCGGGCTCGATGTCGGTCCATTCCTTGTCCCCATCATGACCCCTTCTTGCGGGAGGATGCCGCGGCTTCTCAGATCCTCGGTCAGGGCGTCGTAGATGGTCCCCTCTTCCTTGGACGTCCCTTCGTACCGGCGGTCGACACCGCCGTCCGTGAGCCGGAGCTTGCCCCGAGGGGAGATGACGGACTGAGAAATACTTCAGTACGTCGTGGTTCACGAGAAAGCGGTACTCGGAGGATTCCTCGATCCCGGGTCCCTCCAGTGCGGGCGGCAGTCACCACCGACAGTTCGATCCCCTGGTCGCGCAGGCGGGCGAGGGCTTCGGCAGCGCCTGCCGCCAGCCACAGATGGTCCTGCTCCATGTCGCAGGAACGCTCAAGCCGGCAGCCGGCTCTCCGTCGAACACGTACCGGATGATCTCGTCCTTGTGGCGCTCGAGCATGACCGGGACGGAGCCGTACTTCTCCGCCATCACCCGCCACTTGTGGCAGCGAGACGCGGCCCTCTCAGGCTGGCCGAGTTCTTTGGAGGTGTCGCCGGTGAGGAGGTGGGCCCGCCGGGGTGTGACGTCCATCAGACATTCACCCATGTCCACTCCCATCCATCGGACCCGAAGCGTCACGCGAGCCCCGGGTCCGCAGAGATCTCGGGCTCCCGGTATCCCAGATCGTACGAGAGGCCAGCCGCCACCTGCTTGAGCGCCTGGGTGTACCGCCGGGCTTCGGCCGGCCCGTACCGGACCTCCGACACTACCAGAGAGAGGCTCGCCCGGACCTCGCCGGTGAAGTCCCGCACCGGGACCGCCAAGGCACAGACGCCCCTCTGCTGCTCCTGGAGGTCGTGCGCCACCCCCTCCCGTACGACCCTCTTGAGCTCCGCGGCATACCGATCGGGGTCCGTGATGGTGAAGGGCGTTAAAGCCGGGAGGGGACGCTGAGCACCCGGTTGCGCCGCTCCTCCGGACCGAATGCGAGCAACACCTTGCTGTGGGCATTGGCGGCATCGGTGAACACCTGGCCGACGTACATGAGGAATTTGAACGGCCGGGGCGATGGGGAATGCGCCACGCAGAGGGGGCCGTCGTGGTTCCAGACCGTCAGGCCGACGCTCTCGTCGGTCGCCTCCGCCAGACGCTCGAGGTGTGGCGACGCGATGCGCGCCAACGACGCTTCGGCTATCCAGACGTAGCCAACTGGTAGACGGCCGGGCCCAGGGAGTACTTGCCGGTCGCGGGTTGAGGGTGATGAGCACCCTCGGCCTCGAGGGTCTTATCAGCCGGAGGGCGGTCGTGCGGCGAGCCCCGAACGCCGGGCCAATCGGCCGCGCTCCATTCCGGGTGCGCCGAATCGAAGAGGCGGACTATGCGCAGAGCGCGCTGCACAGCCTGGACCAGGGACCCGTTGCCCGACTCGTCCAGATCGGGGTCGTCGGCGTCGCCACCGGGTGTCGAGGGTCTTCTCGCACGCCCGCATTGTTCTATAATACGCACTTGATGTCAATATTTCGGTCACAGCCGACCGTTACGTTGACACCATCCGAGGCCAGCGTTCTATCGTTGCTCCTACTTTGCGGCAACGTAGTGCGAAAAATGGACCGGGGACGCACTCTCGCGATCGAGGCGGCCGTCCCGATCTGGCCCCCGCCGGGATCAGCGGAGGTGTCTCATGAGAAGGGCAGACTATCCGCCGCAACTTCAGGCGGATTGTTGCCCGAGGGATGTCTTCCAGATCTGCTCTGGCCGCCGGAGATCGGGGTCGACCTGCCGGATGAGGTCAACCTCACCGAGTGGTTTCTCGATCGGAACCTGGTCGGCGGATCGCGCGGATCGCGGTCGCCTTCTACTCGGGGGAGCGGGCGGTCACGTACCGGACCCTCAGGGAGTGGGTCGACCGGTTCGCCGAACTCTCTCTGCGGTACCTGGGGATCGGCCAAGGGCGACCGGGTGCTGCTCCGGATCGCGAACAGCGTCGAGTACGTGGTGTGCTCGCTGGCGGTGAGCCGTCTGGCGGCGGTCGTGCTGCCCACGATGACCCTGCTTCGCGAGCGAGTCATCACCCATGACGCCAACACCGCTGAAGTCAAGGTGATCGTCTGCGGCTACGAGCTCTTGGGAGAGGTCGAGGCCGGGAGGCCCAACTTCATCTCTGTCGAGCACATCATCTCCGTCGGAGGCGATCCCGAGGAACTGAAGGCCCGGGGGCTAGTCAGCTACGCGGAGCTTTTGGCCGCGAACAGCGACCAGATCGAGAGCGAGCGGGTGCCTCCCACTTCCCTGGCGGCCACGTTCTTCACGTCGGGCACCACCGGCATGCCCAAAGGGTGCATGCATCTCGTCCAGACGATCATCGGATCGGTCCACTCGACCCGCTCACCTTCGGTGGCGTCCGCCCGACGGACGTGTTTCTGGGCTCCGCGCCTCTCGCTTTCGTCATCGGTTATGGCTATCAGATGCTCCTTCCGCTGCTGAGCGGCGTCCCGGGAGTCATCCTCGAAGGCAGGATGTCGGTTGAGGGCCTTGCGGAGGCGATACAGAATCATCGGGTGACGATGTTCAATGCGGTCCCCACCGCGTTCAACCAGCTCCTCAAGCTCCCCAACATCCGCGACTACGACCTCAGCACGCTGCGGGTGGTCATGTCGGGGAGCGCGCCTCTGTTCGCTTCGACGTTCGACGCGTTCAAGGAGCTCACCGGCCTGGAGATCGTCAACGGTATCGGCTCGTCGGAGTCAATCGGCACCCAGCTGGCTGCTTATCTTCCCGGCTACAAGCCCGGCGCCACCGGGTGGCCGGTGCCCGGTGTCTACGCCAAGATCATCGACGAGGAAGGGCGCGAATGCCCGCCGGGGGTCACCGGTCGGCTGGCCATCAAGGCCTGCTACGGCACTATGTACTGGAAGAACCCTGAGCGGCAGATGGAGGCGGTCGTCGACGGCTGGAGTCTCTCGGGGGACTACGTGTACAAGGACGAGGACGGTCTTTACTGGCATGTGTCCCGCATCGACGACGTCATCAAGAGCCGGGGCTACCGCGTCTCTCCGGGAGAGGTGGAGGATGCGCTCAACGAACACCCGGCCGTGTTCGAGTCCACGGTCATCGGTATCCCGGACCCCGAGCAGGGCCAGAAGATCAAGGCCTTCGTGGTCCTCCGCCCTGGGTTCACCGGTTCTCCCGAGCTGATCGACGACATACGGGCGACGGTCAAGAAGAAGATCGCTCCCTACATGGCTCCGGGCGATTTCGAGTTCGTGAACTCGCTGCCCAAGACGGAGACGGGCAAGGTACGCCGCGTGGAACTGCGTGAACTCGAGGCAACGAAGGCCGCCGAACCGGGGGCGCCGGGAGCGACACCTGACGCCGCGGCCGGCGCGACCACAGGACCGGGGGCGCCGTTATGAACGTACCGTCCTTCACTCATCTTCAGCCGGCGAGTGTGGCTGAAGCATGCGCGCTGCTCGCCGAGCATGGGACGCACGCCAAGGTGCTCGCCGGAGGCACGGATGTGATCGTCAAGATGAAGCACCGGCGGATGACACCGCGCTATCTGGTGAACATCAAAGGCATCCCCGGCCTGGACTGTATCGACTACGAGCCGGGCGTGGGGCTGCGGGTGGGGGCGCTTGCCACCATCGAAGCAGTTAAGGCGTCTCTGCCGGTGCGCAAGGTGTATCCGGTGCTGCACCAAGCCTCCGCCTACATGGCGACGGTGGCCATCCGCAACCGCGCCACCCTGGTGGGGAACATCTGCAACGGCTCGCCCTCGGCCGAGACGGCTCCGGCCCTGATCGTCCTGGGTGCCGAACTCCGGTTGGTGGGTCCGGTCGGTGCGCGGACGGTGCTGGTGGAGGGTTTCTTCACCGGTCCGGGCGAGACCGACTTGCTGCCCGGGGAGATGGTCACCGAGATCTTCATACCAGAGCCGCCGGCCGCTGCCGGCGCGGCGTACGAGAAGCACAGCTTGCGGCGCATGGATGTGGCGCTGGTGGGTGTCGCCGCTCTGGTGGTCCCCGACGGGGATGCCGTCGGCGACGTGAAGATCGCGCTGAGCGCGGTCGCGCCGACGCCCATCCGGGCGACGGCGGCCGAGGGCGTTCTGCGCGGGCAGACGCCGGCCGCCGAACTGATAGGGGAGGCGGCGCGCGCAGCCGCCGCCGCGGCCCGGCCGATCACCGACATCCGCGCCCGCGCCGAAGCGCGCCGGGACTGGGTGGAGAGCCTTACCGGTCAGGTACTGCGCCAAGCATTGCGGGCCGCCAAGATGGGGGTGGTCTAGATGTGCAGGCAGGCCAAGGTAGCCGGTTTGGTCGCGCCCGCGGGGGGCGTGGTCCCGGCCGGACCCACGCAAACGATATCGCTGACGGTCAACGGGACCTCATACCAGTTCGATGTGCAGCCGCAGGAGACGCTTGTCGAGGTGCTCCGTGAGCGGCTGCGCTTCATGCGGACCAAGGAAGGCTGCAGCGTCGGGGAGTGCGGCTCGTGCACGGTCATCATGGACAGGAAAGCGGTCGCTTCCTGCCTGGTCCTGGCAGTCGACGCCGACGGGTCCGAGATCGTGACCACCGAGGGCATGTCCTGCGACGGCGAGCTCCACCCCGTGCAGGAGTCGTTTGTCGATCACCTGGCCATGCAGGCCCGGGTGGGAGTGTCCTCACTCAGCGAGCGGAAGGAGTACCTGACCTTCTGTCACCTCTGCTGTGGTCACTGCGCGGTCAAGGTGACTGTGGCCGACAACGTCATCGTCGACATGGCCCCCGACCTGGAGAGCGGCCTCTCGAACGAGCAGTGCGTGTACAGGAAGGGCCGCCTCTCGATCCCCGAGATCCACGATCATCCCGATCGCCTGCTCCATCCGCTCAAGCGGGTCGGCGCCCGCGGCGAGGGCAGGTGGCAGGAGATCTCCTGGGAGGAGGCGCTGGACACCGTAGCCGAGAAGTTCCGCACCATCCGCGACCAGTACGGGCCCGAGTACCTGATGTTCGGCTTGGGCGAACCGCACGGCCTGGAGTTCGCTTTCGCCCAGCGTTTCGCCTCGGTGTTCGGGACCCCCAATGTCACCACTCCGGGCTGGTTCTGCGGCGTGCCCTTCCAGACCGCGAACGCCTTCACCTTCGGCCAGGGGGCGGTCCCCGACGAGGACCACGTGCCCGAGCTTCTGGTGCTGTGGGGCATCAATCCGAACCATACCTCAGGTGGCATCCGCCGGCAGACGGTGACAAAGATCGCGGAGAGCGGTGCCAAGATCGCGGTGATCGACCCGCGCAAGATCGACTTGGCCGGCATCGCCGACATGTGGGTCAGGCCCCGGCCGGCCGCCGACGGCGCTCTGGCCATGGGTCTGCTCAAGGTCGTCGTGGACGAGGGACTCTACGACAAGGACTTCGTCCGCGACTGGACGGTGGGCTTCGACGCTCTCAGAGAGGAACTCGCCACGTTCACCGTGGCCGACGCCGCAGAAGCCTGCTGGGTACCTAAGGAGCAGATCATCGCCCTGGCGCGCCTGATCGGCACGAGCAAGCCGGCCTGTCTGCAGTGGGGCAACGGCATCGACCAAGGGTTGCAGCCTTTCCAGACCCACCGGGCCATCTCCATCTTGGCGGCCATCACCGGCAACCTCAACGTCCCCGGGGGCATCGTCCTGCCCGACTCGGAGACCAACTTCCTGCGGCCCGGCAAGTTCTACATGCTCTCCAAGCGGCGGGACAGCGCGGGCAAGACTCTCGGGCGCGAGTTCCCGATGACGCTGAAGTCGACATCGGTGCCTTCTTGGAGCCTGATCAAGGCCATCGTCGACGGGTCTCCACAGGCCCCGAAGGCTGCGTTCTTCATGCTGACCAACCCCGCCACCAGCTTCGTGGACAGCACGAGCACCCGCGAGGCCTTGGAGAAGCTCGATTTCACCGTGGTGCTCGACATCTTCATGACTCCCACGGGCATGCTCGCCGACGTCGTCCTCCCCGTGGCTTTCGGCATGGAGCACGACGAGGTGGGTTACTGGCCCGGCTGGTACAACGAGGTCCGGGCGCATCCGAAGCTGGTGGATCCGCCGGGAGAGGCGCGTTCCGACACCTGGGTGATCAACGAGCTCGCCAAACGCCTGGGGTTGCCCGACTTCTGGGAAGAGGATCACGAGGCGCTCGACGCCTGGATCGCGCCGAGCGGTCTCACGTTCGAAGACCTGAAGCGGGAGCGCACCCTCCTGCCCAAGACGAACTACGGCAACACGAACCTGCGCACTCCGTCGGGCAAGGTGGAGATCGTCTCCGAGGCTCTGTCCTCGATAGGGCTCCCCGCGCTGCCGCGCTGGGAACAGCTGGGAGCCGTGCCCGAGGTGCCCGAGGACTATCCGCTGCTGTTCACCAACTCCAAGTCGGAGATCTTCGTGGGGACTAGCTACAAGGGGGTCCCGTCTCTCCGGGCTATGCGTCCCGAGCCGGTGGTGCAGATGAATCCCGAGACGGCGGCGAAGCTTGACCTGGCGGACGGCGACCTGGTGTGGATGGAGACCAAGAAGGGGCGCATCAAGCAACGTCTGGTCTTCGATCCCGGCATGGACCCGCGGGTGCTCTTCGCCGATTTTGGCTGGTGGTTCCCGGAGGATCCGTCGGGGCAGTTCGGCTGGGACTGGGGCAACATCAACATGCTGACGAGCTATGACGAACCGGTCGATCCGGCGGTGGGAGTGATGATCCTTCGGGGTGTCCCCTGCCGGGTCTACAAGGCGTAGACGGAAGGGGGACACCGGATGGTGACGATGTACGCCAAGTGGATCGGCATCGACTTCGGGCAGACGCTCATGGACTCTTCACCCGAACGGACCTACTGGATGATCGGCGACACGAGCAAGGAGTTGGGCGAGCCGGAGTTGGTCGAGGAGCGCTGCCATCGCTGGCGCATGATGAAGGAGAAGTACGGCTCCTATCCCGTGATCAAAGAGAAGGCCCGGCCGGAGACCATGAGCTACGTGTTCGACGACCGGCCCGGCGTCGCCGAGGTCTTCTCGCGTATCGAGCAAGGGTATCTGAAGGTGGCCGATGGGGCGATAGACGCCATCAGGTGGCTGCGGGAGCAGGGCATCCAGGTCAGTATCGTAGCCGAACTCAAGCGGACCCTCGGTCCTATAGGCACCGATATGGTTAGCCGCTTCCTCATCAAGCAGGGGGTCATCGAGTACTTCGACGAACTCATCAGTCCCCAAGGCAAGATCGACCTGCGCACGGGTGACGCGGACCTGCGCTACAAAGGGAGTTCGAAGGAAGCCGGTGACCTCTACGACGTACTGGCCGATGACCTCCGTTCACGGGGCATCGAGCCCAAGGACGCGATCATGGTGGGCGACAAGCAGTGGTCCGACATCGGCCCGGCCCAGCAGCGGGGCTTTCAAGCGATCCACTATTCGGGCTACATCTTCCATGCTCCCTCGACCGCCACGGTCGAAATCAGGCATCTGTCCGAGCTGAAGAACATCATCCGACCGGTGGAGTGAAGCCATGAGCCGACCAAGCAGACTCCTCGTTCGATACGACGACGGTTCCAGCCGGGAGGTCGATTTCGCAAAGGTCGACGGAGAGACTCGATCCGCTCTCCAGAGGCTGGGCCTCATCCCTTCGGGCGAGCATGTCGGCGCCGCCAAGCACTACCTGCTCATGCGCTGGAAGGACGGCTGGCAGGAAGTGCTGGCAGTCGACAGGGACAAGGTGGACCTACTCCGCTACTACGTGATAGAGCGCATCGACGATCGGGGACGCCTGTCTCTGGAGACCGGCGAGGACTATCCCGAACTGCTTGTCATTGAGCGTACTCCGCGGGACCTCGTCGGTGTGCTGATCGTCGGGCCGGAGGGCGTCAAGTCCTATCCGCTGGAACAGTCCGTCGAGCGCTGGGAGGGCATCTTCGAGGCCGGCGGCAAGCGCGAGCACGTCAAGTTCGACAAGACCAGCGATGAGTATCCGCACGAGGTAGGCACGGATCCCGCGGCGCTGGAACCAGTACTCCAAGCCTTGCGGGAGGGACTGGACAGGGCGGGTCTTGAACCCGCGGCTGTGCTCGCCCTGTCCGCAGCCGGAACGGGTGGCGACATACAAGGCCATCTCCTCCGCAGCCGGCATACGGGGATGTTCCAAGCAGGACGATGTCTACGGGTTCGTCGAGACCATGATCACCAGACTGGGGGAGATGGGCTGATGAAGGACGTCAGGGACTGGATCGCCGCCGTAGAGACGGAAGGCGAGCTCAAGCGGATCACCAAAGAGGTCGACTGGGAGTTGGAACTCGGTCACATCGCCACGCTTAACGAGCGAGCGGGAGGTCCGGCGCTGCTGTTCGAGAAGGTCAAGAACTACGAGATCCCTGTGCTGAGCAGCACCGTGACCACCGCTAGGAAGATGGCCATCACCTGCGGCAAGCCCGCTCACTACACCCTGTGCGACGTGGCCCGGGAATGGAAGAACGTCATCCAGCAGGGCAAGTTGGTGGACCCGGTGGAGGTGAAAGACATCCCAGTCGCCTACGAAGTCCTCGAGGGAGACCAGATCAACGTCTTCGATCTCCCCTCTCCCCGCCTCTATCCGCAGGACGGGGGGCGCTACCTGGGCTTGGCCTGCAACTACATCACCCAGGACCCGGAGACCGGGTGGACGAACCTCGGCACCTACCGCGGCATGATCATGGACGAGAAGACCGTCGGCGCCAACATGATGGGCAAGGCCAAGCATGGCCGTCTGCACATCGACAAGTTCATGAAGACGGGCACCCGCATGCCGGCCGCCCTCTACTGCGGCTGCGACATGTTCCATCTCGTGGTCGGGCTCCACGATGGTGCCCGTCCAGGTGGACGAGTACGGCGTTATCGGGGCGGTGATGGACAGGCCGGTGGAGGTCTTCACCAGCGATCTCACCGGTCTCAAGCTGCCGGCGCACGCGGAGATCATCCTCGAGGGCGAGGTGGAACTGGATCCCGACAAGTTCCGGCCCGAGGGGCCGTTGGGCGAGTACGTCGGCTTCTACGCGGCGAGCGGCGAAGGGCCCAAGCCCTGGCTGGACGTCAAACGTATCTACAAGCGCAAAGACCCCATCTTCGTCATCAGCACCGTCGGGCGACCCGTGGGCGACGCGCATATGATCAACGCGGTCGGACGCATGGCCTACCTGTGGGCCGACCTGGAGATGATGAAGGTGCCGGGCATCCGCTCCGTGTACTGTCCGCCGGAGGCCGCGGGCCGTTTCTGGGTGGTGGTCTCGGCCAAGATCACGCACCCGGCCGGCGCCGAACGGGTGGCGGAGGCCGTCTCCTGCAGCCCCACCGGCCACTTCGGCATCAAGGGCATCATCGTGGTGGACGAAGACGTTCCCGCCGATGATATGGCCGGCGTCTGGTGGTCGCTCGCCTGCCGGTACGACCCCGGCAGGGACACCCAGATCATCAACAAGATGCGGCCCACGCCGTTCGACCCGGCTCTTCCGGCCGGGGCGAAGGCCATAGGCTCGAAGATCCTCATCGACGCCACCACTCCGTTCGAGTGGGAGAAGAAGCCCAAGCTGGTGGAGCTGGACGAGATGACCACCAGGACGGTCCTCGACCGCTGGACCGAATACGGCTTCGAGCAGCCGTACAAGCTGTCCGGGGGGACGCTCCCCAAATAGGCTGCGGAAGCTGTAGTGTAGAAGTGGTGCGGCAGGGACTGTCTGCACGCGAAAATGCCGACGCGGGAGGTGCGGTTGAAAGGTCTTGTGGAGCACGGCAGTCGGTTTCTGAATGTCCGAGGTACGTGTTCTGTGCGCAACGAGCTACTGGACTGGGGGGTACATATGCCAGTCGAGAGATGAGCGCCAGGATCAGCCGCCGACGCCTCGAGCAACAGAGCAGGTGAACCGCAGGGAATTCCTGAAGATCGCCGGCGTCGCCGGGGCGACGCATCGGGATGGGGGTCGGACTTGGGCGGCCTCGCGGCCGCTTGCGGCGAGGAAGAAGCGACCACCACCACCGCCGGCGCCACCACGACGACCGCGGGAGCGACGACCACTACCGCGGCTGCGAGCACGACGAGCACGAGCGCCGGGGTGGAGACCGGCCGCCCGATCAAGGTGGGCTTTGTCGATCCCATCACGGGCGCGATCGCGGGGTTCGGTATCCCGGGCGGATGGTGCGTGGAGCGGTGGAACGAGGCGGTTAAAGACGGCCTCGTGTGCGGCGACGGCAAGAATCATCCCGTCAGCGTGGAGCTCCAAGACAGTCAGTCGTCGACTGACCGAGCCGCGCAGGTGGCCGGCGACCTGATTAACAATGCCAAAGTCGACTTCATGATGGCGGCCGCCTCCCCGGACACGGTGAACCCGGTAGCCGATCAGAGCGAGGCCTTCGGATGTCCCTGCCTTACCGTCGATGCTCCCATGGAGCCCTATTTCTTCGGTCGCCAGGGCACCAGCCCCGATCCGAACCACGTGTTCAAGTGGACATACCACCTGTTCTGGGGCTTCACCGAGATGGAGAGGGTGTACTGGGATACCTGGAACGGGACGGCGACCAACAAGAAGGTCGCGATCATGTTTCCGAACGACGTCGACGGGAACGCATACCGGGAGTTCTTCACGCCTGAGAAATGCGCCGAGAATGGCTTCACCACCGTCGACCCCGGGCCCTTCCAGCCCATGACCGACGACTTCAGCACCCAGATCTCACTCTTCAAGAAAGAGGGCTGCGAGATCCTGTCGGCGGTGTTCATCCCGCCGGAGATGGCCACCTTCTGGGCGCAGTCCTTGCAGCAGGGCTTCCATCCCATCATTTTCCAGGCCGTGAAAGCCTCGCTGTTCCCGACAGCCATCGAGGCCATCGGCGGGGACTCCGGCAACGGGATCGTGGGGCCGTGTTGGTACCATCCCACCTATCCCTACAAGTCCTCGCTCACCGGTGAGACTGCGGCCCAACTGTGCGATGACTTCGAGGCGCGGACCAACCAGCAGTGGACGCAGCCGATCATGCACTATGCCGCCTTCGAGTGGGTGGTCGACGTGCTCAGGCGCACCACCAACGTGGACGACAAAGAAGAGATCATGAAGCGGGTCACCGAGACCAAGGCCGACTTCATCTGCGGTCCGGTCGACTTCACCGTGCCCATCTCTCCCGAGTTCGGGGCCAAGCGTCACAATGCCAACGTGTACGTCACGCCGCTCTGGGCCGGGCAGTGGATCCTCGACCCAGGGGGCAAGTGGCAGTACAAACTGGTCGTCGTCACCAACTCGGCCGCAGCCGACCTCAAGGTCGAGGCTCCGTTGGCGCCGATCACCTATCAATAGTCGATAGACCGACAGCCTCGACCGCTCGGGAGAGGGGGCGGCGAGGCGAAGGATTCGGGGCCGTGGCGCGCTCTGCGCGCCACGGCCCTCCTCCCCGGCGGTGCTCGCCGCTGTACCCGAAGGAACCGCGAACAACCAGGAGACCGCAGTGAGTCACGAAGAAGAAATGCACGCTGATGTAGTCATCATCGGCAGCGGGGCCTCAGGTCTCTGCGCGGCCCTGACTCTCAGTTACGGAGGAGCCTCGGTCCTCATCTTCGAGCAGGAGGCCGAGCCCGGGGGCATGACCAACTTCGCGGAGGGCATGTTCGCGGTCGGCAGCCGGCTGCAGAAGAAGCACAAGGTCGGGCTCACCGTGGAGGAAGCCTTCAACGTCCACATGGAGGAGACTCACTGGCTGGCCGACCCACGCCTGGTGCGTACCTTCATGGAGAAGACCGCCGACACGGTCGACTGGCTCGAGGCGCAGGGTGCCCAGTTCAGCGGCCTGTTCAACATTTCACCCTTCACCCCCCGTGTCTGGCACCAGATGGTGGGCTTCGGCAAAGAGGGGCTCATCGCCCCCCTCTTCGCGAAAGCCAAGGAGCGGGACGGCATCGAGTTCCTTTTCGAGACCGAGGTCAAGAGCCTGCTCCTGGACGGTGGCAAGACGGCCGGCGTCGTTGCTCAGGACAAACACGGCCACACGGTCAAGGCGGTGTCCAAGGCCGTGATCATCGCGAGCGGAGGCTATCAGGACAACGAGGAGTGGGTCAACAGGTACTGCAAATCGGGATTCATCCGACCGGTCGTCCCTGCCCGGCAGGTCGGCTCGGGCCAGCGCATGGCCTGGGAGGTGGGCGCAGAGCCCTTCGACATGGGCGTCATGCAAACCATCGTCCTCGTACCGGAAGAAGATCTGCAGTCGCAGCTCCTCACTGCCGGCTTCCAGCCCCGGCTGTGGGTCAACATCCTTGGGGAACGGTTCACCAACGAAGCCATGTGCTGGAAGTTCCCACTGGCCGGCAACGCCCTCGCCCGGCAACCCGGCGCGGCCGCCTGGTGCATCTTCGACGACGACAGCCGCGCGATCATGAAAGAGACAGGCGTCAAGTACGTACTGGGCGAGTTCTACGACATCCTGAAGAACCTGCCCGACCTCGATGCCGAACTGGAGCGAGGCATCGCTGCCGGCAAGATCTTCAAGGGCGAGACCCTCGATGCTCTCGCCGCCAAGATCGGGGTCCCGTCCGCGACGCTGAAGGAGACCGTGGACGAGTACAACGCCGCGTATGACGCTCAGCTCGACTCCATCTTCGGCAAGGACCGTACGTATCTCGATCCCATCCGCACCGGCCCGTTCTATGCTGCCAAACTGGGGCTGACCGCGTTCATGACCAACGGCGGCATCCGCATCAACCACAGGACCGAGGTGCTCAAGGAAGACCGCACGGTCATCCCCGGCCTGTACGCGGCGGGGTGCTCCGCGGGAGGCATCCTCGGCGACACGTACGAAGTGTCGACCACCGGCGGCTCGCTGAGCTTCGCGGTGAACACGGGCCGCATGGCGGGCGAGAGTGTCCTGCGGTACCTGGGCAAGAACGAGCTGTAGATGGCCGTCCCGGCGGCCGGTCCTGGAGGAGATGACGCGGATGGATGATGTCGCGAAAGACCTTGCCCAACTGGCGACCGACAGACCGGCCGCACTGCGGGCCCTAAAAGCGGACGGCAAGAGGATCGTCCCCTATGTCGGCCAGTTCGTACCCGAGGAGTTGCTGTACGCCGCGGGTGTCGAACCTTATCTCGTCTGCCGGGGAGGCGAACCGGAGCCGCCCGAGGCAGTGCTGGACGACATGCTGCGCTTCCTCAACCCCCTGGCCCGCTCGATGGCCGGCTTCCACCTCATGGGGCTCGACCCGGTGATGCCGCTTGCCGATCTGGTGGTCGCCAGCCAGCCGGAGTGCCATGTCCAGAGGATGGCCGAGTATCTCGAACTGCAGGGTCTCCCGGTGTTCAAGGTGGGAGTGCCGCAGAACTGGGACAGGGCCTATGCCGGTGAGTACTACTTTCAGGAACTTGAGCAACTTAAGACTAGACTCGAGGAGCTGACCGGCGCTCCCATCGCAGACGAGGCGGTGCGTGAGCAGATCGGCCTCTCGAACCAGATCAACGCGCTGCTGCGCAGGATCGACGCGCTTCGCAAGCAGGACTCACCGCCGCTCGGGGGGTACGACTTCATCCACTTGAGCCACCATTCGTTCTTCGTCGAGCCTCAGGTGGCCATCGAGAAGCTCTCGGCGATCGCGGCTGCGCTCGAAAAGGCTCCCGGAAGATTCCCGGCCTCGGCGCCGCGGATCCTCTTAGCCGGACATGCGGTGGCCGTGGGCGACTATCTGGTGGTCAAGAGCATCGAGGATGCCGGCGCGCTCATCGCCACCGAGATGCTGGACGAAGGTCTCCGCTGGTATCGGTGGGACACGGCGGTTGACGGCGATCCGCTCCGGAACCTGTGGCGGGCCAAGTACCTGGACAAAGTGCCGGTGAACATCTTCCAGCCCGCCTGGAAGGTCCGCTTCGAGCACATGAAGCAGCTCATCGACGGCTATCGCATCGACGGGGTGGTCTGGTACCAGCTGGCCTACGACGAGATCTACGACATGGAGTGCACCGTCATCACCAAGTGGTTGCGCGAGCTGAAGGTGCCGCTGCTCAAGCTGGAGACGTCGTACGAGTACTCGCGCGAAGCGACCGGACCGCTGAACACCAAGATCGAGAGCTTCGTCGAGAGCCTGCGGAGAGGTAGGTAGCCATGGCGAGCACCGCATATGAAGCATTCCTCGAACTCGGCAACTTCGAGGGAAAGGAGCGGCAACTGGTCCTGCCTCGCTGGATCGAGGCGGCCACGCGCCTGGGGCTGGGCGAGAAGGACGTGGAGTACGCCGTCGACGAGTTCATCCCTGAGATGTGGGACATCCAGTATCTGGGTATCCGCAAGATGATCGGGGCCATGACCCTGGAGGCCATCGATCACGCTCATCTCAAGGAGCACAAGGAGAACGGGGTCAAGCTTGTCTACGGCATCATCCCCGCCATCCTCACCCCGTATCAGGCGATCAAGAAGGCCGGCGGCGAAAGGGTGTTCGTGAGCTTCCCAGACATGTGCATCATGAACTTCCTGCAGCCGCTGTTCCACAGGGGTGCGGCGCTGTTCGAGTTGGCCGAACAGTCGGGACTCACCTACGGCTGCCGACACTGCGCTCTCAATAAGCTGCGCATCGGCCTGCGCCTGCGCAACGTGGTCCCGGCGCCCGACATCCAATGGTCGTTCGGGCTGGTGTGCGACGAAGCCACCAAGGTGGACGAGTACATCAACTGCCTCTACGACGAGAACTGGTTCGCCGTGATCACCCGTCTGCCGCACGACACCGTGATGGGCGAGGTGGACGACGAGATACCGGAACGCGTCGCCTATCTGGCCGCCGGCTTCAGGGATGCGTATGAGGAAGTCCAGCGGGTCACCGGGGTCACGGTGCGGGAAGAGCACATCGCCGGAGCACTGGACGACTTCCAGCGTTACTTGGGCAAGACCGACGTCCTTACCCGCCTGAATGCCGAGGCCGACCCGCAGCCCCTGCGCGGCTCGGCGCTGGTGAACTTCTGCCATCCCTTCTCCATGCCGTTCAACACCGGCATCGAGCACATGGAGGATGCTCTCGACACGATGATCGAGGAGCTCAAAGTGGAAGTGGCAGCCGGACGCGGCATCTACCCCAAGGGTGCTCCCAAGCTGGGTTCCTACTTCGTGCCCTATGCCGTCCCGTGGGTGGACAAGATCTTCATGGATAACGGCGTCGCCACCTCGTCCAGCCTCACCATGATCCCGTCCGCGAAGCAACTCATCCCTCCGAGCGGAACCGATCTCTATCAGAACATCGCCGAGCAGTGGCTGCGGATGGTGTTCGGCATGGGCTGCCACGTGGAGATCCAGACCTGGATCGAGAAGGTCAACCGGGCCAAGCCCGACGCTCTGTTCATGGGCTTCTTCGACTACGACCGCTGGCTGGGGCAGATGCACAAGATGGGCGCCCGCGAGGTGGAGAAGGCCACTGGAGTCCCCACCTTCTACATCGAAGCGGACTTCTTCGACGACCGCGACTACAGCCGAGAGGCGCTTCGGACCCGCATCGAGAGCATCAGCCAAGTGATCAAGATGCGCAAGGCGGCTGCGGAGCGGGCAGCCAGCGCGGCCCAGGCCACCGCGTCGTAGGGGCGGTACGAAGTGAGCACCAGCGAAACAGGAGGACCGCCCGTCCCGGGCAGCCCCAAACCTTCGGCCACGCCGGGCAGCGCGGCCGGCTATACCGACGCGGCGCTGATCGCTGGGGTCGATATCGGCTCCACGACCACCAAGGCGGTGCTGATCGACGAGTCCGGCTCCGTGGTGGCGTTCTCCATCATCGACACCAAGCACGACCGTGATCAGAGCGGAGAGGAGGTCTTGGCTCACGTACTATCGATCGCCGGCAAGACCGAAGGCGACCTTGTCTTGGTCGCCTCCACCGGCTACGGCCGCCGCTCGTTCAAGCGCACCCAGAAGGTGCTGCCGGAGATCGTCTGCCACGCGCGCGGGACCGAGCAACTCCACCCGGGCGTGAAGACCATCATCGACGTCGGGGGGCAGGATAGCAAGATCATCGCGGTGGGGGAGTACGGCACGGTCGAGATGTTCGAGATGAACGACCGCTGCGCCGCCGGCACCGGCCGCTTCTTCGAGGTGCTCAGTCGCCGTCTGCTGAGCGTCCCTATGGAGGAGCTGGGTCCGTTGGCGCTGCGGTCGACGAACCCGGTCTTTCTCAGCAGTGTTTGTACGGTGTTCGCGGAGTCGGAGATCATCTCTCACCTCTCGGCGGGCACTCCCGCCGAGGACATCGCCATGGGCATCCTGGAATCGATGGCAAAGAGGGTGGTTTCCATCGGCAGACAGGCACGGATCGACTACCGGGAGCCGGTCGTGCTCACTGGAGGCATCGCTCTGAACGTGGCGGCCGGACGGGCCTTCGCCGACCAACTGGACGCCGAGGTGACGGTCCTGCCCGACCCACAGATGCCGGCCGCCTTGGGAGTGGCGTTGCTCGCGCTCGACGACCGGCTCGCCGGCGAGCCGGATCGCGCATGACCGGCGCGTACGACCTCGTCTTCGTGGGGAACGCCTCTCTCGACGAGATTCACACGTTCGGTGGACAGGTGCAGACGCTGTTCGGCGGAGGCGTGGCCTTCAGCGCCATGTCCGCGGTGTGGACGGGCAAGCGCATCGCCGTCGTCACCCGGCTGGCTGAAGCCGACGACCACCGCCTGGGTCCGCTGCGCGCTGCCGGCATCGACGTATATCCCACCTACACCGCCGAGACCACGCGTCATGTCGCCTATCACCTGAGCGCCGATGAGGACCGGCGCCGGGTGCTGCTGCTCTCTAGCGCAGGACCACCCCTGCCCTCAGAACTCGACGGTTTTGAGCCGGCAGGAACGCAGTCGGCTCTCCTCCACCTTGCCGCGCTCACCGATCGGGAGTGCTCGTTGGACTTTCTGGAGGAGGCGGCACAGCGTGGCTTCTCGGCCTCGGTAGACCTGCAGGGATTCATTCGCCAGGCAGACCCACAGAGCGGGGAAGTGCGCTATGGACCAGTGCCCCAGACCCGGCGGATCTTCGAGGTGGCGGACAGAATCAAGCTCGATTCGGCGGAAGCCGAGTTCCTCACGCGCCGGTCGAGCATCGAGGAGGCGGCCGTCGCGATCGAGGAACAGGGAGCTCGGGAGACGCTCGTCACTTCGGCGCACGGTGCGCTGGTGCGGTCAGGAGGACGCACCTACGTGGCGCCGTTTTCGAACTTGAGCGCCGCGGGCCGCACGGGGCGGGGTGACACGACCTTCGGGGCGTATCTGGCCTGCCGAGTGGACCGGGCTATCCCCCAGGCGCTTGGTTTGGCTGCGTCCGTGGCCTCGATCAAACTGGAGAGGCCCGGACTGTTCCAGGGGACGAAGGAGCAGGTCTTGGAGCGGGCCGGCGCTGTGAGAAGATAGTCGGGTGGATGGTGTGAGTCGGGGCGCCCGTCAGGCGTCTTCCAAGCCAGGCGACAAGGAGGAGACAATGGGCAAAGAAGCCAGGGCAGCCGTAGTCCGCGAACCGGGTGGCAAGTTCGAGATCACGGACGTAGTGCTGGACGATCTCAGGCCGGGCGAGGTCTACGTCCGGATCAAGGCGGCCGGTCTGTGCCACACCGACCTGAACATGCAGTTCCTCCTGCCCATGCCGGCGGTGGTCGGTCACGAGGGCGCAGGTATCGTCGAGGAAGTCGGCCCCGGAGTGATCGATGTCAAGCCCGGGGACCGGGTGATCATCTCCTGGCCGTCGTGCGGCGTTTGCCCGAACTGTCTCACCGGCAAGCGGTACATCTGCGAGCTCATGTTCCCTCTGCTCTTCGGCGGCTGCCGTCTCGACGGTTCGCGCACCGTGCGGCTCAACGGAGAGCCCATCTCGGCCTGCTACTTCCAGCAGTCGTCGTTCGCCACGTATGCACTGGTGCCCGTCGTCGCTGGTCAAGGTGGAGGACGAGACGGTCCCCTGGGAGATCATGGCTGCTCTGCCGTGCGGCGCCATGACCGGGGCCGGGTCGGTGCTGAGCTCCTTGGGTATGGGCCTCAGGACAGCCTGCTCGTTCTTGGAGTGGGAGGGGTGGGCCAGAACGCCATCATGGCCGCCCACCTGGCCGGCGCCTATCCGATCATCGCGGTTGCGCGCAATCCCAGGCGCCTGGAGTTGGCGCTGGAACTCGGCGCCACTCACACCGTGAACGCCAAGACGGACGATGTGGTCGCTCGGATCAAGGAGATCGCTCCCCGCGGGGTCTCAAACGCCCTCGACAGCTCGGGTGCCGTCAGTTCCTGGGTCACAGCCGCCAGCGTCCTGCGCTGCGGGGGCAACTTCGGAGTGGTGGCGCCGCCGGACGGGGATCTCTTGGCGGAGACCCACATCCGCTCCTGTCCAAAGGCATCCGCGTCCAGTTCATCATGGCCGGCTCTGTCGTCCCCCAGGTCTTCTTGCCCAAGCTGATCGAGTGGTACAAGCAGGGACGCTACCCTGTGGACAGGCTGGTCACCACCTTCGACTTCGCCGACATCAACGAGGCCGTCCTGGCGGCCGAAGAAGGACAGGCCATCAAGCCCGTGCTCCTGATGAAGTAGCGCGGGCAGGGCGCGATCTCCTCGCCGGTTGATTCATGCGTGGCCGTAATAGCATCTTCGCCTGATGCAAAGTGCTGCGAGAGCGCGGTTTGCGGCTTTCCATAGGGCTATAGTGAGATAACCCTCTCGTACTTCGGGAGGGCTATGCTGCTTGCGCTGCTTCGCGAGGTGAATACCGAAAGGCGGTCGAAGAACGTGGAAGGGATGAAGCAAGACCTCGTCGGTCTCGTCGGGGACGGCAACGTCCTCGACGACCCGGCGATCCTCGACTCGTACGCGCGGGACGAGAGCTTCGTCCTCTCCATCAAGCCCAGGCTGGTGGTCAGGCCCGGCAGCGAAGCCGAGGTGCAGGCCCTGGTCGTCTGGGCCAACCAGACCGGCACGCCACTCGTCCCGGTGAGCTCCGGCGCACCCCACTTCTACGGCGACACGGTCCCGAGCGTGCCCGGCGCCGTCATGGTCGACCTCAGCCGCATGAACAAGATCCTGCGGGTCGACCGCCGCAACCGCATGGTGGTCATCGAGCCGGGCGTCACCTACGCGCAGCTTCAGCCCGAGTTGGCCAAGGAGGGCATGCGCGTGACGCCGCCCCTCTACCCGCGGGCCAACAAGTCGGTCGTCGCCAGCCTGCTCGAGCGGCAGCCCACCCTCATCACCCGCTACAACTACTCCCTGCCCGAGCCGCTCCGCAACTGCGGAGTCATCTGGGGCGACGGACAGCGGTTCTTCACCGGCGACGCCGGCTGGGGCCGGCGGACCTCGAGGCGCAGTGGGCGTCCGGCGGCCGGCAGGTCGACCCGAAGGGCCCGGCGCAGACCGACTTCTACCGCCTGCTCACCGGCGCGCAGGGTACCTTCGGCATCGTCACCTGGGCGTCGGTCAAGTGCGAACTGCTGGCCGACCCGAAGAAGCTGCTCTTCGTGACGGCCGCCACGCTCGACGATCTGGTGGACCTCACCTACCGGCTCGTCCGCATCCGGGTGGCCGACGAGATCTTCATCGTCAACGGGGCCTATCTGGCGGCTCTGGTCGGCACCGACGCGGCCGATGTCGCCGCGCTTCGCGACGCCCTGCCCGCCTGGACGCTGGTCATGGGCGTCGGCGGTCGGGCTCTGTTCCCCGAGGAGCGCATGGCGGTGGCCGAGAAGGACATCGCCGAGGCGGTGGCCGCCTCACGGCAAGCAACTCCTGTCCGCCATCCCCGGCCTGGCGACCTCCCGGGTCGAGGCGGCGGTCTTCGGGCTGTACGACGCGGCGGCGGCCGCCGACGGCGCCGCTCACTGGAAGCTGCGCGCCAAGGGCGGCGCGGCCGACATCTTCTTCCACACGCCGCTCGACAAGGCGCCCGGCTACCTGGCCACCATGCTCGACGCGGCCGCGGCCCACAAGTACCCGGTGGCCGACGTGGGCGTCTACCTGCAGCCGCAGCATCAGGGCGTGGCCTACCACATGGAGTTCAGCCTCCCCTTCGCGCCGGATGACAAGCGCGACGCCGACAAGGTCCGCGCGCTCTTCACCGCCGCCAGCAAGCGGCTGATCGACGACGGCGCCTACTTCTCCCGCCCCTACGGCGAGTGGGCCGACCCGGTCTACAACCGGGACGCGGCCGGCCGCGACGCGCTGCGCACGGTCAAGAAGATCGTCGACCCCAACAACGTGCTCAACCCCAGCAAGCTCTGCTTCTGAGGCGGGAAGAGGAGTAGCCACGATGGCACTTGAAGATTATCGAGCGGACGCGATGCGGTGTAACCGCTGCTCGTACTGCAAATGGATCCCGCAGGACCGCATCAAGAGCTGGGAGTTCGCCAAGGGATGCCCCAGCGTCGACTACCGGCACTTCCACGCCTACTCGGGCGGCGGCCGCCTGGTCGCCCTGCTGTCGCTCACCGACGGGCGCAGCGAGATCAGCGACGAGCTGGTCGACGTCGTCTACGAATGCACGCTGTGCGGCAGTGCGACGTCAGCTGCAAGGTCTGCCGCTACGACATGCACCCGCTGTCCGGCGCGCGGGAGTTCCGGCACTACCTGAACCAGAAGGGCGTCGTCCCCCCGGCCTACCCGGGCGTCATCGCCAAGCTGCGCGACACCGGCAACATGGCGGGCGCCCCGCAGGCCAAGCGGACCGACTGGGCCGACGGCCTGGGCCTCAAGAAGCTGGCCGCCGCGCCGGCGCGGCGGCGCGGCCGGTCCGACACCGTCGACAAGGCGGACGTCCTCTTCCATGCCGGCTGCCTCTACTCGTTCAACCCGACCCTGCGCGACGTCGTGCAGGCGTCCGCCCGGGTGCTGACCAAGGGCGGCCTCGACTTCGCCCTCGACGGCGACGAAGGCTGCTGCGGCGGCAAGGCCTACGACATGGGCTACCGCGACGATTTCGCGGCGGCCGCCAAAGCCAACCTCAAGAAGTGGGCGGCGGCCGGCGTCAAGACCATCGTCACCCCCTGCGCCACCTGCTTCTGGACGTTCAAGCGGCTCTATCCCGAAGGTCGCCGGCGACGACTACGGCATCGAGGTGCTGCACACCACCCAGGTGGCCGACAGGCTCATCAAGGAGGGCAAGCTCCAGCTCACCAAGCCGGTGCCCATGAAGGTCACCTACCACGATCCCTGCCACCTCGGCCGCCAGGGCGAGGACTACGTCCCCTGGGACGGCAAGGAAGCCAAGATCTTCGGCCAGGTGGTCGTCTACGATCCGCCGCGTCCCCGCTACAACGGCGCCTTCGGCGTGTACGAGCCGCCGCGTGACGTGCTCAAAGCCATCCCCGGCCTGGAACTGGTGGAGATGGAGCGGACCAAGGAAGCGGCCTGGTGCTGCGGCGGCGGCGGAGCCGTCCCGCAGGCCTATCCGGACTTCGCGGACTTCACCGCCTCCAAGCGGCTGGACGAAGCCAAGACCACCGGGGCCGAGGCCATCGCCACGGCGTGCTCGAGCTGCAACCGCATCCTGGGCAGCGCGCCGGCGAGCGACGGTACCACGATGAAGGCCATCGACGTGCTCGAGCTGGTCGAGCAGGCTCTCTAGAGGAGGGAAGGAGGAACCATGGCTCTCTCAAATGAAGCATACGAAGCCCTCCAGGCCATCGTCGGCGAGAGGAACGTCACCCGCGACCCGGCCATCCTCGACGGGTACGCCGTCGCAGATGCTGGCCGAACTGGTCCGTCCCAACTGCAGCCACTACATGCCCCGCGCCGCGGCCATCGTCATGCCGGCGTCCACCGAAGAGGTGCAGGCCATCGTCAAGGCGGCCAACAAGTACAAGTTCGGCGTCAAGCCACACGGCACCGGCTGGTACCACTGGGCGTCGCCGATGTACGACGAGGGCAGCCGCTACGGCGACGAGAAGGACACCGTCCAGCTCGACATGCGGCGCATGAACGAGATCGAGATCGACGAGAAGAACGGCATCGCCATCGTCGGGCCGTACGTCATCCACGCGCAACTGCACGCCGAGGCCATCAAGCGGGGCTGGAGCTGCAACATCATCGGCGCCGGCTCGTCCTGCTCCGTGGTCGCCGCGGCCTGCGCCTACTCGGGCATCGGGGCCGGCACCATGTGGATGGGCGGCAACGCCGAGAACGTGCTGGGCATGGAATGGGTCACCCTCAGCGGCGAGATCGTCCGCAACGGCTCGCTCGGCTCGGGCGACGGCTGGTTCTGCGGCGAAGGCCCGGGCCCGAGCGTCCGCGGCATCATGCGCGGCACCCTCGGCAGCCGGGGCGGCATGGGCGTCTACACCAAGTGCGCCGTCCGTCTGGCCCACTGGCCCGGCCGCACCGACTGGCCGGTCACGGGCACCGTCCCGGCCTACCGGCTGCCCCTCGACAAGACCTTCCGGGTCTACACCGTGGCCGTCCCCACCTGGGACGCCTGGACCGACCTCTACTACAAGATCTACGACAACGAGATCGGCTACACCCTGCACCGGCAGTACAACCTGGCCGGCGCCGAGCTGGCCCCGGCCTTCTGGCTCATGTACAACGACGCCACCAAGCAGCTGAGCGACCTGCCCGGCGATGATGGAAGAGCCGGGCATGGCCGAACTCACCGAGGAGATGCGCATCTCGCTGCAGATCGTCATGGCCGGCCGCAGCGAGGCCGACATCGAGCTGCAGGACAAGGTGCTCGACAAGATCCTGGAGGAAGTGGGCGGCTGGAAGGTCGAGACGCTACTGCGAGCAGGACATGGCCGAGTTCACCAACATGTACATGAACCGGCTGGGCCACAAAGAGATCAACTACGTCTACGCCGGCAACTACATCGGCAGCTGGATGCAGGCGGGCACTCCCGACTGGGTCAAGGGCTACGTCCCGGTGGCCGCGGCCGGCTACGAGCGCGACTACGGGAACGGCCTCCTCGTCCAGGCCGGCGGCGACTCCATGATGGGCACCGTCGGCGCCTACCCGGGCGGCGGCATCATGGGCCTCGAGCAGTTCGTCTCCTACGACGGCAACGACCACGACTCCTGCCGCGGCCGCCTGGTACCACATGGACGACGCCGTCGAGGACGCCAAGACCATCAACTACCCGCCCGGCAAGGAAGCTCTCTACATCGAGATGCGCTACACGGACGAGCAGGCCTTCGACAAATGGTCCAAGGCCAAGCAGCCCTGGACCTACGTGTTCCAGCGCGAGATCCGCGAGCGCTACGACCCCAACTACATCGGCGACCGCCAGTACAACTGGATCCCCGAGGAGTGGGAGAAGGGCGAGAAGCACGCGAGCACGCCCATCATGCCGGGTCCGGGCCGGCCGCAGCCGGCGCCGGAAGGCTACCCGACCATCTGAGCCGCCGCCGGTGTCTGCCTGCCCGCGAACCAGTGCGGGCCGGCGCCGGCGGCGCCAGGCCGACCGGCTGTATGGGTGTCCGGGCGCGCCATGTCCGTCCTACCTCATGAAGGTGACGAATTCGTCCACCGGTACCCGGGTCCGTGGAAAGCGGTTGATCGGTGCGTCGAGGTCGGGGTAGCCCACTGCGATCGTGATGAGGATCTTCTGCTTCTCCGTGCCCGGGAAGGCGTTTGCGCAACAGGTCGGCGTTCCGGGCGATGCCGCCGGCGATGCAGGTGCCAAGTCCCCGGGCCTGCGCGGCCAGGCATACCGCCATCGCAAACAAGCCGGCATCGAAGCAACCGTAGGCGTCGGAGACGCCCTCTTCGAAGGCCAGCACGAGCAGGGTCGGAGCGCCGAAGATAGCGGCTCCGGCCACCATCGGGCTGATCGGCGGGTCGGCAGGTTTGATACCGAGCTTGGCCTCCTCGGCGGCGATGAATTCCATCCGGGTCTGGAACAAAGCCTGCTGCCTGGCCATGAGGACCGGCGGCAACCCCGCCCCAGGCGGGAAGTCAGGTCGGGGCTCGATCTCGGATTCTGCGTATTGCCGCAACTCCGCCTTGAAGCGCGCGAGTGTTTCTCCGGAGAGAACATATACGTTGGTCGACTGCGTGTTGGTGGCCGAGGGCGCCCACCGCGCCTCGGAGAGTACCTCTTTGAGAAGGTCGTCCGGCACAGGATCCGGCTTGTACTTGCGGATGGCGCGTCGTTCGCGGATCCCCGCGCTCGTGTCCATGCTCATTTCCCTCACCTCGCTGACTCGACGGTAGATACCGACTACTATATCTTACGGAACTTGGATATATAATGTTGACCGGGAGGCACCTGTCGGATAGCATGGCTGCGGTCTCGCAGGGCGGGAATGGGGTTGAAGGCACCGCGCAGGTCCTTCGGAGGGGAGTCGACATAGCAGCAGCGCTCACAACAGCGGCGCTCGAGCAGAGGACGGGAGTCCCGCGCACGACCATCTATTTCTATGTCCGCCAGGGTCTTCTGCCCCAGCCTCAGCGGACCCCCACCGGGCGGGCTCTGTTCAGCGAGGACCACGTCGACATCCTGTGGAAGATCGGCGAGCTCAAGCGCCGGGGCTACGCGCTCCCTGAAATCAAGAAGGCGCTCAGCAGGGAGCTCGAAGAGGCGCGGACGCACGACGTGGACCTGGCGCAGCTCGAGGACGAACGCATCCGGTCGGCCGTCATCGAAACGGCGAGCGAGATGTTCGAGCAGCACGGGTACAAGGGCACTCATGTGATGGCGATCATCCAGAAGATGGGTATCAACCCCCACATCTTCTACCGCCATTTCCCCAGCAAATTCGATTTGCTGTTGGAGTCCTTCAAGGCCGCGGCCCCTCTGCCTCTCGAGGGTACTCCTCGTGACGTGGTGGATGAGAGCGAGATCGGCGAGAACGTCGTAAGGGGTCTTTCCAGCGACGGCCGGTGGGTCCACCTCAGCAGCGCGCTCACCGAGGCCGTGCGCACCGAGGGCACGCTTCCTCCCGACACCGCGCATCGTCTGGCTCAGGTCTGGGATGCCATCATCATCAACGTCTTGAGGGACTTCGAGCGAGTGCGTAAGCCCGGCGCACCTCCGCTTCCGGTTTCCGAGGAGTTGCTGGCCTACAGCATGTTCGGAGCCTACCGCAGCTCGACCATGCGGGCGTCCTGGGACGACAAGTTCACCGCCGAAGACCTCATGAGGGCCCAACTCTTTCTCTTCTTTGCCATTATCGCGGCGGTGAGCGGCGAGGTGGATCTCGCGCCTCGGGTCGAGAAGTATGCCGAAAGGCTGAGAGAAGCGGCAGCCAAGTTCGACGGCGTCCCCCCGGCTCTGTAGAGCGATCCGACCGGCCGGCGGCGTCAGAGGCCCGTATCCCGATAGACGTATGGTAATCGCGTTCAATAATGTTGACACGCAGGCCGGCGTCTTGTAGGATGACCGGCGTTGGGGCAGCGCGGTCGGATCAGCAGTGAGAACGCGGCGGTCGCAGCGAGTCGGAGGGGGTGGAGTCTCAGAGATCGCATCGAAGGCAGTAGTGTATCCTTGCGTAGATAGAGCGAGCGCTCTATCTAAAGCCGTCAAATCATGGGTTGTGACACAAGAATCGCAAGAGTCAGAGGGGGTTTCGCAGTGAGTGATCAGCATCTGGACAAGAGCCGCGACGAGCGCACGGTCGACGAGCGGACGGTAAGCCGGCGGCAGTTCCTCAAGTTTGCCGGCATCGCCGGTGTGACTGTGGCAGTGAGCGGCGGGCTGGCGGGCGCGCTTGCGGCCTGCGGCGGAGAAGAGACGACCACCACCACGGCCGCGCAGGCTACAACGACCACGGCCGCAGGCGCCACCACTACTACAGCGGCGGGCGGTGCCACTACGACCGTCGCGGCCGGCGCTACCCAAGTCATCAAGCTCGGCAACCTCACCGATTATGCCATTCCTCCGCTGGTCAACTCGCGGAAAGCCCTCGAGGCCGTGGTCGAAGGCGTGAATGCCGACGGCGGCTATACCGTGGGTGGGACCACCTATACGCTCGAACTCATCAGCTACGACACCAAGTCCGATCCCAACACCGCCCGTTCGGCCGTGGAACGGCTCATCAGCCAGGATAAGGTGAACGTCATCTTCGGCGATATGACCGCGTCCAACTGGGCCAGCGAGACGGAGGCGGCCGGGGTTCTGGCCCTCGTGGGAACGCCCCTCACCGACGTATACAAGCCTGAGTACAAGTACACCTTCGTGGCGAGTAAGCTGCCCACCGAGGCTCCCGTCCGTCTGGGCTGGCTCCCGACCTACTACGGCAAGCCCATCGACCTGTACGTGCTCATCTTCCCGGACGACCCGCCCGGCCAGAACCAGATGAAGGACACGGCGAACACTCTCGACTCGCTGGGCCAGAAGTACGAGCTCGTGACCTTCCCGGCCAGCACCACGGACTTCAGCGCCGTCGCCACCAAGGCCATGTCCATCAACGGCGACTGCACCATCATCGGGGGCGCCCCGTGATGTTCGGCCAGATGTACCGAGCGCTCGAGGCGGCCGGGTACGCCGGCTTCGTGACCATCACAGCGGAGGTCTCTCTGGGGGAACTCAACACGCTCATCCCGCTCACCGAACTCGATGGCACCATCGTGGGTCTGATGAGCTGGGATACGCCGACCCCCAATCCCGTTTGCCAGGAAGTGGTGGACTACTACGCCAAGAAGTACGGCGAGTGGGACGACCCAAGCTTCGATATAGACAACTTCTACACGTTCAAAGCGGCCCTCTTCGCGGCCGGTGGGGCCGATAACGACAAGATGGCCGAAGCGCTCGCAAGCGGCTTGGAGTTCGAAGGTCCCCACGGTCCATCCAAGATGATGGCGCGGGCGGACGCGGGTGTGCCCGACCGCACCGTCTGCCTCATCATGGAGTACGCGGACTGCACGCTCATGGGCGGAGAGGCGACCAACTACAAGGCCGTTTCGCTCGCGGAAGCGGAGCAGTTCGCCTTGACCACCTGGTCGGCGCCGAAGTCCTGACAGACAGCCGAAGCTAACGTGGACACGCCCCTGGGGCCCGGACGGGCCCCAGGGGCCGTTATCACCAAGCTAGGATGACGACGTGACTCCAAGCATATTCGCGCAGCTCATTTTCAACGGCATTGCCATCGGGTTGGTCTACGTCTTCATGGCGTCAGGCTTCAATCTCATTCTGTCGGTCACCGGCATCTTCTTCATCACCTTCGGCATGTTCTATGCCCTGGGTGCCTACACCACATGGTGGCTGACGGTACAGTTGCACCTGCCGTTCTTCCTGGGATTGGCCATCGCCACGGTGGGCACAGCCATCGGAGGAGTGATCCTCTATCTCTTGGTAATACGGCGCATCCGGACCGGTGAACAGGGCATGCTCAGGGTGCTCATCGCCTCGATCATGCTGGTGACCTTGTTGACGCAGTTCGTGCTCCTTGTGTTCGGGACCAGCCCACGGGGCATCCCGCCGGTCTTCGAAGGCCACTGGAGGATCTGGGGCGTCGTGATCGGCATCGACCGGGTGGCCGTGATCGCCATCAGTATCGCCATCCTCTTGGGTCTGCACTTCTTCCTCAACCGCACCCGGATCGGCCGGGGCATGAGGACCGTAGCCTTCAATCCCGACGTGGCCGCGCTGCTGGGTGTGAACTCCGAGAAAGTGTTCATAACCACCATCGCGGTGGGACTCGGTCTTGTGGGGTTCGCCGGGGGCCTGATGGCTCCCATCCTCGGGGTCGATATCACCATGGGAGCGGCCGGCTTCATGGTCCTCCTGGTGATCATCCTTGGCGGCATCGGCAGCATGGTGGGATCGATCCTGTCCGGCATCCTGCTGGGCATCGTTGTGGCCTTCAGCCAGTTCTATGTGAGCGCCGGCGTGGGCCAGATGATCTTCTTCCTCGTAGTCGGTGTCTTCTTCTTCTTCAGACCCGGGGGGTTGTTCGGCAAGCCGCCGCCGGATCCGGTGGACGGCGTGGCGTCGCTCACCAGCGCGAAGCTGCGGCTCAAGGGACGGCAGATCTGGATCGTGCCACTCGCAGCCATCGCGATTGCGCTGATCCTTCCGCAGGTGATCCGCAACAACTACTACAGCCACCTCATGATCCTCATTGTGATCTTCGCGGTCACCGGGATGACCTTCACCTTTGGCATGCGCTCGGGGATGATCAACGTGGCGGCGGCGTCCTTCTGGGGCATAGGCGCCTACGCGACCGGGCTGCTGATGACAAAGGCCGGGATGACGTTCTGGCAGGCGCTACCTCTTTCCCTGCTCATTTCTTTCATCCTTGCACTGTTCCTTGCCGCGATCATCTGCCGGTTCGCGGGGATGAGCGGGATGATGTTCGGCATCGTGTTCGCCTCCATCGTCCCTGTCGCCTTCGGCACGTTCGAGTTGTTTGGGAAGCAGTCGGGGTTGACGGGCATCCCCGGGGTTACCGACCTCGGGCCCATCCATTTCGGCTCCAAGGCCTCGTACTACTACCTGACTCTGGCCTTCGCCCTGATCGGGGTGGTCGTGATGCTGGCCTTCACCAAAGCGTGGACGGGTCGATCCTGGCTGGGCCTGGGCAGTAGCCAGAAGCTCGCGGAGTCGGTGGGTATCGATCCCTATGGCTACCGGATAATCAACTTCGCCATCATGTCGGTCATACCGGCCCTGCTCGGCACTGTCTACGCCTGCTACCTCGGCGCCATCCAGCCCGTGACCTTCGGGCCTTTCATCGGCATCAACTTCCAGATCGTGGCGTTCGTGGGCGGACTGGGCTACCTGGTGGGCGGGCCCATCGTCGGGGCGCTGTTCATGACCCTTCTTCCCGAGATCCTGCGCGAAGCAGGGAGCTACGAGCCCATCATCACCTCGATTCTCATCATCTTGGTGATCATGTTCATGCCCAGCGGCATCGTCGGATCGCTGGACAGATACTTGCTGGCCGCGTTCCGCTGGATCGTCCGACGGCCGACGGCCGTCCCCATGGCCGCAGCACCGGCCGTCCTGGATGAGGAGGGGGCCGAATGACCGCCATTCTCGAGACCAAAGCCCTTACCAAGCGCTTCGGCGGGTTGTTGGCCGTGAACAGTTTCGATCTCGAAGTCGAACAGGGCGAGATCCTCGGGCTCATAGGCCCCAACGGTGCCGGCAAGAGTACGGTTTTTGCCCTGGTGAGCGGCTTCCTGCCCGTCACCAGCGGCCGGGTGGTCTTCGACGGAAAGGACATCACCAACCACGCGCCGTTTCGTATCGCTCGGGCCGGCATCGCCCGCGCGTTCCAGCAGTCGCTGACGTTCACAGGCATGACTGTGCTGGACAACGTGCTGGTCGGTTTCCACAAGATCCACCGCGCCGGTCTCGCCAGCAGCGTCGTGCGCTCCAAACGGGCTCGAGGCGAGGAAAGGGAACTCGAGAGGAAGGCGATCGAGATCCTAGAGTTTCTGGGGATCGCCGCACTGCGCGACGAGAAGCCGGAGAGCCTGCCTCACGGCCATCAGAAAGCTCTAGGCGTCGCGATCGCCCTGGCGTCGGAACCGAAACTGCTTCTGCTCGACGAACCGGCCACCGGCATGAACCCCAGCGAGTCGGACATGATGATCTCCCACATCCGACAGGTGCGGGACCGCGGTGTGACTGTGGTGGTAGTGGAGCATGACATGAGAGTGGTGCGCAGCGTCTGCGACAGGTTGGTCTGCATGAACTTCGGGCAGAAGCTCTGCGAGGGCGACCCCGACTATGTCACTTCACATCCCGAGGTGTGCGAGGCCTATCTCGGGAAGGGAGCCACCAGTGCTGCTTGAGGTCGAGGGCCTGATCTGTAAGTACGGTGCGGCAGTCGCCCTCAAAGGGGTTACCTGCGGCGTGGCCGAGGGCGAGATTGTCGCGCTTGTCGGTGCCAACGGCGCCGGAAAGACCACGCTGCTTCGTACCCTCTCCGGGTTGATGCGGCCGGCGGGTGGTCGCGTCAACTTCGAAGGGCAGCGCATCGACGGGCGCAAACCCCACGAGATACTCAAGCTCGGTGTGGCGCATGTACCCGAGGGGCGGCTCGTCATCGCATCGATGAGCGTGCTGGACAACCTCAAGATGGGCGCCTATCTTCGGCGAGACTTCAGGCAGGTGCAGGCCGATATCGAGAAGATGTACGAGCACTTCCCGGTTCTCAAGGACCGGCGCAACCAGAACGCGGGGAGCCTGTCCGGCGGCGAGCAGCAGATGCTGGCGGTGGCCCGGGCGCTCATGAGCTCACCTAGGCTGGTCCTCATGGACGAACCCAGCATGGGGCTCTCTCCCAAGCTCGTCGAGACGGTCCGGGACATCGTCGTGAGCATGCACGAGCGGGGCCTCAGCATCCTGCTGGTGGAGCAGAACGCGGTCATGGCGCTCAGCATCGCCGACCGAGCGTATGTGCTCGAGGTCGGCAGGATCGCGCTGGAGGGCGACGCCAAGTCGGTGGCCCGGGACGAGGGGGTCAAGAAGGCCTATCTCGGCGGATGACGGGTCGGCAATGATGCAGTCGACCAGCAAAGTTGACCTGCTGATCATCGGCGGCGGCGGCTCCGGCCTCGCCGCCGCGGCTCGCGCCCGAGAGCTGGGAGTCGAGAAGGTCTGCATCCTGGAAAAGACCTCCCGCACGGGAGGCAATGCCTGGCTCGCGGTGGTGATGCTGGGGCTGGGCGCTCCCCTCCGGTTGGACACCGACCTGACGGCCTGGCGGGATGAAACGTTCGCTGGACTGATGCAGGCCGGACACTGGACGCTCGATGCGCGGTTGCTGCGGGCGTTCGTCGACACGTATCCCGATGTGATCCGGTGGCTTATCGCCAAGGGCCTGCGCTTCGAGACGAGCGGTTTCGATGTCGGCGGTCGCTCGTTCTCCACCCTCTGCTTCAGCAAGCGGCGCGGCGAGTACAAGGTCACCGATCCCGCGCGCGGACCGGGCTTCCTGGGAAGCTATATCACCGATCTGCTGGCGGACGAGTGCCGCCGGCTCGGAGTGGACATACGCACCAAGACGCGGGTCACCGAGCTGCTCCTCGACGAGGAGGGCACCGCGGTGCGTGGGGTGTCGGCCACCGGGCCCGAAGGGGACTACGTGATCGAGGCCCCACGTGTGATCCTGGCCGCCGGTGGATTCGGCGCCAACGAGGCCATGATGCGGAGGTACTTTCCGGAGCATTTCCGCAATGAGGGGCCCATCAACACGCTGTGTCTGGGGTCGCAGACGGGCGACGGCCTGACCATGGCCGAGGAGATCGGTCTTCTCATGGGTGAAGACATGGACTCGGGCATCATCGGTCCGGGTCATCATCCCTGGCACCACAGCCTGCACGAAGCTGTTCAGCGCCCCGAGATGCTGTGGGTCAACAGAAAGGGCGAGCGGTTCACCAACGAGAGCCTGGGCATGATGGCCGGGGAGGCGCTCATCAGGCAGCCCGAGTCGTCCGTCTGGGCCCTGTTCGACTCCAGCACCTGCGAGTACATCCGCTCCACCCCGAGCCCACGGCAGGCGGTGATGAGCGGCGGAGACTGGCTACGCACCCTCTCCGAGGATCTCGCGGCCGAAGCCCGGTGGACGAAGAAGACGGCCGCCATCGCCTCCACCTGGCAAGAACTGGCCGCCGAGATCGGCGTGCCGCCGGAGACGCTGGAGGCCACAGTGGAGCGATACAACTCACTGTACGATCAAGGCCGTGATGCCGACTTCGTCAAGCCGGCGGAACTCTTGCGCCCACTCCGAACCCCGCCATTCTACGCCGTGTTGGGGGTCCGCTTCTGCCACGGTACCGAGGGTGGAGTCAAGATCGACGAGCGCATGCGGGCGAGCAACCGTGAAGGCCGCCCGGTCGCCGGCCTCTTCGCCACCGGTGACAACACCAGCGGCTGGGTGGTGCACTGGGGTCTGCCCGGCACCACCTTGGCCTTCGCGTTCACATCCGGATACATGGCGGCCGCGAGCGCCGCGTCACTCGACCACTGAGCACTGTGCCCACGAAAAGCGACGTCTCCGGGAGAAAACGATGTTGAAGGCATACGCCGACCTGCTACTTGAATCCATGGTGGCCCGCGACCCCGGGCGACTGCCGTTGGCCGACCGCTATGCCGCCACCGAGAACTCGGTGGCGGGCTCGCTCAACATGATGAGCGGCTGGCGAACGGTGAGTGGCGTCAAACGAGTGGGGCAGTACATCGTGGATGAACCGGCCGGGCAGGTGTTCGTGACCGCCTGCCTTGACGAGGGCGGCAGTTCCACGGCCTTCTGGGCGCGGCTGAAGGTAGTCGGCGAGAAGCTGACGGAGCTCGAGATGTACAACGCCCGTTCCCGAGCGGACACAGGTTTCATGATGCTGGCCGACGAGATAGGGACCTTCCCGAGCGGCTGGACTTCCCCGATCCCGGAGGGCGGCCGGGCAAGCCGGGACGAGCTCTTCCAGTTGGGCAAGGTCGTCTTCGACGGCACCGCGCCTGCACCCGACGCCACTCCGGACTGCCTGCTGATGGAGGCGGGGGGAGTGGTGCTGGAGGATCCCGAATACCTCGAGCTGTTGTTCGCCGGGGAGATCAAGGAGGGTGGATCTGGGGAGAAAGTCCCCATCCCCGCCGGGCTCGGACCCGGCCGGCCCAGCGACCCGGACGCGAGGGTAGCGGTGATCGATGAAGAGCAGGGTATTGTAGTAGTGATAGGTGTGGTCCCTGGATTCGTATCCCCTTACGTGGTCACGAGCACGACGGAATCCTGCTTTGTCCCGGCGGAGATGATGCACATGCATTACAAGACGCTTCGCTCCGAGATGTTCGCCGGCAGGCGGTTGCTCGTCGAGATGCCGGCCGTCGCGGTCACGTGCGAGGTGGTCCGCCTGCACTCCGGCCATATCCAGGGGATCCAGCTGTTCCACAACCTCCAGGGTCCTGGAGGCGGCACGCCCTGGGTGGCCGCGTAGCAGTCTCTTTCGAGCGGAGGGACCGATGTTTCCGACCCTCGACGTCTCCGGTGTCAAACGAAAATGGCTGGACGTTCCCTATGCCGCTGCATCCACTTCTCAGGAGCTCGACATCTATCTGCCGGCCGAGGGCGAGGGGCCGTTCCCGGTGCTGCTGCGTATCCATGGCGGGGGATTCGAGATAGGGGACAAGCGCGACGTCAACATGTCCCCCTTTCTGGAAGGCATCGAACGGGGGTACGGGGTAGTCAGCGCGAACTACCGGCTGAGCGGCGAGGCCGTGTTCCCCGCGGCGGTGCAGGACGTGAAAGCGGCGGTGCGCTGGGTCAGGGAGCATGGCGCTCGCTACCATCTGGATTCGAGCCGTATCTGCGCCTGGGGAGATTCGGCGGGCGGCTATCTCGCGGTCATGGTGGCTCTCACCGAGACCGTCGACCTCTTCGATGATCCGGACCTGGGCAATGCGGAGCAGCCGGCCGGCGTGCTGGCAGCGGTAGACTGGTTCGGGCCTATCGACTTTTCGACCATGGACGAGCAGCGCGACGCGAACGGTCTGCCGCCGCCCGGTCCCCCACCGGGCATCGTTCCCGATCCCGGCATCGTCCTTGGATCACGGGGATCTGCCACGGTGCCGCAAGGATCCCCCGAGGAGAAGTTCCTGGGCGCCCCTCTCGCCGAGGTGCCCCACCTTGTCCGGGCCGCCAATCCCATGAGCTACCTACATCCGGGCATGCCGCCCATTCTGATCCAGCATGGCCGGGTCGACCCTTTGGTCCCGGTGCAGCAGTCGATTGAATTCGCGCGAGCGATCGAGCAACACGTGGGAGTCGACCGCTACCAACTCGACATCCTCGAGGGCGCCGGCCACGGCGGCCCGGAATTCGAGAGCAGCGCCAACATGGACAGGGTGTTCGCTTTCATCGACCGGCGCCTGAAGTAGCGGCCGCCTCCCGGCGGGTAGCAACCGGCGTCGCAGCCGGGTGTCCCGCGCCAGATCGACTCGCTCCGCCCACAGAGCGATAGCACTTTCTGGTATACTCGTACCGTTTTGCGGTATCTCCTGTCGCGTCATCCACTCATCCCAAGGGGGAGCGCAGCATGTCGAACGTCATCATTGATCCCGCCACCGGGCTTCAGTTCGTCGAACTGAGCCACGTGTGGGGCCACGGGGCTCCGTCGTATCCGGGCCAGAACGACGTCATCATGAAGCGCGCTGTCAAGCACGCGCAGCACGGCGTCCTCGCCTGGCGCATCATCACCGTGATGCACACCGGCACCCACATGAACGCTCCCATCCACATGATCCAGAAGGGCGCCGACCTGGCGGCCATCTCGCCGGATCGTCTCTTCGGCAACGGCTGCGTGCTCGACGTTCCGAAGAAGCCCTGGGAAGTCATCACCGCCGCCGACCTCCAGAACGCCAAGCCGGGCGTCAAGGAGGGCGACATCGTGGTCATCGTCACCGGCTGGCACCACAAGTACTCCGACGCCCTGGAGTACTACGGCGAAGCGCCCGGGCTCTCCAAGGAAGCGGCCGAGTGGCTGGTCTCGATGAAGCCCAAGATGGTCGCCATCGACACCCCGTTCATCGACCACCCGCTGGCCACCTCCATGGCCAACCATCGCGGCGGCCCGCAGATGAAGCGGCTCAACGGTGAATACATCAAGGCGACCGGTCTCGATCCCAAGAAGGAGCATCCCGAGTGGAACATCGCCGGACGGACCATCCTGGGCGCCGGCATCCCGGTGATCGAGCAGGTGGGCGGCGACGTGGACGTCGTCAAGGGCAAGCGGGCCACCCTGGCCGCCACGCCATGGAAGTTCGAGCACGGGGACGCCTGCCAGGTGCGCATGGTCGCGCATGTGCGACCCGAGCGGCACGCTGCCGTATCGAGCCCGGCAACTGATCACCCGCGGAGCCGAAAGGAACAGCCATGGCCCTCAAGATATACGACCTCACCCACACCTTCACCCAGTTCATGCCCGAGTGGCCGTCGACCCCGAGCGTGAACATCGACATCGACAAGTTCCACGCCAAGGACGGCGTCTACCAGGTGCAGTGGGAAGGCATCATGCATCGCTGCACCCACATGGACGCTCCCCTGCACGTGACCGAGAACACTCCCACCATCGGCGACTACCCGCTGTGGCGCCTGTTCGGCACCGGGTGTGTGCGTATCGATCCCCAAGGAGAAGTGGGGCGATCATCACCGCCGAGGATCTCGAGAACGCCACTCCCAAGATCCAGGAAGGCGACATCGTCGTCATCAACACCGGCTTCCATCACCTGTGGGCCGACACCGACGAGTACTTCGCCTACGGCTCCGGCATCTACGCAGGAAGGCGCGCAGTGGTTCGTCGATCAACAAGGTCAAGATGGTGGCCTACGGCTGCCAGGCCAACGATCACCCCATCGCCACCAAACTGGTCAACCACGGGCTTGGACCCACACACCCGCACCTCATCGAGGAGTGGAAGCAGACGTACGGGCACGATCCGCTCGAGGACTTCCCCAACTGGGAATCCGCGCACAAGACCCTCATGGTCAAGGGCGGCATCCCCGGCATCGAGAACGCCGGCGGCGCGCTCGACGAGATCAGCGGCAAGCGCTGCACCTTCATGTGCTTCCCGTGGCGCTGGCCCGAAGGCGACGGCTGCATCGTCCGCCTGCTGGCCATCACCGACCCGGATCAGACCTTCCGCTTCGAGACGGGCGAGTAGAGCTGGCGAGCACGCGGGCGCCGGCGGGCAGGCCGCACGGCCGACGGCCAGGGCCGCGGGGCTCGAGCCTCGGCCCTTGACGCACTGCGGACAGACTCAAGGGCCCCGGGGGTATGCGCCCCGGGGCCCTTTTCGTGTTCGGCGTCGCCGCGCTCGTGGCGCGGCGGGTGAGTCGGCTACGGCTGTGACCGTGGTGGTCGAGCCGGCCGTGGTGATGGTCGTCGCCGGCGGCGGTGGTGGCAGTGGTGTCGGCAGGGCCGCTGGTGGTGGCGGTCGGGCAGCCGTGGTCGTCGTGGTGAGTGACCCAGTCGTCGCCGTAGATCACGCCGGTCTGCCTGCTTCTCTTCTCGATCCAGACTCGCCAGGCCTCGCTTCTGCTTGGCGTCCAGAAGCGTGCTCTTGATCTCTTCCTTGACTTCGTCAAGCGTGTACTGCTTGGCCTCGTTGATGCCCGTCACCTGGATGACGTGGTAGCCGTAGGCGGTCTTGACCGGCTCGGAGATCTCGTCCTTCTCCAGGGAGAACACCGCGTCCTCGAACTCCTGGACCATCTCGCCCTTGGAGATGGTGCCGAGATCGCCGCCGATGTCCTTGGAGCCCGGGTCGTCGGAGTATTTGGCCGCCTCGGCCGTCCAGTCGGCTCCGCGCCACGAGGTCGGCCCGCACCTTCTTGGCGGTCTCGAGCGCGGTGTTCCAGTCGGCCTCGGTGGGCGCAGCCGTGGTGGTGGTCGAGGACGGCGCCGTGGTCGTGGTCGCAGCGGTGCCGGTTGTGCTCGACGAATCGGCGGCACGTGGTCGAGGTGGTCGAACTGGTCGGGTCGTGGAGGTGGTGCCGTCGACCCGGCCGGCGATCGGGGGCCAGCAGGATGTGGCGCGCCGTCCGCGTCTCGTCGACGAAGTAGTGGTCTTGTGCTCGTCGTAGTAGGCCTGGATGTCGCTGTCCGGGACGGTGGTGACGTCCTTGGTCACTTCGTCGTAGACCTTCTGCAGCAGCATCGATTCCTTGTAGCTCCTGCTTGAGCTGGTCGATGGTGATGCCCTGCTCGGCTGAGGGCCTCGTCGAACTTGGCCTGGTCGCCACCGAAGGTGGTATCGCGGATCGAGTCGATCTCCTTCTGGACTTCCTCTTCGGTGACCGTGATGCTTCAGCTCTTCGGCCTTCTGGCTGGCGAGCTCGTAGGTGATCATGTACTCGAGGACATCCTGCTGGAACTGCTTGTACTCGTCGGGCTCGGTGCTCTTGTCGGGGATCTGACCGGCGTACTGAGTCTCGAAATCGGCGACCCTCTCGTCGAGCTCCTTCTGCAGTGATGACGTTCGTCGCCGACCTTGGCTACGGCGCTCTTGGGCAGATCTCCACCGCAGCCCGCCACCAGGCCGACCGTGTCCGGCCAGCAGCAGCACCACGAGGACGGCCAGGATTCTCTTGGTCACAGAAACCTCACTTGACGGTTCGATTTGCGAAGACGGCGCGGCAGAGTATAGCCCATTCGTATAAGGAATCCGTTAAAACGCGGGATGCTCGCAGGCTCTCCGCGAGCGGCTTCCCCAAGGCACTCCGGCGAGCTGCTCGGCGAGAGCGGAGCGAGCACTCACTTACCGGGTCTCCCGACGGCGCCTGTCGAGTGCTAGGATGGTGACAGTGGGCCGTGCCGGTTTCGGCCCTTTCCGAGCAGTATCCGCTGAGGAGGGGATATGGAAGACAAGAGTGTAAGCCGTCGTGACTTTCTCAAGATCGCCGGCGTCGCCGGGGCTACCGTCGGCCTGGGTGCGGGTCTCGGCGGGCTGGTAGCAGCCTGCGGCGGCACCGAGGAGACCTCGACGACCGCGACGGCGCAGGCGACCACCACGACCACGGTAGCCGACCACGACCACGACCGCGGCTCCCACCACGACCGTCAGCGCCGGCCCCGAGGCCGGCCGCGACATCATCCTGGGCCTGGTCTCACCGAGCACCGGCCCGCTCGCCTGTTTCGCCAAGGCCGACGACTGGTGGGTCGATTTCGCGCATGAAGGCGCGTGCCGGACGGCATCATCGGCGGCGACGGCAAGAAGCACATGATCCAGATCAAGCGGGCCGACAGCCAGTCCGACGCCATGCGCGCCTCGCAGGTGGCGGGCGACCTCATCAACAACGACAAGGTCGACCTGATGATGGCCTCCGGCTCGCCCGACACCGCCAACCCGGTGGCCGACCAGTGCGAGGCCTGCGGGCTGCCCGTCGATCTCGAACTTCGTGCCCTGGCAGCCGTTCTATCTTCGGCCGCGGCGGCGCACTCCGGACAAGCCGTTCAAGTGGACCTACGCCCAGGCGCTGGGCCTGGAAGAGCATCGTCGCCAACTTCATCGCCATGTGGGATCAGGTGGAGACCAACAAGAAGGTCGGCTTCCTCTTCGCCAACGACGCCGACGGCGCGGCCTGGACCGACATGAACGACCGGGCTTGCCGCCGGCGGTGAAGGCGGCGGGCTATACGTACTTCCTGCCCGACCTCTACCCGGTGGCCCACGGAGGACTTCACCAAGTACATCTCCGACTTCAAGAAGAACGGCTGCGAGATCTGCTGCGGCACGATCATCACCCCGGACTTCACCAACTTCTGGAAGCAGTCGGTGCAGCAGGGCTACAACCCCAAGGTCCTGACCATCGGGAAAGCGCTTCTCTTCCCGCAGACGCTGGAGGCCATCGGCTCCATCGCCTACAACGCCACGGTGGAAGGCGTGTGGCACCCGACTTGGCCGTTCAAGGACTCCATCACCGGCATGACCTGCCAGCAACTGGCGGACGACTACATGGCCAAGACCGGCGAGCAGTGGACCGCCCCGATCGGCCAGTACGCCAAGTTCGAATGGGCCGTCGACGTCTTCAAGCGGGTCACGAACCTCGACGACAAGGAGGACATCATCGAGCAGGTCAGGACCACCAAGATGGCACACCTGCCTGGGCCCCATCGACTTCACCGCCCCCGTCGAGATGAGGACCAGGCACCCGGTGCGACAACGTCTACAAGCCCCGCCGATCGGCGGCGCGCAGTGGGTCAAGGGCGAGAAGTTCCCGTTCGAGCCGGTCATGGTCAGCAACGCCAATGTCCCGGATCTCACCGCCGACCGCCAAAGTCCAGCCCATGCCCTACGGCGATCTGTAGCGCCGGCTCAGCGCGGCACCGACGCGACCTCAAAGAAGCAGATGGAGCCCCGCGAAAGCGGGGCTCCAGTCGTTTTCGATATCAGCGCTCCGTCGCCCAGGACTCAGTCGCGCGCGTCCCGATCGCCTTTCAGGTAGAGGGTGAGGGCCTGCTTGAGCTCTCGATAGAGCGTGGGGCTGTCGATGCCGTAGTAGAGCTCGTGCTCGGCGCCGAACATCAGACGTCCGCGGACGACCGCGGCATACATCCCGTAGGCCACGTTGATGGCCAGACTCGGGTCGGGATGCCCGATCTCGTCGCTGTGGACGATGAGGATGTCGGTGAAGGTCTCACGCCTCTGCCGGTTGACCAGCTCGCCTCGGGCGCGCAAGCACCGGGTCTGCGACCGAGAGGCTCATGAAGGCCCGCGACAGCTCGCGCTCGCCCACCACGTTGCGGATGAGCACTTCCACGGCCGCCTCGACCGCGTCCGCGAGGGTGGTGCACGGCCCGGCCTCGGCGATCATCTGCTCGCTGGATGAGGGGCTCCAGCCGGTCGTGGAACCGGTCCTGGACTGCGTGAAGCAGGGCGGTCTTGTCGGGGAAGCGGGCGTAGAAGGCGCCGACCGACAAGCCGATGCTGTTGACCACCCCACTGACGGTGAGCGCCTCGACTCCGTTCTGCCGGATCTGGTCCTCCGCCGCCTCCAGCAGGCGCTCGAGAGACTCCCGGCTGCGCTTCTGCCGCGGCGACTTGTATGGTGTCAGCTGCTCTTCCATGCAGCCCACTATAGCGCGCGTTTGTCGGGCAAGTGGGATAAAAAAATGATAATTCTTGTTCTCTTCTCTTGACGAGCGAAGCGGGAATCTCTATTCTGTTTCACCGGGTGCGAGCACGCTTGACAGGCTCGGCCGCGAACACACACCAAAGTGAGGGGGAGTCTAGATGCTCGACAACACGATAAGCCGTCGTGAGTTCCTGAAGAAGGCCGGTATCGCAGGCGCAACTCTGGGCGCCGGGGCGGCCTGGGCGGCCTGATCGCCGCCTGCGGCGGCGAAGAGACCACCACCACCTCGGCCGCGGCGGCCACCACCACTACCGCGGCCGGCAGCCGGCACGACGGCCGCGCGGCGAGACCACGACCAGCGTGAGCGCGGGCGCCGAGGCCGGTCGAGCGATCAAGATCGGCTTCGTCAGCCCCATCACGGGCAAGCTTGCCACCTTCGGCATACCGACAAGTAGTGCCTCGACCGCTGGAACGAGTACGCCAAGGACGGTCTGGTCTGCGGTGACTGGCAAGAACCATCCCATCGAGATCATCACTGCAGGACAGCCAGTCCAGCACCGACCGGGCCAGCCAGGTGGCGGGCGACCTCATCAATAACGACGCCATCGACATGATGATGGTGGCCTCCACTCCCGACACCACGGTCCCGGTGGCCGATCAGGCCGAAGCCTTCGGCGTCCCCTGCATCTCCAACGACACCCCGTGGCAGGCCTGGTTCAACGGCCGCGGCGGCGATCCCAAAGTGGGCTTCAAGTGGACCTACCACTGCTTCTGGGGTCAGGAAGACATCCAGGAGCTGTACTTCGCCATGTGGGACCAGTTCCCAAACAACAAGGTGTACGGCGCCCTGTGGCCGAACGACGCCGACGGCAACGCCTACCGCAAGGCTTGGCCGCCCAGGCTCGAGAAAGAACGGCTACACCCTCTCCGACCCGGGTGCGTTCGAAGACGGGCTCGAGGACTACACCAGCGGTCATCTCCACCTTCAAGAACGACGGCGCCGAGATCTGCGCCGGCGTGCTCTCCGCCCCGGACTTCACCAACTTCTGGAGCCAGTCCAAGCAGCAGGGCTACAACCCGAAGGCCGTGACCATCGGCAAGGCCCTCCAGTTCTGGCAGACCGTCGAGAAGCTGGGCGATATCGGGCTACGGTCTGACCACGGTCATCTACTGGACGCCCACCTTCCCGTTCAAGTCGTCGCTCACCGGCGAGACCTGCCAGGAGTTCGCCGCTGAGTACGAGAAGCGGCAGGGCGAACAGTGGGTGCCAGCCTCTCTACCACTACGCTCTGTTCGAGATGGCCGTCGACTCGCTCAAGCGGACCAAGAACCTGGATGACAAAGAGGACATCGTCGCCGCAGCTCTCGACGATGAAGCTCGACACCCTCGCCGGCCCCGTCGACTTCACGATCCCGGTCGAGGCCGGCAGCAAGCGTCCGGTTCCGAACGTGTACCGGACCGTGTGCGCCGCCGGCCAGTGGGTCAAGGGCACGAAGTATCCCGTCGAGCTCAAGATCACCAGCAACGCGGGCCACGAGATCATCCCCGTGGAGCAGGCGACCACGCCGCTCGCCTAGGGCTCAAGGCCGCCTGCCCGACGCCGACGTCGGGCATGAATCGACCCCGGCCGTCACCCGGAATGGCGGCCGGGATCGGTTCATTTCGTGCCTCGCTCCAGCTCGCCTCTTTTGCCTGCAACTTCGGCGCATGGTTGGTATCCTTTCCACGTCAACGACTGAGTGACCACTCACCACCGGGAGGTCCGGGGCCCGTGGCCTCGAAGGACAAAGGAGTGACATGTACACAGGCGGCTATACCGGCAAGGTCCTGAGGATCAATCTGACCGACAAGACGTTCAAGGAGGAGCCTCTCCCCGTCGACGTCGCGCAGGACTTCATCGGCGGCTCGGGCTTCACGCGTCAAGTACCTCTACGACGAAGTGCCGGCCGACTGCGACCCGTTGGGGCCGGAGAACAAGCTCATCTACGCTCCCGGGCCCTTCACCGGCACCACCGTCCCCTGCGCCAGCCGCATGGCCATCAACGCCAAGTCGCCGGCCACCGGGGCGATGGGGGTGGCCACCACCGGCGGACACTTCCCCGTGGAGATGAAGCGGGCCGGATACGACGTCATCATCATCGAGGGCAAGGCGGAAGAGCCGACCTACCTGTGGATCAAGAACGGCGAGGTCAAGTTCCGCGACGCCAAGGAACTGTGGGGCCTCACCAGCATGGACACCCAGCTGGTCATCAAGGACGAGCTGCACGACCAGAACATCCGCGTCAGCTGCATCGGCCCGGCGGGCGAGAAGCTCTCGCGGATGGCCTGCATCGTCAACGAGCGCCGGGTGGCCGGACGCAAGGGCCTGGGCGCCGTCATGGGCAGCAAGAACCTCAAAGCCATCGCCCTGCGCGGCGACAGCCAGATGACGATCGCCGACAAGGAGAAGTACGACGCGGCCCGCAAGCGGATGCTGGCCGGCATGCGCAAGAGCCCCATCCTCTACCCCGAGTTCTCGCGGTACGGCACGTCGACCACCCTCGACCTGACCCAGGCGCTGGGCATCTACCCGGCCAAGAACTGGACGGCCACCGGCGTCTTCAACCCGGCCGACAAGATCGGCGGCTACGCCATCGAGAGCCAAGGCATGGGCAAGACGGCCTGCGCCGGATGCCCGGTGGGTTGCAGCCAGCTGCGCATGGCCAAAGAGGGCCCGTACGCCGGCTTCTTCACCGAGGGACCCGAGTACGAGACCCTCTACTCGTTCGGCGGCGTCACCGGCGTGGACAATCCCGATGCCATCATCGCCTGCGACCGGCTTGTCCGACGAGTTGGGCCTCGACACCATGTCGGCCGGCGTGACCATCGCCTTCGCCATGGAGCTGTTCGAGCGCGGCATCCTCACCCTGGAGGACACCGGTGGCCTCGACCTGCACTTCGGCAACGACCTGGCCATGACCCAACTGCTCCACATGATCGGGCGAGCGCCAGGGTCTGGGCGACCTGCTGGCCGACGGCGTCAAGGTCGCCGCGGAGAAGATCGGCAAAGGCACCGAGAAGTACGCCATGCATGTCAAGGGTCTCGAGCTGCCGGCCTACGACGTCCGCGGCGCCAAGGCTCACGGCCTCAACTTCGCCACCGCGTTCACGGGCGCCGACCACAACAAGGGCTACGCGTTCCAGGAGATCTTCGGCATCCCCATCCCCGAGCCCGTCGACCGTCTGGCCTACGAGGGCAAGGGCAGGCTCTGCAAGTGGAACCAGGACGCGCGCACGGCGCTGGCCGACTCGCCCACCATGTGCGTGTTCCTCATGGACATGGCCGTGGCCGACTTCATGTTCGAGAACACCGCCGACCTCATGGAGGGAGCCACCGGGCTTACCTACACGCCGGATGAGGTGCACCAGGTCGGCGAGCGCATCAACAACCTGGCGCGGGTGTTCAACACCAAGGCCGGCTTCACCCGGGCCGACGACGACCTGCCCGAGCGGCTCAAGACCGAGCCCATCCCGGACGGCCCGTCCAAGGGCGAGCTCATCAGCCAGAAGGATCTCGACTTCATGCTCGACGAGTACTATGACGCCCGGGGCTGGACCCGCGACGGCGTACCGACCCGGGCCAAGCTGGAAGAACTGCGTCTGGGCTACGCCGCCGACGCCTTGGTCTGTAGGCGCGCGAGCAGCCGCCGCCGACGCAGTGCGAACGTCAGGGTCCGCAGCATCGCCCTGATCCGGACGCTGCTGGGCAAGGAGCAGATAGACCTTGTCCCTGCCCGAAGGGGCCACGATCGAGGATCTCCTCACCCGGCTTGATCGAGACCGGCGACCCCAAGCTGGCCTCATACCTGGCCGAGCCGAAGGAGAAGAGCGCCCACGCGCCGCTGCGCGATCATGGTCAACGGCCGGGACATCACCGTGCTTGCACGGCCGCGACACCGTTCTCGCGGACGGCGACGACATACTCATCTTCATCCCCATCGCCGGAGGCTGAGTCCCAGGTGAAGACCATCGATTTCGAGACGCATTTCGTCACGCAGGAATGGGTCGACGCCACCTACGCCAACCCCGGATATCCGCGCTTCGTGGACGACAAGACCACCGGGCGCCGCCGGATGTACTACCGGGAAGACGCCTTCGAGCCGCACGGCGACTTCCTGCTCAACCGGCTGCTCGACCTGGGCGAAGGACGGATCAGACGAGATGGACAAAGCGCGGCATCGACAAGGCCATCGTGTCGCTGACGCTCGCCGGGCGTGGACCACTTCGACCCGAGCGTGGGCACCGCGCTGGCCAGGAGCGTCAACGACGAGCTGGCGGCCGCCATCGACAGGTACCCCGACCGGCTCATGGGCTTCGCCGCGCTGGCGCCCAAGGACCCGCAGGCCGCCGCGGCCGAGCTCGAGCGCTGCGTGAAGGAACTCGGGCTTCAAGGGCTGGAAGACCCACTCCAACTTCGGCGACTCCTACATCGACGAGCGGCGCTACTGGCCCATCCTGGCCAAGGCCGAGGAGTTGGGGGTGGTCATCTACCTTCACCCGGTCGCGCCGATGATCAAGGAGCTGCGCACCTACGGTCTGGCCCTCGCCGGAGCCGCCTTCGGCTTCGGGGTGGAGACCGCGACGGCCATGATGCGCCTGGTCCTGAGCGGGGCTTTCGACGCCTTCCCCAAGCTCAAGATCATGATCGGGCACTACGGGGAGGGTCTTCCCTTCCTCATGCAGCGCATCGATCACCCGTTCGTGCGGCCGCACCTCAGGGCGGCCGATCCCGAGGTGGTGCCCGACCTCAAGCGGGTGCCGAGCGACTATCTGCGCGACAACATGCTCATGACCACCAGCGGCAACTACCTGCCGGCGGCCTTCAAGTGCACGCGGGAGGCCCTCGGCATGGAGAGGATCCTTCTGGGCACCGACTATCCCTACGAGGAGATGACCGACTGCATGAACTTCCTGGAGGGGCTGGGGCTGTCGCAGGAGGAGAAGGAACTGCTCTACTACCGCAACGCGGCCGAACTGGGGATCGACTGATGGAACGACTCAAGTACCACGACATCCTGTACGACGACCGCCAGATCGGTCCCTGGCCCACGGACAAGCTCAAGCGGGTCGACAAGCCCACCAACGAGATCGTCGGGCCCATCGAACGGCGCGACGAACGGGAGAGCCCGTTCGGCAAGTCGCTGTTCGGCGAGTACGGGGAAGAGATCGAGCGCGAGTTCAAGCGCATGACCCGGCGGTATCCGCTGGGCGCCTCCTTCTGGGATATGCAGGACCTCGTCAACAACGCCGTGCTCCGCAAGCTCAACCCGGTGGCTCCCGAGCGGGCGCCCATCCCCGACGATCCCCGGGTGCTCAGCCGGCACGTCAAGCTGCTCGGGCACTTTCTCGGCGCCGACCTGGTCGGCATCGGGCCCCTGAGCCAGTCGGCGGTCTACACGCACAACATGAAGGGCAGGGAGATCGAGGCGCCGTACAAGTACGCCATCGTCCTTCTCGCCCGCAAGCACGAGCCGACGCTGTACGCCTCCAACGGCTGGGAAGAGATCGTCGATCCGGCCAGCTTCCAGGCCTACCAGCGCCTGGCCATGCAGACCGAGACCATGGCCAACTACATGCGCCGGCTGGGCTTCGAGGCCGAGGCCTCCAACATGAACCGCTACATGACGCTCATGCCCCAGGTCGTGCTCGACGCCGGTCTGGGTGAGGTCTCCCGGATGGGGATCATCCTCAACCCGTTCCTGGGCGGCAACTTCAAGGCGGCCTGCGTGCTCACCAACATGGAACTGGAGACCGACGGCTACATCGACTTCGGTCTGCAGGACTACTGCGGCAAGTGCACGCTCTGCGCCGAGCAGTGCCCGGCCCGGGCCATCACCCGCGGGCCGAAGACCCTCTACAACGGCTACTACACCTGGAAGCTCGAACAGCAAGGCCTGCTCCGACTTCGACGTGCTCAACAAGGAAGGCTGCGTGTGCGGGCGGTGCACCAAGATCTGCCCCTGGCACGTGCCCTTCGCCGAGCCCCGCGACTTCGCGGAGTGGGACGGCAGCATCGAATGGCTGCACAGGCGGGCCGACGCGCAGAAGGAGCGGGTCGTCGCCAACGACTACGTCGATCCCACCGAGGCGACCGACAAGTGGTGGTTCCCGCTGGACGAGGTCGACGGCAAGCTGGTGTTCTACGACGACAGGAACTCGCAGAAGATCTGCCGGGAGTACCCGCTGCAGAAGTAGGGTCCGCGTGACTGCCAGGCGCGCCCGGGGCCGCCGTCGCGGCCCCGGGCGCCGCGGTCGGCCGCGGCCGTCGGCCGGCGACGCCGTCGGACGCTCCCTACTCGGCCGGCGCCGGCTTGAAGCTCGCGATCATCGCGTCGAAGATCGGCTGATCGGCCGCCCAGTTCTCGTCGGCCGCCTGGGTGGTCAGCTGGTACTCCATATTCGCCGTCGAAGAGGAAGTAGAGGGTCGACGTGCACGGGGCGCCGTCCTTCGTGAAGCTGTAGGTGACGCTTGTAGCCCTTCATGCCGGCGGCCGTCGTCTCCGCCAGAGGCTCTTCCACCTTCATGCCGGTGCCCTGGCTCTCGAGGCTCGCGAGGACCGACTTCGATCTCGCTCTTGAGCTGCGGGATGACCGAATCGTCCACGGTCACGTTCAGCTTGTAGACCGAGACCATCATCAGGTCGATGTAGGTGCTTGTCGACCTTGGCGCCATTGGGATCGAAGACGCCCCACGTTCCGGTCGACGGTCCCGCCGGCGCTGACGTCGGCACGGTGGTGTCCTCTGGATCTTCCAGGACGCCGGGTACGTCGAAGCTGTACCCGTAGTCGGAGTCGGTGTAGGTCTTGGTCTCGACGCCTCACGCGGCGGCGCGCCGCACCGTGCGACTGGACCGCTGGCGGCCATGGAGCTCGATCCGCAGGCCGGCAGCGCGAAGGCCGCGACCAAGACGCCGAGCAGGAAGACGATCGCCTATTCTACTCACACAGATCCGGCGCTTCGATTGCTCACAGTCATCATCTCGCTTGTTCGTTCACTCCGATCCTATCCTGCTACCGCCATTGTGCCACGCGGCGCATCCGCGGGTCGGGCAGGCTGGGCTACACTGAGAGTGTAGCCGCAGACAGCGACCGGGAGGCAGCTTTGGAGGCGCGCATCATCGGGCTCAAGGGGTGCGGTAAGACGACCCTTGTAGCCGCTCTGGCCGAAGGACGAGGCGAAGGCCACGTGGCTACCGTCCACGTCGGCGACCCGCGCGTCCGCGCTCTCTCCGAGATCTTCCAGCCCAAGAAGACCACGTTCGCCGAGTTCAAGGTGCGCGAAGTGGCCTGGCCTGAGGCGACCGGTCGCAAGGGGGAGATGGAGAGATACCTGGACGCGCTGGCCGGAGGCCAGGTCTACGTCCACGTGCTCCGAGGTTTCGACAGCCCGCTGCTCGGCGAGCCGGCGCACCCGGAGGCCGACCTGGAGGAGCTCGACCGCGAGTTCCTGTTGTTCGATCTCATCCGGATCGAGAGGGCTTTCGAACGAGCGAAGAAGGCGCCGCTGGCCGATGCCGGGCAAGAAGGCGCTGGCCCGATTGCCAGGAGGCGCTCGAAGCCGAGAAACCCCTCGCGCGAGGTGGACTTCGACGAAACGGAGCTGACCTTCATCCGGGGCTACCAGTTCCTGACTCTGATCCCGCAGTTGCTGGTGCTCAACACCGAGGCCGGGAGCACGCCCGACAGCTCGCTCTCTCGAGGCGGCCGCACGGGGACGCCGGCTGCTCGCGTTCCCCTTCCCGGATGCCCTCGAAGTCTCTCGACTCTCTATCGAGGAGCAGGCCGAATACGCGGCCGCGCTGGGGCTGCCCGGACCCGCGGCCGAAGTGGTGGCCCAAGCGGCCTTCGCAGCAACTCGGGCTCATCAGCTTCCTGACGACCGGCAGCGACGAGGTGCGGGCGTGGCCCATCCGGAGCGGAGAGACGGCCCGGGAGGCGGCCGGCGCGATCCACAGCGACATCCAGCGCGGCTTCATCCGGGCCGAGGTCATCTCCTACGACGACTTCATGCACCACGGCACCATGAAGGCTGCCCGGGAAGCGGGCGTGCTCCGTATCGAGGGCAAGGACTACATCGTCAGGACGGGGACATCGTCAACTTCCGCTTCAACGTGTAGGGGGCTAGGCGAAGGGTTGCGTCGTGCGCCTGGACACCGTGGGCGACAAACTCCGCAACGGCCTATCGCGCTTCGCTCGCCGTCGGGGCGCGCCTGGACACCCGGGGCGACATGCTCGAGAGCGCATGCGGGGTCGCTGAATCTGTTCGTGCGCCTACACCGGCGGGCTACGGGACGTATTGCTCTTTGCCGCCGGTGACCTGACCTCCTGAGATCGTCAAGTATGTCGCAAGGCCGAAGTCATCCCAGGCAGTTTGGGAGTAGTAGTGGTCGCCCACGTTCTCGGGCGACCAGAGCCGATGCAGATCGTCGTACGACACCGTCTCCTGGACCTCCGGTGAGCCGGTGTCGTCGTAAACCAACAAGGTGAAACCGAGCGCTCGGAGCGATCGGCAGCCGCAGGCTCTCCACAACGAGATTGCGGATGTAGAAGGGATTGGGCAGGTCTTCGGTCGAGCCGATCGCGCCATCGGCCCGGGCCGCCGCGACCGCTTCGTCCCCTCCCAGCCACTCTGCCGGGTCGAACACCACGGTCCCGTCGCCGACCTCATGGATGAAGCCGAAGTGGGTGCCGTCAGGAAGGGTGGCCGCAGGCTGCGTGGTCTGATGAGCCGTCGACGAAGTCTCGGCCGCGCCGGCAACGCCCGTCGTCGAGGCAGAATCGCCTGGCGTGGTCTCACATCCGCCGACGGCTATCATAGGCACGACCAGGAGCAGTGGCAGGAGTCGGAGAGGATTCATGACGCTCGATCTCCCTTGAACAGGCCGGCCTGGCTCGCACTCATACAGGCTACCACCGTCCGCCGAGGGTCACCCGCCGGCGTAGCCGCGGGCCGAGTGGTACATGGCGCGGTCGAAGAACACCGCGAAGCGGCTCTGCAACTCCATGACCCGGTACATCTCCATCGGCCGCTGCCATACGCCCTGAGAGCGGGCGTGGGCCCAGATCTGGCGCTTGAGCAGCATGATGGCCGACAGCAATTCGTGAAGGGGGACTCCCTGCGCCTGCCTGCGGACACCCAGGTCCCGGAAGAACCTGCTGATCTGCTCCTCGGTGCTCTCTCCCTCGAGCCACCGCCCCAACTGCTGGAGACTGGTGGTGCACTCGGCCAGTAGCGAGTCGGGATCCAGGCGCATGTAGGTCGCAGTGGTGTGGTTGGAGCGGACGTCTGCCAGCCAGAGCCTGGCCACCAGGGGGATGCTCTCGTTGACGAAGCCGATCAAGCTGTCGGAGAGCATCAGCGCTCCCGCGCCGGCCGCCCTCCGGCGGCTTCGGTACCCGGTCAGTCTCGGCACCCGGCTCGACTCCGGCCCCCGCTGCCTCTTCCAGCCGGCGGAAGGAATCGTGGATGGCCCACTCGTCCCTGTGGAGATCGGCGCACAAACGTATGGCCTTCTCGTTGTGAGGGAAAGCCAGGGGCGGAAGCCGGTCTAGCGGGAAGTAGTCCACCTCTTCGGCGTCGTCTCCCGCCCTCTCCGAGCCGAGGAGCTTCTCGACCTCGAAGGTGACGACCAGCACGTCGCCGTAGAAGGCGCCCTTCCAGGAGTCGGCGTCGATGAGCCGGACGACCCGGCCGGTGACCCCCGTCTCCTCGAGCAACTCGCGCAGCGCGGCTTCGGCGATGGTCTCCCCGAGTTCGGCGAAACCGATGGGAAGGCACCACATGCCCTCGCTGGGCGGGTACTTGCGCTTGACAAGGAGCACGCGCCGCAGGTCATCGAGCACGAGGGCGCCCGCGGCGGGCAGGGGGTTCTGATAGAAGATCGTGCCACACGCAGAGCAGACGTCCCGGGGCCGATCCCCTACCGTCTGCACCTCTACCCGGCCGCCGCACTTAGAGCAGAACAGCGCGTTCAGCTGATGGGCTCCTCCGTGGCCTGCATGAACACGTGTGAACCGGAGTCATGGGTGTAGATGCCGAGCTGCTTGCCCAGTTCCTCGGGGCACTCCCGGACCTTGCCGAGCTGGGTCTTGCCGGCCGTGACCACTTCTCCGATCGAGACGACCGGATCGTCGACGAAGAGCATCGAGATGGTGATGCCGCTCATCTCCTCAGGACGGATGTCCACCTGCACGTCGTCGTACTTGCCGTAGAGCCTGTAGTGCTTCACGGCGGTCACCGTCCCCGACACGGGCGCGGTGACTGGGACAGCCGGGCGCCGCTCCCACCAGGATGGAACCGGTGGCTCCCGTGCCGTCACCGGACAGCAGGTAGTACCGGACGGACGGCTCCCCGGCGAAGATCCCCCGGAAGAAGCTCACGAGCGCATTGGTGTTTGTGCCGGTCTCCTATCGGAGAGAATTGGACCGCTCCGTCGTCGCTGACCGGCTGGTAGGCGATGATGGTCACGTCTCTCGCCGCGACAGGCAGGAGGAGGTTGCGGTCGCCCAGACGGGCGAATGCCGGGCCGGTTCTCGCCGGTGGCCGAGACCGCCGCGGAAGGGGAGGGATCGCTGCTCACCAGGAGCCCTTGAGAGCTCACCTGCGCGGTCGAACCGCCCGCGCTGACGGCGATGATGATGCCCGCGACGACCACGCAGAGTACGCCGAAACCCGCGGCAAGACGTATCCTGCGTCTACGGTACAGCGTTTCCTGACGCCGTTTGCGCCTGACCAGCTCGTCCTGACGCGAGAGCTTCTGATGAAGATGCCCCTTCTCTCATCGCCGCTTACCTTACCATCACCCGCCCGGATTGCCCAGAAAAGGCCCGTATGCGCGCTCAAACGCCATCCGCAGTCCGGTCTCGAGACTGATAATCTGTGCTTGAAGTGTGGCCTTAGGATAGGCGAGCACCGACAAGGAGGGGTAGGTGCAGATCACCATTCCTCGATGGGCCCAAGCCGTGCTGATCCCGGTGGCCATCTTCCTTGCCCTCTACTTCGCCAAGGTGGCGAGCCACGCGGTCTTCGTCTTCCTCATGTCGATCGTGGTCGCCGTTCTGCTCAACGCGGTGGTCCTGGGGATGGGGCGGATCAAGGTCCCTCGCTGGGCGGCCGTGCCGATCGTCTACCTGGCCTTCATAGCCGTGGTGGTCGTCTTGTTCGTCTTCCTCGGCCCTCCGCTCGTCCGCCAGTTCCAGAGGCTGTTCGAGACCATCCCGGGCTGGCTCGAGCGACTTGAACAAGCTCGCTCGCCGATCTACAGGCCTGGCTGGCCACGCACAACATCACAGGTCAACCTGCAGCTCAACACCACCGACATAGTCAACTGGCTGCAGAACAACGGCAGCCGTTCGGTCGGCACGCTCTTCTCTGTGGGCGTGAGCGTCGCCGGCGTGTTCGTCAACATCTTCCTCACCGTGGTCATCAGCTTCTACATGCTCATCGACGGCAAACGCATCTTCCGCTTCGTGTGCCGCCTGGCCCCGGGGACCCCCGAGGTCAAGGAGGAATACGTCCGGGGCCTGCAGACAGCTTTCAGCCGTTTCGTACGGGGGCAGGCCCTGCTGGCCGCCACGATCGGACTGGCGTGCGGTCTCGCCATCTGGATACTGAGCTGGGATATCGTCGGCGTCTGGCCGGAGGGCGGCCAGTACGCCCTGCTCTTCGGCTTCTGGGCGGGAGTCACCGAGGTCATACCCTACGTGGGCCCGTGGATCGGCGCGGTGCCGCCGGTGATCGCCGCGTTCTTCCACTCCCCGACCGCCGCCCTGGTGGTGATCATCGTCTACTTCGCCATCCAGCAGCTGGAAAGCCACATCCTGGCCCCCAACATCGTGGGCAGCTCCGTGGGCGTGCACCCACTCATCGTGATCTTCGCCCTGCTGGCCGGCGCTCAGATCGGAGGGATAGTCGGGATCATCGCGGCGCTGCCGCTCCTCGCGATGCTGCGCCACACGCTCCAGTTCTACCATTTCGGCAGATCCAAGGCGCCCTGGGCCATGGACGACGGCATAGCGCTCATCCCCGCCCGCTCGGGAGGCCCTCCTCCCCGGAGAGTGGTGCCACCCCCGGCGCCGGACAGCCCGGCTCAGGGGCCCGCCGCCCCGGCTGAGGAGCCTCTCGCCCCAACCGCGGGACCGGGCGCCCCTGCCCCCGGATCTCCCGGGCGCGAGGCGTGAGGCGAGCCCCGCGATTTGTGGAGGGTGGGCGATACTGTTACAATCGCGAGTTGCCGGGGTGGGTAGCTCGGAATCCAGAGACTAGCAGGGCAATGGAGAACATTCGCGATTCTTTCGGGATAAGGCTGCGGAGAGGTTTCAACCCGGTCATCTCCACTCTCCACCGGCTCGGGGTCACCCCCAATCAGGTCACCGTCGTCGGCACCCTGCTCAACGTCGGCGTGGCCGTCCTCATCGTCTCCGATCACCTCATCTGGGCGGGCGTCCTTGTGCTCGTCGCGGGCATCTGCGACATGCTCGACGGTTCTCTGGCCCGGATGGCGAAGATGTCCACTCCCTTCGGGGCCTTCTTCGATTCCACCCTCGACCGGATATCCGAAGGCTTCGTACTGGCTGCCATCTGCTATGTCTTCGCGCACGAGGGACATGTCAGTCGACGCGGCCCTTGCCGCGCTCGCTCTTCTGGGCAGCCTCATGGTGAGCTACACTCGTGCACGGGCGGAGAGCCTGGGTCTGGAGTGCAAGGTCGGGATCATGAGCAGGCCCGAGCGTATCATCCTCGTGGCCATCGGGCTCTTCTTCAACGTGCTGCCGTATGTGATCTACATAATGCTGGCGCTCACCGCGTTCACGGTGATCCAGCGCGTCGTCCACACCTACCGCCAACTCGTCAGGCAAAGGGAACAGGGAGGATCCGTTGAGCGATAAAGTTCGGGTAGCTGTCATCGGGGTCGGGAACTGCGCGTCGTCCTTCATCCAGGGCGTGCAGTACTACCGCAACGCCAAAGCGGACGAGTTCGTCCCCGGCCTCATGCATGTGAACCTCGGCGGATACCACATCTCCGACATCGAGTTCACCTGTGCCTTCGACATCGACAAGACCAAGGTGGGCAAGGACCTCTCCCAGGCCATCTGGGGCGGCCGGAACTGCACGGTCAAGTTCTGCGACGTCCCCGAGATGGGCGTCAAGGTCTACCGGGGCATGACCCACGACGGTCTGGGCAAGTACCTCTCCGAGGTCATCGAAAAGGCCCCCGGACCGACCGACGACGTCATCGGCATCCTCAAGGACACCAAGACCGACGTGGTGGTCAGCTACCTGCCGGTGGGCAGCGAGATGGCCACCAAGTGGTACGTCGAGCAGATCCTGGAAGCCGGCTGCGCCTTCGTGAACTGCATCCCGGTCTTCATCGCCCGGGAGAAGTACTGGCAGGACCGCTTCATCGAGAAGGGCCTGCCGGTCATCGGTGACGACATCAAGTCGCAGGTCGGCGCCACCATCGTCCACCGGGTGCTCACCCGCCTCATGCGCGAGCGCGGCGTCCGGCTGGAGCGCACCTCCCAGCTCAACGTGGGCGGCAACACCGACTTCCTCAACATGCTCGAGCGCTCGCGCCTGGAGAGCAAGAAGATCTCCAAGACCAACTCGGTCACCTCGCAGCTCGACTACGACATGGGCAGCAAGAACATCCACATCGGCCCCTCCGACTACGTCGAGTGGCTGGACGACCGCAAGTGGGCGTACATCCGCATGGAAGGCCGCACCTTCGGCGACGTGCCGCTCAACATCGAGCTCAAGCTCGAAGTGGTCGACTCGCCCAACTCGGCCGGCATCGTCATCGACGCGGTCCGCTGCGCCAAACTGGCGCTCGACCGGGGCATCTCCGGCGCGCTGTTCGAGCCGGCTTCGTACTTCATGAAGTCGCCGCCGATCCAGTACAGCGACGAAGAGGCGCGGCGCAAGACCGAGGCCTTCATCGCCGGCGAAGCGCAGTGCGAGTAAGGTAGGACAAGAGCGTTTGTCGGGGGCCCGGGCGGACGTCGTCCGCCCGGGCCCCGCGCGCTTTGAAGCGCACGGTGCATCAGAGCGGGGGGCCTGCATGGGAGATGGTCTGCACATAGCTCTGGTCGCTCCGTTCTCGTGGACCCAGCCGAGCGCCGTCAACCAGCACGTGGCCGATCTTGCCCGGGCTCTCAAGGCCCGGGGGCATCTGCCGGTGGTGGTCACCTCCTCCGACGAGCCCGAAGACGGGCGCCCGCACGCGAGCGCTGTTCCAGCGCGCCCGAGGCCAGGTCGTCACCCTCCTCGCGGACTACCGACGCCGGATCGCCTCCCGATCGCCTGCTTCTCCCGCTCGCGGGCAAAGGCCCACTCGGCCCCGAGGACCAGATCCCGGTCATCCCGGTGGGCTTCAGCTTCCCGGTGCGGCTCAACGGCAGTGTGGCGAACCTCGGTCTGCCGGTGGACATCACCTCCCGGCTGGAGAAGCTGATGCTGGGCGCCGATTTCGACCTGGTCCACGTCCACGAGCCGTTGGCTCCGTCGCTGAGCTTCACGCGCTGCGGGAGGCGCGCAGTCCCGTCGTCGCGACCTTCCACCTGACGCCGGTGGCGGTCGCCGCCTACGAGCTGGGGCAGTCGGTGCTCGATCGCTTCTTTCGGCGGTTGGACGCCCGCGTGGTGACGTTCCCCGAGGGACGGCGGATGATGGACGATCTCTATCCCGGGGACTACGAGTTCATCCCTTGTGGGACCGACGATGCAGCCGCCGGTGCGATGAGCTGGCGGTCCCTCGTCGAAGCGCAGGCGCTCTCCGCGTTTTGGCCTGTACGTCTACCGTGGCGATTCCCGGCGCTCGTTGCGCGCGCTGCTACGCGCTCTCGCCGATGACTTCCCCTCAGGCCTCGACCGGATCGTCATCGCTTTTCAGCAGGCGTCCGCGGATCGCTGGCCGCCGCGCGCCGTGCCCGCGCAAGCTGCGGTCCCGGGTGGACCTGGTGCGGTTCGAGTCGGCCGAGGAGCTGGGTCCGGTCTATCAGGGCGCGCACTGGTCGCCATCCTTCCCTTCCTCGGCGGTGAGTGGCTGTGCAGCTCCATCGCCGAGGCCGCGCTCTGCGGCTGCCCGGTCGTCGGTCCCGACCTGCCGCCGGTGCGCGACTACCTCGAGTCTCGCGGCGAGGTGCGCCGGACGGCTCCGCCCCTCGGGGCGCAGTCTTCTCGCCCAACGATTTCGGCTCGCTCGGCACCGCGATCGCGGAGGTGCTCAGACACCGCGAGCGGCATCCGACTACCGCGGCGCCGCTCGCGCCCGCCGGCGCCGCCGCCCGAGCGCGGCGACTCGGCGCGTACTCGATCACCGCCGTCGCGGAGCGGTTCGAGACGTCTCTACCGGGATACGATCGCGGCCGCCACCGGGGACCGGGTGGCAGGGAGGACTCTGGCCGCCATGCATTCGCTTCAGGTCCGCGGCATAGGCGAGGAGCCGCTTCGTAGGCGAGCGAAGCTGGCGGTGCTGAGCCCCGCCCGGCCGGACTGGATCAACGCCGACCTGCATATGCACTCGAACTTCTCCAAGGACTGCACGCACACCGTCGAGTCGATCATCCGGACGGCCCGGGAGATCGGGCTGGGAGCCATCGCGCTCACCGACCACAACGAGATCAAGGGAGCCTTTCTCGCGCCCGCGAGCTGGCCGACGGCGATCCCTTCGTCATCGTGGCCGAGGAGATCAAGTCCAAAGAGGGCGAAGTCATCGGTCTCTTCCTGCAAGAGTACATCCCCCCGAAGTTGAGCTTCGACGAGACCCTCTCCCGGATCAAGGAGCAAGGTGCCCTCGTCTACGTCCCCCATCCCTTCGACGCCCTGCGCACCACCCCAACGTACCAGGCGCTCGTCGACAACCTGCATCGCATCGACGTCATCGAGATCTACAACGCGAAGGTGGCCCTCTCTTCGTTCAATCTGAGCGCCGAGCGCTTCGCCGCCAAGTACAACATCGTCGCCGGGGCGGGCAGCGACGCCCACGTGCTGCAGGCCCTGGGGACGGCGATGTTGCGGATGCCGAAGTTCGCACGATCCGGAGAGCTTCATGGCGGCCCTGTGGGAGGCGGATATCATCGCCCGCCGCAAGAGCCTGCTCTATCTGCAGTCGCTCAAGCTGCTTGCACACCACTCTCGACCGGGTCCTGCCCGAGGAGTAGACGCGGTGCCGGCCACCGGCCGAGAGGCCTCGGCCGCATCGCGGGCGTCCGCGCCGGAGGATTTCTCCACTCGCCCGCCAATATAGTCAGCATGAACGACTCCCAGCCTCTCACCGAGGCCACCGAGATATACCGCAAACTCGAAGAGCGGGCGATCAAGCGACAGTAACGATCTCAACCGCCGCGTCGTCGCCTGCAGGAGATGCCGCAGAGGGCAGGGCTTCCTCCCACGGTCGGGTCCGGTCATCCGCTCGCCGACATCCTCCTGGTCAAGTACCAGCCGCACTACCTCGAGGTCAACGAAGGGGTCGTCGTTCTACGGCCGGTCGGGATCCGCGATCCTCAAGAGCATGGAGACGGCTGGGCGTGAACCCTCTGGTCGTCTACGGCACCAACCTGCTCAAGTGCCACGACGTCCGGCCGGCCGAGGGGGAGAAGAACTGCCCGCTCTACTGGCTGGAGGAGTTCCACATCACGCATCCTCGCATCATGGTGGTGATGGGCCGGCAGACGGTGCAGGCGATCAACAAGACCCGGGTCGCGGGCATGAAGCGGCTGAGCCTGGGACCCGGGCGCTCTACAGACCTTCACGCCCTTCTGCAAGGCGCTGGTGACCCCGGACATCGACGCGTCGCTTGACGACGACCAAGCCAAGGCCGAGTTCTGGAAGGCCTTCCGCAGCCTGGGAGAGTGGTTCCAGGACGAGCCGCCCTACTAGACATCAGAGGGATCTCTCGCCCTGCTGAGCGATCTCGCGTCACGGAGCCCCACGCACTCCACGTGCGGCGTGTGCGGGAACATGTCCACGGGGGTGACGCGCTCGAGGCGGTAGCCGTAGTCCTGGAGCCGGGCGACGTTCGGGCCCATGGTGGCCGGGTTGCACGAGACGTAGACGATCCTCGGCGCCGCCACCTCGCCGATGCGGGCGATCGCCTTGTCGGTGAGCCCCGCTCGGGGAGGGTCGACGATGATGACGTCGGGTCTTCTGGACCGGCTTCGGGCAGCTCGCGGACCCCGTCGGCCACTTCGCGCAGCACCTTGGCGTACGTCCCCCTCGACGAAGAAGGCGTTCTCTATCCCGTTGCGGCGGGCGTTCTCTCTCGCGTCCTCGACGGCCGCGGGTACGGCTTCGATCCCCAGGACCGCGTCGCGCGTCGCCCGGCCAGCGAGAGGCCGATGGAGCCGACCCCCGAGTAGAGGTCCCAGATGAGCCAAGGCCGGCCGGGCGTCGCCCCTGACTCCGCGGCGAGCGGTCGGTGACTCGCTCGCGTCGACCGAGTCACAGTCCGCCGGATTTCCTCGGCGACGAGTCCGTACAGCAACTCGGTCATGACGGTGTTCGTCTGGAAGAAGGCATCGACCGACACCTTCGAGGCTGATGCCGGCCACCTTCTCCAGCAGATAGGGCCGGCCCCACAGCGTCGTCGCACTCCAGTCCGCTGCTGAGCTCGGCTCTTCCACCGTTGACGGCGTGGACGATACCCACGAGTCTGCGGATGGACGGCGCGGAGCCGGTCGACGAGCCTCTCGCATCCCGGCAGCTCGCCGGGGATCGTCACCAGACTGAGGAGGAGCTCCGATCCCCGCCCGCGCCGAACGTGCGAGCAGATGCCGGGCGAAGCCCGATCGCCGGTCCGAGGGTCCCAGCCCGGGCAGACCTTCGTCCCGCAGCCACGCTTCCACGGTCGTCCGGACCCTGCTCCAGCGCCGGCTCGAGCAGATGGCATTCGGAGAGCGGAAGGACCGAATCCCATCGTCCCGGGCGGCCGGAAGCCGATGACTGCCCCGTCGGCGCTCGTGCCGATGGAGAAGTCTGCCCGGTTGCGATACCTCCAGGGATCGGCCATGCCTGTTGATGGGGAGCAGTCTCGAAGTCGCGAAGCCCGCCGAGGTGCTCGAGCGATTCGCGGACCTGTCTGGTCTTGTACTCCAGTTGGACCTCGTAGTCGAGCCCCTGCCAGACGCAGCCCCCGCAGATGCCGAAGGAAGGGCAGCGATGCCGGATCCGATCGGGCGAGGGGAGTGACGATCTTCTCCACGCGGGCCTCGGCATAGCGCTTCTTGAGCTTGGTCACCCGGGCGCTGACCACGTCGCCGGGCACCGCCCCGGTCACGAAGATCACGAAGTCGTCGATCTTCGCGATGCCGGTACCGCCGAAGGCCAGATTGGTGACATCAAGCTCGACAAGCTGGTTCTTCTGCATGTGCTCCATAGGACCGAGGATTATAACGGGCGGCCGAGGCAGCCGCGTCACGGGCAGTGCATCGCGAGCCGGTCCAGGCATAGTCGATCTCAAGCCTCTGTCTTGCCGCGCCGGTCGGGATTCCCTATTGTGGAACGATGTTCTGGCGCCGCAAACGCAAGGCAACCAGTGGCGGGTCCACGCCCGCCGATCCGGCGACCGACTGCGTCGTCGCCGCCGCGATGCCCTCACCCCGAGGCCGCTCTCGCCATAAGGTTCGTGGCCGAGGCAGGCAAGCAGATGCTCGAGGCGAGCCCGTCGGTGAGCGAAGTGCTCGATCGGCTTGCGGGCATTCTGCTGCCTGTAGTCGGCCTCCAAGGCGCCATGATCGACGCCAACCTCAGCACGCTCACGCTCAGCTACTGGGAACCGGGAATGGACTTCCCGGTCACCACCATGCGGGATGTCGAGCCTCCGAACCACGGCTGGAGAGGATGGCCGAGACCGTCTCGCTCCTCGACCAAGTGGAGCGGAAGGAGACTCGAGCTGCCCGCGGCGTACGAGCAGCTTGCAGGCTCTGGCGCACGCTCCGGGGATGCGCCGTCGGTCGGGCCCGCACGGCGATCCTTGTCTCGGTCGTCGGATGGGTGCTCTTCCTCAACGGCGTCGACATGGTGACCGTGCTGGTCGCGCTCCTCGCTACGGCGCTTTGCTTCCCGGTCAACTCCGTGGTTGGCAAGTTACGCCTGCCGGTCATATCCGGGCACGTTCGTCGCGGCCATCATCCTGGCGGCGGTCCCGAACCTGTGGCTGCGGCCGGAGCTGTCCTTTTCGATCGCCGCGGCGGTGGTCGGGGGGCTCTTCATCTATCTCCCGGGCCGGGCCTTCGTCACCGCCGTCATCGACGGCCTCGGCAACGCTCCCGTCTCGGCCATCACCCGGGGTTTCGAAGCCCTGCTCACCGCGGGCGCCCTGGCGCTCGGCGTGGTCGTCGGCGGGGAGATCGGCGCCGGTCTTGGCGTGGAGACTCGAGGCCGATTTCCCTTCCGCGCCTCTATGGATCTCGGTCCTCGCTGCGGCAGTCGGCGTGCTCGGGATCGCGGTCGCCTGGGGGATGCCACGCGTCCGCGTGATCCCGACCGTGGCGATCGGCGCCATCGGCTGGCTGATCGTGGCCGTCCCGTCTCGCGAAGGGAGCGCCGCAGCTGGCTCATCTACCTTGTGGCCGCGATGTTCGTCGGTTTCGCCGGCGTCACCAGGCGCCCGGCTGCAGGGTGGGACGGCAAGCTTCTACACCGGGTCGCCATCCTGCCGCTGGTGCCTGGCTACAGCATCTACCAGGGTATGCTGGCCCTGGCGACCTGGGACGGGCGACGCGGCCGGGCCTCTCAAGGATGCGGCGGTGATCTCTCTCTGCATTGCAGGAGGCGTCGCCGTGGGGCTGTCTCTGGGGCGGAACGCCTTCTGGCTTGGTCACCTGGCTGCGATCGAAGGTGCGAACGAGCGTCGGGCGCAGCAGCCGCGCCGGCGGCCGGGTCCGAAGGTCCTGCCGCTGCCGTGCCGACCGCGTGGACGACCGCGACAGCTAGGGCCTGCGCCTACCGGGGGCATCAAGACTCATGTACGATCAGAAGACCGCGAGATCGACGCCGATAGCGAGATCAGGAAGCTCCAGATGTTGAAATCGTCGACGATTCCGCCAAACCCGGCGGCCCAGCCGATGAAGCCCCCCAACCACGGCCCCGATCGAGACCGGCGATCAGCGTCCTGATGAAGCCGAAGCGCCGGCGGGTCACGAACCGCGCAAGGTAGCCCAGCACGAGACCCACTAGTATCCAACTCAATAGTGGCATGGCAGTCGCCCTCCTGTCGTCGCGCCGGAACGGTGGCACACAAGCCTCTTCGCGCATCGTAGCACGGTCGGCACCGGGCGCGACCGGAAGTGGCGGAGCCTCAGACGCTGGGTGAGACGGCGTCGCGATGCGCCCTTCGCAGCGGCTTCGGCGGTCGTCCGGCCCTCTTCTCGAAGACCAGCTCCAGACCACGCTCGTCCACCTTGATGGTGTCGCCGTCGCGGAACTCGCCCTTGAGCAGGGCGAGAGCCACCCGATCCTGGATCTCCTTCTGGATGAGGCGCTTGAGCGGCCGGGCTCCGTAGGCGGGGTCGTAGCCCTGCTGCGCCAGGTACAGCTTGGCCGCCGTCGGTGATCTCCAGGGTGATGTCGCGCTCCGCCAGCCGCTTGCGCAGCAGACCGAGCTGGATGTCGACGATACCTTTGATGTGCTCCAGACTCAGCCGGTGGAAGATGACGATCTCGTCCACCCGGTTGAGGAACTCGGGCTTGAAGGTGGCCTGCATGAGCTCGGTGACCCTCGTGTCCATCTCGATCTCGGTGATGTCCGGGTCGAGGATGAACTGGCTGCCGACGTTGGAGGTCATGATGACCACGGTGTTCTTGAAGTCCACGGTGCGGCCGTGCCCGTCGGTGAGCCGGCCCTCGTCGAGGATCTGCAGCAGCAGGTTGAAGACGTCGGGGTGGGCCTTCTCGATCTCGTCGAGCAGAAGCACCGAGTAGGGGCGGCGCCGCACGGCCTCGGTGAGGTAGCCGCCTTCCTCGTAGCCCACGTAGCCGGGCGGCGCCCCGATGAGCCGGGCCACGGAATGCCGCTCCTGGAACTCGCTCATGTCCACGCGGACCATGGCCTTCTCGTCGTCGAACAGGAACTCCGCCAAGGCCCGGCCGAGCTCGGTCTTGCCGACGCCGGTGGGCCCAGGAAGATGAAGCTGCCGATGGGCCGGTTGGGATCCTGCAGCCCGGCGCGGGCCCGCCGGATGGCGCTGGCCACCGCCTCCAAGCGCGTCGTCCTGTCCGACCACCCGCCGGTGCAGCCGCTCCTCCATGTGGATGAGCTTCTCCACTTCGCCTTCCAGCAGCCTGCGCGACCGGGATGCCGGTCCACTTGGCCACCACCTCGGCGATGTCTTCCTCTTCCACCTCTTCCTTCAGCATCCGCACGTCGCGCTGCAGCTCGTTCAGGCGCTGGTTCTCGGCGACCAACTGCCGTCTCGGCGTCCGGTATGCGGCCGTAGCGCAGTTCGGCGGCCTTCTGCAGGTCGCCCATCGCGCTCGGCGCGCTCCGCCTCGGTCTTGACCTGGTCGATCTGCTCCTTGACCGCCTGGATCTTGCCGATGGCCTCCTTCTCGGCCTGCCAGTGGGCCTTCAGTGCCGGCCGACTGCTCGCGCAGGTCGGCCAGCTCGGCCTCGATGGCCTTGCGCCGCTCCTTGGAAGCCGCGTCCTTCTCCTTGCTCAGGGCGTGAAGCTCGATGTCGAGCTGCTTGATGCGCCGCTCCACCTGGTCGATCTCCATCGGCATCGAATCGATCTCGATGCGCAGCCGGCTGGCCGCTTCGTCCACCAGGTCGATGGCCTTGTCGGGCAGGAACCGGTCGGAGATGTAGCGGTGGGAGAGCACGGCCGCCGCGATGAGCGCCGAGTCCTGGATGCGCACGCCGTGGTGCACTTCGTAGCGCTCCTTGAGCCCACGCAGGATGGCGATGGTGTCCTCCACCGACGGCTCGCCCGACCAGCACCGGCTGGAAGCGCCGCTCCAGAGCCGCATCCTTCTCCACGTACTTGCGGTACTCATCGAGCGTCGTCGCGCCCACCACCCGCAGCTCTCCGCGGGCGAGCATAGGCTTGAGCATGTTGGAGGCGTCCACCGCGCCCTCGGCGCCGCCGGCTCCCACGATGGTGTGCATCTCGTCGATGAAGGTGACGATCTCGCCCTCGGAATCGGCGATCTCCTTGAGCACGGCCTTGAGACGCTCCTCGAACTCTCCTCGGTACTTCGCGCCCGCGACCATCGCGCCGATATCGAGCGCCACGACCCGCTTGTTCTTGAGGCTCGCGGGCACGTCGCCGGAAACGATCCGTCTGGGCCAGCCCCTCGGCGATGGCCGTCTTGCCGACGCCCGGCTCGCCGATGAGGACGGGGTTGTTCTTCGTCCGGCGGCTGAGCACCTGGATCACGCGGCGGATCTCGTCGTCGCGGCCGATGACCGGGTCGAGCTTGCCCCGACGGGCGAGTTCGGTGAGGTCGCGTCCGAACCGCTGCAGCGCCTGATACTTCTCCTCGGCGTTGGGGTCCTCGGCCCGCTGTGAGCCGCGCAGTTCCTTGAGGACCTGCAGGATCGGCGTCACGGGTGACCGCCGTAGCGCTTGAGCAGGTCGCCCAGATAGCCCCGGTCGGCCGCCAGCCCCATGAGCACGTGCTCGGTGGAGACGTAGGCGTCCTTCATCTTGTCGGCCTCGGCCTGCGCGCGTCCAAGGCGGTCTGGGTGTCCCGGGCGAAGCCTACCTGCGTGTCGCCGTGGACGGTGCCGAAGTGCTCCAGCCGCGTTGCCGAGTTCGGTCCGGAGAGCGGCGTGGCTCGCGCCGATGCGCTCCAGTATCGGTACGTCAGGCCCCCGTCCTGCTCCAGAAGGGCGACGGCGAGATGCTCCGGCTCCACCTGGGCGTGTCCGCGCTCCTGAGCCAGCTTCTGGGCGGCGGCGAGCGCCTCCTGGGCCTTGAGCGTGAACCGTTCCAGCTTGCATCGCGGGTCGTCTAGCGCGCGGTCGGCCGGCGGTCGGACTGGGGACCGTGTCCGGCAGCGGCGGAGAGTCGTGGTGGTGCTCTCGGTGGTCGTGGACGCGGGGAAGGCGGCGTAGGTGCTGCGGAAGTAGCGGGTTGTAGGACACCAGCACTTCGGGCTTGCTGAAATCGGCCTCCGGATAGTCTCTTGTCGGCCACGACCATGAACTTCTGCCAGATCTGCGCCGGGAAGCTTCCCCCGGTGACGCTGTGCCCCGTGGACGTCGGTCATGGGGATCTGCCCCTGGGGATGACCCACCCACACGGTGGTCGACAGGTGCGGGCGTGTATCCGCAGAACCAGGCGTCGCCGAAGTCCTGAGCGGTACCGGTCTTGCCGGCGGCCGGGCGGTCGATCTTGGCCTTGGTGCCCGTGCCGTGCAGGATGTTCTGCTCGAGGATGCGGGTGACGTCGTAGGCCACGCCGGCGGAAATGGCCTGAGTCCGTCTTGGGGTTGGCCTTCCAGATCACCTTGCCGGCCGGAGTCCTTGATCTGCAGGATGATCGTGGGCTCGACATGCTCGCCCTGGTTGGCGAGGGTGCCGTACGCTGAGGCCATCTCCAGCGGGGAGACACCGTACGTGAGCCCGCCGAGGACGATGGCCGGGCTGGCGTTGAGATAGGAGGTGATGCCCATGCGGTGGGCGATGTCGACGATGCGGTCGGCACCGACGTCCAGCGCCAGTCTGGGCGTACACGGTGTTGTCGCTGCGCAGGGTGGCCTGCACCACGGTGGAGATGCCGTAGGTGTTGCCGCCGAAGGTCTTGACCTTCCACGGTTTGGTGGCTCCCGGGTACGTGAGTCTCGAGCGGCATGGACATGTAGTAGGTCTTCCAGGGGTCGATGCCCATCTCGACGGCCGCCGTCGAGAGCAGAAGGTCTTGAAGGCGGAGCCCGGCTGGCGCCGGCCCTGAGCCGCGAGATTGAACTTGGAGCGTCTCGTAGTCGGTCCCGCCCACCATCGCCCGGATGTAGCCGGTGTCGGGCTCGATGCTCACCAGCGCCGCCGAGGGGTCGCCCTGCTCGTTCAGCGTGGAGGTGATGGCGTCGGTGGCCAGCTTCTGGTAGGCGGGATCGATGGTGGTCTCCACCTGCAGACCGCCCTGGAACACCTTGTCCTCGCCGAACATGTCGATGAGCTGCTTGCGCACATAGGCGACCACGTACGGCTCCTGCACCTGGGTGTAAGGGGAATAGGGCGCAAGCTCGACCGGCGTGAGGAGCGCGGCCTCGGCCTCCTCTTCGGTGATGAAGCCGTTCTCGGCCATCTTGTGGATGACGAGGTTGCGCCGTCCCAGAGCTCGTTCGGGATGCTTGCGAGGCGAGTAGCCCGGTGGGAGCCTGAGGAAGCCCGGCTATGAGCGCGGCTTCGGCCAGGGTCAGGTCGACGGGCTCCTTGTCGAAGTACGTCTGGGCCGCCGCCTCCACGCCGTACGCGTTGGAGCCGAAGTACACGGTGTTCAGATAGAGGTCGAGGATCTCGTCCTTGGAGTACTTGCGCTCCAGCTGCCAGGCCAGAGCCATCTCGTTGAACTTGCGGTTGAACGAGAGGTCGGTGCGGTCGAGATAGAGGTTGCCCACGAGCTGCATGGTGATGGTGGAGAAGCCTTCGGTGGTCTGCTGCGCCTGCACGTTGGTGACCAGGGCGCGCACGAAGCTCTCGAGATCCACCCCGCGGTGGCTGTAGAAGCGCTCGTCCTCGATGGCCACCACCGCGTTGCGCAGGACCTGGGGGATCTGCTTGCCGCTGATGACGGTGCGGTTCTCGACCCCGTGAAGGTAGGCGAGAAGGGTGCCGTCGGCCGCGTAGATCGCACTTGTCTGGGCCAGAGAGACCTGGTGCTGGTCGCCGAGGGAGGGGATGTCGTCTTCCACGGCCGCGACGGTGCGCAGACCCATGCTCAGGACGACGGCCGAAGATACCCGCCGCGATGAGCGGCACGGCGACGAGCACCGCGATCAGGATGATGATGCGCCGCCGCCTGTGGCTTTTCCGCGCGCCTCCGGCGGGCGCTGCGTCTTTGTCGACCGACCTTCATGCGTCCTCGAGAGCTGGTGGACGGCCCTCCGGGATGGTGGACCCGCTAGCGCTGCGACGTATTGTACCGAATACGAGGTTTCTTCGGATCAAGCTGATTTGCCTCGGGAGTCCTGAAGCCGTCCGTCGAAGACGAGCGCGCTCGATCCCAGTAAACTTGACAACAACCGACTCAGATTTTATAATGACGACAGTGCTAATGAACCTAGAGCGAGTTGCGGAGGATATGCTAATGGGCAAGATCATCGGCATCGACCTCGGCACGACCAACTCAGCCATGGCCGTGCTGGAAGGCGGCGAGCCGACCATAATCCCCAACGCCGAAGGCGGCCGGACCACCCCGTCGGTGGTGGCCTTCACCAAGACCGGGGAACAGTTGGTCGGCACCGTCGCCAAACGGCAGGCGGTCACCAACCCCGAGAACACCATCTTCTCCATCAAACGCTTCATGGGGCGCAAGTTCTCCAACGTGAGCGAAGAGATGAAGATCGTCCCCTACAAAGTGGTGGAGGGTCCCAACAGCGACGTGCGCGTCAAGATCAAGGACGGGCAGTACTCGCCGCCGGAGATCTCGGCCAAGATCCTGCAGAAACTCAAGCGCGACGCCGAAGCCTTCCTGGGCACCGAGGTGACCGAGGCGGTCATCACCGTCCCGGCGTACTTCGACGACGCCCAGCGCCAGGCCACCAAGGACGCCGGCATCATCGCCGGTCTGGAAGTCAAGCGCATCGTCAACGAGCCGACGGCGGCCTCGCTGGCCTACGGGCTCGACAAAGAGCACGAGCAGACCGTCCTGGTCTTCGACCTGGGCGGCGGCACCTTCGACGTCTCCATCCTCGAACTGGGTGACGGCGTGTTCGAGGTCAAGTCCACCAACGGCGACACCCATCTGGGCGGCGACAACTTCGACAAGGCCATCGTCGACTGGATCGTCAACGAGTTCCGCAGGGAGAAGGGCGTCGACCTCACCAAGGACCGCCAGGCTCTTCAGCGCCTCTACGAAGCGGCCGAGAAGGCCAAGGTGGAGCTCTCCTCCGTGCTCGAGACCACCATCAACCAGCCCTTCATCACGATGGACCAGAGCGGCCCGCTCCATCTGGAGATGACCCTCAGCCGCGCCAAGCTGGAAGAGCTCACCCGCGAACTGCTCGACCGGATGCGTCGGTCCGACCAAGCAGGCCATGGACGACGCCGGCCTCAAGATGGGCGACATCGACCAGGTGATCCTCGTGGGCGGCATGACCCGGATGCCGGCCGTGCAGGAGAAAGTGCGCGCAGCTCACCGGCAAAGAGCCTCACAAGGGCATCAACCCGGACGAGGTGGTGGCGCTGGGCGCGGCCATCCAGGGCGGCGTGCTGGCAGGCGAAGTCAAGGACATCATCCTTCTCGACGTCACCCCGCTCTCGCTTGGCATCGAGACCAAGGGCGGCGTGTTCACCCGGCTGATCGACCGCAACACCACCATCCCCACCCGCAAGAGCGAGATCTTCTCGACGGCCGAAGACGGCCAGACCTCGGTGGAGATCCACGTGCTGCAGGGCGAGCGCGACCTGGCTGCCTACAACAAGACTCTGGGCAAGTTCCAGCTCACGGGCATCCCGATGGCGCCGCGCGGCATCCCGCAGATCGAGGTGGCCTTCGACATCGACGCGAACGGCATCACCCACGTGTCGGCCAAAGACCTGGCCACCGGCAACCAGCAGAAGATCGAGATCAAGAGCTCGAGCGGCCTGAGCGACGACGAGATCAAGAAGATGGTGCGCGACGCCGAGGTGAACGCGGAAGACGACCGCAAGAAGAAGGAAGCGGTCGATACCCGCAACCAGGCGGAGAACCTGGTGTACTCCACGCGCAAGTCTCTCAAGGAGATCGGCGACAAGGTGGACGGCGCCACCCGGGGCGACATCGAGAACGCCATCCGCGACCTGGAAGACGCCATCAAGGGCGACAACGTCGAGCTCATCCGGAGCCGCATGAACACGCTGCAGGAAGCGGCGTACAAGCTGTCCGAGGCGGCCTACCAGGCGGCTCAGGCCCAGCGTGACGGCGATGGCGGCGCGGGCGGCGGCGCCGGCGGCGGCTACCAGGGCTGGCGGCAGCGGCGCGCCGAAGACGAAGTAGTGGAAGAAGCCGACTACGAAGTGATCGACGAAGACAAGTAGTCGACGCGTGCGACCTCGCCGGTCGCAGGATTGGCAAGACAGTGATCGAAGGAGGTCAAGAAATGGCACTCGTAAGGTGGGATCCGTTCCGTGATCTGACGGCTCTGCAGACGCGAGGTCAACCGTCTCTTCTCCCGCGCGGGCGGCGGCGATGTGACCGAGCGGCAGTCGTGGACTCCGGCCGTCGACGTGGTCGAGACCGACGACGCGATCGTGCTGAAGGCCGAGCTGGCCGGCATGGATCCGAAGGACATCAACATCGAAGTGCAGGACAACGTCCTCACCGTGAGCGGCGAGCGCCGCTTCGAGGAAGAGGTCAAGGAAGACAAGTTCTACCGCATCGAACGGCGCTACGGCTCCTTCAGCCGCTCCCTGGCCCTCCCGCCGACGGCGGACGAGAGCAAGGTGGAGGCCAAGTACGAGAACGGTCTGCTCGAGATCACCGTGCCCAAAGCCGAGATCGCCAAGCCCAAGAAGATCACGGTCGCGGTCGGCGGCGGGCAGGAGCAGAAGACGGTCGAAGCCAGCGGCCACCGAGACCCAAGCGTAAGAGGATGACCGGCACCAGGAGACGCATACCGATCAACGGTGAGCCGGCCGCGGCGGAGGATACCTCCGCCGCGGCGGCCGGCCCGACTGCCGAGACCGACCCGGCCCTCCGGCGCGTGCGAGCACCGGCGGCCCCGGCGAGACGACGCGCAGGCTGAGCGAACAGGCCCAGCTGGAGGCTGAGCTCGAGGCGCTGCGCCACGAACGCGACGTCATCGCCGACAGAGAACTGCGGCTCCGCGCCGAGTTCGAGAACTTCCGCAGACGCGCGTCCCGCGAGGCCTTGGAGGCTCGCGAGCAGGTCGCAGGGCGAGCTGCTGGGCGAGCTTCTGCCCGTGCTCGACAACCTGGAGCGGGCGCTGGACGCAGCCGAGCATCACGACGAAGGCAAGGTCCTGGGCGGCGTCCGGATGACCCGGGACATGTTCGTGGAGCTGCTGCGGCGCGCCGGCGTCGAGGAGATCACGACCGTCGGCGCGGCGTTCGATCCCCACGTGCATGAGGCCGTGGTCATGCAGCCGTCCGACCAGGAGGAGGGACGTCGTCACGGCCGTCCTCGAGCGGGGCTATCGGCAGGGCGAGCGCGTCCTTCGGCCGGCCCGGGTGGTGGTGTCCTCGGGACCGGCTGAGCCGGCCGGCGGACGCGAGTAGGCGCACGCATGGCCACCGGCGACCGCGACTACTACGACGTCCTGGGCGTCAAGAAGGCCGCCACCCAGGACGAGATCAAGAAGGCCTACCGGAAGCTGGCCCGCAAGTACCATCCGGACGCCAATCCCAACGACCCCAAGGCGGAGGAGAAGTTCAAGGAAGTCTCCAGCGCCTACGAAGTCCTCTCCGACGCGGACAAGCGCAAGCAGTACGACGCCGGGCCTACTCCGTTCTTCGGGCAGGGTGCGCCTCGCGGCGGCACGTACCGGGGCCAGCAGGCGCCGCCCATGGGCGGTGACTGGGCCGACCTGTTCGGCAACCTTTTCGGCGGCGGAGGGTTCGCGGAGGCGGCGGCTTCGGCGGCGGACGCCGGCAACGCGCGCCGGAGCGCGGGGAGGACGTCAGTGTCTCGATCAAGCTCTCGTTCGACGATGCCCTCAAGGGTGTCACGACCAAGATCAGCGTGCCCCAGACGGTCAAGTGCGAGGCATGCGGCGGTAGCGGAGCGGCTCCGGGGACCAGTCCCGACGGCGTGTCCGCAGTGCCAGGGACGGGGCAGCATCAATGCGAGCCAGGGGTTCTTCTCCATCAACCAGCCCTGCCCCAGTTGCGGCGGCGGCGGCACGGTGATCGAGAACCCGTGCGCCGCGTGTCAGGGGCACGGGACGCGACTCGCGCGCTCAAGAAGTACACCGTTCCCTTACCTGCCGGGGTGAAGGACGGGACCAAGATCAGGCTCAAGGGTAAGGGCGAGCCGGGGCTACGCGGCGGACCTCCCGGCGATCTGTACGTGATCGCCCAGGTGGGAGAGAGCCCGGTGTTCGAGCGCAGGGGCTCCGACTTGGTGGTGGACGTGCCGGTCACGATGACGGAGGCGGCTCTGGGAGCGACCGTGCGCGTGCCCACTCCCGAGGGGAGTGTGGGGCTGAAGGTCCCGGCCGGCACGCAGACCGGCAAGATGCTCAAGCTGAAAGGCAAGGGAGCGCCGCGCCTGGGCGCCTCGGGCAAGGGCGATCTGCTCGCCCGCATCAAGGTCGTCACTCCCGAGAAGCTGAGCGGCGAGCAGAAGGACCTGCTGAAGAAGTTCGCCGAAGTCGCGCGACGAAGACCCGCGGGCCGGCCGCGTCGGCTGGTCGGCCTAGCCGGGGAGATGGTCTATCATGGATGCACGTTCCCGGACGAAAGAGTTCGAGATGCCCTTCGAAGACGAGATGCGTCCGGTCTTCATGATCTCGGTAGCCGCCGAGCTGGCCGACATGCATCCGCAGACCCTGCGGATGTACGAGCGGCGTGGCCTCATCCAGCCGCGGCGTTCTCCGAAGAGCACCCGGCTCTACTCGCTGGCCGACGTGCGAGCGACTGCGCCGGATCCAGCAACTGGTGGCGGAATGCGGCCTCAATCTCGCCGGGGTCGAGCGGGTGCTCGAGATGGAAGAGCAACTGACCGTGTTGCAGCGCCGGCTCGATCGTTTGCAGGCCGACATGGACCGTCTGGCGGCCGAGGCCAGGGAAGCAGCTTGAAGCCGTCCATCGCAGCTACCGCAAGGAACTCGTGCCGCTGACCAGTCCGGGGCAGATGATCGTCGTCACCGACCAGCGTCGCGGCAGCCGGTGAGCGAAGAGCAGCGCCAGGATCGCCGACCCCCGCGAGGAGCTCCCCGCGAGCCGGGCCACGGAGCAGCCCTGCGCCAATCATCCCGGCCGCATGACCATGGTCACGTGCAGCAACTGCGGCAAGCCCCTCTGCCCGGACTGCATGGTCTACTCGGCCGTGGGCATCAAGTGCAAGGAGTGTGCCACGCCTGCCCCGTTCGGCCCGGATGCACCCTCAAGACCAGCAAGTTCCTGCTGGCCATCGCGCCGGCCTGTGGACCGCGACCGCCCTGGGGTTCGCCTACTACTACATCCTGGGCAGCATCCGGTTCTTCTTCGTGTTCATCTTCGTGTCGGCCGGCATCGGCTATCTGGTCGGCGAAGTGGTGAGTCGCGATCTCCGGGCGCTACCACGGACTGAAGACGGCCATCGCGGCCGCCGGCTGCCACGGTATGGGCCTTCTTGCTCCCGCCGCTCACGGCGGCGTTCATCAGCTACGGCGTCAACTGGAACACGGTGGTGTTCGCCCTCGTCGTATCGCGGCATCATCAACTGGGTCGTGATGTTCTTCGCGGCGTACCTCGCCTGGAACCGCAACCGCTGACCGGCCGTCGCAGGCCGACCCGGCCGCGGCTGCCGGCACTACGATCTGGCACTCTCATGTGGCGAGTGCCAACACGCGTCTGCAGGTCGGGCGCTTCTTCGCTATACTAACCGAGAGCACATCCAGGAGGGTCACCAGCCTTGCCTACATACGAATACAGATGTCTGTCGTGTGAGCATCAGTTCGAGCGCTTCCAGCGCATGTCGGACGATCCCGTGAAGGAGTGCGAGGTCTGCGGGGAGCCGGTCAAGCGTCTGCTCTTCCCGGTCGCCATCCACTTCAAGGGCAACGGCTTCTACAGCACCGACTACGCTCGAAAGAACGCCCTGGGCGCGGCAGGGACGAGCGCCTCCACCGGTGGCGGCGATACCGCCGCCGGCGACAGTTCGTCGTCTCCGAGCGAGAAGTCATCCGCCGAGGCGGCCAAGCCCCCGGCGGCGGTCGCACGCACCGCCCAGCCCGCGGCAGCAAGCGCCAAGAACGACTGAGCCCCCTTCCCGCCCCATGGCCGGCAGGGACTGCGAGCTCATCGCCTTCGGCTCTTGCCGTCCGCTCATCGTTCTCACCAACGACGACGGTGTCACCTCGCCCGGCCTGAGCGTCCTCAAAGCGGCGCTCGACTCCGCTCGGCGACGTACAGATTGTCGCCCCGGACCAGAACCGGTCGGGGGCCGCCCGCAGCATCACCATGCATGCGCCGCTGTGGGTGGAGGAGGTCGATGCTGCCGGACGGCAGTCTCGCCTACAGCACCGACGGGACTCCCGTGGATTGCGTCCGCATGGCGGCGCTGGGTCTGCTCGACCGCACCCCCGATCTCATCGTCTCGGGCATCAACCTGGGCGAGAATCTCGGCGACGACATCACCTACTCGGGAACCGTGGCCGCCGCCTTCGAGGGCATCATGCTGGATATCCCTGCCATCGCGTTGTCGGCTCAGGGATACCACCCCGGCTACGACCTCACGCGTGCCGGCCCGCTTCGCGCGGCGTCTGGTCTCGGTGGCCCTGGCCAACGGGCTTCCCGGCCAAGACCCTTCTCAACGTGAACTGTCCCGACCGCGCGTGGGAGGACCTCGACGGGGGCCCGGCTGACGGTGCTGGGCAGGCGCATCTACGGGGACAAGGTGGAGCACCGCGCCACCAGCGGCAACCGGCGCCAGTACCACATCTACAACGACGATCTGGGCTATCACCACGCCCCGGGCACCGATTTCGAGGCGGTGGCCGAGGGCTACGTGTCGGTGACCCCGCTCCAGTTCGAGCTCATGTCGCACGAGGCTCTCGACCGGCTGCGTTCCTGGGAGGAAGCGCCTCGGAGCGGTGATGCCGGCGAGGAGGAGCGCTGATGGCGCCGACGTTCAAAGCCGTGGTGTTCGACCTCGACGGGACGCTTGTCGACTCGGTCGAACTCATCACGATCTCGTTCCAGCACGCCATCCGGGAGGTGCTGGGCCGGGAGGCGTCGCGCGAGGAGGCGATGCAGCACGTCGGCACCCCGCTCCGCGAGCAGATGGTGCGGATCAGCCCCGAGCACGCCGACGAACTGGTGGCCGTGTACCGGGAGTTCAATCACCGCGAGCACGACCGCATGCTCAAGCTCTACGACGGCATCCTCGATCTGCTGAACCGGCTCACCGAGCGCCGGGGTGCAAGCTGGGGCTGGTCACGTCCAAGTCCAGGGCCACCACGCAGATGGCCTTCGACCTCACCGGGATCGAGCCTACTTCGACGCGACCGTCTGCTGCGACGAGGCGCCGGGCAACAAGCCCTCCGCGGAGCCCATCCTCTTCTGCTTGACCGGACTGCGACACGGCTCCGGAGGACGCGGCCTACGTCGGCGACAGCCCCGCCGACATCCAGGCTGCGCACGCGGCCCGGGTGACCGCCATCGCCGTGAGTTGGGGAGTGTTCGACACCAAGACGCTGGCTGCTGAAAAGCCCGAGAGCACTGGTTCATACTATCCCTGAGTTGGCGGACATCCTCGGGGTGTAGGAGGCGGCTGTGGTCGGTTGCAGACGGGTCGAGTGGCGGGAGACGGCTCGGCAGCGTGGAGAGCCGGTTGGCGGAGCTTCGCGAGCGCTGATCCGTCATCACGAGTACCGCTACTACGTCCTCGACTCCCCGGAGATCTCCGACGCGGAGTACGACGCTCTCTACCGGGAACTGCAGGAACTCGAAGCTGCTCATCCCGAGCTGATCACCGCCGACTCTCCCACTCAGCGGGTCGGCGGGGAACCCTCGGCCGGCTTCGCCCAAGTGCGTCACGGCGAGCCGATGCTCTCTCTGGCCAACGCGAAGAACGAGGACGAGCTGCGGGCCTGGTATGCCCGCGTGGTCAAGCTGTCGGCAGAGGCAGGGGCGAGATCGACGACCTTGCGCTTCGTTCTGGAGCCCAAGATCGACGGTCTGGCCAGTCTCGCTGCGGTACGAAGCCGGACGCCTTGCCGTCGGGGCCACCCGGGGCAACGGTGAGATCGGGGAGGACGTGACCACCAACCTGCGCACCATCCGGACGGTGCCGCTGGCGCATGCGGCCCGAGGCGGCGCCCCTATCCGCAGGTCGTCGAGGTGCGGGGCGAGGTCTACCTGCCGCTTCAGGCCTTCGCCCAGCTCAACGAGCAGCGGGTGGCCGCCGGCGAGCCCACGTTCGCCAACCCGCGGAACGCCGCGGCCGGCTCGCTCCGGCAACTCGACCCCCGGGTGACGGCCTCCCGGCCGCTCGCCGCCTGGTTCTATGGCGTCGGCTACCTGGAGGGAGCGCAGTTCGCCACCCATCACGAGGCGCTCGAGTGGCTGCGAAGAGCGGGCTTCCGGGTGAACCCGGATACGCAGGCGGCCGAGACACTGGACGAGATCGTCGACGGTCTGCCGGGCGTGGCAGGACCGCCGGGAGGAGCTCGACTACGACATCGACGGCGTGGTCATCAAGCTCGACGACCGGCGCCTGCAGGCCGCGTCTGGGGGCTGTCGGACGGGATCCACGGTGGGCCGTCGCGTACAAGTTCGCCCCCACCACCGCCCAGACCAGGCTGCGGAAGATCCACATCAACGTGGGGCGGACCGGGGTGCTGAACCCCTGGGCTGAGCTCGACCCGGTGGAGGTCGGCGGGGTGACGGTGGAGAAGGCCACGCTCCATAACGAGGAGGACATCCGGCGCAAGGACCTGCGCGAAGGCGACGTGGTGGTCGATCCAGCGGGCAGGAGATGTCATCCCCCAGGTGGTGGCGCCGCTGACCGATCTGCGGACCGGGGCGGAGCAGCCCTTCCGATGCCGGCGGCAGTGCCCCTCGTGCGGTACCGCCGGTGGTGCGGACGCCCGGAGAGGTGGCCGTGCGCTGCCCCAACCCGGACTGTCCCGCGAAGCGGGCGGAGGCCATCAAGCACTTCGTGAGCAAGGGAGCCATGGACATCGACGGGGTCGGCGACCGGCTGGTGGAGCGTCTGCTCGAGCTGGGGATGATCCGAGACGCGGCGGACCTCTACGAGCTGGAGGCCTCGCAGTCTGGCCGCGCTGCGAGCGGCTCGGGCGACAGAGTCGGCCGGCGAACATCGTCAAGGCCATCGCGACGTCGCAAGACGCGGCCGCTGGCGCGCGTCCTCTGGGCCCTGGGGATCCCCCACGTGGGCGGCGAGAACGCCGAGTTGCTCGTGCGCCGGTTCGGGAGCATGACGGCGCTGCGGGAGGCCTCGAAGGAAGCCATCAGCGAGACCCCGGGCATCGGTCCGGTGATCGCCGAGAGTGTCTGGAGCTTCTTCCAGCGATCCGCGGAACGCCGATCTCGTCGACCGGCTGGCGGCGGCGGGCGTCACGATGGAGCTGCCCGCCTCGGAGCAGGCGGACGGCGGCGAGGGCGAGGGCGCCGGCCGAGCGGCCGGGCCGCTCGCCGGCAAGACCCTGGTGCTCACCGGCGACTCTGCCGTCGCTCTCCAGGCAGGAAGCGACCGACCTGATCAGTGGCCGCGGGCGGGCGGGTGACCGGGTCGGTGAGCGCGAAGACCGACTACGTGGTGGTGGGCGAAGAGCGCCGGCTCAAAGCTCGCCAAGGCGCGGGAGCTGGGCGTCGCAGCTGCTCGACGAGGCCGGTCTGCGCTCGCTGCTCGCGAACGGGTAGCCGGCTCGAGCACCGGCCGGCGTAGGCCTACGTTCCCCAGTAGCGGGTGACCGAGGGCCTGTCCCCCGTCGACGATCGGCTTCGACCAGTGCTCTGGACCCGCGGGCTGCCGCCCTGGTCCCTCTCCATGTGGACGAAGAGCGGCTTGACCGTCGTCAGCTGCTCGCCGATCTCCCTGCTCATGGAGAGCCAGTCCGCGATGGTCAGCTCGGGATCGGGAGACTCTACCGTGGCCAGCCCGGAGGTCCCCGGGACTGCAGCGCTTCGAAGAAGGCCGGCCCGTCGCGGCGCAGCAGTTCGCCGGCGATGAGCCAGGTCGGCTTCATGTCCGCGGCCTTGCGGAAGACGTTGGCGCGAGCGGGCGTGCCCTCTCTTGGCCGTGAGTTGCGACCGTGAACGAACGGTCTCGCAGCGCCGGCAACTCGTCGTCGATGTCGGTCGACGCACGACGAGCCGGTGGTCGCGCGGCAGCGATGGTCGATGAGCGCGTTCAGCAGTGTGGACTTGCCGACGTTCGGGCGCGCCGCTCACGATGATGGTCCGCTTCAGGTTGAGGAGGCTCGAGAGCAGCCGGGCCTCGACGCCGGTGAGGGTGTTGTTGTCGACGAGGGTGCGCAGGGGCACGTTGAGCACCCGGCGGTCCGGCTGGTTGGCCGACGCGTACATGACGGACTTGGTGGCGTCGAGCGCCGGGCCGCGGTCGAGCTGGAACGCGTCGTAGGTCCGGACTACCGCCTGCGCCAGCTGCGACGCGAGCAAGCAGGTGCACCCGCTCCTCGTCGGTCGGGATCGAGCTCGGCGATCAGCTCGTCGGCCAGCTTCTGCAGGCCGTGCTCGTACGCGGCCAGTATCCGTTCGAACCCAGGCACTATCACCTCCGCTGCAGTCGCTACCCGATTCTATCGGCATACGGGCGTAGGGAGCGAGAGGGCGCGGCGCGCGATGATGCGGCGTGATGACATTTGTCCTTTATGTATGGTTGCAAATGCGATACTTTCGTCGTTGCCGGCAGAATGCCGCAAGGGCATCGAAGACAACGAGGAGGGGTTCACGGATGATCGGATAGTCGCTTGTTCGAGACCGCTCCGGCGGCGCAAGGGCGTCTGCGCTCGGGCTGATCACTGGCGCTCGTACTCGTCCTGGCTCTGGCTGCTGTTCGTTGACGGCCTGCGGCAGCAGCGAGCGAGACCACGACCACCGCGGCGCAGTCGACGACCACCATGGCGCCGACCACGACGGCGCCTCCCGACGACCGCGGCGCCCGAGACCACCACGACGGTCGCCAAGTCCGACCTGATCCTGGCGTCGACGACCTCGACGCAGGACTCGGGGCTGTTCGACGTGCTCATCCCCGCTTTCAGTGACGGCTTTCCCGCAGTACACGGTCAAGGTCGTGGCCGTGGGTAGCGGCGAGGCGATGAAGCTGGGCGAGACTGGCGACGCGGACGTCCTGCTGGTGCACTCTCCGGCGGCCGAAAAGACCTTCATGGAGAACGGCTTCGGGGTCGATCGCAAGGCCGTCATGTACAACGACTTCATCGTCGTGGGTCCTGCCGGCCGATGCTGCCAAGATCAAGGGTATGACCGACGCCTCCGACGCCTTCACCAAGATCGCCGGCGCGAAGGCTCTCTTCTACAGCCGCGGCGACGACTCAGGGACCACACCAAGGAACAGGCCATCTGGAAGGAAGCAGGGATCACTCCCGAGGGCGACTGGTACCAGATCACCGGCCAGGGCATGGGCGAGACTCTGACCATCGCCGACCAGAAGGGCGGCTACACTCTCTCCGACCGCGGCACCTATCTCGCCAAGAAGGACGCTCTCACCGGCCTGGAGATCATGGTCGAGGGCGACAAGGCTCTGTTCAACCCGTACCATGTGATCACCTGCGAAGAACGGCGCAAGAACATGCAGGGCGCGAACGACTTCATGAACTGGGTCGTCTCCGATGAGGCCGCAGAAGATCATCGAAGGGTTCGGGGTGGAGAAGTTCCGGCAGCCGCTCTTCTTCCCCAACGCGGGGGCGGCCGAGTAGGCTGCCGCGAGGGGCAGTACAATGGGGGCGCCTCGCCGTAGCGGCGAGGCGCCCCTTTTCATCGGCGGAGGCGAGGACATGGGCGTTTTCTGGGACGCCATAAAGCAGGCGGTCTCCCTGCTCGTCCAGGGCGATCCCTACGTCTACCAGGTCATGTGGATGTCCATCCGGGTAGCCGGGATCGCGACGATCTTCGGCATGATCGTGGGGATCCCGATCGGCACGTGGCTGGCGCTCAGGCGCTTCTGGGGATGGGGAGCGGCTGCCACCGTCCTCAACGTGGGTCTTATGTTGCCGCCGGTGGTGGTCGGCCTGTTCGTGTTCCTGCTGTTCTCCCGGCAAGGGCCCTTCGGCTCTCTCAGCCTTCTCTACACGCCGACGGCGATGATCATCGCCGAGTTCTTCATCGCGGCGCCGGTGATCGCCGCCATCACCATGGGGGGTGTGGCGTCGGTGCCCAAAGACGTCCGGCTCCAGGCCATGGGTCTGGGAGCTTCGCGCTGGCAGACCATCTGGCTGGTGCTCCGGGAGGCGCGGGTGACCGTGATCTCGGGGATCGTGGCCGGATTCGGCGCCGCTATCAGCGAGGTGGGGGCGGTGATGATGGTGGGCGGCAACCTGTCCGTCGCCGGGCACAACCAGACAGGCACCATGACCACGGCGACGATGGCCCTGGTCCGGCAAGGCGAGTACGCCGCGGCGATGGCCTTCGGCCTGATCCTGATCTTCCTCGCCTTCATCATCACCTTCGTACTCACCCGTACTCAGCAGGGCGTCACGCCGCCGGTGGCTTCAGTCATGAACGCGGAACCGACGCGCAGCCGACCCTGCGGGGGCGAACGGGTCCAGGGCGGCAGGCCGTGTGCCATCAAGGCCACGCGGTCTGCTCAAGCGCTACGGGGAGCGGACCGTGGTCTCGGTCGAATCCCTCCAGGTCTACGAGCAAGAGGTCCTCGCCATCCTCGGTCCGAACGGTGCGGGCAAGACCACTCTCTTCCGTCTGCTGGCGCTGCTCGAGCAGGCCGGACGCCGGCTCGGTCTTCTACTACGGAAAGCAGGTCGACATCCACGATCTCGCCGCTCGGCGCCGCACGGCGGCCGTCTTCCAGCGCCCGCTCCTGTTCCAGGGCTCGGTCGAGGACAACATCCGGTTCGGCCTGCGCTTCCGCAGACTGCCCCGCTCTGAAGTGACGACCAAGATCCGGCGCACGCTGGAACTGATGGGGATCACGCACCTGGCCGGCGCCGACATGCGCACGCTGTCCGGCGGAGAGATGCAGCGGGTGGCTCTCGCGCGGGCTCTCGCGCTCGAGCCCGAGATCCTGTTCCTCGACGAGCCGACCAGCAATCTCGACGTCCACGTCCGGCGCCGTTTCCGGGAGGACCTCCGCCGCGTCGTCGACAGCCTGGCAGCCACGGTGATCATCATCACCCACGAGCACAGCGAGGCGCTGGCCCTCGCGCAGCGGGTGGCCGTCATCCAGGACGGCTCGGTGGTGCAGATCGGCACGCCCGAAGAGGTCTTCACGCACCCGCAGAACGCCTTTGTCGCCGACTTCACGGGAGCGGAGACCATCTGGCACGGGGAGAGCGATCGCCTGTCGAACAGGGCTGTGCACCGTGCGCACCCACGCGGGCATTCGTGGTCCAGGCCGTCGGCGGATCTCGGCGAAGGAGCAGCCGGTCGTAGTGGCCATCCGGCCCGAGGATGTGGCTCTGGCTCCTCCCGTCGACGAACAACAGCCGCGGCCAGACAGCGTGCGCAACCGTGGTGCGGCGTCGTCGACAGCGTGACTCCGGCCGGCCCTCTGGTGAGGGTGGTCGTCCGGCTCGACTGTGACCGCGGGCGCGCAGGCCGGTCTTCGGCGGCGAAGGTGAGGTAATCTCTCTCATCACCCGAGCTTCGGCCGACGAGCTGGAGATCGCCGCCGGCGAGGCGGGTGACGTGCGAGCGTAAAAGCCACAGCCCTGCATGTGTTGGCGGGCTGAGACCGGCCGAGGAGGAAGTCCATGGATCTGGAGCAGGTCAAGGCGGAAGTAGAGAAAGCGGCCACCGAGAAGGTGCTCACGTGCCACGACGCCCGCGCTCTCGCCGAGACGTCTGGGCGTCGACTACCTCATGGTGGGGACAGGCCTGCAACGAGGCGGGGATCAAGGTCCGCATCTGCGAGCTCGGCTGCTTCTAGGCCCCACGATGGGCGACGTAAGTACCCGGGGCACCCTGTTCTGGCGGCCGTACCGCTCCGATGTGAGTCTCGCTCTCCTGGCCGGCGGCCGCTCCACCCGCATGGGCGAGGACAAGGCGTTCGCGCCCTTCCAGGGCAAGACCCTGCTCGAGTGGATGCGGGACAAGCTCGCTCCGCTCTTCCCCCACGTGTTCGTGGTCGCGCGCGATCCCTTCCGGTTCCACGATCTGGGTCTGCCGGTGGTCAACGACGCCCTGGCCGAAGTGGGCTCGGCGGTCGGCGTCTACACGGCCGTCCTCGCTGCTCCCACCGAGCGGGTGATCTGCGTGGCCTGCGACATGCCCTTCGTCACCTCGCGCTTGCTCTGGGAACTGGCGGACCGGTCGGAGGGTTTCGACGTGTTCGTCCCCCGGCATGGCGAGTATCATGCAGCCCCTCTGCGCCGTCTACAGCAAGCGGACCCTCGACGCCTACCGGGAGTTCATCGTCGCCGGCGGCCGCCGCATCTTCGACATCTATCCGGACCTGAACACCGGGTACCTGGACATGGACGACGGACGCTACGGCGACCCCGAGCAGCTGTTCATGAACGTCAACACCCCGGCCGAGTTGGAGGCGGCGCGGCGAGCGGATGGCCGAGGAGGGGGGGGCTGGCGCGCGGCGCTCCAGCCCCGGATCCAGGCCTTCATGGACACCAGCCCCCTGCCCATCGTGTCGTTCATCGGCAAGAAGAAGTCGGGCAAGACCACGGTGGTCCTCGGAGTCATCGAGGAGCTGCGCAGCCGGGGCTACCGGGTGGCGGTGCTCAAGCACGACACCCACGGCTTCGAGGTCGACGTGCCCGGCACCGACTCCTACCGCTTCCGCGAACTGGGCGCCGAGGTGGTGGGCATCTCCTCTCCGTGGAACTACGTGTGGCAGGTCAGCACGGAGGAGGAGCCCTCGCTGGGCGAGCTGGTCCGGCAGATCCGTGAGCCCGTGGATCTGGTCATCACCGAGGGCTTCAAGCGCCAGGACGCCCCCAAGATCGAGGTGTCGCGCCGGGCGCGGAGCACCGAGCTGGTGAGCACCCCCGACGAACTCATCGGCATCACCAGCGACCAGGTGTTTCCCGACTATCCCGTTCCCCAGATGGCCCTCGACGATTTCAAAGGCTTGGCCGACCTCATCGAAAGGCGTATACTTGCTCGAGTATAACGCTAGGTCTAGACTGAAACCAGTTATGAGCCGTCCGGGCGGCCGGCTCGTGAGGACCATCGGAGAACGACAGAGTTGAATCCTCCTGCGGGTCAGATCGTCGACTATCTCCGTCTGTCGGTCACCGACAGATGCAATTTCCGGTGCGTCTACTGCATGCCGCCCGAGGGCGTGCTCTTCAAGCCGCACGAGGACATCCTCTCCTACGAAGACATGGTCTTCTTCGTGCAGCGCCGCGGTGGAACTGGGCATCTCCAAGGTGCAGGATCACCGGCGGCGAGCCTCTGGTCCGCAAGGGATCGCCCGATCTGGTGCGGCATGATCAGAGCCATCCCCGGGATCCGGGATGTCTCTCTCACCACCAACGGCGTCCTGCTACCCCGCTTCGCCGAGGAGCTGAAGGCCGCCGGGCTCGACCGGGTGAACATCAGCGTCGACTCGCTGGAGCCCAGAACGCTACCGCGCCCTGACTCGCGGCGGCTCGCTCGCGGCCGCCTTGGAGGGTGTGGAGGCGGCGCTGCGCGCCAAGCTCGACCCGGTCAAGATCAACGTGGTGATGATGCCGGAGCTACTCGCAGAACTTCCGGCGTTCGTGGAGATCACCCGCGACAGGCCCCTGCACGTGCGGTTCATCGAGTGGATGCCGGTGGGCGGCTGCGGCCCGCGTTCCGCGGGCGAGGCGCTGACCAAGGACCAGGTGATGGCCGAACTGCAGAAGATGGGCGCCGAGGGCTCGGGTCCTTTGAAGCCGGTACCGTCCCCGGGCGGATGGGGCCCTGCTCACTACTACCGTTTCCCGGGCCATCAGGGCACTCTCGGGTTCATCGGATCCATGTCGGACCACTTCTGCCGGGAGTGCAACCGGCTGCGCCTCACTGCCGACGGCAAGCTCAAGAACTGCCTGTTCTCCAGCCACGAGATCGACGTGAAAGCGGCCATGCAGTCCCGGGACCGGGAGGCGGTGCTCGACCGCGGTCGCCGAATCGCTCGAATGCAAGACGTTCGACAAGAACCTGCTGCCCGGCCGGACCTCCCGGGGCATGTCGCAGGTTGGAGGCTGAGATGGACGAGCCTCGCCTGAGCCACGTGGACGAGACCGGCGAGGCCCGCATGGTCGATGTGAGCGGCAAGCAGGCCACGCGTCCGGGTCGCTCGGGTCGGAGCCCGGGTGTGGATGGCGCCGGCCACCCTCCGTCTTCTCGAAGGAGCAGGCTCTTCCCAAGGGTGACGTGCTCACCGTGGCGAAGGTCGCGGGCATCATGGCCGCCAAGCGGACCTCGCGAACTGGTCCCCCTGTGCCACCCCATCGCGCTGACCCAGGTGGACTTGACCTTCACGGTCGCCGAGGAGGAGGCGCGCATAGACATCGAGTGCGTCACGCGCACGGAGGATCGGACCGGAGTCGAGATGGAAGCCCTGGTCGGGGCCTCGGTGGCGGCCATCACGATCTACGACATGTGCAAGGCGGTGGACCGGGGGATGGTCATCGGCGACATACGGCTTCTGGAGAAGACCGGCGGCAAGGAAGACTATGTCAGGCCGGCCGAGAAGGCGGCCGCGCCGGCGGCCGCCGGCGCGGCTGTACCCGCCGTCCCACTCGCGGTGCAGCCGGCCACGCCGCCGGCCGGGACCGTGGTCGCCGTCAACGTCAGCGAGTCCAAGGGCGAGCGCAAGAAGGCGGCGGCAGAGGTGATGCTGCGTGCCGGAGCACGGGATCGAGGGCGACGCTCACGCAGGCCCCTGGCATCGGCAGGTCAGCCTGCTGGCGCAGGAATCCATCGACAAGATGACCGCCGCCGGACTCGATGTGGGCCCGGGTGATTTCGCCGAGAACGTCACCACGCTGGGGATCGACGTCGCGGCGCTCCCCGTCGGCACCATTCTCGATATGGGCGAGGCCCTGCTCGAGGTGACTCAGATCGGCAAGGAGTGCCACGCTCGCTGCGCCATCTACTACCAGGCGGGCGACTGCGTCATGCCGCGGGAAGGCATCTTTGTGCGTGTGCTGCGCGGCGGCCGAGTCGCTCCCGGAGACGCCGTCAGGGTGCGGGCCTGGGGATTCGGGGAGTGAGCCGGCAGCCGCTCGGCCGGCCGATCAGGGCGGCGGTGGTCACGCTCAGCGACAAGGCCAGCGCCGGTCTGCGGGAAGACGCGTCCGGCCCGCAGCTCTGCGAACTGCTGCGCGGCATCGGTGCGTCGTCGGGGAGGCGATCGTGATCCCCGATGAGCAGGCGACGATCGAAGAGACGCTCAGCCGCCTGGCCGACGCCGGCGACATCGACCTGATCCTTACCACCGGTGGCACCGGCCTAGCTCCTCGCGACCGTACTCCGGAGGCCACGCTGGCGGTGGCCGATCGACTGGCTCCGGGGTTTGCCGAGGCTATGCGAGCCGCCTCCCTCGCAGTCACGCCCCACGCCATGCTCAGCCGCGCGGTCGCGGGGGTGCGGGGGAAGACTCTGATCGTCAACATGCCGGGCAGCCCCAAGGCCTGCCGGGAGCATTTCGCGGTGGTAGCACCGGTGCTCGACCATGCAGTCGAGACACTGCGGGGTGAGGCTTTCGAGTGTGCCTCGCCGGCCGGCGAGGCGTCGCGCTAGGGCGTAGTAGGCGCCCCTAGGGGCGCGCCGCGCCCCGTCTTGCGCTGCTTCAACTGGTAGAGCTGCGCGTCGGCCTGCTTGAGAAGCGCGTCCGGGGTGGTGCCGTCTGCAGGGACAGGCCGAGGCTCCGAAGCTGACCTCCAGGCTCACGAACCCGCCGCCCAACCGTACCCGAGTCTTGCTGATGGAGTCCGCGATCCTTTGTCCCACTGCTTGGATGGCGCCCTTGTCGGCCTCGGGCATGAGGATGATGAACTCGTCGCCTCCATAACGGGCCGGGATATCGGTGTCGCGGATGTTCGCCCGCATCACGGTGGCCAGGTGCTTGAGAGCGTCGTCGCCGGCGGCGTGCCCGAACGTGTCGTTCACCAGCTTGAGGCTGTCGAGGTCGAGCATCAGAACGGCGAACGGATGCCGGTAGCGCTTGTAGAGCTCCACGTGCCGGTCGAGTTCCTGTTCGAGGAACCGACGGTTGTGCAGACCGGTGAGGGGATCGGTGTGCGCCAGGCGATCGAGCTCGGCGCTGGACTGCTGATGATAGGCTTCGGCGGCTGTCGTCATGACCCGATGAAGGGCGATGCGCATGATGCGGACCAACCCCAGGATCTCTTTGTCCTGCTGACGAAGACCGCCGGCGAGTCGCTCCCAGATGGCCTCTTCGAGGGCGTCGAGGCTTTCGGCGAGGGGCCCTATCCCTGCGGTCTCGTCGCGTTGGAGAAGCCCGAGGGCCGACGCCTGCCGATGGTAGAGGCCGCCCGGGCCGAACTGCGTCCAGAGTGTCCTCATCGCTGAGGCAGTGGGCCAGCCCCTCGATGAGCTCCACAGACGTGCGGATGGTCTCCTGGGTGGGGAACTGCTCCAGGGCGTCGAGGTCGTCGATCTCGCTGATAAGACGGTTGAGCCAGGTCTTGGTGATGTCGAGCTTGTTCTCCTCGAGGATGACCCTGGCTTTGTCCAGGATGACGCGGTGCTGGAAAGCGTCAGGTGCGGATCGGAGCTTTGTTTCCTTCGGCACGGGCTAACCTCTTCGCTCACAATATAAATATGCACACATCTTATAATCAATCGACAGCAATACGCAAGGAGGAGAGAGACTCCTTTGATACTATTTGAGGAGGCGGGGTATAGGTATGAGCCGAGCTTGCTCCACGGCGGCTGGAGGGCACGTGAGGATAGGATTCGACGCGAGAGCGATCAGTTACCGAGGCATCGGCACGTACTCCCGCAACCTGCTTCGTCACTTCGCCGATTCGGGCACGGAGGTCGTCGTCTTCTGCCAGGATCAGGAGAAGGACACCATGCCCGCCGTCGACTCCTTCACCCTGGTCTCGGCCAACATGGATCCTCTCGCGTCGCACTCGCGGGGCGCCTTCCGCTCGCTTGTGGAAAAATCGAAGGTGGACCTGCTGCACGTGCCGAGCTCCTGGGCTCCGACGCCGCTTGACACTCCTTTGGTCGCGACCGTCCACGACGTCACTCCGCTGCTCTACCCCCGCAGCCTCCCGCTGGTCCTGCGCATGCGCTACAAGCGGCAACTGAACCACACGCTGAGCCGAGGCGAAGCGCATCATCACCGTCTCGCAGATCTCGCTGTCGGCGCTCAGCGCCTACGCGGGTGTCGATCCCGGCAAGGTGCGGGTGATCCACAACGGGGTGTCGGAGCGGTTCCGGCCCGATGTCACCGCCGAAGAGCAGGCGGCGGCGCGCCACCACTACTCCCTCCCCGAGCGCTTCGCTTTCTGGGTGGGCGACTTTCGGCCCGAGAAGAACCTCTCGTTCCTCATCCAGGCCTGGTCCCGGCTGCTGCAGCCACATCTCCGATCCTCCCGTGCTCGTCCTCGCCGGCGCGCAGAGAGGCGAGTATCGCAAGCTGCGGAGAGAGGTGGAGAAGCGCGGCTGGAGGGCAAGGTGCTCTTCCCCGGCTTCATCCGGGATGACGACCTGCCGGCGGTCTACTCGGCGGCCGTCCCTCTTCGTCTTTCCGTCGCTGTACGAGGGTTTCGGACTCCCGCCTCTCGAGGCCATGGCGTGCGGCACCCCGTGTGTGGTGTCGAACTCCTCGTCGCTGCCTGAGGTCACCGGGTCGGCGGCCATGCTCTTCAACCCCACTTCGCTGGACAGCCTGGAGGAGTGCGTGGTGCGGGTGCTGACCGAACCGGATCTCTACGAGTCGCTCCGCGCAGCGACGGGCTTCGCCAGTCGGCACTCTTCCCGTGGAGCAAGGCGGCGGAAGAGACTCTGGAGGTCTACCGCAGCGTGCTCGAAGATATGGGGCCTCGCCGGGCGTCCGACGAGTGATGCGCCATCGGAGGCCGAGCATGAAAGACCTGCGCGATTTCATCCGGCTGCTGCGGGACACAGGGGAGCTGGTCGTCATCGACACCCCGGTCGACCCGGTCCTCGAGATCACCGAGATCGCGGACCGCGTGGTCAAGGCCGGAGGTCCGGCGCTGCTCTTCACCAATCCCAAGGGGCTACGTCGTTCCCGGTACTCATCAACCAGTTCGGCAGCGACCAGCGGATGTGTCTGGCTCTGCGGGCCGGATCGTACGACGAGCTGAGCGCCCGGGTGCAGGAGACTCGTGTCGCTCGAGGTGCCGAGCGGCGCCTGGGAGAAGGTGAAGGCGCTCTGACCAAGCTCAAGGATCTGGCGGCCGTTCAGCCGCGCAGGTGGTCAAGAGCGGCCCCTGCCAGGAGGTGGTGAAGACCGGCGCCGACGTCGATCTGGCGAGCGCTGCCCATCCTCCAGTGCTGGCCGCTCGACGCCGGCCGCTACATCACGCTCCCCCTGGTCTTCACCCGGCATCCGCTGACCGGCCGGCGCAACGTGGGCATGTACCGGCTCCAGGTGTTCGACCGCAACACCACCGGGATGCACTGGCATGTCCACAAGGATGCCGCGGAGCACTACCGGGCGGCGGCGGGATCGGGTCGCCGGCGGCCGGCCAGTCGCCGGCGGCACTCCGGCGCGGAGGCCGGCCGGCGCCCGTCGGGCGCGGCCGGATGGACGTGGCCGTCGCCATCGGCACCGATCCCGCCGTCACCTACGCCGCCACCGCCCCGCTGCCGGGGGCCATCGACGAGATGACCTTCGCCGGCTTCCTGCGGGGCGAAGCGGTGGACATGGTGCGCTGCAAGACCGTGGACCTGGAGGTCCCGGCGCACGCCGAGTTCGTGCTCGAAGGGCTACGTCGACCTCGAGGAGTCGCGGCGAGAAGGGCCCGTTCGGCGACCACACCGGCTACTACTCGCTGGCCGACGACTACCCGGTGCTTCACCTGACGGCGCTCACCCACCGCCGCGACGCCATCTACTCCACCACCATAGTCGGTCAGGCTCCGATGGAAGACACCTACCTGGGCAAGGCCACGGAGCGCCTGTTCCTGCCTCTGCTGCAGGCTCACTCTCCCCGAACTCGTCGACATGGACCTGCCCAAGGAGGGCGGCTTCCACAACTGTGTCTTGGTCTCGGTGGACAAGCGCTACCCGCTGCAGGCCCGCAAGAGTCATGCACGCCCTCTGGGGGACCGGGCAGATGCAGTTCGCCAAGTGCGTCGTGGTCGTCGACGCGCGACGTGGACGTGCATGACTACGCTCAGGTGGCCTGGCGGGTGTTCAACAACGTCGACTGGCAGCGGGACGTGACTATCGTGGAGGGTCCCCTCGACGTGCTCGACCACTCCTCGCCCCATCCGCTGCGGGGCGGCAAGATCGGCATCGACGCCACGCGTCAAGTGGCCGGAGGAAGGCCACCATCGGGAGTGGCCGGCCGACGTGGAGATGTCGCCGCGAGGTCAAGGCCCGGATCGACGAGCTGTGGCCCGGCTTCGGTCTGGGCGGACCTGCCCGGTCGCGGACCGCCGCGCGCCCGGCGCTCCGCGCGGCTAGGCGGACCAGGGAGCCATGGCACTGACTCGTCTACGCCCGCAGGTTCATCAATCTGGTCAAGTTCGAGCACTCGATCTTCGCTCTGCCGTTCGCCTACGCGGCCGCCTTCCTGGCCGAGATGCGGGTGCCGGGGTTCTGGCGCATGTTCTGGATCACGGTGGCCATGGTCGCGGCCCGCAGTTTCGGCATGTCCGTCAACCGGCTGATCGACGCTCGAGCTCGACGCCCGCAACCCGCGCACGGCCGGGCGGGAGATACCGGCGGGCAGGCTGACCCGCCGACAGGTGTGGATCTTCGCGTCGTCTGGCTGGCCATCCTGGTGTACGCGACCTTCAATCTCCCGGTGATCACCCGCTACCTGTGGCCGTTGGTGGTCATCCCCATGGTCGTCTACCCCTACACCAAGCGGTGGACCCCGTTCTGCCACCTGGTGCTGGGCCTCGCCGACGGCTTGGGGCCGGTCGGCGCCTGGGTGGCCGTGACCGGCAAGGTCACCTGGGAGCCCTTCGTGCTCGGCGCCGGGGTGGGTCTGTGGATCGCCGGGTTCGACATCATCTACGCCTTCATGGACATCAAGGTCGATCGGGAGCAGGGCCTTCGCTCCATCCCGGCCGACTTCGGGGAGACGGCGGGCCTGTGGACCACGCGGGGCTTCCATCTGCTGGCTGTGCTACTCCTGGTCCTGACCGGGTGGCGTCCAGGGTACGAACTTCGTCTACTACCTGGGGGTGGCGGTCTGCGCCGCGCTCCTCTTCTACGAGAACTGGCTGATGCGCAAAGCCGATCTGGAGAAGGTCGGTGTGGCCTTCATGACCATGAACGGCATCATCAGCGTGGTGTTCCTGTTCTTCACCACCCTCAGCCTCTTCGTACCGTGAGCCGTCGAGGATACCCAAGGCCGGGCCACGCGGCCTACAGCACCGCGTCCGGCCCCGCGCTTCGACGCCTCGCCGGAGCCGGCCCGGGTGCTCCGCATGTTCGACGGCATCGCCGGCTCGTACGACCGACTGAACGATCTGATGACCGCCGGGCTGCATCATCGCTGGCGCGATCTGGCGGTGATGGTCGCTCGAGTGGGCCCTGGTTGCTTCGGCTCTGGATGTCTGCTGCGGCACCGGCGACCTCTCCTTCGCCTTGCGCCGGGCGGTCGGACCGCAAGGGGCGCGTGGTGGGAGTGGACATGTCCGAGGAGATGCTCGACGTGGCCCGGGACAAGTGCGGCCGCAACCAGCTCTACGTGGAGTTCGAGACGGGCGGATGTGCTCGCCCTGCCGTTCCCGGACGGGGCGGCGGCGGATAGCGGGGGCGGCCGAGCGGCGAGGCCCGGGGCACGGCGCACCGGCGGGCTTCGACGCCTGCACCGTGGGCTTCGGCATCCGCAACGTGCCCGACATCGTCGGGGCTTTCAGCGAGATGCGACGGGTGTGCCGGCCCGGCGGCCGCGTGGTGTGCCTGGAGATCACCCAGCCGACCATCCCGGTGTTCAAGCAGTTCTACGCGCTCTGGTTCCGACGCGGCGTGCCCGTGCTCGGCCGGCTGGCCGCGCGGGATGCCACCGCGTACACCTATCTGCCGGCCTCGGTGCTGCGCTTTCCCGGCCCCGACGAGCTGAAGAGGTCTGATGGAGCAGGCCGGTCTTCGCAACGTCGCGCTACGAGATCCTGGCCGGGGGGATCATCGCCCTGCACCACGCGGTCGTCTGACGGTCGCTGACCGGGCGCAAGCGGGGTTGTGCTAGACTCCGGCCATGCCGCCCGTTTCGCGTGCCGATCCTCTCGACGTCGTCGAAGCAGAAAGTAGCTCAGCGGAGAGCGCCTTTCCGCCGCCGACGGCCTCGCCCTGTTCGAGTCCTCCGAACTGCTGCGCGTCGGTCGGCTGGCCGACGGGGTCCGTCGCCGCAAGGTCGGTGACGACGTCTACTTCGTCGTCAACCGCCACATCAACTACACCAACATCTGCCGCAACCGCTGCCGCTTCTGCGCCTTCTCCCGCAGCGAGGGAGAAGCGGGGGCCTACTCACTCACCGTCGAAGAAGTGCTCGCCAAGGCTCGAGAGAGCATCGAGCAGGGGGCTACCGAGATCCATATCGTCGGAGGCGAGCACCCGACGCTGCCCTACGCGGAGGTGCGGTCGATGATCTCCGGCATCCGGGAGATGTCGCCGACCGTGCACATCAAGGCCTTCACGGCCTCGGAGATCGTCCATTTCGCGGAACGGAGAAGGGCTGCCGGCGGAGCAGATCCTCCGCGATCTCCAGTCGGCCGGGCTGGATAGCCTGCCGGGAGGCGGGGCCGAGATCTTCGCTGACGGAGTGCGGACCGAGATCTGCCCGGCCAAGATCTCGGGCGATCGCTGGCTCGAGGTCCATGCCATCGCGCACCGACTGGGGCTGAGGACGAACGCCACCATGCTCTACGGCCATGTCGAGACGCTACGAGGACCGGGTGGATCATCTTCCTTCGGCTGCGGGCCACGCAGGACGAGACCGGCGGCTTCCAGGCCTTCATCGCGCTGGCCTTCCAGCCGGCCGCGGATACGCCGCTTGGTCATCTTCCCGGCACGACCGGGGTGGACGACCTGAAGACCATGGCGGTCGCCCGGCTGCTGCTGGACAACTTCGACCACATCAAGACCTACTGGGTCATGACCGGTCTCAAGCTGGCCCAGACGGCGCTCTTCTTCGGGGCGAACGACATGGACGGTACGGTGGTGGAAGAGGTCATCTCCCTGATGTCGGGTGCCGGTCACGGGCAGGCGCTCTCCAAGGCCGGAACTGGTCCGGGTGATCCGCGACGCCGGCGGGTCACCGGTGGAGCGCGACGGGCTCTATCGCGTGGTGCGGCGCTACGAGGGCGGTGCGGGCGGCCGGCACCTGGCGCGCCCGGAGTCCGGTCCGGTGCTCCGCCCAGGGAGGCGACGCGTGACGGTCAGGGTGGGACACATCGGCTTTCTCAACTGCTACCCGCTCTATCACGGCTTCGAGCAGACGGGCATGCTGGCCGACGACCGGCACATCGACCTTCCCGGCCGGCCGGGCGTGGAACTGCTCCCCGGCGTTCCCACCGACCTCAACCGCATGCTGGTCGCCGGAGAGATCGATCTTGGTCCGGTGAGCTCCATAGCCTACGCCCGCAATCACACGCGTCTGCTGCTGTCGCGTCGGCTGAGCATCTCGTCGCTCGGGGCAGTGGACAGCATCCAGCTCGTGACCCGGCGTCCCCTCGACGGAGATCCGGACGGTGGCCCTCACTCCGCAGAGCGCCACTTCGGTCGCGCTGCTCAAGACCATCCTCAAGCTGCGATTCCGGCAGCACGTCTCCTACTCCGAGCTCGCTGGGTCCGTCGGCGACGCTCTCGAGACGCACGACGCCGTGCTTCTGATCGGCGACCAGGGTCTCGAGGCTCTCTACTTCCCCGTCCCGGGGACCACCTGCTACGACCTGGGCGCTCTGTGGCAGGAGTGGACCGGGCTTGCCCATGGTCTACGCCGTCTGGGCGGCGCGGGAGGATTTCGCCCGCACGAACGGCGCCGAACTCCTGGGGTGGAGGAGGAGTTGGTGCGGTGCATGGACTACGGACGGGATCATCTGTCCGAAGTGGTGGAGTCGGCGCTCGGCCGGTATCGTTTCGACCGCGCGTGTCTCACGCGCTATTTCGCCCGCCTTCACTACGACTTCACCGCCGAGTATCGCGAGGGCTGGTACGGTTCTACGAGCTGGCCTGCGAGGCCGGTGAGCTGGAAGAAGTGCCCGGCGCTGCGCTTCATCGACGAGGTCGCCGTGGCGGCGCCCCGGCGGCCGGCGGCGGCGCGGCGTCACCCTCCGAAGGGGCGGCCGGCTCATGACACGGATGACCGACGACGAAGCCCTCGAACTCCTGCGCTCGCGCGACCTGCTCGGAGTGGGGGCGCGAGCCCACGAAGTGCGCGAGCGCCTCGTCCCCGGCCCGCGCGCCACCTACATCATCGACCGCAACATCAACTACACCAACGTCTGCGTTTCGGGCTGCCGGTTCTGCGCCTTCCACTGCAAGCCCGGGGCGCCGGAGGCCTACGTGCTTTCTCGCGAAGAGATCCACGAGAAGATCCAGGAGACCCTGGACCTGGGCGGCACCGCCATCATGATGCAGGGAGGGCTCCATCCCGAGCTGGACGTCACCTATTTCGAAGAGCTGTTCCGCTCCATCAAGGAACGCTTCGATATCACCATCCATTCGCTCTCCGCTCCCGAGATCGTTCACATCGCCAGGGTGAGCGATACGTCCGTGCGCGAGGTGCTGCGGCGCCTCAAGGCGGCGGGCCTTGACTCGTTGCCGGGCGGCGGGGCCGAGATCCTGGTCGATCGGGTGCGCGAGCAGACTTGCCCCGGGCAAAGCGAACACCCGCGAGTGGCTGGACGTGATGCGCGAGGCTCACAGGCAGGGCATCCCCGGCACGGCCACGATGATGTTCGGGAGCGTGGAGTCGCTCGAAGATCGGGTGGAGCACCTGCGGGCGATCCGCGACTGCAGGACGAGACCGGCGGCTTTCGCGCCTTCATACCCTGGAGCTTCCAGTCCGGGCGCACCTCACTGCAGGGCAGCACGCGAGCAGGCTACGGGCGTCGACTATCTGATGACCCTGGCAGTCTCGCGGCTGTACCTCGACAACGTGCCGCACATCCAGGCTTCGTGGGTCACCCAGGGGCTGAAGATCGGGACAGGTGGCTCTGCGCTTCGGAGCCGACGACCTGGGAAGCACCATGATCGAGGAGAACGTCGTCGCAGCCACCGGGCTGACGGTCAGGGCCAACCAGGAGGACCTGGTCCGCGCCATCCGGGAGGCGGGGTTCGTTCCCGGCCCAGCGGCGCACGGATTACACTCTGGTCGCCGGCTAGCCGGTCCTGGCCGCTGGATCGGCCCGTTTTCCGCCTTCGTCGGCGCGCGGATGGTACATTTACCGGGCGAAAATCGTAAGAAGGCCAGCAAGCCTCGTCAGGGGATCACCGATGAAAGACACAGGAACACTCAGAGTGAAGACGGGCCTCGCCGAGATGCTCAAGGGCGGGGTCATCATGGACGTCACCGACGCCGAGCAGGCCAAGATCGCCGAGGATGCGGGCGCGTGCGCCGTCATGGCCCTCGAACGCGTGCCGGCCGACATCCGCAAGGACGGCGGCGTGGCCCGGATGTCCGATCCCGAGAAGATCATCGAGATCAAGGCGGCGGTCACCATCCCGGTCATGGCTAAGGCCCGCATCGGGCACTTCGTCGAGGCCCAGGTCCTGGAGGCGCTCGAGGTCGACTACATCGACGAGAGCGAGGTGCTGACTCCGGCCGACGAGACCCACCACATCGACAAGTTTGCCTTCACGGTGCCCTTCGTGTGCGGCGCCACCAATCTGGGCGAGGCGCTGCGGCGCATCACCGAGGGCGCGGCCATGATCCGCACCAAGGGTGAAGCCGGCACCGGCAACGTCGTCGAGGCTGTGCGGCACATGCGCACCATCGTGGGCGAGATGCGCAAGCTGGGCGCCCTGGGCGACGAAGAGCTCTACCGCGCGGCCAAGGACCTACAGGCCCCGTACGAACTGGTGGCCTGGGTGGCCAAGAACGGAAAGCTCCCCGTGGTCAACTTCTCCGCCGGCGGCATCGCCACTCCGGCCGACGCGGCTCTCATGATGCAGCTGGGCGCCGAGGGCGTGTTCGTGGGCTCCGGCATCTTCAAGAGCGGCGACCCGTCCAAGCGGGCCAAAGCCATCGTAGAAGCCACGACGCACTATCAGGACGCGGCCATCATCGCCAAGGTCTCCCGGGGACTGGGTGAGGCCATGCCCGGCCTGGAGATCGGCGCCATCGGCGAGGCGAACCTTATCCAGCATCGCGGGTGGTAGGCAACGGCGGCTTTCTCGCACAGCCTCGCCGGTCATAACTCGCCCCGCATCGGCGTCCTCGCTCTCCAGGGGGCTTTCCGCGAGCATGTCGTGATGCTGCGCCGGCTCGGCGCCGACGCGGTGGAAGTCCGGCTTCCCGAGCAGCTCGACGGTCTCGACGGCCTGGTGATCCCCGGCGGCGAGAGCACCACCATGGGCAAGCTCATGGACGCCTTCGGCCTCACCGAGCCGCTGCGCGGCTTCGCCGCCAAGCACCCCATCTTCGGCACCTGCGCGGGTCTCATCATGCTGGCCAGCCGCACGGTCGAAGGCACTCAGACCCTGCTGGGGCTCATGGATATCACCGTCCGCCGCAACGCCTTCGGCAGCCAGGTATACAGCTTCGAGGCCCCGGTCGATCTCTGCCTCGAGGGTGAGGACGATCACACGGTCATGACCGGCGTGTTCATCCGCGCCCCCTGGGTGGAAGAGCACGGTCCCGCGGTGCGGGTGGTGGCCACGTGCGACGGTCGCACGGTGGGGGTGCGGCAGGGCCACCTGCTGGGGGTCTGCTTTCACCCCGAGCTCACCGACGATACCCGGCTGCACGAATACTTCCTGCGCGAAGTGGTGGCGGAGGCCTGCGCAGCGGCTAAGACCAGTCCTGACTGCTACCCCGCTTTACTGCGCCTATCTCCGGCGATACATTAGGAGGCGCTGGTGATGGTGGGTGGCTGGAGGCGCCGGGGGCGACGCTTCACGCCGGGAAAGGAGAAGGTCGTGATCGTCGGCTGCCCCAAAGAGATCAAGAACAACGAGAACCGAGTGGGCTTGACTCCGGGCGGGGTGTGGGCTCTCACGCAGGCCGGTCACACGGTGCTCGTGGAGAGGTCCGCCGGAGCAGGCAGCCACTTCTCGGACGACGAGTATCCGGCGAAGGGCGCGGAGATCGTCGATTCGGCGCCGAGGTCTGGTCGCGCTCCGACATGGTGGTCAAGGTCAAGGAGCCGCTGCCGTCGGAGTACGGCTTCTTCCGCGACGATCTCGTGCTGTTCACCTACCTGCACCTGGCCCCGGTCCCCGACCTCACCAAAGCTCTGCTCGACAGCGGCATCGTCGGGCATCGCCTACGAGACCGTGCAGATGGCCAACGGCGAACTGCCGCTGCTCGTGCCCATGAGCGAGGTGGCCGGCCGCATGGCCGTCACCGTGGGCGCCTACTACATGGGCTACCCACACGGCGGGCGGCGGCCGTCTCATCGGCGGGGTGCCGGGGGTCTGTCCGGCCGAGGTCCTGATCATCGGCGGGGGCATCGTGGGGATCAACGCCGCCAAGATGGCCGCGGGTCTGGGGGCGCGGGTCACCATCCTCGATCTCGACGCCGACCGGATGAAGTACCTGGACGACGTCCTGCCGCCGAACTGCGTGACCGTGCACAGCGACCGCTCGGCCATCGAGCGGCATCTGCCCTGCTCGGACCTGGTGATCGGCGCCGTGCTGGTCGCCGGCACCGTGGCTCCCAAGCTGGTGACCAGAGACATGCTGCACCTGATGCAGCCCCGGTCGGTGGTCGTGGACGTGGCCGTGGACCAGGGCGGCTGCTTCGAGACCACGCACGCGACCAGCCACCAGGACCCGGTCTACTACGAGGAAGGCGATCCTGCACTACGCGGTCGCGAACATGCCGGGCGCCTATCCGCGCACGTCCACCCTGGCGCTCACCAACGTGACGCTCAAGTACGTGCTCGATCTGGCCAACAAGGGCGTGGTCCAGAGCCGCCAAGGACGACCAGCGCGCTCCGGCTCGGCATCAACACCTGGCATGGCAGGTTGACCTACGCCGGGCGTGGCCGAGTCGCAGGGGCGCGCCGTGGCAAGATATCCCGGAATTGGCCTGATTCTGCAGCGGAGTACAATCATCATCAGGCCGGTGAACACGCTCGGGCCGACTTCGTGTCCCCATCTCCGGCTGCCGACGGCAGTCTCTCAGCTCGTTTTCGCCCTCTTTCCGCGCGAGGAGGTAGGTTTGATACGGTACGACGCAGATCAAGCGGCGCGCTATCGGGACAGACTTCTGGCCGAAGTCGATACCGACGTCCGCGACTGCTACCAGTGCGGCAACTGCTCGGCGAGTTGCCCGGCTGCCTTCACCTTCGACCATCCTGCCCAACCAGGTCATGCGCATGCTGCAGGTCGGGCTGGTCGACAAGGTCCTCGACTCCACGGCCATCCAGTTGTGCGTCCAGTGCCTCACGTGCACGGCGCGCTGCCCGCGGAACATCGACGTCGCGGGCATCTTCGAAGATCTGAAGACGGTCGCGACGGCCCAGGAACGCGACGTCCCCGAGCACGCCAAGACCTTCAACGAGGCCTTCATGAACGCGGTGGCCCGCTTCGGCCGGCTGCCCGAGCTGTACATGATGGGCATGTTCTACCTGGGCACCATGAACCCCAAGATGGCCATGGGCGACGCCGGGCTGGCCGTCCCCATGCTGACCAAGGGCAAGATGGCCATCATGCCGCGCAAGTCCAAGGGCGCGGACGAGGTGGGCCGCATCTACAAGAAGACGCTGGCAAAGGCCAAGGCGCGCGAGAAGGCCTTCGCTGAGGCGGCGGCCCGCGACGAAGGCCGCCGCGGCGACCGGGGCGAGCCCCCAGGGCGGCCGCGCCCTGCGCGACCTGCGGCCCGGGCGGCGAGCCCGTGCAAACCCGGCCGCCGGCGAAGGCGAGGTGGCCGTATGACCCTCGCCTACTACCCCGGCTGCTCTCTGCACAAGTCCTCAGCGGAGTACGACGTCTCCGTCCGCAAGATGCTGGCCGTGCTCGGGCGTGGAGGTCACAGAGGTCCCCGAGTGGACGTGCTGCGGCTCCAGCCCGGCGCACATGATGGACCATCTGCTGGCCCAGGCTCTGGCCGCCCGCAATCTGCGTCAGGCCGCTCTCGTCGGCGACGAGTTGCTGGCTCCCTGTCCCTCCTGCTTCCAGCGGGAGAAGAACGCAGAGGTCGAGATCCACGCGGAGCGATGCCTTCCGGGCCGAGGTCAACGCGGTGCTCGACAAGCCCTACACCGGTCGGGTGACGGTATGGTCGCTGCCCGACTACCTCATGAGGTTCGTGGGCGAGGAGAAGATCGCCGGCCTGGTCAAGACCGACCTGTCCCAGCTCAAGGTCGTCCCCTACTACGGCTGCCTGCTCGGCCGTCCGGGCGAGCTTACCGGCGAGAAGGACATCGAGCAGCCCATGATGATGGACCTGCTGCTCCAGGCTGCCGGCGTCGACGTGAAGTGGTGGAACTACAAGACCGAGTGCTGCGGAGCCAGCGTGGGCATGCCCAAGAGCCGAGATCCAGCGCAGGCTGAGCGGCAAGATCATCGAGCAGGCGCTGGCCGCCGGAGCCGAGGCCATCGTGGTGGCTTGCCCGCTCTGCCACGTGAACCTGGACCTCAAGCAGGGTCAGATCAACAAAGCCCTCGGCACGACTACAACGTGCCCATCCTCTATCTGTCGCAGGTGCATGGGGATCGCCCTGGGTCTGAGCGTCGACGACGTCTTGCTGAAACAGAACGTGGTGGACCCGACGCCGCTCGTCAAGCGGGCCATCGATGAGGGCTTGGCCATCAGGGCCGAGGAAGAGCGCAAGGCGGCCGAGAAGGCTGCCAAGGAAGCAGCCAAGGCCGCGAAGGCGGCGGCTGAGGAAGCGACGAAGCCGGCCACTGAGGCTGTCGCCGAGCCTGCTGCCGCGGCGCCTACGTCGCCCGGCGCACGAGGAGGCGCAGCCATGAGGATCGGCGTCTTCGTCTGCCATTGCGGCACCAACATCGCCGGCACCGTCGATGTGGCTGCTCTCGCCGAACGGGCGCTGACCCTCAAGGACGTCGTGCACGCCGACCACCCCATGTACACGTGCGCCGAGCCGGGTCAGGCCTCCATCCAGCAGGCCATCAAGGACAAGAAGCTCGACCGGGTGGTCGTGGCCGCCTGCTCGCCCCACATGCACGAGATGACCTTCCGGCGCTGCTGCGAGAACGGCGGCCTCAACCCCTACCTCTTCGAGATGGCCAACATCCGGGAGCACTGCTCCTGGATCCACTCCGACATGGCCGTCGCGACCGAGAAGGCCTGGGACATCATCAAGATGTCGGTGGCCAAGGCCCGCCTGCTCGAGCCCCTCTATTCGAACGAGGTCGACGTCAACAAGGACGTCCTCATCATCGGCGGCGGGGTGGCCGGCATCCAGGCGGCACTCGATCTGGCCGACGCCGGTCTCAAGGTCACCATCGTGGAGAAGGAGACCACGATCGGCGGGGTCATGGCCAAGCTGGACAAGACCTTCCCCACCATCGACTGCTCGGCCTGCATCCTCACGCCGCGCATGGTGGACTGCTCGCAGCACGAGAACATCACCCTCATGACCTACTGCGAGGTCGAGAAGGTCGCGGGCTACGTGGGCAACTTCACCGTCGATATCCGCAAGAAAGCCGCCATGGTCGACTGGAACAAGTGCGTGGGCTGCGAGATCTGCGTGCAGAAGTGCCCCGCCAAAGCGCCGGACGTCTTCAACGTCGGACTGGAACAGACCAAGGCCATATACATCCCCTTCCCGCAGGCGGTCCCCAAGCGGGCTGCCATACAGGTGGAACACTGCCGGTACTTCCAGTCGGGCAAGTGCAAGGTGTGCGAGCGGGTCTGCCCGGCCGACGCCATCGACTACGAGCAGCAGGACGAGATCGGTCCAGAAGCGGTTCGGCGCGATCGTGGTCGCCACCGGCCTGGAGGTCTTTCCGTGGGAGCAGTACTACGGCGAATACGGCGCCGGCAAGATCAAGGACGTCATCTCCGGGCTGCAGTACGAACGGATGCTGAACGCCTCCGGGCCCTACGGCGGCCACGTCCATCGCCTCTCCAACGGGGAAGACCCCAAGACCGTGGTCTTCATCCAGTGCGTCGGCTCCCGCGACGAGTCGGTGGGCCGTCCATACTGCTCCAGCGTGTGCTGCATGTACACGGCGAAGCAGGCACTTCTGACCAAAGACCACGTCGGCATGGACACGGAGGTCTATGTCTTCTACATCGACATCCGGGCGACGGGCAAGGGCTACGAGGAGTTCGTCCAGAGGGTCCAGACCGAGTTCGGGGTCAAGTACGTGCGGGGTCGGGTGTCCAAGCTCTACGAGCAGGACGGCAAGGTGATAGTGCGCGGCGCCGACACACTGCTGGGCGAGCAGGTGGAGATAGCCGCCGATCTCGTGGTTCTGGCCAGCGGCATCATGGCCGCCGACGGCGCCAAGGAACTGGCGCAGAAGCTCAATATCAGCTACGACGAGTTCGGCTTCATGAAAGAAGGCCATCCCAAGCTGCGCCCGGTCGAGACCAACACCGCCGGCGTCTTCCTGGCCGGGGCCTGCCAGGCGCCCAAGGACATCCCGGCGACCGTGGCCCAGGCCTCGGGCACCGCGTCCAAAGTCATCGGTCTACTGGCCAAGGACAAGCTCAAGACAAGTCCGATGATCGCCATCGTCGGTCAGAGAGACTGCGTGTCCTGTTGGAAGTGCATCGAGGTCTGCCCGTTCAGCGCCCCGGAGAAACAGGAAGTACGGCCGGGCGAGTTCAAGAGCCACGTGATCGAGACGGTGTGCCAGGGCTGCGGCGTCTGTGTCGCCACCTGCCCGGTGAACACCATCGCGCTCAAGGGATTCCCCACCGACGCGATCCTCGACCAGATCGAGGAAGCCCTCCAATCCTAGAGAGGCGGTGAAGATGGCCGAAGCAACCAACAACCAAGCCAGCGGCGCCGCCACCCAGGGTGCCGCGCCAGGCGCTACAGCCCCGGCGCCGGCGCCCCGGCCGGTGACCGTCCGGTCAAGATCATCGGCATCGTCTGCAACTGGTGCAGCTATGCCGGGGCCGATACGGCCGGAGTGGGCCGCTTCAAGCAACCTCCCAACCTCAGGCTGGTGCGCGTGCCCTGCACGGGCCGCATCGACCCGCTGTTCGCCCTCAAAGCCTTCGAGAAGGGCGCCGACGGCGTGCTCATCAGCGGATGTCACCCCGGCGACTGCCACTACTCCGAAGGCAACTACTACGCCCGCCGCAAGTTCGAGCTGGCGGAGCGGATGATCCACCACTTGGGCATCCCCAAGGAGCGCTTCAAGTGGACCTGGGTGTCGGCGTCCGAGGGGCAGCGCTGGCAGAAGGTGGTCACCGAGTTCATCGCCGGAGTGGAGAAGCTCGGGCCACGCGAGGGGAGGGCCCTGTGAGCCGGCAGGACCACATCCGCGAATTCGCCGCCAAGGCCCTCGCCGACGGCCGCGTGGACTACTTCATCGGCTGGAAGCAGGGCTACAACAGCTCCGAGGTGATCCCGGCGTTCGTCAAGGACCCGGCCGACGTGGACCAGCTCGTCTGGAACCCGCTCTGCCACCACAACCTGGTGACCTTCATCAAGCGCAACATGCCCGAGCCGGCCGACGCCAAGGTGGGCGTGTGCGTCAAGGGCTGCGACAGCCGCACCCTGGGCGCCCTGCTCCAGGAAGAGCTCGTCGACAAGGACAGGCTCTACGTGGTGGGCGTCCCCTGCGACGGCATCGTGGACCGGCGGAAGCTGGAGAAGAAGTTCTCCTCCGAGATCGTGGCCATCGACTTCCCGGAACGGGGCAAGGTGTCCGTCACCACCCGCGCCGGAGAGACGAAAGAATTTGACCAAGAAGACGTCGAGCTCGATCGCCTGCAGCCACTGCCGTTACCCCAACCCGGTATACAGCAACGACACCGCCGGCCCCCTGGAGCCCGAGCCCGATCGCGACGAGGTCAAGCCCGACTGGAGCGCCCTCGAGCAGTACGAGAACCTCCCGGACGACGCCAAACAGGCCCTGCTCGAGCGCATCTACAGCACGTGCATCCGCTGTTTCGCCTGCATCCACGTGTGCCCGGTGTGCGTGTGCTGGGACAAGTGCGTGAACCGCTCGCGGACGCCGGAGCTGGTGAGCCAGAGGGTGGGCCCCAAGGAGAACCTGCTCTTCCAGATGGTGCACATGTTCCACGTGGCCGGCCGCTGCCCGTCGTGCGGAGCCTGTGACCGCGCCTGCCCGGTGGAGATCCCGCTCGGCCTGCTGCACGCGAAGATGAACAAGGAGATCTACGACATGTTCGGATTCGAGCCGGGCGCCAAGCTCGACGAGAAGCCGGTGTTCCAGGTGTTCGACCTCAAAGACCAATTCGGCGACTGAAAGGAGGGACGATGGCGATCGAAATTCTTGAAATCTGACGCAGCTGCCGGCGTTCCTCGAGTCGCTGGCGAAGAATGCTCGCGTGGTCGCGCCGTTCAAGCGGGACGGAGTGGTGCAGTTCGAGCCCTGGCAGTCCGGCAAGGATGTCGAGCTCGACGTGCTGCTGGCCAAGCAGAGCCCGAAGGAATACGTGTTCCTGCAGACCGAGACCTACCTGAAGTTCGGCTACGAGATGGCGCCGATCCCGGAGGGCGCCGAAGGCGAAGCGGCCATCCCGCTACGAGACGGTGACGGTGGAGCCGATCAACGAGGCGCCGCGCCAGGTGATCTTCGGCCTGCGCCCGTGCGACGCCCGGGGCTTCGTCCAGATGGACCAGGTGTTCGGCGGCTACGGCGGCTTCTACTTCGACCCGCTCTACAACGCCCGCCGCGAAGCCACCACGCTGCTGGCGGTCACCTGCGCCGAGCCGCGGTCGACCTGCTTCTGCACCGCCATCGGCGGCTGCCCGTCGAGCCGCGAGGGCGCCGACGTGCTGTTCACCCAGATCGAGGGCGGCTTCCTGGTGGAGCCCCTCACCGACAAGGGCGAGGCCGTCGCGGAAGCCACCGGCGCGCTGCTCGCCGACGCCACGGACGCCCAGACCGTGGCAGCCAACGAGATCAAGACTGGCGGCCGCGACCAAAGTGGAGGTCCCGTTCGACCTGGACGGCGTCCGCGACAACCTGCACGACAACATCGCCGACGCCCGCTGGGCCGACCTGGCGATGCGCTGCATCAGTTGCGGCACCTGCACCTACGTGTGCCCGAGCTGCTACTGCTTCAGCATCAACGACTCGATCGTCGAGACCAAGGGCGACCGTTACCGCTGCTGGGACAACTGCTTCAACCCGCTCTACACCGAGGAGACCTCGGGCCACAACCCGCGGGCCAAGAAGGCCAACCGGTTCCGCAACCGCTTCAGCCACAAGTTCTGGTACTACCCCGACAAATACGACAGCCTGCTGTGCTCCGGCTGCGGCCGCTGCATCATGCACTGCCCGACGCGCATCGATATCCGGGAGGTCATCCGGGTGATGGGGTCGCCGGCCGGGCAACCGCCGGCCGAGCCGGTGGCGGCGCCGGCCGCGGAATGCGGCGCGGCGCGAGCCGCGCTCCGCGGAGACGGTCGCAGCGCGTGGGCGCGGCCGCTGGGCGCGCCGATCCCAGGCGGAAGTGAGGAGGCATAGATGCCTGACACCATGAGCGGCAACGGCCAGCAGCAAGACCCGCCTCACCTTCGCCGACGTGGTTCCCGGCGCCAGCACGGCCCGCGCCGGCAAGCTGGGCGGCAACCCCTATCTTCCCGAGGTGGCCACCGTCGTCCAGATCATCCCGGAGACGCCCAACATCAAGACCTTCCGCATGCGCTTCGACGACCCGGCGGTGCAGGAGAACTTCTCCTTCATGCCCGGCCAGGTGGGTCAGTTCGGGGTGTTCGGCGTGGGCGAATCGACCTTCGCCATCACCTCCAAGCCGTCCGAGAAGGAGTTCATCCAGTTCTCGGTGATGAAGGCCGGCGAGGTCACCAAGGCCATCCACAACCTGTCCGAGGGCGACAAGGTGGGCATCCGCGCCCCCATGGGCTGCGGCTTCCCGGTGGAGGCCTGGAAGGGCAAGAGGATCCTCTACGTCATGGGCGGCATCGGCTCGGCGGCCCTCAAGGCCACCATCGAGTACACGCTGGAGCACCGCGCCGACTACGCGGGCGTCAGCATCCTCTACGGCGCCACCGCCCCGCAGAACTTCACCTACCAGGCCGACATCGCCGACTGGCAGAAGCGCAGCGACATCGACCTCACCCTCACCATCGACCGTGAATGCGACGGCTGGCAGTGCGACGTGGGCATGGTCCCGACCGTGCTCGAGCGCATGAACCCCGACCCGGCCGACACCATCGCCATCACCTGCGGCCCGCCGATCATGATCAAGTTCGCGCTCATCAGCTTCCGCAAGCTGGGCTTCACCGACGAGCAGACCTACACGACGCTCGAGAAGCGCATGAAGTGCGGCATCGGCATCTGCGGGCGCTGCAACGTGGGGCCCAAGTATGTTTGTGTGGATGGGCCGGTGTTTTCGCTGGCTGAGCTCAATGAGTTGCCGGACGAGTTGTAGGCTCTCGGCAAGATCGTGTGCTGTTACCTGGGGGCGCCGAAAGGCGCCCCTTCTTCTGGAGGATCTGATGCAGCGAGGGTGCAGATATGCACTTTGACATCTCTCAGGTAGAGGCCTATCAGTGGGCGCTCGCCATCGTCAGCGCCATGGTGATCGGCATGTCCAAGGCCGGACTCACCGGCCTGACGCTGATGTTCGTCCCGTTGATGGCCATCTCGTTCGGGGGAAGAGCGTCCACCGGCATCCTTCTGACCATGCTGTGTGTGGGCGACCTCTTCGCGGTGGCGTGGTATCGCAGGAATGCAGAATGGAAGTACCTGCTCAAGCTTTCTTCCGAGCACGTTCGTAGGGCTCGGAGTCGGCGTGGCGGTGGGCGGAATGCTGTCCGAAGACGCGTTCCGATACCTACTGGGCGGCATCATCTTGGCACTGCTGGCGCTCATGGTATGGCAGGACGTGCGCAAGAAGGAGCCTCGCTATCCGCATACCCTGTGGTTTGCGGTCGTGGCCGGGTTGGCGGCGGGCTTCGCGACCATGATCGGCAACGCTGCAGGAGCGATAACCGCCATCTACCTTCTGTCGATGCGTCTGCCCAAGAACTCCCTCATCGGTACGGCGGCCTGGTCTTCCTCATCATCAACCTGGCCAAGATCCCTCTCCATATCTTCTTCTGGGAGAACATCAGCGCGGGCACACTGACCTTCACCGCGATCATGGTTCCCGCGATAGCGGCCGGGGCTGCGATCGGCATCCTGGCGGCCGGCCGTATGCCGGAAAGGGCCTACCGCGTCTTCGTCATGGTCATGACCGGGGTGGCGGGCCTGTTGTTGCTCGTTCTGTGACGGTCGGTTGGTCCCCGGACAACGAGCCGACACGCGTCGTTCGTGTCTGACGTGGCGTCGTGTGGGGTAATGCTTCACCAGTTGGAGATCGTGAGCCTGCATGTCGACGCTGTCCGGGAATCTCGCGCTTCGAAAACAGACTGCACTTCCGGAGGATCGAGATGGCCGAACTGGACGTGCTCAAGGTGATGGCTGCGGCGCCGCTGCGCTATCTCAGGGAGACTGAGGCGAGCACCTGAATGAGCGCAACGAGCGCACACCCGACGTTCGACACACGCGAGGACTGGCGGGCCTGGCTGGAGCGGAGTCACGCCTCGGCGAGAGAAGCCTGGGTGATCCTCCGCAAGAAGGGGGCCGACGGACCCTCTCTACGCTACGAGGAGGCGGTGGAGGAGGCCCTCTGCTTCGGCTGGATCGATGGTCGCACAAGAAGCGTCGACGGGCAGCATTACGCGGTACGTTTCTCTCCGCGCAGGCAGCGCAGCATCTGGGCGGAGAGCAACGAACAGCGCGTCGAGAGGCTCATCGCCGAAGGCCGAATGACCTCGGCCGGCCTCGCTAAGGTGGCGGAGGCCAAAGCGAACGGCGAGTGGGATGCGGCCGCGGCGCGTGAGGACGTGGGTTCGATCCCGCCAGACCTTGAGCGGGCCCTGAGGAAGGATGCGGCCGTCTGGGAGAGGTTCCAGCTCTGGCCTGCGTCGCGCAAGAGACAGTACCTCTACTGGTTGACGACGGCCAAGCGGGCAGAGACACGGGAGAAGCGCATCAAGGCGATCGTTGACCTGGCGGGGACACCCGCGCACACGGGAGGATGACTTGAAGCCCTCACCGCGACGAAAGGAGCGTCGATGACGAACGGATTCTCGGCCGAAGTTCGGGCAGGCACTGATCCGCAAGCGGCACGTCGGGGACAGGTCGGAGACTCTCTGGCACGCTGCGTAGGGGATCATCGACCGGAGCACAACGGCAGGACTCTGTCTCGATGAGGCCGCTCAGCTCTGACGATCCCGGCGCGCGCCTCCATGCGGGGCACCCGAAGATCGCCGGCGTTCTGCTCGACTGATGTCATCTAGCACGGATGGTCTCTATCGGCTCACCTCGCGCGATGCGGTCCGTGCGGGTGAGGCTATGGCCGATGCCTTCTCCCGAGACCCGCTATGGCAGAAGGTCTTTGAGGGCGAGTCCGACCTGGATCGGCGGTATCCGGCCTGCTTCGAGGTGCCGGTCAGGCACTGCCTGAAGTACGGGGAGGTCTACGCGACCTCGGAGGGGCTCGAAGGCGTCTTGGCCATCGTGCCGGGCCGGTTCTCGGACATGACCCTCTGGCGCGTGTTCCGCAGCGGCGCCTTGGGATCCACGATGAGGATGGGGGCCAACGCCGGCAGGAGGATGGCCGAACTGAAGGTCCTGTCTTCTGATCGCGCGCGCATCACTGCGGGGAGGCCCGTATGTCTATCTGCTGCTTCTCGGGGTGAGGGCCGCGCACCAAGGCAACGGACTGGGAGGGTCGCTGCTGCGGTCTCTGATCCACCGCTGTGACGGGGAGGGGTTGCCCATCTACCTGGAGACCGAGACCGAAGAGAATGTGCGGCTATACGAGCACTTCGGGTTCGACGTGGTCCAGCGCGTCACCTTCGACAAGCTCGGTGTCCCCATGTGGGAGATGATAAAAGAGCCGGGGAGGGCGCACGCGCGGTCCATGTCAGGAGTGCGGCGGGCTACAGTGTGTGCACACGGCTGAGT
>CAVZSN010000004.1:0-312597 GCA_963777945.1 uncultured Actinomycetota bacterium
AGCGCGAAGCTCCCCGAAGCCACCAAGCTGGAAGACGCGATGTCGGCGCGGCTCGGGTAGCACGGGCGAGCAGAAGGCGTGCGAGCTCAGTTAGCACTGCGCAAGGACAAGAGGGGTTCCTAGGAACCCCTACTGAACACGAGGAGGACGACGATGCTGGACCTTCCCCTGGAGTATGCCCTTATCGAATTCGATGACCCGAAGTTCTCGGGCAAGATCATCCCCGAACTTCTGCATCTTGCCGACCGCGGCATCGTGCGCTTCGTCGACATCGTCTTCATCCAGAAGGAGGAGGACGGTAGCACGCGCACGCTGGAACTCAACGACCTAGACCCCGAGACCTACGAGATATTCGTCCCCATGGGCGAGCATCTCTCCAACCTCTTCACAAACGACGACCTGCAGATCGCGGCGAGCAGACTGCCGGCGAATTCCGCGGCGGTGCTTTTCCTGTGGGAGAACCTGTGGGTCGCGGATCTCCGCAAGGCTATCGTCGATGCGGGCGGTAGGCTGGTGGAGCGCGTACAGATCGCGCCCGAGATCGTTGAGCAGTTCAAGGAGTCGATCGCCGCAGAGTAGCGCAGGATCTTGCGGCGCAACATCCGGCGATAGTCATGCGATAGTCATTCGCTCAAAGGAGGAAACATCATGGGACCCAGACGTGGACCAAATCCCCCCGGACCTGTCGGCGGCGTAGGTCGTGGTCCGAATCCCCCCGGACCTGTCGGCGGCGTCGGCGGCGGGATCAATCCCCCCGGCCCGGTCGGTGGCGTAGGTCGGGGACCGAACCCTCCCGGGCCGGTCGGTGGCGTGGGTGTTGGACGTCGCAACGGCGTCGGCCTGCTGCGCTAGATCCTGTTCGTCATCCCGCCGGTGCGGCGCGCTCGCAAGGAGATGGATCGATGACCGATTACCAGGTCCCCGAAAAGAAGCAGACCGTCCTGGGTCTCTACGCGACGGCCCAGGAGGCGTATGAGATGTGGGAAGTGGACCCCGATGGCGTCCACATCCTCGACGTCCGCTCGCCCGAGGAATACATCTTCGTCGGCCATCCGGCGATGGCCAAGAACATCCCGCTCCTCTTCATCAAGTACGCTTGGGACGCTGAGAAGAACCAGCCGGTCGTCAGCCCGAACCCGGCTTTTGCGCCGGCGGTGATGAAGGCTTTCAGGCCCGATGACACTCTCCTGGTGATGTGCCGTTCGGGCGGCCGGAGCGCCCTGGCCGTGAACGGCCTGGCCAAAGCGGGCTTCACCAAGGCCTATAACGTCATCGACGGGTTCGAAGGCGACAAGGTCGACGACCCGGGGAGCGCCTACCACGGCAAGCGCATGAAGAACGGCTGGAAGAACTCCGGATCCCCATGGACCTACGACGTCGACCCGGAGCTGCTCTGGGTCGCGGAGTAGTCGCGATGACGGCCGAATCGTTCTTTTCCTCAGTCGCCGCCCTCTCCGGTTTGCTGTTCGTGGTCGCCAGCATGCTGGGCACGGGGCTCAGCCTGTCTGTAGGCCAGATCGTCCGGCCGCTCAAGAACGTTCCCCTAGTGATCCTCGCGCTCGTGGCGAACTTCGTGCTGGTGCCCCTGCTCGCCTATGGCATCACGAAGTTGCTCCCCCTTGACGAGCCTTTGGAGATCGGATTGATCGTCCTGTCGACCGTCGCGGGGGCGCCTTTCCTCGTCAAGGAGGTGCAGGCTGCCAAAGGAGACATCGCCCTGGGCGTTGGCCTGATGTTCCTGATGATGATCGTCACCATCGCGTACGTGCCCCTCGTCCTACCCCGACTTCTATCGGGCGTCGAGGTCGATGCCTGGGCTATCGCGAAGTCCCTGATCGTCACGATGCTTGCTCCTATCGTGATAGGACTGCTGTGGAAGTCTCACTCCGGGGAGAGCGCGCAACGCTGGGCCCCGGTGATGAACAAGGTATCCGGCGTCTCTCTGCTCCTGTTGTTGGTGACCGGGCTCGGCCTGAATATCTCCAACATCATCAGCCTGATCGGCTCCTGGGGCTTCCTGGCCCTCATCATCTTCGTGCTCGGGTCGCTCGTGATCGGGTTCGTGCTGGGCGGCCGTAATCCCGCCACCCGGAGCGTGCTGGGCCTGGGGACTGCTCAGCGGAACGTGGCGGCGGCGATCCTGGTCACGAGTCTGAATTTCTCGGGAACCATGACGCTTCCGTATGTGCTGGTGGCCGCGATCCTGTTGCCGGTGATCCTGATCCCGATCGCGCGGATGTTGGGCAGACGTGGGGACAAGGCGCCGCTGCCGGCATCTTCTACGAGCGAGTCGGGTAGATAGGAGCATAATCGAGTCTGCAGTTCCCCCGAGGCAAAGGAGATGTCTGATGCGTGGAGGTGGATTGGGCGGTCCCGGCCGTCGAGCGATGAGGCGACGGGTTCGGCGGAAAGTCCGACGCAGAAGGATCATCGTCGGTGGGGCCGTGGTGCTGGCGGCAAGCGCCGGAGCGAAGGCCGTGAAACTCAGCCAGCAGGACGCCCAGAAGATCGAAGAAACCACCGGCATGCCCCCGGAGGACCTCGAAGATGAGGACCTCCAGGAGGCAATGGCGGAACTGAACATCCAGTCGCAGCCGGTAACCCCGGAGGACGAGGCAGCGGTCGCCGAATAGCGGCAGCAGGGTGAGTGGCCCTCCGGCGAGGGGGGCCGCTCACCAGCCCGGCCGGCTCGGCTCCACCTGACAGATCGAGCGCCTTGCAGGGTCTCCGCCGCGCGTCGGTACCTCATGTTTGGGGTGTCTGACGGGGTGGTATCCTGTTCTACAGCAAACCGCCAGGGCGGCATCAGACCAGACCTCGGGGACCGGCTTGGTCGCAGTTTCCTTGTAGCCCGTGCGGAAATCTATGCCCAGTCTCCTGCCGCTGCCACGCCGACTGTCCTGGTCTGGAGACTGAATGCTTCTCTATCTGGTGAATCCTGCCAACACGCTCGTGAGCATGTCGCTGAGCAGGGGCAGTTTTTGGAACCGTTTCCGCCTCTGGAAGCCGCTGGGGCTGCTCGTGCTGGCCGGTCTCACCCCCTCAGACTGGGAGATCTCGATCCTCGACGAGAACCTCGGCCCCGTGGACTACGAAGCGTTGCCGAGGCCCGATCTCGTCGGTATCACCGCCTTCACCTCGCAGGCGCCCCGGGCCTACGAGATCGCCGGGCGTTTTCGGGCCGCAGGCACCCCGGTGGTCATGGGCGGCATCCACGCCACCATGCGCCTGGCCGAGGCGAGTCGCTACGTCGATTCGGTGGTGACCGGAGAGGCCGAGCCGGTGTGGGAGGAGCTGCTCAGGGATGTGCAGGCCGGGAGTCTCAAGCCCCGTTACGATGGCGGCCTTGCGACCATGGAACAGATCGTTCCGGCCCGTCACGACCTGCTCCCCCGCGGATACGGCTTCGGCTCCATCCAGACCACCCGCGGCTGCTCGCTCAATTGTGGCTTCTGTAGCGTCACTCAGTTCAACGGTGCGCGCTATCGTCAGCGGCCGATCGCCGACGTGGTGGAGGAGTTCAAGTCCATCCCCGAGCACCGCGTGCTTATCGTGGACGACAACCTGATCGGTCGCAAACCGCAGCACATCGAGCGCGCGAAGGAGTTGTTCCGGGCCCTGGCCGCGGCGAACACGGGCAAGATCTGGATCGGTCAGACGACGGTCAACATCGCCGATGATGAGGAATTGCTCGATCTGGCCAAAAAGGCCGGTTGCGTCGGACTCTTCATCGGATTCGAATCGGTGACGCCCGAAGGGCTTCCCGAGTTGGGTAAGAAGTCGGCCATGCTATCGGGGCGCGATATCCCCGCGTCGGTCGAGCGGATCCATCGCCACAACATCCTTGTGGTGGGCTCGTTCATCATGGGTTTGGACTCCGATCGGCCCGGGATTGGGAGCCTCATCGCCGAGGAAGCGACGCGATACGGGGTGGACAACATCAATGTACTGTTCCTCACTCCACTGCCGGGGACGCGTCTTTGGAAGGAGATGTTCGCGGAAGGAAGGCTCCCTATGGACGCCTATCCCGACGATTGGAAGTACTACACCCTCAACTTCCCCATCGCCCGCTACAAGCACCTCAGCCTAGGTCAGATCATCCACGAGATGACCGTCTGCAACGCCACGTTCTATTCCACCTCGAACATCCTGTCCCGCCTGGGCCGCAACCTGATCGCTGGTCGCAATCCGGTGTACGGCTTGCTGAGCAACGTCACGTCTCGCAGGAACTCAAGGCGTTTTGCCCGGATCCACGAAACGCTGTGGCCGGTGGAAGCCGGCGCCACGGCGGAGCGACCCCTAGAAGCGCCCGGCGAAGCCGCGGCGGACATATGGGATGCTACCGTCCTGCGGCTTCGGCAGGTGGCCGCCGCTTTCAAGACACCGGCGGTCTGGTTGTACCGCCAACTGTAGGGCCCTGGCTCGGATGCTGCTGCGTGGGCGGCCGGTAGAGGCTCGGAGACTATCGGAAACTGCCGCTCTCCATTATTCTTCACCGTGGTCGATTGGGACGGCGAAGGAGGGGGCATGGCGAGTAGTGGCGGAGCAGGGGGCGCAAGCGCGCCTGCCGGTCTGGAAGGCCGCATCAAGAGTCTGATGCCGGGACTCAAGGCTGAACTGGCCGAGCTCGTGGCCATGCCTTCGGTGTCCGAGATCGGTTACCCCGAGAACACGTGGCCGGTGCTCCTCGAGACGCGCGACGCCGTGGCACGGCTGTTCCGCGACGCCGGCTGCGAACGGGTCGACTCGCTCGAACTGGCCGACACGGCGCCCATCGTGATGGCCGAGATCCCCGCCCCTGCCGGAGCCCCAACGGTGCTCCTTTACAGTCACTACGACGTGGTGCCTGCTGGGGACGAGTCGGAATGGCATTCGCCCCCCTTCGAACCGACCGAGCGCGATGGGGCGATCTTCGGGAGGGGCGCCGCCGACACCAAGTCCAACATCGTCGCTCTCGCCGGGGCCTTGCGGGCTTGGGAAGGGCGGCCGCCGGTGGGCATCAAGGTCTTGATCGAGGGCCAGGAGGAGGTCGGAGGCGGCGCCCTGGCGCCCTACGTCCTCGCGCACCCGGAGCAGTTCGTCGCCGACGTCATGCTCATCGGCGACATGGGCAGCGTGCGTCCGGGCGTGCCCACGCTCACCGTCGCTTTGCGGGGAATGGCGAACGTCACCGTGGAAGTGCGGACCCTCGAGTCGGCCAAGCACAGCGGGCAGTACGGCGGAGCGGCGCCCGACGCGCTGCTTGCCCTGATAAGAGCGCTGGCCTCGCTTGCACGACGACCGCGGGAATGTGGCGGTCGAGGGTCTGCGGCGCGAAGAATGGACCGGCGGCGGCAACACCGAGGAGGAGTTCCGCGCCTTGGCGCAGGTCTTGGACGGCCGCCCGCTGATCGGCACCGGGACCTTGGGATCGCGGGTGTGGTCGGGGCCGGCTATCACCGTCACCGGCATCGACGTCGCATCAGTGGACAAGGCGATGAACTCCGTTTCTCCGTACGCCCGGGCATCGATGAACCTGCGTGTCCATCCCGAACAGGACGCCGTCGAGGCCCAGGCCGCCCTTATGCGCCATCTGCGCGACGCTCTGCCCTTCGGCATCCAGCTTGAGGTCCACGCCGGACCCACCGGCAACGGCTTTGCCGCCCGCACTTCCAGCCCCGTCTACCAGGCTGCCAAGGAGGCCTGGGCGGCGGCGTGGGGTGCCGAGACGGTCTTCATGGGGAGCGGCGGTTCCATACCCCTCGTGAACGCCCTCAATCGGGCCGTTCCTCAGGCAGAGATCCTGCTTGCGGGCACCACCGATGGATACGCCAACATCCACGGCCCCAACGAGAGAGTGGTTCTGGACGAGTTCGAGAAGGCCGTGCTGGCGGAGGCCGACCTGCTCGGTCGCCTGGCTGAGATCTATAAGGCGGGGGTGCGGCCATGAGCGCCGAGACGAAGCCGGCAGGGACGGAGCCTTCGGGCAAGGGCCGCGGCTCCAAGGAGAAGGCGAAGCGACCCGGCCTGATGCAGCGCGTTCTCAGCTTCATCGAGCGGGTGGGCAACAAGGTGCCGCACCCGGCGATCGTGTTCATCGCGCTGTGCGTGGGGGTCATCATCATCTCGCAGATCCTTCACTGGGTCGGCGTGAGCGCCACCTACGAGGTGGTGGCTCCGCCCCCGGTCTCGGTAGAAGAGAACTTCGTGGGCGGGTCCAGCGCGCCCATCGAGATACTGCCCGCCGAACAGGCAGATGCCGAAGAGTACGAGGTGACCACCGAGACGGTGGAGATCCGCGGCCTGCTGACCGTTGAGGGCGTCCGCTACCTGTTCACGTCCTTCGTGAGCAACTTCATGGGCTTCACGGCCATGGGCATCATCCTGATCGTCATGATAGGGGTGGGGCTCGCGGAAGCCTCCGGGCTGATCGGCGCTCTCATCCGCAAGCTCGTAGCCGTGTCGTCGGCCCGCTCATTGACGTACATCATCGTGTTCATCGGGATCATCTCCAGCATCGCCTCCGACGCGGGCTATCTCGTGCTCATCCCACTGGGGGCGGCGGCGTTCATGAGCGTGGGACGCCACCCGCTTGCGGGCATGGCGGCGGCGTTCGCCGGTGTCGCTGGGGGCTTCGGCGTGAACTTCCTGATCACGCCCACCGACGCCGTGCTCACCGAGATAACCAACGATTCCATCGCGCTGGTCGATCCCAGCCGTTCCATCGACATCACCGCGAACTTGTGGTTCGGAATCGGGTCGACCATCCTGCTCACCATTCTCCTCGGGTTCATCACCTCGCGCATCGTCGAGCCGAGGCTCGGCGCCTACGATCCCTCTCTGGCCCCCGTGAACGGCACGGCTGAAGCGGCCGCTGACGCCGCTACGTCGGTCTCGCCCGCCGCGGAGGCGAAGGGCCTGCGCTGGGCAGGACTGGGCATCCTGGGCGTGATCGTGGTGGTCGCGCTTCTGACCTTCATCCCGGGGGCGCCCCTGCGCGATCCCGAGACCGGCAGCATCATCGGCACCTCTCCGTTTATGGACAGCCTGATCGTCATCATCTCGATCGTGTTCCTGGTCGCCGGCGCCTGCTACGGCAAGGCCACCGGGACCATCAAGAGCGCTACCGAAGGGATCAAGCTGATCACGAAGGGCTGGGCGGGTCTGGCCGGACTGCTCTTCCTGTTCCTGCTCATCGCGCAGTTCATCGCCTACTTCAACTACTCGAACATCCCCCAGATCATCGCCGTGAGTCTCGGCGACCTACTGGAGGGTCTGAGTATCGGCGATGTCGGGTTGCTCGTCCTGGCCATGCTCATCACCCTCGTAGTGGGCATCATCATGCCGCAGGCCATCGCCAAGTGGGCATTGCTCGCCCCCATCTTCATCCCGCTCTTCCTGCGACTGGGGATCGAACCGCAAACGGTACTGGCCGCGTACCGGGTGACCGACTCGCCGATGAACATCTTCACGCCGATCATGGCCTATTTCCCGTTGATCGTCGTGTTCGCGGCTCGGTACGACCGAAACTCGGGCATCGGGACCGTGATCGCCCTCATGCTGCCGTACTTCCTCATCATGACGGTCGTATGGATAGTGTTCTTCATACTTTGGTACGTTCTTGGCATCCCCATGGGGCCGGGGGCGCCGGCGTAGACGCACCTACCTCGTGGCACCCTCCTGCGCGGGAGTATCGCCTGGCTCCTCGTCTTCGAACGCCCTCGGTAATGGGCTGATGAGGGCCGACAGCGGGCGCGTGCTGTCATACGTGTCCAAGAACAGCAACTTGACCATGAGCATGAGCGGCACCGCCATCAGGGCGCCGATCGGCCCTAAGATCCATGCCCACAAGACGAGGGACAGAAAGACGGCTAGGGTGGAGAGACCCGTCCTCTCCCCCATGAACCGGGGGGCGATGGCGTTGTTCACCAGACCGTTGACGACGATCACGATGGCTACCACTATGGCCGCGCGGGTGAACCCGGACTCGAGAAGGGTGACGAAGAACGGCGGTATCACAGACAGTACGAAGCCGATGTTGGGGATGAAGCTCAAGAGGAAGAACATCAGGGCCCAGAGCAGGGCGAAATCGACCCCGAACGCGTAGTACACGATCGCCGCGAAGACCGCCGTGAGGGCGTTGATCCAGGTGAGGGTGAACAGAAAAGTGCGCGTCACTCCGGCGAAGTTGTCGAAGGCCCTGCCCAGCACGGGACCCAACTGCACTCGGGCATGCATCTTGCGTGGGAACGAGTACACCTCGGCGATCATGAAGGCGACGATGAGGATCAAGAGGAAGGCATTTGTCAGCAGCGAGATCAGCATCCTGACGGACGTAGTCACCCAGCCCATGATCTTGTCGGGTCTGAGGATGTTGCTGGTGATCCCGCTCACGTCGATGCCCCGATCCCCGAACCAGGTCTGGACGGTGTTCGCGACCCGTCCCAAGCTCTCTTGGTAGACGGGGACCCGGGAGTTGATCTGCGCGAGTGACGTGGCGATGATGCCCACAAGAATAGCGGCGACCACCAGGAAGCCCACGAGCACGATGAGGATGGCCGCCCAGGGGGGCAGCCCCTTGCGCTTGAGCCACTGCAGTATCGGGCTCAGACCCATCACGATGAACATGGCGAGCAGGATGGGGGCGAGGATCGACCTGGCGTAGCGCATGCCATAGAGGACGATGGTCGCGCACGCGAGAGCAAGCAGGAGACCGCTCGGTCGGCCTGCGAGGCCCTTGTAGAGGATCGTGAATCTTCGGGCCGCGGGAGGGGCGCCGGAAGCGTCCGCGGATTGTTCGAGCACCTCCCACTCGGGTGGCATCTCGATCTCCGGAATCCCGTCATCGGCCGCGGCGACCGGCACTTCACGCTCCGGGCTCATGTATACCCCCTCGTCGGTTGTGCGCATGCACCCAATTCAACGGTCCGGCGGGACTATCCTGCGTCACAGGGCCGGGGTCCTCGCGCCGATAGTGGTGCAGGCCGCCCTCGCGCTGCTAGAGTGGGACCGTCGAGCAGAGGCCGCGATAGAGCAGGGGGGTCCGATGAAGAGACGGTGGAGACTTGTGCTCGTCGCAGGGCTGCTGGTCTGCTCAGCCCTGCTTGCCGGTTTCGTCTACGGCTGCGGGGAAGATGATCAGGAGGATCTGGCGCTGGACGGCCGCACGTGGATCATGACGACGTACGCGGTGACCGGAGCCATGAAGGACGCCCTCCCGACCCCGTCCGTGGATGCTATCTTCGCCGCTCCTAGAGATGGGGAAGGTGACCTGAGCGGCAACGGGGGGATCAACCAGTACTCGGGTAAGTACACCGTCGATGGCGACAAGCTGACCGTGGGGACCATATCCAGCACGCGGAAGGCCGGCGCCCCCGCCGTGATGCAACAGGAGACTGACTACCTTCTTGCGCTGCAGACCGCAGCGACCTATCAGATCGACGGAGACATCTTGGCGATCAAGAACTCGTCCGGAGTCACGGTGGTGACGTACAAGGCTGGTCCGCAGTAGCTACCTCTCCGCCGCCTCCCGTTCCACCATCAGCCTACCTTCCTCGCGGATTCCCGCCTCCCGCTCCATGAACTTCTCGCGCCCTTCGGTGTATGAGGGGAGGTCCCAGGTCATCTTCTGCAGGTTCTTGACGATCATCGCGATCTTGTCCCAGGGGATGGATATCAGGATCCAGCCCGCCGGGAAGACCTCCTTGGCTCTGGAGCCGAAGGCCATGCCGGTCACCATGTGGTTGACCTCGCCGCTCAGCCACGGGTAGGCGAAGATCCAGGCGCAGCTCAGCACCGGGGTCTTGACGCTCCTCCATAGTTCGCCGGTGGAGTAGCTCATGGCTCTGAGCACGATCTCCGCCTGGGAGGGGGTGGCCATCAGGATCAGCAAGTCCGGCTCGAAGGTAAGGGCTTCCAGCACCGAAAAGGCGGCGTAGTTGACGGTGCCTTTGGCGAACCGGGGGATATGCTGATAGATCCTCTCGTTGGCCCGGGGCTCCTCGTACACGCCGAACTTCTCGCCGAGCAGACCCGCTTCGGCGTACATGGGGGCGTCCTCCATTCCCAGGACGACCCTCCCGAAGCAATCCTCTTCGTTTCGTGAGAAGTAGAACGGGGTGCCCTTCTCCCGCGCCACCCGCACCATCTCGCAGAACGCGGCCGGCTTGTCCAGCCGCTCGATACCCTCGGGGCGGCTGAACAGGAACTTGACCCCGACCGGGGCGTACTCGAAGTCGAACTTCTGCAGGATCGACAGGTCGGTCTCCAGGTTTCTCATGACTCCTCCAAGCGTGGGTCGATCTTGGGTACCGTGGGCGCCAGCCATAGACAGCTCGGCCCGGCCTCGGTATGCTCCGAGGGCTGATGACTGAGACGAGTCGAACTACCCCTGTACGGTATCACCGGGGATTCGCTGAGCGCTACGGCCCCTGGGCGCTGGTTGCCGGTGCTTCGCAGGGGCTGGGTTCGGCCTACTCTCGCGCTCTCGCCCAGCGCGGCCTCAACCTGGTTCTCGTCGCGCGTCGCCTGGATCTCCTCGACCAGTTGGCGGACGACGTGCGAGTCTCGTTTGGCGTGGAAGTCCGGGTCCTTGACGGTGATCTCGCCCGTCCGGACTTCCTCGAACGCCTGCAGCATACGTGCTCGGACCTCGATGTCGGGCTCGTGGTCTACAACGCGGCGCATGCCCCGATCGGAGACTTCACCTGGCTCACGTCTGAGGACCTGACGGGGGTCGTCGACGTGAATATCCGCGCCCCGCTCGCCCTGCTCCGAGCGCTCCTCCCGGCGATGAGGGAGCGAGGCCGGGGCGGTGTCGTCCTGATGACCTCACTCGCCGGCAACCAGGGCTCGCCAAAGATCGCCACCTACGCGGCCAGCAAGGCGTTCACCCGCGTCCTGGCGGAAGGCCTGTGGTACGAACTGAAGGACCAGGGGATCGATGTGATCGCATGTTGCGCTGGGGCTGTCCGGACGCCCGGATACACCGGAGCGGCAGGCGGCAAGGATGCCCCCGGCACCCTTTCTCCCGAAGAGGTCGTGGAAATGGCGCTGCGAGCGCTGGGGAAGGGCCCGATCGTTATCCCTGGCAAGGTCAATCGGGTCGCGAACGCCTTCATGACCCGCGTCCTGCCGCGGCGAATGGCGATCTCGATCATGGCCCGTAACACGTGCGATCTGGCTTCGCCGGCGGTGTCCTCGCTGGCGGAGTCGCCGAAAGCCGGACCGTCGCCACCGGGCGCTGCCGGAACCACCACCGAGGAGACTCCATGACCGACTTCGCCGCGGGCTTCTTTGCGCCCTGGATCATCTATGCAGTCATCCTGATCCTCCACCTGCTGCTGCCGGCCCGGGGAGTCGAGGGCTACGTGATCGATCCGGCTACCGGCAGGCCTCTGCGCTACCGGCTCAACGGGTTCCTGGTGCTCGTGGTGCTCATCCTCCTGTGGGTCATCCTTGGCCGGAGCGGCGCGCTCGCCTGGGACTGGCTCTACACCCATCGCTGGTCGGGACTGATCGGCTCGGCCGTGCTGGGGGTGCTGTTCAGCATTGCGCTGGTAGTGCCGGCCCCCCGAACGCAGCGGAGCCTCATCGCCGACCTCTACTTCGGGCGCCTGGAGAATCCCCAGTCCCTGGGCCACAGAGTGGACGTGAAGATGTTCCTGTACCTGATCGGCGCCGCCATGCTGGCGCTCAATCTGCTCTCGTTCACGGCTCATCACATCCTCGCATTCGGCTCTGGCGCCTCTCCGGGGGTCGGGCTCTACTGCGCCCTGTTCTTCTGGTTCGTCGTCGACTATCTCGTCTTCGAGCGGGTCCATCTCTACACATATGACATCTTTTCGGAGCGCGTCGGGTTCAAGCTGGGTTGGGGCTGCTTCACCTTCTACCCGTATTTCTACGCGGTAGGGCTGTGGGCGGTGGCGGACGAACCGGATCCCGGCACGCAGTCCTGGCTGCTGGTGCTCTATGCGATCATCTTCTTCGCCGGCTGGGGCCTCGCTCGTGGAGCCAACATGCAGAAGTACACGTTCAAGCGGCAACCCGAAAGGGTGTTTCTGGGCTTCATGAAGCCGCGGGTTCTGAGCGACGGAAAGAACTCCCTGCTCGCAGGCGGATTCTGGGGAGTGTCCCGGCATGTGAACTACCTAGGGGAGATCCTGATGGCTGTCGGATTGACCCTCGTCCTGGGCTATCCCGCCGTGTGGGTGGTCTGGCTCTACCCCTTGTACTATGTGGCCCTTCTACTCCCGAGGGAGCGTGCCGACGAGCGCCGGTGTGCGGCCAAGTATGGGGATCTATGGACGGAGTACGAGCGCCGTGTGCCCCGCAGGATCATCCCCTGGATATATTGACGTGCTCCGACACGGCGGCGCCTCCGCGCGGCGCCTCCGCGCGGCACGATGTCATCAGCACGCGATCAGGTCGTAAGGTCTTCCCGCCGACGCAGAAACTCGTCGCGGTCTATCTCGCCTCGCGCATAGCGCTCTTCGAGTACACGAAGAGCCGTCTCGCTGGTCCGCGCCGGTGGGGCGACCGTCCCCGCCTGCGCGGCGGAGCCATCGGCCTGCCGGCCACTCAGCCCCCGGATCAGCAAGATCACGCCCACGACTATCAAGGCGATAGCTATCAGCATGACCGGCATCCAGAACCAGCCGGCCCCCATCATGTATCCGCCGTCCCACATCATCTCAAGCCTCCCATCGGAACCTACTCATACCAGGCTCGGTACCAGTCCCGCATCTGGTCGATCTCGGCGCTCTGCGTCTTGACGATGGCGTCAGCCAACTGCTCGATCTCCGGCCGGTCGGTACGGGCATCCACCATCCGTGCCATCATCACGCCCATCTGATGATGCGGGATCATCTGCTCGATGAACTCTTTGTCGAAATCGGGAGCTGCCTCGAGGGCGTCGAGATCGGTTCCCATCATGCCGCCGCCCATCATGCCGCCGCCCATCATGCCGCCGCCCATCATGCCGCCCCGGCCCCACGTCCGTTCGTCCGTCCCGTACTCCGGCGGGTCTTCGCCGTACCAGGATTGGTACCAGGCCTCCATCTGCTGGATCTCCTGCGTCTGTGTGCGAATGATGTTCTCAGCGAGCTGCTTGATCTCGGGATGTTGAGCTCGGGTGAGCGCAAGCTCGGCCATCGCCACCGCATCCTCGTGATGCGGGATCATCTGCTCGATGAAGTGACGCTCCACGGTGGTCGTCACTCCCGCGGGAACGTCCGCGATCCGCGCCAACGTCCGATCTCCGACGCCGCGATCTCCCAGGACCCCCGCCACAACCAGGAGTGCGATCCCCGACCACCACACAGGCCACGCCCCACCAGGTCCATTTGTTCTTCATATTCCGTCCTTCGGACGAGTGTCAAAGCGCATAAAACTATAGCACTTTACTCTTCATTTAACCAGAGGTGCAGAGGGGCGAGGGCCCGGCTGAAGGCCGGAAGAAGGGGAGCGGCGGCGACGCGAGTCCGGCGCGTCGCTACGAGAGATGGTCGACGAGGATCTTGATCCCGATGCCGAACAGGACCAGGGCCCCGGCCCTCTCCGCCCACACCCCGAAGCGGTGCCCGAGGCGGCAGCCGAAGATGGCCCCGATGGCGCTGAGCAAGGCCGCGACGATACCGATCACCAAGGCGGGCACCCATATGGAGACGCTGAGAAAGGCCAGGCTGAGTCCCACTGCCAGCGCGTCGATGCTGGTGGCCACGGCGAGCACCAGCAGGTTCCAGCCGCGGGTGGGATCCTTGGTCGGCGCGTCCGATTCGCGAAACGATTCCCACATCATCTTCGCGCCGATCAGAGCCAGAAGGCCGAACGCGATCCAGTGATCGACAGCCTCCACCCACCCCGAGAGACTGGATCCGGCCAGCCAGCCGATGACCGGCATCATGAACTGGAAGAAGCCGAAGGCCAACGCCACCCGTAGCACGTGGCCGTATCTGAGCACCGCCACCTGTACGCCGCACGCCGTCGAGACGGCGAAGGCGTCCATGGCCAGGCCGAGGGCTATGGCGAGAAGATAGGGAAAGCTCATCGGGCGCGGCTCATAGGTGTCCGAGCAGGGGGGATGCCGGTCTTGCCGTCATGCGTCGGCCGACCTCAGTGCTCCGTCTCCGCCTGCACCAGACCCTCCACGTGATACGCGCGCCTGAGCGCCGGCTTGTCGATCTTGCCGGTGGCGTTGCGCGGGACGTTGTCGAAGATGATCCTCCGCGGACGCTTGTAGCGAGGCAGCGTCCAGGCAGAACTCCATGATCTCGGCTTCGGTGCGCTGGTGACCGCGCTTGAGCTGGACGACGGCCGCCGCGATCTCGCCCAGGCGCTCGTCGGGCAGGCCGATGACGGCCACGTCCTTGATGTCGGGATGCGGTGGAGGAAGTCCTCCACCTGCACGGGGTAGATGTTCTCCCCGCCGGTGATGATGACGTCCTTCTTGCGATCGACCAGATAGATGAAGCCGTCCTCGTCGTCGCGGGCCATGTCGCCGGTGAGCAGCCAGCCGTCCTTGAGCACGGCGGCCGTGGCCTCGGGATCGTGGTAGTAGCACTTCATGACCCCGGGCCCCTTGACCGCCAGCTCGCCGACGCTCGCCCTGGCGCCACTGGAACCACCGAGTTCGTCGACGATCTTGGTCTCCCAGTCATAGCCGGCCTTGCCGATGGCGCCCACCTTGTGGACGTTCTCCACGCCCAGGTGCACGCAGCCGGGCCCGACCGACTCGGTGAGGCCGTAGTCGGTGTCGTACTGATGGTGGGGGAAGTGCTCCAGCCAGCGGTGCACCAGGCTCGGCGGCACCGGCTGGGCGCCTATGTGCATGAGGCGCCACTGGTCGAGCTCGTAGTCGTCGAGCGTTCACGTCCCCGCTGTCGATCGCCTCCAGGATGTCCTGGACCCAGGGGACGAGCAGCCAGACGATGGTGACCTTCTCGTCGGAGATGGCCTGGAGGATCCACTCCGGCTTGGTACCCCGCAGGAGGACGCCTTTGCTGCCGGCCAGCAGGCTGCCGAACCAGTGCATCTTGCCGCCGGTGTGGTAGAGGGGGGCGATGCACAGGAAGTTGTCGTCGCGGCCCTGGCCGTGGTGCTGCTGCTCGGTGATCGCGGCCGACATGAGGCTGCGATGGTCGTGCAGGATGGCCTTGGGGAAGCCGGTGGTGCCCGAAGAGAAGTAGATGGCGGCGTCGTCGTCTTCGGAGATGCTCGACGGCCGGTGGGCTCGGGGAGCATGTCGGCGACCACCTCGCTGTAGCTCTCGGCGAAGGTGGGGCAGTGCCGCCCACGAAGAAGCGAGGGTCGACGTGCCGGGATACGGTCCATGATCGTCTCCACCCGGCCGATGAACTCCGGTCCGAAGACCAGGGCGTCGGCCTCGGCCAGCTTGAGGCAGTACTCGATCTCCTCCGCGGTGTAGCGGTAGTTCATGGGGACGGCGACCGCCCCGCTCTTGAGGATGCCGAAGTAGATGGGTAGCCACTCGAGGCAGTTCATGAGGAGGATGGCCACCTTGTCGCCCTTGCCGATGCCCCGGCTCGAGGAGCAGGTTGGCGAAGCGGTTGGCGGCCTCGTCGAAGTGGCGCCACGTCATCTCGCGGCGGGAGATGGTCGAGGGGATTGGTCTCCATGAGCTCGTATTCGCGCCAGGTGACCTCGCGCTTCTCCTTGGCCTCCGGATTGACTCCCACGAGGCAGACTTCGTCTCCGTAGAGCGCGGCGTTGCGGGCGAGTACGTCGGTGATGACCATGGGGGAAGGGCTCCTCCTCGTGGTGGCGATCGCGGTCGCCATATTTTACAGGCTGGAAGCTCTGCTGCGGGCGGCCGCCGGTTTACCTACGGCGCCGGGGAGGCCATACTGGAGGCGGTGTCGTTCGGCAGAAGGAGGTAGTGATGGATGAGCTGGTCAAGTTGGTCACCGACAAGGTGGGTATCTCTCCTGAACAGGCCCAGAAGGCCGTCTCCACGGTGCTGGGATTCCTCAAAGAGAAGTTGCCGGCTCCGCTCGCGGGAGAACTGGACAAGGTCGTAGCCGGCGGGAGCGGAGGCTCCGCCGGACTCGAGGACGTCGCGGACGCGGCCAAGAAACTGTTCAGCTAGACGTACTTGTCGAGCCCCATGTGGTGGTGGAGCCGCAGGAACGGTCGCGGCCCTTGCCGCAACAGGGTGCGCAGGTAGGAGAAGCCCTCATAGGGTAGGGCGTAGCGTTCCAGCCCCGGCTCAGTACAGTGGCTGCACTCCATGATCCTTCCGACCCGACGGCGGATCCGGCGTGCTTGGGCGGAGGAGAAGAGCGTTTCCAGGGGGGTCTCGGAGACGTTCCCCACCGGGTCGGGCAGCAGGGGGCAGAGCAGGACTTCACCGCTGCTCCGCACGAACAGATAGTTGTAGCCGCACGTGCAAGGTTTCGTGACGCTTCCGGTCCGCAGATAGCGGGCAAGCACTGCGGCGTGGTAGCTCCACCCGCATGCGGGGCTCTCGAAGAACACGGCCAACGCGGCCCGCTGCTCCTCGTTCAGCCCGATCTCGCCTGCCCTGTCGGTGTTCAGGTAGCGACCACCGGTCACGATCGCGGGAGAGATGATGGTGAACAAGCCGCGCTTCCGGGCGTAGTCGGCGATCGCATCCACCTGTCCCACATTCTGCGGCAGCACCGTCGTCTTGACCCCGACGATCAGGTTGGGATGCTCCTCCCTGAGTCCGGTCAGCCCATCGACGCAGCGATCCACCCTGTTCCACGCGCCCGGATATTGCCGGATCCGGTCGTGCGACTCGCCGATAGCGTCAAGTGCGCAGACGACCACCAGGTCGAGCCCGGCCCTCTCCATGGGCACCAGCATCTCCTCGACCATGCCGATCACCCGGTCGCACAGAACGCCGTTGGTGGTGATGGCGATCGAGCACAGTCGGGTTAGGTGGCCGGCCTTCAGTCTGCAGACTTCGCCGACGAGGTTCACCAGATCGTCGCGTAGAAACGGTTCGCCGCCCGTGATGTCGAGTTCTCGCAGGTCGGCGAGTAGCGGGCTCGAGAGCAGCTCGTTCCATTGCTCGAGCGAAAGATCGGGCACCGACGCGGGGATCTTCCAGATGTTGCACATGACGCACCGACACACGCAACGGTGGGTGACCTCCAAGCTGACGGCCTGGGGTCTCCCCGGCCTGCCGACCAGCCGCAGATAGCGGTAGCGAAGGCCGTTGCCGGCCAGGCCGACAGCGATCTTCGCTACCGCTGCCAACTCACTCATGGGTGACTTCCGGCTTCGCCATGGCCCGCGCGCTATCGACCCATGTTGCGGATGTGCCTTAGTGCTCCCCGTGATGGTGGCCGCACGTGCTCTCCGAATGCTCGATCTCTCCCCGCAGGAAGGCGTCGACCGCCTCGAGGGCCGGGCCGCTGACACCGCAGTAGACGCTGAAACCGGCCTGCTTCAACGCTTGCTGCATGGGGGCGCCCATGCCTCCAGCGAGGATCACCTGCACGCCTTGGTCCTTGAGGAACCCGGCAATACCCGAGTGGTTGTGCTGCATCCCCTGCAGTTCGAAGAGTGAAGTCCGCTCGACCTTTCCATCTGCCGTCTCGGCGATGAGAAAGGCCTGGGTGCTGCCGAAATGCGCGTTGACGTTCCCGTTGAGATAGGGCACTCCGATGGTCACGATCTCTCCTTCCGTGGTTTGACTTCGCGGTTGTGGGTGGTACGTGCCGGGGTCCGAGCGGCTCGCCGGCGTCGAATGACGTCGTCTCGACGCGAACGACGGTGACCGGTCCTCCTTCGATGAATATCGCCTTCCCCAGCACGAGGGCTTCCGTGACGGCCTGGTGGGCGCGTCCGGCCATGCGACTCACTGTCGACCGGGAGACCCCGAGTCTGTGCGCGGCCTCCTGCTGTGTAGCTCCTTGAAGGTGCAGCAGGCGCAGGGCTTCAAGCTCGTCGAAGGAGATGGACACTCTGGCGACTTCCCTCACGGGCACCCCGGCCGGTCCGAAGACCCGGGTACCAGGATGGACCTCCACGCAACGCCACTTGGCCGGTCTCGCCACGCCGTACTCCTCAACATAGGGCCGTTTTGCACATATGTGCATTATAGCCGATAGGGCTCGAGTCGACGGGCGACACGGCCTAATTGATCTCGGCGCGGCCACGCCTCGGTATACTGGGACGCATGTCATCATCCTCGTCGACAAACTCTGTGCCGCCCATCTACCGCGAGGAACAACGCTTCCGGCAGTGGTGGATCTGGATCCTCGTGGTGGGTCCGGCAGCACTGGCCTGGTGGCCCTTCGTAGAGCAGGTCCTGAGGGGAGAGCGTGTCGGCCAGAATCCTGCCCCCGACTGGCTGGTCTGGGCGATCTGGCTCCTCATTGGGATAGGGCTCCCGCTGTTGTTCGGCCTGGCCGCGCTCGTGCTGCAGGTGACGGACGACGAGGTCTTGGTCAACTACCGTCCCTTCAAGCGTCGTGCCATACCCCTACGGGACATCGCGCAGGTGCAGGTCCGGACCTACAACGCGGTGAAGGAATACGGTGGCTGGGGCATCAAGGGCTGGTCCAAGGACAACGTGGCCTACAACGTGAGTGGTAACCGTGGGGTGGAATTGACGCTCCGGAGCGGATCTCGGGTCATGCTGGGCTCTCAGCGGGCGGACGAATTGGCAGCGGCCATCGAGGGCCGACTGCAGCGCGCGCGCACCGCCGCTGGGCGTTCCGAGTAAGCGGGCTGTAGGCACCATCCCGTGCGGCAACAATCCGACAACGCCGGAGCCGGCGATGCTTTCGTCGAGCCGGCACCCGACCTCGAGGCTCTCGGCGTCGGAGTGCTCGCCATCGTCCCCGCACACAACGAGGGAGGACGGATCGGTTCCGTGGTCTCGGCAGTCGCCGCCCAAGGGCTGCCGGTGCTCGTTGTGGACGACGGCTCGACGGACGAGACCGGGGAAGGAAGCCGCGGCGGCCGGGGCACAGGTCCTTCGCCTCGAGCCCAACCGAGGCAAGGGAGCGGCCCTGAAGGCAGGGTTCCGCTGGGCGCTGGGCTCGGCGGAGGATATCGCGGGACGCGGGGATGGCGCGGCGCGCGGGGACGGCAACGTTGCCACGGCCGCCGGTCCCGCGGTGCCCTGGGCGGCACTTCTCACCCTCGACGGCGACGGCCAGCACGATCCGGCTGAGATCCCCGAATTCCTCAAAGCCTGGCACCGTACCGGCGCCGATCTGGTCATCGGCATGCGGGACTACCGGCACATGCCCCCTATCCGCTGGTTCACCAATAGTGTCAGCCGCAAGCTGTTCTCCCGGGCATTGGGCGAGCACATCCCCGACAATCAATCGGGCTACCGGTTGCACGGCCGGCGGATCGCAGAAGCCGCGCTGGCCAGTGAGGAGCAGGGCTTCGCCTTCGAGGTGGAGGAGATCGCCATCTGCGTGGGCCGCGGCTACCGGTTGGCCTGGGTCCCGATAGAGACCATCTATGGCACCGAGAAAAGCGATATCAAGCCCTGGACCCACTTTCGGAGTTTCATGCGGGTCACCGGACGCGCCCGCGCTCGCGTGAAGGCGGAGCGGAAGGCGGCCGCCGCAGGCTGAGGGGCAGACCGGACGGCTCACGGCCTCCCGCAGGCGGACGGCCTCGCGCAGGTCTACGCCGATTCTTCCATGCCCGAGGGACACGTGGAACCGGCATCCATGCCCAATCTTCATGTCTCGTCCTCCGGCCCAGGCCCGAGTGTTAGACTCAGCCGACAACGACTATCGGGGGAGCATCCATGGAGATCAGGCTCAACGCCAACGCCGCGCAACCATTGGCCACCAAGGTCTTCTTCAGCGATGAGGAGGTGTTCGAGGTCGCCTCGGTCATCGTCATGGGTGAGAGGGAAGCGGTACTCATCGATGCCCAGTGGACGCTTTCGGCTGCCCACCGGCTCATCGCCGAGATCCTGGAGACCGGCAAGAAACTCACGACCATCTATCTCACGCATGCGCATCCCGACCACTACTTCGGGGCCGGGACGATAGCCGAGGCCTTTCCCGCCGCCCGCGTGGTGGCGCTCCCCTCTGAGGCCGACATCATCAACAAGCAGTTCTTCGGGAAGATCGAGATCTGGGAGAACACGATCGGGGCCCACAACATATGTCGCAAGACGGTGACCGTGGAGTCCCTCACGGAGGACTACCTCGAGCTCGAGGGGCAGCGTCTCGAGATCATCCCCAAGGTCATCGGCGATATGCGGTACAACACCATGGTCTGGATACCCTGCATCAAGACGCTCTACGCGAGCGATGTGCTCTTCAACCAGGCTCACCCCTTCACCTGCGAGATCACTCCCGAGGAGCGGCAGCAGTGGGTCCGCGAGATCGACAAGATCGAGACGATGGACGCCGAGGTGATCATCCCCGGTCATCAACGGCCCGGGATGCCCTTCGACAAGAGCTCGCTGGCTTTCACCCGGGACTATCTCCTGGCGACCGAAGAGGAGCTGGTACGTACCGACAGCGTCGCCGATTTCTACTATGCGATGGCGGAGCGCTTCCCCTATGCCCACCTGGTCCACCTCAGCAACGAGATGAACGCGAACGTCTTCAAGGGGGACAGGGACTGGCACTGGCGGGAGGAAGAGTAAGATCTGGATCGTAGGGGCGTTACAGACGGAGGTCGGTCGATATGGTCGGTGAGCCTGCTCCCACCTCCATCGACGGATACCTGGCGCGGTTCGATCCGGAGACGCGAAGCGTGCTGCAGGAAGTGCGCGCGGTCATTCAGAATGCCGCTCCCGAGGCGACCGAGAGCATCAGCTACGGCATCCCCACCTTCGACCTGGCGGGGCGCCACCTGATCCACTTCGGCGGCTATCAGAAGCACATCGGGATCTACCCTGTCACCGCCGCCACTGCGGAGGCCCTGGGCGAGCGGCTGAAAACGTTCAAACGCGGGAAGGGTTCGCTGAGACTTCCCCTTGGCGAGACGCTCCCGATCGATCTTCTGCGGCGCATAGTAAAGCTGAGGATTCTCGAGGTCACCACGGGAATGCCGGGAGGATCTGGGGAGTAAATTCTCTCGATGCGGGGAACCAGCTGTCTAGCATCATGCCGGGCCACTGCTTGAGCGACTGAGGAGGGTCGAGATGAGACCGGCCAAGATCGTTGCCATAGTCATTGGGGCGCTGCTGATCCTGATAGGTATCGGCCTGCTGGTGCCCGGGAGCCTCCTCTTGTGGCTCAATAACGCGGGCAGGGATGGCCAGGGATTCTTCATGACCTCCACCCGTAGCCTCGGCTCAGAGGGCTATGCGCTCACCACTCCAGAAGTGGACCTGGGCATGGGCCCGGGGGACTGGGTCCCCGCCGGCGGAGTGGGCACGCTCCGCATCCGAGCGACGTCGAGCGGGGGCGATCCGGTCTTCATCGGCATCGGCCCCGCGGATGAAGTGTCGGCCTATCTCGACGGCGTCGCGCACGACGAGGTCACGAATCTCGGCTGGTTCTCGTCCTCGGTGGAGTACCGCACCTACGACGGGCGGCGCACCCGCGGCGCCGCCTGGGCAGCAGACTTTCTGGATCGTGAAGCAGGAGGGCGTGGATACCCAGACCCTCGAGTGGGACCTGCAGGGTGGCAACTGGACCGCGGTCCTCATGAACGCCGATGGCAGCGCGCCCGTCGAGGCGCGCGTCAGTCTCGGCGCCCACTTCGACATACTGCTGCCCATCGGCATCGGTATGACCGTCGCCGGAGCCGTGCTGCTGATCGTGGGGATCGTGCTTATCGTGCTCGGGGCACGACGTCCGCGGAAGCCCTCCCAGCCCGAGTATGCCGGCGCTGGGGCGCAGCCGTATGGAGCGTATCCCCAGGCGCCGGGGCCCTACTCCGCGCCGCCGGGGCAGTACCCCCGCCGCCGGGGCAGTACCCGCCGGGCGCTCAGCCGCCCTACCAACAGGTGCCGACCCAACAGCCGCTATACCAACAACCGCCCGAGGCCTACACGCCGGCACCCGGCCAGCAGCCGCGACGTCCGCAGCCGGTGGAGTCGTCCCCGGAGACGACGGAAGAGCCGCCGGCAGGCACCCCCGGGGCATCCTAACGGCGGCGCTGGTCAGGCGAAGCAGCGGTCAGGCGAAGCAGCGGGCAGGTGCCAAGCTGTGCCTGCCCGCGAGGGCGCGTCAGGTCATCACGGGCCGGGCGTCGATAATGAGCTTCTTCAGGCCGAGTCTGGAGTCGTCCACCTCGATCGCCCGGCCGACGAGTTGACTGAGGTAGATGATCGGTAGCGGCTCCCACTCGGGATGAGCCTTCGCGATACGCTCCTGAGTGCTGTCCAGGTTCACCTGACAGAGGGGGCAGGCGACGGCGATCGCCTCGGCTCCGCAGTCGCGCGCGTCGCGCAGTATGCGGTAGATCATCTCGACGACCATTCCCACCTCGGATAGCGCCAGGCTCGAGCCGCAGCAGTCGGTCTTGCCGTTCCACTCGACGGCTTCACAGCCGAGGACCGAGACGACCTCGTCCATATGAGTGGGGTACTCGGGATCCTCGGCCAGCGTGACCTTTGGGGGCCGGGTGAGCAGGCAGCCGTAGTAGCAGGCGATCTTGAGTCCCTGGAAGGGCCGGGTGACGTTCGCCGCAAGTACGTCGAGACCCACATCGTCGTGGTAGACGTCGACGAGGTTGTGGACCCCGACCGTGCCGTTGTAGCGGCGGCCGACTACCGAAGTGATGAGCGGTTCCTTATCCGGCTGTTGCGATTCGAAGTGGCCGCTGGCGAAACGGCTGAAGCATCCGGCGCAAGGTATGGCCACCGTGTCCAGCCGCATGTCCTGCTCGATCTTGGCGAGTTCGTGTGTCGGCAGAGAAGCAGCGAGCAGGCGATTGGAGGAGTGGATGGCAGTGTTGCCGCAACAACTCCATTGCGGGATCTCCTCCAGCGTGATGTCGAGGGCGGCGGCAGTGGCCTTGAAGCTCGAGTCGAACTCTCCGGCCGAACCGTGGAGCGAACAGCCGGGGTAGTAGGCGAGCACCTTACTCACGGCTCTGTCCCTCCACCTGTGTGCGCCCGCTCTCCAGCGCAGTCGGATTATCCTGCATGATGCTCTCGCTTGCGCTTACCATCCGTTTCATGGCGGCCCTGTCGCCACGCTCGGGCAGCAGCTCGTATCTTGCGCTTGGCCATCATCTTGCGACCGATAGGCACGTAGGCGACCATGTCTTTGGGTCTCTTCAGCATCGCGCGACTCACCAGCTCGATCTCGTAGAGCCGGCCCCAGCGCTTGATACTCTCCGTGTTGAGGCGGAGTACGTCCGCGAGGGCGGCTCCGACAGGGATCCGGCCTTCGCGCCGCGCGATGATCCTGAGCTCGTCCATGACGGCGGCGATATCGATGCCCTGCGGACAACGGGTCGTGCAGGTCTGACAACCCGTGCACAGCCAGATGAACTTGTCGTCAAGGGCCATATCGACCTGGCCCAGCTGTATCGCGCGCATGATCTGCGCCGGGTGCATGTCGGCGTAACCGGCGACCGGACACCCGCTGCTGCATTTCTTGCACTGATAGCACTTGCATACGTTCGCGCCGCAGCCTCGACCGACGGTCTCCGACAGGCCGGGGCGGGGGATGCAGGTGGAGACGTCTCCTGTGGCCATCATCACCCTCCTATGCCACGGCCGGCCGTGGCATGAGCCCGGCGGCCTCGACGATCTCAGGAACGGCGGGCTCCCACTCGACCGCCATGATGTGCACGCCCGCAACACCCTCGATCTCGGCCAGTTCCTTGATCATCTCCACCGCCAGCTTCTTGCCTTCGGCCTGTTGGGGCGCGCCCTTCTCCTGCGAGGAGATGCGCTCGACGATCTCCTGGGGGACGTCCATGCCCGGCACGAACTTCTTCATGTAATTGGCCATGCCGGCGCCCTTGATGGGCGTGATGCCGGCCAGGATCTTGATCTCCTGATGCAGGCCGAGAGCGCGCACCTCCTCCATCCACTTCTTGAACTTCGGGACGTTGAAGATGCACTGCGTCTGGACGAAATCGGCTCCGGCCAGGATCTTCTTCTTGAGGCGCAGCGCACGGATCTCGAAGGGGTCACCGAACGGGTTCTCCGCGCAACCGATGTAGAGCGGCGGCGCCACCGCCATCTCCTCGCCGCACTGGAACTTCTTCTCGTCGCGCATGTCCCGGTACATCTTGATCAGGTTGATGGCGTCCAGATCGTGCACGCCCTTCGCCTGAGGATGATTACCGAAGCTCATGTGATCGCCTGTGAGGCAGAGGATGTTCTTGATGCCCAGCGTCGATGCACCGAGGATATCGGCCTGCATGGCCAGCCGGTTCCTGTCGCGGCAGGTCATCTGCATGATCGCTTCCACGCCGTTCTGCTGAGCCGTGAAGGCCGACGCCATGGAGCAGACCCGGACGACGGCGGTCTGATTGTCGGTGATGTTGACCGCATCGACGTAGCCTTTGAGCAGTCGGGCTTTGCCTTCGATCACGCTGCCGTCGGCGCTTTTTGGCGGCCCGCACTCGCCGGTGACGGCGAAACGGCCCTCGCTCAGGATCTTCTCCAGGTGGCTGCCGGCCTTGTACTCGGTGCTCATACCGGCTTCGCCTCCTCGCGCACCATCTTGCGCGGGCCGCCGGAGCTGCTCTTGCTCCAGTCCTTCGGCGGCCGGTGGACGAACATCAGCTCTTCCCGCCCCTGCGCCTTCAGCCGCTCCCAGATCAGGTGCCAGGCACAGTCGATGCTCCTCCTTCTCCGGCGTGGTCACCTCGCACTTGCCGTCGTGGGACCCGCCGCAGGGGCCGTTCATCAGGCTCTTGCTGCAGCGCACGACCGGGCAGACGCCCGCGGTCTCGCCTATCACGCACTCTCCGCACGCGCCGCAACGTTCGAGCCACACGGCGTGCTCCTGGGGCATGCCGAGCATGTTGGTGTTCACTGCCGGCACCACGATCTTGGGGGCGAACTTCTCGGCCATGCTCTGGATGCCGATCCCGCACGCCATGCTGACCACCACGTCGGCCGCGGCCACCTTGTCGGCGATCAGATCGAGGTACTCCCATTCGCACTGACGGATGGCCGACGTGTGCTCGATCTCCTCGACCCGGCCGTTCATGGCGGCATCTATGCGCAGTTCGCTGGCGAGGATCTCGGCTTCCTTCTCCCCACCGGTGAGGCAGATCGCGACGCAGGTGTCGCAACCTGCCACCAGGACCTTCTCGCCGTCCCCGACGAGCGAGATGATCTCGGCGAGCGGTTTGCGTTCTGCGGTGATCATTCTGTCGATCCTTCCTCTGGCATTGCGATGTCCCCGACTGCTTGCCTCGCGACAGCATGAGCGCTCACGCCGTTACGCTTGACGGGGTTGGGTCCCAGCTCCCTGATGCGCTGCGTGAATTCGTTGGCGACCTCGGCGAACCTGGCCCCCATGGCCGACGACATGTTGTACATCTCCACCCGCTCCGGCTCGATACCCAGCTCGGCGAGGAGCCGTTTGACGTGGTCCACGCGCTTGCGCGCCCAGAGGTTGCCCTTGAGGAAATGGCACTCCCCCTCCATGCAGCCGGCGGCGTAGACGCCGTCGGCGCCGGCCTCGAGGGCCTTGCAGCAGGTGGATCACCTCGAGCTTGCCCGTGCAGGGCAGCTTGATGATGCGGATGTTGGTCGGGTATTCGAGGCGCATGACCCCGGCGAGGTCGGCGGCCGCGTAGGCGCAGTAGTGGCAGGCGAACACGATTATCTCGGGCTCGAAATCGGGGTCGACGGGTCTGGCGGGCGCCGCTTCTTGCGGCGTCGCCAGGGCCTGATCCGCAGCGTCGGCCATCTCAGCTCACCTCCACGAAAAGCGCCTCTTCCTTGGCCAGGATCTGTGCGTCGGTGTAGTGATGCAAGCGTGATGGCTTTGACCGGGCACTCGCTGACGCACACTCCGCATCCCTGGCAGGTGGCCGGCTCGATCCTGGCCTTCTTGGCCTCCGGGTCGATCACGGGCACGTTGTAGGGGCAGACCCGCACGCAGGTGAGGCAGGCGGCGCACTTGTCCTGATCGACCTCGGCCACCACGCCGCCGGCCTTCATGGCCGGCTTGGCCAGCATCGCGGCCGCTCGGCCGGCGGCGGCGTATGCCTGGCTGATGGTCTCGTCGATGCTCTTGGGATAGTGGGCGGCGCCGCAGATGAAGATGCCCTCCGATGCGCAGTCCACCGGGCGGAGCTTCACGTGCGCCTCCTGGTAGAAGCTGTCGCGCTGGAGCGGTACTTTGAGCAACCTGCTGAGTTCGACGCTGCCCTCGGCGGCGACCGATGGAGCGGCCAGCACCAGCAGGTCCAGAGGCAGGGTGACCTCGCGGTCGAAGGCCGGCTCGCGGTAGGTGACCGTCAGAGGCACCGTCTTCGCTCACCCGCGGTCTTGTCGTCGTTCGCATAGCGGGTGAAGATGACGCCCAGCTCCCGGGCCCTGGTGTAGTACTCCTCCAGCAGGCCGAAGGTGCGCATCTCTTTGAACCACACGTAGACCGGCGCGGCTCGGGTCCCGCTCCTTGAGTTCGATCGCGTTCTTCACCCCGTGCTGGCAGCAGATGCGCGAGCAGTAGGGGTGACCTTCCTCGAGGGATCCGGCGCACAGGATGAAGCCGATCGACTTGGCCTCGGCCAGTCTCCGGTCGTCTTCCTTGAGCATGCGTTCGAAGTCCATCTCGGTGACCACCTCGGGCCTGCGGTCCAGGCCATAGAGGTCGACCCGGTCCTCCCGGGCCCCCGTAGCCACGATGATCACGCCGTGATCGATCGAAGTCCGCCTGCCGTCCTTGTCCTGCACCACGCTGGAGAAGTTGCCCACGAAGCCATGGAAGTCGACCAGTTCGGACTCGAGGTAGATGTGCACGTTGGGGTCGTCGATGAGCCGCTGCTCGAGGTCGGCGATGATCTGGGCAGGGTCGTTGCCTCTGATGGTCCTGTCCCACCTGCAGTACGCGGCCGCCCAGTCTGGGCTCGCGCTCTCGACGAGATGGACCTCATGGCCCATGTCGCCGAGAGCGCCGGCGGCGGTCATGCCGGCGATCCCGCCCCCGACGATGAGGGCGGCGTGGGTCAGCGGCACGTCGATCTTGGATAGCGGCTCGAGCAGACGGGCCCGAGCCACGCTCATGCGCACGAGATCCCGTGGCCTTGTCGGTGGCCTTCTCGGGTTCCTTCTTGTGCACCCAACTGCCCTGGTCGCGGATGTTGGCCATCTCGAAGAGGTAGGGGTTGAGCCCGGCCTCGCGGAGGGTGTTCTGGAAGATCGGCTCGTGGGTGCGCGGGGTGCAGCTTGCCACCACGACACGGTTGAGATTGTGCTTCTCGATCTCCTCCTTGATGAGGTCCAGGCTGTCGTTGGCGCAGGCGTACATCGTGTCGGTGGAGCACTTCACGCAGGGGAGGGTGGCCGCGTATTCGGCGACGTTCTCCACATCGATGACGCCTGCGATGTTGTTGCCGCAGTGGCATACGAAGACGCCCACTCGCGGCTCCTCTTCGCTGATGTCCCGCTCCGGTGGATACACCGGTTCGGTCGTGAGAGTGCCCCGGCTGTCGGCGAGCCGTGTCATCACCCGGGCTGCGGCGGCCGAGCCCTGGGCGACCGAGTCGGGGATGTCTTTGGGCTCGCTGAACGGGCCGACCACGAACACTCCCTTGCGGCTGGTCTCGAGCGGGTCGAACTCCTCGCAGGTCGCAGAAGCCGTGCCGGTTGAGAGCGATGCCCAAGGCGGCCCGCCGCCTCTTGGCCCTTGCGGGCGGGCTCCAGACCCATCGATAGCACCACCATGTCGTATCGGCTCTGGTGCAGTTCGCCGCGCTCGTCTTCCCAGGTGATGAGCAGGTCCTTGGTCAGCGGGTCTTCCATGATCCTCGACGGGCGCGAGCGGATGAAGCTCACACCGCGGTCGACCGCGTGCTGGTAGAAGGCGTCGAAGCCCTTGCCCTGGGCCCGCATGTCCATGATGAAGACTTCCGGCTTACAGTCGGGCACGTGGTCGATGGTGAGCATCGCCTGCTTGTTGGCGTAGATGCAGCAGACGCTCGAGCAGTAGTCGTGCTTCTGATCGCGGGACCCGACGCACTGGATGAAGGCCATCCGCTCGGGATGCTTTCCGTCGCTCGGCCGCTTGACCTCGCCGATGGTAGGCCCGGAGGCGCTCAGCATCCTTTCGTACTCGAGAGCGGAGAGCACGTTGGGGTATCGCCGGTACCCGTACTCGCCCTTGGCGCCCGGGATCGTAGGCGTCGAAACCCGTGGCCATCACGACGGCGCCCACCTCGAGGTCCATCTCCTTGTCGCGCTCCTCGTGGAGCAGGGCGCCGGGGCCGCAGGCCCGCACGCACTCCATGCATTCGGAGCACACCGCGCACTGCAGACACCGCTTGGCCTCGGCGATGGCCTGTTCCTCGGTGTAGCCGTCACGCACCTCCACGAAGCTGTGGCGTCGTTCGGCACCCGGCTGCACCGGCATCGTGACGCGGGGCGCCCGCGCGACCTTGGCCAGCTCCTTGTCGTCGGGCCGGGCCTCGGGGAGCGGGTCGGCCCAGAGCGACACCACCTGCTCGCCCCGCAGGTAGTTGTGGATGTTCGCGGCGGCCTTGCGGCCGGCCGCGATGGCCTCGATGGCGCTTAGCGGCCCCTTGGGCGATACGTCGCCGCCCGCGAAGACGCCCGGCCGGGCGTGGCAAGCGTGTCGTCGTCGGTCGGGACGACGTTGCCCTCGATGGCCAGATCGTCCAGGCCGGTCGCGAAGTCGTCTACGATGGCCTGACCCACCGCGAAGATCACCGTTTCGCAGGGGATCTCGACGAACGAGCCGGGGATAGGTTCGGGTCGGCGGCGCCCGCGCTCGTCGGGCTCGCCCAGCTTGCAGCGCTGCAGCCGGATGGCGCTGACCCTGCCGCCGGTGCCTATGATCTCGTCCGGGATGACCAGGTACTCCAGCTTGACCTGCTCGTCCAGACCCTCCTCGATCTCCTCGCGGGAGGCGGGCATCTCCTCGCGCGTCCGCCGGTAGGCGATGGTGACTTCCGGCGCCTTGCCGTTGACCGAGGTGAGGCGCGAAGCGGCGCGAGCCGTGTCGAAGGCGACGTCGCCGCCGCCGATCACCACCACCCGATCGCCGACCGGGAGGGGATCGCCGAGGTTGAGGGTGCGCAGGAACTCGACGGCTTTGAGACACCCGTCGAGATCATCGCCCTTGACCGGCGACGGTGCGCTGGTGTGCAGACCGGGCGCGAGGAAGACGGCCTTGTAGCCGTCGGCCAGCAGGCCGTCGACCGTGAAGTCGGCGCCGCACCGCTGGTTCAGCCGCAGGTCGACGCCAAGCGCGCAGATGCGGTCGATCTCCCACTGCAGGACGTCGGGCGGCATGCGATGGTCGGGGATGCCGACCCGCAGCATGCCCCCGGCCACGGGCAGCGCTTCGAAGACCGTGGCCGCGTAGCCGTACTGAGCCAGGTCGCGTGCGCAACTGAGGCCCGCCGGGCCGCCGCCCACGATCGCCACCTTCTCGTCGTAGACGACCGGGAGCTTCTCGGGAAGCTCCGCCGGCGCACCGTGGTCGCAGGCGAACCGCTTGAGACTCGCGATCGAGATGGCCTCGTCGACGGAGCCTCGCGTACAGGCGGTCTCGCACGGGTGAGCGCAGACCCGGCCGCAGACCGACGGAAACGGGTTCGGTTCGGAAGCCACGCCGTAGGCCTCCGCGAAGCGCCCCTCGGCGATGAGAGCGATGTAGCCCTGCGCAGAGGTCTGGACGGGGCAGTTGCTCTTGCAGGGAGCGTAGCCCTTCTTGTCGACCGCGTACGTGCCTGGGATGGCCTGCGGATAGAGCTTGTAGATGGCTCTACGCTCGCCCAAGCCCTCGTTGTAGGTGTCGCGGACCTTCACCGGGCAGACCGGCACGCACGCGTTACAGCTCGTGCATTTCTCCGGGTCGACGAAACGGGCGTGGTGGTAGACCTTGGCATGGAAGTTGCCGGGTTCGCCGGAAAGTTCGGTCAGCTCCGCATTGGTGACGATCTCGATGTCCAGATGACGAGAGGCCTCGACCAGCTTGGGAGCAAGCGTGCACATGGAGCAGTCGTTGGTGGGGAAGGTCTTGTCGAGCTGGGCCATGTGACCGCCCAGCGCAGGCGACCTCTCGACCAGATAGACCTTGTAGCCACCCTCGGCCAGGTCGAGGGAACACTGGATACCGGCGACTCCACCCCCCAGAACGAGAGCCGCGCCGGTAGTCGTGTGGGACGTGGTAGCCATGCGCACTTCCTCTGCCGAGATTCCGAAGGACACACACAGGCCTGGCAGCCGGTCCGTCAAGACCCAGACGGTCGGCGACCCGTTGAATGGTTATATAAGGAGTCCACTATTGTTTGACGGTATTATAGCGTCGCGCTTGGACTCCATACAGCATGCTTGTCTACCCAATCTATTGCAGTATTGCGAGTTTCGCATATTATAATGGAAGTATCGATCCCGCGAGTGAAGAGAGTTCGACATGGGCATGAAGGATCTTGACGAAATGAGCGCCGCCGACCTGGAGCAACTCCTGGTCGACCTTCGGGTGGACCTGGAGGACATCGAAGAGGAAAGGGCGTTTGTCCTGGGGCAGACCGGAGCACACGTATCCGCCTCGGCGGTCGCGAGGTACGAGTCGGAGCGCGAAGCTCTGCGGGAGAAGATCAAAGCCGCGGAGGCGGCTCTGACGGCACGCAGAAGCGAAGAAGAATGAGCCTGCCCGATCCCGTCATGCTGGAACTGCACGCGCGAGTCTGCAAGACCATGGCGCATCCTATCCGGCTGGCGATGATCGAGGCGCTTCGCGACGGTGAGCGGAGCGTGAGCGACCTCGCCGCCGCAATCGGGGTGACCCAATCCCTGGCTTCTCAGCACCTCGCTGTGATGCGCAATCAGGGCCTTGTGACCACGCGCCGCAATGGTACCGAGATCTTCTACAGCGTCGGCTATCCCAAGATGATCCAGGTCTGTGACCTACTCCGCGAAGTACTTCTTGAACACCTTCGGGCTCAGGAGGAACTGTCCCGACGCGCAGCAGGATGACCGCGGCGCTCGAGTTCTCAGCGAAGGAGGAAGGCATGGATACGCAGGCTCACTGGCAGGACGTGTGGAACACCCGAGACGCGGACCAAGTAAGCTGGTTCGAGCGGGACCCTTCCACTTGACTGGAGCTTATCCGGGCAGTTGCGCCCGAGCAGGAATGCGTCATCGCGGATATCGGCGGAGGAGCTTCGCTGCTGGTCGATCGGCTTCTTGACCAGGGTTATCGGGAGCCGGTCGTGGTGGACATCTCGGACGCCGCGCTCGAGCAGGCGCGCGGCCGCCTGGGCCAACGATGCACCGACGTGGTGTGGCTGTCGGCGGATGCGCTCCACGTGCGCCTGCCCAAGCAGGTCGATGTCTGGCACGACCGGGCGGTGTTTCACTTCTTGACCGAGCCCGCCGACCGGGAGGCGTACCTCGACACGGTCAAAGCCGCCCTCAGACCCGGGGGGCACATCGTGATCGCGACCTTCGGTCCTGAGGGCCCCGAACGGTGCAGCGGTCTGGCGGTAGAGCGCTATGATTGCGCCAGGCTCTCCGAGTTCTTCGGGGCGGAGTTCGAGCCGGTCCGCTGCTTCCAGAAGCAGCACGTGACACCGGCCGGAGCCGCGCAAGAATTCACGTACGCCGTGTTTCGACGCCTTGGCAGCCAGAGTCTCGAGAGAGGAGCGCAATGAAGAAGGTCCTTATCGCCTATGTCTCGCTGACGGGGAGGACCCAGCGGATGGCGGAATTCCTCGCCGAGGGCGTCCGCTTCGCCGGGCAGCAGGCGGTCACGAAGAAGACGTCGGAGCTAAGCACCGCCGAAGACCTGGCGGGCTACGACGGTTACCTTTTCGGTTCACCCACATACCACCGGGACATGGCCGGTCCCATGAAGAACTTCCTCTTCATGGCGAACCAGGCCGATCTCGCAGGGAAGCTGGCTGGGTCATTTGGCTCATACACTCACAGCGGCGACGCGCCCGCCATGATCCTCGACACCATGGAATATGTGTTCCACATGGAGCCCTTCAACCTGGGCGCTCTCAACCTCAAAGAGGCCCTGGTAGGCGACCAGGAGGGCATGCGGGCCTGCCACGACTACGGTCGGACTTTCGGGGAGCAGCTCGGCGCCTAAGACTGAAACCAGTTGTTGGTGGGAACGAGAAGAGGGCCGCTCTTTGTAGAGCGGCCCTCTCGCTTCATGTCTCTCGTGCCGCGTGGAGGTCGCCGCGCGGTCTTCTCCGGCCTTCTTGTCTACTTAGCCACGTACTGGGCCAAGGCCGCACCGGTCGTGTCGCGCAGCCACAGCTCGTCGCCTTCGATAGTGTAGGTCGCGGTCTTGGGCAGGGCGGCCAGGTAGGCGGCCTCCTGCTGCATCAGTTCATCGGGCCCCGCCATCTTCGTGGTGACGATCTGCGGATCGATGGTCATCTGATCCTGACCTGACACCTTGTACGTGGCGGAGTACTGGTTGACGCTCGCGTTGCCGGCCAGCGTCCCGTCATCGCCGAAGGTGGCGGTGATGGCGCTGTCGGCAGCCAGAGACTGCAGTGCGCCTTTGCCGTTGTTATAGGCCATGGCCTGCCATTCGGTGCCGGTGAGCGCGGTGGGCTGGACTACCTCGTACTTCACCAAGGTCTCGCCCTTCTCGTCCATGAGCGTGAGCGAGGTCTCGTCGACACTGTATGTGGTCGCCTTCTGGAGGGCGCCGAAGTAGGCCTGCTCCTGCGCCATCGCAGCCGGTTCGCCCGCCATCTGGGTGCTGATGAGCGCCCCGAACTCGATGGTGTTTCCCGGACCGGTCGTATAGGGGCCGGAATAGCGGTTCACCGCGCCCGATCCAGCGATCGTGCCCGCGGCGAAGGCTGCCGTGGTGGCATCTCCTTTGGCGGTGACGACGTCTGGCACCCCCGTGATCTCCGTGGCCTTCCAGGTCTTGCCCTCCAGAGCCTTGGAGTCGTCCGCGTCACTGCCGCCACATCCTACGATGACGACCACCAGGGAGAGCACCAAGGCACCGACGATGCCGATCACGGGCCACGAACGCTTCATCATTTTTCCCTCCAGTAGACCTGTCTTCGAGCACGATAGCCTAGACATATTCGCCGGAGACTCTGCGTAGACCTGCGTCTCCGGCTCTCTCCGCGCTTCGGAGAGCCGCAGCCTCCGACGACCTTTTCCCAGGCAGGGTTCCGGGGCCGTGGCCGACCGGCGGACATACGGCTGGGACGGTAGGTCCTAGTTGCCGCCTCCGGATGGGAAGGTGGTGGAGGTGTTGCCCACCGTGCTCGACGTACCGAGGTTGAGGCGGTTACCGCAACCTACCGCGCCTATCGCCAGGGCCAGCGAAGCGAGTATGAGCAACACAGCGACGAACTTGCGCATGACAGTCCCTCCCGTTGCAGCGGCCGACTTCAAACCGTCCAAGATAACTATACCGGTACTTCCTCTGTTGCCGTACTCCTTTGCGTTCCAGTCACGGGCGGAAATGCGGTAGCATCGTTGGGTCGCTGCGCATCACACAACCGGAGCTGCGGGCAATGGATCTTCTACAGGCTATCGGCAACACGCCTCTCGTCAGGCTCGCCAAACTCAACCCCAACCCCGACGTTCAGGTGCTCTGCAAGCTCGAGGGCTGCAATCCCGGCGGATCGGTCAAGGACCGTCCTGCCCTCTACATGATCACCAAGGCCGAAGAGGCCGGAGAGCTCACCCGGGACAAGATCATTCTGGAGCCTACCTCCGGCAACACGGGGATCGCCATCGCCATGATCGGTGCCGCCAAAGGATACGAGGTGCAGCTCTGCATGCCGGAGTGCGTGAGCAGCGAGCGGCGACTGATACTCGAGGGATTCGGGGCCCACGTGTTCCCCACGGCGGCGAAGGAGAACATCGACGGAGCTATCCGGCAGGCCCACGCCCTCATGGAGGAGTTCCCCGGCAAGTACTACATGCCCAACCAGTACGCCAACGAGGCGAACGTTCTAGCGCATTTCGAGACCACAGGTCCGGAGGTCTATCGCCAGACCGAGGGTGAGGTGGACTACTTCGTGGCCGGCATGGGCACCTCGGGGACGCTGATGGGCGCCGGACGATATCTGAAGTCGGTGAAGCCGTCGGTGAGGATCGTCGGCGTGGAGCCGGTCATGGGCCACACCATCCAGGGGCTCAAGAACATGACGGAGTCGATGGTCCCGGCCATCTATCATCCCGAAGAGCTGGATCTCAAGGAGATGGTCGATGACGGCGAGGCCTTCGAGACGACCAGGATGCTGGCCACGATGGAGGGGCTCTTCGTGGGCACCTCCGGTGGCGCTGCTACGTCTGCGGCGTTGCGTATCGCCAAGCGGATCGACCGCGGGACCATCGTGGTGATACTCCCCGATCGCGGGGATCGCTACCTCAGTACCATGCAGTTCCGTTCTGTCTGCGCGAAGTGTCCCCCGTGAGAGCGGCGGTGCGGTAGCCGGGGCACCGGGCCTGGGGCGCGGGCTCTATGCGGTCATGACGCTCAGGACTTCCGCCGTGACCGCGTCGACATAGACGGTCACGGTTATCTTGCCGGCGGGCGTGCTCCTCGAGAGTTTGACGATCCAGACCAATGCATCTCCACCGCCGGTGATGCCGGGCGCGTCGGTGTGCACGAGAGTCGCGTTCTCCACTTTCAGCTGGGATGCTCGGATCGTGGTGGTGGTCTCGTCGGCCGGTGTACTGGTGGTCCCGCCCTGCCGGGTGCTGGTGGTAGTCCCGCCCTGCGCGGGTGCTGCTGGTGGTCGCCGCCCCGGAGGGGCCCCTGACCGCGGCCTCGGTGGCGATCTCGACGGCCTCGTTCTTTGTGACCTTCTGCGGTACGGCGGCGGCCGCGCGCGGACCCGGGCTGAACAGGAAGCTGCGTAACTCTCCGGTGGCCTTGTCGATGCCTACCTCGATGAGACCCTGGTTGACGATACCCTCCTCGTCGTGGCCCACCCAGGTCTTCTGGTACACCGATCCCGCCGTACCTCGATCGACGCTGCGAGACCTGCCCGGGGTGAATCCTTGAGCGGCGAGGGCCATGGCGTCCCAGCCGAGCAGCCCCACGATACGGTCGGCTTCCTTGTCGAGCACGGCGTTGCTTAGTGCGGTGCTGGCAGCCGTCTCTTTGGGTTCCAGAAGGACGCAGCTGATGAGCCCCGTCTGGGCGTCGACGTCAGCGCGGCCCCCCGACCACGTGAGCGCCGCCTCGGAGTCGGGGAGCATGGGCTGGCCGGACGACCGGGTAATGGTGCCCATAGGAAGCCCCAGGATGGCCTGCAACTGGGAGATGGCCTTGCTGGTGGCGGCGGCCAGATTGGGTTCGGTGCTGCCCGAAGATAGACCGGGCAGGCTGCAGCCGGCGAGAGCGATGCCTGCGACCAGCCAGGCGGCGAGAAGGACACATAGCGCACCTACTGCTCTTCGCGGAGGTCTCGCTCTCACGGCTCTACTCCTCGGTCGTCTCGGGGTGCAGCTTGATTCTACCCCGTGCTCGGATAGGACAATGCGCCCAACGGGCTATCATATGAGGGCCCGCCGCGTCCTCGAAGGGTCCTGGCGGTAACCGGCGGGTGGCGACGGCATGAGCCGCCGCACACGTGATCTTCATGAGAAGTCAGGAGTCGTGGTACGTGGAAGGCCGCATCCAGATAGACGGGGAGCGCTGCAAGGGCTGCCTCTTCTGCATCGAGCTCTGTCCGAAGAAGAGCATCCGCCTGTCGGAGGAGCTCAACCTCAAAGGGTATTTCGTGGCCGCATTCGATGACGCGGACGGCTGCAACGGCTGTGGAGTCTGCGCGCTGATGTGTCCCGAAGTGGCCATAGAGGTGGAGAGAGCATGAAGCGTCTCATGAGCGGGAACGCCGCGCTGGGAGAGGCCGCCATCCTGTCGGGGTGCACGGCCTACTTCGGATATCCGATCACCCCCCAGAACGAACTCACCGAGCACATGGCCAAACGGATGGTGGAGTCCGGAGGGGTGTTCATCCAGTCGGAGAGCGAGATCGCGGCGATCAACATGGTGCTGGGGGCGGCCGCTGCGGGGGCAAGGGCCATGACTTCGTCGAGCGGGCCGGGGATGAGTCTGAAGCAGGAGGGGATCTCCTACCTGGTGGCAGACGAGCTCCCCGCCGTCGTCGTCAACATGGTAAGAGGTGGGCCCGGCATGGGCAACATCTCGCCGTCGCAGTCCGACTACTTTCAGGCGACGCGCGGAGGCGGTCACGGCGACTACAAGACCATCGTCCTCGCGCCCAGCTCCGTGCAGGAGCTCACGACGATCGTCCCTCTGGCCTTCGACCTGGCCGACAAGTACCGCAACCCGGTGGTGATCCTCGGGGACGGTATGCTGGGTCAGATGATGGAGCCCATCGATTTCGCCGATCTCGAGCGGCCCGCCGACTACCGCAAGGACTACATCTTGACGGGCGCCAATGGGAGACCCGCGCGCACCATCTACTCCCTTATCTTCGACGCGAAGCTGCAGGAAGAGCACAACTGGAAGCTCCATCGGAAGTTCCAGCTCATCGAGCATAACGAAGTGCGCTACGAGACGTACCTCACGGACGATGCCGACATGATAGTCGTGGCCTACGGGATGGGGGCACGGATCGCCAAGGGCGCCATCAAGCGACTCCGCCAGGAGGGGATGAAGGTGGGGATGCTCCGGCCCGTCACCTTGTGGCCCTTCCCCGTGAAGGTCCTTCAGGAGATGGCCAACACCGTGGGAGACTTCTTCGTGTTCGAGATGAGCGCCGGCCAGATGGTCGAGGACGTTCGCTTGGCGCTGGGAGGAAAGGCGAACGTGCACTTCTACGGCCGTCCGGGGGGCGTCATACCTATGCCGATCGAGCTCTACAGGATCGTCTCCCGCCATTACTACCAGGCGCGTGCTGCTGGTCGGAAGGCACAGGCTGCGGGAAACCAGCCGCAGGTCACGGGGAAACGGCCGCAGGCGGCCGGGAACGGGGAGCAGCTATGAAGACCGTCTACACGCGTCCCAAGCTCCTCAAGGAAGCCCACTTCCATTACTGCCCCGGATGCGGTCACGGGATCATCAACCGGCTGCTCATGGAGGTCATCGAGGAGATGGACCTGGCTGAGAAAGCCGTCTGCGTGGCCCCGGCCGGATGCGGCATGCTGCTGTACAACTACTTCGATATCGACGTGATCGAATCGGCGCATGGGCGGGGCTCGGCGGTGGCTACCGGTATCAAACGGGTCCTTCCCGACAACCTGGTCTTCTCCTATCAGGGCGACGGCGACCTGGCGGCCATCGGGACGGCCGAGGGGTTCCACGCGGCCAACAGGGGCGAGAACATCACCGTGATCTTCGTCAATAACGGCGTGTACGGGATGACCGGCGGCCAGATGGCGCCGACCACCCTCATCGACCAGGTGACCACCACCTCGCCGGCGGGGCGGAGCTCGGCTCTGGCCGGCCACCCGGTGCGTATCTGCGAGGTCTTCTCCATGCTCGAAGGCTCGGCCTACCTGGAGCGGGTGGCCGTCAATAAGCCGACCGGCGTGACCAAGACCAAGAAGGCCATCCGCAAGGCCTTCCAGCGGCAGTTGGATGGAGCCGGTTTCTCGTTGGTCGAGATCCTGTCGCCCTGTCCGACGGCTTGGAAGATGGGTACGCTCGAGGCCTGCACGTGGGTGGACGAGGCCATGACCAAGCAGTTCCCTCTCGGTGTGATCAAAGATGTGGCAGCGGCGGCGACGGTCTCGGTACGGCCGGCGTCCCCGGCGATGCCCGTGCCGCGGGCGGCGGTCTGAGCGCCGTCGAGAGCGGGGCGGATGCCTCCGCGACCACGGCGGGCGCCAAGGAGGCCGCATGCTCGTGAAGACCTTGTTCTCGGGGTTCGGGGGCCAGGGTGTGTTGTCGATGGGAACGACGCTTGCCACCGCCGCCATGCTCGAAGGCAAGCACGTCACTTACTTCCCGGCTTACGGAGTGGAGGTCCGGGGAGGCACGGCCAACTGCACGGTCGTGGTCTCCGACGAGGAGATCGCATCGCCCGTGGCGTCGGACCCGGAGTTCGTCGTGGCCATGAACCAGCCTTCGTTCGCCCGGTTCCAGAGCATCCTTCAGGCCGGAGGCCTTCTGTGCGTGAACTCGTCCTTGGTCAACACCGAGACTGCCAGGAGCGACATCGAGATCCTCGCGATACCCACGAGCGAACTGGCGGAGAGGCTGGGCAGCATGAAGGTGGCCAACATGGTGATGTTGGGCGCTCTGGTCAGGGCCAGCAACATGATCTCCTACGAGGCCATGCAGGAGAACCTCACCGAGATCCTCGGGGAAGGCAAGGCTAGACTGCTGAAGCTGAACCAAGAGGCACTTGCTCTCGGCTACAACTACGTCCAGGGGTGATGGCATGGTCATAAAGCAACTCTCTGTGAGCCTGGACAACGTCCCAGGGACGCTGGCCACCATCAGCGAGAGTCTGGGGCGGGAAGGCGTGAACATCAGGGCCGTCTCGGTGGCCGACACGTCCGACAGGAGCACAGTGCGCTTCGTGGTGGACGATCCGGAGAAAGCCAAGAACATGCTCATCGCCAACGGTCACACCCCCAAGGAGACCGAGGTGCTGGCCGTGGAGATACCCGACCACCCCGGGGGGATGCTGGGCGTGCTCAAGCCGCTCAAAGCGGCGGGGATCAACGTGCACTATCTCTACCCGCACCTGGGCAGGATCAGCAACAACGCCATCGTCATCCTGGGTGTGGACCGGACGGAGGAAGCTCAGAAGGTGCTGGCCGCCAACTGGGTGAAGACACTGGGGCACGAAGTCTACAACGTGTAGAGCGGCCGCGAACGGGGCCCGGGTGTGCCCACGCTCTCGGGGGCCCGGGCTGGCGGCTCAGCGTCGCAGGTGAGTCTCCACCACACCCGCTCCGGAGTCCACCCGGTCCGGCTCCACTCTGGACCGCGCAACCGGCCGTAGATCAGGAGCAGCGGAACACCGGCACCCATTGCGGCTCGTGCCCAGCCTCTCCCCAGTAGCAGGCGGACAAGAGGGAACAGTAGGCAGGCCACCAGCACCCCGCGGGCGTGATCGTCCCTCGCGCTCGGGATCACCCAGACGGGCAGCACGATGGCGTAGGCGGGAGGATCGGCAGCAAGTACCGAGCCGGCCAGGGTCGCCACTCCGCGGCCCCTGCCGACAGTGATATGCGCGGCAAGTGGGGCGAGCATCAAGGCGTCGACGGTAAGCGGGCCGGCCCCGGCGGCGCGGCCGATGAGCGGCGGCAGAAGACCCTTGAGTGCGTCGGCTGTGAACACCGCCACGCCCGCCGGCTTTCCGACGACGCGGAATACGCTGGCCGTCCCCGGCTTCTCGCCGGTCATCCGCTCGCGCGCGGCGGGACCGGCCAACCAGATGGCGATGCGCGCCGCCGAGACGCACCCACCGGCGAAGGCCAAGGAGACGGCGATCGCTGAGCGTCCGAACGACCACCGCTGTCCGGCGCGTCCCCTCACCGTTCTAGCCTGGTTCGACACCCGACACCTCCCGACGGCTGAGTCTCGCTTTTCTGCTGGTGACGGCCACCCGGACACCGATGGTCAGCCCCCCGACAATCAGCGGGAAGAGCCAGGTGAAGATGCGCCAGAGAACCAGGCTCGGCACCCGGATGTCGGGGGGCACCGTAGCCCCGATGAGTCCCAGATAACCCAGTTCTGCTATTCCGGCGCCACCTGGCAGTGGAGAGAAGGGCATGATGACCTGCAAGGCGGCCTGAGCCACGATCACGTGGAGGATCCCGCCCTCGTACCCGAGCGCCATCAGGATGAGAGGGATGATGGAGAACATCGCCACCCAGTAGACGGCCTGCAGGCTCACTGTCACTGCGATCGCCCTCCACCCTGCGTGCAGAAGTATCAGGTTGGCTTCGCGAAACGAGGCGGTGTACTTGCGGACTCTGGCCGGCAGCAGACGCATTCCCACCGGCTTGTGGGTCCACAGGGCGGCGATCAGCCACCCGGCGATCACAGCCAGGATCACAGCGATGATCACCCATCTCTGCAGCTCCGTGAGCCGGGTGCCGATGGCGGGCACGAGCGCGGCCGCAGCGACGAGGACAAGAAGAGAGGTGTGCACAAGCCCCTTCACGATCACCGCAGAGGTCGCTTGGGTGGCGGTCAGGCCCGAGTAGCGCAGGCGCACCACTTGATAGGGGATCTCGAGCCCGCCGAAGGATGTAGCTCCCCCCACTAGCAGAGATTCGAAGGCGACCCCGAACACTCCCCACCTGGAAGCGTGGGGTGCTATGGAGCGCGCTATCACGACGAGAGTGAAGGCCTCGGTAAGCAGGACCACGATCATGCACAGCCCGGCGAGCACAAGGTATTCGTAGCGGGCATTGCCCAGGTCGGTCTGAGCTATTTGCGGTCCAAGGCGTGATCCGGCGAGGACGATGACCACCGCGGCAGCCACCAATCCTGCGACCAGGTTCAGGATCAGGCGGCGCCAGCGGACCCTACCGCCCGCCTCGGCCTGCTCGGCCTCGGGCAGCTCGGCGGCGGGTTCCTGGTCCACGAGCTGCTCGGCCTCTACTTGCTCGACCCCGGGCGATGGCTCCTGGCCCTGGGTGCTCAGGCCCTCACCGCCCTAGCCAGCAGTTCGCGATAGTGCCTCCCTACGACCTCGGGCGCGTGTCGCGACAGGGTGAACTCCCTGGCCCTCTCGCCCATCGCCTCCCGGGCCTCGGGGCCCATCGACAGCAGGCGGCGCAGCGCCTCCGCCACCTCCTCCGCCGAATCGCCTGCGGGAATGATCCCCGTCTCGCCGTTCTTGACGCTCTCCGGCGCCCCTCCCGACCGTCCGGCAAGGACGGGTAGACGGGCGAGAGATGCCTCGGCGAAGACGATGCCGAAGCCCTCGATCTCCAGACCGCCCCAGCGGGTACGGCAGGGGCACGCGAAGATGTCGGCCGCCCTCAGCCAGATCTTCATCTCCTCGATGTCCAGCGCGCCCGTCATCACCACCCGGTCGGCTACGCCTCGCTTTTCGGCCATCCGCTCCAGACGCCCGGCCATACGCCCGCTACCGATGATGGCCAGGTGGACCCGAGGGTATTCGTCGCGAAGCAGCGCGAGTGATTCGATCAGCCGGTCCTGGCCCTTGCGTGGTACCAGGCGGCCGATGATGACGACTAGTTCACCGTCGATGCCGAGCTCGGTCTTGGCCTGCACCTTACTCGGCACCAGGGGTAGTGTGAAGCTGCCGTCTAAGGGAGGTCGAAGTGTGACGGCCGCCACTCTCCCCTGCACTTCGCGAGAGGCGATCGATGCGGTGAAATCGCTCACCGTGGCCAGCAGAGACGCGTTGCCCAACACGCGCCGCAGGAGGGTCGATCCGATAGGCAGCGCCGCGGGGACGGTCACCTCGGCTCCTCCCAGGAACACGATGTAGGGTACACCGGTCTGCTTGACGATCTTGGGGCCTAGAAGCCCTGTGGGCAGCGGGTGGCCGAACTGGACAAGTTCGACCTTGTGTTCGTGGATGAGGTCCAGGGCCATCCGCAAGAGCCCGTCGGTGGGGCGAAGTTGCTGCAGCGGGTATCGATGGACCGTGTAGGCGTGCGTGGCGTCGAACTCGCGGCCTCCGGGCTGGTCGGGCGCTATGATGACCACGTCGGCGGGGTCGAGGGTCTGGATGAGTCCCCAGTAGTACGACTGCGCGCCGCCGATGCGTGGAGGGAAATCGTTGGTGATGAAGAGGGAGCGGGGCACCCTGACCCCGCCATTGGGATGCTGCGGGTCGTCGGGGCGGACAGCAGGCCTCCGATCGCCTCCGCTCGCAAGGTCTTGCTGCACCTATCGAACCCCCGCACGTCGCCCTGTTGCGCTTCGCCTGCTCCGCTGTGATCCGCCCGCTCAGTATAGGGGTGGCGCGCCTTCCCCGCAAAGGGCGAGAGTTGTAGCATAGGGAGACGCGTCTAACCTTCTCATGCAATCGAGGTCCGGAGGCCGGTATGGTGTCTGGTGTGGATAGGATGAAGAAGCGCTCCACGGAGATCGCGCTGGGGGAGATCCTCAAGCTTCTGTCATCCAACCCGGAAAAGCACCTGGTCCGGATGGCGCGGATCGCAGAGGCGCTGGGCACGAGCGACTACCAGAGGCACAACGCTCGGGTCTGGCGAGAGTACTTCGAGCAGGCTCTTGGTCAGGATCCACCGCCGGTAGCGATGCAACTTGTCCTCCGGGCGATCCACAGCACCTCCTCGCGTTGCCTCTCGCGCACCGTCTCCAACCTGGTGGTCAACTCGCTGTGGCAGGGAGGGGCGCGACGGAGCGCCTGGGAGCGCGCGAACGATGCCAAGGCCCCGTTTGTCGTCCTCATGAGTCCCACCATGCGCTGCAATCTGGACTGCGCGGGTTGCTACGCGGGCGAGTACGACCAGAAGGACGATCTGCCGATGGACGTGATCGACAGGATCGTCGCGGAAAGTCGGGACCTAGGTATCCATGCGTTCGTCCTGCTCGGCGGCGAGCCGTTCATCCGTAAAGACGTGTTGGGACTGTTCGAGCGCAATCAGGACTGCGACTTCCTGGTGTTCACGAACGGGTCACTCATCGACGAAGAGCTCGCGGGGCGACTGGCGAAGACCGGCAATGCCGCGCTTTGTTTCAGCATCGACGGACAGCAGGCCACCAACGATGCACGCCGCGGGCCAGGCGCGTTGGCACGTACGGAACGCGCTATGGCTCTACTCCGTGGCCACAAGATCCCGTACGGCTTCTCCACCATGGTGACCTCCAAGAACTATCTCGAGATCGCCGGCGACGAGTTCTGCGACTACCTCATCGGCCAAGGCTGTCTGTTCGGATTCCATTTCCTCTACATGCCTGTGGGGGCCGAGCCCGACCTGGATCTGATGCCCACTCCGGAGCAGCGCGAGTATCTGAGGGTCAACGGAGCGGAGCGCATTCGCAAGGACAAGCCGCTTTTCGTCATGGATTTCTGGAACGACGCTCCCCACGTCGGCGGGTGTATCGCCGGTGGACGGGCCTATCTTCACATCACATCCACAGGGGACGTCGAGCCCTGCATCTTCACTCACTTCGCCGCAGACAATATCAAGGACAGACCCCTCACCGAGGTGCTCAAATCCCCGTTCTTCCGGGCCGTTCAGTCCAGGCAACCGTTCAGTGACAACCTGCTCAGGCCCTGCATGCTCATCGACGAGCCGCACGTGATCAGGGACATCGTGTGCAACACGGGAGCCCATCCCACTCATCCCGGCGCTGAAGACCTCATAACGTCCTACGCTGCTGCCATCGACGCCTACGCGGCGGACTTCAAGGCCATCGCCGACGTCGCCTGGGAGGCGATGGCGACGGCCGATGACCTGGACGAAAGCTACGCGGCCGTCGCTCGCTGACGGCCGCATCCGCGACGCTACTTCACCGCGTAGAGGAACCCGTCGCGAGCCCCTGCGTAGACCGTGCCGTCCGCCGCTGCGAGTGACGCCCAGACCTCACCGTCGAGCTTGACCTTCCATTGCTCCTGGCCGGTCTGGGAGTCGACCGCATAGACGTACATGTCGGGGCTTGCGACATAGACGAGGTTGTCGGAGACGACCGGGGAGCACCAGACGACTCCGCCGGTCTGGAACTTCCATTTCTGCTGTCCGGTCTGTGCGTCGATCGCATACAGGAAGGTGTCGTTGCTGCCCACATAGACGGTCCCGTTGGAAATGGCAGGCGAGGAGACCACTCCGTCCTCGGTCTTGAACCGCCACTTCAGTGCACCGCTCTGCGCATCCACAGCGTGAACGTAGTTGTCGTAGCTGCCTACATAGACGACTCCGTCGGCGACGGCCGGAGATGACCAGATGACCTCACCGGTGAGGTACTTCCATGTCTCTCCGCCGGTCTGTGCGTCGAGGGCGTGAAGGTATTTGTCGGCGCCTCCCACGTAGACGAGGCCCCCCGAGACCGCCGGGGAGGAGTTGACCGCGTGCCCGGCGTTCGTGCGCCACTTCTGCGTGCCCGTCTGTGCGTCGACCGCATAGAGATAGCCATCGCCGCTGCCCGCGTACACGATGCCGCCCGAAACCACGGGGGCGGTCACGATGCCATACCCGGTCTTGAACTTCCATTTCTCAGCGCCCGTTTGCAGATCGAGAGCGTAGAGTTGAGAGTCATCACTGCCGACGAACAGCACTCCGTCAGAGAGGGCCGGTGACGACCAGACCGCCTTGCCTGTCTTGTATTCCCATCTCTGCTGTCCGCTGGCGGTGTCCACGGCGTAGATGTAGCCATCGGCGCTGCCGAAGTAGACCACTCCGTTGTAGATGGCAGGGCAGGACCAGGGGATGCCGTTGGTGGTGTCGTCGGTCTGGAACTTCCACACCACGCCCCCGGCCTGCGTGGGTCCTCCGCTCGGATACACCCCGGTCCGCTCGGCGTTGGCCCTGAACATCATGGCCCCTGTATCGGGAGGCCCGTTTGTCCCCGTGCCCGTGGTCGACGTGGCCGACTGCGTCGTCGAAGTCGAGCTCGCCGCGGTCGTCGTAGTCGATTCGAACAGGGAGCAGCCCGAAAGGACGAGAGACACCGCGAGCATGGCGACGATCGACAGGGCGAGCATGACGCTCTTAGTGGACTTCACGATGAACAGGTACCTCCTCTGCGCGTTCAGGGATTTCGGTATAACACCTGACGCGTGCTTCAACAAGCCGGACGGCCGGTCATGGGGACTGGTTCTCGTTGTCGCGCCGAGGACGTCAGGACTCTGACGCGGTCCGATCGGTCGAGGACCCGGGCGCTCCTTCGGGTGCCTCCGTGCTCCGATCGACCGCCTCGACGCTGCTCTCCGCGGCCTTCGCCACGGCGGGCGGACTCGACCGGCCGGGGATCCTGTCGACACCTCGCCGGCAGCGGCCGGCTGGGAGTACGTGGTCGGCGGAGTCTTGGTGGGGCGCAAGGGTATCGGCACCACCGGGCGCGGTGCTCCGTCAGTCGCAGCCGGCGCTGCGACTGCTGCGGCCGAGGCCGCGGCCACAGCTGAAGGCGCTTGTGAAGGCGCCGCAGTCGGTGCGGCCTGGGTGGCGGTCGCTACGGGTGCCGTCGCTGCCGCTGCAGGTGCTGCCACGGGGGTACTGCCGCAACCGGAGCCGGCGCTGCCGCTGGCGCCGCGCCTGCAGCCGGCGTTGCGAGCGCTCCGGCCGCTCCGGCGGCCACCACCGTCGGTGCAGTCACCTCGCTTATCGGGTTCGCCGGAGACGCCGGGGTTGCCGGCGGAGGAGTGCTCGTCTCACCGACCGGCTGCGCCGGGGCTACTGGAGGCGCCGGGGCCACCGGCGGCGGAGGTGTCGTCTCCGGGGCCCGCTGCGCAGGGGTGGGCGCGGGCACGCTCGGCTCGGCGGCCGGGGCCGGCTCGGCCGCGTTCGGCTCGGCGGCCAGAGCTACGGGCGCCTCTGCGCCGGGTGCCTCGCTGGGCGGGGTGTACGCGGTCTCTGGAGGCGCCGTTTCTCCCGGGCCTGTGGGCGGGATCTGTGGGGGTGCGACCACCGCAGGCTGCTGCGGGGGCCGATTACGGCGTCGGCGGAGGATCAGTACCAGGACGACGATGATCGCGGCGAGAACGATCACGCCCGCGATCGTGACTCCGATGATGGCTCCCCAGTTGTAGACGACGCTCTCGGCGTACATCTCCTTGGCGTCGGAGAGCCCCACGTCCCAGATGAGGGTATTCCCCTCTACTTGGTCGGCGTTGTGGTCCTGTGATCTCGCCGGGCAAGGTGACGCGGTTGTCGATGATGAGCACCTGCCCAAGGATCCGGCCGGCTATGTCGGCTACCGACTGGGCGCGCGATGTTATCGAGCCGGGATCTGCAGATCGCCCTGAAGATCGTCTTGGTGCTGAAGAGACCCTGTTCCTGAGTCAGCGAGAACTGGTCGGTGGCGACGAACGAGGAAAGGAACCCTCCCGAAAGGATCTCTTCCAGTTCCTCGGGGCTCGAGAACGAGCGGGTGAGGGTGAGCCAGCGCGCACCGGAGGAGTCGGTGCCTCTCTCGGCCGTCCAATCTCCGGGGATCTGACCGATGATGAGATTGAACAGCTCATCGGCGCTCTGCGGGATATCGCCGGTGATGCCGCCCAGGTCGCCCAGGATGCCGAGGATGCCCCCGACCCGTCCTCCCAGGCCGTCGGATACGATCGGACAGTGCATCCTGCAGTTCCTTGTCTGCCGCCAGGCGCAGGCCGACGTTCCGGAACCATCCGTCTCGACCCTTGTGTCGAGCCCGACCTGGACGCTGCAGCCGGTAAGCAGCAGCGCAAGGAACAAGACCACGAGGATCGCGACCGAGGAGGTCGCGAGCACCGCACCACGGCGAGACTTGCGATAGGAAGACGGATGAAGAGTAGCCACGGGAACCCCTCTTGCTAGAGATCCTTGACCAGATGGCCTGGCTTTCCGGGCCTGTGACGACGGGATACCCCCGGGGGTTCCGCCAGAACCTACTTGTCGACCGGCTCCAGATAGAAGCGGACCCAGGCTATCTTGCCGTCTTCCAGGATGTGTATGGCCACGCCGGCCATGTCTCCCGGGGAACCATCGGCCTGGGTGCCCTGCCAGAGCCATTCCGCCCACGCGGAGTGATCGTCCACAGCCGAACGGACCACCGTCGCCTTGAAGTCTTCGAGCCTGGCCAGGATCGGCGCCCAGTTGCGCCAGATCTGATCGCGGCCGCGAAAGTCGCGGGACGGGTGTGCGGGGTACTCCACGACGACATCGGGTTGGAAGCAGTCGACCAGCCCTTCGATGTCGCGGTCGTTGATCGTCTGCTCAAGCCGCTTGAGGATATCGCTTGCAGCGGGCTCCGCTTGCCTTTCAGCCACAGCACAACTCCTTTCTGCCGCCGTACCCCGACTCGGACGGGCGCCGGGTCCACCCGCGTCTGCCCGCTTGGAACGTCAGACGTGTTCGCTCTTGCCGTTCCCCTGGGTCCCGGTCTTCTGGGCTGTCTCGTCGGCGGGACCCTGGGACTGGGCGTCGACCTTGCCCTCTTCCTTGATGGCCTCTTTGAAGCCCTCTTCGCCCTCCTTGAGGCCCTGCTTGAGCCCCTTGACCGAACCGCCGAGTGAACGACCGAGGCGCGGGATGAGCCTGCCTCCGAAGATCAGCACGATGATCACGACAACGATGAGGATCTCCCAAGGGCCTAACCAACCAGGCATCCTGATACTCTCCTTGTTACTGCTCGAGATGGCCTAGTGCATATTGTCGCACGGTTTGGATGATGGCTGCCCGACGAGGATTCGAACCTCGGCTAACTGGTCCAGAGCCAGTCGTGCTGCCGTTACACCATCGGGCACCGTCGCAGAAGTTTAGCACCCGCTGCCGGGATGTGATCTAGCCTTGGCCCTGCTTCTTCTCGATCTTGGCCCACGCGTCCTTCAGCGTGACAGTGCGGTTGAACACCGGCGCGCCGGGCCGGGAGTCCTCAGCGTCGGCGCAGAAGTAGCCGAGTCTCTCGAACTGCAGGGTGGTCCCCGGGGTCACCTCGGCCAGCGATGGTTCGAGCTTGCAGCCCCGCAGTATCTCGACTGAAGTCGGGATGCAGTCCCTGGATGAAGTCCTCGCCCTCGGGCACGTCCTCCGGATCCTCGGTTTCGAAGAGCGTGTCGTAGAGCCGCACCTCGGCATCGATTGCATGAGCGGCCGAGACCCAGTGGATGGTGGCCTTGACCTTGCGGCCGTCGGGAGTGTCGCCGCCCCGCGTGGCCGGATCGTAGCGGGCCCGTATCTCGAGCACCTCGCCGGTCTGCGGATCCTTCACCACTCCCGTGCAGGTGACGAGGTAGGCCGACCGCAGCCGTACCTCCATCCCCGGGCTGAGGCGGTGGTACTTGGGAGGCGGTACCTCGCGGAAATCGTCCTGCTCGATGTAGACCTCGCGGGAGAAGGGGACACGGCGAGTCCCGGCCGACGGGTCCTCCGGATTGTTGACGGCCTCGAACTCCTCGACCTGACCTTCGGGGTAGTTCTCGATGACCATCTTGAGCGGCCGCAGGACCGCCATCGCCCGTCGGGCGCGCTTGTTGAGATCGTCGCGCACGAAGTGTTCCAGCAGCCCCAGTTCGACCATGTTCTCGCGCTTGGCTACACCGATGCGGTCGCAGAAGGCGCGTATCGCCTCCGCTGGGTAGCCGCGCCGGCGCATGCCCGAGATCGTGGGCATGCGCGGGTCGTCCCACCCCCGCACCCGTCCTTCCTGCACGAGCCGCAGCAGCTTGCGCTTGCTCATCACCGTGTACGTCACGTTGAGCCGCGCGAACTCGCGCTGGATAGGATGAACGCGAGGCAACTCCAGGGCCTCGAGGATCCATTCGTATAGGGGACGATGGACCTCGAACTCGAGCGTGCAGATGCTGTGGGTGATGCCCTCGATGTAGTCGCTCAAGCCGTGGGCGAAGTCGTACATGGGATAGATGCACCAGGCATCTCCCGTGTGGTGGTGCGAAGCATGACGGATCCGGTAGAGCACCGGGTCGCGCAGCCACACGTTGGGCGCAGTCATGTCTATCTTCGCGCGCAGCGTGCGAGCGCCGTCCGGGAACTCTCCCGCCCGCATCCGCCGGAAGAGGTCGAGGTTCTCCTCCATCGAGCGCTCCCGGTAGGCGCTCTCCCGACCCGGCCGGTCGGGTGAGCCGCGCATGTCGTCGACCTCCTCGGCAGTGTGGTCGCACACGAAGGCCTTGCCTTTGCGGATGAGTTCCAAGGCGTACTCGTAGAGCGGCTCGAAGTAGTCGGAGGCGTAGAAGGGCTCCAATTCTCTCCCGGACTTCTGCCGCCTGCTCGGGCATCACGGGTGCGAGATAGAAGTCTTCGTGGCCGCCAAGCATGCGTCTTTCGGCGAGGCCGCCGACCGGCTTGAGGCCGAGACAGTGATCCGCCCAGCCGGCGATGAGCCAGGTGACATCCTCGGTGATGGAGTCGACGTATTCAACGTCCTCTTTGGCGGGGTTCGTGTCGTCCATGCGCAGGTTGCACGTGCCACCGAACTGCCTAGCTACGCCGAAGTTCAGGCAGATGGACTTGGCGTGACCGATGTGGAGGTAGCCGTTGGGTTCGGGCGGGAAACGGGTCACCACGGCGCTGATGCGCCCTTGAGCCAGGTCCCGCTGGACGATCTCGCGGATGAAGTCCTGACGGTCCTGCGTCTGCGGATCCTCGCCGGCTTGACCCTGGCTGTTGGTAGGTCGGTCGCTATTCACATCCGCCATCGGCTTCCCTTCTACCCTGTTCGTCGGCCGGCCGGTGCGCGACCGCCCGGCTCGGTCCAGTCAGGATACCGTTTCCGGCACTGATCCAGGTAGCCACCCGACCGAGGGCTAAGCCAGGGCAGGGAACTCGTGCTGCCAGATCCTCAGGGTGGCGTCGCAGCTTCCGGTTGCGATCTGGTCTCCAAAGGGTGAGAACGCGCAGGCCCAAACGGCGTGAGCATGACCATCCATAGTCATCTCACAAACGCCGGTCACCGCGTCCCAGAGCTTGAAGGTCGTGTCGATGCTGCCCGAGACCAGCCGGCGTCCGTCGGGTGAGAACGCACAGGTCCGGACTCCCCGCGTGTGTCCTCTTAGCGTCTGAAGGCATCGGCCCGTACCCGCGCTCCACACCTTGATCGTCTCGTCCATGCTCCCGGAGACGATTCGGGTCCCATCAGGCGAGAGCGCACAGGTCTCCACAGACCCCTCATGGCCTTTCATCGTCCGCACGCACCTGCCCGTGCTCAGGTCCCACAATCTGAGGGTCTTGTCCACGCTTCCAGACGCCACTTGTTTCCCATCCGGCGAGAAGGCGCAGGCGTTGACCTCTCGGGCGTGGCCTTTCAAGGTCAGGATGCAGGTCTGCTCGTAAGCATCCCACACCTTCAGGGTGCGATCGTAGCTCGCAGAGAGTATGGTCCGTCCGTCCGGAGAGAAGGCACAGTCTTGGACCGCTTCGTCATGCCCGGCCAGGCCGGCCTCGCACCTCCCGGTCGCCACGTTCCAAAGCTTGAGCATCATGTCGTCGCCAGCGGAGACCAGGCGGAGTCCGTCGGGAGAGAACGCGCAGGCCTCCACCGGTCCCCCGTGACCCGTGAACGTTCGCAGGCATCTCCCGGTTCCTACGTGCCAGAGCTTGAGCGTGCCATCGAGGCTCGTACTGACGACCTGCCTTCCGTCGGGCGTGAACGCGCAGGACGTCACGTAGCTGTCGTGGCCCTCAGGCCTCCCGAGGAGCTCGTCCGTCTGCCTGAAGCCCAGATCCAGGTGGTCTACGGTCGTCTGAGCGAGCGTTCTCATGGCATTCCTCCTTCGCGCTTGTTGTCCTCACGTCCCCAGCATCGGGGGCGGTGGTCAAGCGGAGGCAAAGCCGGGACAAAGAAGAGGAAAAGGCCGTCCTTCCGAACGTGATACGGTGCACGCGGATGAACGCACGAAACGGAGGACCACCTCATGCCTACTCTCTGGCTGAAGAACGGCAGTGCGCCTCTCGGGACGATCGACGACGCCGACCTGCAGTTGTTGCGCGATCAACTCGAGGAGGAGAGCGAGGAGGACACCGACTACTACATCACCTCGATGACCATCGAGTTCCTCGAGGGAAACGGGGCCAGCCCCGGTCTGATCGAGATCCTCAAGCAGGCCGTGGGAGAGTCCGAGGGAGCAGACGTCGTCTGGCAATGACGGCCGCGATGCTGTGAGGTCTCGCTCGCGCCTCGGCCGGGCGGCCGAGGGCGACGGCCGGGATGCCCGGCGGGATCGTCAGTTCTGGCCCCGCCGTACCTCTTCCTTGATCCGCTGGATGTGGCCTCGGCCCAGGGCCTTCACCTCGCAACCCAGCTCGAAGTACCTGCGGATCTTGGCGTCGTCCAGGATGCCGAAGCAGTCGACCACGGCCAGCTTCGGACCCAGCCCACTCGACCACCTGGTCGGGCTCGAGGTCGAGATAGGGGGAGTGCCGCACCGCGAGGATCACCGCCTCCATGCCCTTCAAGGCGGCGGCGAGGTCCTTCTGCACGCGTAGGCGGGGCAGGTCCTGCTGGTTTCGGAAGAAGCGCGCCAGTGAGTTCCCGGAGGAGGGATACGTGTCCGGCGTCTCTATCTCGTACCAGTGCTCCACGATACGGGTCGTGCACGCTGAGCTCGGCTCCCATCTCGGTGAGCTTGCGGACCACGAGTTCCGAGCCACTGTACCGCGTGTCGCCCACGTCCTCCCGGTAGCTGGCGCCGCAGAGGAGCACCGGGCCCCGGCGATGTAGCGTCCCATGTTGCGCAGCGCGTCTCTGGTGAGTTCCGCCACGTGCAGGGAGCGGGTGTCGTTGATGTCGATGGCCGCGGTGGTGATGTGGAAGATGTCGTCCTCAAAGCCCAGGATGTGCTTGTACGCCCAGAAGCCCAGGCCGCCATCCTTGGGCAGGCAGTAGCCGCCGATCCCCGGGCCGGGGAAGATCATGTTGCTGTGAGTCGGGCGGATCTTGATGGCCTTGATGACCTTGGTCAGGTCGACGCCGTTGCGTTCCGCGAAGACGCTCCACTCGTCGAGAAACGCCAGGATGGTGGCGCGGTAGGAGTTCTCCACGATCTTGGTGGTCTCGCTCTCGATGGGCCGGTCCATCACGGTCAGCGGGAAGTCCTCGGTGTTCGAGCACCTCGTTGAGGAACTTGACGACCCGCGTGGTGGCCTCCTCGTTGCACCCCGAGCAGACGCGCCAGAAGTCCCGGATGGACGCGACGTACTCCTTGCCCGGCATGACCCGCTCGTAGCTGTGGGCGAGGAGGGGAAGAGCCTCGAGACCCCGAGCCTGGAAGGCCTTCTTCAGATGGGGTAGGCGACGAACTCGGTGGTCCCTGGGGCCACGGTGGTCTCGATCATCACGAGACAGTCCGGCGAGATCTTCTCGCCGATGGTCCTCATGGTGGCCTCGAGGGCCGCCATCTCCACCTCGCCGGTCCTCATGTCGCCCAGGCTCTGCTTGGTGTAGTCGCACTGCACGTCCACCACCACGCAGTCCGCGAGCTTGAGGCAGTCGCTGTTGTAGGTGGCCGTCAGGGTCTTCTTGTCCGTGGACGCAGCGGGAGATCATGACGTCCACCTCGGGATCCTCGGCCTTGACCGGCGACTCGACCGCGGTTGAGCAGGGGGATCTTCCAGAAGCTGCGGGTAGCTGGGACGCTGGCAGCCCACCACGAACTTGCTCGGCTCGCCGTTCTCGTCGACGGCGTCGGCGATGATGGCCGCCATCACGGCTCCGACGAAGCCGACGCCCATGACCACGACCACTTCCTTGCCCTCGGCCTTGGCCGAACGGGCCAGGGCCTCCACGCGCCGAGTTCCTCCGCGTACTCCTCGGGACTCGGCAGCGGGAACTCCTCGCCAGATGGATCTACCGATACGTCAGACATCGCGACTCCTGTGGGACGACGTATGTAGCTCAGTGCAAGAACCGATCCCCTCTATCTTCGGCAGGATGGCGTCAAACCCTAGAGCGGCGGTGGAGGATCCCCCACCTGCCGCCGGGGGTCGGCCACTCGAGCCGGTGACACCCCGGGGCGGCGAACCTCGGCCGCCCGGTGCGCTTCCACTCCGCGCCGGCAAGCTTCGGCCGCTGCGGCGGGCGCTCACGATCCTGTACGCCAGCCCCACAGCGACCACGAAGGCATATACCCCGAACCAGATCTTCAGCCACCACTGGGAGCCCAGGTCGTAGCCGAGTATGAAGCCGTGTACCAGGATCGCCGCGAACAGCAGATAGTTGAGCCGGTGGATCCAGCGCCAGGAGCGACGCAGGCGCCTTCGCGCGAACGCGGTCGTTATCGTCACCGCCAAGAGGGCCAGGACCACGGGGCCCACCCAGACAGGGAGTTGTCGATAGCCGGAGATGCCGAAGACGAAGGCCATGGTCCCGTGGGCGACGGCAAGAGAGAAACCGACCAGTCCGACGTACTGGTGAAGCCGCTGGCCGGTCCTCGGCTTGATGACCTTGTTGAAGAACGGCCGAAAGACGCTCAGGACGATGCCGCCGAAGATCAGGGTGAACGCTTCGAGCGCCGCCAGGCGCAGCGACGGTCCAGAGCGCGTCCGCGGAGGCCGTACCGGATAGCGCCACCGCTACCACAGGGAGGGCGAGCAGCCCGAGGCCGACAATCCCGAGGCCGACCTGGAAACCTGCGCGGCGACGCCGGGTCACAGCTACTCCAGGGTACCGACGACGGGCATCTTCTCGAGCAAGGACCGCATGTTGGCTGGAGCCTTGGTGATCGTCTCGGATAGATCCTGCCCGGCCATAGCGCCGAGGTTGCAGGTGCTGTGCGCGCCCCCGGCCCACTTCGCGCTGGCCGAGACGTCGTATACGACGCCGTCGACGGCAACGTAGGCCTGCCGGCCTTCCTTCCCATCGAACTGTGAGAGTTTCTCCAGAGTGAGGACCTGCGCCGCCGCCGTCGTCTCAGTCGTGGGCGTGGTCGGGGCCGTCGTCGGCGCCGTAGTGTCGGTCACTTGACCTGTGGGCGCCGTCGTGGTCGCTTCCTGCCCTCCGCACCCCGCCATCCCCAGCAGAACGGCGGCTAGAAGCACGAGGATCACGGCTGCCGGGATCCTTCTCATGTCAGCCTCCTCCCGTAGTCGGTGTCACCCACAACAATAGCGCGGAACGCCGTCCCGGCCGAGCATTCTTACCCCTCCGCCGGCATGATTACCCCTCCGCCGAGCGTGGATGAGCCAGGTGGGTCGTCAGGTGCTCGCTCATCAGGCGCCAGGCCTCCTCGGCCGCCGGCTCGTCCGAGTGGGTGAAGCCATGGTGGGCGCCCTCGAAGCGCTTCAAGGTCACCGGCACGCCGGCAGCCAGCAGCTTGGCCCCGAAGGCCTCGGCCTCCGGGGCCAGCGAGTCCTCTCCGGCGGTGATGATCAGCGTCGGCGGGAACGACCTGATCTGATCAGGCGTGGCGTAAGAGGGTGAGATCAGGGGGTTCCTGGCGGCCTCGCGGCTGCCGGCATAGGCCATGTCGAACAGACGGGCGAGCTTTGGGGGGATGGCCTTCTTCGGCTGAGGCTTGAGATAGGGGTCGGTATGGATATCGAGGGGTGGATAGTCGAGGATGAGCGCCTTGAGGCCCAACTCCTTCCTCTCTTGGTCCAACAAGCAGATACCGGCGCTCAGGTTGCCCCCGGCGCTATGCCCGCCGATCGCGATGTTCTCCGGATCGATGTTCAGCGCAGCCGCCTGATCTCTGGCGTACTTGACCACGGCGTAGCATTCCTCGAGCGCCACCGGAAACGGGGCTTCCGGCGCCAGGCTGTAGTCGATGCTGAGGATCTTCACGTTCGCTCTGTGGGCGATGCCGGGCATGTAGCGGTCGTCCATCTCCGCGTGTCCGATGGTGAACCCGCTCCCGTGCATGTTCACGAACAGGGGCAAGGGCTCGGGACTTTCGAAGCCGTATGCGAGCACCCTGACCCTGCCCGCCTGGGTGTCCAAGAAGAGCTCCGCGCCCGTGCGCCTGCGTCCGGTCCCTGCCATCCCCCGGCTGAAGATGGGCATGAGGAACCGATAGAGCTTCACCTTCCGCTCGATCTGCTTCCTTGTGGGTGGCTTCTCCTTAGGCACGCTGCCCATCGGATCCCCTCCATTCCGTTCTGTCGCGGACACAGTGCCGTTCTTCCTTGATCAGGAGCGTACATCCCAAGGCGACCACGGCCATACCTGCGGAGATCAGCAGAGCAAGGTCGTAGTCGCCCGTCCGGTCGAACATCACGCCCGCCGCGAAGGCCCACACTCCCCCTCCGAGCGTGTGTGCCATCGTGATGAACCCGGTCAGCAGGCCCAGGTGGGTCAACCCATACAGCCGGCCCAAGAGCGTCGTAGTGAGCGGCGCGGTGACCAGCAGAGTGAAGCCGAAGCCGAGCGAGAACACCCAGAATGAGGTGGGTCCCTTGAGGCCGAAAAGGAGTCCGAACAGAACGATCCGAAAGACGAAGGTAGCGGCGATGGGGAGCTTGTTCCCGATCGCGTCGGCGGCGGGGCCGGCAAGGAGGACCCCGCCCAGGCTGAGGAGGCCGAGCCAGGCCAGCATGTTGGCTCCCGCCTCGGGGGAGACGCCGTAGTCGGTGACCATAGCCACCAAGTGGGTAGTGACAAGGAAGTCCGCGCAGCCACACACGAACATGACCAGCACGAATAGCCACAGGGAGCGAGTCCGCATGGCCTCGGAGAGTGTGAGACCCGCGGGAGCTAGCAGCGCGAGTTGGCGCCGCCGCGAGCGCAGGGAGGCGCGACGGCGCGCCGCTCCCTGCCGCTCCGGCCCCGTATGGCTCGAGACCGAGCGTGCGGGGATCTCCCCGTAAGATCGCGAAGGCGAGGGGAAGGTTGAGGGCCAGCGCGAGGGCGGCTATCCAGAGGCTCGTGGCGCGCCAGCCCGAGCTGAGTACCATATCGGAGAACACAGGCACCAGGAAGAACTGTCCCAAGCAGCCGCCGGCGAACGCCAGGCTGATCGCCAGTCCCCTCCGTCTCTCGAACCAGTGGCCGATCAGAGTGCCGAAGAGCGGAACGGTGATGCCTCCCAGTCCGGCTGCGGCCACGACCCCGTAGTACAGGAGGAACTGCCACAGGGAGTCCATGGTCGCCATGAGCGCGTAGCCGGCCGAAAAGAGGATGGTCGACACCACGATCACCCATTTGGGCCCGTACCGGTCGTACAGACGGCCGGTGACGATGGTCGCCACCGCATATACCGCCATGCTGAGGAAGACGGCCGACGATATGGCTCCGCGGGTCCAGCCGAAGTCGTCCTCCATCGGCTTGACCATGACGCCGAAGACGAAGCGGCTCCCGCTGCCCAGAAACAGGATGGCGAACGAGGCGGCGAGCACGTACCACCCGTAGAAGACGCGGGGCGTGCGCCCGGTGTCGCTCATACTACGTATTGGTCGTGGTCAGAAGGGACGAAAGCGCGAAGCCCGGCCAGGGCCGGGCTTCGCGTCGGGTCTTCCATGTCGTGTCGGCGGCGGCTGTAGCAGCCGCCATGTCTGTTCGACTGCCGGGCGTCAGACCTCTTCGAGCATGGTCGTGAACAGGTCGTGATGCTCTTCCTCGTCCTCGAGGATCTCCTTGAAGATGAAGGCGGTGGTCACATCACCCTCTTTGGTGGCCAACTGGATGATCTGGCGATACATCTCGACTGCCTCTACCTCGGCCTGGGTATCGAGCTCGAGGAACTCCTTGAGCGTCTTGCCCACAGTGATCGGCGTCGGCTTGGTGGTCGGCGTGCCTCCCAGATACCACAGCCTCTCCGCGATCTTCTCCGCATGCTTCATCTCGGCGATGGCCGTCTGCTTGAAAGAATCCTGCACAGCCACCGCCTTCACGCCGACGACCTGGACGTGCTGCCACATGTACTGGATGCTCACCTGGATCTCTCTTGCGACTGCGGCATCCAGCAGCGCCTTCAGTTCGTCACTTACCTTTGTCACCGGTTCCAATGAAGTAGCCATAGCTCACCTCGATCAGTCCTGTTTCGCAACAAAGCAAAGCCCTCAGAATCATATCAAGCTCCGACAACGTCAGGAGCCGCTACGGTGTATCAGGTATCGTTTGAAGAGCCAGGACCTGTTCCACGCGCACCAACAGGCAGTCGGAGGATCGAATCGTGAGGGGACTTGGCGGACTGACGTCAGCAGAAGTGACCGAGCGCCGCTCGCGCTACGGGCCGAACGCGCTTCCCCAGCCTCGGTATCGACTGGCCCGGCTGATCCTGAGGCAGTTCCGGGGCATCTTCAATCTGCTGCTCCTTGCCGCCGCGGCGGTGACCTTCGCTTTGGGGGAGCCTATCGACGGCTGCTTCATCCTGTTCTTCGTCTTTCTCGGGACCGGACTCAACGTCTATCAGGAGTACAAGTCCAACGCCGCCGCGGACAAGCTCAAGTCTTACCTTCGTCATACCATCACCGTGTGGCGCGACGGCGTGGAACAGGAGGTCTATACCGAGGATCTGGTCCCGGGAGACATCCTGAGCCTGGAATCGGGCGACATCGTCCCGGCAGACGCTACAGTTCGTGAGGCGCGCGACCTGTTCGTCGACGAGACGACCTTCACCGGGGAGAGCATCCCGGTCTCGAAGCGAGCCGCGCCCGCTGAAGGGGCGGAGATCAGCGAGGAGCACCTCCTTCTTCAGGGCGCTGTCGTGGTGCGCGGCAATGCGTTGGCCGAGGTGACCGCCATCGGTACCGGGACGCGGCTGGCTGCCATCTCCGCCAAGGCGTCTTCGGTGCAGGCAGAGAGCGAACTGGTCAAGGGTATCGATCGCATCAGCAAGTTCATCCTCAAGGCGACCGTCATCACTCTGGTGTTCGTCGTTCTTGCCAACGTCCTCATCGACGGACGGGACACCGACATCTCCCATCTGCTCATTTTCGCCATCGCGCTCGCGGTATCCGTCATTCCCGAGGCCCTGCCCCTAGTTCTCACATTCTCCCTGTCCCGGGGCGCTCTCCGTTTCGCCCAGAACGACGTGATCGTCAAACGGTTGTCGGCGGTACAGGACCTCGGATCCGTCAACCTCCTCTGCACCGACAAGACAGGCACCATCACCGAGAACCGGTTGACGCACGTCAACGACTACCTCGGTGCGGGGTCGGCCTTCCACCCGCTGGTGCTCGCCCGCCTTGCCGCCCACGACCTGGGCGAACGGATCCCCGAGCCGTTCGACCGGGCGGCGGATGAAGGCCTCTCGCCGGAACAGAGAACCGAGGTCGAGCGTTTCGAACTGCTGGAGGAAGAAGCCTTCGACCCCGCGTTGCGCAGTAACGGCGCCGTGGTGCGCCGCGACGATGGCCTCCAACTGCATGTTCGGCGCGGAAGCCCCGAGTACTTCATCGACCAGGGGCTCGTCGTCCGCGACGAGGTGGCGGGGTGGCTGGCAGACGAGGAGCGGCAGGGCCACAGGGTGCTGGGAGTCAGCTACTCGGCTGGCGAGGGTGCCCGGTTCGGCGGTTTCGTGTCGTTCCAGGACAAGCTCAAGGACACCACTCTCGAGACGGTAGCCGCGGCGAAGGACCTGAACGTCGCCATCACCATCATCACCGGTGACGCCCTTATGGTCGCCGAGGCTGTGGGACGGGAAGCCGGATTGGTTGACGAGGCGGACGAGGTCGTCGAGGCATCCGTCTTCTTGGCGCTACCGGTTCAGGAGCAGCACAGGCGAGTGGGCGAAATCAGGGTGTTCGCCCGCACCAGACCGGAGCAGAAGCTGGAGCTCATCGAGCTTCTCAAGGAGCAGTTCACGGTGGGCTTCCTCGGCGAAGGGATCAACGACGCCCCGGCACTCAAGGCGGCGCACGCCTCCATGGTGGTGGAATCGGCTGCCGACGTGGCTCGCGAGACCGCGGACATCGTCCTCCTGAAGAACGACCTCCGCGTCATCGTCGATGGGATCCGCGTTGGACGGGAGACGCACGCGAACACCCTCAAGTACATCCGGGCCACGCTCGTCTCCAACTTCGGCAACTTCTACGCGGTCGCTATCGGGTCGCTCTTCATCGACTTCCTGCCGATGCTCCCCAAGCAGTTGCTCCTGCTCAACCTGCTCTCCGACTTCCCCATGATGGCCATCGCTTTCGACCGCGTCTCGGAGCAGGAGGTGTCTCGGCCCCAGCGCTACGATTTCCGCTCGCTCTACATGATCTTCGTCACTCTGGGGCTGGTCAGCACGGTCTTCGACTTCGTCTACTTCGGTCTCTTCTATCAGATCTCTCCGCAGGTGCTGCAGACCAACTGGTTCATCGCCAGCGTGCTGACGGAACTGCTTCTCCTGTTCTCGATCCGGTCGATGGCGCCGATACAGAAGGCTGGACGACCGGCGCTGCTGGTGATACTGCTCTCCGCGGGCGCTTTCGCCCTTACCCTGGCCTTGGTGTTGATCCCGGCGACGGCCGAGTTCTTCGAGTTCACGAGGCCCACAGCGGCCCATATGGGGCTTATCTTCGGGCTGGCAGTGCTCTACCTGATCGTCACAGAGTTCGCAAAGCGCCCGCTGGCGGCTTATCTGAACAGACAGGAGTCCGACGCGGTCGTTTCGTCACGGCCCTAGGGCGGCCGCGGGGGCCGACGAAGCCACAGGGCACCGCGTGAGGATCCTTATAGCGCGGAACCGGGCGGCTCGGCCTCGTGGGCAAGGTCGGCCTGCGGGGCCGACACTTTCTTCCTCCGGCCCTGGTACAGGTTAGGGTTGGTCCATTCCACCTGCCACAACGTCCGACGTCCGAACGGGCCATCGAAGTAGTACGTGCCCCCTTCCGCGTCCACGAAGGTGCCGGGACCCACGCGATCGGCGTGGCTCTTTGCCACGTCGAAGTAGGGGTGCCAGCCGATCGCTTCTCGCTCACCTCCGAGATCTTCGGGGTCCCTGAGGCGGGAGACGACGTAGCGGATCTCTTTCTTGCTTCTCACTCGCGGTCTCCTGTCTGGGTCCAAAGATGGACTGGCCGTCCGGCACAAGGGATTCACGCGGATTCACGGCGATTCGGCGGAACAGACCGGAACAGAACGGTGGGACGGGAAAGCAGGCGTGGTCTGAGTTCCGAACTAACACTCTATCACGCATCCCGCCCGCACCCCGCCGACAAACCCACCCTTGTCGCGTGTCTAACCTCCCGTAGGGCTCGGCCCAGAGAGCCGGGGGAGACAAGCAGAGGCGGAGGGCTACCACGACGAGAGTGTCAACCATCCTGGTGCTGGCGGCGATCTTCGTCCTTTCCTTAGGCATCGTTGCCGGTTGTTCCAATTCCGAGACCACGGAGCCGCCTACCACAGCCAGTACCTTGACCACGACCACGAAGCCGCCTGCCACAGCGAGTACCGTGGCCACGACCACGACCGTCCCGACTGGGGCCACGAACACCATGACTACCACGCCGACGAGCAAGATCCTCAAGTGGGGCGAAGGTTCCGAGATCAACAACGCATACGCGACGGTCGAGAGACCGATCGAGCTCACCGGCACATCGGCGTTCGAGGGCAAGAAGATCATGATCGCCAATGTCCAGATGGGTAGCAGGCCCGGTGGGACCTGGGTGGCCTACGACGAGCAGGGCAACGCTTACGCTCCGGTAAGCGTGCCCTGGGGACAGGCGGCTGCTTCCGTCGGGCCGTATACCGGATCCCTGACCTTCGAAATACCCAGTGGCGCGACCATCAAGCGAATCGTCTGGGACTGGCCCATCTTCGAATGGGTCAACGTGTTGATCTGGGAGTGAGCCTCCCGGCTGGTAAGGCTTGCCAGCAGCCAATCCGGGCGGCGTCGCGTCCTATTCGCCCTGGCGTGCTATACTGCCGGTAAGCATACGTTAGGTATCTGCTTCAGGCCCAGCGCCGAGTCTCTCAGCCTCTTCGCTCAGTCTCCAGTCTTTTCCCTCGCGTTTGTCGCAATGTAACTCCGTTCATGGAGGCTGTAGTGAATTCAGCAAAACTGTACGTGGGCAACCTCAGCTATGACACGTCCGAAGCGAGCATCCGCACCGCTTTCGAGGCGCACGGCGAGGTGACTTCGGTGAACCTGATCACCGATCGCGACACCGGACGCCCCAAAGGCTTCGGTTTCGTGGAGATGGGATCGGCCGAAGAAGCCCAGAAGGCCAAGGGTGCCCTCGACGGGACCCAGATGGATGGTCGGGCCCTCAAAGTCGACGTGGCCAAGGAGCAGGCGCCCAAACCGCCGCGCTCCGGCGGCTACGGTGGCGGCGGCTACAACAGCGGTAATCGCTGGTAACTGTCAGCCTCGACAGCGCACTGAACGAAACGCCGGCCCCACGGGGCCGGCGTTTCTATTTGTCGGGCGGCGAAGCTTGAGGCAGCCCGCCTCAGGGAACTCTCACACCATGACACGGCGCGGGATCTCAAAGGCCGGTACCGGGCTGGCGGTCGGAGCTCTGCTCGGCGCTGCTCTGCTCGGCGTCTTCGCGCTCGGTTCGCTTGCCGGGATCCCTGTGGTGCCCTTCACTGTGTTCGAGTGGCTCATTCGCGTCCTCCCCGGCGGTCTGGTGAATTTCGGACTGGACTTGATGGTCCGAGTGCTCGATGGCCTCAGCCTGAACAGCGCTGACACCGCGAAGGCTGCCGAGCAGGTCCTCGCCGTCACTCTTGCTCTTTGTTGCCGGTCTGATCGTCGGACTGTCTGTTCTTCGTCCTCGTGCGAACCGCGGACCCTTCCAGGATAAGGCGCTACGGACTGGCCGTGGGGGGTGCCGCGGGGCTGTTTTCGGTGGTGGTCTCGTTGATCCAGGGCGGCCCGGCGGACTTCGGCGGCAAGACGGGTCTCGCGATCTGGATCTTCGGCCTCTTCCTTCTCTGGGGTTGGGGCATCGCTCGCCTGTATCTGGTGACGTTCCCTGCGGCCGGTGCGGTGCCCGTCGTAGCGACGGGCGCTGCGACGCGGCGCACTCAGAACCTGCCGCCGCCGCGACCGCGCCGCAGGCGCAGGCTCGCGCGATCAGCCGGAGGCGCTTCGTCATCCAGATGGGAGGCCTGGCGGCCACGATCATCGTGGTCGGCGCGGGCGTGAGCTCCGTGCTGCACGCCCGGGACACAGGCGAGGTATCTGGACCGGGCAGTACCGCCCGACACCTTTCCCAATGACGACTCGCCGGTGAAGCCGGCCCCTGGGACCCGCCCGGAATACACGCCCGTCGCAGATCACTACCGGGTCGATATCGTTCTCGCCACCCCCCGGATCGATGAGGACACCTGGCGGCTGACCGTGCATGGTCTGGTAGAGACGCCCTTGTCGCTCACGCTCGACCAGATCAGGTCGGACTACAGATCGGTGGATACGTACGTGACCCTGTCGTGCATCTCCAACATGCTCGGGGGCCCGCTCATCGGGACCACTCTGTGGACGGGCGTCCCTCTACGCGACGTGCTTGCTCAGGCCGGACCTACGACCGATGCCCGCTGGGTACACATCACGTCCATGGATGACTTCGACGAGGAGGTGGAGCTCGACCTCGTCGAGAACGATCCCAGGATCACGCTCACCTATGCCTGGGACCGGCAACCGCTTCCGGCAATTCATGGGTTCCCGCTGCGCATCTGCATTCCCGACCGGTACGGGATGAAGCAGCCCAAGTGGATCTCCAGCATCACCTTGACCTCAGAATCGATTCCGGGCTACTGGGTCAGGCGCAACTGGGACGAAAAGGGCGAGGTCAAGACCGTCTCGGTGATCGATACGGTGGCTACCGATTCTCTCCTCGACGCGCGACGGCCAGACCTACATACCCATCGGCGGCATTGCCCACGCCGGAGCAAAGGGCATCTCGAGGGTAGAGGTCCAGATAGACGACGCTCCGTGGCAGGCCGCGGAGTTGCGGGAGCCGTTATCCGAGCTGACCTGGGTGATCTGGCGGTACGATTGGCCGTTCAGCGAGGGGACCCATTGGCTGGCGGTCAGAGCTTACGACGGACAAGGGCGGCTTCAGGAGACCGAAGAGACCGTTTCTTCCGTGGGTTCTGCGGTCACAGGCTTGTACAAGGAGTACAGGACGATACTCCCGATAGAGCCCTGAGTCGAGGCTACTCCGCCTCGTCGTGATCGGTCGCTAGTGGTTTCTAGTCTTCTTCACCAGGCGCGGGTTCTCGATCGTCACCATGGTGTCGGGCGGCACGGATTCGGTCAGCCACACATTGCCGCCGATGGACGAGCGCGCGCCGATGACCGTATCGCCTCCCAAGATGGTCGCGCCCGCGTAGATGATCACGTCGTCCTCGATGGTGGGATGGCGCTTCTTGCCCCGGAACTTGTCGCCGGCCCCCTTGGGCAGAGAGATCGCCCCCAGGGTCACACCCTGGTAGATGCGGACGCCCTTGCCGATCTCCGTGGTCTCGCCGATCACTACGCCCGTCCCGTGATCGACCACGAACCCCTCGCCGATCCGTGCGCCCGGGTGGATGTCTATCCCCGTCACGCCGTGCATGTGCTCGGTCATCATGCGCGGCAGCATAGGCACGCCTAACTCGAACAGTTGATGAGCCACCCGATACACGGCGATGGCCTGGAGTCCGGGGTAGCTGTAGACGATCTCGTCCGTGGTCTTTGCGGCAGGGTCCCCGTCGAAGGTGGCACGGATGTCCGAATCCAGCAACCGTCGGGTATCGGGGATGCGTGCCAGCACCTCCAGAGCCGCTTCGTAGCCACGCTGCTCGCAGTTGCTGCAGTCGAGCTCGAGGCGGAAACACTCGTGGCGGATGGACCGAGTTATCTGCTCCGATAGAAGATCGAAAAGGGCCGTGGTCCCTTGGCCGATCGCGTAGCGGAAGTTGACAGGATCCACCCGCACCCGGCTGAAGAACCCGGGAAAGAGCAGCTCGCGCAGCTGGTCGATGATCTCGGTGACGGCTTGGCGGGACGGGATCGGCTCGAAGCCGATGTGAGTGTGGCACCCGGCGTTCGAGCAGTCCCGAACGATCGCCTCGCTCAGGGCCTCCAACTGCCCCCGAAAGGCGAGCGCAGCGTTGGCTTCCCTACGGCAACTCGCCCGTTCGGGGACGTCCGGATCGACGGTACTCGGCCCCTCATTCTCTCTTGGAGTCATCTGGTCCTCCTCACCTGTGCTCGGCGCAAGTGTATCGGACCGGAGCCGGCCTATACCTTCTTTATTCTGAACACCCAGTCCTTGGGCCCCTGCTCGTCGAACTCCCACTCGAACTGGCCCGCGTGTTCGGCTTCGAACTGGTAGCGCAGCGGCTTGGGGTCGTGGTCATTGGTGATCTTGAGAGTCTCACCCGGCTGCAGGGCATCCCACTTCTCGAAGATGAGTGTATGTCTTTCGAACGGCATGATCTGCCGCAGGTCCAATTCCACCATTTCGTCTCCTCCTATCCACCGGTCCCGGACTCGCTCTTCTCACTCTCCCCTGTCTTCCTCCCGAAGCGCCTTCTCAAACAGAAGGCGCGATACCATGGTGCGACACGATCTTCGAGAGGCGGAGAGAACATGAACGTGATCGCGGTCAACGGGAGTCCGAGGAAGGACTGGAACACCGGCACCATGCTGAGGAGCGCTATGGAGGGGGCCGAGAGCGTGGGAGCGCGAACGCGACTCGTCCACCTCTACGATCTGACCTATCGTGGGTGCACCAGCTGTTTCTCGTGCAAGCGAAAGGGCAATTCCACCAATGGTCTGTGCGCCATGCGCGACGACCTGCGCGACGTGCTCGCGGAAGTGCTGGAATGCGACGTCCTTCTTCTCGGCTCACCCATCTACTTCGGCGACGTCACCGGGGAGATGCGCTCGTTTCTGGAACGTCTGCTGTTCCCCAACATCTCCTACGACGAGTTCGGGAGGTCGACTTTCCCCGGCAGGTGTCGTGCGGCCTGATCTTCACGATGAATTGCCCGGAAGCGTTCGTGCGGGAGGTCCACTACGACGTCCTCTTCGAGCACCATATCCGCTCGATGGGGATCCTCAAGGGCACGACGGAGATGGTCACCTCCCACGAGACCTGGCAGTTCACCGACTACTCGGTGATGAACGCAGCGGTGTTCGACGTCGAGGCCAGAGCCAAGAGACGGGCCGAGCAGTTCCCCGTGGACTGTCGGAAGGCGTTCGAGATGGGTGCCCGCTTGGCGAGCGGGTAGGGCCTAGGTCACTGCAGCACGGGGTCGGGGGTCGTCAGTCGGGCAGCCACCACGAGAAGACCCAGGCGTCGCTCAAGACCTGGTCGTCGCCGCATCCTCCACCCAAGACCATACCGCCAGAGTCCTGATCGTAGAATACGAAGGCGCCCACGCGTGCCGGCGGCCTTCCGACGGCGTTGAGCTCGGTCCACGTATTGGTCTCGGGATCGTAAGCCCAGGTATCCCCGTAGAATCCTCCTTGGGCCTTGACGCCACCGAACATGATCACCGTGTCGGACACGCGGTCGTAGCCTATCGCGGCTCCCCAGCGGCCCGGTGGCGTACCGACGGGATCGAGTTCGGTCCACGAGTTGCCTCTCGAGTCGTAGGCCCAGGTATCGTCCAGCTCGACCATGACGGGGTTGGCCGGGTCATCCGAAGGCCGCATACCGCCAAAGAGCAGCAACCGGCCGGATGCTTCGTCGTACACCATGCACGCCAATTCTCGAGCAGAAGGCGGGTTTGCGGGCTTCAGCTCCAGCCACCGATTGGTTGCGAAGTCGTACGCCCAGGTGCCATTCTCGAAACGGCCGTTCTGGTGGCCTCCAAAGAGCACCACCCTGCCGAGGCTCGGGTCGTAGGCCATGGAGGCTTCACCAAGCGGGGGCAGCGACGCCACCGGTTGCAGATCGGTCCAGGTGTTTGTCCGGGGATCGTAGGCGCATGTCTCACTCAGCCCCGCGCTCTCGGTGCCGTCCTCGTGGATGACCCCCGTACGCAGTATCTTGCCTGCCGATCCGTCGTAGGCCGACGCGCCAAAGAGCCCTCTGGGCTTCGCGCCCGAGGGTGCGAGATCGACAAACCGGCCGCGGCCCGGGTCGTAGGCCCACGTCTCGCAGGGAGCGGTGGAGTCCCAGGCGTAGTACATGACGGTCTTGCCTTCGTCGGGAAGGTATACCCCCGTCTCGCCCCAAGAGCTGGGCAGGGAGCCCGAGGCGTGGAGGTTCGTCCAACTGGCCGCCTTCGGACCGAGCCCATGTGCGAGTGCGTATGATCCGGAACCGATCCCGGCCAGAACGACAACAGACAGCGCGACGAGGAGATAGACGCGCCCGGTACGTCGATACCGGTTTCCCGGCCGAGCGACCTTCCCGTCGGTCTCGAGGCCCATGGTCTCCGCCCTTTCCGGCCCTTGCGGGTCTGCCCGTTTGCGCACCGTTGTCTCGTCCATCGGACAACGGGCCCGGGGGCTTTAGGCGCAGCATGCCTGCATGGCGGCTAGAATGATGTGAGATCTGGCTGCCGGGCGGCGAGGTGGCTGGGCGTGAAACGCGGCGGGCGGTGTGACCGTGGTGAGATCGACGTACAGGTCCGAAGGACTGGGCGCGGAAGTGGTGGCGCCCTCGGGCTACTACGTGCCTCTCCAGGAAGAGGTCGTCGACCACAACGGGCGGAGACTTCTCTACGTCCGGGGCATGGGCTGCATCGAGTCGTCGTGCTGCGGGACAGGGAGCTGGGAGTACCTCCGGGTGGAAGGCTACCTTTCGGACCAAGACTACGTGCGCCGCCAACGCGAGGGGCTGGATCTTGCTCTGGAGACCATCGAAGACGAAGGCGAAAAGGCCGAGATAGGCGAGGCACTTCTACGCAGGCACCCGGGCGCGCGGGTCGAGTTCCGCTAGGATAGTGCGGAACAAGCGCACAGAAAGGACGCGGTGATGCGGGTACTCCTGATCAACGGAAGCCCTCACGAGAAGGGCTCGACCTTCACGGCGCTCTCCGAAGTCGCCGGCCAACTCGAGAACGAGGGGATCGAGACGACCATCTTCCACATCGGCGACAAGCCGATCAAGGCGTGCATCGGTTGCGGCGGCTGCTTCGAGAGTGGGTATTGCGTCTTCAAGACCGATCGAGTGAATGAATGCATCGATCTGGCCAGGCAGACGGACGGCCTTGTTGTGGGCTCGCCCGTCTATTTCGCGGGTCCCAACGGTGCCCTGTGTTCCTTCCTGGATCGGATGTTCTTCGCGAAAGGCGACAAGTACGCCTACAAACCCGCGGCCGCCATCGTGTGCCTGCGGCGCGGTGGGGCGAGCGCGGCGTTCGACCGTCTGAACAAGTACTTCACCATCTCCAACATGCCCATCGTCTCTTCGCAGTATTGGAACGCGGTGCATGGGCTGACAGCCGAGGAAGTGAAGCAGGATCTCGAGGGCATGCAGATCATGCGGACTCTGGGTCGGAACATGGCGTGGCTGCTCAAGTGCATCGATGCCGCGAAAGGGACGGTCCCCTATCCCGAGGCAGAGACGCGGCTGATGACCAACTTCATCCGACAGACGGCTGATGCCAGCGCGGCTGACGCCGTGGGGCCACGCTCCTACTCGGCGGGACCTACCCACTGGTAGACGATGGTGCCCTTCCGATCGATGTAGGCATGCTCCGTGCCGGCCTCGTCCAGGGTGACCAGGGCCAGGCCGCCCGGCATGAACGGCCCGGCTTGAGAGAACAGCGCGGGGATGACCCGCCTGCCTTCGCGATCGATGTAGCCCCACCGATAGTCGCCCGCGGCGGAACTGGGCTGCACGGCGGCGAGACCCTGCGAGAAGGGCTCCGCGTCCCAGAAGCGGGGCTGGATTACCAACGAGCCGGATCTGTCGATGTATCCGTATCCGGCCTGAGCCTGCTCGCCGCTGAGTCTGACGGCGGCGAGTCCCTCCGAGAATGTGCCGGCAACGGTGAACCGGGGAGCGATGGCTAAGGCGCCGGTGGGATCGACATATCCCCACGAACTGGAAGAGCGTTCACCGGTCCATACCGCAGCCAACCCCTCGGAGAAGGCTTCAGCGGCCAGGAACTGCGCGGGGATCACCATCGTGCCCATCGAGTCGATGTAGCCCGACCTGAACGCCCCGGTGTCGTCCCGGACCATGACCACGGCCCGCCCCTCGGAGAAGGTCCCTGCAGACAAGAATTGAGGTCGAATGACAAGCGCGCCGGTCCGGTCGACATAGCCCCATAGGAAGAGGTCTTCGGACCGTACAACGGCCGCCGCCAGACCCTCAGCGAACGGCTCGGACCCGGGCGACCCCGGCCACCCGACGAGATCACCTTGTTGGTCGACGTAGCCAGTTTGGTCCAGGATCTCCACCGCAGCGAGGCCATCGGAGAAGGCGGAGGCCTCGTCCAGCCAGGCTGGGATGGCCATCTCTCCGAACCGGTCGATGTAACCCCAATCCTGGCCGTCCGCCACGGCGGCCAGGCCCTCGGAGAAGGGCTGGGCCTCGGTGAAGCGCGGCCTTATGATCATGGCGCCCCGTGCGTCGATGTAGCCGTACGCGCCGGTTATCACGTCGAAGGCTGGGAACAGTCCTGCCTCCCCACGAGCTCCTACTTCTGCCTCGAAGCCGAACCCCAGACCGGCAAGGACCATGACCGCCACACCGGCGAATACCACTAGGGCGCCCTTCCGGCCTGATCGGCTCTCGGGAGGTTTGGAGGAAGGAGGGTGAGGACGACGCCGTGGGCGCGCGGGCTTCGCCGCCGGTACATCCAGTTCCCAGACAGCGCCGTCGCCCGGGACGGCGCCGCCGCAGCTAAGGCACCAGTCCACGGTCTCTCGCTCGAGTCGGGATCGGCAGGTTGCACACCTGGCCACCGCGCGCCCCCTTCGGTCACTATCAAGGACATTGTAGCGCCGTGCGCGTACGTACCTCGTGTAAGGAATCTGGCGCGCGGCGTCAGCGGGCTATTGACCGCGACGGTGACCGGCCTATACTCGGAGTATGGGGGAGTGGATAGTCCCTCCCGCCACTAGCTCGGTAAGGCCCGCGAAGTGGGGCCTTCCGCGAGCATCCGCCCGCGCCTGGCTCCTCTTTGCCGCGGCCAGCCCAAAGAGGAGGTGTCGGTCCCATGAGACCCACCACGGGCGTCGTCTATACGCTGTTATTCCTCGTCCTGATCGCCGTCACCATCTTCGTCGTCGTCTGGGGCAATGACGAGACGCTAGGGCGGACTCCGGCCGTGGGCACTACTGTCGGAGGCGCTGGAGAGGTGGGTGCACCCACCCCGGTCGTCGGCACCACCGCCTGCTCCGTTACCTGCGGAGAGACCTTGTCTCGATCGAACCAGCGCACGAGCGCTGGCACCACGGTGAGCGTCACCACAAGGGCGAAGACCACATCTATCACGATCACGATCCCGAAGTCGTGAAGCGCGGGGAAGGACGAGGCGATAAGGGCGCCGAACCCGGCCGCGACGGTGAGCGCGGAGGCCGTAATGGCCCGGCCCACCTTCGTCACCGCTTCTTCCATGGCCAGGCTGTGGGCCATCCCCTTGCCCCTCTCCTCCCAGTATCTGCTGAGGAGCAGCACCGTGAACTCCGTGCCGATGGCGATGACTAGGGCCCCAAGCACTGCGGTGAGCGGGTTCAGGTCGATCCCGGCGATCCACATGAGGGCCGAAGACCAGCCGGTCACGAGCGCTATCGGGATGACGGCGATGAGGGCCCGCCGCCAGTTGCGGTAGATGAGAAGCAGTCCCAGCAGCACCACCAAGATCCCGACCCAGGTGATGAGTTCTCGGTTCTCGGTGAAGGCCTCGACCGTCCGAGCGGTCAAGGTGGCGGTACCTCCCGGAGTGAGGGTCACTCCGGCGGGGAGGTCGGTGCTGGTGGTGAGTTCGTCGATCAGTTGGTTGAGGCTGGCCATCTCCATCTCGCTCATGGTGAAGGCAAGCGAGGCGCCGGTCTTGTCTGATGTGACGAGGCCGTTACGGATCTCCGCGGGCAGGCGATCGAGGGCCGCCGCTATCTCCTCGGCCGAGGGGGCGGGATCGCCCGGTTGGATACCGAGGGCGGTGGTCAGGCTGTCGGCCCCGGCGATCTCCGGGTGCGATGCCAGCGTCTCCGCCTGGAAGTCGGCGAGCCACTCTACGAAGGTGGGAGCGGTGACGTCCGGAGCCTGGACGAGGACGGAAAGCTCGATGCCGCTACCGACCACCTCCCGTGCCTGGTTGAGCGCCACCACTCCAGGGGTGCTGGTGGGGATGAGTTTCTCGATGTCGGTCTGGACGTTGAGCTTCCCGTCGACGATGAAGCCGAAGACCGCAAGCACCACCGACACCGCCACTACCCAGACGGCGTGACGCCGAGACCAGCGGGCGACTGCGGGAAGGACCGTCCCCAGATACAGCCAGTCTCTCTCGAGAAGCCTGCGGCCGCGGCCGACCGTGACCTCGGTGGAGGCCATGCGCGGCTTCCGGTCGAAGCGGAAGAGGAAGGCGTTGAGGACGAACAGCGACACCACATAGAGCACCGCTGCTCCGATGGCCAGCAACACCCCGAAGTCCTGCACTGCTGGAACGGCCGACATGAGCAGCGTTGCGAAGCCCAATATCATGACGGCGACCGCTACCCCCACCGTCGGCGCGATGTGGTTGATGGAACTGACAAGCGCTCCCGAAGGCTCTTCGCCCCGACGCATCTCCTCCTCGTAGCGGTTGTGGAACTGGATGGCGAAGTCGACCCCCAGCCCGATGAGGATGGGAAGGCCCGCGAGGGTCACCAACGTCAGGGGGACGTCGGCGACAGCTGCGATGCCGAAGGTCCACAACACACCGACCAGTACCAAGGGGAGCGATAGCAGACGCCAGCGGGCCGGGAAGGTGATGAACAAGATCAGCACCATGAGCACCACTGCGATCACCCCGGTCTTGATCAGACCCGAGAAGATGGCCGAGGTGATATCCGAGATCATGCGGGGATTGCCGGCCACGATGGCGCCCTTAGCGAACGGGCTCGCGTCGACGGCATCTTGGATAGACCGGACCGCCTCGGATTGCTCCTCGACGGACAGGCCGCCGGCGAGACGTACTACGACCAGCGCGTGGTTGTTGCGGAAGAACCGCTCCAATTGGGCCCGCAGGGACTTGTCGGCAAGCGCTGCCTGGACGAGGGCCGTAGGGTCGCTGAGGTCGAGGCCGGCCTGCGCGGAAGCCCCCTGGAGCAGCGTGAGCGGGCTTACCACCGAGCGGATCTTCGGATCGGCTCTGAGCTGTGCCTCCAGTTCGGTGAACCCCTCAAGGGCCTCCGGTGTGGCGAGTTCCAGGGGTGACCCCGGGACGAGAACGAGCATGGTGTCTCCGCCGAACGCGTTCTCATAGGCACGGTAACCCCGGAAAGCTTCGCTCTCCGAGGAAAGAAAGGTGTCCTGAGTGGTGAGGACGGATATCTGGGTGACGCTCCACACGGCGAACGCCGACAAGACCAGCACGACTATGAGGATGGCTACCGCGTGACGCTCCACCAACCGTGCCACAAAGGTCGTGATCTTCATCTGGGCTGCCCCTACCTTCGCGAGTTATCCTGGTGGGGCCGCGAAGAACGAGGTGAGACTCTTCTCCTTCATCCGACCCGAACCGTGCGGTGGTAGTTATAACACATAAGATGTATTATTCGCAATAGGTGAATCAACTTGCATGGGCGTTGGGGAGTGACGCAGGAGGTTCTTCGGAGATGAGCGAACGAAGCCGGCTGCTGGACGAGATCGGCGTCTTGGAGTTTCGGCTCCTCGCCTCCGGGCTGCCGGAACAGACCTCGTCGCTACTCGACTACGACCTGACTCTCCAGCAACTCCGCGTGTTCGCGTTCATCCTTAATCACGGGCAGACCCCCATCAGCAAGGTGGCGGACGCGCTGGGCATCAAACCGAATGTCGCCACCGGCATCATCCAGCGACTTGTGGACCGAGAACTGATCGAACGCCGCGAAGACCCGCATGATCGCCGGATACGTCTGGTCATGGTCACCGGTCGCGGTCTGGCTCTCATCGACGAACTGAGCGGGATCGTTCTGGCGAAGGGGCGAGAACTGCTTGACCGTCTGAGCGACGAGCAACTCCGTCAGTTACGCGACATCTTCGCCGCGATGGGATCGCCGTAGAAGCGTCGACCGCGGCGACCGAGCGGCTGAGCCGTGTCCCGGCCGTGTCGACTATAGAGCAGTGAGCACACGCACGACGAGGAAAGCGGCGACCACCGCCAGGACGATCATGCTCCCCTTGAAGCCGGGAGTGCTTTCCCGCAGACCCAGCCAGCGCCACCTCCAAATCGCGTCGCGCTGCCTTCGACGGAGCTGTTGCCGGCGTTCGTCCACGTGACAGGCTCCTTTCTGACGGGGTCTGACATACCCCTCGGCATCGCTCCGTGTCGACTTGAGGTCGGCCGGGAGCGATGGTGGTCGCCGCTCCCTGGAGCCCTCTTACGCCGGATTTATACCCCTCCCGGTACGATGCGGCGGTCAACGTCAACATCCTCTTGGATCGATACAAGGTAGGACGACCGCCGTGAGAAGCATCAAGAACAAGAGACTGATGATCCCGGTCGCCGCCGCGACCGCCCTCGCCGCCTCGGCTCTCACCGCCTGCGGCGGGCAACTCGCGGCCACTTCATCCGCAGCGACCGAGCAGCTCGCCGCCACCTCATCGACGGCGACCGAGCAGACCTCCAGCGCCACCGTCGATAGCACGTTGGCTGTCACCACCGAAAGCACCTCGGCAGCTCTCGAGACGAGCGGATACACGGACGGGACCTACCAGGGCAGCGCCGTCCGCATCCGCTGGGGAGATGTGCAGGTGCAGGTCAGCATCCAGGAAGGAGAGATCAGCGACGTCGAGTTCCTTACCTACCCCACCGACCCTAGATCGCTCCAGATCAATAGCCAGGCGGCACCGATACTGACCCAGGAAGCCATCGAGTCTCAGAGCGCGGATGTGCAGGTGATCTCGGGGGCGACCTTCACCAGCCTGGCCTTCATGGAATCGCTCAGTTCGGCGTTGAGCCAAGCGTAGCCATGAAGGAGTGGCGCATCCTCATGGGGATGCCGGTGACCATCGAGATCGCCGGGGGCAACGCTGACGGTTCCTATTTCGATCGACTCTTCTCCTACTTCGAGCACGTGGAAGAGGTGTTCAGTCCCTTCCGGTCGACGAGCGAAACCAGCCGCATCGCGCGGGGGGACCTCCGCGTCGAGGACGCCTCCGAGGAGATGCGGACGGTCGCGCGACTGGCCGCGATGACCAAGGCAGAGACCGACGGTTACTTCGACGTGTATAGGAACGGCGTGTTCAACCCGGTGGGCATCGTCAAGGGCTGGGCCATCCACAATGCGTCGGAAATGCTCCGGCAGGCGGGAGTCTGGGACTTCTATGTGGACGCCGGTGGCGACGTCCAGCTGTCGGGGCGCAACGACGATGGCGACTACTGGAAGGTCGGCATACGCGACCCGTTCGATCCCCGGCGAGTAGTGAAGGTGCTCCGCCTGAGCGATATGGGCATAGCAACATCGGGCAATTACGTGAGGGGCGACCATATCTACGATCCCCACAGCTCCGGGGGACTGCCGGGTGAGATCGTCAGCTTCACCGTGCTCGCTCCCAACGTCTGGGAGGCCGACCGCTTCGCGACCGCGGCGTTCGCCATGGGCGCCGCAGGCATCGAGTTCATCGAGAAGGAGCCCTGCTTGGAGGGCTACATGATTTCCCAAGACGGCATCGCGACGATGACCAGCGGGTTCTCGGATTACGTACAATAGCTGCAGCAGTTATAGGTCCAACGTTCGCACGCCGGGTGCGCTCGCGACCCGCAGCGCGATCCGGGGGAGAGGAGCCCGTCATAGCCAAGGCCCTGGTCAGACTTCCCGTGGGTGTGGCCCTTCCGGACATTCCTGCCGTCATCGAATGCGAAGGCGCGACGGTCGCGGAGGCCCTCGCCGACTGCGCGGATAAGGAGCCCCGGCTCAAGGGACGGCTCTTTCGCCAGGACGGGACTCCCTGGGTGGGAGTGTCCCTCAACGGGCTTGCGATCCCCCCGGAGAAGGGCCCGTTCACGCCCGTCGAGGATGGCGATGAGATCCGGTTGCTGCCGCCCGCCGGGGCCTGCTGAGTAAGATGGCTCAGAAACGGAGAGCCTCCTCGATCGTTGGCACGCTCGTGGCGGTGCTCGTGGGCGCTTTCATCGCGTGGGCGGGCTCGCAGGGCGGGGTCACGGTGGGCAGTATGCCGGTCTTCGCGCTGATCGTCATCTTCGCTTTCGTGGTGCAATGGCTGGCCTTCATTCCCTCGTACCTGCGGCAGACCGAGCGCTTCTACGACCTGACGGGCGCCGCGACCTACATCGCTGCCATCGTGCTCGCCGTCGTGCTCAGCGGTGCCACCGATGCCCGCTCGATCATGCTGTTGATCCTCGTGATCGTGTGGTCGGGACGCTTGGGATCGTTCCTGTTCCGCCGCGTCCGCCGGGCGGGTAAGGACGACCGCTTCGACGAGATCAAGCGGTCCTTCTCGCGTCTGTTGATGACCTGGACGTTACAAGGGCTCTGGGTGAGCTTGACTCTTGCTGCGGCGCTGGCGGCGGTGACGTCGACCGAACCCAAAGGACTCGACGTCTTTGCGTATGTAGGCCTCGCAGTATGGGCACTCGGCTTCGGGTTCGAGGTTGTCGCCGACCTCCAGAAGAGCCGCTTCCGCGCCGACCCCGCCAACAAGGGCTCGTTCATCACCTCGGGCCTATGGTCCATCTCTCGCCACCCGAACTACTTCGGCGAGATCACGCTGTGGGTCGGCGTCGCGATCATCGCGCTGCCCGTGCTCCAGGGCTGGCAGTTCGCCACCCTGATCTCCCCGGTCTTCGTCTGCCTGCTCATCACCCGCGTGAGCGGCGTGCCGCTCCTCGAGAAGAAGGCGGACACGACGTGGGGCGGCCAGGAAGCGTACGAAGCCTACAAACGGCGGACCCCGGTCCTGGTTCCCTTCCTCGGACGTAGGCACCGGCGCAGATAGAGGGTGTGGGTGCACGTAACCCAAGGTCGACAGGCCGGTGGTGCACCTCACCGGCCTGCCTTGCTCCGAGCAGCTAGGTCTGCTGCTCACAGCACTTTCTGGATCCAGCCTGATACGGCAGTCCCCGCGGCCGAAGAGGGGGGCAGCATCTCTGAGGAGTTCTCTATCATGTGCCACTGGATGTACATGGCCAGACCCTCGTATGCGCCTGTGCCCTTGTACTCCGAGAAGGTGAACTGGTGAGTAGGCACGTCGGTCATAGCGCCGTTCCACCCGTCACACACCCAGGTGCCCTGGCTGTTCGTGAGAACGCAGGTCCCCCAGAACTTCGCGCCCCCACTTCTCGGAGCATCTGCGTTGAAGATGACCTCAAGGTTCCCGGTCGCCCGAGGGTCGGAAGCCTCGACCTGAAACACGTACGTCCAATCCCGATCCTCAGTGACGTCGCCCACAGTAGTCTCGGTACCGTCTTTGGTGTCTGTGAGCATCGCTCCGGCGACGAAGGGCTCCAGTCCCGCGGTTATGCCCGCGCTGCTCCCCGACGACGTGGTTCCAGGCGACTCCTCACCGCCGCATCCCGCCCAGGTCAGCGCTCCCATGATGATGAGCAAGACTGCAATGGACACTGTTCCGATCCTCAAACCTCTCATGGCCCTGTCTCCTTTCCCGCCCCAGTTACTCGAGCCTCTCCTGATCTCTAGGGCACACGCGCGCCGGAGAGCACCTCAATGGGGGCGCGCTGTGGGCCCTCGGGCTGCGGAATGCCCAGAGCCCCGCCGAAGTCCTCGCCCCACGCCCAGAGTGAGCCGTCGGTCTTCACAGCCAGTGAGTGCGTGAATCCGGCGGCTATGGCGACCCAATCGCCGTCGGAGCCGATCCGGACCGGAAACGTCGGGCCCTCGCTTGTACCGTTACCCACGGCGCCGAAATGATTGTCGCCCCACGCCCACAGTGAGCCGTCGGTCTTCAAGGCCAGTGAGTGCGAGCCACCGGCGGCGATGGCCACCCAGTCGGTCTCGGTGCCGATGCGAGTCGGAGAACCGTAGCCGGTTGTTCCCAGAATCAGAGGATCGCCGAGGTTTGTCCCCCACTCCCGGAGGGAGCCATCGGCCTTCAAGGCCAGCGCATGCGAACCTCCTGCAGCGATCGCCGCCCAATCGCTATCGGAGCCGATGCGGGAGGGAAGGCTGCGATAGATACTGTCGTCACCCCACTGATCCCCTATCCCTGCTCCCCAGCCCCAGAGCGAGCCGTCGGCCTTCAGAGCGAGCGAGCTATTCCCACCTGCCGCGATGGCCCACCAGTCGCTGTCGGTGCCCACACGCTCGGGAGACGAGCTACTGTCGACCAAGTTGGCACCGACATGTTGACTGTCATCGAGCTTTCCCCACGCCCATAGGGAGCCGTCGCTCTTCAGAGCCAGGGAATGCCGAGCACCCGTGGCGATGGCCACCCAGTCGTTATCGGAGCCGATACGGGTGGGAGAACCGCGGTCGGTCGCCGTGCCGTCGCCCAACTGGCCGGATCCGTTGCTTCCCCAGGCCCACAAGGACCCGTCGCTCTTCAGAGCCAGCGAGTGCTGTCCGCCCGCGGCGATAGCCGTCCAGCCGTCGTTGGCACCCACGCGGGTGGGGCGTTTGTGATTGGCGGGGTTCCCGTCGCTCGGCCGCCCATTCCTGTCGATCCCCCAGGCCCACAAGGAGCCGTCGGCTCCAACGCACAGCGAGTACCACTCCCCTGCGGCGATAGCACCCGGCCGCACAGACGTAGTGCCGGTCCCGGGCCCCGAGGGACCCGACACACTGCCTGGGACCGAACCTGGTGTGGTCTGGTCGGTGATGATCACGATGTACGTGCGTCCGCCCAGGTGTTCGATGGCCACCAGGCTTCCGATGGCAAGGGCGGCCGTCAGAACGACGGCGATGGAGGCGAAAACCGCGACGCGCAGGGTGAGCAACTTTGGTCTTCCGGTGCGGGCTTGGGCGCGAGGTCTACGGATTGCCCACGGTCCGCCCGCAGCACGCGCCTCGATGTCGGCCCACACACCGCGTCGATCGACCGGTCCGGCGAGCCGTCTTAGATCCTCCTCGAATTCCCAGTCCTCATGCATCGCGCACATCCTTGTACGCCGCCTTGAGAGTCTCCCGGGCTCGGTGCAGATGCTGCTTGACCGTGCCCTCCGACACGTGCATGGCGTCGGCTACTTCTCGAGTCGTCAGGTTATCCAGGTAATACAGGGCCAACGCAGTGCGCTGCTTGACCGGCAGAGCTGCCAGGTGCTCCCACAGGCGCTCGTCCGAAGGCGAGGCTCCCCGTGGAACGAGGGAATGCTGTTCCATCTTGAGCAACAGCCTGCCTTGTCTCCAGAGGGAGCGGCGATAGTCCCGGGCCAGGTTGAGAGCGACTCTTCGCACCCATCCGGCCGGGTCCTCGTAGGTGGACAGTCGGTCCCATCCACGCACCAGGCGGACAAAGGCCTCTTGGACGGCGTCGGCCGCCATCTCCCGGTTGCCGGTAACGATCGTCAGTGCTTGGACCAGGCGATCGTGATTCTGCTCAAAGACTTCTTCGGGACAGAGGTAGCGCGCACTCTCCCGGGGCCTGCTGTCGCCTATCGACCACTCGCCCAAGCGGGTCACGCTCCCGATGCTGGAAAACGTTGAGCCGCGCGTCTGCACTGAGCCGGTCCTATCTGTTGATTGTCCTACTTTCCATATGGACACGCACGAGAGGCGTGAAAGGTTGACATGGCGGTCTACGCGTCCGGGGATTGGCACGTGAAGCCGGGCCGCGAGCAGGACTTCGTGAACGCTTGGCGGGAGCTGGCCGAATGGAGCACTAAGGAATACGGCCCCAAAGGGTGGGGCAAGCTGCTACGGGACGGGGAAGACCTGGCCCGTTTCAGAAGCGTCGGAGCCTAGCCCGACGAGCGTGTGGTCGAGGAATGGCGAGCGAGCGACGGTTTCGGGCAGCTTCGCCAAGATTCGCGAGTTGCTGGAAGACATGAGTATTCGCGCATTCGGTCTGGCGGCCGAAGTTGGGCGGACGTAGGCTCAGTGTAGCCCTGCCCGATCAGGTGCTCTGCCGCTCGCCTGTGACGACGAGCGCCGCCTGCCGGGTCGCGAAGACGCGCACGTTCGGATGGCTGATGAGCCCCTCGCCTTCCAAGAGGGTGCGGACGTCGGGGGTCGGCCCGATTATGCCCAGCCAACCCCTTCCACCCAGGGCCTGCACCCAGTCGAGGAGCACCGAAAGACCGGCGCCGTCAATGTGACTGACGCCGCTCAGATCCAAGAAGACGATGTTATGGCGAGCCTCGAGTCTGCGGCGCAGGGCGGCTTCCAGAACGCCGGACGTGCTGCGGTCGACAGTCCCGGTCGCCACCAGCATGGGAACGTCTCCCAGCACGGCATCCTTCAACTCAATCGCTACCCTGTCCTCCACCGCCACTCCGTCCTTCATCCCCACCTGTCCTCCGCGCCCCCGGCTTACATGCCGGCGGGTGGATGGTGCAGCCCGATACGGTTGCCTTCCGTGTCTTTGAAGAAGGCGAGAGTGCCGATCATCGGCCCCATGTCCTGAGGTTCCTGGAGGACCTCGCCACCGGCTTCGCGCACGCGCACGAGCGCGCCGGCAATGTCGCCCATCGCCGACAGATACACGGTGACCCCGTCTGTGCTCGGCTTACCCCCCGTGTATAGGTCGAACGCAACGGGGGAAGTCTCTGGGACGGACTCGCCTTCACCGGGCGGCGATCCCGGTATCGCGACTCCTTCGACGCCCGGCATCCGGTTGACCGGCACGCCAAGAACGTCGGCATAGAACCGTGCGGCTCGGTCCAGATCGGTCACCGGTATGTCGGCCCACACAATGATGTTCATATCACGCCCCTTTGGCAGTGGTCGACTGGCTTCTCTGGCTTACCCGGCCACGCGTGGCCACAAACTCCTCGTCGGAAACAAACGGCCCCGCTCCGCGTCTCGGCGGGGCAGGGCCGTGACGGTCTGTCCGACCGGCGTCTTAGCGGAAGAACGCTCTCCTGACTCCAGGCCTCGTGAGGTAGAACACGATTATGAGGGGCAAGATGATGCCCACCAGCGCCGCCCCGTTCCAACCGCCGAAAATGAACTCGACGACGACGGCGATGATGGTGATCCACTGGATGATCATCATGGCAGACCAGGACCAGCGCCGAAGACCTAGGAAGGCCAGCGCGAAGATCAGATAGAGGGCCCCGATGATAAGCATCGCGATCCCGATACCCAGAGCTTCTCCCGTGATCGACCCGGAGTCCTCTCCCAGATTGCCGGTCATCGCGAGTCCACTCACGCCCAGGGCGGTGATACCCGCGAGGATCCTCAGAATGGCTGAGATCAGGGCGACGATGCCGATGATCCATACCCCTATTGGCCGCTTCATGCGCTGCCCCTTTCTTGAGTGCGACCTTGACGCCTGCGATGCTGCGACAACTCACACGGCAGGACTTCGACAAGTGCGCGCGATCTCCGCCTATTGCCGACAGATCCGTGGGGGTACGGCCTCCGCGTGTTCGTATCCGAATCCTGGCCGGCTGACCAGCGGCAAGACTGCCCAGCCGGCTGATTCGGCGTTGAGCGGCGTACGTCAGACTCGAGACTAGGCAGGTGGCCGCAAAGGGCAGCCGCCCGCAACCGAACAGGAGGGCTCATGCAATCACCAATGCTGCCATATCCACCCGCGACGAGCTATCCCTTGACCTTCCGCGTCGACTACCCGGACAAGCCTCTCAATAGGCTCAGTACCTTCTTCCGCTTCCTGTGGATCATCCCGATCCTCGTCATCGCGACCCTCCTCACTTCGGGAAGCATCAGCATCGAGGGAACCGACTACTCCTGGTCGTGGGCGACGGTGGGCATACTGTTCGCGCCCCTGCTGCTCATGATCCTTTTCCGCAAGAAGTACCCGCGTTGGTGGTTCGACTGGAACCTCCAGCTCACGCGGTTCCTGGCGCGAGTCTGGGTCTACGCCGCACTACTCCGCGATGACTACCCCTCCACCGACGAGGAACAGGCGGTCCATCTCGATTTCCCCTATCCCGACGCCACACAGCTCAGTCGCGGGCTTCCGCTGGTCAAATGGTTCCTGGCCATCCCTCACTACGTCGTGCTCTTCTTCCTGTGGATAGGGGCCGTGGTCTGCATCGTGATCGCGTGGTTCGCCATCCTCTTCACCGGCACGTACCCACAGAGTCTCTTCGACTACGTGGTCGGCGTGCAGCGCTGGTCGCTGCGGGTCTCGGCATACGCCTTCCTGCTCGTCACCGACCAGTACCCGCCCTTCGGCCTCTCCGAATAGTGCCGACGACGTGCTCGCAACCTTGACTCCAACGGCCGCGGAGCCTGAGCAGACCGACACCAAGGTCCTCGCCAAGACCCGGCCGTATCCCAAGGTCACGGATGCTGTCCTGGACCTCTACCGCGATCACCCGTTCGTGGTAGGTTGCCCCTAAGGACATGAGCCGTGACGCTGGGGGTGCCGAGGTGAAGCGCAGATGGTGGGTGTGGGCGCTGGTCGCACTCGGTGGAGTGGTGCTGGCAGCCGCACTCGGTTTCGTGATCTGGGCGGAGACTCCCCTGGGACCGATGCCCGAGGCGGTCGCGGCCATGGAGACGGACGAGCAGGTGACGGTCGTTGAGAACGGCGTGATCGTGTTTCACCCGAACGGGACCACTCCGACCGTAGGGCTCGTTTTCTATCCCGGGGCCCGCGTCGACCCCGTTTCCTATGCGCCTCCCCTGCGCGCCTTGGCCGCGCAGGGCTTCCTGGTGGTGCTGGTGCCCATGCCGCTCAACCTGGCAGTACTGGACTCCGATCGGGCTGCCGATGTCATCGCGGATTTCCCCGAGATCCGGCGCTGGGCGGTGGGCGGTCATTCGTTGGGTGGAGCCATGGCCGCGGCCTTCGTGGCGTCGGGTGGCCCCACGGTGGACGGCCTCGTATTGTGGGGCGCCTACCCTTCGTCCGGCGATGATCTCTCCGGCTGGGCGGGCCAAGTGACGTCGATTTCCGCGACCAATGACGGCCTGACGACGCCGGAAGACATCGCGCTGACGACTCCCCTGTTGCCCGCACGGACGGAGTTCGTGATCATCGCCGGCGGCAACCACGCTCAGTTCGGCTGGTATGGAGAGCAGGGCGGGGACGGGGTCGCCACGATCAGTCGTGAAGACCAGCAGAGCCAGACGGTGGAGGCCACCCTGCGCCTGTTGCGCGCGCTTGCGACGACCGCATCCAACGTTCGGACGATCTAGCGTCTGTCCGGGTGCTCCCTGAGTGCGGCATGCTACCATCCGCCCACATGAAGATCTGCGCGCTCCTACAGACAAGGATGAGCTTCTCGTTCGAAGTCTTCCCGCCGAAGACCGATGCGGGGATGGCCAATCTGAAGGAGGCTATCCAGCACTACTACCGATACAAACCCGATTTCATAAGCTGTACATATGGGGCTGGAGGCAGTAATGCCGGCCGCAATGTAGAAGTGTGTGAACTGCTCAAGTCCGAAGATGTGACGGAAGTGCTCACTCACTTCACCTGTATTGGGAACACGCGAGAGCAGATTGACAGTGCGATCGAGGAATACCGGTCGCTCGGGATAGAGAATATCCTGGCCATGCGCGGCGACCTGCCGGCCGGCTGGGAGGGGACCCACGGCGATTTCAGCAATGCCGACGGACTGATCAGGTACATCAGGACCCGATTTCCGGAGCTCTGCATCGCTGCGGCCTGCTACCCGGAGAAGCACATAACGGCCCCGTCGTTCGCAGCCGACATCGCTCATCTGCGCAGCAAGCAGGACAACGGCGCCGAATTCCTCATGTCACAGTTGTGTCATGACGTCGGGGCTTTTCGGACATTCGTTCACAGGATCAACGACGCCGGGATCACCATCCCGGTAGTCGTTGGCATCATGCCGGTTCTCAACAAGGACGCCATCATACGGATGACGCTGAGCAACGGGTGCTCGATCCCGGCGGAGCTGGCCGCGATCATCGGCAGATATGGCGATAAGCCTGATGAGTTCAAAAAGGCCGGTATCGACTACACCATCAAGCAGATCTACCGATTCATAGAAGCCGGAATCGTCGGGTTGCACATCTACACCCTCAACAAGTGGGAAGACGTGGAAACCATCGTGACCGAGTCAGGGATCCGCAAGGACTTGTAGCATGGCCCCAGATCCCTTGCTCGTGAAGTTCGCCTCTCTTCTCGAGGCCGAGAACCTGGAAGGTCCCGTCCTGGACCTGGCTTGTGGCACGGGGGAGAACGGGCTCTATCTGGCCGGCCTGGGGCTCCCCGTCATCCTTGCAGACCGGTCCCCGGAAGCTCTGGAAGTGGCCCGAAGGTCGGCAGCGGACCGCAGGCTCCCGGTGCGATTCTGGGAGGTGAATCTGGAAACAAGTGAGAATCCTCTTCAAGAGGAGCATTACCGGGCCATCCTGGTCTTCCGCTACCTCCATCGGCCGCTCATCCCCTTCATACGAAGAGCGATCCGCAAGGGCGGGATTCTCATTTACGAGACCTTCACCAGCGAACAGCCCAAGTACGGCCGCCCCCACAATCCGGACTATCTGCTGCAACCCGGAGAGCTGGCTGACTGGTTTCGGGACTGGAACGTCGTCCACCATTTTGAGGGTCTCTTGGAAGACCCTCGAAGAGCTGTGGCCCAGATCGTCTGCCGGAAGCCCGGCGAGTAAGACAAACCCCGAGCGCTACGCCGCGGGACCGGGCTCCATCGTGATGACGATCTTGCCCTTGTGCTTTCCTTCCCCGAACCGCTTCATGGCCGCGGCCGCGTCGCTCAGCCCGTAGCTACTGTCGATGACCGGCCTGACGCTACCGGCTTCCACCAACTCGGTCATGTAGCCCAGGTCCTTGTTCGGCTTCAGGACGACCACGCGTATCCGCTTGCTGCCCAGCAGAGGAAGCACCAACCCGAGTAGGGCGACTTGCGCGAGTCGGGCCGTGGAGCCGCCGACGGTGACGTAGACGCCGCTGGGCATTCAGGGCCCGCAGGTAGGCGAATGCAGATCGATTCGTCTTGACGTCGAGGATGAGATCGTACTGCTGCCCCCGGTCGGTGAAGTCCTCTCGGGTGTAGTCGAGTACGTGGTCGTAGCCGAGCGACCGGAGCAGGTCCAGTTTCTCGCTGCTGTCGACGCCCGTGGTCTCGATCCCGTGCAGCCTGGCGATCTGTATCGCGAACGTGCCAACCCCGCCCCCCGCGCCGTTGACGAGGAGGGTCTGGCCTCTGGCGAAGCCGCCCCTTGTCGCGGAGCCCCTGCACAGCGAGCATCGCCGCCTGGGGGATCGCGGCCGCCTCCTCGAAGGTCAGGCCCGCCGGCTTAGGCGCCAAGGCCTCTTCGGGGGCGCAGACGTACTCCGCGAACCCGCCCCACCGGCCGCTGAGATCGCCGAAGACCTCGTCACCGGGACGAAAGCGCGTCGCGTTCTTGCCGAGTGCCTCGACCCGCCCCGCTATGTCGGAGCCGAGGATCTGCTTCTTCTTCGGCCTTCGAAGCCCGAACGTCAGGCGGTTGACGAACGGGATGCCTTGAAGGATCTGCCAATCCCAGTCGTTTATGGATGCGGCATGGACGCGGACCAGAACCTCCCCGTCACCGGGAGCGGGCTTGGGCAGTTCTCTCAGTTCGAGAACGTCCGACGTCCCGTATCGGGTGAACACGACGGCTTTCACGACCCCCCTCCTTTGGACTAGGGGCGGCAGAATCGCTTGGTCACTCCGGCAGTATGACTCCTTGCTCCCTGAGGTTCGCCTGCAGTTCCGCGTAGTCGACTCTGCGCGGCTGGATCCCTTCCTTCACCGCGAGCGCCGCCGCCGTGCCCGCGGCCTGACCGTAGGCGATGCAGTGCGGGATGATGTTGAACCACTGATTGACGCTTGCCTTCGAGGAGAATGCGCGGCAGGCGACCAGTAGCCCGTCGATCTTGAGAGGCACGAGGCATCGGTAGGGGATGCAGATGGCCGGGTGTCTGGCGGATATTTCGCCGTTGTCGTTGTTGGCAAGAACCACGATGGTGTCGTCGAACACCTCGTCCGATTCCATGTCGTCGGGCGTGAGGATGTACTCCCCGATGACCCGTCGGCCGCCCTGAGTGCCCAACTGAGGCGCCGTCTGCATGATGAAGCACTTCTCGCAGCCGGGTACGTTCTTCCGCAGGAATTCGTAGGTGGTCACCGCCGCCTTGCGGGCCAGCACGTTCCAGCGCGTCAGCTCCTCGACGTCCATGGCGTCGGAGGCATCGACGCCGACCGGCTTGACGTGCATCGGGTGGAACCAGAGCACACCCTCCTGGTTCTGCAGCAGGCCTTTGAAGAAGAAGGAGTGGCCGCCCTTCTCCGTGAGATCCCGCATCAGGAGGTCGAACTTGTCCGGATGCGATCTCCGGAAATCGTCCAACCGGTTCGTGTCGACGTTCGCTATCCAGTAGCTGAAGGCGAGCGCGGTCCGGAAGTTGCTTTGGAGCTCGTCGTCGAATTCCGCCCCGGCCGCGACGAAGATGTCTCCATCACCCGTCGAGTCGATGACCACTTTCGCGAGTATCGCCTGCCGTCCCGACTTGCTTTCGAAGACGACGCCCTTGGTCGTATTCCCTTCCATGATGGGACGGGTGCCCCAAGAATGCAGCAGCAGATCGACTCCGGCTTCGGCCACCATGTCATCGAGCTCGGCTTTGAGCACCTCGGGATCGAGGACAGCGGTGTAGAGCAACCTCTCGCGCCCGCCCAGGTTGGGATCCTTGCGCACGTAGAACCAGCCCATGTTGGCGCTCAGGTAGTATTCGAGCACCTTGCTGTCGGTTGTGCCGAATTCCTTCTCGTTGGGGCAGAAGGCGGCATTCTTGGCCTTCATGCGGTCGATGATCTCTTGGTTGAGGCCGAAGATGCGCTGCTTTCCACTTATGTCGCTGAGATTCGGAAAGATGTTGACCAAGCCGCCGGTGGCCATCCCCCCAAGGTGACCATACCGCTCGATGAGCACCGTTTTGGCCCCGGATCTGGCTGCGGATACGGCTGCAGCGAAACCGCCCGGCCCGCCGCCGACCACGACCACATCGGCCTCGCGCGCGACCGGTATCTCTCGAGCCGGTTCGAGGATCGTCTTGGCAGGTCGGCGAGACATCATTCTTTAGCAGCCTGTTGGATGCAGACCGTGCTGTCATTCGCCCACCTCGCCAGGAATCCGGTTCACCACGACGCGCGACTCCGTCTCCAGAAGTGATCGTACCGCTTCGGCCTGCTGCCGCCTGAAACCCGCTGCGACCACGTCGCCTCGATCCTCGAGCGCCGCTGCTTCGATCTCTATGGCCTGCCCGACGAGCGCGATGACCCGATCATCCGCGTTGCTGAGCCCGAACAGCGAGACCAGAGTCTGCGGCGAAAGACCCGAAGCCATGTCGGGGTCCATGTTGAGCGCCAGACCGATGGCCTGCCCGGCGAGGCCGCGAGGCTCCTCGACACTCTTGGCGCCGATCTTCTGCAGCGCGAGGCTGATGAGCGCACCCAACTCCTCTATGAGGCGCAGGACGTAGTCGGTCTGGTAACGCAGCGCCGCCTCCCCATGTGCTCGAAGGATCCGCGCGACGAGCGCGCAGGTCGTTCACAGGATTGTAACCGGTGCGCGGGTGGTCGGCCCTCTCGTGTCGTACGGCTGCTTTGACGCGACCGTCGCCGTGAGGCGCCGTCGCCGGCACCCCACGGCGTCTCCGAATCCAGCATCCTTCTAGGCCTCCGCGACCCCTATCCTCGAGGTGACGCTCTCCACCGTGCGCTCGGTCGTGCGCAGCATCACGATCCCAGTCCCGACCAACCACACGATCTGCAGCATCCCAAAGATCATTTGGGCGTCCCTCAGAGCCGGGACGATCGAGACGATGCCGACCAGGCCGATCGCCACTCCCAGCCAGCCGAGCATTCTGGGCAGACCTCCCGTGCGCAAAGCCGTCCAGCTCACCAGCAGCACCCACAGGCCGCCGAGGATCTCTCCGCCGGCTCCGCCCAGGCCCTCCGTCACCGGTTCGATGGCCTGCCAGACCGCCACGGCCTGCGCTGGGTCCGTGCTGTAGAGAGCGGCGACCGTCTCCATGCCGAAGTTGAACACCAGACCGCTCGCCACGAGCGCGAATGCCCAGATCAGCCCCACGACGGTGGCGGCCTGCATCATCACGGGCGCCCCGTCCTTCATCCGGCGGTGGAGCGTCAGCGATAGGACGGCGAGGGCGATCCCGAAGATCACGTAGGTGACGAGGTAGACCGCGCTCATGCTGCCCCGGTGCTCGGCAAGCAGAGCGACCTTCTGGACGGGGTCGGTCACGCCGGGGTAGTCGACCGCGAGGAGGAAGTACGGCATCGCGATCAGATAGGCCAGCGCCAAGTAGAGCGCGGCGAGTCCCCCCGCCTTCTGGTGACGCGCCTTCTCCTGGACAACTGCTTTCATTTGGATCTCCTTTCTCGTCGAAACGCGGTATTGTTGTCGCGTCGACACGTACGGTGTAAGCTTACGTCGTAAGCCTACACTTACATTGTAAGTCTGTCAAGTGGGGAGAAGATGACAAGACATATAGAACGGAGCCAGCGGCTCGGCGGCCAAGGCCTCAGTTTTCCGCAGTCCCGAGCCCCGCTCAGCAGGGAGCGGGTGTTGCGTGCCGCAATAGCTCTGGCGGACGAGCGCGGCATCGAGTCTCTCAGCATGCGTGAACTCGGGCGGAGACTCGAGGTCGAAGCTATGTCGTTGTACAACCACGTGGCGAACAAGGACGACCTGTTGGACGGCATGGTGGATCTCGTCGTAAGCGAGATCGATCTTCCTCCCGACGAGGTTGGCTGGAAGGAGGCCATGCGGAGGAGGGCGGTCTCCGCCCGCGATGTCTTTTCGCGTCATCCGTGGCTGAGCGGACTGATCGATTCGCGCCAGAGCAGTGGTCCCGCGCGGCTGCGATATCTCGACTGGGTGATCGGGACTTTACGGCGGGGCGGGTTCTCCATCGAGCAGGCTGCCGGGGCGTTCTCGCTTCTCGACAGCTACGTCTACGGCTTCGGGCGCCAGCAGCTCAACATGTCGGGCGGCGGCGTCCCGCGCGGAGAGACGACCGAAGCGTTCAAGAGTGCCATACCGGCGGATGAATTCCCCTACCTCACCGAGATGGTCGTTGACTACGCACTGAAGGGCGACTACGATGCCAGCGCCGACTTTGGCTTTGGGCTGGACCTTATCCTGGACGGACTGGAAAGGGGACTGGAGCGGCGATGAAGACCTCCGTCCATGAGGTGGCCCGGCGCAGGTACTCCTGCCGCAACTACCTAGAGCGACCACTTGAGGACGCGCATCGAGAGGCCGTGGCCGCGATGCTGGCCTCGCTCGATGCAGGCCCTCTGGGAAATCCGTGTCGATTCACCCTGCTGGCGGCGACCCAGGATGATCGCGCTGCCCTCAAGGGGCTGGGGACCTACGGCTTCATCAAGGGAGCCACCGGCTTCATCGTGGGGGCCGTCCGGCCTGCCCCGGGCGACATGGAGGACTACGGATACTGTCTCGAGCGGGCGGTCTTCGAGGCCACCGATCTGGGTCTCGGCACCTGCTGGCTGGGTGGCACCTTCACCAAGAGCTCCTTCGCTCGGCGGATCGGCGCCCAGCCGGACGAAGTGATACCGGCTGTGGTGGCCGCCGGCTATCCCAAAGAAGACAGCCGGAAGCACTGGCTGCGCCGCAGCGTGGGCAGCGAGCGCAGGCTGCCGCACTCCCAGCTCTTCTTCGAAGGCAGTCCGACGACCCCCTTGGACTTGGCCCGCGGCGTCGCCGCCGACCTTGCCGACGTCCTCGAGACGGTCAGGTGGGCTCCCTCGGCCTCCAACAAGCAGCCGTGGCGTCTGATCCGCAGTGGCCGGACGTGGCACTTCTACCTCGAGCGCACCCCGGGATACGGCAAGGGACTGTTCAGTTCCCTGGTCATGACGGCCGACCTGCAGCGGGTGGACATGGGCATCGCCATGTGCCACTTCGAGCTCGCGGCTCGCGAGGCAGGCCTGGCTGGTCGCTGGGTGATCGAGCAGCCCGCCCTCGACACCGCATCCGCGGGTTGGGAGTACACGGCCAGCTGGGTGAGATAGCGCACTCCGTGCTACATTCGAGCCGTGAAGCTGATCGACACAAGCATCAGCATGGCCGAGCTGCGCTCGATAGCGGAGGGTCGGTTCGGCGATATGGTCAAGGCGGTGGTCGACGTCCGGAGAGGCATCATGGTCGTCGATGCAGATCTGCACTCCGACGAGGAAGCCCTGCTTCTGGAGCACGGTTCCGCGCAGGCCGATCTCTGGGGCATCAATCTTTATCCCGAGCTCTCCTCTGCTGAGTGGATCGAGTTCGATTCCATGATCAACATCCGTCCCTCCCAGGGTAATCGTTCCCGCGGGGTGGACGATCCCGGCATCCAGGCCCGGATTCTCGACGTCATCGACAGTCTAGTGCGCGATTGAGCGCGCTTCACACAGAACTGACCGATGCGAGATGGCAGTCCTTCACGCTGGTCGAGCAGCTGGCCAACGTGGGGAGCGAGGTAGAACGGGCGATCAACTGGTCCCACAAAGGTCGGATCGACCTCTGCACCAATGCCGTCTACCGTGGGTTGGAGCTTCTTGACCTCACCATCGCGGATCCGCGACACCGGCGGCGCCTGAAGGAGATCACCCGCGTGCGCGAAGCTCTTCTCGACTACTTCGTCGGCCCGAACGAGTTCGGCTCGTCCGATCTCCTCTGGCGCCGGTATTTCGGCGCATTCGGCATGGCGGCAGCCCTGCAGCGGGAACGGGCGGCTTCTCCAAACGCGACGTTTGAGACGCTGCCCTAGGGCGAGGCATGAACTACGCACCTCCGGGATGTAGGCGCTAGGAGTCTCCAGGCTAACGGAGGCAAGAATGAAGCGGCACACGGGATACAGGGTCGTGCCCTTCACGGTGAACCGGCGCATGGCGGCCGCGAGCGCTGCTGTTTCCAAGCGGCGGAACACCATCCACACCATCACCGAGGTCGATGTCACCGAGCCACGGCGCCTCATCCGGGAGCATGCCGAGCGCAGCGGAGAAAAGCTGTCGTTCACTGCGTACGTGGTCACCTGCTTGGCCCGTGCGATCGCTGAGAATCCCAACCTCAACTCGATGCGCAAGGGACGCAGGCTCGTACTGCTGGACGATGTGACCGTCGCCGTGCTTGTAGAACGCGAGATCCACGGCGAACGCATACCCGAGCCCCTCAACATCCAGACAGCCGATCGGAAGACGTACCGTCAGATCCACGACCGGATACGCGCTGCCCAGGAGGAGAGCCAGGAGGGTCTCGGCGGACTGTCGGGGGCGACCTGGGTGCGTTTTCTGCCCAGCTTCCTGTTCCGTATGTTCATCAGGATCGCCGCGCGCAGCATCCGCATGGCCCGGCGCTATGGGGTGGTGGCCGTCACGGCGGTAGGAATGTTCGGGGATCACCCGCTGTGGCTCGTTCCTCTCAGCGCCGCCACCGTGGCAGTCGCCGTTGGGGGGATCGTCGAGCGGGCCGTGGTCGTCGAGGGCGAGACGCAGACACGCGAGCACCTCTGTCTCACGCTCTCGTTCGATCACGACATCGTCGACGGCGCTCCGGCTGCGCGCTTCACGAACCGGTTCGCCGAGATCCTCGCGAGCGGCGACGCGATCCGCGATGAAACATGAGCCTGCCGGTCAGGCCTGGCCGATCGCGCGGTGGCGCGGCGGTCGCCCCCGTCTTCCTCTACACTGAGCGGGAACGATCGATTCGGCGCTTCGCGGCGCCGCAGGTGAACGTCGGAAGATGGGAGTGAAGATGGGCGGTGCGAGGGAGCCGGTGCTGGTCGGCGCCTACCGGCTGGGTCGGCGGCTGGACGTGGCCGGATCGGCGGAGACCTACGAAGCGACGGGGCCCGGCGGGGAGGTCGTCGCGCTCAAGCTGATGCGGGACGTGCGCGCCGGAGCTTGCCGCGGACATGTCTCGGCGCCTCGAGACCGCGGCCCGGCACTCGGGCCTGCTCAGCCCGAAGGCGTGGGGTCGAGACGGGGACGATTTCTACGCGGTGCGCGACTACATCCCGGGCATCGACCTCGAGAGCATGATCCAGGCAGGAGGACCGCTGGAGCCATCGCTTGCCGTCCGCTACATCGTGCAGGCCGCCTCGGCCGTGGCCGCCATTCAGTCCCAGGGCATGTCCCACGGGAACCTGAAGACCGCCAACCTGCTCCTCTCCGCCGAGTCCGACGTGGTGCTCGTGTTGGGCTGGGGCATGGCGATCGCCAACATACTGCCGGAGGAGGAGAGCCAGGCGGCGGCGACCGCCTACTATCTCAGTCCGGAGCAGATCCAGAGCGGCCGCGTGATCCCTCAGACCGACGTCTACGCGTTGGGAGCGATCCTCTACGAGTTGGTGACCGGGAAGGTTCCCTTCGAGGGTAGCTCGGCCGATGTCGTGGCCTACAGGCACCTGAACACTCCGCTCACTCCCCCGAGCAAGCGCCGGGCCGGCGTGCCCGGGTGGATCGACGGCGTGGTCGCGAAGGCGCTTCAGAAGGACCCCGCGTCGCGGTACCGCACGGTCGAGGAGATGAGGCAGGCGTTGGTCAAGCTGCTGTAGCTGAGTCGGTGAGCTAAGGTGCAGAGGTGAAACCTGGGGAGAAGCTGTCGCCGCGAGCGCTGGAGCCCGCGCTGGTCGCACCTTGCGGCATGAACTGCGGTCTGTGCATGGGGTACCTCCGGGACAAGAACCGCTGTCTAGGCTGCAGGGCAGGAGACGATGGCAAGGCTAAGTCGGTCCTCGCCTGCACGATCCGCACCTGCGATAAGCACCGTTCGGGCGAGCCCGCCTTCTGCATCGATTGCGACGAACTCCCCTGCCCTCGCCTCAAGCGTCTCGACGCCCGGTATCGCACGAAATACCGGATGAGCATGCTTGAGAACCTCAGCGCGATCCGCGACTTGGGCATCGAGGCGTTCGTCGATTCCGAGCGCGCACGATGGGCGTGTCCGGAGTGCGGCGGATTGCAGTGCGTGCACACTGCGGAGTGTATCTACTGCGCCCACGTCTGGCCCCGACCCCCCGCGGACTAGAAAGTACGGAGCGACCATGTCTTCAGCGCCCGCAGCGGAGCCAAGAAGGAGCAAGGCGGAGAAGTTCTGGGACCTACTCGCGCGCACCTGGGGCAAGCCGACAGGGGCCCCCGATCAGAGCGACACGAAGGTCCTTGCCAAGACCAGGCCGTACCTCAAAGCCACGGATACCGTCCTCGACTTCGGGTGTGCGATGGGAAGTGTGGACCTGAGACTCGCCGCCTCCGTCGGGGCCATCCACGGCATCGACTTCTCCTCCAAGATGGTCGCCGGAGCTAGAGAAGCGGCAGCCGCGCGCGGGGCCGTCAATGTGTCTTTCGCAAAGGCCACGATCTTCGACGAAAGTCTCGGGCGCGAGTCATTCGACGTGGTACTCGCCTTCAACGTATTCCACCTGCTGGAAGACGGACCAGAAGCCTTGCGAAGGATAGGGGAACTGCTGAAGCCCGGAGGTCTGCTCATATCCGCGACGCCCTGTGCGGGGGAGAAGGGGACATTGCCGGTCAGAATCGTGATGCTCCTCGTGACGGCGGCGATCAGGCTGAGACTGATTCCCCCCGTGTGGCGCTGCACGATCGGGGAGCTACAGAAGGCCATCGACGCCGCGGGTCTGGTGCCGGTCGAGGTGGAGGAGCTGGTCCACAGCACCTCGGAGTATTTCGTGGTGGCGAAGAAAGGGCAGTGATCTGTCAGAGGCGGCTCTAGACGGTCCTCGGGGAACTCCTCGGTTTCTCCGCTACGGCTTTGAAGAACGTGTAGCAGAAGACGCCGTCCTCCTCGGCGGTGCGGTAGAGCGCCTGGACGCCTGCATCGAAGACGTGCGGCTCCGCGATACCGGCCGCGATGGCCTTCTCGCGGACGCCCTCGATCATCGCCGTGAACGTCTTCTTCGTGAATCCCTCGACCAGGTCCGGCCTGCTCGAATCCACGTACACCATGCGCGGCGAGACGCGAACGGAGTCGAAACCGGCGCCGACCAGCAAAGGGTAGAGCTCCCGGCCGATCAGCGCGTTTCCACCCGCCGCACGCTGCAACTGCACCTGGCAGTGGATCGCCACGTGGGCGGCTTCACTGTCCGGATGGAAGTAGGCCGAACCGTGATCGCCCTCGATGACCGTGATCGTCCCGCCCGGTCTGATTAGCGTCCTGAGGGCGAGGAGGGCCTCGGTCGGACGGGGGAGATGCTCCAGGACGAAACAGACGAAGACGTGGTCGAACGACTCGCGCTCGAAGGGGAGGGCCAGAATATCGCCTTGCCGGAACTCGACGTTGCTCAGGCCGGCCCTCGTCGTCTTGGCCTCCGCTTCGGCCAGAGACTCCGGGGAGATGTCGACCGACACTATGCGCGCACCCGGGCTGTTGCGGGCGAGAGGGACCGTCTGCGCCCCGTTGCCACACCCGGCCTCGAGGACGCACGCGCCTGCCGGGAACGTGGTGTCGCCGTGCAGGAGATCCTCGAGGGTCTGGGCCTGATCTTGAAGCCGAGAAGCCTCGCGGCAGCCGTAGCCGTGCACATATGCCATCGGGTCATGGTAGCGACGAGGATTCCACCGGTCAACGTCACCTGACCGGCCCCGGGGATGCCGGCGGTTAGCCCGTCCTGATTGCGGGAATTAGGAAGCCACAGGCTACCTATCGCAGGAGGCGCATCGTGGCCGTCTATACATCTGGGGACTGGCGCGTGAAGCCAGGCCGCGAGCAAGAGTTTGTGGATGCTTGGCGGGAGCTGGCGGAGTGGAGCACCACTGAATACGGCCCCAATGGGTGGGGCAAGCTGTTCCATGACAAAGAAGACCCGGCCCGTTTCAGAAGCGTGGGAGCATGGCCCGACGAGCGGGTGGTCGAGGAGTGGCGTGCGAGCGACGGCTTCAAACAGCGTCTCGCCAAGATCCGGGAGTTGCTGGAAGAGCTGAACATCCGGACCTTTGATCTCGCCACAGAAGTGGGTGGAGGACAGTAGCGTCATTTCTTCCCACGTCGCCATCCGTGACTGGTCCGAGGGCGATCTGCGGCGTCGCGACAGTTGGCACTGCGCTGATGATCGACCGCACTCGGCTTCGCGTCGCTCGGTGAGGTGAAATTCGAGTATTCGCCAGGTAGCATGATGCGCAGCATCGATTGGTGCCTGGGCCTCTAATGTAGGCGATCGGATTGACCTTGCTTGACCTTTCCGCGCTTCGCACACTTGGCTATTCCCCCCGCTGGGAGGCGCTTTTCGCAACCCATGCTGAGGAGGGCTTCACACCTGCCCGCGTGATCCGCGGCGACCGCGGCCGCCTTTTGTTGGCAACGCCGGACAGTGTCGTGAGCGCGAAGCCCTCCGCCCGCCTCGTGAGGTCAGTCACCAGCGCGGCGGAACTGCCCGCCGTCGGCGATTGGGTGGCTGTGCGCGTCGCCGACGGTCTCGATCTCTCGCTCATCGAAGCGGTGCTTGAACGCGCCAGCGCGATCACGCGGAGTGACCCGGGGAAGACCTCTGACCTCCAGGTGCTGGCCGCCAACATCGACACCGTGTTCGTCGTTCATCCGATCGCCGACCCGCCCAACCTTCGCCGCATCGAGCGCGAGCTCTCAGGGGCGTGGGACTCGGGAGCCGTCCCTGTGGTCGTGCTCACGAAGATGGACCTCTCGGCCGACCCGGACGCGGCGCGCGCAGCCGTTGAGTCGGTCGCGCTGGGGGCGGACGTGCTCGTCACGAACGCGCTCGCCGGTGACGGCATTACAGCCGATCCTTGAATACATCTCTGCGCATCGCACCGCGGTCTTGGTCGGCCCTTCGGGTTCCGGGAAATCTACGCTCATCAACTCCCTCCTCGGCGAGCAGCGGCAGGCAACGCGCGCGGTCCGCGTGAGCGACGGACACGGCGTGCACACGACCGTTTCCCGCGAACTGATCCAGATGCCGGGCGGCGGTGTGCTCATCGACACTCCGGGGCTCCGGGAGTTCGGCCTGACCGGGTCGGCGGAGGGGATCGCGTCGGTATTCTCGGAGATAGACGAGGCCTCGCGGTCTTGCCGTTTTCGCGACTGCACCCACAACGATGAACCGGGCTGCGCGGTCCGGGCCGCTGTCGAGTCAGGGACGTTGCCGCCCGAACGCCTGGCGAGCTATCACAAGCTCATGGGCGAAGCACAGTTCGCGGCGGCGAGGACGGACGCCCGTCTCCGGGCGGAGAGGGAGCGCAAGTGGAAGCTCATCCGCAAGGCGGCCAAGGACTACTACAAGCGGAGCGGTGGCGGCTGAGCGAGGACAGTCCTCGCAGATCGTGCGTGCGTCGTCGATCGACCCATCGTCAGAGAGGGGTAGCGGTGAGTAGAAGCAAGGCCGATCCGGGCGCGAAGGGGGCATGGAGAAGAACGTCCCCTGCGATCCCCGTCCTGCTCCTCATCCTCCTGCTCACGAGCCTGATCCTCCTCACCGGATGCACTGTCGGCGTCGGACTCGACACCAAGGTCGAAACCGACGGTTCCGGGACCGTGTCTGTACGCATTGCCGCCGACAAGGCCTTGGACGACGCGCTCTCGGCGATCCCCAAGGAGCCTGAGGACTCGGGCTCGTTCTTGGACGATCTGAAGAAGGCCCTGAAGCTGGACGATGTGGCCAAAGGCTTGGGAGGCTTGGGCAAAATACTGCAGGGCTTGGGCAAACTGGGCGGAGCCCTGGGAGGTCTCGAAGATCTGGGCGGAGCGTTGGGGGGTCTCGGCGATGTAGGCGGAGGCCTGGGAGACTTGGGCCAAGCCTCCGGGCTGATCCCCGGGAGCGTCGACGAGCTCTTCGACATCATCCTGAGCAAGATCCCGGGGGAATGGAAGGTGGAGCGCGGCACCGACAGTGACGGCACCAAGTGGCTGGCGCTAACGCGGCCCTTCGCCAACCCGCAGGAACTGCAGGAGATCCTCGCCTCGAACACGTTCGCTTCGGCGGTGGGCTTGGGTGAAGTCACGCTGACCCAGGACGAGGGGGTGTTCAGCACCAAGACCCGGTTCTCCGCCACGGTCGATGCCAGCGGAGCGATCTCCAAGCTCACCGAGGCAGCGTCCGGACTGGGGGTAGACCTCGTTGGTGAGGCGCTGGTCATCGAGAACCGCGTCACGCTGCCCGGCTCCATCGGGGAGAACAACGCCAATGAGGTAAGTGGCAACACGCTTGTGTGGAACATCGAGCCCACCGAGGCTCGGGAGATGTTTGCGCGAGAGCACTACTTACGACTGGGCTGCCATCACCGGCGTCATTATCGGTGGCATCGTCATCGTGGCTTTGGTGGTGCTGCTGGTGCTGCTTCTTCGTCGCCGTCGGCGCTCGTCCCCGCCTCAGGCGCCTCAGGTTGGCGAAAGCCCGCAGGGGCCTGAGCCTCAGTGATAGGCCGGCCTTCGCGAATAGAAAGCCCTGTCCGGGTCCTCAGCTCACCGCTTTCTTCACGAGTGCGCTGATACTCGCCTCTTCGGCGGCGGTCAATTCCGTCAGCGCGAAGGCGATGGGCCACATGTGATCTTCGTCGAGGTTCGCATCCTGGTTGAAGCCAAGCGTCATGTACCTCTCCTTGAACTTCTCCCCGCCGCGGAAGAAGCAGACGACCTTGCCGTCCTTGGCGTACGCGGGCATCCCGTACCACGTTCTCGGCGAGAGGACCGGCGCACTGGCTTTGATGATCGCATGCAGCCGCTCGCCCATAGCGCGATACGGTTCCGGCATCGCGGCGATCGCCGCGAGAACGGCGCTTTCCCCGTCCGTCTTGCCGGCGCGCGGGCCGGGCTTCTGCTGATCGAGAGCTGTCTCTCTCTTGGGTTCTGTCATGGTGAAGATGCCTTTCTCTCGACGCGAGGCCTAGAGACCTCCGCACATTGGCGGGCCAGAAGAGCCTGTGCGGTCCGTCTACTCCTTCATGTTCTTGCTGACCACGCTCATGGTCGCGGCGAGTTCGTCGGTGGGGGTGAACTCGACCACCTCGGTGCCGGCGAAGAGTAACGGCGTGTGGCCTGGGGCCGCGTAGTAGGCTTCGCCCGCCTCGATGATCTCCTCATGGTCCGCATAGCGAAAGCCGACCTTGCCCTTGAGAACCACGCCCCAATGACGAGCCTGGCAACGATCATCGGGCAGGCCTCGGAACACGGGCGCGAGGTCGATGTCTTGTGAGTAGGATTCGAACCCGACGGTGTAGCCTCCCAGCTCCTCGTAGTGGCCCTCGAAACCCTCCGCACGCTCCACCTGGGATGCGTTGTCCTTTGATGTCTTGGCCATGATCGGCCTCCTTCCCGCGCGCCCAAACCGCCCACAAGAACGCGGATAGCGCACAGTGTCTGATTGGCCAATGAGTGCCCGCGCGCCTGGGCGAACAAACATCGGGGCTTACGGCTACCAGATTTGCGCGTAGGCTTCGTAGCTCCCGTAGTTCAGCATATCCCTGGGGATGTCCACTTCGAACGGGGCCTTGCCTCCCGCGGGAACGTTCTCAACGAAGCCCGTGCCGCCCCCAATGAGCAATCCCTCCTGATCCCGCAGGAGCACGGTGACGGCAAGCTTCTCCAAGTCGACGGGGTTGCCGTTCGCCACCTCACCGGTGAAGACGAGCGCGGCGGGGGAGGCCGTCTTGTTCTCTTTGAGGCCGACTATCTCGAACGGAACGAAGCCGACGGGTTCCATCTGGTCGGCTGGGATCCAGTCACCGGCTTCTAGGGACAAGACCTCGCTCCCTGACCCCGTTATCGTCTGGCCATTCCCCGATAGCGTTCCTCCCCACGCAACAGCCTGCCCCGGCATGATGTGCGGGAAAGTCTGATCGTAGGTGATGACGCCACCGCTCGCGTCGCGCAGCGTCACGCGCAGCGTTCCCGAGCTTGTACCATGATCCGGGTTAGGGTTCTTGATGATGGCTCCAAAGACCTCGTGGTCCCCGAAACTCGAAAAGCCCACCTCCAGCATGTCCAAGGGCTGGGGACCTTCCGGCCCGGTTGCCGCGGCGGTGGTAGCCTGCGTCCCCGTTACAGGGCCGGAGTCGGTCGTGGTAGAGGCAACCTCAGTGATGGTAGTGGACGCTTCAACTCTGGTGGTAGATGCCGGAGAAGTCTCGGCTGAAGACCTACACCCGGCAAGGACGAGCATCGCCACTACGCACGACATGACCACCAGGACAACCAGCGTCATCCGTCTCATCGTCCCCTCCAGTGGTCCCGAACTCCGTCGGCGCCGACGCCACTCTCGGCCGCTTGGGCTACAGGCCGATCGTCTATTTCCATCTTAGTATCTGAAGCTTACAGACGCACACCGCCCCTGTTGGCGACGAACTGCCCCAGTTTGCCCGCGAACTCGCCGTGCCGTACCCTTTGCGGCCTATGGACCAGCGGCCACAAATCCACCCGGCCCTGAGGCCGTACGCGGAAGCTGCGCGGGCGCTTGGCGCCCGGCTCACCACGGACGCCCTTGGTCCGGGCCGCAGCAGCAGTCGGTTGGATGACCTGGCTCGGCGCCTCCAGAGAGAGTTAGACCGGATGGTGCAGGAGAAGTTCGACCCCTTGCCTGGCGCCGGAGACGTGGCCTGCAGCGCCGGCTGCGACCACTGCTGCCGCACGCTACCCATCATGGTCAGCCCCATCGAGGTCTTCATCTTGGTCCACCGGGTCCGCGACACCCACAGCGCCGTCCCGGCGGCGCTGGTGAGCGCTTGCGCAGCAACGACTTCGGCAACGAGTGCGGCGCCGGCAGCCGGTGCGGTTTCGGCAACCGGTGCGGCGCCCACTCCCGGTTCACTTCCTCCCTGCCCGCTGCTGGGCTCGGATGGCCTCTGCACTGTATACACCTCCCGTCCGCTGGCCTGCCGGGGTTGCGTGTCGGCAAGTGTCGAGGCCTGCACGGCGGGTGACGGCAACCAGCTGGTGCCCCGTTCCACCGTGCACCAACTGGGGGCCGGGGCCATGATCAGGGGCGTCTGCGACGCCCTGGACTCCTTGGGTCTGGTCAGCACCCCGGTGGAGCTCCGCGCCGCCCTCGCGCTGGCGCTCGGCGACAGCGGGGCCGAGAGAGGTTGGTTCCGGGGCGAAGATGTGTTCCGCGGGGAGGTCTCGGAGCTGAGGTAGGCGTGTTCGCGGCCATCGTCGCGATCGCTGAAGGCGCTTGCTCGACCTGCCTGCTCGGTCCGCCGGCTCGACCCGCGCGGCCGCGGCCTCATTCTGAACCAGTCTCTAGCGGAAGATGTCGATCACCGTGCCCGTGCGCAGTTCCCGAAAGACCTCTTCGGTTATCCAGACGGGAGTGCGCACGCAGCCGTGGCTGGCCGGGTACGCGGGCACGCTCGGGTAGCCGTGGACGGCTATCTTGCCGACGATGTACGAGGGGTAATACATGTAGTCATTCACAGTGATGCAGTCTATCCAGCCTTTGTATTTCTCCTGGATACGGAAATGGCCGGTGCGGGTGCCGTTCTTGCCCGTCGACACGTGGACGACCTTGGTGACCTTGTTGTCGGTGATCATGAAGAGCACCTGCCGGGCGATATCCACCTCGCACCTGGTCCCCTTGCCCGACCGCCTGGGTTGGGGGTCGGTGGCCGTAGCGAGTATCCCCCAGACCTGTTCGTTCACCCTCCCCGTCCGTTCGAGCTGCTCGACCTTCTGGAAGGCCATGACCCCGTCTCTGGTCCGGTAGTCATACACCCCATCGACCGGACCGCACGGATAGTGGAGAGCCGTGAGCCGGGACTCCAAGAACGATACCAGCGTCCCCTTCGAGCCCACCTCAAGGGACTCGTATGCCGCCTCAGTCGAGAGATCCTCGGGACCCACGGTCCCATCGGCGACAGGCCCCAGGAAGGCCCGGTAGAGCATCGTCGCCATCTCCGCCCTGCTGAGAGGGTCCGCGGGAGAGAACCGGCCCTCGGCGGGAGCATCGAGTATTCCGAGACGCCACGCGTTCGCGACCGACACGGCGTTGGCCGGGTCGATGAGCCGGCGGTCACTGAACCCTTTCAGCCACCGTCGAGCCTCCTTCTCGGTCAGCTGCGGTTCGGCTGTCGCGCCGGCTTGGTCGCCGCCGGCTTGGTCGCCGCCGGCGTTCGCAAAGGCGTTCATGACCATGGCGGCCGCTTCCTGCCTGGTCACGAGGTGCTGGGGTGAGAACACAAGGGGGTCGGTCTTCGGGATGAGCCCCGCCTGGAAGAGAACGCCCACGGATCCCGCAAACCAATCCCAGGCCTGAATGTCGGAGAAGGGCTGGTCGGGAGATTCCTCCAGCCCCAGGGCCCTGGTGAGGAAATACGCCATCTCCCCCCGGGTGACCGTGCCCTCCGCGTCGAACGAGCCGTCGTAATGCCGGAGCATGACCGCCTTGGCGGCCAGGGCCTGCGCGGCTTCGGCGTACCACTCGTCGCCTTGGACGTCGGAGAACACCGAGGACGGTGCCGCCAACCGGGTAGGGGGCGGGACGGACGGCTCGGCGCCAGCCGCTGCAGGCAGGGCGGCTGCCACGATCGCCCAGCAGCCTGCCACGGCCAGCGTCAGAAGGAGGCGAAAGCGTCTCGTCCTTGGCGTGTCCCTCATGCGCGGCTCCTGGTCCGGTGCTGGGCGAGGGACAGTGTATCGAGGTCCTGCCGTGACGCGCTAGTACCACTGGGCCGCAGCTTGTCTCTCACGTTCCTCCCATGCGGGCCTTCTGGGCCTGAATTGTGATCTCCCCAAAACGGGTATCAACCGGGTAGCGGCATACGCGAGTCCTGGAGGAAGGGACATGAGACCCAGAAGGCTTCACTTGCTGATCGCGATCGTGGTCGTCATGGCTGCGGCGGCCGTCGTGGCAGGCTGCGGCGGATCCAGCGCGACGACCGAGACCACCCTCGCACCGACCTCGACGAGCACGGGCCAGGGTTCGACCACCACAAGCTCGACAACCTCTACCTCGACGATCCCCACCTCGACAAGCGAGGCCTCGCCGACCACCACCGTTGCGGGCCAGATCGACCCCGCGGACTTCTCGACCACCATCGACAACAAGTACATGCCGTTGAAACCGGGGACCACCTACATCTACGAGTCAGAGGATGGGGCTACCCGCGTGGAGGTAGTCGTCCTCCAGGAGACGAAAACCATCCAGGGTGTGACCTGCGTGGTCGTCGGGGACACGGTGAGCGAAGACGGGGCAGTGGTCGAAGACACCCTTGACTGGTACGCCCAGGACAAAGACGGCAACGTCTGGTATTTCGGCGAGGACAGCAAGGAGTACGAGAACGGCGTGGTCGTGAGCACAGCCGGCTCCTGGGAGGCCGGGGTCAGAGGAGCGGTCCCCGGCATCATCATGAAGGCCGACCCCCAGGTCGGCGACGTCTACCAGCAGGAGTACCTCAAGGGCGAAGCTGAGGATATGGCCGAGGTGCTGGCGCTGGATGCCACGGTCACCGTGCCCTACGGCTCGTTCACCCAAGTGCTCAGGACCAAGGAATGGACTCCTCTGGAGCCGGGGGTGGAGGAGGAGAAGTTCTACGCTCCCGGGATCGGGAACGTTCTGACCAAGGCGGTCAAGGGCGGCTCGGATGTCGAGCACCTAGTCGAAATCATCGGAAGCTAGAGAGGTCGGCAGGCCGTCTCGGCCGCGACGTGCCCTCTCAGGACCACGCTCCCACGGCGATAAGGACCGCGCTGAGGGCTTAGAGTGCTCGCATGCGATTGCCCCTGGGGTTGTGTTCCACCTCGGCCAGTCCCATCACCTCGAGTACCGGAGGGACGTAGTTGGCGAACCGGCCGCGCAGGCCTTTCTTGAGCCCATACCAGCCGCCGACGGGGTTCTGTGGCGATCGGGCCCAGGCTTCGACCGTGCCGTCTGCCGCGGTCTTCTGCTCATCGGTGCTCCCCAGTGGCATCCAGTCGCCGTGCTCCTTGAGCATGGCATGCAGGTCGGCAATGGAGCGCAGCAGGTAGCGGACCTCGGTCTTCGCAGCTATCACCACCAGCGCCGGCGGGTCCGCTTGCTCGTCCCGGTAGGCCTCGATATCAGATTGCCCACTCGGGGTCGTGAGCCGCCACGGATCCTCCCGCGTGCCGTTGCCCTTCGCGCTTTGGGTCATCTCCCACCTCTGTTTCGACCGTTCACGACGGTCATGGAAGTGTCGGTTGGCTGAGTGCATGTTCCCCTCACGCCCTCTCCCTACACCCGACCAGGGATATCCGACCGGCAAAGGAACGGAGGCCCCGAAGGACCTCCGTTCATTCGCGAGTCGTTGCCACGCCGACCCAAGGGACCGCAGAATAGCAGCCCCGCCATGAAGCAGTTGTCAGGTTCCCACGTGAACCTGGATGTTGCCTGACTGGATGGGAACCGTCCAGACGGTCGGCATCCAGGGCATCCCCGGAAGGCCGACAAACAGCCAATTCAGCATCACGTCGGCTCTTCCAGACTTGCCTGAGTCGATGAACATGAACCTGTAGGGAATGCTAGGCGTACCGTAGGGCGTGTAGAACGCCAGCCACGGCAGATTCTCCGGGTACTGCGTGATCGGGACGTAGGCCACGAAGTCGGCCACGGCCGCACCCCTATACCCAGCCCACCAATCTGGGACGGGTCCCAGATCTGCCGGCCAGTTGCCCGCCGCCGCGATGAAGAAGTCGGCATGGGAGACGCCCGGCGGCTCGTAGTCCCACCAGTCAGGAGAGGCGAAGTACTTGCTCTTCACCGTGTAGCGGAACAGCGTCGGAGCCTGCGCTGTTCCCATCGGGTAGAACTCACGGAACACCTTCACTATCACTCTGCCCCTGAGACTCTCATCTGCCAACTGCTCCACTCTCGCCACCGTGGCCCCATGGAACGTGAGGTCAGGGAAGTTGCTGTCGGGGAGCCGACAGTTGGTGTTGACCTTCACCCAACTCACCGCCTTGGCGGCGGACTTGCCGTAGGCCGCAGCAGGCAGGATCAGCGCTACTGCGATTAGGGCTAGGGTGAGGACGAGGACAAGAAGCGGTTTCTTGGCTCTCATGGGACACGTACCTCCTCTTCGGCCAGGATTCACAGAGTGCGTAACGACTGGTCGGGCGATCGGGCGCACCTTCACACTGTCCTCCTCCCCTTACTGCCCTGGCGGAGCGACCGCGTAGAGATAGCCGTCCTCGCTACCGACATAGACCACCCCCTCGGAAAGGGCCGGGGACGCGCTGATAGGACCACCCGTCTGGAACCTCCATCTCTCCGTGCCGCTCTGGCTATCGAGAGCGTAGAGATAGCCATCCTCGCTACCGAAATAGACCATTCCGTCTGAGACGGCCGGGGAGCAGGAGACCTGGTTGCCCGTCTGGAACTTCCACTTCTCCGTGCCGGTCTGGATGTCCGCTGCGTAGAGGCAAGCGTCCTGACTACCGAAATAGACCACCCCGTCCGAGACGGCCGGGGAGGCAGCGGTCCACATCCCCCCGCCCAGCCTCTGGACGCTCCACTTCTGCTGGCCACTCTGGATGTCCACCGCATAGAGATATCCGCCCGAGTCGGCGGCATAGGCGACCCCGTCTGTGATGACCGGGGCCGACTGGATCTTTATCGCGTAGGTTGAGCCCGTCTGCAGCTTCCACCTCTCAGCCCCGGTCTGGAGGTCCAACGCAGAGAGATACTCGTTCCATCCCTCGCCGGGACCTATCCAGCCGAAGTAGACCACGCCGTCGGAGATGGCTGGTTCACCCGACCTCCCCGTCATCTGTCTTGAACTTCCACTTCTCCGTGCCGTTCTGGACGTCCACGGCGTAGAGGTAGGTGTTCATGCTGCCAAAGCAGACGACTCCATCGGAGACGGCCGGGGAGCCAATCGTGCCATCCGTCTGGAACTTCCATTTCTGTGCGCCGCTCTGGATGTCCACCGCGTAGAGGCAGTTGTCGAGAGTGCCGAAGTAGACCACCCCGTCCGTGACGCACGGAGAAGAGAGAATGGGACCGCCGGCCTGGAATTTCCACTTCTCCGCGCCGCTCTGGCTGTCCACCGCGTAGAGATAGCTATCCTCGCTGCCGAAATAGAGCACCCCGTCGGACAAGACCGGGGAGGACCAGACCCGTCCGCCCGTCTGGATCTTCCATACGAGTTCGCCCAACTGGCCGACGGTTGTTGTAGTAGTGATCTGGGTCGTGGCGGTCGTAGCTTGGGTAACAGTGGTCGCCGCCGCGGTGGTGGTTGTCGCCGCCTGGCTAGTGGCGGTCACCGCTGCGGCGGTGTTCGTCGCTTCTTCACCGCGTGCAGGCGGCCACGAGCGCGCCGGCTGCAATCAGGGCAAGAATGAGCAGGGCAATTGGCGCGCGTTTTTCGGGCTTCATCGGACACTCCTCCTCCTGACCTGACGGGGTCGGACCTATTTCACCGCGTAGAGGTAGCCGTCCTCGCTACCGACAGTAGATCACCCCTTCGAAGACGGCCGGGCGGGTGCCGACAGGCGCGTCCGTCTGGAACCTCCATCTCTCCGTGCCGGTCCGGGCGTCCAGGACGTAGAGATTGCCGTCCGGGCTGCCGAAGTAGACCACCGCGTCGTAGACGGCCGGGGACATCCCGGTCGAGTAGATGTCGCCGCTGGTCTGGACATTCCAGTTCTGCCGGCCGCTCCGGATATCCACCGCGTACAAGGCGCCGTCCGAGCCGCTGAAATAGGCCACCCCGTCGGAGATGGCCGGGAAGGAGTCGATCTTCACCCCAAAGCCCGTGCCTGTCTTGAACTCCCACTTCTCAGTGCCGCTTTGGAGATCCATGGCATAGAGCAGGGTGTCTCGCGCCGCCCCCTGTCCCACCGCGCCGAAGTAGACCACCCCGTCGGAGATGGCCGGGGACCCGACCTGCGCATCGTTGGTCTTGAACTTCCATTTCTCCGTACCGGTCTGGGCGTCTAGAGCGTAGAGATACTCGTCGTAGCTACCAAAGCAGACCACCCCGTCGGAGCTGGCCGGGGAGTCGGTGATCTGGCTAGTAGCCTGGAACTTCCACTTTTCCGTGCCGTTCTGCGCATCGATGGCGTAGATGTAGCTGTCCATGCTGCCGAAGTAGACCACGCCGTCCGCCACGCACGGGGAAGAGAGGACCTGACCGCCAGTCTGGAACTTCCACTTCTCGGCGCCGGTCTGGACGTCCACAGCATAGAGGTAGGTGTCCTCGCTGCCGAAATAGGCCACCCCTCCGGAGATGGCCGGGGAGGACCAGACCCGAGCGCCCGTCTTGAACTTCCACTTCTCGGCGCCGGTCTGGACGTCCACTGCATAGATGTAGGTGTCTTCGCTGCCGAAATAGGCCACCCCTCCGGAGACAGCCGGAGAGGAGTTGACCTGCCCGCCCGTCTGGAACTTCCACACGAGTTCCCCTAGCCGGCCGACGGTGGTGGTAGTGCCCTGGGTGGTAGTGAGTGGTGGCCTGGGTCGCGGTGGTGCCCGGCATGAGATCCGTCGTCGTCTCCGATGTAAACGATCGTGGTGCTGTTGCCCAGGTACTTGGCGGCCACCAGGCTTACGATGGCTACAGCGGCCACGAGGACGATGGCGACGGAGGCATGAGCCACGGTGCGCAGACCGCTGCGCCGCCTGGGCGCTGAGGTCTTCGGCGCAAACCCTCTCCGGTCACCGCCGTCCGCTCCTCGGCCCGGGTCGCCGAGTCCCAACCTGCCTCGGGCGTACTGTCTTTCTCCTGAGCCCGCACCGCGATCCCGGCCCATCCTTCGCCTCGATCCACCGGCCAGGAGAGCCGCCTCAGCCTTTCTTCCAGTCGCCGGTCGTCGTTCACGACTGTCCCTCCAGTGTTCCCCGTAGCGTCCGCAGCGCCCGCCGCAGATGCTGGTCGACCGTCCCCTCCGACACGTGCATGGTCTCGGCGATCTCGTGGAGAGTAAGGTCGCCCACGTAGCGCAGGGCCAGGACGGTGCGCTGTCTTCCTGGTAGGACCCTCACCAGCTGCCATAGCTCTGGGTCGGACTGGCGGATCTCCTCGGGTACGCCCGGCTGCTGTTCGATCCGAAGCAGGAGTCTGGCTTGTCTCCAGAGCGCGCGTCGATGATCGTGGATCAGGTTCAGAGCCACTCGTCGCACCCAGCCGGCGGGATCTTCGTAGGCGGCGACCCGGTCCCAGTCGCGCACGAGGCGGACGAAGGCCTCCTGAACGGCGTCGGCAGCCGTCTCTCTGCTGCCGGCTACGATGGTCAGCGCCTGGACCAGGCGATCGTGCTCGTGCTCGTACACGTCCTCGGGGCAGCGATATCGTGCGCGGTCCCGTAACCCCACATCGCTCAACGGCCAGTCGCTCAAACGGGTCACGCTCCCGGTCTTCAAGAACGCTTTGCCGTCCGTATGCACGTTGGCCAACACCATCGCAGCATCCCCATTGTCCTGCTTTCGCGCTAGACACGCACGAGGGCGTCGAATCCCCGACATCGTATGGTTCCAGTATTGGTCGGCGCGAGTCTCCGTCAGCGCGACTCCCCGGCTGGTCTCTTTGGTGGGTGAAGGGCCAGAGGTCCGCGATCTTGACAATCGGACCACACGCATCTATCAATACGTCGAGTCTCCAACCGATGGAGACGAGCCTGGCCGAGTACATCCCTAGGGAGCTGCCGCATTGCCCGCTCAACTTCAAACGCGTGGACCGGAGTAGAGGGGTGAAGTGGTTTGACAGACTCACCGGTAGGCAGAAGATCGCCCTGCGAGCTGTCGTCATCATCGTGGCATACGCTCTTGCCAGCCACTATGGCGCATGCCAAGACCTTCCCTGGCAACTGGAGGGTGGCGGTCTGGTCGAGTAGGCTGCAACAAGGACGCGTGGTGGTGCGCTCGTCACCGCGCCGTCACCAAGTGGCCCACGACGACGAAGAAGCCCCCCTGGTACCAGGGGGGCTTCTGAGCGGTCTACCGACGCGTCTTGCTCCCTTCGGTCACTCCACGTCGACCTCGAAAGGACTGTCTGTGGTGACCGTGCTTGCCGGGTCCGGCGCATCGATGGCGGGGGCCGAACCAAGCTGACTGTAGGTGACCTCGTAGGTGAACGGGTTGCCCTCCAGCTCGTAGGCAAGCCTGGCGTGCCGTATCAGGCCATCGGCGCCGACCTGTACCTCAACCGCGATGGGGGAGGCGGGGTCTGACTCGTGTAGCTTGTCGAGCGGTTGGCCGGCGAAGGGAGAGCCTGACAAACCGAGACTGGTGGTCGACAGCTCACCAGCCGGGATTGTGCCGGTGTAGGTGGTGCCGCCGTCATCCGACGGGACTGCCGCCAACCCGGATACGCCGCTGACGAGATCCATCAGACCGGAACCCACGAGAGCCGAGCGGTAGTCCGTCAGCCATTCGGCGGGGATGAACGCCTCGTTCGCCGCATCAGGGCCGGGATCGTATCCAGAGCCGTCGTCGAAGTCGGGGCAGTGGAACCAGTCTTTTCTGTCGGGGACGAAGTAACCCCTCTCGTAGAAACGGCCATCGACGTAGCGGAGCTCGTAGGCCTGTCCCCCCTCGGGCCCCACCGTTATGGCGAGGTCCTCACCGTTCCAGGCAAAGGTCCGGGAGAGGACCACTCCCTCCACCAACTCCGGTTCGGCCCCGAACGCGGCCTGAGCACCGTCGTTGGTGCTTATCAGTCCATGGAGGGCCGTCTCGACCAATCCTGACTCCCCGGCCGCGGCCGTGTCGGCAGCCGCCTTCTTGACCGCCTCCGCCGCGAGAGCGGGCGTGATGCTGGTGATCCCCGCGGGACCTCCGGTGACGAGCGTCGTCGTGGCGATAGCTCCAGCCAGGACGACTACCGCTGCGGCGGCGAGAGTAAGGCGCCGCGTCCGCCAGCGGGGTTTCGTCGCTCGTCTTGGCTGAGTGGCCGGACGGTAGTCGCGGATAGCATCGTCGTTCATGGCTGCCTCCAGGATCGAGTTGTAGCGGATCGACCCCTTGGCCGGTGGCAGATCGGCACGCGCCGGATCAACGCGTGAGAGGGCTTCCATCAGCCCGTCATCGGTGCCGGTCATAGCGTTCCTCCTTCCGTCGACAGGGATCCAGCGGCTACATGTCCGGGCCCCCGATTCTCTTTCCGTCGTAACTCGCGAGCCAGACTCCGGCGCGCCTTGTAGAGGCGCAGGGAGACGGCATTCGGACTACAGGCGAGGATGACCGCCATCTCTCCAACGGACAGTTCATCCCAAGCTCTCATCATGAGCAGGTCACGGTCTTCGGCCGACAGCGCTCCTAGGGCCTCCCAGATCGCCCCATCGGATTCCCGGGGGCTATCGGCCGGCGCGTCTAACGCCACCGTCTCGGCCAGCCTGACACGCACCTTATCCTGACGCTCTCTCGAGCGCCGGTGGTTGGCCAGCACTCGGCGAGCAACACCGAAGAGCCATAGGCGTGCTCCCTCGGCCGGCAGATCATCACGCCGTCGCCAGGCGACCGCAAAGGTCTCGGCCGTCGCATCATCGGCGTCCTGGCCTGAGCCACATCGCCTGCGCGCGAACCGCCAGATGTCGGCGAAGTGCGCCTCGACAAGCAGGAGATAGCGCGACTCAGCGGTCGATGAGTCCATGGTGTCTGGATCGATGCTCACACTCTGTGCATGTCCACCTGTCGGGGAATCTTTCCGAGCGACGGGAACCAATGCTACACGTACATCGGCCATCGGCGTCAACGACTACGGCGTGACACTCCCTACAAATGGGTAGACCTCTTGTGTGTGTCCGCCTGCCCTGGGGACGTTCGGAAGATCACCCGCGGCCGAGAATGAGACCAACGACGTGTCCACGACAGAAGGAGGGTGGCCTTGTCTGAAGCAATCGTGTTCATAAGTCACAACAAGATCAAAGAGGGCAAGCTCGACGCCCTCACGGACTACTACCGGCAGGTAGCCGAAATGACCCAGGCGAGCAAGCCCGGCACTCTGGCTCACTTGGCGTTCCTCAACGAGGAGGGAACGGAGATGAGCATCGTCCACCTCTTCCCCGATGCCGAGGCGATGGAACGGCACATGATCGGGGTGGACAAGTTGGCCAGGAAGGCCCGTGAATTCATGGAATCCGTCCGACTGGAGATCTACGGTGCGCCCAGTGACGGGGTCCTGGAGATGATGAGACAGATAGCGGGGTCAGGGGTCGCTCTGGTTTTGAAGCCTCAGCGTGTGGGCGGGTATATCCGCGTGTGACAGGGAAACCCAGCCTTGGCTCCGACGAGCCATTCTTCGGGTCACCCTTCTCGAAGGAGGTCCGAAAAGACCCGATGATGCTTCTCTTCGTCCGACAAGATCCTCTTGAACAAGTTCATGGTTACGTCATCAGACTCCTTGCCGGCGGCAACGATTATCCGCCCGTACAACTCGATGGCGGCTACTTCCTGGGCCCTATCATTCTCCAGCATCTCCTCGGGCGTGTCGCCTATGGTGATGGGCTCCGGCTGAGTTATCGGTTCTCCTCCCAGGTGGACTACTCTCTCCGCGATCGCTTCGGCGTGCCTCATCTCGGCGATGGCGATCTTCTTGAGGGTTGCGCCGGGCATCCAGTAGGCTGCGTGGCTCGCCACGAACTTGCTCCTCTTGGCGGACTGGGTCTTGCCGGAGACAGACAGATCCTGGCCGGCACCAATGGCATGCTGAAACATGTACTGGATGGAGACTTGCAGTTCTCTGGCGATCGCGGTGTTCAACAGCGAATGCAGCTCGGAGGAAGTCGCCTCATTCTCCATCGATTGCCCCTTCCAGGAAGTGCGGACCATTTGGCCACCGACTGGGACGGTGGCTCCTCTCTGAATGAACCTAATGTCCCCAGCACATGCTGAAACGCAAACGGGGTGATCGCGTGTGCCGCCGACAAAGCTCCTGCTCAAACCGTCGACGGTAGTGGCGACGAGCAAATGGAGTTGGATAGGCATCGCGACTGTATCATCATAGGCTCGACGCGCCGTGGCTCCGCCCGCGGAGCGGCATTCATGATCTACCACCGGATAGGGGGCACGGTGACGACACAACCTCCACGACGCTGGGTTCGGCCCGCGGTCGGGCTCGTGCTGACTATCGCGTGGATCGCCGTTGCCGGACTCGGCGGCCCCTATTTCGGCCGGATCGACGAAGTCGCGACCAACGACCAGGCCTCGTATCTGCCCGAGCAGCGCCGAATCCACCCATGTGCAGAAGCGGCTGACCGACTTCTTCGGAGACGACACGATCCCCGCCGTGGTGGTGGCCGAGCGAGCCGGTGGCCTGACCGCCGAGGACCAGACCTGGCTCCAGGCGCGGTCTGCACGCCTGCCCGAGCAGGTCTCTGCCATCCCCGGTGGCGTCTCCCCGGCCATCCCGTCCGCGGACGGCGAGGCGGCGCAGATCTTCGTGCCGTTGTCCACCGCGGCCGACGTCAGAGCCGCGGTCGCCGAGCTTCGTGCGAGCCTCGAGGGGCCCCCGGAAGGCCTCGCGGTGTACGTCACCGGTGCGGCGGGGCTGAGCGCCGACCTGGGCGAAGGGTTCGCCGGCATCGACTGGTTGTTGCTCCTCGTGGCGGTGGCCGCGGTCCTCGTCATCCTGGTGGTCGTCTACCGGTCGCCGCTGCTGCCGATCATGGTGCTGCTCGCGTCGATGAGCGCGCTGTGCGCGGCGGTGGTGACGAACTTCTATCTGGCGAAGGCCGACGTCTTCAAGATCAACGCCCAGGTGCAGGGCATCCTCTTCATCCTCGTCATCGGAGCGGCGACCGACTACTCGCTCCTCTACGTCTCGCGCTTTCGTGAGGCCCTGCGCGACAACCGGTCGGTCTGGGAGGCCACCAAGGTCGCGTGGAAGGGATCGGTCGAGCCGATCGTCGCCTCGGGCGGCACCGTCATCGCGGGGCTGTTGTGCCTGCTCCTCTCCGACCTGGCTTCGAACAAGGCGTTGGGCCCGGTCGCCGCGGTCGGCATCGTCTTCGCGGTACTGGTCGCGCTGACGTTCGTTCCGGCGATGCTCCTCCTGGCCGGACGGGCCGCGTTCTGGCCCCGGCGCGTCGACTACGCCAGCCCGCACCGCGAGCACAACCCGAAGAGCAGCTGGGTCAGGATCGCCGGGATGATCCGAACCCGGCCCGGCCGATGTGGATCGTCGTCGGGATCGCTGCTGGTGCTCGGTTGCTTGGGCCTCGTCGGCCTGCAGGCCAGCGGGGTCTCGGCCAGCGACCTGGTGCTCGGGCCGTCGCAGGCTCGTGACGGGCAGAACGTCCTTGCTGCCCACTTCCCGGGTGGCTCTGGCCAGCCCGTGCAGGTGATCGTTCCGGAGGCGAAGCTCGGCGAGGCTGCCGCGGTCGCTCTCGACGTTGCCGGAGTGAGCAGCGCTTCGGTGGTCTCGGCGGACTCGCCAAGCGGCATGATCCCGATCCCCGCCCCGAAGGGCGGACCACTGGCGCAGGCGAAGCCCACCGTCGCCGATGGCGACGTGATGCTGCAGCTCACCCTCAAGGACAAGGCCGACTCGCTCGATGCCGAGCAGACGGTCAGGGACCTGCGCACCGAGCTCCACTCGGTCGATCCGTCGATCATGGTCGGCGGTACGACGGCCACGGCACTCGACTCGAACCTCACCAGCGCGCGTGACCGCAACCTCATAATCCCGGTGGTGCTCGTGGTCATCACGCTGATCCTGATGCTGTTGCTCCGCAGCATCGTGGCTCCGCTGCTGCTGACGCTTACGACGGTCCTGAGTTTCGGCACGGCCCTGGGTGTCTCGAGCGTGTTCTTCAACAACGTGCTCGGATTCCCAGGCTCCGATCCGTCGGTGCCGCTCTACGCGTTCGTGTTCTTGGTCGCTCTCGGCATCGACTACAACATCTTCCTGATGACCCGCGTGCGCGAGGAGTCCCTGGTGCACGGAACCAGGGAGGGTGTGTTGCGCGGACTGGTCGCCACCGGCGGCGTGATCACCTCGGCAGGCGTCGTGCTGGCCGCCACCTTCGCGGCCCTGGCCGTGATCCCGATCCTGTTCCTGGTGCAGCTCGCGATCATCGTCGCCTTTGGCGTGCTGCTCGATGCGCTCGTCGTGCGCGCCCTGTTCGTCCCGCGCTGGTGTACGACGTCGGCGACAGGGTCTGGTGGCCCTCGAAGCTTGCCCGCCGGGGGCGAAACGCGGTTTTGGCGTCTGAAGAAGAGTGACAACGTGGATCACCGGTGGCAGTCTGCGACGCGAGACCGGCCGGCGCTATGCCGGTGGAGGGCGGGTGTGGATGACAAACCACGCCGAGTGGCGGTTACCGGATCGGGCTTGGTCAGTCCTGGAACAGCGCGGCCCACAGGATCGCGTCCAGCACGAAGGTGTGGAAGGCGAAATAGCAGCTGCCCACCACCGCAGCCCAGTAGGCCTTGCCTCGGTTCCCCGGCCGTAGGGTGAAGAGGGCCCACGCCAGCGCGATCGAAGCCAGCCCCACCAGGAACAGCACGACGCGGATGCCCGCCCAGGTACCGCTGCTGGGCTCGTCTGCGTACAAGTTGGTGAGCGGCATCCAGAAGGCAGAGGGGATGAGGATCAGGCAGAAGATCGGGTAGAAGATGCTGTACCCGAAGCGGCGGCCTACGGTCACCTCCTTGGGGTCCACGCGCAGCAGGAGCAGGTTGAGGAAGGCGAAGTACCCGATGGCCGAAAGGACCATGGAGACCGTGTAGACGGGCCGGATGCTCTCCGGGACTCCGCCCCAGAGCACATCCGTGCCCGAATCTCCGCGCAGCCCGAGGATGTAGCTGCCGATGACGGCGATCCCCCCGATGACGTTGATGAGCAGGAGTATCAGCTTCTGCTTGTTCATTCCGCACTCATCCTACGCCCCTGCCTCTTGCGTGTGTCCAGGAGACGCCCTCCTCGCGTATAAATGCTTCCTGGAGTGGGCGCGAGGGATTTGACTAAGCCCCAAGACTCCTGCTAGTAGTTGTGTATCAAAGACCCAAGGATGTGTCACAGGGATGTTCGCAAAAAGAACCGCCCGAGCTGGTCAGTCTCTGGGAGGTCGTCCCCTATGTCGACCTCGGGAGATACCTGGGGATCTGGTATGAGATTCTCGCGACCATACCCCAGCGTTTCCAGAAGGGGTGCGTAGGAGTGACTGCGGAGTACTCGCTGCGGGAGAACGGCGACATTGAGGTGGTCAACACGTGCATCCAGGATACCCTCGGCGGGGAGAGTCCGCAAGGTGCGTGGGAAAGCCCGGGTGGTCGACAAGGCGACCGGCGCTAAGCTCAAGGTCAGCTTCTTCTGGCCTTTCTGGGGGAGCTATTGGATCATCGGGCTGGACGCCGACTACCAGTGGGCCGTCGTGGGGCATCCGAACCGGAACTACCTATGGATTCTAGGCCGCTCACCGCAGATGGACGACGCGCTCTATGACAAGCTTCTCAGTTGATCGCCGACAAAGGCTACGACCTGACGAGGATCAAGAAGACGCTTCAACCGGGGGGCGAGCTACCTGCGCATGCGCCCGGTCATTCAGACTAGAGGCGCTTGGGCAGTCTGGAGGATAGCGTCCTCGCCAGTGGGCTGGTGCCCGACCGGCTTCTCCGCCGGGTCATCCTGTCGCGCGTAAAGGGTCTGGAGAGGAGCTTCGACCGCCTGACCGCAGAGGAGCAGGCCGCCCGCGAGGCGGCTCTGGTGGCTGGGTTCGAATCCGGGCCCATCACAGTCAATGCCGACGACGCCAACCGGCAGCACTACGATCTACCACCCGAGTTCTTCGGGTCGGTGCTGGGGCCGCGCTACAAGTACAGCTGCTGCTACTGGGGCGGAGGGATCGACCGGCTTGGCTGCAAGCCGAGGAAGCGATGCTCGAGCTCACCGCTGAGCGCGCCGGCCTGGGCGACGGCCAGGACATCCTCGATCTCGGTTGTGGGTGGGGATCACTGTCTCTGTGGGCCGCGGAACGCTACCCGCGTAGCCATGTGCTGGCGATGAGCAACTCCCACACACAGCGGCGATTCATCGAGGGGCTGCGGGAAGAGAGGGGCCTGAGGAACCTCGAGGTGGTGACGGCCGAGGTGGGCGATTTGTGCCGCACAGGCGCTTCGACCGAGTGGTGTCGATCGAGATGTTCGAACACGTGCGCAACCACCGAGCCCTGATGGAACGGGTCGCGGGATGGCTGAGACCGGAGGGAAGGCTGTTCGTCCATGTCTTCTGTCACCGCCGGCACCTCTACGCGTTCGAGCCAGACGCGGGTGGGGGATGGATGACCCGGCACTTCTTCTCGGGAGGGATGATGCCCTCCTGGGACTATCTCGCGAGATACCAGGACGACCTGAACCTTCTCGACCGTTGGGAGGTCAACGGACGCCACTATGCACTGACTCTCCGGGCCTGGCTGGAGAACCTCGACCGCCGCCGCAAAGAAGTGATGCCTCTGTTGGAGGCCACCTACGGCCGCGACCGAGCCCGTCTCTGGTTCGCCTACTGGCGGATCTTCTTCATGGCATGCGAGCAGACGTTCGCGCTTGATTCGGGCCGCGCCTATTTCGTCGCGCACTACCTGTTCTCAAAGCCCGCGTGATTCGGTTTCAGAGTGGTCAAAGACGGAGACGAGCAGGGCGCCCTAGTCCATCAGCTTAAGGGGCGCGTTGCCCGGTGCACTCTGTCCGTTTCGCACTCGTGGGTGTCGGCGAGTGCTGTTCTTATTGATCTCCTGCACCAACTAACGGTAGTTCCTTATCGACCTTAAAGACAACCAAGAACCGGGGCTCCTTAACCTGCAGCTCAGTGGGATAACAACGTCGACAAATCTCGTTGATCAGCTCCGTATCCTGCTCTTCTCTGATCTTTGTCAAGAAAAGCCGCTTGCCTTGGTATCCTTTGCCTTCTTCGAGAAACAAGTAAACAGCATGCGGATTGGTCTTCAGGTTCTCATGGGTCAACCGATCGCCCATGATCGACGCGATCGTTCCGTCGTTCATTACATGTGGTCTTGAATATACCGCCGCATCAACTTTCCCCTGTCCATCAGCAGTCGATAGAACCCCAAAGCCATTGGTGCTTTCAAAGTAATCTTTAAGATTCATTTGATAAACCTCCCGACGGCGCACACATCGTGATTCTTGACACTTAAGTATCGTCGCTGAACGCTTTGACGCACAGAGAAGTCCTGGCAGATTCTTACTTCCTGGCAGGACCGGCGGCGAGCCGCCTCTGGACCAGTCTACATCTGGCATCTGCGGTCGCGACGGAAATAGCGAGATTCGGCGGAGTCGAGCTATACGGCTATCCGAAATTCCTGGCAGACATCACCTTCGACAAGGGGAAAGACTGGATCGTCGGCCCGCGGTGGCCCTGCAGTCGACATCCTGCTCGGAAACAAGTACCGTGCAACCACGGACTGGCCCAGCAGGTCGGACAAGGAGAGACCTTGGTGGCTCTGAAGAAACACCTCCCAGCATCGTTCCAAAGCGCTCTGATTGCACCTTGCGGGATGAACTGTGCCCTGTGTCTCGCCTATCTCCGTGAGAAGAACCGGTGCGTCGAGTCGTGGCGACGACGATGCGAAGCCGAGATCTTGCGCGCTGTGCAGCCTCAAGACCTGTGAGCGGCGCACGGGCGGCGCGGGTGACTACTGTTTCGATTGCGACGGCAAGTACCCCTGAGCTCGATGAGTGTCGCACGGTATCGAGCAAGTACGGCATGAGCACGTGGAAACAATCTCGGCCGCATTCAGGACCTCGGTGTGGAGGAGTTCCTAAGGAGCGAAAGGCAGCGATGGACCTGCGCCGAATGCGGCGGAGTGATCTGCGTACACAGGGAGAACTGCCTCTTCTGCGGCCACCCCAAGGAGCACACCCTGTCTGACTAGCGCGACCCTGCGTGCATCGAAATGACAGCGGGTGGGTACTCTCCGAGCGCCGTCGAACGGTATCTCGAGCGTAGACCATCGCCCAACAGGGGAGGAGTGCCGTGGCAGTCATGCAGAACCGGATCGTTCCGCACCTCTGGTACGACAAGGAAGCACGAGAAGCAGCCGAGTTCTACTGCTCGGTGTTTCCAGATTCGAGCATCACCAACGTCACAACACTCCACGACACGCCATCGGGAGATACCGAGATCGTCTCCTTCGTCCTCGATCACCAGCCGTTCATGGCTATCAGCGCCGGACCCGCTGTTCAGGTTCAACGAGTCCATCTCGTTCATCGTGTACTGCGAGAACCAGGAGGAGATCGACTACTACTGGGACAAGCTCTCGGCGGTTCCCGAGGCCGAGCAGTGCGGCTGGCTCAAGGACAAGTACGGGCTCTCGTGGCAGGTCGTTCCCACTGCCATGGATGCCATGATGCAGGACACGGACCCCGTGAGGTTGGCCCGCGTGACCGAGGCGTTCCTGCAGATGAAGAAATTCGATCTGGCCGCGCTTCAGAGGGCTTACGACGGAGAGTAGCCGCCGGCCGGAGCACATTGCCCACATCTTTTCGAAGGCTTGGTCGATGGGCCATCCGGCCGGCCCGCGGCCGCACGGGCGCGCCGCTCTGTCTACATCACGGCGAGATTCAGTATGTTGCCCTCGCTGTCTTTGAACCAGGCCGACTTCATCCCCCCCATCTCTGCCACGCCGTTCACCGTCTTGAGGCCCATCTCAGGGATGTCGTACTCCTCGAAGACCACCCCTTTCGCACGGAGATCGGCCATGATGGCGTCGAAGCGGTCTGCGGAGACGCCGAATCCGAGCGTCGTATTCTCCGGGGCCTTCAGGCCGGGATTCTCATAGACCATCAGCATGGTCCCGCCGGCCGCCTCAAACATCCCCCCGCCCCCGGGGCCGGGAAACTCCTGTCCTTGCTTGAGGCCCAGGACCTCCCTATAGAACTTCTTCGCCCGCTCGTAGCTCTCGGCGCGGACAACTCCACAGACCATCGTCTCGGCAAGACCCGCCATCGTTCCACCCCATTTCTGCTCGTGCGTTCGAGGGACCCGGGCTCGGGTTCCTGAGAGAAAGTGCCCGGTCGGGTTCCCATCAAAACCTGGTGGTGGGTCTCCGGACTGGCTTGCCTCGGCCAACCGCTCACGGCCCCCGGCAGGTTACGCCTCAGCCAACTGCTTGAGGTTCTCCAGAATATGACGCGCTGCGCGTTCTTGATTCCGCTCTATGAAGAGCCGATCAGCCACCTTGCCCAGAACACTGCCGGGCACGGCGTACTCGATCTCAAATGTCACCAGGGTTCCGCTGTCCTTGGGCTCGTAGTCCCAGGAAATCCATCCGGCAAGAGAGCCCTCATTCTCGCCTTTCCAATGGGAAAAGGATCCGTCGGCTTCGGTGTGGTTTTCGACCACCTTGGTCGTTAAGGGGAAAAGTGCATCCCCGCCATCAGATAGCTCTGGGTGACGACGGTGCCGGGTGAGTTGTCCCCTTCCACGCTTTTGCCTCACCCGAACCCTACAAACCAGCTAGACCACTTGTGCGGATCGTCTGGCAAACGCATGCACCTTTTCGGGGGGAGCATCGATGAAGATACTGTCCTTGATATGGGCCATCTCAACCTCCCGGTCATGAAGAAATGGATTCAGGGCCGTTTCTGACGCGAGCCCACTAGACCTTATTCTCCGCGCGGCAACGTGCCTGTCAAGAAGTGGGACTTGGTCGAAGTAGGATGCAGCCGGACCGCGAGACGTCAGAAGCCGCCTGCCCAGGCGCTTACCCTCATGTTCAGACTCCACTTGGTCGACTGACCATGGTGGGTCGGGGTCAAGATTGGCGAAATAGCGCAATACTTCACTGGGTATTGCACTATTGCGTGAAGGGCGGACCCCCTACCCTATAGGGGGTCTCCAGCGAACACCGGCGTGTGGTTCTGTCCGTCTGGCACCTGTGAGCGTCGTCGAGTTTGCCCCCGAGTTGCCCCCGAACTCGTCCGAAAGACGCCAAGACCTGGCGTCAGCGACCGGGTCCCGATAGCCGTTCTCGGCTTTCTGAAGCGGAGTAGGGGGGATTCGAACCCCCGGTCGCTCAGAGAGATAGTTCAGGAATGCGCTGAGTCAGCTCTGCCCAGTCGTCGCCGACCGCCTTCTGGATGAGTTGCTTGACTCCCGCGAAGACCTCCGCCGGCATCAGCATCTGCCAGACGCGGGTCATGTTCTCGCGGTCGTCGTGGCCCAACAGGGGGAACATCCACGCGACCACTTCCGGGAAGCGCTCCTGGGGGACGGTGCTGGACATGACGCCGACCGCCTTGCCCTGGTCCGGCAGGGAGACGCGCTCCCTGATGAGGCGGTACAGGTGCGTGTCTTCCTTGGCCAGGTGCATGTCGAGATGGAACTTGAAGGCGGCGGTGGCGCGCGCCGTCTCCAGCGCGTCGCCCGCCAGAGACCGCAGCGCTCAAGGCGTCGAAGGCGGCATCCAGGCCTCGGTGGTCTTTCACGTACGCCTCGGCGACCGACGGCGCGACCTCTTCCAGGGCGGGGAAGATGGCCAGTTCCTCCCCGTTGGCGTGCCACACCAGCACCTCGTTGAAGAAGCGGAAGCGCTCGACCGTCGCCGCGAGCCCCGGCTTCGCCGCGCGCCGCGCCGAGTGCCGCGGCGTCGATGGCGGCCATGTCCCGCCGAAACGCGTTGTGGAACGCCATGATCGCATCGATCGGACCTGTCATGATCGCTGCGCTCCTTTCAGGATGTCTCGGAAGCCCCGGAGGCGCCGTGCTCTATGCCCTCTTACTCAACGACCACCGTCGCCTTCATCGAAGGGTGAATGCTGCAGTGATAGGCATAGGTCCCGGGTTGGTCAAAAGCAAAGGTGAAGGTGGCTCCGTTCGCAAGATCGGTGCTCTCGAACTCGCCGTTGTCGCCTACCACCGTGTGTTTCATGGAGTCCTGGTTCGGACCAGGTGACACTCTGGCCCGCCTTGATGGTAACTGTGGCGGGGTCGAAAGCCAGATCCTTCATGACCACTTGCGCCCCGCCGATCCGTGTTCGCGGTAGTGCCGGGTGCCGTCGCGTGGGTCACTATAGGGCCGGTAGCGGTCGTAGTTGCTCCGCCCCCGTAGAGTCCCCCACCGTGCTTCCGCCGCAGGAAGCAGCGAGCATACCGACCACTAGGAGAAGCGACAGGGCAACCATCAGGGTCAAGGCTCTTCTTCTCCATGTGGGACGCTCGGATAATATCGGAGTGCTCTAGCCATCTGTCCTCCACATCGTGTCAAAGAGACGCGCGTATCTTGTCCCCTTCGCACCAGGAATCCACGCCTGCCCGCTGCAGCAGATGGATCGTCCCCCATATGTCAACCGCATCCAGGGTCACGTACTTGCCGCGCGCAGGCTGCCCGGTGTTGCGGACGATGCGCACGGTGTGGGGACCGTTGGCGAGCGTGCCGGTGGACCAGACGTTCACCTTGATAGAGGGCGCCAGCTGGGTCGGCCAGGTTGAGGGTGGTCCGGACCTGCACGCCGTCCAGGTAGACGTCGGCGAGGCCCGGTGGTGGTGCCCTTCATGGCGATCCAGTCCAGCCGGGTGCCGTTGAAGTAGATGGTGGCAGAGGCGCCACTCGTGCTCGATCTCCCGTAGCTGCCCCCGGAGGCCTGAGTCTTGGAGAAGTTGCACCAGGCGCCGGTCTTCACGATGCGGCTGTCGGTCTGCTCGTACCGGCCGGGGGAGAGGTGATCGTCCCCCAGATGTCGACCGCATCCAGGGTCACGTACTTGCCGGCCGCGCTCCCGGAGTTGCGCACGATGCGGACGAAGTGGTTGCCGCTCGGGAGGTCACCAGTGGACCAGACGGTCACCTGGTAGGTAGCGGTGGACGCGGCCAGGTTGATGGTGGCCACCTTCACCCCGTCGAGGTACACATCAGCGATCCCGGTGGTCGTGCCCTTCATGGCGATCCAGTCAAGCCGGGTTGGTCACGGTCTGGCCCCCGACGGAGAACCCGCGTTGGGGACCACGCTCGTGATTGAAGGAGGTCCGTGAAGGCTCAGAGCCGTGATCCTGCGCCCATTGGGGACGAAGAGTCGGCCGTTCGCGGCGGCGAGTGTGATGAACCGCGACGCCGGTGTCCCGAACTGCCGGGTGTAGACCATCGAACCGCTTGTCGGATCGATCGCTTTAAGCGTGCCGGTGCTTCCCAAGGTCCAGACGTGGCCGGCCGCGATAATCGGAGACCCGGTGCCACCGGATACGGTCCATGCGACCCGCAGCTGGTTCGCCTCATACGTCGATCGCTTTCAGGGCCGTGCTACAGGGGACGAAGACTCGTGACCCCAGCACCGCGGTGCTGCCGAAGGGACGGGCGCCGTATTCGCGGTCGCAAGCGCGGTGCTCACATGGCCGAGGTTGCCCGCGTTGAGAAGACACGCCACCCCGGTCTTGCCCACCGCGAGCACGCGGCCACCGGGCAGCAGCGTCTGCGCCAGAGAGTTGAGGTCGAGGTCGCCGGCGTTGAGGGTGGCCCAGTTGGTGGGCGCGAAGTAGTCCAGGACCGAGAGTCCCGGCGACAGGTGGAGGACCGAGTTGCCGTAGTCGAAGGTGGTCTGCGAGGCGGTGTTCCCGGTGATCACCCAGAGATCGCCGTTGCTGTCGACGCTGGGTCCCGCGGGGTTCCAGATGCCCCCCATCCGGCTGGTGGGCACGATGTAGCTGGTGAGGGACCCGGTGCCGTCGGACGCCGCCGACACTATCGCCCCCTTGTATTGTCCGATGTCGCCGCTCAGCCCGCCGTAGCAGACGTAGACCCTCCCCCCGGTCAGGGCCAGAGCCGGGCGTTGCTGCTCCACTAGCGGTGAAAGTCCCGGCGGGTCGACGGCGCGGTGCCAACGAACCGTGCCCGTCGTCAGATCGAGTGCGAAGAGCTCGTGGTGCGGCCCGGTCCGCAGGAAGGCAACGACATATATGGTGCCGGTCGCGACATCCACGACGGGAGTCCCAGTGATGTCCTTATGGGTCCATGTTCCCCCCGGGTAGGTCGCTCCTCGGGACGGGTGTTCCCAGATTGGTGCTCCAGACCACGGCGCCTGTGGACGCGTCGAGAGTGGCGACCGTGTTACCTTCGGTCGCGACCACGACCTGGTCTCCTATCACCAATGGCTGCGCGTAGATCAGCTTCGATCGAGCTCCACCGAGGTCCACGCGAGCTGGACTCCGCCCAGCGGCTCCCGGTCTGATGACACTCCCGAGCGGGAGGCGTCGTGGTTGTACGCGGGCCAGTCTCCGGGAGCGGCCACGACGACGGTCGCAAAGGAAGTGAACAGGACCCCCGCGAGAACGACCGCGACGACAGCGAGGGAGACGATCGTCAGCGCACGCGAGCGAGACAAGGAACAGCAGCGCGGCAGTACTTCAGAGCGATGTTGCGCTCCGGCAACCCCGGACGCCCGACCCGGCTGCTCACTCATTCGACTCCTCCCGGCAGGTGCTCGATTTTCGCCGAGAAGGTACCCGGCACTGATAGTTCGACCCGCGGGCTCTCTCATTCCTTCGACGACCGCCCTCGCGAGCCATCCTGCTCTCCGGCCTCGTCTCTCCTCTTGCGGTAGGTCGGAACTGGGACTACGCAAAGGGCTAGAGCGCGTCGGCGCGAGACATTGGCGGGGGATTCGAACCCGCCGGGCAGCGATACGTTCACGCGCTGAGCGTCTCGAGCGGAAGACCGGTGCCGTCTTCACGGCCGGCCCGAGCCATGAGTGGGGAGAGCTACTCACTCCCCGCATAGCTCGACTATTGGTCGGTTGGAGTGGCTGTCAACGAGCTTGAGTTGGAGTGTTCGGAGTCGACAGCAAGCCCCCTGCGGAAATCCTTGTCCTCGGCCCTGAGTACGAGGTTGGCCCGGGCGATGGAGAGTGTCGGGCGGTCCGGTGAGGCCCTGTGCCGGGAGTTACACTGTAACGACAGGTCCGGGGGGCCGGCGCGCTCGCCGCAGCCTCTCCCTTGCCCAACGATCGGCACTGGGGTGACAAGATGTATTTGAGCCACTTGTTGACAGACGAGCAGCACGCAATCCGGGATATGGTCCGCAGTTTCGTCGACCGGGAGATCATCCCCAAACGGGAAGAGCTGGAGCAGGACCACGCCGCTGTAGAAGAGGTCCTGCGGAAACTCGTGAAGCTGGGCATCCAACGCAGCGGCTATCCGGAGGAGTATGGAGGTGATGGCGGAGCCTCAAACGTGACGCTAACCATCATCTGCGAAGAGCTGGCGCGCGGTGACGGGGGGGTGAGCCTGAGCGCGGGGATCAACGCCGGGATGATCCTGCAGCCGGCGGTGCTCGCGGGGAACAAGGCGGTGCTCGATCGCTTCGTGCCCGCGTTCTGCGGGGATCAGGTGAACTACGCCTGCTTGTCGATGACCGACTCCACAGGCGGAGCCGACACGGAGAACCCCCTCCTCGGGGGCCGGGGGATCAAGACCCGAGCAAGACTCGACGGGGACGAATGGGTGATCGACGGCAACAAGTCGTGGCCCACCCATGCCGGCATCGCCAGCGTCTACTTGACCGTGTGCAACACCGACTCGTCTCTCGGTGACGACGGGGTGGCTCTCATCTACGTGCCTTCCGACGTGGCCGGCCTGTCGTTCGGCAAGCCGGAGCGCAAGATGGGGTATCGCAGCTCTATCAACGCCAGCGTGTTCTATGACGGCGTACGGGTCCCGAGAGAGTATCGGGTGGTCGGTCCGGGACAGGACGCACGTTTCTACCACGCGATCGCCTCTGGAGCCCAGTGGCATAACGCCACGCAATCGCTGGGCATCGCCCAAGCGGCTTTCGACATTGCTCTGGAATACACGGGAATCCGCATAAGCAACGGCAAACCGGTGCGCGAGTGGTCCCTGGCTGCCGGCGTCATCGCCGACATGGCCATCAAGCTCGAGATCATGCGCGGCTCCATCTACAACCTGGCGACGATGATGGACGAGCACGGAGCGTACCCGCCGCTCTTCTCCAAAGAGATGGTCGCGAAGGCGAGCATCGTGCGCAGCTTCTCCGCCGATGCCTCAGTATGGATATGCAATAAGGCGGTGGAGTTGCTGGGCTCCAATGGTCTCTCGCCGGAGTATGGAGTGGAGAAGTGCCTCCGCGACGCCAAGATCACCCAGGTGGTGCTGGGGGGACAGCAGATCGCCAAGTACCGCGTTGCCAATGGTTACTATGACTACGCCGTGTGAGAAGTATCGAGATTCGTTCGACTGGAATCATCGTCAACGGCCAATCTATGCGTGAAAGGACCGCTCAAATGGACAAAGAGATCATCCTCTACAACCTCGCGCCCGGCGTGACCGACGAAGAATTCAAGGAGTACGTGGACACGGAGAAAGGCCCGTACATCGACAGTCTTCCCTCGGTCGAGAAGTACGAACTCGTCAAGATCACCGATAGCCGATCAGGCATCGTCCCGTTCAAATACGTCGGGATCGTTCACCTCAAGAGCCTGGATGACTTCAAGAGCAGGGACACGCAGACCGACGAGTACCGGGCGTTCAGCGCGAAGATGGCGAGCCTGACCTCCGAGATCCACGTGACGTTCGGCGAGCAGATCCACTGATAGTCGCCGGCGGGGAGCGCGTGTTTGGATTCGCCCTCGCTGGCAAGGCCGCGAGTGTCACGGGGAATCCGGATACAAGGCACACGTACATGTTCGCCCGCGATTTTGCCAGAGGTCTCGTCAATCTCGGTGAACATGATGAGGCATTCGGTCAGACCTGGCACGTACCGAGCGCAGAGACTGTCACAAAGCGGGACTTCATACCCGGTGATACGTGAGCTGCCGGAGATCCTGTATCAATCTGAACAGCCATTCGTGGTTGATCACGGTAAGTACGAGCGGGCCTTCGGCGTCGATACAATCCCGTGAACGATGAACGCCGACACCGGACACGGGGGAACGTGGGCACGCCTGAGGGGCCGGCGGCCTGAGTCTCGCCCGTGGTGGGCCTGGGCCGGTCTCGCCGGCATCACGGTGCTCGCGATTGCTCTGTTCACGTGGGCCCTTTCCCGTAACGGCATGGGCAACCCCTACTACGCCGCCGCGGTCAAGAGCGGGACCATCAGCTGGAAGGCTTGGTTCTTCGGCGCGTTCGATCCCAGTTCGTTCATTACCGTCGACAAGTTGCCCGCCTCGCTATGGGTGCAAGGGCTGTTCACCCGTGTCTTTGGGTTCTCGAGTTGGACACTCCTTCTGCCACAGGCGTTGGCCGGGGTCGCCTCCGTCCTCATCCTCCACCACCTGGTGCGCCGGTGGCAGGGGGAGGTGGCTGCTCTCCTAGCCGCGCTCGCCTTCGCCGTCACCCCGGTGGCGGTGGTCATGTTCCGGCTGAACGGACCAGACGCGATGCTCACCCTGCTGTTCCTGGGCGCGGCCTGGGCCCTCTGGTCGGCGCTGGAGAAGGGGTCCACGTGGAAGCTGGTGCTCTGCGGGGTCCTCATCGGTTTCGCCTTTCTCACCAAGATGCTGGAGGCGCTCATCGTACTGCCGGCCTTCGTGTCGACCTACCTGGTCTGCGGGCCTGGTCGGTGGGGCCGCAGACTGCTTCAACTCCTCGCCGCCGCGGGGGCTCTGGTGGTCGCCGGTGGCTGGTGGGTCGCCGTCGTGGAGCTTTGGCCCGAGGCCACTCGCCCGTACATCGGAGGCAGCACGGACAACTCCGTGCTCGATCTGGTCTTCGGCCGCAGCGGCGGGTATCTGGGGACGTCCGGACCTGTCCTGAACTTCAGCGGTAGCCCAGGCTGGCTAAGGATGTTCAACAACCAGTTCGGCGGACAGATCGCCTGGCTCATCCCACTGGCTTTGATCGGACTGGTGGCGGGTCTCTGGTGGACCCGGCGTGGCCCGCGGACCGATCGAGCGCGTGCGGGCTACCTCATGTGGGGAGTCTGGACGCTGGTGTGCTTTATCGTCATCAGCTTGGCGAAAGGCCTGATCCATCCCTACTACGCGGTAGTGCTTGCCCCCTCCGTGGCCGCGCTGGCCGGGGGCGGCGCCGTGGTCCTGTGGCGCCTCGGAAGCAGGCACCGCGCTCTCGCCTGGCTGGTGCCGGCCGCCGTGGTCGGCACCGCTGTGCTGGCGCGGGAACTGCTGGGCCGGACGCCGGACTACGCACCTTGGCTGTCGACGGCCATTCTGGTCATGGCGGTCGTGGGAGCGGCCGGGCTCTTTGTCGCGATGGTCCGTCCGTTAGGCGATCGGCTGAGCGATCGGCTGGGCGGCCCGCTGGGGGGCCGTGCTCTCGTGATCGTCGCCTGTGCGGTCGCGATGGCCGGCGTTCTCGCCGGTCCGACGGCGTATTCGCTCGGCACCGTGGTCCGGAGCGTCGACGGTATCTTCGGCACCGCCGGGCCGGAAGCGGCCACGCGGTTCGCCTTCGTGGCCCCGGGCGGCCCGGTCAGGACGCCCGTTACCGGCGGTACTTCGGGACGCGAGTCGCCGGCCGCGCCCGGAAACCTTGGCGCCGATTCCCCGGCGCACAAGAGGCTGGCGGAGTTCCTCCTGGCCAACCGGGGCGAGGCGAAGTACCTGGTGGCGACGCAGGGAGCGCTGGCGGCCGCGCCGTTCATACTGGCCACCGGCGAGCCGGTGATGGCGATGGGCGGTTTCGATGGCTCGAACCCGGCGCCGACCATGGCCGAGTTCCAGCATATGGTCGACACGAGGCAGGTGCGGTACGTCATTCTCGGCGGTCTCGGGGCCTTCACCGGCGGCTTCGGCAACGGCTCCTCTATCTCCCAGTGGGTCAAGGGTAACGGGAAGAAGGTCGAGTCCCAGGAGTACGGCGGGTCTCTCTTCGGGGGCATGCTGTACCAGTTGTGGTAGACGGCACACCGGTCAACGGATCACCGCGTAGCTGAGCATCATGATTCCCTCGCCGAGGAGCTTCGAGTCGAGAAGACGCAAGGGGATCATGTCTTCCGAGCCGGAGCGCTGGTCCACGAAGAACGTCTTCTGGCTGTTCGCGCCCACCAGCGCAGGATGTACCAAGAGGTGTAACTCGTCGACCAGACCGGCCCTGAAGAGCACCCCGTTCAAGGTCCCACCGCTGTCCACGCGGACCACGGTGACCCCGAAATCGCGGTTCAGCGACTCCAACGCCTGTCCGAGGTCCACGCGGTCGGTCCCCGCCATCAGGACCTTGATACCTTCGGCTCGCAGATACTCCAGGTGCTCGGGCGGCGTTCGCTCGGTGCACAGGGCCACGGAGTCACGCCAGTATGGTTGCTTCTTCCAGTAGTGCCAGCTGCGGATCCTTCCCCGGCTATCCGGCACCACGAGAAGCGGGCGTCGCTCCTCCCCGGAGCCGTCGGGGGCGCCGGAACGGTCCGATGTATCAGTGATATCGCCGGTCTCCGGGATCTGGTCCTCTGCCTCGAGGAAGGTGTTGCTGCCCACCAGAGTCGCATCTTCGTCCCACTGCTGGACGAGCGAGTAGAAGAGACCCAAGTCCACCGGAAACCCGGTGGTCCGACCGTCCAGGCTGACGGCTGCGTAGACGATCACTCTCGGTTTCATCGCACCACCCCCGTTCGCTCTCTGATGTGTTCGCGCAGGTGCCTTCGTCTGCACGGAATCATGAGGCTAGCAGGCCGGCCGGACGTTCGTGGAGAGGGGGGATGGGATACCCCTATTGACCTGTCCATTCCCTGCGGTAGTTCACAAGATGAGTGATATGCTAACCATAATAAGATATTCGATTTCGTGCAGTGCGGCGTGGCGCTCGGGCCCACGTCTTCTGCCACAAAGCGCGGAGGATCCAACATGAGGGCCGTGCTTCTCGATGGTTCAAACGCGGCAGACGGCACCGGCGAGCGCGTCCGAGCGGTGCTGGCGGGGCAACTCCAGGCCCGGGGATGGGACGTGGAGCAGATCGTCGTGCGGGAGAAGGCGATCAGCGATTGCGCCGGGGATTACTTGTGCTGGGTGCGAACCCCCGGGGTGTGCAAGACAGACGACGACAACCGGGTGATAGCCGCAGCCATCATCGGAAGCGATTTGATGGTCTATCTCACCAAGGTGACGTTTGGTGGGTACTCTTCGGCGCTCAAGCGCATGGTGGACCACCAGATCCAGAACATCTCACCGTTCTTCGCCAAGGTAGAAGGCGAGACGCATCACCAGAAGCGCTACGAGAAGTACCCTGATTTCCTGGCCGTGGGCTGGACGGACGCGCTCGACCCGCAGGCGGAAGCGGTGTTCCAGCATCTCGCCCAGCGCAACGGGATCAACTTCCGCGTCGAGACCTACGTCAGTGCCGTGGTTCCCGCGGATCAATCCGACCAGGAGATGCTGACCTCCGCGCAGAAGTGGCTGAACGATCTGCAGAACGGTCAGTCGTCTCCGCGGGTGGAACTGCCGGCAAGCAGCGTGACCGGAAGCGGGCCTTCGGAGATCCGGCGTGCGCTACTGCTCGTCGGCAGTCCCCGGAGGGGCAAGAGCACCTCGAACTCTCTTGGGGAATACCTGTTCGAGCAATTGAGCGCACGAGCTATCCAGACCGACACCATCTACGTGCACACCGCCCTGCGCTCGGCAGGGACGTCGGCCCTGATGGACGCCGTGGACGCGGCGGACTTGGTGGCGCTGGCGTTCCCACTGTATGTCGATTCACTGCCTGCGCCGGTCATCGAGGCGCTCGAGCGGGTCGACGCGCATCGGCGAGGCCGGGAGGTGCGGCCTCAGTTGTTCACTGCGATCGCCAACTGCGGTTTCCCCGAAGCGCTCCACAACACGACCGCGCTGGCGATATGCGAGGTGTTCGCGCGGCAAGCAGGCTTTGAGTGGGCCGGTTCTCTCTCGCTGGGCGGCGGCGAAGCGGTCAACGGTCAGCCCTTGGTGCAAGCGGGGGGGCGGACCATCCGCATGCGCAAGTCGCTGGAAGTGGCCGCCGAAGCGCTAGCGCGGGGGCAGGCCATCCCCACGGCAGCCCAAGACCTCATCGGCAAGCCGATCATCCCCCACTGGATGTACCGAATGGGGGGCAAGCGGCGCTGGAATAAGCAGGCCAAGCACTATGGCGCGGAGAAGCTTCTGAAACAGCGTCCATACTCCGGCAACGGGGCCGGAGTGAACTGCGGGTCACGACGCCTGCGCTAAGTCCGTCTCATTTTGTTTCTTGCCGCCGACTTACCATCGAACTGCAACCGAACTCACCCCGAAGACGCCAAAACCCGGCCTCAGTGACCGGGCCGGACCTGCCGTTCCTGGCTTTCCCAACGGAGAGGGGGGATTCAAACCCCCGGGACCGTTTGCGCGGGCGCTCACGGTCCAGTTCTGATCGTCCCCCATATGTTCGACCGCATCCAGAGTCACGTACTTGCCGGCGGAGCTCCCAGAGTTGCGAACTATGCGGACGAAGTGGTTGCCGCTCGGGAGGTCGCCGGTGGACCAGACGTTCACCTGGTAGCTAGCGGTGGACGCGGCCAGGTTGATGGTGGCCATCTTCGCCCCGTCGAGGTACACATCAGCGATCCCCGTGGTGGTGCCCTTCATGGCGACCCAGTCAAGCCGGGTGCCGCTGAAGTAGATGGTGGCAGAAGCGCCACTCGTGCTCGATCTCCCGTAGCTGCCCCCGGAGGCCTGAGTCTTGGAGTAGTTGGACCAGGTGCCGGTCTTCACGATGTTGGGGTCGGTCTGCTGGTACCGGGCCGGGGGAGAGGTGATCGCACCGCGGATGTCGACCGCATCCAGAGTCACGTACTTGCCGGCGGAGCTCCCAGAGTTGCGAACTATGCGGACGAAGTGGTTGCCGCTCGGGAGGTCGCCGGTGGACCAGACGTTCACCTGGTAGCTGGCGGTGGACGCGGCCAGGTTGATGGTCGCCATCTTCGCCCCGTCGAGGTACACATCAGCGATCCCCGTGGTGGTGCCCTTCATGGCGACCCAGTCAAGCCGGGTGCCGCTGAAGTAGATGGTGGCAGAAGCGCCACTCGTGCTCGATCTCCCGTAGCTGCCCCCGGAGGCCTGAGTCTTGGAGTAGTTGGACCAGGTGCCGGTCTTCACGATGTTGGGGTCGGTCTGCTCGACGCGGTTGGTGTACGTGTAGTTGTCGGTGGTCCCGGTCGGGTCGGAAGACCCCCATGCGGTGGTCACCACAACGTCCACAGCGCCCAGCGCATGGGCCGGGACGGTGGCGGTGATGCGGGTGGGAGAGTTGACGGTGAACGCGGCCGCCGGAGTGCCCCCGAAGCCGACTGCGCTCGCTCCCGTGAAACCGAGTCCGTTTATGGTCACGGTCTGGCCCCCGACGGGAGAACCCGCGTTGGGGACCACGCTCGTGATTGAAGGAGGTCCGTGAAGGCTCAGAGCCGTGATCCTGCGCCCATTGGGGACGAAGAGTCGGCCGTTCGCTGCGGCGAGCGTGATGAATCGGGACGCCGGTGTCCCGAACTGCCGGGTGTAGACCACCGACCCGCTCGTCGGGTCGATCGCTTTGAGCGTGCCGGTGCTTCCCAAGGTCCAGACGTGGCCGGCTGCGATGATCGGAGACCCGGTGCCACCGGACACGGTCCATGCGACCCGCAGCTGGTTCGCCGATACGTCGATCGCTTTCAGAGCCGTGCTGCAGGGGACGAAGACTCGTGACCCCAGCACCGCGGTGCTGCCGAAGGGACGGGCGCCGATATTCGTGGTCGCAAGCGCGGTGCTCACATGGCCGAGGTTGCCCGCGTTGAGAAGATAGGCCACGCCGGTCTTACCCACCGCGAGCACGCGGCCACCGGGCAAGAGCGTCTGCCCCAGAGAGTTGAGGTCGAGGTCGCCGGCGTTGAGGGTGGCCCAGTTGGTGGGCGCGAAGTAGTCCAGGACCGAGAGTCCCGGCGACAGGCGGAGGACCGAGTTGCCGTAGTCGAAGGTGGTCTGCGAGGCGGTGTTCCCGGTGATCACCCAGAGGTCGCCGTTGCCGTCGACGCTGGGTCCCACCGGGTTCCAGATGCCCCCCATTCTGCTGGTAGGCACGATGTAGCTGGTGAGGGAACCGGTGCCGTCGGACGCCGCCGACACTATCGCCCCCTTGTATTGCCCGATGTCGCCGCTCAGCCCGCCGTAGCAGACGTAGACCCTCCCCCCGGTCAGGGCCAGAGCCGGGCGTTGCTGCTCCACACGCGCTGAAAGTCCCGGCGGGTCGATGGCGCGGTGCCAACGAACCGCGCCCGTCGTCAGATCGAGAGCGAAGAGCTCGTGATGCGGCCCGGTCCGCAGGAAGGCAACGACATAGATGGTGCCGGTCGCGACATCCACCACGGGGGTCCCAGTGATGCCCGACGGGTCGATGTTCCCGCCGGGCAGGTCACTCCTCGGCACGGGCGTTCCCAGATTGGTGCTCCAGACCACGGCGCCCGTGGACGCGTCGAGAGTGGCGACCGTGTTACCTTCGGTCGCGACCACGACCTGGTCTCCTATCACCAAAGGCTGCGCGTAGATCAGTCTTCCATCCAGCTCCACCGAGGTCCACGCGAGCTGGACTCCGCCCAGCGTCCCCTGGTCTGACGACGCTCCCGAGCGGGAGGCGTCGTGGTTGTAGGCGGGCCAGTCGCCGGGAGCGGCCACGACGACGGTCGCAAAGGAGGTGAACAGGACCCCCGCGAGAACGATCGCGATGACAGCGAGGGCGACGATCGTCAGTGGACGTGAGGGGGACAACGAAAAGTGACGCGGCACTACTCCAGAGTGATGTCGTGCTCCGGTAACCCCGGACGTCCGATCCGCCTGCTTACCCATCCGACTCCTCCTGGCAGGTGCTCGACTTTCGCCGAGAAGGTACCCTGCTCCGAGAGTTTCTACCCAGGCGGGGATTCGAACTCCCGGTACCGCTTGCACGGCACAACGGCCCTTATTGTCCATTGACCGGCATACTGAATCGGTATAGACTCAAGATGTGCGGTTTCCGATCGATGTAGTCGGGAGGCCGAAGATGGTGCCGAGCGGGCTCACGGTGATTGCCCTGCGTGTCCAGGCAGCGTCGAGCGCGGGCAACCGGAGGAGGCGCATAGTCAGCCTCGTTGCGGTGCTATCGGTGCTGATACTCGTGCCGCTCATGTCGGCCTGCGGCAACCCCAAACTGTCCTATGTCTTCGTCGACGGCGATCACCAGAGATACAAACTGAGCATGACTGTCGCCGAAAAGGGTTCGAACGGGGAAACGTTGGGAACGGTCACGCTTGAGGCCCTGCTGCGCACTGATGTCAACATCGACAAACTGCATTCCAGCGCGAACTTCGTTACGGCTGACTACGAAGACGTAACAATCAGCACGACTGGCTCCGCCCAGAGCAGCGGGAACCAAATCCCAAGGGCCTACTTCCACTTGTACGAGGATCGTTTGCTCACTTTCACCGGGCCAGCGTGGAGAGGTGACAACGATTCCGTCGAACTTGCGAGGACCGGTCCCAACGGTTCATTAAGCGCAATGCTGCTGAACACGTTCGTCGGCAATTGCTTTGCCCAACCGCGACGCGATTCCGCCCACGACTTGAAGATTGGGAACGAGTGGAGAACGGTCCGGCAGTCTCCCAGCAGACTCCTGACGTGTCTGTGTACGGGCAAACGTCCGACTGAGGTCCAGAACAGTGAAACCACGCAGGTGAAGGTGACTGGGTTGACAGAGGAAGGTGCGTTCGCGGAGTTGGCATGGTCGTCGGTCACTCCCCTTCAGGGTTCCAGCCAGGTCGATGCGACTGAACGCCTTCTGGATTCGGGCGTGGACCCCTCGGAAATCGCTGATCTTACCTCTGCTGAGCGGCAGACCACCCTGACGATGTCCGGCTCGAGCAATTGCTCGGGGATCGCCTTCGTTCGGACCTCAGACGGGTGGCCGCAACGGGCGTCGGTAGACCGGATGACCGTTAACCTCACTTCTTCGTGGAGCTACCCGGACTACCTCGTGTCGTCCGAGGAGCCCGGGCCGGTGGAAATAGTGGACATGATTCTGGAGATTACGGGGTCAATCGAAGCGATCTCCTAGCTGTTGCGGAGGGCGGCGGCGATGCCGTGAGCCCTCGGCCCTGTCCCCTAACGCGCCCCCACCGCGGTGGTGCCTCTCTCCACGCGCATTTGGCTCGCCTTCCGTGGTTGCTTCACGCCGAAGAGGAACCGTGTCACGCTTGTCCTCCTGACCACGACCTCGTAGATCAGGAACGTGGCGGCGAAGGACGCGGGCACGATGATGAGGTAGCTCGCTACCGCTCCCAGGTTCCACTGCATCACGAAGTAGGCGATCAAGGCGATCGGCACCCAATGCAGGATGTAGAACGGGTAGGAAGCCTGGCTCAGGTAACGGAGCGCCCTGCTGTCTGCGTTCAAGTATCGCTTCCCGTAACTCAGCATGGTGACGATCACCAGCGTCGCATTGATCATCGCCAGCGGGCCGAGCACCCCGTACATCCAGGGCTGCAGCTCGGCGCCCTCCGCAATGCCGTACCCGACGACGATCGAGACTATCGTGGCCATTACCGGCACCATCAGGGCGAGGGCAACCTTGCCATTTCGCTCGATCGCTCGTCCGATCCGCGGGTCCGAGAAGGCGAGGAAGCCGTAGACGAAGAAGGCGATGAGAAGGAAACGCGCTGCGTCGTTGTCGTTAGCGTTGGGCATCACGCGGCGCACCATCTCGAGGAGTGTCAGCGGCACGAAGAAGAGGATGAGTCCGCCGCGGCGCTCGCAGAGGCTGCCCAGACGGGCCGTGAAGCGAGAACCCCTGGGCGTCCTCAGGTACAGGAAGAGCGGCAGCGTCACGACCGAGAAGATGAAGAGGTAGAGGATGAACCACAGGTGGCCGAAGGGGAAATGGGCGAGCGAGGGCAGATAGTTTCCGAAGAAGCTGCCCTGATAGCCCTCCCTGTTCACCGCGTACAGGTAGGAGAGGATCGGCAGGACGGCCACGATGCCGAACGCGAGCGGCACCAGCAGACGCTTCACGCGTTCGCCAAGGTACATGCCCGGCGACCGGCGGCCGAGGGCGAACCAGACGGACGCGCCCGCGATGAAGAACATCAGCGGCATGAGGAATTCGCCGAAGAACGTCGAGACCGCCACGATGCCCGTGTTCGCCGGCCCCTTCACGACGCTTCCCGCGTTGACCGTGAAGATCGTCGCCGCATGCATGAAGACGAGCATCATCACCGCAAGCGTCCGCAGCCAGTCGATGTAGTAGCGCCGTTGAGTGTCCACTGTGGATTTCATGACCTGCCTCCTATGTCCGATCCGATTCAGGATTCGTCTCATCAGCCAAGGGGCGGATGGCCCCCAGTAGCTCCGGCAGCGGCGCGCCTTTGACCACGAAGGCATCGAAGCCGGCGGCCCGGGCCTTGCGGCGTCCCGAGTCGTCGGAGTGGATGGAGAGGGCGACAAGGCGGCACTGGGGTAGGGCCGCCCTGATTGCAGCGGCGGCGGCATAGCCGTCGAGGACCGGCATGGCCAGGTCGGAGACGACGACGTCGGGGTTAAGAAGTGCCGCCTTCTCGATAGCCTCCCGGCCATCGGCGGCCTCGCCTACGACCTCCAAGCCCGCGATCTCCAGAAGGAGTCGTAGGTCGCGACGGACGTCCGCGGTATCGTCGACGATCACGATGCGAGGCTTGTATTGTTGTCTGGACACCGCGCCTCCTCGGTACGAAACTCACGCTCCAAGCATGACTCCGAGGCAGCGCCGGCACATCGGCCGAGCGACTGATTTGCGATGGGCCAGAAGGAGGGTTCTTCGGGTACGACTCAGGACTGATGCGCGTACGACTCAGGACTGATGCGCGTATGACCTCGGGTTCCGACACGCCACTCTTGGTTTTCCTAAGCGGAGAGGGGGGGATTCGAAACCCCGGTACCGCGGGCCTGTCAACCATGCCTCTTCGCCAAGCTTGACGGGTATGCGCCGGCGTACGACGGAAGACATCTGTCGCCGGAAGAAAGCCTCTTCGTCCCCGGACTGCGGTCTGGCGAAGACCAGCTCGACATCACGGCGTACGCCGGCTCGGGAGCTACAATCGGGAAGTAGCATTCTTGAAGGAGCGTAAACGAATATGGCACGTCACAATAATGAGAACGGAAATGCAAGAGCAAGGCGGCAAGGGCCGAGTACATCTGGCAGCCGCATGTGGAACATACTGCGGAGCCTGTCCGGCCTACCTCGCGAAACACGATGAAGGTGAGACAGCGGGGAGGAGAAGACAAGTGCGCTCTTCATCCGGGGCGACGAATGAGCTGAAGACGATTCCGGACCCGAGTTGGATGGATGGCCTTCGTTGCGACGGTTGTCTCAGTGGCGGCGAGCTTCCTCCCCATTGCCGGGACTGCTCCATCAAATCATGCGCAACCAGCAAGCTGAATGGTGCTCGTTGCACTGACTGTGATGAGTTGCCTTGTTACCGCATGGCGGACCTGATCAATGTTGGTTTTCTACACCGTGGTGAGTACCTGCCAAACCTTGCGAAGATTCGTGAGATGGGCGTCCAGAAATGGATCGAGTATGAAGAAGAGCGTTGGAGGTGTCCGCAGTGCGGCCTGCCTATGAGTTGGTATGACGCCGAATGCGTCAAGTGTGGGGAGGCAAGGTCTGAGCGCCTGTTCCCGCTGAGGTAGAGCAAACACCCCCACCCGTTCAGAGATGAGGCAGGCGCTGCTCGCGCGGTTGTGAGATAGTCGGGTCGACGTCGCCGCTGCGCATGCCGCAGAGGAAAGACCGAGTCCGACAGGTGCGCAGAAGGTCAGAAGCAAGAGAGGGCTGAGTAGTGAAACAGGTCGACCTGAACAAGACCCTATACGATCTGACTGAGGAGTATCCGGAACTCATCCCGGTCCTCAAGGAGTTGGGTTTCGCTGGAGTGGCCTTCCCGGAGATGAGGGAGACTCACGGTAAGATCATGACCATCGTCACTGGTTGCGAGCAGCTCGGGATCGATCAGGCCGAGGTGATCGACCGGCTCAGCAAGCTTGGCTTCGAGGCCAAGCTGTGAGCGGTCCCCGTCGAAGGAGTCTCCGGATCTCTCTCATCATGAGAGCGGCCGGGGTGCGGACGCTCGTCCGACTCTCCGACTATGCACCGCCCGACGGCTGGGCAACCCGTGGCAAAGCTTCGCCTGAGGCCGCGCGTAGGCGTAAGGCCAGCAAGGCCACGATCAACGCCGGGACGGCCGCGATGGCGATCGCCGTGCGGAAGCCCAACGAAGCAGCCACCGGACCGGTGAGGTACGGGAACACCATACCGCCGATGCACGCAGAGATCTGGAAGGCCGAGAACACCACCCCGGCGTACCAGTGGGGGAACCTGCCGGCGTAGGAGCCGATGAACGAGAAGGAGCCCGACGAAGCCAGCCCGCCGCCGAAGGTCAGCGCGAGGCACACGCCCTGAGTGGGCGCGAGGCCGATAGCAACTGCAAACAGGGCGACGGCGGTGGTCGCGACCATCAACAGCGACGAAGTGAGAAAGCGGTGCGTCAGAGGTAGCACCGCCACCCGTCCGATGATCTGCCCCACGAAGTAGAAGGTCACCGACAGGCCGGCCAACATCTCGCTCGCTCCGAAGGTATCGATTAGGAATTTGGGCAGCCAGACGCCCAACGTCATCTCGGCGCCCAGATAGAAGAAGGCCGCGGCCGCGATCGCGACCAGCAGCCGCGAGTTGAAGGCAACGACGGCGCGGACGTGCCGTACGCGGAGAGCCTCGCGGCCCGGGATGTCGGCCAGCGGCAGGAAGGTCAGGACCATCGCCACCAGCAGGCTGAGGACGGCCTCCCCGGCGAGGATCGCGCGCCACCCGGCACCGGCGTCGAGAAGCATGCCTAGGACCAGCGGCGTGACGGTCATGGTGGAGACCGACGAGATCATCATAAGCGTCATGGCCCGGGCGGTGCTTACTTTGACGTGCGTGCTGATCCACATCCCCGGTATGGCCGCCAGCATGACCTCGGCGAACCCCGCGACAAGGTAGGGTGCGAGGAACGACCATAGGCCTCGAGCGAGAAGCCCGGCCGCCGCCAGTCCTACCGCTTGCAGTACGGCGGCGCCTACGAGGCACCACTTCACCGGGATGCGGGCGAAAAGGAGGTTGACGGCGATGAGCCCGATCACCTGACCGAGAAAGAACCCGAGGGAGAGAAGACCACCCTGTGCCAGCGGGATGCCGAGATCGCGCAGGATCGGATCGAGCAGCGGCCCCAGGGAGATGAAGACGACGCCGCTCAGAGCCTGTGCGAGGTACAGCGGGAAGCGGGACATGGGCTGGAACAGACCGCTGAGCATGCGCCCACTATGGATACGCGCGGGCGCGAACGCAAGCTGAGCCGTTAGTGCCCCGGGCTTGGTTGAGGGTTCTGCCTGTGGCTGGTTCGTTCTATCGGCAACCAGAGTCTGGCCGCCCGGCACGTCCTTCCGCAGGATTTGCGCGGGCTATTGGGAATGCCTTGTACGGAGGAGCACACGAATGGGTGAGATTAGGGAGGGAATGCTCTCGGTCCTCGGAGCCGACGCGCCGATGAAGTTCCCAAGGCACGCGCGAAGGTGTCGTCGACGCCGATTGCGAGCGCTGATGGCACGACGGTCCATGGGCTCGGAGGTGTTGTGCGAGTGAGGTACGTTGCCTTCCTGCGCGGCATAAACGTGGGTGGTCACAAGTCGATCAAGATGGCCGACCTACGGTCGGCGTTCCTGGCGATGGGCTCTCGGGACGTCAAGACGGTCTTGGCCAGCGGCAACGTAGTCTTCGACGTGCTACCGGGGGTGGGCTTGCCTGACAATGCTTTCGATTTGACGCTGCACATCGAGCAATGTCTCCGCGAGGCCTTTGGCTACCCGATCGTCGTCACTCTGCGAACTCTGATGGACCTCCTGCGCCTCGTGGAGTCCGACCCGTTCGAGGGTGTCGCTATTACCCCGGATACGAGACTCAACGTGACCTTCCTCTCCGACGCGCGCACAGACGGACCGGATTTCAGCCACATCGCGCCCGAAGGTGACCTCAGGATCACCCGGGTCGGACCCGGGGAACTGTGCAGCGTGTTGGTGCTCTCACCGACACGGTCGACGGTCGATCTGATGGCCCTTCTTCAAAGAGAGTTCGGCTCCGGCACAACGACACGCAGTTGGAACACGATCATCAAGATCGTGGGAGGGTGAACCGGGCAAACGGGCCTTGGGATCATCGAGGTAGCCGAGGCGGTATGACCGGTGCCCGGAATGTATCCCGCGTTCGCGTCGATCGACTTTGCCCCCGACTTGCCACCGAACTCGCCCCAAAGACGCGAAAACCCGGCCACCTGGACCGGGTTCCCACACACGATTCTTGGCTTTCTGAAGCGGAGAGGGGGGGATTCGAACCCCCAGTACCGCGTTGCCCGGCCGCTTCTCTGCCTACTGACATGAAGAAGAGCCCCGAGTGACTCCGCTTTCCTCAGCGCCAGGATTTCTCCCAGCCCTTGGAGGATGCGCTCCGTCTCTCGGGACTCCGCTGCCATTGTTCCCGTGTACGAGAAGCCCTAAACATGAGCCTCCCAACTGGCCAAGGCTTGGTTGCAGTCAATCCGGGGCGCGCCACCGAGTCTCCGGGAGTCGGGAGACGGTCGACTCCACGGCCACCGGCAGGTTATGCCTCAGCCAACTGCTTGAGGTTCTCCAGAGTATGACGCGCTGCGCGTTCTTGATTCCGCTCTATGAAGAGCCGGTCAGCCACCTTGCCCAGAACACTGCCGGGCACGGCGTACTCGATCTCAAATGTCACCAGGGTTCCGCTGTCCTTGGGCTCGTAGTCCCAGGAAATCCATCCGGCAAGAGAGCCCTCATTCTCGCCTTTCCAGTGGAAAGATCCGTCGGCCTCGGTGCGGTTTTCGACCACCTTGGTCGTTAGGGGGAAATGCATCCCCGCCATCAGATAGCTCTGGGTGATGACGGTACCGGGTGAGTTGTCCCCTTCCACGCTTTTCGCCTCACCCAACCCTACAAACCAGCTAGACCACTTGTGCGGATCGGCGGCAAACGCATGCACCTTTTCGGGGGGAGCATCGATGAAGATACTGTCCTTGATATGGGCCATCTCAACCTCCCGGTCATGAAGGAATGGATTCAGGGCCGTTTCTGACGCGAGCCCATTAGACCTTATTCTCCGCGCGGCAACGTGCCTGTCAAGAAGTGGGACTCGGTCGAAGGAGGATGCAGCCGGACCGCGAGACGTCAGAAGCCGCCTATCCAGGCGTTTGCCTTCATGTTCAGGCTCCACTTGGTCGGCTCACCATGGTGGGCGGGGGTCAGGACTGGCGAAATTGCAGAATAGTCGGCCTGGTACCTGCTCCTGTTGGCGGCGTGACATCTGCACTTCGCCTGGTGCGGGGGTGATGCGGGTCTGACGTGCCGTTGTTGGCTTTCTGAAGCGGAGAGGGGGGGATTCGAACCCCCGGTACCGCTTGCGCGGCAACGGCTCACTTGGATACGAGCACAGCGAGGTTTGTCCCTCATTTGCCTAGGGTAGGTCCTAGCTCGACCGAGCACCAGTCGCCGCAAGAGAGGGAGAAGCCCCATGGCAATCGACTCAAAGACGATGACCAAGCGCCGGTTCGACGCCCCCGACGAGCACCGGCCGTTTCTGCTGGGCAGCAATGACGTGGTTACCATCGGCGGTGCAACGCTAGGGCTGGCCAGGTATGAGCCCGGCTGGAAGTGGTCGGAGGCCATAAAGCCGATCGCCGGCACGGAGAGCTGTCAGGTGGAGCACCTGGGTTACGTGCTCTCCGGCCGCATGGCCGCCAGGATGAACGATGGAAGCGAAATGGAGTTCGGGCCTGGTGACCTTGTGTACATCCCGCCGGGCCATGATGGCTGGATCGTTGGCAATGAGCCGGCACTGTTTCTGCAGATAATGGGAGCTGCTCCCTACGCGAAGAAGCAATAGCGCCGACTGCCAAGACTCGCCCTCTGCTCGAAGAATCGCGTGAGCCCGCCCGGCCGGGGCTGGCCTGTACACCCAGGAGTCGGCCTGTCCACTGACTCGCTCGTCGCGGGAGCCAGGCGATTCTGCTGTTTTGGTGCGTTTCTGTCCGTTCTGGCCCGCAACCTCTGCTCTGTCGATTCAGCTAACGTGGCCTTATCTAGGCAGAAAAGTGGGCGGGTGTGCTGCTTGATGGTATCCCGTCCGTCTGGCACCTATGAGTGTCGTTGTGTTTGCCGCCGAGTTGCCACCGAACTCACTCGAAAGATGGCAGAATCTCGACCTTGGCGGCCGAGCTTCGCCTCAAGAAATCCCTGTAAATAAGCGGAGATGGGGGATTCGAACCCCGGTACTGCTTGCGCGGCACAAGCGAAGCTATGACAAGGGACTGAGCGTGATCGTGCAGTTGTTCCCCCGGCGATCAGTCTCCATCTTCACGCGGAGTTGCTCGGCGAGCCACTGCGGCCACTCGCGCTGGCAGCCCACAGGGCAGACATCCTCGGTGTCGGGGTAGTCAAGGATCTTGCAGCTGGGCACGTTCATGACCACTTCTGCCTACTCAATTCGCCCACCGATAGGCCGGTGCACTGGTTGGTCAACCGAGGTGGCTAGCAGGGAGGAACTGAGTCCGAGCGGACCCGGGGGCATTCGAACCCCCGGTACCGGTTGCCCATCAACCGTGGCCTCTTCACCAAGCTTGACGGCTGTGTACGTGGGCGTACGATGGTGGAGGGGGGTCGTCCATATCTTGCGGGGAGGCACGGGTCATGACGAGAATCGAGAAGCAGGCAGTCGTGGCAAAACCGGCAGAGGACGTTCTTCGTTTCGCCAGAGATTGGCGCACCATCCCGAGATATCTCGACTACATTCAAGAGGTGAAGCCTCTTACCGAGATCACCGCGGGCAAGGGAGCAAGGTACTTGGTGCACCTTACCTATCTCGGTCGCAAGATGACCAGCGAGTGGGAGACGATCGAATACGACGAACACAAAGGATGGACTTTCGCAGCGCCGCTCATGGGAATAGTGGCGCGGAAACACTGGCGCTTTGAGCCGGTGGGTGAGTCGACCAGGGTTTCCTTCGCGCTTGAATACGATCCGAAGCCACCGGTCATCGCTCCTTTGATGGACGCGCTTCTGCTACGGCGGAAGTGGGACCAGATCTACGAGCGCGGCATGCAGAACCTGAAGCGTGTCGTCGAGACGGAGCAGACAAAGGAGATGGCAGCGGTCTAGGTTACTGCGACGCGGACCTCTGCTCTCGGGTGTGATTCTGTCCGTCTGGCACCCATGAGTATTGCCGAGTTTGCCCCCGAATTTCCCCCGAACTCGCCCTGAGGACGCGAAAACTCGGCCTGAGCGACCGGGTTTCCACAAGCCGTTCTTGGCTTTCCTAAGCGGAGAGGGGGGATTCGAACCCCCGCCCGCAGCTCCCATTCTAGATGTCCGGTAGAGGCAGGAGATTCCGCTCTCTAGAAATGCTTTTCGATGCCGCCGTACCCATACTGCTTGTTTCGTTCCGTCATGCGCACAAAGTAGGCGAGACGCTTCTCGAATTCGAGCGGTCGGTCACGAGCCGCGTCGATGAAGGCAACCCGAATCCGGACATAGGCCGGAGAGAACTGCTGAAAGTTCGCCCAGGCTTGGGAGTTCGACCTGATAGCCGCGAGGATATCGGATGGAATCTCGAAGGTTTCCTCATTCAAGTTGGGCAGTGAATCCAGAACCTCCTGTGCGACCTTACCCTGGGCAACCAGCAACCGGAGTCTCTCCAGGTTCGCCTGTGAGTACCTGCTGCCCTGCCGTCGTGGAGAGAATCGCTGCGCGTATCTATCCCCATCGATAGAATGGACCTTCCCGTCAATCCAACCGAAGCAGAGCGCCTCCTCCACCGCATCGTTATAGGAGATCCGAGACTTGCCGGTGTGCTTTTTGTAGTAGACCAGCCAGATTTCTGGGGCGGCCCTGTAGTTCTCCTCTAGCCAGGCGCGCCATTCTTCACGGCAAGTGACATCAAGAAGCCGACCACCGAGAAGAGTTGCGGGCTCTTCCGCTTTGCTCCCGCCGGCATCCGGATTGTCGGTCAAGATACTTCGTCTCCTTGTCGGCCCCTATGAAGCCGGTGTACCCGCTGTCCAAGCTACTGACTCATACCGTCCTGTCATGAGAACTGGCGATCCACACGCTCACGTCGTCCACGCCACCCGCCAAATGTCACCGCCTGTTACCTGGGTAGGCGTGGCGATGGGGTTGTGAGGGCTGCGCTCGGCAGTGCTGCTATTGGTCCGCCGGGAAGCAGGTGTCCACCAGTTCGCGTACTTCGACAAGCCACCTGTTGCGCTGTTCGTGGGAGCTGGTGACCACCACCGAAAACGTAACACGCCGCACGTTCGTGACCCCGCACAGACCGAATATGCATCGCTTCCAGATCAGCTCGAGAGGATCCCCAAAGGCCGACCTCTCTCTGTCGGCGGGAGTGTTGGACGTGTTGAAGACGAGCGCTGCCCGTGCCTTGAGCAAACCAACCGGGATGCCTTCGCCGCCATCTCCCTCGAGGAAGGTGTAGGCGACGCCGGGCCGGATGACCCGGTCAACCCATCCCTTCAGAATCGCGGGAGGTTGGCCCCACCAATTGGGATGCACGATTGCGATGCCGTCCGCCGCCGCGATCTCCTCGCAGTGTTTGACGAGCGCAGGAGGGAGCTCGACCGGGCCGGCGGGGATCTCCGCGCCAGGGAGAAGGGGGTCGAACCCCTCCCGGTAGAGGTCGTGGGATCGGACTTTGTGACCGTTGAGGAGCAGTCGTTCGGCGACGATCTCGGCGATGGCGTGATTGAAGCTGCCGGGGACTGGATGGGCGAGAATGACTGAGACGTTCATAGGACTCCCATGGGTCAGTAGCCACTGACGATTGAGCCGGATACATCACCGGCATCTTCAGCTGCGACGGTGTCATGTTAGCTGTCCGTGGCGACTCTGCCGACGCGTTTGCCCCCGAGTTGCCACCGAACTCGCCCCAAGGCGCGAGAACTAGCCGCACGGACCGGGTCCCCACACACGATTCTTGGCTTTCTGAAGCGGAGAGGGTGGTTTCGAACCCCCGGGTACCGCTGAGCTTGGAAGCTGCCGGTGGGCCCCCCGCGTTCTAGTAGCGCTGGGTGCTATGCAAGCGGCCCTCACGGGAATGCTCCGCGAGACCCGCCTGGGTTCTTGCGTCCTTTTGGCTCGGGCTGAATCCCTGAATCAGGCGGCCGTCGCGCCACACGCGCCAAACCCACAGTGGGCGCTCGGAGCTCGATGCTTGTGCCTCTACTACCTCGATCTTCATGGCATGGGTGTCCTCTCGCTCGTCGAGCGCTCGCGGATCCTGGATAGACGCGTTCATGGAAGGAGGGGTCGGCTCCTGCAGGGAACCCTACCTCTTCAACAAAGAAACTCACGCCCGCAGCGAAATGCGAGCGTCACCCGCAGTCTAACACCTTGTCACCCAGTTGAGCCCCCACGGCCGACCCTGAACGCTGACGAAGGTAGGTGCGAGCCAGGGAGTAGCAGCGTCATGCCGAAGCCTACGAATGAGCAGTCTTCAAGATCCAAAAGTATGTGCGAGCCATTGCGACCAAGGGCTTCGACCGCCCTCTGGAGGAGCAAAGGACCTGTCATATGGTCAAGGTCACCCGTCACGGGAAGAACGGGCGTATCACTGGTCACGGTCATGATCTTGTCCTCCGGTAAGTCTGCGAGTACCCGCAGTCGACATGAGCCTATCGAATAGCGCCCTGGATCTCTGTCGCCCGGGCAGGTCTTCCGTGTCTTCCTGTCCGTCTGGCACCCATGAGTGTCGTCGAGTTTGCCCCCGACTTGCCCCCGAACTCGCCCGAAAGACGCTGCGAGCCGTAGCTGTGCAGACCAGAGGGTGGTTGTAGTATGGGCTGTCGCGTTCGCTCTCATACAGGGGGGCCGACCCGTGGACCTGAATCGCCCTGTGGTCGCGCTCTGCATGGCCGGGATCCATGCTGAGTTCGAGCGGCGTTTGGACGACGCTCGCGAGTTCTACGCCCAGGCATGGCGATCAGCGGCCGACGACTACGACAAGGCCATCGCGGGACACTATGTGGCGCATCTTACGACCGATCCTGTCGAAGGACTACGCTGGAATCAGGTCGCGCTCGCCCATGCCGAACGCGGAGATCCGGAGATGGTGAAGGAGCTTTTGCCATCGCTCTACGTCAACCTCGGCCGTTCGTTCGAACAGGTGGGTGAAGAGGTTGAGTCGGCCCGCTACTACGCCCTGGCTGCAAGTCTGGACCTTGTCCATCAGCCGGAGTAGACGGAGGTTGCCGCACCGGTCGGCCGTCCGGTCTTCTCGCGTCCTTCTTGTTCCGTTAGTTGGTGGCGAGTCTGCCACCGACTTGCCACCGAACTCGCCCGAAAGACGCGACGACCCGGGCGTGGGGACCGGGTCGCGACAGCCGATTACTGGCTTTCGTAAGCGGAGAGGGGGGGATTCGAAACCCCCCGTACCGCTTGCGCGGCACAACGGAGGGGATGCAGCGCTGATAGACATACCAATGACCGCCGGCACTCGGGCTATCCCCGCTTGTCGAGCCGCCGGCCGCGCATCTATTCCGGCTGGCCGCTAGAAATGTAATCGGCGGCACGGAGTTCATCAACTACTGCTAGGTTGCCTTTGTTCAACTCCTGACCGGCTGTAGAAGGACGAGCTCACGGGAGCTGCGATAGAACTCGACTGAGGGGCGGGAGGGATCGAGCTCGGCCTCGGACACCATGGCGTCGAAGGTGACGGCGATCTCCTCGATGTGGTCCTGCCAGTCGGTGAGCTTGCGCCGCTCGTACTCTCCGCCGGGGATGCGCCAGGTGACGAGGCCGAGGGCTTTCGGATCGTCGCCCCGGTGCAGGGCCACGCAGGCGCGGTACTCGCCGCCGTGGTAGGTCCCGTAGAAGCGGCGCCCGCGCAGGCTGGCGAGCGGCGCTTCAAGGGTGCTGAAGGCGGCCGGCCCACCGACGGGGCCGCCGTCGGCGACGACGCACATGACGTCGATGTCATCAATCGTGACCCGTGTCATCCCGTGCTCCTTTCGCGAGCCGCCTCTGCGCTTGCCCAGCAAGCACTATCCAGTCTGAATGAGCCCACTGCCGCATCACCGGGGTGTGTACATGGCACCGGTCCTCGACCTCAGGATCGTCCCCAGATCGGCCTGCCAGCCGCCCTCTCGAGGGTGAGGCGCCTCCGGCAGCATCGCGGATATCCAGACTGTAGGTGTCGTCCTACAGGGCGTCAAGGGGGGCGCAGACGTCACGTGCCCTTGACGCGATATCTGGTGTTCTCTCGTCCGTCTGGCACCCATGAGTGCGGTTGCGTTTGCCCCCGAGTTGCCCCCGAACTCGCCCCGAAGACGCAAAAACCCGGTCTGACGGGCCGGGTCTCAACTCGCCCTTCTTGGCTTTCCTAAGCGGATAGGGGCGATTCGAACCCCCGGGACGGCTTGCGCAGTACCGGCGCGGCCGAGGCGCGGTAATCCCCTGGACGGGAAGGCTTCTGGTACGTGCCTAGACGGCCTGGGTTCGAAACAGGAAGGGATGGATGATCCGGCAGGTCAGTCAGTTTTCCGCAAGCAGGCCGGAAAACAGGCGAAGATGCGTTTCTTCGTCCGATAGGATCCGCTGAAACAGCTTCAGGGTGGTGAAGTCGCGGTCCCTTTCTGCAAGCTCGATTATCTGCTTGTAGAGTTCGATGGCCCCGCGTTCCTCATGCCTGTCGACCTCGAGCATCTCCCTCGTGGTCGCGCCGATGGTCACCGTATCGGGGCGGGTCGTAGGTTCTCCGCCCAGCACGACGATCCTTTCCCCGATGGCCTCAGCATGTCTCATCTCGGCGATCGCGGTCTTCTTCAGAGTGGCGCCGGGGAGCCAGTAGGACGAGTGGCTTGCCACGAACCTGCTCTGCTTGGTGGAATGCGCCTCGGCCGACGCCACCACCTTTCGACCAGCGCCGATGGCGTGCTGAAGCATGTACTGTATGCATACCTGTAGTTCTCGCGCCATTGCCGCGTTCAACTGACCGAGCAGCTCGGAAGAAGCCGCTTCGCCATTCATGGATAGCCTCCTTTGGTCAAGGGCAATGTGCCCGCCATCTGCTGGAGGTAAACAGGCCCGAGCATGCCCGTCCTTCTGCTGCCCATGAGTGCCGTCGAGTTTGCCCCCGAGTTGCCACCGAACTTGTCCGAAAGACGCGAAAACCCGGCCAGATGGACCGGGCTTCAGATTACGTTTTCCCTGCAACTGAGCGGAGAGGGGGGGATTCGAACCCCCGGTACCGTTTGCACGGCACAACGGTTTTCGAGACCGCCGCATTAAACCAGCTCTGCCACCTCTCCAGGGGGCCGCCCGGCGGGCACCGAAGGGCCAGCGGGCGCGAAGGCGAGTATAGCGAGGTGCGCTGACCCGGACAATCGGCGGAGCGTGGCGAGGCGCCGCGCGACAGGATCGGCGACCAGGATGGCGGCCAAACGGCCGACCGTGTCCGCGCCGGAGCGGCAGCCGGGACGGGCGACCTGGTTTCGACGTTTCCTAGTGTCTGCCCAGCCGCTGCAGCGCCTGACTGGCCGCTGCTCGTACGCCGGGATCAGGGTCGTCGCGGGCCAGCATGCGAAGTGCCTCCGCGGCTCGACCGGCAAGCGTTTCGACCTCTCGCAGCAACTCCAGCCGGGCCTCCGGAGGCAGCGAGCGCGCCTCGCGGAGAGCCAAGAGCGCTGCCGCGGCCGACGACAAGGTGGCGGCCCTCAGAACCTGTCCCGTGGCCGGATCCATTCTCGACGAAGCGTCTTCAGCCGCGGGAGGTCCGGGCTCGGCGGGAGGGGATCCGCTCGGCGTCGGCTTCCGCTCGCCGGCTGGATCGGGGCGAGCGGGTCTCGTCGTCGCCGAGGGCCGCCAGCATGTCCATCTCCTCGAAGGGGCCGTAGCGTCGCGGAGTTCTTTCGCGTGTCGGGCCGGCACCGGTCGGCAGATCTTCCTGTTCAGAGGCAGGCTCCGCGAGCGCGCTCGCCTCAGGGGACAGCGCCCCATACTCGATAGGTGGCCTCGACATCCGCTCGGCCGCCAGGCTGCTGCTCTTCTGTCCGTACAGATTGAGCATCCTGTTCGCGATGGTCTCGCTCATCAGGTACTCGACGGGCAGCCCGAAGTGTCCCGCGAGTATCTCCACCGAGTCGGGGGAGGGGAGGCGTTCACCGCGCTCGACGCGCGAAAGCATGGCCACCGAAAGACCGGTCGCCTCGGACACCTGCTCCAGAGTCTCACCTCTGTCGTGGCGAAGCCGCCGCAGTACCTCGCCGAAACCGATGCGTGCCATCGTGTCACCTCCACTCTCCATTCTACACGTCTGTCAAGGGATTTGACAAAGGTGGCAACTCTGCTATAGTGGATTTGCCAATGGTGGCAAATAATTTGCCTTTCCTGTCCGCCTCACCGGCTAGACTTGAGGAGAGGTCGCGAGAGTAAGGGGGTTTCAGTGGACATCGATACACAATCCAGGCGGCAGGAGGAGAGGACCATCCTCATCAGCTTCGTGCTCGACAAGTCGGGCTCGATGGGAGTCATCCAGGAGGCCACCATCTCGGGATTCAACCAGTTTCTCGAGGATCAGCAGCGCGAGGGCGGCTCTGCGGCCATGACCCTCACTCTGTTCGATACGCGTTTTCGCACCGTGGTGAGCGCCAAGCCCATCGGCCACGTGCGGCCGCTCGACCGGCGGACCTACGTGCCTGGAGGCAACACGGCCCTCTACGACGCGATCGCTCACACATTGCGAGCCACCGATGAGTACGTAGCCCTCCACAGGCCCGATCAGGTCCTGTTCGTGGTCATGACCGACGGCGAAGAGAACGCCAGCCGGGAGTTCGACCGGCGGCAGGTCATGGCCATGATCGAAGACCGGCAGAAGACCGCCGGCTACGAGTTCCTCTATCTCGGGGCCAACCAGGACTCCTATCGAGTGGGCGGCGGCATCGGCATCCATGGCGGACGCACCCTCGATTACGCGGCCTCGCCGGCCCAGACCCGGGCGGTCATGGACCGCGTCTCGGCGAACGTGAAGGCGCATCGGCGGACGGGCATGAGGACGCAGGCGGACGGCGAGTTCTTCTCGGACCGCTTGGAGAGTCTCGGAAAGACGTCGTGGGACGAGTATCAGGCCGAGCGTGATCGCCAGGCTGCGCCAGATGCCGCCGCGCCGACGGACGACACGCGCGCTGCCGACGCCCCGGCGGGCGACGCGCAAGACGGCAAGAAAGGGAGGTAGTCATGAACGAGGTGGTCTCCGCCTTCCTCGAGCGCTTGGAGCTGGGCGATCCGAAGTGTGATGAAGGTCTCACGCTCGTCCCGGTGTTCGGCATCTTCGCGGATCTGCCGGAGTTCGTCACCCTCGAACAGGCCTTGACTGCCCGGACGCTGATAGTCACCGAGGTGTCCGAGGGCGGCTCCGTGCCCATGCTCAAGGCGCGCAACGTCGGATTCGCCGGGGTGCTGATCATCGACGGCGAGGAACTTGCGGGTGCCAAGCAGAACCGGGTGCTGAACACCTCGGTCTTCATCAAGCCCGGCCAGGAGATCGTCATCCCGGTGAGTTGCACCGAGGCAGGCCGCTGGTCGTACAGGACGAGCACCTTCGAGGATTCCGGCCACGTCTCTGCTCTGGGAATCCGGCTGGCTGCGAACGAATCGGTCACCTCCAGCCTGAGGACGAGGGGCCGCTACGATTCTGACCAAGGCCGCGTGTGGGACGAGGTCGGCCTGCTGCAGCAGCGACATCGGGTGCATTCCCCGACGTCGGCAGCACGCGAGGTGTACGAGTCACACCGCGAGAGCGGACGGCGCCGCGAAGCGGCCTTCGAGTGTCTGCCCGGCCAGATCGGGATCGTCGCCGTGTGGGGTGGAGGCGTCGCCGGCATGGACGTGGTCACGAACCCGGATGCCTATTCCCGGCTGCATGCCCGTCTGGTCCAGTCCTACGCCCTCGACGCTCCAGGCGGCCACGCGGACGGCCGCGCCGGCGCCGCTGCGCGCGACCGTGAGGCTGCCCGCGCCTGGCTGGACTCACTTGTCGGCGCAGAAGCCACCGCGCACGAGTCACCGGGTAACGGGCTGAGCTACCGCCTCTCCGGCGACCGGGTGGTCGGCTCGGCGCTGGCGGTCGACGGAGTCGTCCTGCATGCCGTGGTCTTCGCCACGCAGACGGCTCCCGAACCCGCCGAGCGCGACGAGCGCTTCCCCGGCTTCTTCGAGCGGCGGGATCGCTTCCCCTGGTAGAGCAGCGCGGTGGGCTCGGGCAGCACCCGGGCGACGAGACGGACTGGGACTGGACCACGCGTGTCGCGGCCCAGCCCCAGGCTCATACCAAGGTCCGACGCGGAGTGCCGTAAGCGCCACCTACCCTAGCCGCATACGGCGCCGTCCTTGCTGTGGCAGCAACTGGTAACGGCGAAGGTGACATGAGACCGCCCAGGAGGTATGATTACACCATTATGGTTCCATTATGGTTGGAGGGTGTCATGCCGACGACGCTTACCCTCAAGAACATCCCCGACGAGTTGTACGAACGGCTCAGAGTCTCTGCCAAAGCGCATCATCGCAGCCTGAACAGCGAGGCGATAGTGTGCCTGGAGAGTGCACTCTGTACTCCCAAAAAGATCAGTCCAGAGGAACGTGTCGCGCGCGCGCGGGCCATCAGCGCAGGGCTCAAGACGAAGTACTTCGATCACGACCTCGTTGATAGGTTCAAGCGTGAAGGTCGCGAATGATCGTCGTCGATGCGAACATCCTCGTGTACTGCTATCTCGTGGGACCGCATACCGCGGAGGCCCGCGCGCTGCTGAGCGAAGAGCCGGACTGGGCAGTGCCCGCGCTGTGGCGTAGCGAACTGAGGAACGCCCTAAGCGGCTATCTCCGACGAGGTGAACTTGGGCTGCATGAGGTCCGCCAGATCCAGGCCGAAGCGGAAGACCTAATGCGTGACGGCGAATACTACGTAGACTCGGGCAGCGTGTTCGATCTGGTGCACTGCAGCGATTGCTCCGCCTACGACTGCGAGTACGTGGCCCTGGCCAAGCAACTGGGGACAAGGCTCGTGACCACGGACAGAAAGGTGCTGCAGGCATTCCCTGAGGTGGCGGTTCCGCTATCCTCTGCTTGAAGAGGCCCAGAACCCTCGACCGACACCCGGTGGTTGAAAGGGGCGCATGATGGCAGCGAAAGGACCGCTCAGCGGCATCACAGTCGTCGACCTCAGCCGGGTGCTGGCCGGCCCCTATTGCACCATGGTTCTGGCCGACCTCGGGGCGCGGGTCATCAAGGTGGAATCGCCGGCGGGCGGGGATGACTCCCGGCACTACGGCCCCTTTGTCGCCGGTAGATCGGCGTACTTCATGTCCCTCAACCGCGGCAAGGAGAGCATCGCGCTCGACCTCAAAGTGGAGGCCGACAGGTCGATCTTCGCCGCTCTTCTCGACCGCGCCGACGTGCTGGTGGAGAACTTCCGTCCGGGCACGATGGACAGGCTGGGTTTCGCCTGGGACACGCTCCACGCCCGTTATCCGCGGCTGATCTACGCTGCCGTCTCGGGCTTCGGGCGCACCGGTCCCTATGCCTCGCGACCCGCCTACGACATCATCGTGCAGGCGATGGGCGGGATCATGAGCCTCACCGGGCAGCCCGACGCACCGCCGTCGCGGGTGGGAGCCTCGGTCGGCGACATCGTGGCGGCGCTCTTCTTGGCGACGGCCATCAACGGGGCCCTCTACCACCGCGTCACTAGCGGGGAGGGCATGCTCATCGATGTGGCCATGCTGGATGCCCAGGTGGCCATTCTTGAAAACTCGATCGCGCGTTACACTACCACCGGCGCCGTACCCGGGCCGCTCGGTGCCCGCCATCCTTCGATCACCCCGTTCGACGCCTTCGCGACGGCCGACGGCTACCTGGTCATCGCCGCGGGGAACGACACGCTCTTCCGGCGACTGTGTGCCCTGCTGGACCGCGTCGATCTGGCCGAGAATCCGCTGTTCATCACCAACGACCTACGTACCGTGCATCAGGCGGCGCTCAAGGACGAGATCGAATCCGTGCTGCGGCTCCAGCCTGTGGAGCACTGGCTGACCGCACTGCAGCAGGCGGGCATCCCCTCGGGACCCATCAACACCGTGGACAGAGTGCTGGCCGATCCTCAGGTGCTCTCCCGCAACATGGTGGTGTCGACGGACGATCCGGAAGCCGGCCCCCTGACCCTGGCGGGTAACCCGATCAAGCTCTCGGCCTTTCCCGACCCCGCCGAACGACCGCCGGCCCCTGCGCTGGACGCCGACCGCGAGAGGATTCTGGGCATGCTTGCGTGAGCCGCGGGTCATCTATACTGCTGACACGGTTCCCTTTCGCGTCGTGACCGCGTTCTTCGACCGCTCCGCGAGGAGGAAGATATGAGAGTGCGATTCGACCAGCAGGCCGACATTCTCTACCTACGTCTTGACGAGTCCGCTATCGTCGAGTCCGAGGAAGTGCGGCCGGGAGTCGTGCTCGATCTCGATGAGCGCGGGGAGATCGTCGGTATCGAGATTCTGCGAGTGGCCCAGAGGCTGCCCGGAGCCGAACTGAAGCACCTCGAATTCGATCTCGTCTAACGATCGGGCACCCCGTGCGCGGGTCGGTGCGGGGGTCGCTTCGGCGCGGGCGCCGCTCGGATGCGGCCGCCTCTACGGCAGGGTCGTCCGGAACTTCCTCCCGTCTCTGTGACAGATGAGTTGAGCCACCTGTCGTCCCGTCATGACGCCGGACGGTAACCCACCGCCGGGCGCCACCCATTGGCCGGCGAGATAGAAACGGTCGAGGCCGGGAAGGGTTTTGGGCATCTCCATAGTCAGGTTGGCCGGCGTCGGCTGCCACCCCTCGAAGCTGCCGCGCCAGTTGCCGGTGTAGCGTTCGAAGGTGGTGGGGGTGGCCACGTCGACGACTTCGACCATGCTTGCAAGGCCCGGGAAGCGGCGGTCGAGAGTGTTCACCACCGCGTCGGAGACGACCTTCTTCTCCGCCTCGTAGGCAGCGCGGTCCGCTGACAGATCCTTCCAGTATTCGTACGTGGTCGGGATCATCGAGGTGATGATGGTCTTGCCCTCCGGTGCCATGGTGGGGTCGTAGTTGCGGATCCGGAAGTCCAGCCGGGCGACGGCCTGCCCACCCAACTGCAGAGGTGTCTCGAGCTCCATGCTGATCCCGCTGGCCGAGAAGGGGACCTCGGGGAACTCACGAGCCACCCCCACTCCCACGAAGACCAGCGGCGGGAAGGGGACGAAGTCGGTGAACCAGCCCCGCACCGTATCGTCCACGAATCTCCCGCCCAGCATGTCGAAGACGGTCGCGTGGAGATCGGCGGCCGAGATCACGTAGTCGAAGCGCTCCTCCCGTCCGTCTGCGAACCGGACGCCGACAGCGCGATCATTCTCCACCAGGATCTCTTCCACACGCGCTCGGTACTGGACGGTGCCCCCAAGGTCCACGAAGCGCTTCTCGACCGCGCGGGCCATCGGCAGCGAGCCGCCGATCGGGTATCCCGCCTGCCGACCGTGGAACCACGCCAGCGTCCCGATGAGCACGAAAGCCGACATCTCCGGTAGCCAGATCTGACGGAGCGCCTCGCGCACGTACCGGTTCTTGAACCGGTCGGTGAACTCACCGATGCTCAGGGCGTTCCATTTCTTGAGCTTGGGCATGATGCGTAGCATGCGGGGCATGATGCGGACCATGTCCTTGGTCCGCATGAGCTGCCGCGGAGGGAGGTCGGAGGGCAGCTCGTGGGTGGCGAGGAAGCGCGCCGCGGCCAGCATCTCCTTGATCACGGCGGCGTCTTCGGGGGCCACCTCGAGGAGGTGCTTCTCCAGACGGTCGAGGTCGGTGTAGAGGATGACGGTGGGGCCATCGGGGAATTCGGCTCGGCTGAATTCATCGTGGTCGATGAGGGTGAGCCCCTGGATGAGTCCCACTTCCTGCCACAGCTTGTAAAAGCCGGTCCCGGGGCGGGATCCCGTGAGCCAGTGGATGCAGCAGTCGATGGTGTAGCCTTCGCGCTTCCAGGAAGTGCAAAGCCCTCCGGGAAGGCTGTGCATCTCGAAGATGTCGGTCTGATAGCCGTTCATCTGGAGGTAGCAGCCGGTGGAGAGTCCAGCGATGCCGGCGCCGATGACGGCGATCCGTGCGGCGGGGGCGGGGCCAGCGGCGCGATCCGGGCTACTATCCGAGGCTGTGTTGGGGGCCACATTCGAGGTCATTATCGCCCTCCGGGCTTCGATGTTGGGCAAACGTATGTCAGTGCTGATGCCCTGCGTGCTGGTGATTGGCGCCGAGGCCGACCGGCACCAAGTCGCAGCTGCTGCCGGCGCACTCGCCCCCCTCGGCCTCCAGCTCGAGGGTGACGTGGCCCACGCCGAAGTCGCGGGCGAGCATGTCCTTGACGGCCGGTCACGATGTCGCCGGTCTCGGAGAGGGCCGCGTCCTCGACCTCGACGTGCGCCGACAGGGCCAGGTCGCTCGACGAGATCGACCAGATGTGGAGGTCGTGCACGCCCTTGACTCCGGGGACGGCGAGCATCGCCTTCTCGACCTCGGCGAACTCCACTCCCTCCGGCGTCCCCTCCATGAGCACGTTCACGGTGCTTCTTCACGATGGCGAACGCCTCCCGGCCGATCCAGAGCGACACCAGGATGGAGACGATGGCGTCGGCGTAGTTCCAGCCGGCAGAGTAGACGACCAGGCCGCTGAGCATGACTCCGAAGCTGGTGGCGGCGTCGCCGACCAGATGCAGGAAGGCGCTGCGCAGGTTGAGGTCGTGGCCGTGGGAGCGGAGCAGCAGGGCGGCCACGCCGTTGATCACCAGGCCGGCCGGCGGCGAAGGCGATGACCCAGAGCCCGTCGACGGGCTCGGGGATCGAGAAGCCGGCGGACCGCCTCGACGATGATGTAGACCGAGATGGCGATGAGCACGGCCGAGTTGAACATGGCCACCAGGATCTCGGCCCGCTTGTAGGCGAAGGTGCGGCGGGGGGTGGCGGGCCGCCGGCCGAGGCGGACCGCCCAGAGACTCAGGCCCAGGGCGACCACGTCGCTCAGGTTGTGCGCGGCGTCGGACAGCAGGCCCAGGCTGTTGGCGATGATCCCGCCGACGACCTGCAGCAGCGTGATGAGCAGGTTGAGGAACGAGGCTGACGATCAGGCGCGTGTCGGGGGCCGCGGGGAGAGCCGAACCTCGCGGAGGTGCGCTGTGAGGCTGGTGCCGTTCTTCCTCCGGCGACATCACGGACTGCCTGCGCTCGGCGAAGAACTCGCGCAGCAGCCTCGAGGCCTCGATGGCCATGACCCCGGCGCGCACCTCGGGCCGGTGGTTGAGGGCCGGGTGGTCCACGACGTTGAAGATGGTGCCCGCGGCTCCCGCCTTGGGGTCGTCGGCTCCGTAGACCAGCCGCTTGATCCGGGCCAGGACGATCGCGCCGGCGCACATGGCGCAGGGCTCCAGGGTGACGTAGAGAGTGGCCTCGGGCAGCCGCCAGCCGCCGACGATGGCGGCGGCGTCGCGAAGCACGAGCATCTCGGCGTGGGCGGTGGGGTCGTGGCGCCGCTCGCGCTCGTTGCCGCGGGAGGCGATCACCTCACCCCCGACGACAAGCACGGCGCCGATGGGCACCTCGCCCTGCTCGGCCGCACGCCTGGCCTCTTCGAGGGCAAGCGTCATCAGCCGCCGGTCCTCCGGAAGCGATCCCGGAGGTAGGGGAGAGGTGGCCATCACGCCGCCGCGGACAGCAGCTGTCCCGTCAAGCTTCGGTGATCTCCTCAGCCATGACCGGTTCGTCGGTGCCGCCACTGCAGCAGGACTTCAGGACGCACTCCTTGCGGCCGTAGGCGAAGTAGGCGATGGGTCCGATCCAGTTGACGAACATGAAACCCGCCCAGAAGCGGCGGTCGCCGCGCACTTCGTCGGCGCTCCGGTGGGCCAGGTCCCAAAGACCGGCCGCCAGGAGGCCGAACTGTATGGTGGCGCCGATGATGATCGCGGTCTTCTGGACTGTCGACATGTCGGACCAGCGTTTCTTCTGCATAGTGTGTTCCTCCCGTCCCTGGGGTCATCCGCGCGCAAGACTCGATTCATGATACAGCGGGTGGCTGGGTGGTAGAGCGTGATACGCCGGAGAGCGGCACCTCTCTTAGCCGAGCGGCGCGACCTCCTCGACCTCGGCTCCGGTATCTGCGGCCTTGCCGCAGCAGCGGGACATGACCCCACCGCCACAACAGTCAGACAAGGCTTGGCAGAAGCTCTTTCGCCCGACGGCGAAGTAGGCGAGAGGTCCGAACACGTCGATGAGTACCAGGCCGGTCCACATGCGGCGGTCGCCTCGTATCTCTTCGGGGTCACGATGCCAGAGATCCCACATGGCGGTCACCAGCAGCGCCAGGTCTACCATGAGGAACATCACGACGGCGATCTTCTGGCCCCCGGACAGGTCGCCCCAGTGTCTCTTGTGCATGCCGCGCTCCTTACCCCGGTTCCTGCTCAAGCGGTCAGTCCCTCCATGATACATGCGGCGACTGATGCTCGGTCAGGCCCGGGTGGGCGTGGCCCAGGCGATGGCGCCGCCGCAGGCGCTCAGGCTGCGTCGAGCTGCCGCAGCTCGCTCACAGTGCCGTCGGCGAAGTAGATGCGCAGGCTTCGCACTGTGTCCTCATGGATATCGAGATGGATGGCGGCCACACCGTCCTGCGGGGCGGTGAACTCGATCTCCTGCCGGACGACGGAGAACTTGCGAAACGCTACGTAGGTGATGAGCACCATGAGTATGACCGTCGCGATGATGGCTGCTGCCAGCATGTGCTCCTCCGTTCCCGAGTATCGCTTCCAGAAGCAGCATAGCTGGGGGTCCGGACAGGAAGAATGAGGCGTCGCTTGCTCGAACGTCGCCAAACATCCATAGGCACCACGCCTGGCTGAGCCACCCACCAACATGTCGAACACGAGATGTTCGGCATAAGTTTGATTTTCACTCTGAGCGGGCAACTGCAGCACACGGCGATAAGCGGAAGCCCGAAACTGCAAGACATGGCCGAACCGAAAGGGGGACGAGGGGGGACAACTGCGGGGACCAGTTGTATGTCGAAAGCCGTTTGACGCGAAACGAGGGGTGTATGGGAGCTCGGAGGCACAGACTGATTGTCGGCGCCATCGTGGTGGCGATTGCCGTATTGACGGCTTCAACGCTAGCTATCGCGGCGCCTAACGACAAGGCCGTCAAGGACAAGGACAAATGGTCGAAGTTCGACAAAGTGTCGCCGGCGGAACGAAAGGCCGCGGCGGATCGCTTCGCGCAGTCATACGATGCTGCGCTCATGGAAGCTGCGATGATGGACCCCGGAGGGGTTCCGCACTACTTTGGACCGTATCCGAACTACGCCAACAGCCCTCTGCCGAAGGGGAAGGTTGCCGCGATCACGGTTGAGGCGGGAGGGTCGGGCTACACGAATCCGACCATCACCATCACCGACCTCTACACGGGTATGCCCGGGACTATTCCCGCGACTGCCACCGCCACGGTGGTAGGCGGGAAGATCACCGCGATCAACGTTACCAATGGCGGTGCCGGCTACAGCGCGCCAGTGGTGATGATCGAGGATCCGAGCGGATCAGATGCCTCGGCGTCGGCCGTCCTCGGCGGTCCCTTCACGGGCGGCCTCAGGAAGTTCGTGGACGCTCTGCCCAATCTGGCAGTGGCTGTTCCGGACACCACCACCTATCCGGGCTCCGAATACTATGTGATCGAGCTCGGTCAGTACTCCGTGTCCATGCATGCCGACCTTCCCAACGCGACCACGTTGCGCGGATACCGGCAGGTGAACGCGCCGGGAGGGTCGGCCGCGAGCCGGTACAGCTACCTGGGTCCGGTCATCGTCGCGCAGCGAGATACGCCGGTGCGGGTCAAGTTCATCAACAGTCTTCCCACTGGGACTGCCGGCGATCTCTTCATCCCTGTCGACCCCACCGTGATGGGGGCCGGCATGGGGCCGCTGGACATGCCGGGCATGCCGGGCATGAAGGAGGAGTACACCGAGAACCGGGGAACTGTGCACCTTCACGGCAATAACACCGTGTGGATCAGTGACGGGACGCCTCACCAGTGGATCACCCCCGCAGGTGAAACGACGCAGTATCCCGAGGGGGTCAGCGTCAGGGACGTTCCCGACATGTGGTATGACGCCGGCGGGAACGCCGTCGCCGAAGGGACGCCTGGAGCGACGACCGATCCGGGCGACGGATCGATGACCTTCTACTACACCAACGACCAAAGCGCCCGGCTGATGTTCTACCACGACCACTCCTTCGGGATCACCCGGCTCAACGTCTACGCGGGTGAAGCGGCGGCGTACGTCATCACCGACGATGTCGAGAAAGACCTGCAGAGCGGCACCAACATCACGGGGGTGAACCCCGGAGGCGCCAGGCCACTCGGTCTGGACGAGATCCCCCTCGTGATCCAGGACCGGACCTTCGTGGATGCCGAGACCATCCCCTACCAGGATCCCACCTGGAAGTGGGGAACAGGGGCGGTGGATCCAGGGACCGGCGCGCGGGCGCCCAAGACCGGTGATCTCTGGTATCCGCACGTGTACATGCCCAACCAGAACCCGAGCGATCTCAGCGGGATGAATGCCTTCGGCCGCTGGCATTACGGACCATGGTTCTGGCCACCGGCGACCAACATCACCAACGGTCCGGTGCCCAACCCCTACTATCAGCCAGATCCGAACCTGCCCGACTATGCTCCCTGGGAGCCGGAGCTGATACCCGGAGTGCCCAACCCCTCGGCTCCGGCCGAAGGCTTCATGGACACCCCGACGGTGAACGGAAAGGCCTATCCGTACCTGGAAGTGGATCCCAAAGCCTACCGGCTGCGCATCCTCAACGGGGCCGACGACCGCTTCTTCAACCTACAGTTCTACGTGGCGGATCCAGGGGGCTATGCGATCGATGCAAACGGGAACTCCGTGACGCCCGGTACCGGCTTCGGCACTGAGGTGAAGATGGTCCCGGCTGTGGCCAACGCAGCGTATCCCGAAGGCTGGCCGACCGATGGACGCGATGGTGGGGTTCCCGATCCCGCGCTCGTGGGCCCGTCTTTCGTCCAGATAGGTACCGAGGGCGGATTCCTGCCGGAACCGGTCGAGCTGGCGACCCTGCCGGTGGACTGGAACATGGATCAGACCAACTTCGACATGGGTCTGGTGAACCAGGGGACTCTGATACTCGGCACAGCCGAGCGGGCCGATGTGATCGTCGACTTCTCCGCCTTCGCAGGCAAGACCCTCATCCTGTACAACGACGCGCCGGCGCCCTTCCCGGCCATCGACCCGCGCTACGACTACCATACCGGCAGCACCGATCTGACCGGCATCGGCGGTACCCCGAGCACCCAGCCCGGCTACGGGCCCAACACCCGGACGATCATGCAGATCAGAGTTGCGGCAGCCCCGGTCGCTCCGGCCTACAACGTATCCGCTCTGATGTCGGTGTGGGCCAAGGGCACTGGCGCCAGCACCAAACGCGGGGTCTTCGAAGTCTCTCAGGACGAGATCATCCTGCCGTCGGCGGACTACAACTCAGCGTATGGGAAGACCGGCACCGACAGCTTCAAGGCCGACCCATACGTGCGTATCTACGAGAAGTCCAAGACCTTCCAAACGGTCGCTGGAGGGACCGCGACGATAGCGTTCGAGCCCAAGGCCATCCAGGACGAGATGGGAGAGGCCTTCGACATCGAGTTCGGCCGGATGAGCGCTATGCTCGGGCTCGAACTGCCGGCGACTCAGGCCGGTGCCCAGAACTTCATCCTCTATCCCTTTCTCAGTCCGCCGGTGGAGATCGTCGAGAACACCATCTACGGCACGCCTATCGGCGGATTCGCCGATGGCACCCAGATATGGAAGATCACGCACAACGGCGTCGACACCCATACCATCCACACCCATCTTTACAACGCTCAATTGATCAACCGGGTGGCGTGGGACAACGCACTGCGACTTCCTGACCCGAACGAATTGGGCTGGAAGGAGACCTTCAGGGTCAACCCGCTGCAGGACACGATCATCGCGTTCCGGGCGATCGCGCCAACGTACGATCCCACGTTGACCGCGCCGAACAGCGTTCCCTTCCAGATCCCCAACAGTGTGAGGCTGATCGACCCGACCAAGCCCGAAGGCGAGCCTCTGTCGCCGCCATTGGGAGGCTTCAAGGATCCCAACGGGAACCCGGTGACCATCGTCAACGAGATGCTGAACTTCGGCTACGAGTACGTCTACCACTGCCATCTGCTCGCCCATGAGGAGATGGACATGATGCATACGGTGGCCGTGGCCGGAGCCCCGGAGGCACCCACAGATCTCGTGGCGGTAGGGACGGGAAGTGGAGCCGAGAAAGCCGTCACGCTTCTTTGGGCAGACAACTCCCTCAACGAGACTGGTTTCGTCATCGAACGAGCGACGAACGACACCTTCACCGGTACGCTGTCGGCCTTCTTCGTGGGCTCGGACATCAATGTCTACGTCGACCTCATTGGTGATACCGACGCTACCTACTTCTACCGGGTGTACGCCAGGAACATGGTGGGCGCCAAGGTGGACGGCAGCGACGCTCCTGCTGCCCCGGGCTTCCCGACCGCGACCATGATCTCGGGTTACACGAATGTCGCGGGAGTAACAGCGGCGGCGGCTCCCACCATCACAGCTCTGAATCCCGCCCTAGGCTCGACCACCGGCGGCACATCGGTCGTCATCACCGGCACGAACTTCGTAGGGGTGACAGGTCCGAACGCGGTCACCTTCGGGGGAAGCAACGCGACCAGCTACGTCGTCAACTCGGCCACTCGGATCACGGCCGTCGCCCCCGCGCACGACGCTGGGACCGTCCAGGTCCAGGTGACCGCGCTGGGAGGCGCGACCGCCGATACTCCGGCTGACGACTACCAGTACGTGATCGGACCCGCCATCGGCGGCTTGAACCCGACGACTGGACCGACCACCGGTGGTACGTCGGTGGTCATCACCGGCACCAACTTCACCGGAGCTACGGCGGTCACCTTCGGCGGGACGGCCGCCACCAGCTTCGTGGTGAATTCCGGCACGCAGATCACGGCCGTCGCTCCGGCGAAAGCTGCCGGCGCCGTGGAGGTCGTGGTCACAACGCCGACCGGCAGTAGCCCTACCACGGGCACCGCGAACGACTACACGTATATAGCGGCTCCAGCCGTCACCGGTCTGACCCCGCCGAGCGGTCCCACCGCCGGGAGCACGTCGGTGGTCATCACCGGCACCGACCTGACCGGAGCCACCGCCGTCACCTTCGGCGGGACGGCCGCCACCAGCTTCGTGGTTGACTCCGGTACACAGATCACGGCTGTCGCTCCGGCGCACGCTGCCGGCCTCGCGGAAGTCGTGGTGACTACCCTTGGTGGCGACTCGCCGATTGCGGGTACCGCGAACGACTACACTTACGTCGCCGCTCCCGCCGTCATTGGTCTGACCCCACCAAGCGGCCCCACCGCCGGTGGGACGTCGGTGGTCATCACCGGCACCGAGCTTGCCGGAGCCACGGCAGTCACCTTCGGTGGGACGAACGCCACCAGCTTCGTGGTCAACACAGCTACACAGATCACCGCGGTGGCTCCGGCGCACGCCGCCGGCAGCGTCGACGTCGTGGTCACCACCATAGGAGGCGCCTCGCCCACTGCAGGAACCGTGAATGACTACTCATACACGGTTCGGTACGAGCAGACCGACACGCGCCTGGCTTACGCAGGCACGTGGGCCACCTTCAGCACGACCTCGGCTTCCGCCGGCAGTTACGGTCGGGCCAACACGTCCGGTGCGTCTGTGACCATAACCTTCAACGGCACCAGGCTCAACTGGATCGCGACCAAGGGAACGACGCTCAGCAGGGCGGACGTGTCTCTCGACGGAGGGGCGGCGGTGACGGTCGACCTGGCCAATGCCACCGTCCTCTATCAGCAGAACGTATGGACGACCGGCGTGCTCACCGACGGGCTGCACACCGTGAAGATCTCTTGGAAGTCGGGCAACGCGGCCGGCAAGTACATCAGCCTTGACGCGGTGGACGTGGCAGGAACGCTGACGGCCTCCGGCAGGGTCCAGCAGACCGATAGTCGTCTGCTCTACACCGGTGTCTGGTCCGCGTTCAGCACGACCTCGGCCTCCGGTGGGAGCTATGCCCGGGCCAGTACCGCCGGAGCCATGGTCTCCATATCGTTCAACGGCCAGAAGCTCGACTGGATCGCCACCAAGGGCACCACGCTCGGCAAGGCGAAGGTCTCGCTCGACGGTGGTGCGGCGGTGACCATCGATCTCGCCAGCGCCACCACCCTCTATCAGCAGAAGGTGTGGTCCACCCCCACGCTCTCGCCTGGGGTCCACACGGTCGACATCTGGTGGGATACGTCGAACGCGGCGGGCAAGTACATCAGTATCGACGCAGTAGATGTGGTAGGCAGCTTGGTGAGCTTCACGCTCAGCCGGCAGCAGCAGACCGACGCGCGCATCGCGTATACCGGCGCTTGGGCTACCTTCTCTACCGCTTCGGCCTCGGGTGGTAGCTACGCCAGAGCGAACACCAACGGATCATCGGTCACGATCACCTTCAACGGCACCAGGCTCAACTGGATCGCCACCAGGGGCACCACGCTCGGCAAGGCCGATGTGCGCCTGGACGGCGGCCCCGTGACGACTATCGACCTGGCCAACTCCAGCGTCCTCTATCAACAGAGAGTGTGGTCCACGGGCACTCTGGCTACGGGAGTCCACACGGTCACGATCTCCTGGAACACCACGAATGCGGCCGGGAAGTACATCAGTCTCGATGCCGTCGACATCATAGGAACACTTCAATAGAGGCGGGGTCTTAGGCCCGCCCAGCAAGGAAGCCCCAACAGAGGGGGGAGGACCCGTTCAGGGTCCTCCCCCCTCGTCGTTTCCGCCTGGCCGGATCAGCCTGTCATTTCTCCCTCTCATCGCCTCACCCTTGACAGACCACCGTAGTGAGTGCTCACCTAGTATGTCAGAGACTCATCGCGATCCCGGCGCCTGGTGCCTGTCCCCCGTGCGGGACCCGACCCGGCGGCAGGGTCGCCGTCCGCACGAGCGAGGAGGCGGTTCGATGTTCACCGAGATCCTCATCCCCGAGGTCATGGCCTCGATGATCCCCGAGGGCTTCCCCTTCGACAAGCTGAGCCAGCCCAAGTACAAGGTCAAGGTGGAGAAGGACGTCTTCATCGAGATGCGCGACGGCGTCCACGTGGCGGTCGACGTCTACCGGCCCGACGCCGCCGGGCGAGTTCCCGGTGCTCTACGCCTCCTCGCCCTACCAGAAGGACCTCTACTACCTGCCGGCCGTGCCCACCTTCCACATGCGCGAGACCAACAAGATCGAGTGGTTCGTCGAGCGCGGCTACGTCTACATCAACCACGACATCCGCGGCAGCGGCAAGTCGGTGGAAGGTCAGTGGCGCTGGCACAGCATGGAGGAGCGCCTGGGACCACTACGACGTCATCGAGTGGGCGGCCGCCCAGCCGTGGTCCACGGGCAAGGTGGGCATGATCGGCGAGTCCTACTACGCCTGGACGCAGTGGATGGCCGCCTCTCTGGCGCCGCCGCACCTGGCCTGCATCGTCCCCTTCGACGGCGGCGCCGACATGTACCGCGACGTGGCCTATCACGGCGGCATCCTCGCCAGCGGCTTCCCCGGCAGCTGGCACATCACCGAGATCCGGGGCCACTACCGGGTGGGCCGCAAGGGCGAGGACCCCGACCAGGGCGACTGGGACCTGGCCTGGAACGTGATCAACCACCAGACCTACGACGACTTCTGGGAAGACCGCAACCCCGACTTCAAGAACATCAAGTGCCCGGTGTTCAGCGTCGGCATCCTGCACAAGGTGGGCATCCACCTGCGCGGCAACCTCCGCGGCTACGAAGAGGTGACCACGCCCAAGAAGCTCATGCTCTGCCACGGCGACTTCGAGGGCGACGAGGTGGCCATCTTCGAGTCCATCGAGATGCGCAACTGGCTGCTGCGCTGGTACGACCACTGGCTCAAGGGCAACGACACCGGCATCATGGACGAGCCGGCCCTCAACATCTTCGTGCGCGGGCAGGAGCGCTACCGGCGCGAGAACGAGTGGCCCCTGGCCCGGACGCAGTACACCGATCTCTATCTTTCGGGGGCTAAATCCGGTGCTGTTGTCTCTCTCAACGACGGCGGCCTGAGCTGGGAGGCGCCCGACCGCCGCCGAGGCTTCGGTCACCTACTCCTATCCCGATCCGGACTGGACCGGGTTCTCGGGAGTGGGCACGGCGGTGATCGAGCGGGGCATTGTCAACCCCTGCAAGAAGATCCTCACCTTCACCACGCCTCCCATGGAGAAGGACACCGAGGTCATCGGGAACATCGTCCTGGTGCTCTACGCCTCGTCCGACCAGCCCGACACCGAGTTCCTCTGCCGCATCTGGGACCAGTTCCCCGACGAGATGCAGGCGCCGGGCATGCCGCCGGCCGGCCGCATCCTCACCCGGGGCTGGCTGAAGGCCTCGCACGCGGTCACCAAGGACGAGGCGCTGAGCCTGCCCTATCGCCCCTACTACCGCCACGACAAGCCCGCAGCCGATCGAGCCGGGCAAGGTCTACAAGTACGAGATCGAGATCTGGGGCACGTCCAACTGCTTCCTCAAGGGACACCGGCTCCGTCTCGACCTGGCCAACGGCGACTCGAACGCGCTAGACTTCGGCGGCCACTACTACGGGCTCAAGGTGGGCAAGGACACCATCTACTTCGACAAGGAGCGTCCGTCGCACCTGATACTGCCGGTGATCCCGAGCTAGGGGAGGACGCGGCGGGCCGAGGCGCGCGGCTGCGGGATGCGGCGCGCCGGTCGCGCGAAGTGCCGACGACGACAAGGAGCAGCGGACGAAACGGCCATCGCGCAAGACGCTCGATCAGATCGGCATCATCCTGCTGATAAGCGGGGTGGTGATCGCCATGGGAGTGTCGGCGGTGCGGGACCTGGCCACCTGGGTCCAGATCCTCGGCCTCGCGCTCGGCCTGATCCTGGTGGTCGTCGGGCTGGCGATGGCCCGGACGTTCCGGTCGAAGGACTCGGACCGCCAGTAGCGCGGACGGGCTGGCTGGCGGCCGGTGGCGCGACCGGCCGCGAAGTCGCCACAGACGACAAGAGGGGCGCCTTGCGGCGCCCCTCCCTTGTCTGTCTGGCCGATCAGTCGGCTGGTCGGGCCGCGTTTCTTCTCTACGCTGCGGTTATGGGCAGCGGCTTGGCCGGCTGGACGTGCTGTCGAGCCATGTAGGGAGCAGCGGTCTTGTCGACCGGCACTTCATCGAACGTCCACTTGCCACCCTGCATCAGCCACTGGGAGCCGCCAAGGCCGTGGTCGTAGACGTTCTTGGTCTTGTGCCCGGGGCCGGCGGGCCAGTCGGCGGGACCAGTGCCGGTGGCGGCGATGATCGGCGCCGTGAAGTCGATGTGGACCGACGATCGTGTCGAGCTTCATCGTCTCGATCGCGGCGAGGACGGCGTCCTTGCTCTTCGGATCGGTGGCGTTCTTGAGGCCGTAGATGGCCATCTCGCCACACACGTAGTGGAGCAGCGGAGCGGTCTGCTGCTGCTCGGTCTTGGCCTCGAAGTCGTCGGCCAACTGGGCGCAGGTCTCGCCGGTGAGTGAGGACTATCCATGGGAACGTGCGGTGCCACCAGAGTTCGGTCATCAGGCCGTTGGCGACGTCGCCCAGGGCTTCCACGGACTGCGGGAAAAGGATGGCCTTGCCGACCAGGCAGGCCTTCGGCTCAAGCCCCTGCTGCATCGCCTGCTTCCAGAAGTTCGTGAAGTCCGGCGGGATCATGTTGCCCATGATGAGCTCGACGCCCCCGTTCTTGAACGCGGCGATCTGGGCGGTGAAGTCCTCGGTGAGTATCGCCTGGTAGTTGGACGGGATCGACCACCGTGTAGCCCTTGGCCTCCATGTACGCGGGGCGTTCGCACTGAAGAAGTTGCCGTCGGCGGTGTTGTCGTACATGGCGCCGATGATCTTGTTTGATGGGGATCTTCGAGTAGCAGGACTCGTTGATCGGCGAAGAAGTCCTCCGCGCCGAAGAACGACGTGGTACGACCACTTGTATTCCTTGTTCGGCCCCATGTAGGTCTGCCACGGGCAGTCGGTGGAGACCACCGGGCATCCGTAGCTCTCGCACTGCTCCACGACCGGGGTCACGGTGTCTGGAGTGGAGGCCACCATCATGATGTCGACCTTGGTGTTGTTGATGAGGTCGCCGGCCACCTGCGCCGCGCGGTTGGAGTCGGACTGGCTGTCCGCCACCTCGATGGTGACCGGGTGCTTCTTGCCGTCGCCGCAGACCAGGCCGTCGCCGCAGTACTCTCTCCAGCGCTCGGCACAGTACTTGTCCGGCACGCCGAACGAGGCTAGGCGGACCGGTGATGGGGGCCACGAAGCCCATCTTGATCTCGTCGCCCGTCTCGACACCGGCGGACGCCGAAGTGGTGGTCTGGCCAGCGGTGGTAGTCGTGGCGCCGGCGGTCGTGGTAGTCGCGGCCGGCCGTGGTCGTGGTGCTCTCCTCGGCCTCGCCGCAGGCGGCCAGCAGGCCTCCGAGTCCCGCGCCCGCCCCGACGGCGGCGCCGGCGACGCCGGCTATCTTGAGGAAGTCGCGGCGGCTGACGGTCTTCTTGGTGAACTCGTCCATCTCGTCTGCCCATACCTCTGCACCCTCCCTTGCTCGGTCTGCATCACGCTGGGCTCCCGCCTAGTGAGCGGTCACTTACAAATAGTACGCCGAACGAGCAGACTACGGAACCCGAGCACGTGAGCCAGGCAGTGAGTTGAGGCGCCGCCGCGGGCAGCCGGCCTCGAGACTCGCGTCGCACCGGCTGACGACGAGGAGATCGCCGGTCGCGTGGGTCGCGCCGGCGGCGTCAGTACCCCAGGTCTCTTTCCACCACCGTGATCGACTCGTCGAGGACCTCACGATGGTGTCGATCTGCTCCCGAGAGATCACGAAGGGCGGGGCGATAGCGTGACAGTGGCCGCCGCCCAGCAGCCTGACGAACACCCCGCGCTCGAAGGCCGCGTCGCGGACGCGGGCAGCTGCGCCGACCGATGGCGGGAACCATTCCTTCGTGGCCTTGCTCTGGACGTACTCGATGCCCGCCACCAGGCCCAGGCCGCGAACGTCGCCCACGATGGGGTGCTCGAGCAGGGTGCGCAGGCCCTCCTGCAGATAGGGGCCCAGCTCCCGGCAGCGTCCGACCAGGTCTTCCCGCTCGATGATCTCCAGATTGGCGAGACCGGCCGCGCAGCAAAGCGGGTGTCCGTGGTACGTCGCTCCGCTCATGAACTGCTTGCCTTCCAGCGATCCTCCGAGGAACGCCTGATACACCCGCTCACTTGCCCCCACGGCTCCCAGCGGGAGATAGCCGGAGGAGAGGCCCTTGGCCATGGTGATCAGATCGGGCCGCGACCCGAACCGCTCGCACGCGAACCACTCCCCGGTGCGCCCGAACCCGGTGATCACTTCGTCGTTGATCACCAGGACCTCGTTGGCCTCACAAATGTCGCATACCAGAGGCCAATACTCGGGCGGAGGCGGGATCACCCCTCCCGTTCCGATCACGGTCTCGCCCAGCAGGGTGCCCACATTCCCGGCGCCGTAGAAGGCGATCTCCTTCTCCACCTGCCGCGCACACTCGAGGGCGCACTCCCCGTACTGCTTGCCCCAGGCGCAGCGATAGCAGTAGGGCGCGCCCAGCTTGATGAACCCGGGGAGCAGCGGCTCGAAGGCGGTGCGGTTTCCCGAGAGGCCCTGGGCGCTGGTGGCCCCGAAGGTGGTCCCGTGATAGGAGCGGTCGCGGTACAGGATCATGTACTTGCCGGTCTTGCCTAGATTGCGCCAATACTGGCGGGCGATCTTGAGGGCGGTGTCCACCGAGTCTCCGCCACCGAGGGTGAGATAGACGTGATCCAGGTCGCCCGGGAGATGCTCCGCGACCTTTGCGGCCAGCTTGATGCTGGGCGGGTTGGCGATGCCGAAGATGTGGTAGCAGGCCATCTCCGTGGCCTGCTTGTCTATGGCGTCGATGATCTCCTGTCTGCCGTGCCCGACATTCACCGTCCACAAGCTGGCGAAAGCGTCGATGTATTCGCGCCCCTCCATGTCGTAGACGAGAGCACCCTCTGCCCGCTGCATGATGATGGGCTTCAGTCCCTGGGCCTGGGTGAACGGCAGCCAGAGGTGGTCGAGCATCTCCTGCTGCAGGTCGTCGTCCGTGAGCATCATGCCTCCAAGTTCCGTGGGCGGAGCCACCGTGCATCCGCAGTCCGTCCGCCGTTCGTCCGCACCCAGTCTAGTACGCGGCGCGGCCGAGGTGGGCGCGCGCGCACGCCAGGCGACGAACGTTGCTGTATGCTGCGGGCCACGACTTCATGGAATGTGGGAGGGGGTCAGGCACATGAACCTTAGGGCCGTCGCCGCAGCGTTCGTCCTTGTCGCGGTCACGTTCGTGGCGGCCGGCTGTGACGGCTTTTCGTGCTTCGGCATATCCTCAGAGGGCGCCACCACCGACACCGTCGCCACCACCTCCTCGACGACTACCACCACTGAGCCGACGACCACCACCTCGTCCAGCACCACCACTACCTCCTCGACCACCACGACCACGCTCAGCCCGTTCGAGACCTATCGAGCAGCCATGCGGACGTGGGCGAACACCTACGGCCCGGATCTGGCCGACGCCTACACGGTCATGAGCGGCACCAACTTCAACAACCCCACGCCCGAGCAGGTGCAGACGGCGAACGATCTGGCTGCGACGATGGCGGCCATGGTGCAGGCTCTCGGGGCGATCGAGCCGGTGCCCGAGCTCGCTGTAGCCCACGAAGGCTTTCTGGCATCGCTCACCAAGATGGCCGTCGGGGTGAATGACCTCGCCCAGGCGCTGGAGAACGGGCAGACGCTGGTCGCCTATGCGGCCGTGGCGGCGATAGCCGCAGCTTGGCAGGAGGGGGCGGCCGCCCGGACAACCCTCGAGCAGGCTCTGGGATTCTCCCTGTCCGGCTAGCAATAGGAGCCGAACCGGTACCGGTACCAAAAGTTGTCCTTGACTGCCGAAGCGCTGCTATGAATACTGGGTTAACCAGGCGATGAGGGAGGTGCGTGATGGCGGAAGGCGGCGGGGCACCGGAGACCGGCTCGAGTCGAGCAGGCACTCTCTCGCTGCGGGGGGCCATCTTCATCGGCATCGGCGCCATGGTCGGCGCCGGTATCTTCGCGCTCTTCGGGGAGGCGGGGACGATCGCCGGCGCGGCGGTCTGGGTGTCCTTCCTCATCGGCGGCGATCATCGCTCTCCTGCAGGGTTATTCGTTCGCCAAGCTGGGCGCCCGCTATCCATCCAGAGGGAGGGATGATCTCCTGGCTTGTGCGCGGCTTCGGTCCCGGCTTGTTCAGCGGCGGAGTGGTCGTGCTGGGGTACTTCTCGGTCATCATCGTCACCGCGATGGTGGCCGTGTCCTTCGGCAACTACGCCACCAGTCTGTTCTTGGGCGACGGTGCCGCGGCGATCTGGGTGAACATCTTCGCAAGCGTGGTCGTCGTCGCGCTCGTTATCGTCAACATCGTCGGCGCCGAAGCGGTGTCGAAAGCACAGACGGCGATAGTCTCCGTCGTTCTCGTCATCCTGGTGGCGTTCGGCATCGGAATGCTGACTCAGATCGACCCGTCGCTCCTGGATCCGGCCGGCTACCCCCCGGCCCGCGATATCGTCTCGAGCGTGGCCCTGACCTTCTTCGCCTACCTGGGCTTCGGGGTCATCGCTTTCGCCGGCGGCGATCTCAAGGACGCCAAGAAGAACCTGCCTCGGGCCATCTATGTCGCCCTGGGATTCGTCATGGTGCTCTACGTCGTCCTGTCCATCGGGGTGTTCGGCAGCCTGACGGTCGATGAGGTGATCGAGAGCGCCGACACGGCTCTCGCTGTGGCCACGCAGAGCGTCTTCGGCCAGTTCGGCTTCGTCATGACTTCCATCGCCGCCCTGTTCGCCTGCGTCGGAGCCGTCAACTCGCAGCTCTATGGTTCCATCGGTTCCACCTACACGATGGCCAAAGACGGAACTCTCCCCCCGGCCTTCGGTGAGAGACGGCGGGGTGGCAAAGGGGCTCCGCGCGGCCTGCTGTTCTCGGCCGTGCTCATCCTCCTGATGGCCAACTTCTTCGACGTCAGCGCTATCGCGTCCGTCGGTAGCGCCGTGGCCCTGACCATCTTCGGGCTGGTGACGATCGCTCACCTGCGCCTGCGCAAGGAGACCGGCGCGAACCGAGTCGTCCTCTGGTGTGGCTCCTGGCGGGGACGGTCGTGGCCATCGTCCTGTTCTCGATCTACACCATCCAGAACGACCCCAAGACTCTTCGTCGTCCTGGCCGTTACCATCGTCCTGGCGTGGGTGGTGGAGGCGATCTGGAGGGGCATCAGCAAGCGCCGGATGGCCGCCGAACCCGACCCGGTCGCCCGGACCGTCGGAGGCGGAGCAATAGGGGTCGATAGGGTCCACTGCGTGGTCGGGCCTCTCCCTTCGGGAGCGGCTGAGGCGGATTTCGGAGGGGTCTGCCCCGGCAGTGAGTAGGTTTCAGTTGGTGCGGCCTTGACGGGTAGATCGCGAGACGGGAGGGGATGCCATGGATACCGCTCTCGTTCATTCTCGAGTTCCTGGTGGTGGCCGTCTGCATCGTCATGGGCGTCCGCATGGGGGGCATCGGCCTCGGCATCTGGGGCGGCGTCGGTGTCTTCGTCCTGGTGTTCATCTTCGGTCTGCCGCCCGGCTCCATCCCGGGGAGCGCCATGCTCATCATCCTGGCAGTCGTCACCGCGGCCGGGGCCATGCAGGCGGCCGGCGGGATCGATTGGCTGGTCCAGGTCGCGGCGAAGCTCATACGCAAGCGGCCCAAGCTGATCACCCTGATCGCGCCGTTGGTCTCTTATTTCTTCGTCGTCGGCGCCGGCACCAGCAACATCTTCTACCCCCTCATCCCGGTCATCTACGAGGTGTCCTACGACGCCGGCATCAGGCCGGAGCGGCCGCTGTCGCTCTCGACCGTCGCCACGGCGCTGGGGATCACTTCGAGCCCGGTGGCCGCGGCCATGGCCGCGATGGTGGCCCTCATGGAGCCCCAGGGGGTGACGCTGCCGCAGATCCTGGCCATCACCATCCCCTCGTCCATCGTCGCCATCATCATCGGCTCGCTGGTCATGATGCGCTGGGGCAAGAACCTCGAGAACGACCCCGAGTTCCAGAAGCGGCTCGCCGAGCACAAGATCGCTCCTCCCAAGATCGAGGCGCCAGAAGGCCGAGGCCGCCGTGCTTCCCCGCATGGCTAGGATCTCGGCCATCATCTTTCTGGTGGGCGTCGTCTTCGTCATCCTCATCGCCCTGGTGCCCGGGCATGGTCCCGAGCTGGGAAGTGGAGACCGCGCCCGGCGTGTTCGAGACTCAGGAGCTCTCGATGACCGAGACCATCGAGATCATCATGCTCCTGGTGGCGATGCTCATCATCGTGCTGGCCAAGGTGAAGCCGTCAGAGGTGGTGAAGCAGCAGACGTTCATGGCCGGCATCGTGGCGTTGCTGGCTCTGTTCGGCGTCGCCTGGATGGCGAACACGTTCATCGAGGCCCATATCGACGCAGATCGTGGACAGTTCTGGGCGACTGGGTAGCGGTCGCGCCATGGGTGTTCGCCGTCGCTGTCTTTGTCGTGGCGGCGTTGACCACGAGCCAGTCGGCCACGACGAACACGATCGTGCCGATCGGACTGGCCATACCCGACGCTGGGTATGGGGCAGATCGTCGCCATGTGGCAGGCTCTCGCCGGCGTGTACTTCCTGCCCGCCAACGGTACCCAGCTGGCAGCGGTGGAGACCGACCTCACCGGTACGACGCGCCTGACGAAGTTCGTGGTCTATCACTCGTTCACCGTGCCGCTCTTCGTACTGACGATTGTTTCGGTAGTCGTCGGCCTGGTGATGGCCGTCATTGTCGGTATCTAGCGATCGCGACTCTGCCTAACTGCTACGCAAGAAAAGGAGGTGGAGCTGATGCCCGAGCCATTGGAGGACGCCGAGCCCGCACTGCTCTGGAAGCATTTTGAGACGCTGGCAGGCATCCCACGCCCGTCGCGTCACGAGGAGGCGGCGGTCGCTCACATCCGCCAGTGGGCGGAAAAGAACGGGTTCGAGTTCGCGTCCGCGGGCGGTACGAACGTGATGGTACGCATGCCTGCCACCCCGGGCCGAGAATCGGCGCCCATCGTGATCCTGCAGGGCCATGTGGACATGGTCTGCGAACGGCAGCCCGGACAGCCCGTACGATCCCGCCGAAGGGCGCATCAAGCTCGTGCGGGACGGCGAGTGGCTGACGGCCGACGGCACCACCCTTGGCGCCGACGACGGCATCGCCATCGCCTCGATGATGGCGATCGCCGAGGACACGTCGGTGGCTCACGGGCCGCTTGAGACTGCTCATGACCATGGCCGAGGAGGTCGGTCTCGAAGGGGCCAAGAGCATCGACGGTTCCGCGCTCAAGGGACGCATGCTCCTCAACCTCGACAGCGAGGAGGACGGGCGGCTGACGGTCGGTTGCGCGGGAAGCACCGACACGTTCCTCCGGGTCAAGGGCGAGCGGGGCCGGTTCCCGCCGGGTACGTGGCCATGACGGTCAGCGGCAAGCGGCGGCAAAGGCGGGCACTCCGGCACGAACATCGAAGAAGGCCGCTCCAACGCCATCAAGGTGCTGGCCCGGGCTTTGCGCGAGACCGCGGGAGCAGCGCCGTTCCGCCTCGCCGCGCTGGACGGCGGCAAGAGCCGGAACGCCATCCCCCGCGATGCCGCCGCCAGTCTGCGTCATGGCCGCGGACAAGGCCGATGCCTTCCGCGCCGGCATCGAAGCCGCGTCGGCGAGCGGTAGCCGACGAGTTCAAGAACACCGATCCGGACGTGCGCATCGTGGCGGAGGCCGGCGGAACTCCCCGCCGATGCCTGGTCCGACGAGGCCACCCAGAAGCTGCTCGACGTCATCGTGGCCATGCCGGCCGGTCTCTTCACTCTCGAGCCCCGACTTCGAGGGCCTGGTGGAGACCAGTACCTCCCTGGGGGTCGCCACGACCGACGGCGACCAACTCGAACTGCACAGCCTGACCCGGACCTCAAACGAGTCGGTCCTTGCCCGAGGTGACTCGGCGACGCTGGCCGCCATCACCTCGCTTGCCGGCGCCGATCTGGAGGTGCGGCACGGTTACGCGGGATGGCGACCGGATCTGAAGTCACCGCTGCTGGCCGCGACGGTCAAGGTCTACAAAGGCATCTTCGGAGAAGAGCCCATCGTCACCGCCGTGCACGCCGGTCTGGAGACAGCGCTGATCGGCGAGAAGACGCCGGGCGGTCTGGACATGCTCTCCATCGGCCCCCAGATCGAGTTCCCCCACTCGCCCGACGAGCGGGTGAGCGTCCCCACGGTCGAGCGCTACTGGAAGCTGCTGGTGGGAGTGCTGGACGCCCTGTCGAAGTAAGGCGATGCCAGGTATGGCGGCGCCGCGCTGGGCGGCGCCGGCGCTGAGCAGAGACACGCGGCCCCCTCTCGGGTTTCCCGAGAGGGGGCCACTTCTTGTAGCCGCCGAGTCCCCTCGGCGAGCCGCTGGAGTTGGCGTCCCGTCTACATCGGCTCGGCTGCCCGGGCTGCTCCGGCCCGATCCGGTACGGCCGCATCATCTCGTTGTCCTCGTGCTCGACGATGTGGCAATGCCAGACGAACTGGCCGGGAGTCTTGAACTGAGCTTTGATCCGGGTGACCTGGCCGGGGTAGGCGATGACGGTGTCCTTGTAGCCGGTCTCCCACGACTCGGGCGGAACAGGCATCGGAGCCGTGGTACGACTTGGACCTCTTGGGTCGCCTCGTTCACGAAGATGTTCTGCCGGTTGACCACCTCGAAGACCACTTCGTGCACGTGCATCGGGTGGGCGTCGGCGGTCGCGTTGTAGATCTCCCAGAGCTCCGTGGCACCGATCGCCGGGTTCTCGGTGATCGGATCCATCCACATCCGCTTGGTCCACACACCCGGCGCGACGTTGGGGTCGCCGGCCACGGTGCCGAGCAGCGCTTCGGCCGGAGCGTCGTCGAAGTACATCGACATCTCCTCCAGCAGTGCGAGCGGACGGGTCACCGTTGCTGCGGGCAGCGGCGCGATGGTCGGGAGCTGCAGGAACTGCGGGCGGTGTGGTGGGATCGGGTGCAACGGCCGGGACCACGCGGAACTGCATTATCTGGCCCGTCGAAGCAGGATCGGCGACGGGGAAGTCAGTCCCCGGGACGCCGCCGCCAAAGGGCTCGTCTGGGCCCACGTTGCCAAGCACGTAGTTGCCCGCTGGCACGTTGGTGAAATCGACGATCATATCGGCGCGCTCAGCGAGGCCCATGAGCAGGCGGTTGCCGTTGGTCGCCGTGAGGTTCACGGGGGCAGCCAGGAAGCCACCTTCATTGCCGATCTGCCACACTTCTACGTTCGGGATGCTGCTGAAGTCCAGGATCAGGAAGCGGGACTGGCAGCCGTTCAGGAAGCGGAAGCGGTAGCGGCGCTTCTCCACGGTCTGGAAAGGCCAGTGTTCCCGTTGACCATGATCATGTTGCCGAAGAACTCCGGGTTCCAGATTGGCGAGATGTCGGTATCGGGGATATAGGGCCCGGCGATACCGTCGAAGAAGTCGCGAGTGCCCGGATAGAACAGCGAGCCACCAGTATTGAAGGATCGGTCCTGGATGGCGATGGGGATCTCGTAATAGGTCTTGTTAGGCGGAAACTGGTCATTCTCTTTCGGCGCTGGACCGGGAAGCACCGCCACCGTGCTGGTCCGCGAATCGAGCACCGCCCCATCGCCTGCCGGGCCGCCCCGGATGATGTAGAAGCCGGCCGGACCCGCGTACACGTTGAGCCGGGTCATCCCCAGGGCATGGTCGTGGTACCAGACGGTGGAGGCCCGGTTGTCGTTGGGGTACTGGAACGTCGCGTATCCGGGGCCCCAGGTGACGCCGAACGCCGTGCTCGCCTTCCCTTTGAAGAAGTTGTACCAGGTACCTACGGATGCGTATCCGGCCGGGAGGTTGTTGGCTGCCGGCAGGTACCACGCCTCCGCGTAGCCGTCGCTTTCGTCGCCGACACCCACAGCGCCGTGCACATGGGTGACGATGGGGACCGGACCGGTGTACCGAGTGTATTGCGTGTCGGGATCGTTGAACTCCGCCAAGGGCACGTACGTCTTGCCGGTGAAGTCCGGGCGCATGTCGCGGCCGCATTCACCGCCGGGTGGGTTTGCCCAGTGCAGCGTCGGATCGACCGGCAGCAGGTGCGGCAGATAGTTCCCGCGTTGTCCTCGAGACCATTGATCCACTTGACCCGCACCGGTCGTCCCACCTGAGCCTCGATGGTCAGGGAGGGCGCGTTGTGGAGGAGCAGACCTCTCTTGGCCGCCGAGGCGATCGCACCGTAGCCCCACACCGTCGTGGAAGGCGCTACCGCGCAGGCAAGATCTGCTGCGTGAACTGCTTCATCGAGATTTCGTAGTAGTCGGCGTTCTTGCCGCTCTTAAGCTTGATGGTCCCGGCCTTGGGCATGACGGGCGGGATGAGGAGAGCGGTCTGGTACTTCTGTCCGTTAGGCAGCGGGTCGAGTGTACCTCCCGGTATGGCCGCCTCGGCGACCTGCCTGAAGCCGCCCAGATGGGTACCGATGTAGAGGCCGAGCATGCCGCCGGCCGGTGATCTTGATGAATTGGCGCCGTGAGTACTGTCGTGTCATAGGGAGCTCCTGGTCGTCTGAAGGGAATCATGCGGTTCGGATACAGGCGATCTAGAGGTTCTGGACCGATTTGCACTGACTGCGTGGCGCCGTTCCAACCGCGCCTCCCCCTGGTGGCACTGAGGGCTCTCCCCGCCCGAGCCCCCGACCGCTCCTTGGCGCTTCCCCGTTGCGTGTTGTGCGGGTTGAACGATTGGTTACCCATCCACTAACGTATCCAAACCGTTCGGATATTCCCCGGGACTGTTCGGGTGCAAGGGTTCTCTGCGCCTTCGACCCCAGCGCAAGGCGTGTTGGAACAAAAGAAAGGGGAGCCTATCGACTCCCCCGATGACACGGCCGCGTGGGCCGGTGGTGCTCTCCGGCCCGGGCTGGGTCTCCGCCTCACGCGTCGACCTCGAACAGTTCCTCGGTCACATACACCCGGGACCAGATCCCGGAGGTCGCCCATTCCATGGCCTCGTGCGTTTCCAGCCCATCGACGAACTTGCGGGCGCCATCGACATCTTTCCACTCGAAGACCACGAAGATGTTCTCGGGATCGTCGACGTTGCGGAAGACCCTGCCTCCCTTGGACCCCAGCATCCTCCTGCGCTCGCCGTCGTCCCGGAAGATCGTCTCGAACTCCGACCACTTGCCGATCTTGTGCTGGACCATGACGTATGCCATCGCTCGAGCCTCCTTCGTGAGTCGCGCCATGCCGTCGCTTCCCCCGCAGCCAGCTTAGCACCGGCCGGTTCTTGGCGGGGGGCTGCCAAACCGTCATGGGCCCCGGACGGTGGGGCTCATTGACCGCGCGCACGGTCGGGCCTATACTGAAAACGGTGCGGGGAGCAGGTAGCTGGCGGAAGCACAACCACTGACCCCCACGCTCAGCCGTGACCACCGAGGATTTCGGCCCACCGCACGGCGTTGCCCGATCGGCCTATCGCGGAGAGACCAGGTTCGGACGAGTATTTGGGGGAAAGATGAGCGACAACCTAATGGGCGGTGACGTCATATCAGGACGGCGAAGGGGGCGGAACGGGAACCCACTTCGTCGGCAGACGGTCAACGTGGCCCAACTCGGCCGTGACGCTGGTGAAGCGGTGCTTCATCCCCGCGAGGCGATCACCATCTCTGACATGCTCAGTCATCGCAGCGGTATTCATAGTTTCACCGACGATCCCAAATACCCGCTCTATATGACCAAGGAGCAGTCCAGAGAACAGATGCTGGCTCGGATCGCTGGTTATGAACCTGACTTCAATCCAGACGAACAGTTCGCATATTCCAACTCCAACTACGCTTTGCTCGGTTACATCATTGAAGGCATAACACAATCGACTTACCAGCAAGAACTCGCCAAGAGAATCGCTGCTGAGACAGGGCTCGCCAATACCAGCTGCGGAGATCAGATCGACACCAAGGAGAACGAAGCGGCCTCGTATACGGTTCTGGACGGTAGATGGGCGGCGCAGTTCGTGACGGACATGAGCGTTCCGGGTGGAGCGGGAGCGATAGTGTCGACGCCCCTTGATTTGACTGCCTTCATTACGGCGCTCTTTGACCACGAACTCATCAATGAACAGTCGTTGGACCAGATGCTGGAGATGAAAGACGGCTACGGAAAGGGTATCTTCCCTACCCCGGTCGAGGAGAACGTGGGCGACGGGCATAACGGCCAGATTGATGCGTTCTGGTCTATGTTGGCGTATTTCCCCGACCAGAAGGTCGCCGCCACGCTCCTCGCCAACGGAGTAGACGGCAACTTCGATGACATTCTGACCGGTATTGGGAGGATATATTTCAACCTTCCGTTTGAGATACCGGACTTCACCCCTCTGCCTACACCTACGGTGGCTGGCACCGTTGCTTTCTCGAATGTTGTAGCGGCCGGGGCGAACGCCGACATCTACGTCGTCAACACCGACGGGACGGGTCTTAGGCCGCTGGCAGAAACCCTCGGCTGGGAAGAGGACCCCTCCTGGTCTCCGGACGGGAGCAGAATCGTCTATGCCGCCTACCCCCGGGAAACGGTGTTTGGGAAGCCGCCAGCGTGTGGGTCATGAACGCAGACGGCTCCGAAAAGGCGCAGCTGACCAAGGGGTCGGGTTTCCAGCCGGCGTGGTCGCCCGATGGGGAGCAGATAGCCTACGTCTCAGTCGTTACCCTCGACCCGCTCCGACTTGACCTCTTCGTCATGAACGCCGACGGTACCGGCGCGAGGAATCTGACCGCCGGTGCGGAGGGTTGGAGTGTCCAGCCTTCCTGGACGCCGAGCGGCGAAGTCCTCTTCATGCGGAATGACGACTTGTTCTCGATACACCCCGACGGGAGCGGACTCATCCGGCTGACCACGGGCAAGAACACCAGCGAATACGCGCTCTCACCGGACGGCAAGACGCTAGCCAATTGCGACGTCAACAAGAGGGCCATCGTCGCCAGCTCGCTGAACGGGGGTGGCGCACCGGTGATACTTCTCAAGCCGGCCACGCAGTTCATCACGGACGGCCCTCTAGCCGCGCTTAGCTGGACGGCGGACGGAAAAGCCCTCGCGGTGGCGGGCAGCGACCTCGACGGGGCCCATGGCTCCCCGCTGTACATCGTCAACGCAGACGGCGGCGGACTCTCTCAAATCCCTGGTATCGACGCCGCCTACGACCCGGCCTGGCGACCGGAGTAGGGCTGGGGGCCATGCCGACACTGATGGAGGTCGTTCAGGGCCTCCGCCTCGCGCTAGCGAGCGACACCCCGCCAATGCGGGGCTTTCTGCAGTGCGCCGGAGAGGATTCGAACCTCCGACCTTTGGTTTCGTAGACCAACGCTCTATCCAACTGAGCTACCGGCGCATGCTGGCGGAGAAGGAGGGATTCGAACCCTCGAAAGGAGCATTCACTCCTTCACTCGCTTAGCAGGCGAGCGCCTTCAGCCTCTCGGCCACTTCTCCTCATGGCGACGAGGTTCAGCAGCTGCCGCCTCAGCGAGCGATTATTCTAGCAGAGCGGATCCGGGTCCCGGCCACGGGAGGCGCGCCGACCGGCGCGGCGGGACAGGCTGCTCCGCGCGATGTAGGCGGCGACCCAGGCCACTTGTGGGAAACTGAGAACGAGCCCGGTCCTGTCAACACCGCGATCGGAGGCGATCATGAAGCTCAGAGCACGCAACGTCGTCAAGGGCAAAGTCAAGAGCGTGACCCACGGAGCCGTGAATACCGAGGTCGTCCTGGAACTGCCCGGTGGCGCGGAGCTCGTCTCCATCATCACGAAGCATTCCGCCGAAGACCTGGGGCTCAAGGTCGGCTCCGAGGCCTACGCCGTCATCAAAGCCAGCAACGTGATGATCGCCGTCGACTGACGTCGGCGGCCGAGGCAGCATAGCATACGGCCGGCCGCGCCTAGGGTCAGCTCGGCCGGTCGTAGTCGGTCGCAGCTCGGTGGTCGGCTCGGTGGTGCTCGTCGTGCGCGGCCGTGGTCGGTACCGATCGGGGCTTCAGCGGAGGCCGGCGCCTCGGCGGTGACATCTTCCTTGATGGCCGACTTGACGTCGTCCTGGGTCTCTTTGAGACCCTTCTTGAAGCCGGTGATCGACCGCCCGAGGGAAGAGCCGAGGTCCGGCAGCTTCTTGGGCCCGAAGATGAGCAGGGCCAATACCAGGACTATCGCGATCTCCCATGGTCCTATCCAACTAGGCATCCAAACACTCTCCTCATGAGTACTTCCGGAGTCGGAGGTGAGCGTATTATCTCACGCTTCGCGCCGGCCCGTCTTGCCACAACCTGACTAGAACAGACCTTTGAGCCGCCTCCGGATGTCTTCGGTGGTCACCGCCTGTCTCGGTGTCCCGGCGCCTCGAGCGGGCGCGCCACCGGAGGCATCGTGCCGGCTCGGGCGCGTGAGGCTGGATGCCTGGATCTCCTCGAACAGGCGGCGCACGCTCTCGGGCAGGAAGCGCGTGAGCTGCGCGTAGCCGTGGACGTCGCTGAACGTGCGGGGATACGAGTAGTAGCGGAGCGGGTAGCAGACGTAGAGCCAGTCCTTGGCCCGGGTGAGCGCGACGTAGAAGAGCCGGCGCTCCTCCTCGATCTCTTCCAGCCTGCCGGTGGCCATGTCGGAGGGGATGTTGCCGTCGGCCGCGTGGATGACGTAGACGGCGTCCCACTCCAGCCCCTTGGCCGAGTGCATGGTGGAGAGGATGAGGAAGTCCTCGTCGAGCAGCGGCGGACCGGCGAGGTCCTCGGTGTAGCTGGGCGGATCGAGCGCGATCTCGGCGAGGAAGCGGGCCCGGTCGGGCGAGCGGGCGGCCAGCCCCTCGAGTTGCTCGAGGTCGAGGAGCCGGGCGCGGGCATTGTCGTAGAGGCGCTCGAGCAGAGGCGCGTAGAAGAGCCTGATCCGTTTGATCTGGGAGGCGAGATCGCCCGGCTCGCGACTCCCGATGCCGGTCATGAGCGAGACCAGGCCGTCCCAGGCCGAGGCCGCCGCGGCCGAGGGAGCCGGCCGGCCCGCCCAGGCGGCGAAACCGGAGGCGGCGCGCGTGCAGCGGCCGAGCCGGGGTCGAGGCCGTGCGCCGCGACCGCCGGCCGACCGTCGGCGGCGCCGGCTCGGCCCGGCGTCCGGCCGCCAGGCTGTCCATGAGGGCGCGGGCCTTCTTGGGCCCGACTCCGGGCAGGAGCATCAGCACCCGGGTGCCGGCCATCAGGTCCCGCGGGTTCTCGGCGAGCCGCAGGAAGGCCAGCAGGTCCTTGACGTGCGCGGTCTCGACGAAGCGCAGGCCCCCGTACTTGTGGAAGGGGATGTTGCGGCGGGCGAGCTCCAGCTCGAGCGCCAGGCTGTGATGCGAAGCCCGGAAGAGCACCGCCTGGCGGCGGAGCGGCACGCCCGCCTCCCGGTGCTCGAGGATGCGCTGGATGACGAACTCGGTCTGCTCGTCCTCGTCCTCGCAGCAGACCAATTGGGGCTTGCCGCCTTCGGGCCGCCGCGACCACAGGTTCTTGGCGTGCCGCTCGGCGGCTCCGGCGATGACCTCGTTGGTGGCGTCGAGGATGGGCTGCGTGCTGCGGTAGTTCTGCTCGAGGGTGACGATGGTGGTGCCGGGGAACTGCTGGGGGAAGTCGAGGATGTTCCGGACGGTGGCGGCCCGGAAGGAGTAGATGGCCTGGGCGTCGTCGCCCGACCACCGTGAGGTTCTTCCCGCCGGGACAGAGCATCTGCAGGATCTCGGCCTGCAGCACGTTGGTGTCCTGGTACTCGTCGACCAGCACGCAGTCGAAGCGTCCCCGGATGGAGCGGGCCGCTCGGCGGTCGGTCAGCAGGCCGTGCCAGAAGAGCAGCAGGTCGTCGTAGTCGAGGACGCTCTGCTCGCCCTTGCGATCGACGTAGGCCGCGAACAGCTTGCGCAGGTCTTCCACCTCGTCCTTGCACCAGGGGAAGTGGGTCTCGACGGCCTCCTCCACGGTCTCGCGGGCGTTGACGCACCGGCTGTAGATGTCCATGCAGGTGCCCTTGAGCGGGAAGCGGCGGTCGCTCTTGGCCAGACCGAGGTCGGTGCGCAGGACCCCCATGAGGTCCTCGGCGTCGCCGCGGTCGAGGATGGTGAAGGAGGGATCGAGCCCGATGCTGCGACCGTGAAGGCGGAGCAGCCGCGTGGCGGTGGCGTGGAAGGTGCCGCCCCAGACCTTGCCGCGCTGCGAAGGCGGGGCGGCGCCTGCGGCGCGCCGGCCCGCCGCCGTGGCCTGCGAGCCCGGGTCTCGGCCTCGAGGCGCGCAGGATGCCCTCGACCCGGCGCAGCATCTCGGCGGCGGCCCGGCGGGTGAAGGTGAGCAGCAGGATGCGGCCGGGGTCGGTGCCGCCGGCGATGCGGTAGGCGACCCGGTGGGCGAGGGTGGCGGTCTTGCCCGTGCCGGCTCCGGCGACGATGAGCAGCGGGTCGTCTCCGTGCTCGACCGCCAGCCGCTGCTGCTCGTTCAACTCGGACAGGATGTTCTGGATGGGGAGCGGTGACATGGTCGGTCTAAGGATACAGGGAGCGGCGGACGGGGCGGGCGGCGGCAGGCGCGGCATGAGGCCTGCCGTTCCGCACGCCGCGGGCGGCGGCGTCGTCCCTGCGAGGCTGGGTCGACGCCGCCGGCGTCTCGCACGCGGGTGCCGCGGTCGGCCTGTCCCGGCCGCCCGGCGCCCAGCGGAGCAGAAGCATGCCGATGGCACCGAGGAAGGCCACTCCCGCCGCCATCAGGTAGCTGGCGGTGAAGGTGGGCAGCGAGTCGGCCAGCCTGCCCGCCACGTACGGGCCGGCCGCCTGCCCGAAACCGTGGAAGGCGGTGAGGAAGCCGTATGCCGCCGGGGCCATCAGCGGCCCCACGATGTCTCCGCAGACGACGGCCATGATGGCCGGGATGCCCCAGGCGGTGATCCCGAAGAGCACGGCCGAGACGACTATCCCGCCGGCGCCGGTCCAGAGCGCGAAGATCAGCGTACGAGACCGACTGGATGAAGAGGATGATCATCATGGCCCACTTGCGGCCGATCGCGTCGGCGATGGACCCCCACAGCAGACCGCAGACCAGGCTCGACCATCCCAGGATCATGAACATGGTGCCGGCGCTCTCCTGCGTGTAGCCGACGTCGGCTATCAAGCCGCTTGGTGAAGAACGTCATGTAGGCCATGTAGGCGAAGCCGAACATGAAGTAGACGATGCCCAGATGCCAGACCTTGCCGGAGAGGTAGATCTTCTTCCAGTCGCCGGCCTTCTTGGCGACGACCGGGCCGTGGTCGTCGGGGCGGTAGCCCGGGCCGGTCGCGGATCACGAAGAAGCTCACGATGGCCAGGAGGCCGACCACCAGCGGCCAGGATGAGCCAGGCCATGCGCCACCCGTTCTCCCCGTACTTGTCGATGATGAAGGGGACCAGCAGGGCCACGCACGACGAGGCCGACCGAAGCGCCCGTGGCGGCCGTCCCGGTGGCCACGCCCCGACGCCGCTGCGAGAACCACAGCGGCGATCATGGTGTGCGCCGGGATGTTGGATCCGGCAGCGCCGACACCGGAGAGGAAGCGTCCCCCGAGCGCCATCGGAGTATCCCGCGGCCAGCCCGGTGATGACCATGCCGATGCAGGCCAGCAGCAGTCCTCCGGTGATCACGCGGCGAGGACCGAAGCGCGAGGCGAGCGCTCCTCCGATGATGGCCATGGTCATGTAGCCGGCGAGGTTCGCGGTGGCCAGGGCGCCAGCCTGGGTGTTCGTCAGATCGAGCGCCGTCCTGCATCGACGGGCAGGATGGAGGTGTAACTGAAGCGGGAGAGGCCGAGAGCCGCGAAGACGACTGAACAGCGGCCATGGCCAAGATCGCCCATCTGTAGCGGGGACCTGGACCTGCTTTGGCTTCCATCACGCCCTTTCTCGTCGGCCGGCGCCGGGTGGCGCCCTTCCCCAAGAGGGCGCGTTGCTGGGCTAGGATACTATCCCTCGCCGGGCGGCACCCGGGGGCGCCTGAAGAAGAGGATCAGCAGCACGATCAGGGCCACGACGGCGGCCCCGGCCACAGCCAAGGCCACGATCGCCCAGAGCTGCCACTCGTTGTCCACTTCGGCTCCGCCGTCAACCTCTCCTTGCGTGCTGTCGGTGACCGCGGAACTGCTGGTGACCGCGGAGCTGGCTGTGACCTCAGAGCTGCCGGTGGTCACCGGTGCTGCCGAGGTCTCGGTAGGGCTGGCTGTCGGCCCGGACGCCTCGCCGGTAAGCTCGGCGAACGTCCGAAAACGCGGGGCCGGCCGGTTCCCGAAGCTGATCTCCGATATGTAGGTGTCACCGCTCTCAGTGCCGGGATAGACCTCGAGGACCTCGATGCGGGCCCACACCGCGTTGCCCTGGATGGGGAATGTCTGGACCGAGGGGTCATCCGCCAGTTCGAACGTGTTGCTGGTCTCGTCCGACAGCGTGACCTTCACGGTCTTTGGACGACCGGACTCGCCGAAAGAGGTCAGGGTATCGTTCCTGCCCGGCAGGATCCGGAACTCCTGGACACTCTGGTTCCCCTCGATCTTCACCTTCACCCAGCCGTCGGCGCCGGGAGCGCCGGCGCTCCACGCACTCGCCGGGGAGCCGTCGACGATCGCCCAGTCGGCCATGTAGTCGCTCGCCGATTGGTTCTGCCAACTGGAATCGGTGAACATCACCGCGCCGAACACGGGCGGAATGGCTTCCATGGAGCTCCCGTTACTGAAGTCGACGTCGAGAAAGGGAGCGGCGAACGCCAAGCAGACGTCGTCGGCCTCGGTGGGCTCCAGATCACGGAACTCCCACAGGAAGGTGCGATCGTCCGGATTGTCATAGGTCTCGGGACTCGTGATCCACGGCCAACCCTCGCTGGCAGCCGCGTAGCTCGACGTGACGTCGACCCCCCAACCCTTGAAGTCGTCAGCAAGTCGGTAGACGACCACCGCCTTGCCGATCGATCCAGCCCAGCCCGCCCCGGTGTGCAGCCAGTAGTCGTAGCGGGCTGCCTGGCTCTGCAGACCCTCCACGTTCATCCCCGTCGGGACGAGCTCGGGGAAGCGGGTGGTAGCGGTGTAGGTGGGGTTGCCCAGGTAGGTGACGCGGATCGTCGTCTGCCCGCGCGGGAAGGTGGCCTCGTGGAGGTAGTAACCCTGATCGGTGTCGCCGTACCGCCCCTCGCCGATGCTCACCTGCAGGGGCTTGCCGTCTTGCCAGGCTCGGAAGGCCACCGGCGTGGTGCCGTTGCCTTCGGGGCCCACCAGCAGATAGGGGAACCCGAGCATGAGGGTCTGTGGTTCGCCATCGTTGACGAACAGGAAGTCCACACGGTACTCGGCGAAGTAGCGGTAGCAGACGGCCTGTACCGTCTCCGCTTCCAGCCGGATGTCGGTGTTGGCTAGAGGGAAGATATCTCCGCCGACCCCGCCGACCGAGGTGTCGTTCGCCTGCGCGGGTGCCGGCCACGACAGCAGGAGGTAACCGATCAGAAGTACCACAGCCGGCGCGGCCGCCGCACGCGCGACGATTGCGAGCATCACCGGCCACGATCCCGAGCGTTTCATGACTCGTCCCTCCTGGCGCCCGTGCCCTCCAGACGAGTATACGCCGGCCTGCACACGCCCGGCAGGGGTCGCTCACATTCCCTGGCGGACGCATTCCGGCTTCTCCTGAGATAATGGGAGCCATGAGCGACGGCGAGAAGAATATCGGCCGGCGTGCCTTCATCGGCCTGGTCATCGCGGGGGTGGTGGCTCTGTTCCTGGGCAGGGAGTTGTTGCCCCAGGTGACTACCGGCAGCGGTTCGGGCAGCGGTTCCGACGGCGGCTCCGGTGGAGGGCAGGGCGGGGCCTCGGGTGGTACGGCAGATGCCTTCCGGGTCAATTCCGTCGCCCCGGGCGCGACCTTCGACGAGGCCACTTGGCGACTCACTATCGACGGCCTCTTCCGCAACCCGCAGTCGCTGACCTTCTCCGAGTTCAAAGCTCTTCCCCAGGTCAAGCGTCTGCGCGACTTCTACTGCGTGGAGGGGTGGGGGGTCGACAACGTCGAGTGGGGCGGAGTTACGCTCAGCGAGATCATGAAGCTGGCCGACATCGATCCCCGGGCCACCCATCTAGTCTTCTACTCCTCGGACGGCGTCTACACCGATTCGGTGACCCTGGAGGAGGCCAAGCGAGAAGACACCCTCCTGGCTCACGAGATCGACGGGGTCCTGCTTCCGGCCAAGCTGGGCCAGCCGCTGCGACTGGTGCTGCCCGGCACCCTGGGCTACAAGTACGTCAAGTGGGTGGTGAGGGTGGAGGCCATCGAGTCGCCCGACGGGTACAAGGGCTACTGGGAGCAGCGTGGATATCCCGAAGACGCCACCATCGCCTGACCCGTCCCCGAACCGGCAGCACTGACACCGCCCGAGGCGGCGGCAGTGGCCCCGACCCCGCCCAGGCGCCGATGGCGGTCCGGTGGCCCGACCCGCCGCGGCGGCGGCGGCCGTCGCCGTCGCTCCCGGCCGCCTGCGCCGCTTCGTGGTCGCCGAGCGCCTCTTCCATTGGCTGTATGCGCTGTTCTTCCTGATAGCGTTCGTCAGCGGTCTGCTGATGTGGCTTCCGCCCACCCGGGAGTGGATGGAAGGAGCCCGGCACACCGTGTCTCAGTACCACGGAGCCGTCGGCTTCGCCATGGTGGCGGTGCCGCTTCTTCTCTTCCTCATCCTCGACCGCCGCCGCCTGGCGCGAGACATCCACGAGGTGGACCGCTGGAGCTGGGACGACCGGCGCTGGTTCGGGCTGGCTGTGAGAGGGTACACGCTGCGCGGCCGGCAGATGCCGCCGCAGGGCTGGCTCAACGCCGGTCAGAAGTTCAACGTAGTCCTGATAGCGGCCATGGCCCTCGGCTTCGCTGTCACGGGCGGGATCCTCATGCACAAAGAGGACGTTCCCGCCTGGCTCGTCTCGCGGGCGCTCTGGCTGCACGGCATCCTTGCCATCCTGGCCATCGTGCTCCTCCTTGGTCATCTGGCCCACGTGTTGTTCACCAAGCACGGCCGTGATTACCTCCGCGGCATGGTCGGCGGCGCGGTGCCCGAGGAGCTTGCCCGGGCGCGGCATCGGCGCTGGTGGGAAGAAGAGACCGGCCGCGTCGAGGTTGACCGCGTTGAGGCCGGCGGCGCGGGTGCCACGGGCGGGGGCGCCACCGGCGTGGGCGCCGCAGGCGACGAGACCGGCTCCGAGGACGGAGTGTAGTAAGCTTCACCATCTGGCCGATCGCCTCGACTACAGAAGAAGGGACATCCGACATGCAGGTCACCAGCGGAGCCGTCGTCAGCATCTTCTATACGCTCACCGACGACGACGGCATCATTGTCGACTCCAACGTAGGCCGGACTCCTCTGGTCTATCTGCACGGCCATGACAACCTCATCCCTGGGCTCGAGCGCGGGCTGGAAGGCATGTCGCCCGGCGACAAAGCGAAAGTCAGCGTGCTGCCGGCAGACGGCTACGGTGACTTCGATCAGGAGGCGGTCTTCGAGGTCTCGCGGGACGAGTTTCCGGATGAGCTGCCCATGGAAGAGGGGATGCAGTTCTGCGCCGAGACCCCCAGCGGAGAGATGACCATCACCGTGACCGAGGTCAAAGAGACCTCCGTGATGGTGGACGCGAACCATCCGCTTGCCGGCAAGACCCTCCATTTCGACGTCGAGGTGGTCGACACGCGGCAGGGGTCCGAAGAAGAGTTGCGTCTGGGACAGGCCGCGGGCTGAGGACTGCGGGAGCGAGCGACACCGGAGGGAGCGTAGAGCATGGGTGAGATCGTCCACACCTCGCGCATCACCATAGTCCGGGAGAACGGTCCCACGCGAAAGGCGATCATCGAGGGCTTCGGCGAGCCCATCTACTACGGGGTGCACGGGGGCATCAAGAAGTTCTACCGGGTGGATCCCGAGGTGGAGCACGCGGCCACTCTCGACCACATCGTCGGGGCGGTGGGCGGCTGAATGATGGGGACACTGGCCACGGCGCTGGCCAGCCGCAAGATCCCCACTCACACCGACCGCTACAGGGCCCTGGTCGAAGGCGACATCGAGGATATCGACGGGGTGCTGCGCATCAGCCGCATCCGGGTGGACTACGAGCTGAAGGTCCCGGCGGGCAAGGCCGAGGAGGCCCGCGAGGTCTTCGCCGGCTACCTCAAGGGCTGCCCGGCGGCGATGAGCGTCATCGGCTGCATCGACATCGTCGACAGCATGGAGATCACCGAGCTCGCGGAGCGCTGAGCCGAGGGATCCGCCTACCAGTCGGCCGCCAGGCCGCCGGCGGCCCCTAGTCCAGGCTGAACGGCGGATACTGGTCGGTCACCATCAGCACCGAGCATACGCGTAGACCCGCAGGGACCAGCGGTTCACCCCGACCACGTACATGAAGAGAGCCAGCGGGATACCTGCCCGTGAAGAGGATCGCGAACCACGCGATGATCACGCAGACCGACGACCCCCAGCCATAGGAACGCCAGGACGATCCAGTGGGGGATGGCGAGGAACCACTTGACCAGCGGCAGCCAGCGGTTGAGTCTCAGCGCGTCCGGATAGGGGAAGTCGACGAAGGCCGCCTGCTCCTCGTCGGTGGACGGGATACTCGTCGCGGAGGAGCTGGGCGTAGGTGCCGACCCGCACCAGGAACTTGGTGAGGTTCAGGTTCCAGTCGAACCACCAGCGCGGGTACTTCTGCCGGAAGAGGATCATCAGCAGGACGGGCAGGACCAGCATGCCGACCGCAGCCCACGACCAGGAGTAGTCGTTGCCCTCGAGGCTGATCTGCCCCGAGGTGAGGAGGGACGCGATGATGCCGATAGGGATGATCCAGAGGAAGCGCAGTGCGGTGGACAGCCGGTTGAGAGGCCGGTCGGGGTACTCCACGGCGAACGTCAAGGGGAACACGGGTATCGCCGAGTACGGTGGCGTGAGTTGTTCCGGGGGCTGCTGCATCGTCTACCTCCGTCATGGTCGTTCACTTCCTGGACCTTAGCACACCGGGACGGTCGTCCTTGAATGTGCGTGTAGCCTCCCGGATAATTGCCCGGCTCGTGCGTTCTTCTAACCAGGGTCATGCATGACATCTGCACGAATCAGGGATCTCCGAACCGCTTGGCCTGGCCACGTGGCGCCCTACCTCCGGCGCTCGCCAGAGGCTGTCGCTGAGTCCGACTCGAGCCCGCGGGAGACCTTGTGAGCGCGACGGCGCCGGACGCGAGCGCCGGGCTGGCCGCCGGCGCTGCCGACGGAGGCGCGGTGCACGGGGCGCCGGCCACGGCCGCGGTCCCGGCAGGGGCCGCCGCCTCAACGCCGCTGGTGCGTCCGGCCGCGCTCTACGGGCTGGTCTTCTTCGCCGGCATCGGCACCATGGCCACCGAGATGTGCGCCTCGCGGCTGCTCGCCCCCTACTTCGGTTCGTCCACCATGATCTGGGCGAACATCATCGGTCTGATCCTGATCGCCCTCTCGCTCGGGTACGTGCGTGGGCGGGCGGCTGGCCGACCGGTGGCCCAGCCCGCGGCTGCTGGGCTTCATCGTGCTGGCCGGCGCCGTCCTCACCGCCGTCATCCCGTTCGTGGCCCGGCCCTTCCTCAACGTGACCATCAACGGCATCGACTCGGTCTCCACCGGGGCCGTGCTCGGGTCGTTCTTCGCCTGCGTCATCCTCTTCGTGCCCTCGGTGCTGCTGCTGGGGATGGTCGACGCCGTTCGCCATCCGCCTCGGCATCCGGGACATGGACAAGGCCGGGATCCACTGCCGGCCGCATCTTCGCCCTTTCCACGGCCGGCAGTCTCGTGGGGACCTTCCTGCCCCCGCTCGTGACGATCCCCCTCATCGGCACCCAGCGCACCCTGATCGGGGCGGCGGCGATCATCGCCGCCGCCGCCGCTCTGCTCCTGGGCTGGCGCTGGCTGCTGGTGGCCGTGGTGCTCGCCGCTCTCATCGCCATCCCCCCGGGCGCGGTCAAGGCTACCGCCGGTCTCATCTACGAGAAGGAATCGCGCTACCAGTTCGTCCAGGTGGTGGAGCGGACGACGAGACCCGCCTGCTCTATCTGAACGAGGGCTATCGCCGTCCATTCCATCTGGCGCCCGAACACGGTGCTCACCGGGGGCGAGTGGGACATGTTCCTGACCGTGCCGCCTCTCGTCGACCGGCCCGGTCAAGCGGATCGCCATGCTGGGCAACGCCGGAGGCACGACCGCCGCGCTCGTTCGGCGTCTACTACCCGGACGTGTCACATCGACGGGGTCGAGATCGATCCCGAGGTGAACGCGGTGGCCAAGCAGTACTTCGGATCGGGACGACAACCCGCGCCTGAACATGGTCACCGCCGATGCCCGGCCCTTCCTGCAGCCGCCGAGGAGAAGTACGACCTCATCTTCATCGACGCCTACCGCCAGCCCTACGTGCCCTTCTACCTGGCCACGGCCGACTTCTTCAAGCTCTGTCGCGACCGCCTGACGCCGGACGGGATCGTCGCCCTCAACGTCTCCACGGTCCCCGGAGACGACCGGCTCTCCCGTGCCATCGCCGGGACCCTCGCCACCCAGTTCCCGCTGGTGATGAAGTGGCCGGCCCTGCGCTTCAACCAGCTGGTGCTCGGCTTCGCCCAGCACACCGACCCCGCGGTGCTGGCCGAGCGCGCGGCGCGAGGCCCCCGAGGACATCCTGCCCGCTCACCGACCTGCTCACCAGGGACTGGACCCAGGTGGCCGCCGATGGAAGACTTCTGGACCGACGACCGCTGCCCCGGTGGAGTGGATCACCGACCGCATGATCATCATGTACGGCGTGAGCGGCAAGGACCGCGGGGAGCAGATGCTCCCGACCGCCCCGTGACCGGACCGCCCCGTGACCGGCACCGGATCCGCCGACGACCTCACACGTAGCCTACGCAGGGCGCTCGATGACGCCGGGTTCGCCCACCGGCTGGCAGACGTCTCGGTGGCGGCGGAGCTCGCCGGCATCCTCGCCGATCTTCGGGCGCGAGGCGAGGTGACCGAGAAGCCTCCTGGACGAGTATCGGGAGAGTCTTAGCTTCTCCTGTCCGGAGGAGGTGGGGGAGCCCCGTGCGCTGATCGTGGTGGCCTCGCCGTCGCCGGTGGTGAAGGTCCGGTTCCATCTCGAGAGCGGACCATTCGAAGCGATCATCCCGCCCACGTACGTCTCGAGCGATCCCCAGGGAGCGTGGCCTCGAGGTCATGCGCTCGATCCTGGGACCGGCGGGTATCGAGGTGGCGCGGGCGCGCATCCCGGTGAAGCTCCTGGCGGTGCGCACCGGCCTGGCCCAATACGGCCGCAACAACATCGCCTACGTGCGCAACATGGGTTCGCTCGTCCGCCTCGACGCCTTCTGCACCGACGCGCCGCTTCGCACGCGAGGACTACCGGACCAAGGGGAGTTGGCGCTCGAGTTGCTGCCCGCCTTGTCGCAACTGCCACCACGTGTGTCCGACCGGTTGCATCCCCTACGACGGCACGGTCATCGACGCCGAGCCGTTGCCTCACCTATCTCAACGAGCACGAGGGGGAGTGGCCCGACTGGCTCGACCCCCAGAGCCACAACGCCCTGGTGGGCTGCATGCGTTGTCAGGAGTTCTGCTCGGCGAACCGGGTCCATCTGCGCATCCCCAAGATCGTCGCCGAATTCGACCGCGACGAGACCGAGTGGATACTGCGGGACCTTCCGGCCGAGCAAGTTGCCGGCCGGGGTAAGGGCGAAGCTGGCCGCTCTCGACTTGGAGGACTACTCCACCGTTCTGGGGCGGAACCTGCGCGCGCTCGTGAGAGCAGGCGCCTGCGGGTAGAGCGGCTGGGATTCGTGGGCCGCGGGACGGCCTCGCGCCGGGCTGCGGCGGAGCCAAGACAGGAATAGCTCCCTGCGTCCCGAACTGACACACATGCCCACCGGAGCTACGCAACCTGCACAACCGCAGACGGTAAGCGCGATCTGTCTGTACCTTCATCGTGCCTACCGTGACTTGCGCCTCTATCCCTCGGGCCACCCGACGGCCCGTCAGGCGCTGGACGGCCTGACAGATCGCTTGGGCAGGCACCTGGAGGCCCACGGCCCTCTCGTTCTGGATGTGGAGGAGAACGGGCTTGTCTATGACGAGCAGCAGGTATACGTGTACGACGCCAGCCGCGACAACCTGGCCTTTCTCATGTTCCGCGATGGCATACGTTCCCTCTCGTTCCGGCCCGGTCTCGACCCGAACGAACTGGAGGGATTTGTCTCGCGTCTGGCGCATGCCGACGATCTTGACAACGCGGACTACGATCTTGTCACCGCGCTGTGGGAGGACGATTTCGCCCATATCGACTGCACCCTCGTGGACCTCTTCATGGAAGGAGAGGTGCTGACCGAGGGCGCCATCGACGATCTGAGGGACGTCGTGTTCACCAGGCTGGAAGAGGCGAAAGTGGACACGTCGTCCGACACACCGCGGGTGGAGGTCGAGGGTGACGTCGAAACGGTCGACCTCAAGGTCACCGACCTCGAGAGCTTGGCCCTGACCGCGGATGAGGCTGCTCGGGGCGACATGGCCGCAAGCCTCCCCACGACCACCCTTGAAGAGTTCGCCGTGGTCCTCTTTGAGATCTTGGGGAGCTATCCCTGGCAGATCGAGGAGGGGGACGGCCTGTATCGCGCGCTGGTGACCGTGGTCTCCGCTTACGTGAAGACGGGCGACCTTGAACACATCGACTTCCTGATCGAAAGAGTGAAGGAATTTGAGGCCCAAGGCCGCTGCTCGCCGGGGTTTCTCGGCTCGATCCTCAGCAACAGCATCACCTCTGAGGACCTTGATCAGCTCCTCCAGAGGGCTGGGCAGGTCTCGGCCATCGAAACGGCCCAGATCCAGGACTTCCTGTCTTTGGTGTGCCAGTGGGTGATGCCCGCGCTGCTCGAGCTCCTCGCCAATACTTCTGACCGAGCCATCCGTAGGGGGTTGCTCGCCCTTCTCAGCGCCGGAGACGGAGTACCCGGGACCATGCTCAGCCCGCTCATGGCTGATCGCCGCTGGTACGTGATACGGAACGCCGTGCAGTTGGCGGCGGTGTCACGCGACGAGATGCTCATGAGCGATCTGGAGCGCCTGACCCGGTACCCCGAGGTCCGGGTACGGCGGGAAGTGATGCGGACGGTGTCGGCGATCGGGGGGGCGAAGGCGGCGCAGTTGCTGGCCCGCTCACTCGCAGACGAAGATCCATCGGTGCGTGTGTTGGCAGCGGGCGGGGTGGGCCGTCTGGGAGGGCCGGAGCACGAAGGACTCCTCCTCGCCCAGATCGGCAGCCGCGATTTCGATGCACGCTCGCCGGATGAGATCGGTGCCTTCCTCGGCGCCTACGCCGCACTGGGTCGCGAGGGGGCCGTCCCGCTGCTTGACAGACTCTGGAGGTCGAAGCTGTTCGACTCTCACGCTCCCGCCGTCCGCATCGCGGCGGTGAAGGCTCTGGGTTCCATACCCGGTCCGGTCGCCCAGACTGCGCTCCGAGAAGCGGCGAAGTCGGGCCGCGGACCGGTGGGGCGTGAGGCGGAGCGCGCACTGCAGGAGTCGCTCGCCCGCGAACAAGGGCGTGCTCGATGAACGAACGTGCCGCACCTCCTTCTCCGAGTCGCGACCAGGACCTGGCTCTTGCTCTGGCTGTGGCGGTCAGGACCGCGGCGTACTACGGGGCCGACAACGCGGTCCTCCAGCAATCGTGCGCCTTCCTGCATTCCCACCTCACCGAACGGATCCTCACCTCGGGCTCGGTGTCGGTGGGAGTCCACAGCCACTGCGTCTTCATCGACAAGGCGCGCATCCGCACAACCGTGTCGACCTACGGGCGCTTCTCCTACCTCGTCCAGCTCTTCGACGCCTGGGGCCTTGTCGCGGTGACCTTCGCCGAGGGGCTGACGATAGAGGAGCTTGTGGAGTTCGTGCTGGCGGTGGGTCGGATGCAGGTGGCAGGACCCAAGGATCTGTGGGCTCGGCTGACTGAGCGCGGCGTGGAGAACGTGCAGATCGAAATCGGTGGGCAGGCTACAGTCCCGAGCGCGACCAGCATCTACGCGGCTGCTCTGCAGGCGAGCAAGGACGTGCAGGAGACCGTCCAGTCGGGCGAACAAGTCAACGTCCGTCGGCTACGGCGAGTCACGCAGGCAGTCATAGACGAGGTGATGGCCGATCAGCATTCCATGCTGGCTCTCACCACGATCAAGAACTTCGATGAGTACCTCATAACGCATTCGACGAACGTGGCCATCCTGTCGGTCCTGCTGGGCCAGCATCTGGGGCTGAGCAAGGGGAGGCTGAGCGAGCTTTGCCTTGCCGGGTTCGTCCACGACGTGGGAAAGGTGGACGTCGCGCCGAGCGTTCTCCACAAGGAGGGACCCCTCGATTCGCATGAATGGGAGGACATGCGGTCACACCCGGTGTACGCCTCCCGAACCCTTCTGGGAGTCTCTCGGCCTTCACCCTCCGTCATGAAGGCGGTGGTGGTGGCTTTCGAACACCACCTCAACTACGACATGACCGGCTACCCAAGGACCGAGATCAAGGACAGCGTCACGCTCTTTGGGAACATCGTGGCCATCGCCGATCGATATGACGCGATGACTACCGCCCGGGTCTACCGCAAGAACCTAACACCCTACGAGGCCCTTCATCACCTGATCGACCGGGCCGGCACCTCGTTTGATCCGGTGCTGGTCAAGCTCTTTGTCGAGATCATGGGGCTGTATCCCCCCGGGACGCTGGTGGAGCTGACCAGCGGCGAGGTGGGCGTGGTGTGCGAGTCCCCGGCAGTAGGTAGGCCTCTGGAGAAGCCGAAGGTGAGGATCGTCGGCAAGGACGGTGCCGGCCGGGTCATCGATCTCGATGCTCAGGCGGAGGGTCAGCGCACGGTCGATGTCCTTCGGGTGCTCAACCCGAACAACATGGGGCAGGTACCCGCGGTCGACCTCGCAGCACTCGACGCTGCTGGCTGACAGCCGCTTCCTTGCAGTGGCCCTAGGACCCTGCCGCCAACCTCGCCGCCGCCTTCTTCTCCACGTCCATGGCCATGGTGTTCGGGTCGCCCTGCTTGAGAGCTTTGGTGGGGCAGGCCCGCACGCAGGCGGGCTCCAGCCCGGCCTCCAGGCGGGCGCTGCAGAGATCGCATTTCTGCATGATTCCGTCCTTGCCAAAGCGGGGCACCCCGAACGGGCAGGCGATGGAGCAGCTGTGGCAGCCGATGCAGAGTTCTCCGTTGACCCTCACCACCCGCGTGCCTGTTTCCCGGGCGATGGCGCCGGTGGGGCAGGCCATCAGGCAGGGAGCATCCTCACAGTGCATGCAGGCCAGCGACACGTAGCGTAGACGGGCGTCGACACCCGAGCCGGTTTCCACGGCAAAGACCTGACGCCAGGCGGTAGGCTCAGGACCGCCGACCTCCAGGTCGTTCTGGTCCATGCAGGCCACGGCGCAGGTGAAGCAGCCGGTGCAGCGGTTCACATCGAGGTAGAAGGCGTGGCTCATCGCGTCACCCCCTGCGCTCCTGCGGGCGTCGGCGCCGTCGAGGCTCCTGCCACGGCCCCCGGCACGATCTTCCTGACCGCGCAGAGCGAGGACTTGAATCCGGGGAAGCCCGAGATGGGATCGAGGTAGTCACCGGAGAGGAGGCTGTTCACGTCGGCCTCGGGATAGTCGTGGTACATGTGGGCGACTCCCACTCCGGCGAGCTCGGTCACGTTGGCTCTGACCTGGATGGCGCCCTTGGGGGTGGAGAGCTCGACCAGGTCGCCTTGTGCGATGCCGTACTTGGTGGCATCGACCGGGTTGAGGTCGACCATAGCCTCGCGCCGCAGGCTGCGGGTCCAGGGGATCCGGAACATGCGCGAGTGGATGAACATCGGCAGCCGCGTCCCCGTACCCAGCACCAGGGGAAAGTCGGCGGCGACGTCAGGCGTCGAGAGTGGGCTGAGCTTGGGCTCGTAGTAGACGGGGAGGCCGTGGATGCCTTCCCGATCAGGGTACTTCTCGGTGATCGACGACACGAACTCCATCTTGCCGCTCGGCGTGGGGAAGCCGTTCTTCTCGTACTTCTTGAAGGCGATGGGGATGGGATTGGGCACCGGCATACCGCCCGGGTGCTTCTTGAGCTCGGCCATGGTGATGCCGCTCGGCTGGAGGATCCAGTCCATAGCCGCGTCGAAGGCGTCACCGAAGTCGGGGGCCCCGTTGGGCAGGAAGCCGCCCAAATCGGTGGAAGTGGCATCGCCGGCCGCCGGGGCCCCTCCGGACGGGGCGCCTCCCCCCGGGGCGCCGGCCGCGGTGCCGTCGTAGTCCTGGTAGGGCAGACCCAGCTTCTGAGCCAGCCCAAAGACGATGTCGGTATCGGAGCGTGCCTCACCGATGGGCTCGATCACCGGCTGGGTGCCGATCACGTACTTCTGCGGATAGGCGCGCACCTCGCTCCGCTCCACCGAGCCGCAGGCCGGCAGCACGATGTCGGCGTACTTGGTGGTGTCGGTGGCGAACAGGTCGGTGATGCAGATGAAATCGAGCTTCTGCACCGCTTCCAGCCACTCCGTCGATCCCGGGAACATGCGGTAGTTCACGCCGAACCCCACGAGGCCACGGAGGGGATAGGGATCGCCGCTGTTGATGTGCCGCGGGAGGTCCATGGCCTGGCCCTGGTCGATCATCTCGGTCCAGACGGGGAAGCGTTCGCCCCCCACTCGCGGCGGCATGTCGCTCCATGCGCGCGGCATCTTGAACGCGTGGTCGCGCGAGGGGAACCCACCGCCGCCCACCTCGAGCCACGCCGAAGGCTGAGACACGTTGCCGCCGGGGATATCGAAGTTGCCGGTGAGACCTACCAGCATGGCAGCCGCCCGTTGGTTCTGCACCCCGTTGGTATGATGGACTACTGGGGTGGAACTGGGCATCATGGCGGCCGGTTTGGTGGTGGCGTAGAGCAGCGCCGCTTCCCGGATGTGCGCGGCCGGAACGCCGGTTATCCGCTCGGCGCGCTCCAGCGTGAAGGTGGACGCGTACGTGCGGTACTCGTCGAAACCTCGGGTCCATTCTCCGACGAACTGTCGGTCGTGGAGGCCCTCAGAGATGATCACGTTGGCCATCGCCAGCGCGAGCGCCCCGTCGGTGCCGGGGCGAATCTTGAGGTGCAGGTCGGCCAGCGCGGCTATTGGAGAATTGCGGGGATCGACGACGATGAACTTGACCCCGCGCTCTTTCGCGTCCATGAGCTTACGGGCGTTGGGGGTACCGGCCCACAACGGGTTACCCGTCCAGACGAACAGCAACTTGGTGTGGGCGAGGTCGGGGCCGCCCATCTGGCCGTAGACGAGGCGCCAACTCATGGCCATCGCCGTGAAGCAGGTGCTCGACTCGGTGCAGTAGTTGGGAGAGCCGTACAGGAAAGCGAGCCGCTGGACGAACGGGCGCATCTGTTTGGGGTAGCCGACGTAGAAAGCCACCGACTCCGGGCCACTTTCGGCCTTGAGCCGCTGCAGGTTCTCGGTGATCGTGTCGAGGGCTTCGGCCCAGGAGATGGGCACCATCTCGCCCGAACCCCGGGGTCCCACGCGCTTGAGGGGCGTCCGGAGGCGCTCTTCGTGGTAGATCCACTGCCGCTGGGCGGCCCCCTTGGCGCAAAGCGTGCCGCCGCTGTGAGGGTTCTCGAGCGAGCCTTCCACCTTGATGATACGGCCGTCCTTGACGTAGCAGTCGAGGCCGCACTGGGTCTGCGGGTCGCAGATCGCGCACACCGACTTGCGTATTTCGATGCCGGTGGCCTCGCCCGGGATCTTGCCCTTGATCAGCCGTTGAAGCTTGTCCATGTGGCCTCCATCTCGCTCGTAGCGCCGGTCGCGGCTTTGAGGATGGCCTGTTTGGTCACCCCGGCCGAAAGACAGCAGTCCAGAAGATTCACTCCAGCCAGGCGGCCGTCCTGCCAGACGCGCACCTGGTAGGCGCCGTCATCGCTGCAGACCACCATCTGGTCGTAGTCGGTCATACAACCCACGCTGGCGAAGAGCATGCGGCCCACGTGGGTGATGTTGTGGGGGACGGTGCCCGGGTGGTCTGTCGGCATCCCGGCGAGACTTCGCCCGGCTGCGCGACCCTGGTAACGGGCGCTGGCCCACAGGCCGATTATCTCACGGCGTCCCGACAGGACGTTCTTACCCTGGGCCACATCGCCCGCCGCGTACAGGGTGGGGATATTGGAGCGCATGTGCTCGTCCACCAGAATGCCGACACCTGTCGCCACTTGGCCCGGCTCGAGGAAGCCGAGCGACGGGCGGTTTCCGGTGCAGACCACCACCAGGTCGACCATCTCTTGGGTGGGCGATTCCTCGCAGGCCGTGCCGCCGGCTCCCCCCGGATCGGCGGCCCCCGGCAACGCGCCGAAGTCCAGACGCACTCCGTCGGGTCCCACCACTACCCCGGTCAGGGCGGCGCCCAGGCGGAGCCGGTACCCCTCCTCGAGTAGACGCGCCTCCATGATCCGCGCGCACTCCGGGTGGGCCGACAGCGGGAGGATGGAAGGCTCCCGCTCGACCAGGGTGACCTGGAAGCCCAGCTCCTGGAGCACCGCGGCGATCTTGATGCCCGCGAACGAGGCGCCGATGACGGCGGCGCGCGGCTGCCCGCCGTCGGTCGCCCGGTCTGCCGCCGGCGCCGGTTCGGCGCCGGCCCGCAGCTCGTCCACCGCGCGCTTGAGGGCCAGGGCATCGTCGAGCGTCTGGATGGTGAACACGCGGCGCGCCGTGGCGTCGCCCGGTCCCGCCGGCGCAAGCGCTTCGCGCAACCCCGGGATGGGCGGCACCGACGGTCTGGCTCCGCTGGCCACGACACAGCGCTCGTATTCGTAGGTGTCGCCGGAGGCGGTAGTAAGCACTCGGGCCTCGGCATCCAGATGAGCGATCCTTTGCCCCAGGTGCGCCGTCACGCGGTTGCCGGCGTAGAACGTGTCGCCGTCTCCAAAGGGAAATGCACGTTCCAGCGGGATCTTTCCGGCCACCAGATAGGGTCCGAGCATGGGGTTGTACGGGGCATGGCCGTTGTCGGCGAACAGGTGGATCTGCTCCCCGTAGCCGTTGGCACGCAGCGCCAATACCGTCTCAGCGGCTGCGGCTCCGTTTCCGACTATGGCGATCGGGACGTTCATTTCCGTCTACGTGACCTCCCGTGGTTCAGCTGGAGAGTAACACGGGCCAGGAAGCTTTCGATACCATGAGACTGAGGCGTAGGCGACCCTGGCGAGGCCATGACCGAGGATCCCGACACCAAAGATTGCACCGAAGTGGAGCCGGCTACGGCGGGCGGACTCGCTGCCGGCGGCGAGTGCCTGGTGACCACCCGGCGTAGCGCCGACGTCCTGGCCGTCATCCTGATGTTGGTCTTTGCCACCGGGGCCATCACCCTCTCGCTCATGCCCGTGGTGCAAAACGAGCTGAGCGAGGGTGCCGGCCTCACCAACGCTCAGCTGGGTCTGCTGACCACGGTGTTCATGGCCTTCTACGGCCTGTCCGGCATCTCGTCGGGGATCGGCGCCGCCCGCTGGGGCGGGCGGCTGCTCGGCGTCTGCTGCGGATGCTTCTTCGTGGGGTCACTCATCTTCGGTCTGAGTTCGGGTATGGCCGGGTTCGTCATCGGCCGGGCCATCCAGGGCCTTGGCGGGGGGATGGTGATAGCCACGTGCAGCCCGCTGCTTGCCCACGCGCTCTCTCCAAGGCTGCTGGGAAGAGCCTGGGGCATCCTGGGCGCGGGCTGGGGGATAGGCGAGGTCATCGCCCTGCTGGTCATGCCCAGCATCCAGGATGCCGGCGGATATAGGGCCGTCTTCCTCACGACCGCGGGTATAGGCCTGGCCGTGGGGGTCGCCGCTATCTCCCAGAAGGCGGTGCGGGCGCTGCCCTCTCATCCCGAGGGAGCGACCACGGTGCGCGGCCTGGCCTCCGCCGTGGGCTCGGTGGTGACCAATCGACGGGTGCTGCTGCTCAGCCTCATCAACGCCGCCGCTCTGGCCATAGGTGTCGGCATCCTTCAGTGGACGCCCAACTTCCTACAGGATGTCCACGGTTCGGCAGAGAGCATCTCCCTGTACCTCCTCGCCGGGCTGGGGGTGGCGCAGATGGTGGGCAATCCTCTGGGCGCCATCGCAGCGGGGCGGTGGGGGAAATACCCGGTGATCGTGGGCTCCATGATCATCATGGTGATCGTGACCGCCCTTGTGGGGCTTGTCCCCGGCGTGCCCCTCACCTTCATCATGGTTCTGCTTGCCGGGTTCTTCAGCATGACCTACTTCCCGCCGATGATCAGCTACCTACCCGAGGTCGTAACCAAACCATGGCAGGTCGGACCGGCGACGGGTCTCAACACGGCGTTGGGCTTCGCGGGCTCGATGCTGTTCCCCTGGTTCTTCGGCCTTCTGCTCGACGCGGGGGACGCCTCGCACGCCTCTTATATCGTGGGCTACGTGATGCTCGCCGTGTTCGGGCTCGTGGCCACGGTGTCGATGGCCTTCTTCAAAGGCAGACCTAGGACTTGAGCAGCGTCTTACCGATCTCCCAGGCTGGGCCGACGTAGTCTCCCAGAGTCCAGTAGGCGTTGCCCGGCATGGTCAGCACGAACGGACGCAGCTTCGCGACGTCGATCTTGCCGTCGGTGAGGACGCTCTCGCTTGCGTAGACGTTGGCCACCTCGCCGATGAAGAAAAAGTCATGCGGCAGTTCCACCGTCTGCTTCAGGCGACACTCGAGGGTAACCGGACACTGGCGCACCATCGGCGCCGAGGGCAGCGCTCCGCTGAAGATCTCCAGATGCTCGGTCTTGTCCTCTTCGTAGCCGTGGACCAAGCCGCAGTAGTCGGCGAGCACCGCTTGGTCGACGCTGGGGTAGCTGACGCTGAATTCGCCTGTCTGGCGGATGCCCTTTGAGGTGTGTTGCTTGTCACCCAGCGAGACGCCCAGCATGGGGGGACTGGAGTTCAGCTTGGTTATCCAGGCCGCGGTCATGAAGTTCGGTTTTCCGTCCGTCACCGTGCCGATCAGCACGACGGGCATGGGAAAGATGTCGAAATGCTTGCCGATGTTCTTCTTGGCCACCTTGACTCCCCTCACAGTCGTCCTGTCACTCTGAACGCTCCGGGCCCGCCGCCGGCGTGGCGGTGTCCATCGTCGTCTTCGCCGCCGCGGCCTGCCGGGCGAGTTGCTCGTGGGGCGCCGTCCCTCTGATCATGATGGCACCCACGACGGCTCCCGCCAATACGACCACGCCTGCGAACCAGAGTGCCCGATGCATGCCCGTGGTAAACGAGAGCCGGACGGCTTCTTGGATGGCGCTCACATCGATCCCCGGGATGGACGGTGTGCTGCCTCCCGACACCCCGCCTCCTTGCCGGGCCATCTCCACGACCTTCTCGGTCACCAGGGGCGGTACATCCAGGGCGTTGAGGGCCGCCCGGATCTCGGAAACGAGCCGGCCGGTGACTATGGAGCCAAGCACAGCGATGCCGAAGACCCCGCCGACCTGCCGTAGGGTGTTGAGCGTGGCGGAAGCCATGCCCGCGCGTGCGCGCGGTACCGTGCTCATCGCCGCGGTCGTGATCGGGCTCATCACCAACCCCGTGCCGATACCCAAGATGGTGAGCAGCCACCAGTAGGAGCTATAAGGGGTGTGGACCTGCACTTGGGTGAACCCGAGGATGCAGGCCCCCATCAACGTCATGCCGACAGTGACCGGCACTCGGGCGCCGATACGCCCCACGATGCGGCCCGACACGATGGCAGAGAACATCACGGCCAGGGTGGACGCCAACATCCGGATCCCTGCCTCGATGGGTGTGAAGCCCTGCACGTTCTGCAGAAACAGGCCCAGGAAGAAGACCATCCCGAAGAACCCGAAGCTCACGGTAAGGCCGACCAGGTTGGATCCGAGGAAGGTCATGTTCCTGAAGAAACGCAATTGCAGCATGGGGCTCTTGACCCGTGTCTCCCATACGCCGAAAGCGACAAGAGCCGCCGCACCGACAGCGAACAGCGTGACGATGAGCGCCGATCCCCACCCGTATGAGTTCGCCTCGATGAAGGCGTACGTCAGGGTCCCCAGACCGACGATGGCCAGGATCTGGCCGGGGATGTCCAGGCTGCGCCCTTCAGGATTCTTGGATTCCATCACCAGCCTGAATGCGATGAAGAAGGCGATGATCCCGATGGGCACGTTGATGTAGAAGATGCTCTGCCATCCCCAGGCGTCGACCATGACGCCGCCGAGCACGGGGCCCAGCGCAAGCGAGATGCCCGAGACGCCCGCCCAGATACCTATGGCCTGGGCCCTCTCCCTAGGGTCGGTGAAGGTGTTGGTGAGGATGGACAGGGTGTTGGGCATCATGATCGCGGCACCCAGGCCCTGCAAGGCCCTTCCGGCGATGAGGATCTCGATGGAGGGTGAGAGCGCACACAGCAGCGAGGCCGCCGTGAAGATGATGAGCCCGGCGAGGAAGGCGCGCTTGCGGCCGTAGATATCTCCCACGGTGCCGCCGGTGAGCATGAGAGCGGCCAGCAACAGAGTGAACGCGTCGACGATCCATTGGAGCTCGCTGAGACCCGCGCCCAGTTCGCGCTGAATGGTGGGAAGAGCCAGGTTCACGACGGTGTTGTCGAGCATGACCATGAACAGGCCAAAGCACACGGCTCCCAGCGTGAACAGTTTGGTCCTGCGGTTCTCTTCGAACATCCGTCGCCTCGCTAGTCGCGCCGCTCGGCCGCCTGCCGGAGCGGTATCGCCTAAGAATAAGGGCGGCCAACCGGGACCGCCCAGAGCATCAGGTTGTTGCCTGCCTCAGCGCTCGCCGGCTATCTGACCGTCGATCCCTACCACCACGGTCCTCACGGGGATGTCCACGCCCGACTGGGCGACGGCACGCTCCACCATCACCTGGAGGCCGGTGCAGCAGGGCACGGTCATGACGGCCACCGTCAACGATCGGAGTTCGGCGTCGCGGATGAGGGCGACGAGCTTCTCCACGTACGGGTCGGTCTGGTCCAGCTTGGGACAGGCGATCACCATCTTGCGGCCCTTGAGGAGGTCGGCATGGAAGCTCCCCAGCGAGAAGGCCGTGCAGTCGGCGGCGACGAGCAGATCGGCCCCATGGAAATACGGAGCCGCCGGCGAGATGAGATGGAGCTGGATGGGCCACTGGGTCAGCTCCGAGCGAGCGGGCGCCGCGGCAGCCTCCGTCTCCTCGTCGGGGTCGCGGTGAACGGCCGCTACGGCATCCTCACCCCGCGTCCGCTTGACGTGATCGACGGTCGCCTGGTAGTCGTACCCGGTGCTCTCGCGCTCCACGATGGTAAGGGCTCCGGTGGGGCAGACGTCCAGGCACATGCCCATGCCGTCGCAATAGAGCTCCTTCACCAGCACGGCCTTGTTCTCGTCGTCGAGCTCGAGGGCGGCTTCGTCACACGCGGTGGTGCACAGTCCGCAGCCATTGCAGAGGTCGCGGTCGATCTCGATGATCTTTCTCGTGGCCATGGATTCCCCCTGTCCGGTAGCTAGTTGATGGTGACGGCGAAGATCTTCTGACCGCGTGTCCCCACCACGATGGTGTTGTCAAACACGGCAGGGGAGGCCTCGATATTGGTGCCCAAACTAATGTAGTCCAGGATCTTCCCGGTGGTTCCCTCCACAAGGAACATCTGTCCTACCGTGTCGCAGAGCACGATATACGACTTGCCCTCGCGTGTATAGACGGCCACCGGCGAACTCCACGCGTAGTGGTTGTGGCTCATCCGCCACACCTCTCTGCCCGTCTTCTTGTCGAGGGCCACCAGGATCCCCGAGCCGGGGTTGGGGCTGCGGGCTACCGGGAAGATCACCAGGTCGGCGATGTCCCCCCGGCCCAGGATGGGGGTACCCTGCACGCCGCCGGACACTCCGGTGACCGTGTACGAGGTGTAGTCCTCGGTCTGCCAGACTATCTCGCCGGTGGCCGCGTTGATCTTGAAGATCGGCGTGCCGCCCTTGCGGGGGTCGGCCCCCTTGGCCTTCATTTTGAGCGCCGGAGCCACGTAGATGTAGCCGGTGCCGTCTTCCCGAGATTCCTCGAACACCGGCGAGCTGTTGGTGTCGTCGGTGGTGTTCTGGACCCAGACCAGCTTCATGGCGTTCAGGTCCCAGCAAAAGAGCTTGCCTCCGTTGTCGGTGACGTAGAGGTAGTTGTGCCACGCGACTGCCGAGCTTTCGAACCCCCACCAACGCGCCGACAGCGTAGCCGTCGAGGCCTCTTGGTAGGTGGGGTTGGTGTAGTTGATCTTGACGATGGGGTCGGGATCGACGGTGAGGGCCCCGGCCTCCTTGTCGAACTTCGTGTTCAGCTTGATGGTGTAGAGCACGCCGTTCTCGCCCGGCTCGATGATGGTGTCGGAGTCGACGTCGAATAACGCGCTCGAGTCATAGGCGTGGAACTTGCGGTACGAATTGGGATCCGGCTTCTTGCCAAAGGTGTACAGCAACTTCTGGTCGATGAGGCTGTAGAGACGAGCCCGGACCACTTCCTTGCCCGGCGAGTTGTCGCCGTGACCCACGAAGAGGATGGGAGTGCCATCGGGGTAGATACTACCCGTGCCCTTGAAGGGTCCTCCACCCGAGTTGATGGCCGCCCGAGTGGCGGTGCCGTCCTTGAGGTCGAGGAAGTAGATCCTACCGTCCAGGCAGGGATAGATCACCTCCACCAGACCCTTCTGAGTCTTCTTCGTGTCCTTGAGGTTCATGATCTGCTTGAGGTCGTCCGGCCACTTGACTATCAGCGGCTGGCCGGTCCACCCGCTACCGGTCCAGGAGCCGCCGCCGGTCTTGGCGGTGGACCCGGTGGGCACGCTCCAGAGCACGCTCAGCTTGGCGGTCTTGACATCCGCGGTCCCGTAGCTCGCGCCCTCGCGGTAGTTGTTTCCCCTGAAGGTGATGATGCCCTCCAGGGCCGTGTATTCCCTACCCGGCCCGAAGCTGATGGGATCGGGGCGATCGTACGAAGAGATGCGGGTGCCCCCGTTATACAGATGGGTGGAGATATCGAAATCGCTGGGTCTTGTGCCCTCCACCGGAGCGACGGTCATGCCGATGCCGGCGGTCGTGCTGGTGGTCAGCTCCCCCTCGCTGGTCGAATCCGTCGTGGAGCCACCGCCGGTCCCCGAACTGGAGGATGAGGGCGAGGAGGAGGAAGAAGACGGGGGGTTCTGCCCGACGGTGGTGGAGCTGGAGGAGTCTCCCGCGTTAAGGAACACCAACCCCACCACGAGCAGCGCGACCACGGCCGCGGCCGCGACCCCGAAGACTATGCGGCGCCGGGTACCTGCCCTCCGGTTACGCCTAGACGATGAGTAGATAGAGCGCTGATATGGGTCCATGGTCTCTGCCGGCTCTCTCCCGGCTGGGGCTGCACCGGGCAGCCGCGTTTCGGCATTTTAGCAGGAACGATGCTCCGTCAGGCAGAGGGGGGAGCGTCGTCCCTTCCGACGTCGGCCGCGCTTGGCTCGGCTGGCGGCGTGGCCGCGCCAGGCTCTGCGGGCGGCACCATGGACAGTCTGGCGGTGGCGAGAAGCCCCACCACGACCGCGATAGCTATCGCCGGGGCGGCCTCACGCTGCACGAGCATCGCTGTGAAGAGCGCAGTGAACAGCGGTGCCTTCATGGTGGCCACCATCGCGCCCGCCATGGTCGTAGCCACGGCGACCGCCAGCGGGATGCTGGGAAAGATGAGATGCGCCGCGATGCCCAGAGCTACGCCCGCGAACATGGTCGGGAAGATATAGCCCCCCTTCCAGCCCGAAGTAAGGAGAAGGGAGGTGACGGCGAGTTTGACAAAGGCCATGGCGATCAGCATGAGCACGCCGTACTCGCCCACTTCTTCGATGAGGGTGTGGGTCTGCTCTTCGCCCGAGAACAGCGTCAGGGGCAGCAAGGCTCCGGCCACGCCCAGCCCGAGACCGCCAAGCAGACCGCGAAGGACGAACCGGTGATGGATCGGCTGCATGACCCTCCGCAGGATCCGGTACAGCATTATGAAGACCGCTCCCGCCGCGGCCCCGACCAGGCCCAGAGGTACTGCGAGAAGGAGATCGGTCAGGCGAGGACTGTATTCCGGAAACACGTACAGACTGCCGAAGAACTCTCCCGACAAGAGCACGAACGTGACCGTGGCCACCGCCGACGAGACTAGGCTGGGGATGAGTACCCACGGGAGGGAGAGCGCCGAGCGGGCGGATTCGAGGGCGAGCAGCGCCCCGCTGAAAGGCGAGGTGACGAAAGCCCCGAGCATGCCGCTGAGACCGGAGAAGCCAAGGGACCGCGTGCTTCTCCCGTCCATCTTTAGCCGGTCTGACAGCCAGGTGCCCAGACTCCCCGACGCGTCCGCCATGGGCGCTTCTGGTCCAAGGCTGCCTCCCGCGGACAGGGATACGAAGGCGGTGATCACTATGCCTGGCGCGTGGCGGTAGTCGAACCGGCCGGTCCGTCCGAATTCCTGCATCAATTCGGCGAAGATGCCGCCGTGATCTCCGAAGATCTTGAGCAGCACACCGATGATGAGCCCCGCGACGACGCAGATGACCACGGTCAGGATCGGCTGCCAGACGTCGCTCCTGACTCTCGACGGGTTCCCAGATCAGGTGGGCGACCTCCCGCGCCGCCCACATGAACGCGAAGGTGATCACGGCGCCGGCGAAGCCCACCAGTGCTGCAAGGAGCAGCAGCTTGAGGTAGGGACGTGGTTGGATCTTCTCGCCGTTCATTCCCGAAGGTATTCGCTGCCGGTCGGGACGAACCTGCACCGGGGTCCATCGGCAAACTCGGCGGGAAGAAGGGAGCTACGCGGAGGCCGCGGCGTCCTCTGCCCCGTGTTCCTGCGCCTCGCCTTCCTCGATGATCTCGAGGAAGGCCGCCACGACCTGGGGATCGAGTTGGCTGCCGGCTACACGTCTGAGTTCGGCCTTGGCTTCCTCCGAAGTCAGGGCCTTGCGATAGGGGCGGTCGCTGGTCATGGCCGAATACGCGTCTGTGACGGCCAGTATCCGGCCGAGCAGCGGTATATCTTCCCCCGAGAGGCCTTGAGGGTAGCCGTCGCCATCGTAGCGTTCGTGGTGGCTGGCGACCGCGGTGAGGACCTCTTTGAGGTTGGGGATCTCGTTGATGATCATCTTACCCAGGTTGACATGCTGTTTGATAGCTTCGAACTCGGCTGCGGTGAGACTTGCGGGCTTGCGCAGGATGTGGTCCGGCACCCCGACCTTACCCACGTCGTGCAGAAGTCCGGCGATGCGCAGGGAGCGCTGGGTATCCATGGAGAGACGCAGTCTGGACGCAAGGGCGAGAGAGTACTCGGTCACATCGTCTGAATGCTTGCGGGTGTAGTGATCCTTGTTGTCTACCGTGGTGACCAGGCCGTCGAGGACGGTGAAGACCCCGACGGGAGTGTTGCGGCGGTTCTCGTCGCCACCGGAGGCTGTGGCCTGATCGCCGCCTTTTCGCTTGGAGCGGTAGAGGTTGGCATCTGCGGCAGCGAGAAGCTCGCTCTCCTTCCGCCCGTCAAAGGGGAAGGTGGCGACTCCGTAGCTCATCCTGATGGGCACGTTCTGGCCGTTCTCGACTGTGAAGTTGTGGCCCTTCAGCGATAGCCGAAGCCGCTCGATCAAGGTGAGAGCGGAATCGGCGTCGGAGTCTGGAAGCAGCGCGATGAACTCGTCCCCGCCATTGCGGCCGACCACATCGCAGCGTCGGAGAGAGACGGTCAGGAGGCGGGCCACATCTTGCAGGACTCGGTCGCCCACCACATGACCGTAGACGTCGTTGAAGAGTTTGAAGTCGTCCACGTCCATCATGACCAAGCCGAGTGTCGATCCCAATCGTTGCGCGCGGGCGAGCTCCTGCTCCAGACGGTCGTTGATCCCGCGGTGGTTCAGGAGTCCCGTGAGCGAGTCTCTTTCGGCCAGGAAGTGAGCATCGTCGTAGCGGCGGGCATTCTCCAGCGCTACGGCTATCTGCGACGCCACGCCCATCGCCAGCGAGACGTCCTCCTGGCAGGGGGACGGTCGACCCGAGGCGTACCCGAGGCAGAGCACTCCCAGCGAGACCTGGCGGGAGATGAGGGGAACGATCGCGATCTCCGCGAAGCACTCGCAAGAAGTCTCCGGCTCCTCGCCGGCGACCCTGGCGTCCGCGAGCCAGACGGGGACACCCGAAGCCATCGTCTCCTCTACGGCGACGGAGGTAGTCGAGCACACGCTGCAGTTGCCGCCGCCCTTTCCGCCTAAGGCCCGTGCTACCCATCAATTGCGCACGCTTCCCGGCGGATCGCAGCCACAGCGCGGCCGCGTCGCAGCCGAGTACCTGGCAGGTCAGCCTCAAGCCCGCGTCCTGTACCTCTCTGCTGGTCCGGCAGTGCGCGATCTCGATGGCCACCGCGTTCAGCTGGGCCAGGTGGCCCTGCTCGACAGCAAGGTCACTCACCCGCGCCTCCAGTTCTCTGGAGAGGCGCGTGAGCGAGGTCTCGAGCCGGCGCTTCTCCGTCACCACCACGATCTGGCGGAGGAGGACGAGCGTGACCAGACCGAGCGCGCTGGCGATGATGATCGCGTCCTCGGTGAAGCTACTATCGGATCTCCGGAAGAAGTGCACGAAGAGAAGGACTCCGGCCGAGGGTACGACCAGATACGGCAGCCACATGCGCAGGCGCTCCGGCCAGTCGCTCCCGACAGCTTCAAGCAGGCGGTTCTCCTCCTCGGTCTCACGAGCCGCCGAGCGAGCAGTCCGCAGGTATGCCAGCGCGGCCAGCCCGGCGAGAACATAGGCGAGGGGCCAAAGTGGATCGACCCAGCTGCCGGTCCGGTAAGTACCGGCGTTTTCCATGATCGAATAGGCGATGTCGGCGGCGAAAGTGACCAGGAAGGCCATGGAAAGCCACCCGATCCCCTTGGGTAGTGCAACGCGAGCCTGACCCAGGGCCAGGGAAGCGAGCCCCACGAGGAGGAGGACGTCACCCGCTGGATAGAAGACGGTGACTGCGTTGCCCAAGAGTCCGGCCGTAGGGTCGAGGCCCGGCTGGATGACGAGTTCCCAGAGGACTGCCGCCGCCGCCGCCGCAAAAAGCAAAGCGTCGAGCGCCGTGGCTGCAGTCGAGAGTTTGCCCCCGCCGCGCCAGGAGACGAGGACGAAGATCCCGGCCAGACTGAGCGGATAGAACAGGAGCCAGTAGAGGTCCGCCGTGGAGGGGAAGGGCGCCTCGACGTGAAGGACGAGCTCGTAGAAGGCCCAAGTACTCTCGGCCAAGGCCGCGCACAGGTGAGCCAGACCGATGAACAACCAGAACCAGCGCACTTTTCCCTTGCCCGCCCGGTAGAAGGCCCAGAAGCAAAGGGCCGCGACGGCGAGAGGCGGGAAGACGTTCATGAGGTCTATGGCTTCTTGCCGCAAGGCGCCGTTGTAGAAGTCAACCCAGAGTACGTACGCGGCGACGAAGCCGAGGAGCAATGCAGTAACGGCGTGGTTCCAATAGGAGCCAGTCTGTGGTCGCGCCGATGTTGTAGATCCCAAACCGAGCACGGAACCGCCCGTCTGTAGTTTTCGGCTTTGGAATCGGCAAATACCCCCATATTCTTTACGGTGACGAATGGGATGCTTCTGGCCATGAACGATGGGATACTTCCGGCCATGAGCAGCGAGGACCATCCTTCTCCGGAGAAGAAGCGTGCGGTGCGCGCCGCCCTCTGGTTGGTGGGTGCCACTCTTGCCTACAACGTGGTCGAGGCCGTCGTTGCCATCTGGGCCGGGACGGAAGCGGGCAGTATCGCCCTTCTCGGGTTCGGGCTCGACAGTCTGATAGAGATCGCGGCCGCCGCCTTCATGCTCTGGCGTCTGTCGCTGGAGTTCTCGAACGCAGACGAGGAGCGGATCGAGAAGGCGGAGCGAAGGGTGTACCGGGTGGTCGGGATCACCTTTCTCGCTCTGGCCGCCTACGTCTTGGTCGAATCCATACTCACTCTCGCGGCGACCGACCGCCCCGAGCCCAGCCGAGTGGGGATCGTGCTTGCGGCCGTGTCGCTGGTGGTGATGCCGGTCCTGGCCTGGGCCAAGCTTCGCGTTGCCGGCAGACTCCCGAGTGAAGCTCTCAGGGCCGAGGCCAAGGAGACGCTGGCGTGCGCGTACCTGTCCTTCACATTGCTCTTGGGACTGGTGCTCAACGAGGCGCTCGGCTGGTGGTGGGCCGACCCGGTCGCCGCCCTGCTCATGGTCCCGTGGCTGGTTCGCGAGGGGATAGAGGGCGTGCGCGGCGAAGACTGAACGGCTGCATGAACGGGCGGTCGGGGCCACATCCTGCTAGTATTCGACGGCCTTGACCCAGCCACCGTTCACTTTCGGGGCAGAGAAGTGAGACAGCGACTTAGAAAGACTCTTCGGGATACCCCTCTGTACTATCCCTATTCCCGCCTTGGTTGGCACCTGGGCCGAGCCAGGCAGGTCTGGGAATGGAAGCGCGCGGGACGACCCGTTCCGCCCCCGGACTTGGTGAAGGAGCGCACGGTTCGCTCGTACGGCAGGGAGTTCGGCCTGAGGACACTCGTCGAGACCGGGACCTACATGGGCGACATGATCGCCGCAATGAAGAAGGACTTCGATCGTATCTACTCCATTGAGCTCAGCGAGCAGCTGCACGAAGAGGCCAGACGGCGCTTCGAGCGATACGAACACATCCACCTGCTCCGTGGTGATAGTGGTGTTGAGCTTGGGAAGTTGATGGGAGAACTAGATGGTCCCGCCCTGTTCTGGCTCGACGGTCACTACTCAGGTGGGCTCACGGCCAAGGGGGAGAAAGACACACCCATTCGTGAAGAACTGCTTCACGTTCTGAGCGACACGGAAGCCAATCATGTGATCCTCATTGACGATGCCCGCTGCTTTGGGAATCGCACGGACTACCCCACGATAGAACAGCTCTCAGAACTGGTTGCGTCGAAGAGACCAGGCGCCGGTTTTTCGGTCGGAGACGACATCATAAGGATCACCCCGAGGTAGCCCGAACTATCAACGCGGGCAGCTTCGATGCCGATAGTCCGGTCTGGCAGGGATGTGCTCGTCCTTGCGGAATCGTCTGGTCGGCACTCCTCGCTAGACAGGCTCGGGTGATCCATGGCTACTTTCTACAAGTCGCGTTTCCTAGCTGACCCCATCATCTACGTTCAAGAAGGACACCGCTGGCTGACCTATTCGCCGACGGGAGTCCGCGAGTCACAGGGAAGCATTCCCGACGGGATCCTCGCAGGCGTCGAAGAGATCGCCCCGGAAGAGGCCGAGAAGCTCATTTCGCTCCGGCTCTCCGACGCGTCAACTTGGGACGTGAGACGAGCGGAAGACCTCAGCCAAGGGCCGTCGGGACTGGGCGGCTGGCTGGTTCTGCCCATCATCGGGTTGTTCGGGGCCATCCTGTGGAACGCGGCGTACCTCTTTGGCACCATCGCCCCCAGCCTGGACACCTGGTCGGTCCTCACCACCCCGGGAAATGAGTTCTACCACTCCTTGTGGGCGCCGACGCTGGTATTCGAGACCTTTGTCACCGTAGTGCTCATGGCCGCGCCCATCGGCCTCTTGGTGCTGCTCTTTCAGAAGCGTCGCATACTCCCCGCGCTCATGGTCGCTTTCTACGGGTTCCTTTCCCTGACAAGCGTGATCGATGCGATCTTGATGATCAGCTTCGTGGCCCCTTGGTCCACATCCATCGGAGATCCCGAATATGCAGCTGCCGCGACGTCTGACGCAGGACAGCTGATCTTCAGAGCGATTGTCCTCGCCGCTGTCTGGATTCCCTACTTCCTCGTCTCCAAGCGGGTCAAGAACACCTTCGTCGGTCCCCCGTCGAAGGCCAGGGTCCTGGTGCCACCGGGGCTGACCAATCAGTCGTGACTTACTGCCGTCCGTACGGGCGGACTCAGGCGGAGGGGAAGGGATTCGAACCCTTGAGACCTTGCGGCCTGCCGGTTTTCAAGACCGGTGCGATCAACCAGACTCCGCCACCCCTCCGGATGCGGCGGCGCTGTGCGCGCCGCCGCCGGAGTATAGCCTCAAGTAGACGCTGACGGTCAGTGAGCGACCGCCGTCAGCGCGACGCTCGTCAGTAGACCGTGACGGTCGTGTTGATGACCGCTGCCGCGGCCAGAGCCATGATGGCGATGCTGATGACCCACACCGCGATGGCGATCCCGAACGTGATCCAGCACCACATCTTGGCCTTGCGCGAGGCCTCCTGGGCTCCGGCCACGTCTCCGATGGCCAACTTGTTGCCCACCCGGCTCGCGTATACCACTGCCGCTATCCCGGTGGGCCAGAAGCAGAGGATCAACGTGGCAATGGCCCAACCCAGGTAGCTGGGGATCTTGGGGACCATCCCGTAGCTGGGTGCCGGCTGGTAGTAAGCGGGCTGGTAAGGCGGCGCACCCTGGTAGGGGGGCGGAGACTGCTGCGGGTACGGCGGAGGGTAGGTGCCGGGCTGCGGCGCGGCCTGTCCCACGGGCTGACCGTCGGGCGTTGGGGCCTGCCCAGCCACCGGGACCTCGCCGGCTACCGGTGGCTGTCCGGTCATCGCAACCTGTCCGGCTGCTGCTGCCGATCCGGCGGCCGGTTCGGACCATTCACGACGGTGTTCTTCCAGGTTGAAGCCGCATTTGGTGCAGAATTTGGTCGAATCGTCATTGACGGTGCCGCACTGCGGGCAATACATATCTGCCTCTCTTCTCGTGCTTCGGACCCCTGAGTGCTAGGTTTATCACAAAGCGGCAGGGAGGTGGGTGTGTCAGGGAGCGAAATGAGCGCCCGCGTCGAGCGACTCATCGCCGGCGACCGGTTGATCGCACTCTACGGGATAGAGGTGGAAGAGGCCTCGGAGAGCCTGTCTCGGGTATCGGCGGTCGTCAAGGAAGACTTCCTGCAGGTGCACGGTCTTGCTCACGGAGCCTTCATCTTCGCGCTGATCGACGTGGCTTTCGCGTTGAACGTCAACGCCAGGTTGGACGCCGTCGCGGTGCAGTGGAGTATCAGCCAGTTTCGTTCGGGGACTCTGGGGGAGAGGCTCACGGCCGAGTGCCGCCTGCTCCACAGCGGCCGGAGGCTGATGGTGGTCGACCTGGTGGTCACCGGGGCCGAAGGAAAAGTCATCGCGAAGGGACAGGCCACGGCCATCCCCGTCGGCGAGGCTCCCCCCACCACGGGACGCTGCTAGCGAGTCTGCCGGCCTTGGTCGCCCCGTTCGCCGCCGTTCGTGCCGGGGTAGATGCCCGGCGCCGCGGGCAGCACACCGGGAGCCTGTCTGATGAGCCGTACCTTCTCCGAAGCCAACCTGGGTGAAAGGCCGACGGCGTATATCTCGGGATTTCGCAGACGGCGGATCTCCTCGGGCAGCGAGGCCACCTGCCGCTGCGCCCGGGCTCGGACGTCGGCGAGGGCCGGTCGGGGGGCCATCCGCTCTCCCTCGATCATGACCGGCGCCAGCAGGTCCTCGCAGCGGGAAGCGTCCCACACCGCGCGCAGGAACGACAGGTCCTGACGTTCTGCGAACGGCACGGGCGCCGCGGGCTGCCCGGGGACGATCACGTCGGGAGTCTCGGTGTCGAGGCGCACCAGATCGGCCAGCGGCCGGCCGCCCTCGTCGTAGTAGCGTACGAGCCGTTTGCGGCCCGGATCGGTCATCTTGGCAGGGTTGGAAGACAGCTTGATTCGCGGTTCCCAGACACCGCCCTCGTCCTGCATGGCCACCAGCTTGTAGACGCCGCTCAGGGCCGCGTGCCCGAAGGAGGTGATGAGATGCGTGCCCACGCCCCAGGAGTTGATCCGCGCCCCCTGTCGTTTGAGATCGGCGATGAGATCCTCGTCGAGCTCGTTGGACGCCACGATGAGCGGGTCGGGGAAGCCTGCCTCGCTGAACATGCGATAGGCCTCCTTGCTGAGCCGAGCGAGGTCGCCGGAATCGAGCCGCACCGCCGCGCGCACCGGCTTTCCGGCGGCGCGCAACTCCTTGAAAACGGTGACGGCGTTCGGCAGCCCGGACGTCAGGGTGTCGTAGGTGTCCACCAGCAGGATGGGATCGGGGTAGCAGGCGGCGTAGGCGCGGAAGGCTTCCAGCTCGTCTTCGAAGCTCATCACCCAGGAGTGAGCGTGGGTGCCTCTCACCGGGATCCCGAAGACCTTGCCGGCGAGCACGTTGGAGGTGCTGTCCGCTCCGCCGATGTAGGCGGCCCGGCTGCCGCTCAGGCCGCCATCGGGTCCCTGGGCGCGGCGCAGTCCGAACTCCACCAGGTCGTCGCCGCCGCAAGCCAGCCGGAGGCGGGCGGCCTTGGTGGCGATGAGGGTCTGGAAGTTGAGGGTGTTGAGCACCACCGTCTCGAGGAGTTGAGCCTCGATGAGTGGTCCCTCCACCTGGATCACCGGCTCGTGGGGGAACACGACGGTACCTTCGGGCACCGCGTGGATGCTGCATCGCGGCCGGAACGACCGCAGGTAGTCGAGGAAGCCGTCGTCGAAGGCGCCCAGTCCGGCGAGATACGTCAGGTCTTGCTCGTTGAAGCGAAGGTTCTCGATCTGATCGAGGAGTTGTTCGAGACCCGCGGTGATGGCGAAGCCGTTGTGCGGAGGCAGGTCGCGGAAGGTGTAGTCGAAGCAGGCTCGGAGGTCACGGCGGCCCGTCTTCCAGTAGCCGCCCATCATGGTGAGCTGGTAGTAGTCGGTCAGAAGGGCGAGGTCTTCTCGCCCGGCCCAGCGTTGGGAGACGTCGCGCCCCCCGTTGCCGGTGCCTGCAGCTTCGCCGTCAGTCATCGTGATCCACCGGGTTGCCGTGCTCGTCGTAGGCTGCTGGAGGCCGCTCGCCCGAATCCGCGATCTGCTCGGAGCGGATACGAAGGACGCCGGCGGCTTCGAGGTCTGCGAGCGCGGCGGCGGTGCTGTCGGGGGCTACTCCCCGCACCGCGTCCTCGACGAGGAAGACCGTGAAGCCGGCGGCGCGGGCATCAAGTGCGGTCTGACGCACGCAGTAGTCGGTCGCGAGACCCGTGACGAAGACCCGCTCGACCTTGCGGAGCCGCAGGAACTCGGCCAGGTCGAGCCGCTTGACCTGGAAGGCGCTGTAGGCCTCGTGGTCGGGGTCGTCCCCTTTGCTGACGAGGATGGCGTTCATGGGCATCTCCAGACCTGCACACCACGCCGCCCCCGCCGTGCCCTGCACCGCATGGGGCGGCCACGAGCCGTCACGGAACTCGGGCTGCCTGGAGAAGCTCACGTGATGACCGGGATGCCAGTCCCGGGTATAGATCCAGCGCCCGAAGAGCGGCACCAACCGGTTGATCACCGGGATCACGTCGTCGCCGCCCGGCACCGCCAAGGTGCCCCCGGCGCAGAAGTCGCGCTGGACGTCGACCACCATCAGCACGTCGCGGGCTCCGGTGTAGATCGGAGTGGCCGCCGCGGCGCCCCTCGGGCCACCGGCCGCCGCGCTGCCCGGCGCGCTCATCCGCCCAGGAACTCCTTGCCCGCGGGCAGGAAGGGCCGCAGGACCTCCGGTGTCTCCACCAGGCCGCCCTCGGTCTGATAGTTCTCCATCAGCGCGATGATCGTTCTGCCGACGGCTACCACCGTGCCGTTGAGCGTGTGCAGGAGGTAGGGTCCGCCTCGCTCGCCCTTGGCCCGCACCTTCAGGCGCCGCGCCTGGTAGTCGGTGCAGTTGGAGCAGGAGGTCACCTCCCGATAGCGCTCCTGAGTGGGCAGCCAGGCCTCCAGGTCGTACTTCTTCGCGGCCGAGGCACCGAGATCGCCGGCGGCGATGTTCACCGCCCGGTAGGGCAGGCCGAGCTCTTGGAGGATCTCCTCCTCGACGGAACGCATGAAGTCGTGCTCCTCCGGAGACTTGTCCGGCGAGCAGAAGCTGAACATCTCCACCTTGTCGAACTGATGGACCCGGAATATCCCCCTGGTGTCCTTGCCGGCGGCGCCGGCTTCCCTCCGGAAGCAACTGGAGTAGCCGACATAACGGACGGGGAGGTCCGCCTCGTCCAGTATCTCGTCCATATGCAGGGCCGCGAGCGGCACCTCCGAGGTCCCCACCAGGTTGAGACCGTCGGCCTCCACCCGATAGACCTGCTGCATATCGGTGGGAAAGAAGCCGGTGCCGTACATGGCTTCGTCGCGCACCAGCACGGGCACGACTACCGGCCGAAAGCCCTTGCCCGCCAACTTCTGCAGCGCGTACTGGACCAGAGCGAACTGCAGGAAGACCAGGTCGCCCTTGAGGTAGGCGAAGCGACTCCCCGACGTGCGGGCGCCCCGCTCCATGTCGATCATGTCGGAGCCGGCGGCCAGGTCCAAGTGGTCACGGGGTGGAAAGGAGAACGCGCGGGGCGTGCCCCAGTGGTGCATCACCACCGAGTCGTCCTCGCCCCCGGAGGGCGCCGACGGCTCGGGAACGTTGGGTACCTGCAGCAGTTCGGCCTCCAGGGCGGCCTCGGTCTCCTTGAGCCGGGTCTCCAGCTCCTTGATCTCTTCGCCCACGGTCCGCATGGCCTCGATCTTGGCGGAAGCGTCCTCCTTGTTGCGCTTGGCCTGTGCGATCTCTTCGCTCACGGAGTTGCGCAGGCCCCGTTTCTCCTCCACGGCTACCAGTACCTCGCGTCGCGCTCGGTCCAACTCGAGCAGGGTGTCGAGGGCGGCCTCCGCGTGCGGGCCACGCCGCCGCAGCGCGGTGCGGACCATGTCGGGCTCATTCCGGACGAGTCTGATATCGAGCACCGGGACTCTCCTCGGGGCGGGGCCTTTACGGACGCGAGCCGAACGCTATGAGGCTGCTGAAACCGAAACCTCGGCCGCCGGACCGCACTGGGCGGCGCCACGCGTCGTCCTCGGGCGCGCTCGTAGCGCTGCTACGAGCGCTTCCTGCGTTCTAGCCTGACGCATACCCAGTGCCTCCCAGCGGCGAGGCATCATTTCCCAGCAGCCTTGAGCGGCTTACCCACAGGATAACTGCCCAGGACGGTCAGACGGGGGAGCTTGCAGCCCAGACAGCCCAGAGCGTCGGCCACGGGCCCGTCATCCACCTTTCCTTCCATGTCCACGAGGAAGATGTAGTCCCCCAAGCGGCGTTTGGAAGGGCGGGACTCGATCTTGGTGAGGTTGATACGCCTGAAGGCGAACTCCTGCAGGATCAGGAGGAGCGCTCCCGGCTGGTCCTTGACTATCTCGCAGACGACGGAGGTCTTATACGGCTCGAACCAGTCCTGCCGCTCCCTCTGCCGGGCCAGGAAGACGAAGCGGGTCTCGTTGTCCTTGTGATCCTCGATGTCGGCCTCGAGCACCTCGCATCCATAGGTGGCGCCGGCCAGTCGGTTGCCGATCGCGGCCCATGGCTGATCGGTAGAGGCCACCCTATCGACCGCGTTGGCCGTGGAGTTGGCCGCCTCGATATCGCGCCCCGGTAGGTTCTTGCGCAACCACATCCGGCACTGAGCGTTCGCATGGGGGTGGGACACGACCTTGGTGATCTGCTCCAGAGTCACGCCGGGTCGCGTCAGCAGGCTGTGACGGATGGGATGTCTCACTTCCCGCACGATCTGAAGGTTCTCGATCTCATGGGCGAGGATGTCGACCGTCGCCGATACCGACCCCTCGATGGAGTTCTCGATCGGCACGATGGAACAATCGACCTCACCGGTGGACACCGCCTCGATGGTCTCCTCCATGGACACGAAAGGAACGAAGCGACGAGGGCGCCCATCGACGCGCTCCTCGTCGATGGTGGCGCGAAGGGCGACCTCCGTGAACGTGCCGGCCGGCCCGAGAAACCCGATAGCGGTCGCGGCCACCGGCAGCGGCTCACTGAGCGAAGACACTGTCCAAGGGGTGAGCTGCCGGCTGATCCCGTCACACGTCATAAACGTCTCCTACCCTGTCGGTGGCCGTGGTGTCGCCCGGCGGCGACGGCGTGACCGGCTCTTCCCAGCCTGTGGCCGAGGGTGTCACCGTCTCGACCACGGGAGGCAGTCCTTGCCGCTTGCGCCGGCGGTTCTCGCGGGCCACCTCTCGCTCCGAAGGAGGCCGGCGTCCCGGCAGACCTCCGGACAGGGCGGCTCCGGCTCCGGGATCCTTGCCGGGCACCGGCGCACGGTCATCCCCAGTGCTCTCCACTCGCGGGCGGATGGTGAAGGGCCCGGCCCCTCGCGCTTGCTCAATGGCTTCGACCTCTTCGGGAGCGAGGGGGATGTCGGGTACCCCGTCCTTGAACAGCTTCACGTAGATCCGGGCGAAGTCGCGGCTCACCACCGTCGTGACGACCACGCCGTTCCCCAGGCTGTTGAGGAACGCCACCGCGGTACTCTGCCTGCCTCCCAGATCCTGATAGGCGTTGAATCGCACCACGCCCACTCGGGCGAGTCCGTTGTCGATGCGGACGTCGTGATCGCGCGCGATGGTCGTGAGGTCCTCGAGCGCCACGCGCATGTTCGCCAGTTTGTCGTCCAGCGCCGCCACATGCTCGACGATATCCACCGTACCTCGGGAGCCCATGATGACGTGCTGGTTCCGGTGGTACCGCTGCAGACGCCTGTACACGAAGAAGAGGCCGACCCCGGCCGCGATGGCGACCGCCAGCGCGAGCACAGCAAGGACTTCGAAGCCTTGTACCAGACTCAAGATCTACCTCTAGAGCTTGAAGATGACGTTGGCTTTGAGGGAATTGTTGTCTTCGAACTTCTCGCCGGCGACCGGTCCTGCTTCGACGGTGAGCACGGCGACCTCACCGTAGTCGGTGGGGTTCAGGCCCTCGATCGTGGCCGTCACCTGGGCGCCGGGCTTCAGTTCGGGGATGGTGGCGGTGATCTTCTGAGGTTCTCCCGAGGCGGTCCCCAGGGTGATGACCACGGGAACGTCCTTCTCCGCCATGTTGCCCTGGTTCTCTACCGTGACGAGGAAGGCCAGTTCGTCGCTGGAGGTGAGGTTGTACGTATGACCGTCTTTGATCTCCTGCTCATCGGGCTGGGCCACGACCTTGTCGATGGCCACGCCGTGCACGGCCTGGAGGTTCCCTGTGCTCTTGAGGGTCGCGATGATCTCCTGAGCCTGGGTGCGTGAAGCCAGATCGGGATCGCTCAGGAACTCCGAACTCGGCACGGTGACCCCGGCCAGACTCTTCTCCTTGACGACCTCCGTCGCTTTGGGGACGAAGACTTCCCGGTAGAGGAAGTCCGAATTGGTGAGGTAGTAGAGAGCCCTCGATATCTGCTCGGCGGCCACGTCGGTGTCCTGCACCTCGAGGGCGTTCATGAGAGAAGGCTCCAGATCGGCCAGACCGGTGGCCCGGAACGTCATGGCCAGCACGAGGAACTGGTGCACGTTCTGCTCGAGGAGATCCTTGGGGACCTCCATCTCCTTGGCCTGAGTCTCCAGCTGTTTGGACTTGGCGACGAACTGGTCGAGCTTGGTCTGGATGTCCTTGCGGCTCGTGTCGCCCGGGTCGGTGAGAAGCTTGGCGAGCTCGGCGCCTATCGTGTCGGACTGCTCCACGAGATCGGCCACCGAAGTCATGTACCGCTGGTAGTCGGCGGCCTCGCCCGTCTCCATGGCGCTCTTGACCACAACGACGATCACCACCACGATCACGATGACTGCGGCAAGGACAACCAGGAGCCTGAGCAACGGTTTGGGCAGGACTTTCTTCTGCCGTTTCTTCCGTTCCCCCTGGGTCAGATCCTCGAAGGCGTCGCCATTGTTCTGATCAACCATATATAGGCGCCAAATGCGCAAGATGATGGTGGGCGAGGGGGGACTTGAACCCCCATGAGCGTAAGCTCACTAGACCCTGAACCTAGCGCGTCTGCCAATTCCGCCACTCGCCCGGAGCGCGACGAGTATAACATAGCGCTTCGCGGCTCCCGGCTTCACAGGCAGTGAGCCCCCGGGGGGTGGGTACTCGCTCCGGCTGCGCACGCAGTAGCGGCGCGACTCCTCCCCCGAGCACCCACCCCCCGGGGGATGCCTCTCATCGTACCGGCAGGCGGGTGCCGCGCGCTTGCGGGCCCACGACATGCGACGGCCCTGGCGGCTGCATCTCCGTCCCGGCTGCGCTGGTGCGACTCCTCCTTCGGAGACGCAACCGCAGGGCCCACCTACTGCCGCAACCGCCTCGCAAGCGCGACTCACAGGGGCGGGTACTCGCCCCGGCTGTGTGCAGGCTGGGGCTCCTCCGCGAAGCAGTCGGCCACGGGTGTCCTGCCGCGCGGGAGCGGAGGAGTCCCGGCCGGTGCCGACGGTATACTGGCCGCATGGCCGACCCTAGCCTTCTCTACGATCGCTACCGGATCATCCGCAAGCTCGGCAGCGGTGCCTTTGCCACCGTCTATCTCGCCGACGACGAGAAGTTGGGGCGCCCGGTGGCCGTCAAGGTCGTCACGCAGGCCGCGGACGACGAGGGCCGGGTACTCCGCGAGGCTCAAGCTGCCGCCAAGCTCAGCCACCACCACATCCTCGCGGCGTACGAGATCATCCAGGAGCCCGACCGCACCCTTCTCATCACCGAATACATCCAAGGGCGGACCCTGCGCGAGTGCTACCAGGACCGGCGCCTGACCGACGCGGATATCCTGGAGGTGGGTATCCAGCTCTGCCGCGCCCTTGAGCATGCCCACAAGCGGGGGGTGATCCACCGGGACATCAAGCCCGAGAACATCATGCTGGTGGACGGAGACTCGATCGATACCAGACTGATGGACTTCGGGGTGGCCCGACTCGAGGACCGGGCTTCCATCACCGTGGACGGCGACCTGGTGGGGACGCTGGCCTATATGTCGCCGGAACAGGGCGAGGGGAAGACGGTGGACTCGCGCACCGACATCTACTCGCTGGCGCTTACCCTCTACGAAGGTTTCACGGGCAAGAACCCTTTCCGCGGCAAGAAGCTGCAGGAGCTCCTGCGGGACGTGTCGCGGCCGGAGATACCCCCGCTCTCGGTGGGGCGCCCCGACCTGCCCGAAGTCCTCAGCGACGCCTTGGCCCGAGCCATGGATCGCGACCGCTTCACTCGGCCCGACGCGGCCACGTTCGGACGCCAACTGGCGCAGGCGGCCAAGGTCATGCCGCAGTTGTCGGCGTACGAGACCGTCGCCACCCGTATCCGGCGCCGGCTCCCGTCACCTCACACCGACCGAGAGCGCTACGCGTTTCTCGGGAGTCACATCGCCGCCGGGGCCTTCGCTCTATGCTCGCTCATCTACCTGCTGCCGCGAGCCCCGTTCTATCCGGAGGCGGCCATCCTGCCCATGGTGGCCGTGCCCGCGCTGTTGGCCCTGGTGTGGCCGTTCGCCGGCGGGGTGCTGACCCTGGCGGTGCTTGCCCCTCCCATATTCGCCTACGGAGCCGGCTGGGGGGTGGTATACGCTCTGCCCGCCATCGTGGTGATGGCTCTTCTACGGTGGAGAAGGCGCGAATGGGCCGCGCTCCTTCCGGGCGCCGTTCCCCTGGCGGTGGCGGGATGGGTGGGGCTGGCGCTGCTTCCTCTCGCCGGCTTCATGATGCGGCGGTGGGGACCGCTCGCCGGCTTCTTCAGCGGCTTCGTGCTCGTGGTGACTGCCGGGCTGGTGGGATGGGAGACGCTTCCCTACGCCTTCACCCCCGGTCCTGGGCCGGTGCTGCAGAACGCGGAACATGCCTCATCGCCTTGGACGGTCCTTACCGAGATCGCCCGTCTCCTCGACTCGCACCCCGAACTCAGTCTGCAGATCGTGCTGTTCGCCCTCTTCTCCCTTCCTATCTACATGTATCTGGGAGACTCCAGAGAGCGCCGGATGTGGGGCGCAGTCGTGTACCTGGTCCTGTTGCTCGCCGGGTTCGTCCTTCTCCCGATGATGGCCTTGGACGTGCCCGTGGACCTGGGATTCTTCCTGGTCGCTTATGTACCGTGCGCTATAATCGCTTTCCTATCCGCCCTTATCGCCCCGACCAAGGGTGCGGGGTCCCTCTAGGAGGAATCGTTCATGAGGTTCATCCGAAAGGCCGGGGCACATGCTGAAAAAAGCCCCAAAAGGCTGCATGTCGAACCGGCTGAGCTTGCCCGCAAACTCGTGAAGGAGATGGAGGACCACAAGGTCTCCCGCTCCAATCGGGTGTACGTGCGAAATCGTTACACCGTCTATCTCTGCCCCGAGGATTTCGACAACCTTCAGCCTCGCGCGGCGGAGATCACGGCCGGTCTCACCAACAAGCTGGCCAGGCACGTGGAAGACATGCAGTACCTCCTCCAGGGCGAACTGAAGGTGGAGATGGTGCTCGATCCCGAACTGGAGTTGGGTTTCTTCGGGATCCTCGCTCAGCGGATCTATCCGCAGCAGGAGACGCCCGGCGCGCCGGCGCCGGTAGGGGCCTCGGACGGGGATCAGGCGGAGCCCATGTACGCGCCCAGTGCCGCCCTCGCTGCCTCGGTTCCGGCGGCTGCCGCTCCGGCTGCCGTGGGGACTGCGGGCGCTGCAGCCGTCGGCGGCGCAGCCGCCGCAGCAGCCGTGGGGGCGACCGACAGCAAACTGCCTGCTCCCACCCAGGTCATCGCCGCCAGCGAGGCCGAGCAGCTGGGCCTCGCACGCAGGGTGATCGTGGTGAGAGCCGGAGACGTGGTCCGCGAGTTCAGCCAGAGCCGGGTGGTGCTCGGCCGGGGCCGGGAGGCCGACTTCCGCATCGACGATTCCAACGTATCGCGCGAAGCATGCCGCCCTCTACTGGAACGAGGGTCGGTTGATGCTCGACGACCTGGGTTCCACCAACGGCACCTTGGTCAACGGCTACCCGGTCACCAGCACCGTCCTTCGTCCCCGGGACGTCATCGCGATCGGGGAGAGTCGGATCACGGTGGAGACCAAGTAGGCCGATGCGCCGGCATCCGCCTCCGAGGAAGTCCCGATGCTCCAGATAGTGCTGCTCGTGGGGAAGTTCGTCTTCCTCATAATCCTCTATCTGTTTCTGTATCGGGTCATCCGCTCCACCACCCGCGAGCTGCGGAACGCCGCTCCGGCTCCGGCCAAGCAGGGCTTCTCGGGTTCGGCGCAGTCGGATCGGTGCACGCCGGCTCCGCCCGCGTTGCCGGCGGGTGCCGTCGCCGCCGGGATCTGGACGCTGGTGGTGGAGAAGAGCCCCGTGCTCCCGGCCGGAGGCGCGTTCGCGCTCTCGAGCGGGGGCGCCTGCTCTGGTCGGCCGCTCGCAGGATATGGACATCCAGCTCGAGGACACGTTCGTGTCGTCCAAGCACGCTCTCTTCGAGGTCACGCCGTCGGGGCTGGTGGTGGAGGATCTGGTCAGCACCAATGGAACCCAGGTGAACGGTTCCGACATCTCTTCACCGACACAGCTGTTGCCGGGTGATCGGGTCGAGGTGGGTGACACAATCTTCAGAGTCGAGGTGCGATAGTGGGCCTGGTAGCCGGGTTCGCGACTCATCGCGGGCTCGTCCGGCAGACCAACGAAGACTCTTTCCTGGTCCGCAGAGGTCTCTACGCGGTGTGCGACGGCATGGGCGGGGCGCGCGGGGGCGAGGTCGCTTCGCAGATAGCCTGCGAGCGGTTGCGCGCGCTCGTTCCCGGCTCCGCGGGCAAGGAAGAACTGCGGGACGCCATCGTCGAGGCCGACCTGGCCATCGCCGCGCGCAGCGCGGAAGAGCCGTACCTCCTGGGCATGGGGACCACTCTCACCTCCGTCCTGGTGCGCGAAGGCGCCATGATCGTCGGCCATGTCGGCGACTCTCGTGCCTATCTCCTGCGCGACGGGACGCTTCCGCCAGCTTACAGACGATCATTCGTGGGTGGGCGAGATGGTCCGCCGAGGCGAGCTGACCCCGGCCGAAGCCGCCGTACACCCGCACCGCAGCGTCATCACCAAGGCCCTGGGGACCGAGGGCGACGTGGAGCCCGATCTTCTCGAGATCCCGGTGGAGCCGGGGGATCGCGTGCTGCTCTGCAGCGACGGCCTCAGCGGGATGGTCCTCGACGAGGAGATCCGGGACGCTGCTCGCGCGCCCGGATGACGTCCAGGCGGTCGCGGACGCCCTGGTGGAGACGGCGCTGGCGCACGGCGGAGAAGACAACGTCACCGTGGTGGTCCTCGATGTGGTCGCCGACGACGAGCCGGGGGAGCTGCTGCAGCGGACCTCGGCGAGGACCTCGACGAGGATACGGTGGTCCTCGGACCGGTGGACCGGGGAGAAGAGGCCGGCATCGACGGCCACCGACCTCATGCGCCCCGCCGGGGGCGTGCGCGCGCGGCTCGGCCGGCGCGCGTCCCCACTGGTGAGACGCACCTCGCGCGCTGCGGGCGACGGGGAGACCGCCCCCGAGTCCGGCGGACGGTGGTCGCGGAAGAGGTGGATAGTCACGGCCGTCGTCGTGGTCGTCGTTCTGGCCCTGGCGATCGCGGCCTTCGCGGTGTTCAACTCGAACGTGTACTACGTCGGGACCTCCGACGGGATGGTGGCCCTCTACCAGGGGCTGCCTGGCAACCTGCTCGGGATCGAGCTGTCTTCGGTGGTCGAAATGGGGACGGTCAGTTACGACTCATCTGGCGCAGTACCTCAAAGAGAGGGTCGACGCGCACGAGTTGGTGGCGAGGGAAGACGGGCAGGCCTTTCTGCGGGGGTTGGCTGCGCTGCCGTGAGCGTGCGTAATCGCGAGCTGATCTTTCTCCTCCCCGCGCTGATCCTGACCACCCTCGGGTTCGCGCTGGTCTACACGGTCAAGTCCGAGACCCTCACCTGGGCATCTCTCACCTATGGGGCACTCTTCCTGGCCCTTTTCGCCATCGCTCATCTCGGACGTGCGGGTATTGGCGCCCAAGGCCGACCCCTACCTGCTGCCGGTGACTGCGCTGCTCTCCACCCTGGGTCTGCTGCTCCTGTACCGCATCGACGAGGACCTGGCGCTCAAGCAGGCCATGTGGCTGGTGGTCGGGTTGATCGCCTTCCTGCTCGTGCTTGCCGTCGTCCGCGATCTGAAGCCACTGAGCGACCACAAGTACTGGCTGGGGATCGCCGGTCTCCTGCTCCTTCTTGCCACGGCCCTCCTCGGCCGCGAGATCAACGGCGCCCGCCTATGGTTCGCCCTGGGGCCCATCCGTTTCCAGCCGGGCGAGTTCGCCAAGGTGCTGTTGGTGGCCTTCTTCGCCGCCTACCTGGTGGGCGTGCGGGAGGTCCTCACCGTCAGCACCCGCCGCGTGCTGGGCGTCCCTCTGCCTCCGTTCCGCTACCTTGCCCCTTTGCTCACCATCTGGGGTCTTTCGCTGCTCCTCATGGTGTTCATGAAGGATCTGGGGACGAGCCTGCTCTTCTTCGGCGCCATGCTCGCTCTGATCTACGTCGCCACGGGCAGGTTCTTCTACGTGGGCGTCGGAGTGGTCCTCTTCCTGGTGGGCGCCGTCGCGCTGTACTTCGTCTTCTCCCACGTGCAGACGCGCGTGGACATCTGGCTGGACCCGTGGGTCGATCCCAGGGGCAAGGGCTACCAGATCGTCCAGTCCCTGTTCTCACTGGCTGCGGGCGGACTCTTCGGGCGCGGGCTGGGGCAGGGCTATCTCATCCTGCAATCGGGTAACACCATCATCCCCAACCTGGAGACCGACTTCATCTTCTCCGCCATCGGAGAGGAGCTGGGATTGGTCGGCGCCATAGGGATCATCCTCCTCTATCTGATCTTCACCTATCGCGGTCTGCGGGTGGCCATGCAGGGCCGTGACGATTTCTCCCGCCTACTGGCCACCGGTCTCACCAGCATCTTCGCCCTCCAGGCCTTCATCATCATCGGGGGGGTCATCAAGCTCATTCCGCTCACCGGCATCACCCTGCCCTTCGTCAGCTACGGGGGCAGTTCCGTGGTGGCCAACTTCATGCTGCTGGCCCTCCTCCTGCGGGCGAGTGACAGGGCGGTGGCTCGTGGATAGGCCCATCCGCCGGCTCTTCTACTTCTTCGTGGTGCTGTTCGTGGCCCTCATCGTGATGCTCACCTACGTCCAGGTCTGGGCGGCGCCGAGTCTGAAGGTGCATGCCGCCAACACCCGCGCGGTCGAGGAAGAGATGAAGATCGAGCGGGGCCTGATCCTCTCGGCGGACGGGGAGGAGCTGGCCACCAACCGCAAAGAGGGGCAGTACTACCTGCGCGAGTACCCCCTGGCCGATCTGGTGGAGCCGTGGCTGGGCTACAACAACCTGCGCTACGGCCGGGCGGGCATCGAACGGGTATACAACGAGGAGCTGACCGGCCAGACGGGGCTTCTCGGGGTCACCGGCTCGTGGAGCCAGGTGCTCGGACAGTCCAAGCGCGGGGCCGACCTCAAGCTCACGATCGACCTGGGGGTGCAGCGGGCGGCGGCGAAGGCTCTGGGCGACCGCAAAGGCGCCGTGGTGGCGCTGGACCCTCGAACGGGGGCCGTCCTCGCCATGGTCTCCTACCCGCGGTACGACCCCAACGAGCTCAGCGAGCAGTGGAAGACCCTAATCGCCGATCCCGACCGGCCTCTTCTGAATCGAGCCATACAGGGGCTCTATCCGCCCGGGTCGGTGTTCAAGATCATAGTCGCCTCGGCCGGGCTGCAGACCGGCACTGTCACCCCGGAGACGGAGTTCACCGACACGGGGACCGTGACGCTGGGGGGTTACGAGGTGCACAATTACGGCGACAGGGTGTATGGGGAGCATACGTTCGCCAAGGCCTTCGCCAGCAGCATCAACACCACCTTCGCCACGGTGGGTGTGGATCTGGGGGCCGACACGCTGGCCGGCTATTCCGCCGATTTCGGGTTCGGCGAGTCCTTCCCCTGGCGGCTGGGCGGAGCGAAGAGCAGCTTCCCGGATCCCGCCGAGATGGACACGGCTCACGTGGCCCAGGCGTCCATCGGTCAGGCCGACATCCTCTCCACTCCCATGTTGATGGCCCTCGCGGCCTCCGCGGTGGCGAACCAGGGCAAGATCATGGAGCCCTACATAGTCGATGAGATCCTCAGCTACAACGGAGTCATCACCGAGAAGACCTCGCCCAAGGTCTGGCTACGGCCGATAACCGCGGCCACCGCGGCCACGATGACCGACCTCATGATCCAGGTGGTCAAGAGCGGCACGGGAACCGCGGCTGCGCTGCCCGGCGTCCAGGTTGCAGGCAAGACAGGGACTGCCGAGATAGCCGGAGCCGAATCACACGCCTGGTTCGCCGGCTTCGCACCCGCCCGCGACCCGCAGGTAGCCGTGGTCGTGCTGGTGGAGAACGGTGGATCGGGGGAAGCATCGCGGCGCCTGTCGCCAAGCAGGTCATCGCCGCGGCGCTGAGCCGTTGAGGGTAGACGATACGGTACTATTTCGCGTGCAGAAGCGCGCGGCTGATGGCGCCGGAGGGCGTCGGAGGACGGTAGAAGCTTGATAGGACGTGTGTTCGACGATCGCTACGAGGTGATCAAGAAGCTGGGCAGCGGCGGTTTCGCCGACGTGTATCTGGCCAACGATCGCCTGCTCGGACGGCAGGTCGCCCTCAAGGTCCTCTCGGCCCGCTACGCCAACGACGAACAGTTCGTGGAGCGCTTCCGCCGCGAGGCGAGCAGCGCCGCCGGCCTCAACCACCCGAACATCGTCCAGATCTACGACCGCGGCGAGGCGGAGGGCACCTACTACATCGCCATGGAGTACCTGGAGGGCAGGTCTCTCAAGGAGATCATCGTCAAGTACGCCCCCCTTAGCCCGGAACTCGTGGTATCGGTGGCCGTGCAGATCCTCGAAGCGCTTCGTTTCGCCCACCGCCGGGACGTCATCCACCGTGACATCAAGCCGCAGAACATCATCGTCGACAACGACGGCCGGGTGAAGGTCACCGACTTCGGGATCGCGCGCGCCGGCAGCGCCTCCACCATGACCGAAGCGGGCTCCATCCTGGGCACCGCGCATTATTTCTCGCCCGAGCAGGCGCAGGGACAGCAGGTCGAAGCCGCGTCCGACCTGTACTCGCTTGGCGTGATGATGTTCGAGATGACGACGGGGCGTCTGCCGTTCGAAGGCGACAACCCGGTCAGCATCGCCATGAAACACGTGCACGACCAGCCGCCGGCGCCTCGGAATCTCAACCCTCACCTTCCCGAGAACCTCGAGGCCGTCATCCTGCGCTCGATGGGCAAACGTCCGGTCGACCGCTACCTCACCGCGCAGGCGATGTTGGAGGACATGCGGCGGGTGCAGGCCGGCGACCCGGTCGCCGCGCCCAACGGCTTCGCCGACGAGGTCACCCGGGTCATGACTCCCGCGGCCGTGGCCGCGGCAGGCGGAGCGGCGTCGATGGCGCAGGCCACGCAGATCCGGCGGCGGCCGCCCGACCAGCCCCGTCGACGTCCATGCGGGGGAAGAACCCGGCCGTCCTCGTCGGGTGTGGCCGTGGATCCTCGTCATCATCCTCATCCTGGCGCTGGCCGGCGGGGCATACGTGATCTACACGAACTGGAACACCACCGAGGCCCAACTCGGGGTCGTCCCCGGGGTGGTCGGTCTTACCGAGGCCGAGGCCATCGCCAAGATCCAGGCTGCCGGCTTCGACCCGGATAAGCAGGGCGTGCAGCCCTCGGCCGACGTGCCGGCAGGTGACGTGGCCCGCCAGATTCCGGAGAACGGGGCCAGGATCGAGAAGGGTAAGGCAGTCGCCTACTGGATCTCTTCCGGCGAGGGCAAGGTGACGGTGCCCAACGTCGTCGGCATGAGCCAAGTCAATGCCGCCGCCACGCTCGCGAAGGCGGGGCTGGACGTGGCCACCAAGGAGGAGGTCAACCCCGAGGAGGCGGTGGGGACCGTCCTGCGGCAGAACCCGGAGGCCGACAAGGAAGTGGACGCGGGTACCACCGTGACCATCACGGTCGCAGCGGGGTCGAACACGGTCAAGGTCCCCGACCTCGGCGTGGGCATCATGACGCAGGACACTGCGGTGGCTCTGCTCAACAGCATGGACCTCGTGGCCAGGTCAGAAGCGATCGACTCGACCCTGCCCGGCGGCACCGTGGTCGACCAGAATCCCAAGGGCGGTGAGGAAGTCGAGCCGGGCTCGCCCATCACCATCTACATCAGCAACGCGCCCGTCGTCAACACGGTGAAGGTGCCTGCGGTGGCCGCCCTGGGGCTCACCGAAGCCCAGGCGAAGGCGAGGCTCGCCCAGTACGGCCTCAAGGCCAAGGTGGTCGACCAGGAGACCCCCGATTTCAAGCCGGGACTGTGCATCTACCAGGATCCCGCGGCGGGATTCGAGGTCAAGATCGGGAGTACGGTCCAGATCTGGATCGCCCGCGAGCCCGTGACGACCACGACCACCACGGCGCCGCCGACCACCACGACCACCGCAGCGCCGACCACCACGACCGCGCCGACCACGACGACCCTCGCGCCCTGATCGGCCGGGGCTAGGGTTCCGGCCGCCGCTCCCCGGCCAGAGGCTCCCACCGGCCGCCGGCTGCTACAATCGCGGCCTGGAGGCGAAGCGTCATCGTCCGGCAGCCTCCCAAATCCCAAAGGCGAGGTCGACCGTGAGCGCTGATAGACCCACATTCCAGGCCGTGCTCCTGGGACTGCAGGAGTTCTGGGCCAAGCAGGGCTGCATCATCTGGCAGCCTCATCACACCGAGGTGGGCGCGGGCACGTTCAACCCGGCCACCTTCCTCAAGGTGCTGGGGCCCGACCCCTGGAAGGTCGCCTACGTCGAGCCGTCCATCCGGCCCACCGACGGCCGCTACGGAGAGAACCCCTACCGCCTCGGCCACTACTACCAGTACCAGGTGATCCTCAAGCCCTGTCCCGGACAACGTCCAGGACCTCTATCTCGCCTCGCTCGAGCACCTGGGCATAGACCTCGCCAAGCACGACGTGCGGTTCGTGGAGGACGACTGGGAATCGCCCACCCTGGGCGCCTGGGGCCTGGGCTGGGAAGTGTGGATCGACGGGATGGAGTGCACCCAGTTCACGTACTTCCAGCAGGTGGGCGGCATCGACCTGGACCCACCCAGCGTGGAGCTCACCTACGGCACCGAGCGGCTGACCATGTACCTGCAGGGGATCGACAACGTCTTCGATCTCGAATGGGTGCCCGGCGTCACCTACGGCGACGTCTACAAGGCCAACGAGGCTCAGTGGTCGGTCTACAACTTCGACCTGGCCGACATCCCGCTGCTTGCAGAGGTCGCTTCGCCGACTACGAGCGCGAGTGCGAGCGCTGCCTGGACCGCGGTCTGGCTCGGCCGGCTTACGACTTCGTGCTCAAGGCGTCGCACACGTTCAACCTGCTCGACGCCCGCGGCGCGATAAGCGTCACCGAGCGCACCGGCTACATCGCCAGGGTGCGCAACCTGGCCCGCAGGGTGGCCGAAGCCTACGTCGAGCAGTTCGAGGCAGAGGCCCCGGCGTCGGAGGCCGCCGAGGCCGGAGCGCCGCTGAGGCCGGGGCCGGGACCGGCGCGCGGTCGCCGCGCCGGCGCGCCCGGCGCCGACTCGGCCGGACCTGGATCTCGCCCAAGGACAGGGGCGCCCGCGACTTCCTGCTCGAGATCGGCGTGGAGGAGATGCCGGCGTCGGCCTGCCGGGCGGCCATCGACCTGCTGCCCGAGCGGGTGGCGGGGATGTTCGCGTCCGAGGGCGTCGACGTGAAGCCCGAGGACGTCAAGGTGATGGTGTCGCCGCGGCGCATCGCGGTGCTGATGGCGGACGTGCCCGGCGAGCAGGCGCCGCGCGAGATCGTGCAGCGCGGGCCCGCCTACGAGGCCGCCTTCGACGCCGACGGCAACCCCACCAAGGCCTGCGAGGGCTTCGCCCGGGCCAAGGGCATCACGCCGGCCGAGGACCTGGAGGTGCGCGAGGAGGCAGGCCGGCAGCTTCGTCTACTACGTCACCCGAGCGAGAGCCGGCCCACGGCCGCGCTGCTTCCCGACATCTGCCTCAAGATCGTCCGCGACATGTACTTCCCCAAGAACATGCGCTGGGGCTACAAGGACCTGCGCTTCTCGCGGCCCGTGCGCTGGCTGGTGGCCTTGTGGGGCGACACCGTGATCCCCTTCGGCATCGCCGGGCTGACCTCGGGCCGGGCCAGCCGGGGGCACCGCTGGCTGGGCGGTCCGGTGCGAGATCGCCAAGCCCCGGCGACTACGTGGAGGACATGCGCACGGTGGGCGTGGTCGTGGACCACGTAGAGCGGGAGAAGCTCATCTGGAGCGAGCTCGAGCGGGCTGGCCGGCGAGCAGGGTCTGGAAGTGATCGACCCCAGCGGCAAGCTGGAGGAGGTGCTCTTCCTGGTGGAGTGGCCCACGGTCGTCCAGGGGCTGTTCGACGCACCACCATCTGGCGCTGCCGCCGGAGGTGCTCGATCACCGCCATGCAGTCGCACCAGCGCTACTTCCCGCTGGTGGACGAGACGGGCAGCGCTCTCCAACACCTTCCTCTACGTCAGCAACGGCGATCCCGCCTGGACCAAGCAGATCACCGCCGGCAACGAGCGGGTGCTGGAGGGGCGCATCGAGGACGCGGAGTTCTCGTTCGAGAAGGACAAGGCCATGGGCCTCGAAGCCATGGCCGCTCAACTCGACAAGATCGTGTTCCACGTGAAGGCCGGCACCATGAGGGACAAGACCGAGCGGCTGGTGGCTCTCGTCGCGCTACCTGGCCGAGGCGACCGCGCGCTCCCGGCGACGCCCGGGAGCGCGCTCTCGAGGCCGCCCGGCTGGCCAAGGCCGACCAGGTGTCGGTGATGGTGCGCGAGTTCGCCGACCTGGAAGGCGTCATGGGCGAGACCTACGCGCTCATGGAAGGGCATCATCACGAGGTCGCCCAGGCCATCCGCGAGCAGTTCCTGCCCGACGCGGCCGGCGGCGCTCCGCCGCAGACCATCCCCGGCGCCCTGCTGGCCACGGCCGAGAAGGTGGACAACATCGTCGCGGCCTTCGCCTGCGGCGAACCCCCTCGGGCTCCAAGGACCCGTACGGTCTGCGCCGCGCCGCCGCCGGCATGGTGGCCATCGCCTGCGAGCACGGGCTGCGCTACGACGTGGAGAAGCTGCTGGGCCGGGCCTACGACCAGCTTGGAGCGGTTCCCGCAGCTGGTCGCCCGCGACGACGGTGGTGCCCGAGGCGACCGCCTTCGTCCTGGACCGGCTGGCCAAGGCCCTCACCGACGACGGCTTCGGCCGCGACATCGTGGACGCGGTGCTGCCCACCTCCCGCGACTTCCTCGACCTGCGGGCCCGCGCCGAGGCGCTGGACGCGCTTCCGCGTCGGCGACGCCTGGGACGACCTCGTGACCGTCTTCACCCGCCCGGCCAACCTGGCCAAGAAGCTGCCCGGAGGGCGCCGCGCCGAAGGCCGGCGAGGCCCGGGCGGCGTGGACCCCGCGCTGTTCCAGGTGGACGCCGAGCGGCATGCTCTTGGGCGCGTGGTGGCAGGCGGCCGGCGAGGCGGGGATAGCGGTGGACGAAGCGCGACTACGGCGAAGCGCTCGCGACGCTCGCCGGCCTGCGCCCGTTCGTGGACAGCTACTTCGACGACGTGCTCGTCATGGCCGACGACGAGGCCGTGCGGCTCAACCGCCTGCGTCAGCTCGCCGCGGTCGCGGGGACGGTCAAGACCATCGCCTGGCTGGAGTGCATCCAGGGCTGATCGAGCGGCCGCATCCGAAGACAAGAAGAGAGCGGCGCCCCGCAGGGCGCCGCTCTCTGTTCTGCGTCGTCTCATATTCGATGGGCGGCCTAGAACGAGACCGCCTTCTCGTTGAGCCTTCGTCGCCGGCCTCGTCGGCCAACTGAGAGGCATCACCCGGGCGCGGTTGCGCCGCTGGTATTCAGGATCGGCCGCCAGCCAGGCGTGGGCCCACGGCACTTCGTTCAGCCAGACCGGGTTCATGACCTCTCGCACGCCGGCGGCATACTCGTGCAGGCCGGGCTGGAGCTCGTTTATGAGCGTCTCGGCGCCGTCGTGGGTGGGGTAGGCGTCGTTTCGCTCGACCGCGCGCTTCATCACCGCCGGATGGTCGATGATGGGGCACGGACGTAGCAGGTTCTTGCCGAAGGGCTGCATGCGGCGGAGATCTTTGAAGAAGTCCGAGCAGAGGCAGTCCAAGAGCGGCTTCTCTTTGACGTTGTCGGTGGCGAAATGGGCGAAGATGCAAGGCTCCACGTCACCTTTGTTGTTGATGTGGATGTACTTGCGTCCCGCCGAGAGGCAGCCACCCGTCAAGGTGCCGTCGCCCCAGAAGTCGGCTACCAGGATGGGCCGCGTTCCGCGTATGTGCACGATCCCGCGCCGTAGTTCCGCGCGCTGCTCAGGGGTGAGCATGAGGCTGAGGTCGGGCTCGCGTCCCACGGGCATGTACATGAAGTACCAGCCGTAGAAACAGCCCTTCTCGACCATGAGGTCGGCGAACTCGTCGGAGATGACCTCGTCGAGGTTGTTCCTGGTGGCCGTGGCCGAGAAGGCGACCATGGCCCCGCGTTCCCGCAGGCGGTCCATAGCTGCCATGACCCGGTCGTACGTCCCCTTGCCCCGGCGGGCGTCGGTCGTCTCGCGGCCGCCCTCGATGCTGATGGTGGGACAGACGTTGCCCAGTTCGACGATGCGATCGGCTATCCGGTCGTTGATCATGGTGCCGTTGGTGAACACCATGAACACCGATTGCGGGTGCCGCTCGATGACATCGAGGAGGGGTTTCCAGACGAAGGGCTCACCGCCCAGGATCACGTAGACCCTGGAACCGATCTCCTCGCCCTGGTTGATGATGTTCTCTACATCGTCTTCTGTGAGGCTGTCCTCGAAGTCATATTCGGATGCATAGCATCCGACACACTGCAGGTTGCAGCTCATAGAGGGGCTGATAAGGATAGCCGTCGGTGACGATATCCCCCTCTCGTTGAGGAGCGACTCTGTGTACTCCGGATCGCGCATGAAGAAGTTGGCCATCATCCCGGCAACGAAACGTTTGCGTACATTAGGATGAAGATGACGGATGTTCTTGAAGAACGTGTTGCCAGGTTGACCGGGGGCCGTATACTCCTTGAGCCATTCGGCGATCATCTCTTGCTGCGCCGACTTGGCTGTGCGCTTCACCGCTGTGGTGAGACCACGCATGGCCAGATCCGAACTGCCGACTACGGCGAGCGCCCCTGAGATGATAGAGGCGGTTCTTTCGTAGTCGCGTCGCTCCCGAGCTTTTGCCGTTAGCTGCTCGGGCATAAGCAGACCTCCCTTCGCGCTCATAGGGTCGTTGTCTAACCCATCAACGATAACATACCCATGCCTGCCCCTGCTTCCAAACGTCCGCGGGCTTCGTTAGAATACGTGCTCCTGAGAAGCAGTCGCGATCTGGCGGGGTACCCGGCATCTCGAAGGGAGTAACGGTTCTGATGGGCTCCACGAAGTACGTCTACGATTTCTCCGAAGGCAACGCGAGCATGAAGCCCCTACTGGGCGGCAAGGGGGCCAACCTGGCGGAGATGACCGGGATCGGTATCCCGGTGCCTCCCGGCTTCATCGTCACCACCGCAGCCTGCGTCTACTACTCCGCCAACGGAGAGTATCCCGACGGGCTCGAAGGAGGAGATCGGAGGAGCATCTCAAGGCTCTGGAGAAGCTGACCGGCAAGACGCTGGGCGATCCCAAGAACCCGCTGCTGCTCTCCGTCCGCTCCGGCGCCGTGTTCTCGATGCCGGGCATGATGGACACCGTGCTCAACCTGGGCCTCAACGACGAGACCGTCGAGGGCCTGGCTCAGGGCACCGGCAACCCGCGCTTCGCGTACGACTCCTACCGCCGCTTCATCAGCATGTTCGGCGACGTGGTCATGGGTGTCGATTCGCAGGCCTTCGAAGATGCGTTGACCGCCAAGAAGGCAGGAAGTGGGCGCCGCTCTCGACACCGATCTCTCGGCCGACGACCTGCGCGACCTCACCGTCCGCCTCAAGGCCATTCTGGCCGAGCACGCGGGCGAGCAGTTCCCGGCCGATCCGCATCAAGCAGCTCCACCTGGCCGTCCAGGCCGTGTTCAAGAGCTGGGACAACCATCGGGCCAAGGTCTACCGCCGCACCCAGGGCATCCCCGACGATCTGGGCACCGCCGTGAACGTGCAGACCATGGTGTTCGGCAACAAGGGCGAGACCTCCGGCACCGGCGTGGCCTTCACCCGCGACCCCTCCACCGGCGAGAACTTCTTCTACGGCGAGTTCCTCATGAACGCGCAGGGCGAGGACGTCGTGGCCGGCGTGCGCGCATCCCCGGCCGCTGGAGGAGTTGGGCGAGGTCATGCCCGCGGCCCTCGAGCAGCTCTACGAGATCCGCGAGACCCTCGAGAAGCACTACCGGGACATGCAGGACGTGGAGTTCACCATCGAGGACACGAAGCTCTACATGCTGCAGACCCGCAACGGCAAGCGGACGGCCCCGGCGGCTCTGCAAGATGGCCGTCGACATGGTGGCCGAGGGCCTCATCACCAAGGAAGAGGCGGTGATGCGGGTCGACCCCAGCCAGCTCGACCAGCTGCTGCATCCGCGCCTCGATCCCAAGCGCCAGCTGCACGTCCTGGCCACCGGGCTCGGCGCCTCGCCGGGCGCCGGCGTGGGCAAGGTCGTGTTCGACGCCGACGAGGCCGAGGAGCAGGGCTCCAAGGGCGAGCAGGTCATCCTGGTCCGCTGGGAGACCAACCCCGACGATATCCACGGACTCATGCACGCCCAGGGGGTCATCACCAGCCACGGCGGCATGACGTCCCATGCGGCCGTCGTCGCCCGCGGCATGGGCAAGCCCTGCATCGCCGGCGCGCAGGAACTCAAGATCGACGACCGACGCCAAGCGCTTCACCGTCGGCGACGTCGTGGTCAACGACGGCGACTGGATCTCCATGGACGGCGCCACCGGCCGGGTGATCCTGGGCCAGGCCGAGCTGGCGCCGGCTGTCACCGACGAGAACGTCAACACCGTGCTGGGCTGGGCCGACGAGATCCGCCGCCTCAGGGTCCGCACCAACGCCGACACGCCCGAGGATGCCCGCACAGGCCCGCGAGTTCGGCGCCGAGGGCATCGGTCTCTGCCGCACCGAGCACATGTTCATGCAGCAGGAGCGCCTGCCGCACGTGCAGCAACATGATCATGGCCGAGACCACGGAGGAGCGCGAGCAGCATCTCGCCAAGCTGCTGCCCTTCCAGCGCGAGGACTTCGATGGCATCTTTCGAGGCGATGGCGGGTCTGCCGGTGACCATCCGCCTGCTCGACCCGCCGCTGCACGAGTTCCTGCCCAACTACACCGAGGCCATGGTGGAGCTGGAGCGGCTGCGCCTGACCGGCGCGCCGGCCGAGGCGATCGCCGCGCAGGAGATGCTCATCGCCAAGGTCAAGTCACTGTCCGAGGCCAACCCCATGCTCGGCACCCGCGGCTGCCGTCTGGGCATCCAGTGGCCCGAGATCTACGCCATGCAGGTGCGCGCCATCATCGAAGCGGCCGCCGACGTGCTGGCCGCGACCGGCGAGATGCCCCACGTGGAGATCATGATCCCGCTGGTGGGCTTCGAGGAAGAGCTCGAAGCGGATGCGGGCCCTCACCGTGGAGACCGCCGACGCGGTGCTCAAGGAGCGCGGGCGTCAAGATCGACTACACGGTCGGCACGATGATCGAGGTGCCCCGCGCGGCCCTGACCGCCGACGAGATCGCGCGGCAGGCCGACTTCTTCAGCTTCGGCACCAACGACCTCACCCAGATGACCCTGGGCTTCTCCCGCGACGACGCCGAGGGCAAGTTCCTGACGCACTATCTCAAGACCGATCTGCTCAAGAGCAACCCCTTCGAGAAGCTCGACCAGGGCGGAGTGGGCCAGTTGGTGGCCATGGCCGTGCAGAAGGGCCGCTCGGTCAAGCCGGAGCTCAAGACGGGCATCTGTGGCGAGCACGGCGGCGAACCGAGCAGCGTGAAGTTCTGCCACCGCACCGGTCTCAACTACGTCAGCTGCAGCCCGTACCGGGTGCCGCTGGCCCGGCTGGCGGCTGCTCAGGCGGTGCTCGAAGAGAAGGCCGCCGGCAAGGTGGGCGACTGAGAGTGCGACGGCGCGGGACGGGCCGCGCCCGGGGGCGCCGCCTGCGCAGCGTCCCGGAGCCGAGGTCGGCGGGCCGCGTGCACGGCGGGGCCGGTGACGCTGTGAAGCACGAGAGGGCCGGGAAGGGTCTGTTGTCCGCCGACCTCTAGGAGGCGGACCTTTCCCGGTGGGCGCAGCGCTCGGCCGGACTCTCGGGGGCGCGAGCGCCCCGAGGAGCCCTGCACTCTCCGCACCCCCTACCAGCGCGACCGCGACCGCATCGTCCACTGCAAGGCGTTCCGCCGGCTCAAGCACAAGACCCAGGTCTTCATCGCGCCCGAGGGCGACCACTACCGCACCCGGCTCACTCACACGCTCGAGGTGTCCGGCATCGCCCGGACGCATCGCCCGGGCTCTCCGCCTCAACGAAGACCTCACCGAGGCCGTCGCCCTGGGCCACGACCTGGGTCACACGCCGTTCGGCCATGCCGGCGAGAGCGTCATGCGACGAGATACTCGCGGACCTCGGCGCGGGAGGCTTCCAGCACAACGAGCAGAGCGCCCGGGTGGTGGAGGTCCTCGAGAACGACGGCCGGGGTCTGAACCTCACCTGGGAGGTGCGTGACGGCATCCGCCACCACACCGGGGAGGACACGCCCGCGACTCTGGAGGGGCAGATCGTCCACTTCGCCGATCGCATCGCCTACATCAACCACGACATCGACGACGCCCTGCGGGCGGGTCTCATCACCCCGCTCGATCTTCCCGCCGGGCCGCTCGAGCTGCTGGGGCAGACGGGCGGCGATCGCATCGACGCACTGGTCCACGATCTCGTCGACACCAGCTACGAGACGGGGACTATCGTCCAGAGCCCGCTCGTGGCCGCTGCCATGGACGAACTGCGGGACTTCCTCTTCGCAGACGGTCTATCCCCAGTCTCTGGTGCGGGCGGGAGAGCGGCGGGTGAGGCACGTGATCACGAACCTCATGGAGTACTTCCTCGAGCATCCTGAGGGATGGGCCAGGAGGCGATCCCGCCGGCGCCGGTCACGCCGCCACGAGCGACGCCGGGCGGCCGACCGCCGGGGAACGGCAGGCTCGCATCCAGGTGGTCACCGACTATATCGCCGGCATGACCGATCGCTACGCCGTCAGCCGCTATAGGGAACTGTTCGAGCCGCGCTCGTGGGCCGCTCCTTGAGGCCGCTCCTCCGGTGAGTCCTTTCATCAAGGACAGCAGCGTCCAGGCCGTTCTCGAAGCGGCCAATATCGTGGACGTCATTTCCGGGTACACCAGCCTGCGCAAGCGGGGCGTCACCTATTCCGGTCTCTGCCCGTTTCACCAGGAGAAGACACCCTCGTTCAGCGTCAGTTCCGACAAGGGTCTCTACTATTGCTTCGGTTGCGGTGAGGGTGGCGACCTGGTGCGCTTCCTGGAAAAGGTGGAGAACCTGACGTTCTCCGAGGTCATCGAGCAACTGGGAGAGCGCTACGGCGTCCAGGTGGATTACGAGGAAGGAGCCGGGCCCGACGCGGGGCGCAAGGACCGCGATGCGCGTCTCCTCCAACTGCTCGACAAGGCGGCCGTGTTCTATCAGCGCTTCCTTTGGGAATCACAGAGCGGGAGCGCCGCCCGCGAGTACCTGGAGAAGCGGGGTCTGGGCCGCGAGGTGTGCAACCTCTTCAGGGTGGGCCTGTCGCCGGACGAGTGGAGGGGTCTGCAGCGGAGGGCGGCAAAAGAGGGCTTCTCCGACCGCGAGCTCGAGGACGCCGGTCTGCTGGTGCGCCAAGGCGGGCAAGACCTACGACCGCTTCCGCGGCCGCCTGATGTTCCCGTTGGTGGACCAGCGCGGCCGGGTGGTGGGGTTCGGGGGACGGACGCTCAAAGACGAGACGCCCGAAGTACCTCAATTCGCCGGAGGGGCCTCTCTACCAGAAGGGCCACCTTCTCTACGGGCTCTATCAGGCTAGGCGGGCTATCGCGGATGCCGACGAGGTAGTGGTGGTGGAGGGCTACACAGACGTCCTGGGGCTCGCGCAGGCGGGAGTGGGCAACGTGGTCGCCTCCATGGGGACCTCGCTCACCGACGCTCAGATCGGTCTGATGATGCGGTTCACCAACAACGTCACCTTCATGTTCGATGCCGACCGGGCGGGTACCGAGGCCATGCTGCGGTCCGGCGAGCTGGCCCGCGGCCATTCTCTGCGGCCCTGCGTGGCGCTGCTCCCCGCGGGGAGCGATCCGGCGGACGTGGCCGTCCAGGGAGGACGCGAAGAGGTTTCTCGGGTGCTTGCTGGAAAGATGTCCCTGTTGGGGTTCGAACTGCGCCAGGCGCTGGATCGGAGCGATACCGCCACCTCCGACGGCCGAGTGCGCGCGTTCGAGGAGGTGCGCCGGATCATGGGCCGCGCGGTCTCGCTCAAGGAGCGGGAAGAAGAGATCCCCATTGTGGCCGATCGGCTCCGGCTCTCGCCGGAGAGCATCGCCCTGCTGCTGCGGGATTCGACCGGGGGGGCGAGGACGCGGTCGACCTCTGCGTCGTCGGCCGTGCGCGGGCGCCCGCCGGGCATGGCGGAGCGCCTCCTGGCCAACGAGACCGTCATCGAGCGCGAATTCCTGGTCGCTGCGGCCTGCCACCCCGGCCGCGCCGCCCCGATGCTCCAGGTCCTCACTCCCGAGCACTTCGCCGACCCCAGCAACCGCGAAGTCTTCGTGGGCCTTCGCGAAGCCTTCGCCGCCCTGACCGACAGTGACGATGGCTCGGCCCTCGACGGTCTCAAGGTACGGGCCCACGGCGACTCCGAGGCGGGCAGACTCTTCGTGCGCCTGGTGATGGAGGCCGACCAGAACCGCTATTCGGGCGCGGTGCTCGACGAGTTCCATCTTCGGTTGCAGGAGCAGTATCTCAGTCGGACCATCGCCGCTCTCCGGAGCCGTCTGGATCAGGGCGGCGACGTCCAGGAGCAGCAGCGACGTCTCTTCCACCTGGAACGGCTGCTCCAGAGCGTGAAAGGGAACCTCACCAACCTCGACCCCGAGGAAGGGCGGCCATAGGTGGCCGGGGAACCGGGCATCACCGACGACGTCCTGCAGGAGATCCTCGAGCAGGCCCGCTCCCGAGGGTCTCTCTCGTTGGACGAGATGGGCGCGCTGGTGCAGGACGCCGACCTCACTCCCGAGGACCTGGAGTTCGTCTACTCGCTGCTCCTGGAGATGGGCGTGGAAGTGGGCGACATCGAGGAGGAGGATCTCGAGGACTTCTCCGAGGAGGAGGAGTTCCTGGGCCTGCTGGACGTGACCATCGACCACACCGTGGACGACCCGGTGCGCATGTACCTGTGCGAGATCGGCAAGATCCCGCTGCTCACCTCGCAGCAGGAGATCGCGCTGGCCCGGCTCATCGAGAAGAAGGACGTCGAAGCGAAGCGGCGGCTCACCGAGGCCAACCTGCGTCTGGTGGTGTCCATCGCCAAGCGGTACATGGGCAGAGGTCTCGTGTTCCTCGACCTCATCCAGGAGGGCAACCTGGGGCTCATCCGGGCGGTGGAGAAGTTCGACTACCGCCTGGGCTACAAGTTCTCCACCTACGCCACCTGGTGGATACGCCAGGCCATCACCAGGGCCATCGCCGATCAGGCCCGCACCATCCGGGTGCCGGTGCACGCGGTGGAGACCATGAACAAGCTGAACCGGGTGCAGCGCCAGCTGCTGCAGAGCAGCGGGCGGGAGCCCACCGTCGCTGAGATGGCCGCAGCGCTGGGCGTGACTCCGTCGAAAGTGGCCGAGATCCAGAAGACCGCGCAGGAGCCCGTGTCGCTCGAGACCCCGGTGGGGGACGAGGAGGACTCGAAGTTGGGCGATTTCATCGAGGACCTCGATGCGGATCAGCCCCTGGAACTGGTCTTCCGCGAGATCCGTCGGGAGGAGCTCTTTCGAGTGCTCGACAGCCTGCCGGACCGCGATCGCAAGGTGCTGGAACTGCGCTATGGACTCAAGGGAGAGCGACCTCGCACCCTGGAAGAAGTGGGCGACCGATTCGGGGTGACCCGGGAGCGCATACGTCAGATCGAGGCCAAGACCCTCAACCGCTTGAAGAACTACCGCGCCGCGCAGCGTCTACGCGACGTGGACTGATGTCTTGACCAGGTCCCTTTGTTCCGGTACTGTAGCCCGGCGGGCCTGGGAATTTGGCCCGCGAGCAATACAGTGGGGTGGGCACGGGGTGCCGCGCCGCCCCAGAAGACATGGAGGTTGCAGGGTTGGCTGAGGGGACTGTCAAGTGGTTTAGTCCCGAAAAGGGCTACGGATTCATTGAGCAGCCGGAGGGGGAGGATCTCTTCGTCCATTTCAGTGAGGTCCAGGTAGAGGGCTTCCGCACGCTCGCGGAAGGCCAGGCCGTTCGATTCGACGTGGTCCAGGGTCCCAAGGGTCTGCAGGCGGCGAACGTCTCACCCGTGTAGACCGAACGAAGAGGTCGTCTCTTCAACGTCATCCAAGCCCCGCTTCGGCGGGGCTTTTTCGTTTGTGTAGAACCGATCCCTAAAGTCCTGAAGGCGCGGGCCGATAACAGGACCGAGGGTTTCTTCCCATTCAGGAAATCCTCCTTTCTCCTCTCGGGCGCCTGCCAAGGCGCCCTTTTTTTGCGCCCGTGGGAACTACACGCCGGCCTCGAAATCCGGGCCGCAGGGCTTTCGGCTATAATCCACCGGGCCCGTGGCGGGCGCCGAAGGACAGGCGCCGTCCGGATCCCCCGTATCCCAAGGAGAGCCGTACGATGATTTCCCGGCAAGAGGTCGAGCACGTGGCGCGGCTCGCCCGCCTCCACTTCGACGAGGACGAGTTGGCGCGTCTGCGGCCCGAGTTGGACCAGATCATCGACTACGTCAAGCAGCTGGCCGAACTCGATCTCTCCGGGCTTGAGACCACATCGCATGCCGTGTCTCTCAAGAACGTGCTCCGGCCGGACGAGCCCCGGCCCGGGCTCACCCACGAAGAGGCCATGGCCAACGGTCCTGAGGTCGAGCGCGGGCAGTTCGTGGTCCCGCGGATAGGGTAGCCGGGGATGAACGAAGACGTGGCGGCAGGCGGCGGTGCGGGCCACAGCGACGCTGCGGGCTGCGCCGACGGCGCCGGTACTAGCGGAGCGAGCGACGCCGGCGGAGCGCCCTCCGTGCTCGCGGGCCTCACCGGAATCACCGCCTGGCAGTGCCGGGAGCTTCTCTCCTCCAGAGAGGTGTCGTCCTCTGAGCTTACCCGCGCCTATCTGGACCGCATCGCCGAGGTGGACGGGCAGGTGCAGTCGTACCTCCTGGTAGACGAGACAGGCGCCATGGCCGCCGCCGCCGCGGTGGATGCCAAGCCCCTTGCGGAACGGCTTCCCTGGGAGGGAGTGCCGATCGGCCTCAAGGACATCTTCGCGGTCAAGGGGATGGAGACCACGTGCGGATCGCGCATCCTCAAGGGCTACATCCCTCCGTATGACGCCACGATCATCGCCAAGCTGAGGGCCGCGGGCCTCGTGTTCCTCGGCAAGCTCAACATGGACGAGTTCGCCATGGGCAGCTCCACCGAGAACTCGGCCTTCCACACGACGCACAACCCCTGGGACCTCGACCGGGTCCCGGGCGGCTCCAGCGGCGGCTCCGCCGCCTGCGTCGCCGCCTGCGAGGCGCCGTGGGCTCTGGGCACCGACACCGGGGGCTCCATCCGGCAGCCGGCCTCGCTCTGCGGCGTCGTGGGACTCAAACCCACCTACGGAGCAGTCAGCCGCTACGGGCTGGTGGCCTTCGCCAGTTCTCTCGACCAGATCGGTCCGCTCACGCACGACGTGCGTGACGCGGCCGCGCTCCTCGACCTCATAGCCGGCCCCGATCCTCTGGACTCCACCAGCATGGGTCTGAGTGCGCCGGTGGGGATCCCCGACCGCAGCGGCCTCGAGGGGCTGCGCTTCGGCGTGATCAAAGAGTTCGTGGGCGAAGCCTGCGAGCCCGGGGTCCGGGAGGTGTTTGATTCGGCCGTCGATGCCATCGGCGCTCTCGGAGGCGTGTGTGAGGAAGTGAGCCTGCCGAGCGTGGAACGCGGCATCGCCGCCTACTATCTGATCGCACCGTCCGAGGCCAGCGCAAACTTGGCCCGCTTCGACGGAGTTCGCTACGGCCATCGCGCGACCCAGGCCGAGGACCTCTACGAGATGTACGTAAGGACCCGCAGCGAGGGCTTCGGCACGGAGGTCAAGCGGCGGATCATGATCGGCACCTACGCGCTCTCCGCCGGCTACTACGATGCCTACTACGCCCAGGCTCAGAGGACGCGGACGCTCATCATCCGGGACTTCGCAAAGGCCTTCGAGAGCTTCGACTTCCTCGTTTCGCCCACCTCTCCCACGGTGGCCTTCAAGATCGGCGAGCGCATCGCCGATCCGCTGGCAATGTACGGGTCGGACCTCTGCACCATCCCGGTCAACCTGGCCGCGCTTCCAGGGATCAGCATCCCGGCCGGCTTCTCGGCGGGGCTGCCGGTGGGCCTGCAGCTCATCGGGCCGCACTTTTCCGAGCGGGGGCTGCTCGACGCGGCACACGCCGTCGAGCAGCGCCTCAAGGTGCCGACGGTGGCTCCGCTGCAGGTGACGACGGCTCCTGTGCGGGAGGTGACGTCATGAGCGGGTCCGCATCGGCCCGCGGCCCGTCGGCCCCCGGGGCGCCGGGCGCGGGTGTCTGGGAGGCCGTCATCGGCCTCGAGATCCACGTGCAGCTCAGTACGCGTACCAAGATGTTCTGCGGCTGCGAGGTGACCTTCGGCGAGCCGCCCAACACGCACGTCTGCCCCGTGTGTCTGGGGCATCCGGGGGTGCTCCCCGTGACCAACGCCACCGCGGTCGAGTACGCCACCCGCATCGCGCTGGCGCTCAACTGCCGCATCGCGGAGCGGACCATCTTCCACCGTAAGAACTACTTCTATCCCGACCTGCCCAAGGCCTATCAGATCTCGCAGTACGACCTGCCCCTGGGCGTGGGCGGCCATCTGGATGTGGAACTCGAGGACGGGAGCATCTACCGGGTGGGGATCACCCGCGTGCATCTGGAAGAGGACGCCGGCAAACTGGTGCACGCCGGCGGAGCCTCCGGCCGTATCGCCGGCGCCGACTACTCTCTGGTGGACTTCAACCGGGGTGGCACGCCCCTGGTGGAGATCGTAAGCGAGCCTGACCTCTCCACTCCCGACCAGGCGCGGGTCTTTCTCACGCAGCTCCGGAGTCTTGTGCAGCAGCTCGGTGTCTCCGACGTCAACATGGAAGAAGGCTCGCTGCGCTGTGACGCCAACGTGTCGGTACGCCATCCGGGGGCGGCTCTCGGCACCAAGACCGAGCTCAAGAACATGAACTCTTTTCGCTTCCTCCATCGCGGGCTGGAGGCCGAGATCGAGCGGCAGATAGGCAGCCTCGAGGCAGGAGAGCGCATCGTTCAGGAGACGGTCCATTTCGACCCCGTGACCGGAAGGGTCTCCACGCTTCGCAGCAAAGAAGAGGCCCACGACTATCGCTACTTCCCCGAGCCCGACCTTCCTCCTATCGAACTGTCCGCAGAGTACGTTGAGCGGGTGCGGGCTTCGCTGCCCGAGCTCCCGGCGGCCCGCAAGGAGCGGCTGATCGCGCAGTATGGGTTACCTGCCAAGGACGCCGCCCTGCTCGCGGGCAACAAGCCCCTGGGGGACTACTTCGAGACCGTCACCGCCCTCTGTGGCGACGCGCGCCTCTCGGCGAACTGGGTGCTGGGCGATCTCTCCGCCTATCTCAACATGTCCGGTTTGGAGGTGGCCGACTGTTGCGTGACCCCGGCCGGACTTGCCGAGATGCTGGGTCTGGTGTTGGACGGGACCTTGTCGGGCAAGATGGCCAAGGAGGTGTTCGAGGCCATGACCGTCAGCGGCGGGGATGCCCGTTCGGTGATCGCCGAGAAGGGGCTGGGTCAGATCTCGGACGTCGATGAGCTCGAGGCGATCGTGGCCCGTATCGTGGCCGCGAACCCCGGTCCGGCCGAGGAGTTCAGGCAGGGTCGGGATAGGGTGCTCGGCTTCTTCGTGGGTCAGGTGATGAAGGAGACGCGGGGTCAGGCGAATCCGCAACTGGTCAACGAATTGCTGCAGCAGCATCTGAGAGGGCCTGCAACGGGTTGAAAAGGCCCTGGTTGTCTGGTACCTTTCCTTACCTTTTGGAGAATGCTCGAAGACCCCAGGAGTGCCGGCATCGTGCAACCCTCTAGTACGCACCCTGAGACCTGTCCCGTTCTCAGGACCGCCGACATCATCTCGGGTAAGTGGACCCTCCTGATCCTCCGGGACCTCTCTACCGGCATCAACCGCTTCAGCGCACTCGAACGGTCGCTGGTGGGGATCAGCCCCAAGACTCTCTCCGAACGGCTCAAAGCTTTGGAGAAGTCGGCCATCGTCACCCGCAAGAGCTTCGCCGAGGTGCCTCCGCGGGTCGAGTACACCCTCACAGAGATGGGCTGGGACCTCATCCCGCTCATCGAGCACATGCGCGACTACGGCGCCAAATGGCTCAGCGATGGGGGCTCCAGCGGCGCCGGGTATGCCGACAAGGCTGCACCCGGGGTCTGACGTAATCTTTCACTGCGACGACTCCGGAGGGTGAGTTGACCGGGACCCCTGCGCCGGAAGGCTGGATCATCAACATCGAGGAAGTCGACGGGCTCATCGAGCTTGGCCGGGGGCGAGGCTTCGTCACCGCCGAAGACATCGCGGAAGTCCTGGCCGAGGTCGATCTCACCACCGAGCAGATCGAGCTGATGTACACCACCCTGCTCGACCAGGGCATCGAGGTGGTGGACGAATCCATGGTCGATTCCGATGAGGAGCTGGAACTCGACGCCCGCGCCGAGCAACTCGAATGGCCGCGGGGCTCCGACGAGCTCGACCTGAGCGTCGATGTGCCCACCACCGACCCGGTGCGCATGTATCTCAAAGAGATCGGCCGGGTGAAACTCCTCACCGCGCAGCAGGAAGTCTCGCTGGCGAAGAGGATCGAGCGCGGCGACATCCGGGCCAAGCATGAGCTGACCGAAGCCAACCTGCGGCTGGTGGTCTCTATCGCCAAGCGCTATCACACCGACGGGATGAGCTTCTTGGACCTCATCCAAGAGGGCAACCTGGGTCTCATCCGTGCGGTGGAGAAGTTCGACTACCGTAAGGGACATAAGTTCTCCACGTATGCGACGTGGTGGATCCGACAGGCCATCACCCGCGCCATAGCCGACAAAGCGCGGACCATCAGGATCCCCGTCCATATGGTGGAGAAGATCAACAAGCTCATCCGCGTGCAGCGCCAGCTTCTCCAGAACATGGGCCGGGAGCCACTGCCCGAGGAGATCGCGGCCGAGATGAACATGACCGACGTCGAGATCCGCGAGATCCTGCGCATCAGTCAGACCACGGTGTCGCTCGAGACCCCCATCGGCGAGGAAGAAGACTCCGAGCTGGGCGACTTCATCGAGGACGAAGACGCGGTCAGGTCGTTCGACGCCGTGGCCTCGCAGTTGCGATCGCGATGGGGTCAACGACGCCCTCGCTATGCTGCCCTACCGGGAACGCAAGGTCATCGAGCTTCGCTTCGGGCTCAAGGGGGAGCACCCGCGGACGCTGGAAGAAGTGGCGAAACGGTTTGGCGTAACCCGCGAACGCATCCGTCAGATCGAAGCTAAGGCTCTAGCGAAGCTTCAGGCCATCGACAAGACCCGGAACCTGCGCAGCAAGGCGCAGTAGGCGGCGGCGGGGTGCGGGCGCGGGGCGGAGGGCGGCGCAAGGCCGCAGGGCCGCCCGGACTCCCTTCCTCGGGGCGAGGCAGGCGACGAACGCCCGGACGAGATCGGGATCGAACTGCGTGCCCGCCCCCTCCCGCAACCTGGTCGAAGGCCTCGTGCGCGGGCAGGGCGGCGTGATACGGGCGGTCGGTGGTCATCGCCGAGAATAGGCATCCGCCACGGCCAGGATCCTGCCGAGCAGCGGGATGTCCCGCCCCGCAGCTGGGCCGGGTAGCCCGTTGCCGTCCCAGCGCTCGTGGTGGGAAGCCACCGCTTCCTTGACCTCGAGGCTCTCGGGCAGGTGCTGCGAGGATCATCATGCTGCCGATGAGGGGGTGCTGCCTCATGTCTTCCACTTCCTTGTCGGTGAGCGCCCCGGCTTGCGGAGGATCCTGTCGGGCACCCCGATCTTGCCCACGTCGTGGAGAAGCGCCGACACTCTCAGCGTCTCCTGTTGCTGGGCGCTAGACCGAGCAGCGCTGGCGATCAGGGCGGCGTGTTCGGCCACCTGCGCCGAGTGTCGCCTGGTGTAGTGGTCCTTGTTGTCGACCGCGCTCACGAGCGAATCGAGGGTGCTGAAAGACCGGGAGTCGATCGCCTCGCCGCTGATCGGCTCGGGTCGAACGGTGACGGTGTCGCCGCCCCAGCGCTTGGACTCGTAGAGGTTGGCGTCGGCCACGGCGATCAGGGCCGCCGCATCCTGGCCGTCCTCGGGGAACGAAGAGGCGCCGAAGCTCATGCGCAGCGGGATGCGGGTGCCGTCTGGCGCGATGTAGGGCAGTGAGGCCAGCGCTCCCGGAGGTGGTCTGCGACCGTCTTTGCGTCGGCGCGGTATGCCTCAGGCAGGATGAGCATGAACTCGTCGCCTCCGAAGCGGCACGACGAAGTCCGAAGCTACGGGTCCTGTGATCGAGAACGCCGGCCACCCGCTTGATGATCTCGTCCCCGATGGGTGCCCGTAGGTGTCGTTGAAGAGCTTGAAGTTGTCGATGTCGGCGATGAGCACCGAGAAGGTGCCCTGATAGCGCTGCGCCCGCCTGATCTCCATCTCGAGCTGCTCGAGCGCGCGCCGCCGGTTGTAGAGACTGCTCAGAGAGTCGATCTCACCGAGGGCTTTGATCTCCTCCAGGAGGCGGGTGTTCTTGAGACCCTGGGCCACCTGGCCGGCGAACAGCAGGATCGTGGACCGCCTGTCGGCCGTGAACTCACGCGGGCTTCTCGAGGCCGATATCGCCAGTCCCAGGGGCGCATCGTCCGCGATCAGGGGGACAAGGGCCATCGATTCGAAGCCGCCCAGGTCGGGCAGCGCACCGCCGAAGAGTCTGAGTTGCTCCTCCTTGGTGAGGCCGGAGAGCGGAGTTGATGAAGATAGCCTCGGAGCCCTGGAACACCGTTCTCGAGCAGGCGATTGGCCTGCTGAGGAAGGCCTGTGTCCGGCCGGTCGCAGCCGAAGAGCACGCGGGTAGCATGCGCGAAACCCGGCTTGGGCCGGAAGAACGCGCCCAGGCCGGTGAGCTGCTGCTCGTCCGGTATCAGCTTGAGCAGCCAACTTCATCGGTCTCGAAGATCTCCAGGGTGGCGGTCTCCAGCCGCGCAAGGGCGTCCTTGATGTCAAGGCTGCTTCCCAGAGAAGCGCTCACCTGTTGAAGGTGCTGTAGGCGGATATGAGGCCTTCTCCAGGTCCTTGTGCCGGCTCTTGAGTTCCTCGAGCGCCTCGGCCAGGGTCTGAGCATGCACCTCCCGCTGCGTGCGGGTGGACTCCGAGTTGCAGAAAACCGGCATTGATCGTCTCTGCCAGAAGGGCGAGTTCGTCGCTTCCGTCGACGGGGATGGGCGTCAGGTTTCCCTGGCCCGGCCGTATGTGGCGCAGCTGGGCGGTGAGGCTTGCCAGCCGGCGGAAGAGAGAGTGCTCGAGCAACCGGTTGAGCACGATCCCGAAGATGAGGACGAGCGCGAGAAGGGAGAGCATGAAGTAGCGCACGCTGGCAGCGCCCTGAGCGTAGATGGCCCGAGGCGCTCCACCTGCATCACTAGGTCGAGCCTGGTCTGGGTCCCGAGTTGCGCCAGGGTCGTCTCATCGAGCCATCGTCCCAGAACGAACGCTCCCCTCACCGGTCCCTTGCCGTCACTGGTGAGGATGGGCTGTGAATCCACGAGCATCGGGCCCTGGGGAAGCATGAGTATCCCGGATACCTCACTCGTGACTCCGGGATGGCGGGCGAGGAGACTGTCGGCGGACAGGTAGTCGACGAGACCGAACGGGAGGTCCGCCGGGTGGTACGACTCGAGATCGTAGCCGCTCCCCCAGACCAGGGCGCCCGTCTCATCGAGGCATGGCCGCCATGTTGGCCTTGAACCCCGTGAAGAACGAGTCCGGGAAGTTGGAGTCGATGAATCGCTGGTTTCCGTCCTCCAGGAAAGCGACTGAGTCGTCCCATGAGGAGTAGCTCTTCACGGCCGCGCCCAGTTCGTCGAGGTTCCATTTGACGGCGGTCTGGGCGCGCTTGACCTGTTCCTGCACCTCGCTCTGCTCGACGGTCTCGAAACCGCGCATGAACACGGTCTGCGAGACCAGAGAGCACGACCCCCACGGCTGCCAGCAGCGTGAGTCCGACAGTGAGGTTGATCTTCCAGCGTAGCGACAAGGGTGCCTCCGGGCGCACGACGGTGTCTCTTTCGCGCTTCACTGCCAGGTAGTATCGGCCTCGACGGCGGGCTACTTGACTTTGCCTGTCCTTATTCACGGGGAGATGGGCCGGTCTGTGACCCGGGCGGGGCGTGGACTTGGCGGGGGCGGCGGCCGACTGTATCATCCTGTGCCCATCGGCCCCGAAGCCCTTGCCGGGGGACACGTGAGCGGAGATCGTCCAGATCCCTGTGGGCAATATGAGTTGCGCCGCCTGTGCGCTGCGCGTGGAGAAGGCACTGGCCGCTCTCCCCGGGGTCGACGCGGCCGCGGTCAACTTCGCCACCGAAAAGGCCCAGGTGAGCTACGACCCGGGCCGGGTATCCGTCGCCACCCTGGTCGACACGGTGCGCTCCGCGGGATACGAAGTCCCGGCCGTCACCGCCACCTATCCGGTCACCGGGATGAACTGCGCCGCATGCTCCGCCCGGGTGGAAAAGACCGTGCAAGGCCTGCCCGGAGTCGTCCGCGCTGCGGTGAACCTGGCCACCGAGCGACTGACGGTGACCTACCTCCCGGATATCGTCACACCGGCGGGGATCGCCCGGTCGATCCAGGATGCGGGATACGGATGCTGGTGGCCGAGGACGGGGCCGCGCCGGCGGAGCCGGGCGCGGCCGCCGAGGCGGTGCGGCAGAGGCAGGTCGCCCTGATCAGGCTCAAGTTCATCGTCTCACTGGCGGTCGGGGCGATCCTCATGCTCATGATGCTCATCCCGGAATCGTGGCTGAGCATGCAGACCCAGTGGTACATCATGTTCGTCCTCGCCACGCCGGTGCAGTTCTGGGCCGGAGGCCAGTTCTATCGCGGGGCCTGGGCGGCCCTGCGCCACCGCACCAGCGACATGAACACGCTGATCGCGGTCGGCACCTCCGTCGCGTATCTGTACTCGGCTGCCGTGACCTTCTTCCCGGATGCGTTCGAGCAGGCCGCGGGGGCGGGCTTCGAGGCCGCCGTCTACTACGACTCGGCCGTCGTCATCATCGGTCTTATACTCCTGGGCCGCTGGCTGGAGGCCAGGGCCAAAGGGCAGACCTCGGCCGCCATGCGCCGGCTCGTGGGACTGCAGGCGAAGACGGCCCGGGTGATCCGGCCGGCGCAGGCCGCGGCCGCCGGCGTGTCCGGGGCCGCCAGCGCCGCCGACGCCCCTACCAGCGCGGCCGCCGAGGCCCCCGCCGCCGCGGACTCCGCAGCCTCCGCGGCCGCGGCCGGCGACGGACGCCGACGCCGCCTGCTCCCTCGCCACCCGCCCGGTAGCGCCTGCGAACGGGCCCGAACGTGGAGATCGACATCCCCGTGGAAGAGGTGTTCGTGGGCGACGTCATCGTGGTCCGGCCCGGAGAGAAGATCCCCGTGGACGGGGTGGTGCTCGAAGGGCGCTCGGCCGTGGACGAGTCCATGCTCACCGGTGAATCCATCCCGGTGGAGAAGGGACCGGGGGACGAGGTCATCGGGGCGACCCTCAACCGCACCGGCTCCTTCCGCTTTGAGGCCACGAAGGTGGGCCGCGACACGGCGCTGGCTCAGATCGTCCGGCTGGTCGAGGAGGCCCAGGGCTCCAAGGCGCCTATCCAGCGTCTGGCCGACTACCTCGCCAGCGATCTTCGTGCCGGTCGTGTTCGGCATAGCCGTGGTGACCTTCCTCGTCTGGTACTTCTTCGGCCCCGAGCCCGCCTTCACGCTCGCTCTTCTCGCGTTCGTGTCGGTGGTGATCATCGCTTGTCCGTGCGCCATGGGTCTGGCCACACCCACGGCCATCGTCGTCGGCACCGGCAAGGGGGCCGAGAACGGCATCCTCATCCGATCGGGTGAGGCTCTGGAGCGGGCCTACAAGCTCGATGTGATCGTTCTCGACAAGACAGGGACGCTCACCCGCGGCAAACCCGAAGTGACCGACGTGATCGTCGCCGACGGCGCTGTCCAGTCCGCCCCGGATGCCGCCCAGAACGAACTCCTGCGTATCGCCGCCTCCGCCGAGCGGGGCTCCGAGCACCCTTTGGGGGAGGCGATCGTCGAGGAAGCCAAGAGGCGCGGTCTCGAACTGGGCGATGTCTCCCACTTCTCGGCGTTACCCGGACGCGGGATCGAGGCCACGGTCGGGCGAACGGAAGTCCTGCTGGGGAACCGCCGACTGCTTGACGAGCGGGGCTTAGCGCTGGATGGCCTGCAGACCACCGCGGAACGCCTCTCCCAAGAGGGCAAGACCCCGATGTTCGTCGTCCTGGACGGCGCGGCCGCCGGCATCATCGGGGTGGCGGACGTGCTCAAGGCCGATTCAGTCGCGGCGGTCCGGGCTCTCGAGGCTCTCGGTCTCGAGGTGTACATGATCACCGGCGACAACCGGCGGACGGCCGAGGCCATCGCCCGTCAGGCGGGCATCACCCGTGTGCTGGCCGAGGTGCTCCCCGAGCGCAAAGCCCAGGAGGTGAAGGAACTGCAGGCTGCCGGCAAGGTGGTGGCCATGGTGGGCGACGGGATCAACGATGCCCCCGCTCTGGCCCAGGCCGACATCGGGATCGCCATCGGCACCGGCACCGACGTGGCCATGGAGACCTCCGACATCACCCTCATCCGCGGCGATCTGACTCCCATCGGCACCTCCATCCGCCTCAGCCGGGCCACGATGCGGATCATCAAGCAGAACCTGGGCTGGGCCTTCGGCTACAACATCGCCTTGATACCGGTGGCCGCCGGAGTTCTCTACCCGGCCTTCGGGATCCTGCTCGACCCCATGTTCGCGGCCGTCGCCATGGCCCTCTCCTCGGTGAGCGTGCTCAGCAACTCCCTCCGGCTGCGGCGATTCCGCGTCGACACCACGGAGAGAAAGGGGGACGGAACGTGATCGACTGCCCCGAGATCCGAGACCTTATCCTGGGCTGGTTCAACGCCGTCCAGGCCGGCGAGGCCGTCCCGGCGGCCGATGCGCTGCTGTCCGAAGACGAGGGTTTCGTTGCGATAGGCGGACACGGCGAGTGGCTCGCCGATCGCGAGACCTTGATCGAAGCGTACCGGGCACTCACCGCTTCGGGTCCACCGGAGTTGAGAGTCCTGGCACTGGAGGCGTACTGCGAGGGGTCCGTGGCCTGGGCCGCGGACGCGGTCTCTGCTCTCTGGAAGGACGGACGACGGGCCGTCATACGTCACACGTTCGTGCTGCACCAAGAAGAAGGGGTGTGGAGGATCGTCCACGCTCACTACTCGGAGGTCCCCTCGGTATCGAGCCGATAGGAGGTCCGGGCACGCGGTCGCGGTCTTGGCGGCCCGGCGGACCTGCTGCTATCATCATCACCCCTTACGAGGGCGATTAGCTCAGTGGGAGAGCGCTGTCTTCACACGGCAGAAGTCACTGGTTCAAATCCAGTATCGCCCACTAGATTCTCCGGGCTGACTCCGCTGCCTCCACCACATCGACCAAGTAGAGGTCGTCACGCCGCCGCACAAAGCACCTGCGAGCTGACAAGCAGGCGGTCATACGCAACACGGTCGTGAGCAAGTCTGGAGAGCGAATCGGGTAGCGACCGCTTCACCCTTTTCAGCGTTCATTGCGGGGATCCGCCCTTTTCAGCGTTCATTCACCGCCGGAGCCCGACCATCCAGTAGCTACTTGGCGGTGGGTGGCACCACCGCCGAAGGATTGCTGAGGAGGAGTTCCACCCCCGCACGCGCCCGGGCCATGTTCCTCAGGTAGGACCCGGACGTATACACTCCCCACGGTCGCCACCATGTGCCGTGGCCGGATATCTTCCACGCGAACCTCGCGTTCACGTAGGGGTCGTACCACCTGCTCGCATCGGGATTGCGGGGATTGATCATGTCGGGGTGAGCATAGGACAAGATCTGCCACAGACCGTAGGTATATCTGCCGATGGCGTTGGCATCACTGCGGGACTCCGCCATCGCTACCGCGACGGCGATCACCAGGTTCTCACCGGAGAACCCTGCCTTCTGCGCCACCAGAGCTATCTGCTCCGGCTTCAAGACGTTGGGCGCGCGGTGGCGGATCGGGTTGGTGTCCGGTCTGGTGGTGGTCGGAGGGCTGTCCGGGCGCGGGCTTCTTCTTCTGCGCGGCCACCTGCGCCGCTGCCAGCGCCGCCTGCAGCCTGGCCTGACGCTCCTTCTCCAGCTGCGCCTGCTTCGCCAGGTGGGCCTGCCACGCCCTCTCCAGCCGCGCGATCTCCGCTTCCTTGCCCTTCAGAAGCTGTTTGGTCCGCTGCAGCTTCTGCGTGACGAGCCTGGCGGGCGGCCTCGACCTTCTCCGCAGCAGCGTCCTGCTTCTCGAGCTGAGCCGCGAGCGTCGCCCCTCGGTCGGTCACCTGCTCTCGGAAGACGGTCACCTGCTTGAGGAGGTCGGTGTCCTGCTTGCTGATCCGCTCGAGGATCGTCATGCGATCAAGAAGATCGGACCACGAGCTCGAGCTCAGCAGGATGTCGAGGGTGCCGCTCCGCCCCTGCTTGTAGATCTCAGCCAGACGGTCGTTCAGCGCGCTCTCCGCACTCTCTTGGTCTTGCTGGGCCTGCGCAAGCAGGGCCGCGTTCTCGGCGGCGTCGTTCTGGGTCTGAGCCAGCTGTGCGTTGGCGGATTCATACTGCTCTCTGAGTTCCTGGGCTTGGGCGGTCAGCTCTTTGAGCTGGGCCTCGAGCGCGGCAGCCTGGTTCTGGGCCCGGGTGATGTCCTGCGGCGCGGCCTGGGTGGACTGAGTGCCGGTGAGTACGCAGACCAGGGCGAGGAGAAAGACGCAGACAAGCCGCGGACCGATACTCTGCACCGTGCCTCTGTTGATCAGAGCCTCCCTCACCGCATGTCGACGTATTCCGCCCGGCGACATGGTCCTCACGGGCTAGCCCGCAGAGGCTAGCACAAGCCCGAGGAATCGTCAGCCCGTCACGCACGTAGTTGCATGACGTTGCATTTACTATGTCTTGCAATACTTCTTGCTTGATGTGGTCCTCACCGGACCGAAAGACGGTTCGTAGGCGCAAAAGAAGGTTCTCTCTCACCTTGCTCGAAGTATCCCGCTTGCTACGAGACTCGGCCCAAGCGGCGTCGAGCCCGTGGCATTCCTATCGCTTGCGGATGCAGGGAGGTCGACAGATGACGGAGAACACGGGCCAGGGTAGGTGGGCGAGCTGGGCCGCCATCGGGGCGTTCCTCATGATGATCACGGGCGGCTTCAAGATGCTATCCGGGGTCATCGGCCTCTTCCGAGACGAGTGGATAGTGCAGGGCTATGAGGGCTATCTTCTGGTTGATATCACCGGCCTCGCCGTCTGGTCGCTGGCGGTAGGCGTGCTCCTTATCCTCGCCGGAGCTGCGGCGCTCAACGGGAAACGGTGGGGGGAGATCGTTGGCATCATCGCCCTGTCTCTGGCGGCGCTCTCCGAGTTCTTCATGATCCCCTACTTCCCGATCTGGTCGATCCTCCTCCTCGTGATCTACGTGATGGCGCTGATCGGCCTCATCAAGGCGCCGGCAAGCAAGGACTGAGCCCCGACGGTCGGGGAGTCCGAGCACCTTGACCGCTCTTGACGGACTCGCCTCCGCTCGGCAGAGGATCGCCTCCGCGTACGATCCGCAGCTTCTCCGCGAGGCCGGTCACCGCTTGGCCGACCTCCTAGCCGACCATCTTGCGCGCGCCGAGCGCTCGGAGGGCGCGGTCCTGCCTTGGGCGGAGCCGGCTGACGGTATCTGCGAGGCGAGCCTGTTCTTGAGCAGCCGAGGCAGGGTCGAGCGGCGGGCCGATTTCCGCTCGCCGACCATTTCGCCGCGCCTGGTCCAGGTGATGCTGGAGCGGGGTCTCAACCTGCACGACCCGCGCTACATCGGGCACCAGGTACCTGCTCCGGTGCCGCTCGGCGGCCTGTTCGACGCGGTGGGGTCGGTCACCAACCAGGTGATGGCCATCTACGAGATGGGGCCCTGGGCCACCGCTGTGGAGCAGGCTATGGTCCGGGAACTCGGTGAGGCGATAGGGTGGGAGCCCGACAGCTTCGCGGGCACCGTCACTCACGGTGGCTCTCTCGCCAACCTCACGGCGCTCCTCACCGCTCGTAACGTAGCTCTGGGCGACGCCTGGGAGCACGGCCTCGCACGCGACGAGGGTGAACCCGTCCTCCTGGCCCACGCCGAGGCTCACTATAGTGTGGCCCGGGCCGCGGGCATCTTGGGACTCGGCAGCCGCCAGGTGGTGCTGGTGGGCCTGGATGAGCGGGGTCGCATGGATCCGGGGGCGCTCGCTGCCGAGCTGACCCGCGTGCGCGAACTGGGACGGCGTGTGGTGGCGGTGGTTGCCTGTGCCTGCGCCACGCCGACGGGGGCGTTCGACCCTCTGGACGAGATAGCCGATGTCTGCGGGAGCCACGGGGTCTGGCTGCACGTCGATGCGGCGCATGGGGGAGCCGCCGTCCTCAGCGATCGTCACCGCCACCTGGTGGCGGGTCTGGAGCGCGCGGACAGCGTGGTCTGGGATGCCCACAAGATGCTGTTCGTGCCCGGCCTCTGCGCCTTCGTCCTGTACCGGGATAGGGCGCATCGGTTCGAGGCCTTCAGGCAGGATGCTCCCCTACCTCTTCGACCCCGCGGCCCCGGGATTGGCGGAATACGACAGCGGCATGAAGACGGTGGAGTGCACCAAGCGGGCCGCGGCCTTCGGGCTCTGGGGCGTGTGGTCGCTGTTCGGACGGCAGCTCTTCGCCGACATGGTGGACGTGACCTTCGCGCTCGGCCGCACCTTCTATGAGAAGCTCGTGGCGGCCGACGACTTCGTTCCGCTGAACGATCCGGAATGCAACATCGTGGTGTTTCAGCACGTCCCGGAAGGCCTGCGCGACGCGCCGGCCGGCCGGGTCGGCGACTTCCAGTTGGAGCTTCGTCGCCGCCTCATCGAATCCGGCGAGTTCTACATCGTGCCGTTCAAGCGTGACGGCGTGGGTGCCCTGCGCGTCACCATCATCAATCCGCTCACCACTCCCACCGACCTCGACGGCCTGATGGAAGCCCTTCGCCGTCACGGGCGCGAGCTGCTCTAGAAACCAGTTCTAAGCCTGAGCCAGCGCGCCTGTCGGCGGCAATCTAAGGGTCAAGCTGAGATACAGTTTGGCGCAGATTGGCGCCGCCGCGCGCCGGCACGGGCAAGGCGTGCATAGTTTTCGCGCGTTTGGGCTAAAGTCTGTGCGCTACGATCAAGTGCCGCTCGGAGGTGAACACATGGCCGGCCGTTGTCCCGGGCAGGATGGACGACATCTCACCGTCTCGCTCCATATTTGTCCGACCTGCGGAAGCGAAGTGGAGATGTTCTCGGACGAGATCCGGGTGAAGTGCCGCGCGTGTGGCGCCTACGTGCAGAAGGACTCCGTACCCTCGTGCGTGGAGTGGTGCTCGCAGGCGCGCGCCTGCCTGGGTGAGGAACGTTGGGCGGCCCTCATGGGAACGCGTGGTGCGGACGACGCCGCGGCGGAGGGCGTCGCGGACGCCACGGCCGAGGGCGAGTAGGCCGGCGATGCCCAAGATCGCCGTGGCAGGCAAGGGCGGGGTAGGAAAGACGACCTTCAGCGGTGTCCTTGCCCGGGTGCTTGCCGCTGCCGGACAGAAGGTGTACGCGATCGACGCCGACCCCAACCCCACCCTGGGGCAGGCGCTGGGATTCCCGCCCGATCTGCAGGCCAGGATCGTGCCGGTCGTCGAGATGCGCGATCTCATCGAGGAGCGCACCGGTGCTCGGCCGGGGGAGAGCGGCGCGTACTTCCGGCTCAACCCACGGGTGGACGATATCCCCGAACGGTTCTCGGTGTCGTATCAGGGGGTGCATCTTCTCGAGATGGGCACGGTGAAGGGGGCCGGCGCCGGCTGCGTGTGTCCGGAGAACACCGTGCTCCGCGCGTTGGTGACCCATCTGCTGCTCCGGGAGAAGGAGACCGTGCTCCTCGATATGGTCGCCGGAGTGGAGCACCTGGGGCGCGGCACCGCGGCGGCGGTCGACGCCATGTATATCGTGGTGGAGCCCGGGCAGCGAAGCCTGATGGTGGCGGCCGACATCGCGCGCATGGCCGGGGAGTTGGGAGTCCCGGCGGTGTGGGTGGTGGCCAACAAGGTGCGCGGCGAGGACGACCTTGCCTTCGTGACGGAGCATTTGGAGAGCGGAGGGCTCCGGGAGGGGGGCGATCCCCTGGGGAGCGGCCGGCTGGCGGGTTGGCTTCCCCGCGACGAGCACGTCGTGGACGCCGACATGCGTGGTGTCGCGGTATACGACGCGGCTCCCGAAGTGGCCCGCCGGGTGGAGGATATCGCCAGGCTCACCGGGCTCATCTAGAGGTCCTGGCGAGCCTGTGAACGCTGCAATACGGCCCGTGAACGCTGCTATACTTTTCTGCCAATATACTGTGTCGGGTATCGCCTGTGAAGGTCTCATAGGCACTCTTGTTACCTGCACCTTGGCGTCATCTGGTACGTTCATCGGCAGAGGGGGGCAGGTAGCTTGCTGCGGGAAGAGCTATCGACACGATCAGTTGGGGGTCAGATGAAGAGCGACCTGGGCTTTGCCCGGTCAGCCCCGCCGCTACGGCTCTGCGTGAGCACGTCCCTTCTCGTGTGCGCCTCGGCGCCGTTACCGACCAGACGACCGGTCTTTTCCAGAGGTATCAAGGAGGCGCCCGCGGCTGCCGGCGCCCAGGGTAAGAGGAAAGGTGGGCCCGCATGAAGCAGACCATCATCAACGCGCCGGGCATGTGGGCGGACCATCACGTGCTCCGCGTCCGCGAGACACTTCTCGGTGTGGCCGGGGTCAGCGAGGTGATCGCGAGTGCGGCGAGACGCACGGTCGTCGTGCGGTTCGATGAAGCGGCCACGTCGGACGAAGGCATCCGTGAGGCGCTCGCCTCGGCGGGGTACCCGCCCGAAGCAGCGCCGGCCATGATCGAGTTCCCCCAGAGGCACGAAGACGGCTCGGCCTGGTACGTGGTGCTCGATCGCAAGACGGTCACCGAGCGCAAAGATCGCGAGATGGCAGGAGACTTCCGCCGCTACTAGCCGGGCAGAGTCCCTGGGCTGCGTGTGGCACATCGAAAGGAGCAGTAGAATGCCGGAACAGAGGATCCCGTTACCGGAAGACAAGAGCATAGATACCGCGGTCTGCGAGGTGCTCGGCTATTGCGAAGGGGTGGTCGAGACCGCCTTCGACCGGGCCACCAGCATCAAGCCCTGCCCCATCGGCGCCGATGGGGGCTGCTGCAAGCACTGCGCCATGGGGCCTTGCCGGTTGGTCGGCAAGACACACCGGGGTGTGTGCGGGGCCACCCGGGCCACCGTCGCTGCCCGCAACTTCGCCCGGTCGGTGGCCGCAGGTGCGGCCGCCCACTCGGATCACGGCCGTGGTATGGCCTTCGCCCTCCTCGCGGTGGCCAACGGTGAGGCAGAGAGGCTTCCGCATCCGCGACGAGGTGAAGCTGCACGCGGTCGCAGGCTATATGGGCATCAAGAGCGACGGCCGGCCGGTCATGGACATCGCGCGGGACGTGGCCGAGACGGCGCTGGCCGAGTTCGGCAAGCAGACCGGCGAGCTCATCTACCTGAGCCGTGCCACCGCCGCTCGCCAGGAGCTCTGGCGCGAAGCCAAGATCGGCTCCCCGGGGCATCGACCGCGAGGTCGTCGAGGTCATGCACCGCACGCACATGGGGATCGACCAGGACGCCGAGAACATCCTCGACCAGACGCTCCGGGCGGCGCTGAGCGACGGCTGGGGCGGGTCGATGCTGGCCACCGACATCAGCGACATCCTGTTCGGCACGCCCGACTCCCCTCCAGAGCCAGGTGAACCTGGGCGTGCTCAAGGACGACGAAGTGAACGTCGTCGTCCACGGTCACGAGCCCGACGCTGTCGGAGATGATCGTGGCGGCCTCCACCGATCCCGAACTCCTCGAGTACGCCAAGAGCAAGGGCGCCAACGGCATCAACCTGGCCGGCATCTGCTGCACGGCCAACGAGGTGCTGATGCGTCACGGCATCCCGCCGGCGGGCAACTTCCTTTCTCAGGAGCTGGCGATCGCCACCGGAGCCGTCGAGGCCATGATCGTCGACGTGCAGTGCATCATGCAGGCCCTGGCCGAGGTGGCCTCGCACTACCACACCAAGCTCATCACCACGTCGCCCAAGGCCAAGATCGAGGGCGCCGACCCACATCGAGTACGACGAGCATCATGCCTACCAGAGCGCCAAGGAGATCGTGCGGGCCGCCATCGACAACTACCCCAACCGCGGGACAGCGAAGATCCCGAGCTCACGACCGACGAGGCCCTCATCGCCGGCTTCTCTCACGAGTACGTGCGCTACATGCAGGGCGGTCTGTATCGCGGTTCGTTCCGCCCGCTCGAACGACGCGGTCGCCGCAGGGTCGCATCCGCGGACTGGCGGCCGTCGTCGGCTGCAACAACGCGCGCGTCACCCAGGATGCGCCCACCGTCAAGATCGTCCGCGAGCTCATCAAGAACGACGTGCTGGTGGTGGTCACCGGATGCGCCGCCACCGGGGCCGCCAAGTACGGGTATCTGCAGCCCGGAGTTCATGGACCACGCCGGCGCGGGGCTCACGCGAGGTGTGCGAGGCTATCGGCATCCCGCCGGTGGTGCACGTGGGTTCCTGCGTGGACAACTCGCGCATCCTCACCATCCTCACCGAGTGCGCCACCGAAGGCGGCCTGGGCGAGGACATCTCCGACCTGCCGGCCGTGGGCATCTGCCCGGAGTACATGTCGGAGAAGGCCCTCTCCATCGGCTCCTACTGCGCGGCGTCGGGAGCCTACGTGCTCTTCGGTCTGCCGTCGCCGGTCGGAGAACAGCCCGGAGGTGGTGGACATCATGCTCAACGGCTGGATGCAAGCGGTTCGGCGGCGGCATCGAGTTCGAGCCCGACATCGACGAGCTGATCAGAGAAGGCACTCGCCGCACATCGACGCCAAGCGCGAAGCGCTCGGCCTTGCCCGAGTACGACCCACAGCGCTTCGGCGAGAGCGGCGACCGCCTCATGGAGGAGATGCTCGCCGGTCTGGAAGAGGGCGAGCCTGCTCAACCTCTATTCGGCGTCCCGGTAGGCGTCGCAGGACAAGGAGGAGTCAGACGATGTCGAGATACATCGCCAAGGCTGCCATCCGCGGCGCCAACCTCATCGTCGAGGAGGCCGAGCAGATGCTGCGAGACCGGCCATCGCCGACCTGGGGCCGGACACGCCGGTGGCCTTCACCAACACCGCTTACCACCTGCCCGTCATCCTGGGCTTCACCGGGATGGAGGTCAACACCCTGGGAGAGCTTGCGCAAGGCCGTGGCCCACGCCAAGAGCCTGCTGAACGAGCGTGCCGGGCGACAGTCTGTGGCTGCCCTATCTGGGCGAGACCCTGGACAGCGGCGCCGCCACCCTCCTGGCCATGGAGGCCATCGAGGCCGTGCGCTTCGTCCGCGGCCAGCAGCCCGAGCCCATCCCCGGTCTGAGCCTGACCGGCACCAGCTTCACCAGCCCCGACGGCAACGGTGGGGGCGGCGGCGGCTACGCCAACGGCCCCATCGACGACATCCAGCTGCGGGCCTGGGGCATCCAGTTGGTGGACGGCCGCATGCCCGGGTTTCGCAGCCATCGTCGGCGCGGCCCGCAGCAACGAGGCGGCGGTCTCCATCGTGCGCGAGCTGCAGAAGCGCAACATCCTCGTGTTCCTCTCCGGCAACGTCAACGGGCGGAGCATCATCCATCAGTTGATGGAAGAGGGTGTCGAGATGGGCTACGACACCTATATCGTGCCGTTCGGCACCGACACCATCTCGGCCATCTACGCCCTGGGCTTCGCCACCCGCTCGGCCCTCACCTTCGGCGGGCATGTCCGGCGGCCAGATCCGCGACATCCTGCTGTACAACAAGTACCGGGTGTTCGCCTTCGTGCTCGCCTTGGGCGAGGTGGACGACCTCAAGTACGCGGCGGCGGCCGGAGCCATCAACTACGGCTTCCCGGTCATCGCCGACACCGTCATCCCCCAGATCCTCCCCACCGGCGTCACCTCCTACGAGCACGTCATCAGCATGCCCTTCGACGACATCGCCGGCGAGGACGACACCGAGAGGGCGCGCAAGCTGGTGCAGCGCTGCACCGAGGTCCGCGGGGTCAAGATCAAGATCACCGACGTGCCCATCCCGGTGCCCTACGGCAGCGCCTTCGAGGGCGAGCGCGATGCGCAAGGCCGACATGCGCGTGGAGTTCGGCGGGTCGAAGGCCCACGCCTTCGAGTACCTGTATATGGCCACCTCTGGACGAGGTCGAGGACGGCAAGATCGAAGTGGTCGGTCCGGATTTCGACCGAGGTCGCCCGAGGGCGGAGCCATGAACCTGGGCATCGTGGTCAAGGTGGCCGGGCGCAAGATGCAGGAGGACTTCGAGCCGGTGCTCGAGCGCCAGACCCACTACTTCGTCAACGGAGCCTCCGGCATCCAGCACGTGGGCCAGCGCGACATCACCTGGATCCGGTTCAGCAAGGCGGCCGTCGACAAGGGCTTCGGCATCAAGAACATCGGCGACATCCTCTACGCCCGTCTTCACGCCGACTTCGGCGCCATCCTCGACAAGGTGCAGGTGACCCTCTACACCGATCCTGCGCTGTTCGAGGAGTGGCTGGCCAAGGCCCGCGAGGCCTACCAGGCCCGCAACGTGCGTCTGGCCGACATGGTGGACGAGGCGGTGGAGGAGTTCTACAGCTGCAGCCTGTGCCAGAGCTTCGCTCCCAACCACGTCTGCGTGATCTCGCCCGAGCGCTTGGGGCTCTGCGGCGCCTACAACTGGCTCGACTGCAAGGCCTCCAACCAGATCAACCCCACCGGGCCCAACCAGCCCATCCCCAAGGGCATCTGCCTCGACCCGGAGCTAGGGCGTCTGGCAGGGATCCAACGAATTCGCCTATCAGAACACGCACCAGACCGTGGAGCGGGTCTCCCTGTACTCCATCATGCAGGACCCGATGACCGCCTGCGGCTGCTTCGAGTGCATCGTGATGGTCATCCCCGAGGCCAACGGCGTCATGGTGGTCTCGCGCGAAGATCCCGAGCATGACTCCCGCCGGCATGACCTTCTCCACCCTCGCCGGCGTGGCCGGCGGCGGTCTGCAGACGCCCGGGATGATGGGCGTGGGCAAGTACTACCTGCTGAGCCGCAAGTTCATCTCCGGCCGACGGCGGGTTCAAGCGGGTAGTCTGGATGTCGAGCTTCCTCAAGGACACCATGGCCGAGGAGCTCAAGGACGTCTGCGAGCGGGAGGGCGATCGCCGACCTGCTCGACAGGATCGCCGACGAACGGTCGGTGACGACGGTGGAGGAACTTCTGCCCTTCCTGGAGGAGCACGAGCACCCGGCCCTGACCATGGACCCGATCTTCTAAGGTCCGTCCTGGGACGCGCCCCGCACGAAAGGAGACCTGGATGTCTGTAGCTATGCCCGAATGTCAACGAGACGTGGACCGGCAGGATCCTCGAGGTGACCCTCGGCGCCGGGCCCGACCAGGGCGGCACGCGCGGCAGTACGGTGACGGTGGGCGGGCGAGACCACCCTGCCCTTCCTGCACTTCGAAGGGTCAGATTCCCCACAAGCCGGTGGTCGCCGTGGAGGTCAGCGACCGGCCCCCGACGACTGGTCGGAACTGCTGGTCAAGGCCTGGGGAGATGCCCTTGACGACCCGGCCGCCTGGGCCGCGCGGGCCGAAGCAGGCTCGGAGCCGAGCTCATCGCGCTGACGCTGGACAGCGCCCATCCCGAGCGGGGCGACACGGGAGCCAAAGAGGCGCGCGCGACCGTGCGCCGGGTGCTCGAGGCCACCACGCTGCCGCTTATCATCTACGGCCCCGGCCAGCCGGACAAGGACAACGAGGTGCTGGTGGCCGCGGCCGAGGAGGCCGCCGGCGAGCGGGTGGCTCTCGGCAACTGCGAGGACAAGAACTACCGCACCATCGTGGCGGCCGCGCTGGCCAACAACCAGGTGGTGATCGCCAAGACCCCCATCGACGTCAACCTGGCCAAGCAGCTCAACGTGCTGATAGCGCGACATGCGGCCTGGATCGGGACCGCATCCTCATCGACCCGACCACCGGCGCTCTCGGCTACGGTCTCGAGTACAGCTACTCGGTGATGGAGCGGGTGCGACTGGCGGCTCTTGGCGGCGACACCGCCCTGCAGCAGCCGATGATCGTGACGGTGGGCTACGAGGCCTGGCGCGCCAAGGAGGCCCGGACCAACGAGGGCGTGCCGGCGCAGTGGGGCGACTGGGCCAACGCGGGCGTCCTCTGGGAGGCGAACACAGCGGTGACGCTCCTCGAGACGGGCGCCGACATCGTGGTCCTGCGCCACCCGGATACCATCCCGCTGGTCAAACAGGCCATCACCGAGCTGATGACGGCCCAGCGGCTCGTGAGCGCGCGACTTCGACGTGACCGCTGACGTCCTCGAGCGAAAGGAGCGCGCCACATGGCACTGAGTGGCATCGCGATATACAAGATGCTGCCGCAGACGAACTGCAAGGAGTGCGGCTACCCCACCTGCCTGGCCTTCGCCATGAAGCTCGCCGCCCGCCAGGCGGAGCTGTCGGCCTGCCCCTACGTCTCCGACGAGGCCAAGGCCCAGTTGGACAGCGCCTCGGCGCCGCCCATCCGGCTGATCTCGCTGGGCAAGGACGGCCACAAGCTCGAGGTGGGCAACGAGACCGTGGTCTTCCGGCACGAGAAGACCTTCGTGCCATCAGCCGGGCCTCTTCTATGCGCCTGCCGGACGACATGAGCGACGAGGAGTTCGACGCCAGGCTCGATGCAGGTCGCCGACTACCAGATCGAGCGGGTCGGCCAGACCCTCCGCCCCGATGGCGTCGCCATCGAGGCGTCGTCCGGCTCCGCGGACAACGTTCGCCGCCCGGGTCGGCCAGGCGGCCGAGCAAGGGACTTGCCGTCATCCTCATCAGCTCCGACCCGGCCGCCATGGAAGCCGGCCTCAAGGCGGCCGGGGCACGCGCGCCGCTCGTCTACGCGGCCGACCCCGACAACTGGGAGGAGATGGCCGCCCTCGCCAAGAAGCACTACGGCGCCTCTGGCCGTCGGGGCCGGACGGCGACCTGGAGGCTCTGGCCGACTCTGGCCGACGCAGGTCGTCAAGCAGGGGGTCGAGGACCTGGTGCTCGACCCGGGCACCCGAGGCTGGGCCGACTCGCTGGCCGCGCTGACCCGCATGCGCCGGGCCGCCATCAAGAAGAACTTCCGGCCGCTCGGTTACCCGGTGATCACCTTCCCCGGCGAGGGCGCCGACAGCGTCGAGGAGGAGGCCATGCTGGCCACCCAGTTCATCGACAGGTACGCGGGCTTCATCGTGCTCGACCATTTCGAGCCCGCCGCGCTCTACTCGCTCCTCACGCTGCGCCAGAACATCTACACCGATCCGCAGAAGCCCATCCAGGTGACGCCCGGCCTCTACGAGATCGGCGACCCGACGCCCGACTCGCCGCTGCTGGTCACCACCAACTTCTCGCTCACCTACTTCTCGGTGGCCGGAGAGGTGGAGGGCAGCGGCCGGCCGGCCTGGCTGCTCGTGGCCGACTCGGAGGGGATGTCGGTGCTGACCGCCTGGGCCGCCGGCAAGTTCGACGCCGAAGCGCATCGCCAAGGCCGTCAAGACCGACGGGCGTCGCAGGACAAGATCAGCCATCGCCAGCATCATCATCCCCGGGCATGGTGGCCAGCATCTCCGGCGAGCTCGAGGAGGAGCTGCCGGGCTGGCAGGTCCTGGTGGGCCCGCGGGAGGCCATCGGCATCCCCTCGTACCTCAGGCACCTGGCCAGCAGGGCTGATGCCCAGACGACGCCGACGCCCAGGGAGCGCCGGCGAAGCGGCCGGCAGTGCGCCGTCCGCCTGGAACCGAGCGGGCGTGACGGTCGACGTCCCGGCGGGCACGCTGCTGGAGGAGGCCATCTCCCAGGCCGGGCTGCGGGTGCCGCCTGCCCTGCGGCGGGCAGGGACGCTGCGGCCGCTGCGTGGTGGAGGTGCGCGAGGGCTCGGTGCGGCGCCGCTCGACGCTGCGCCTGAGCGAGGAGGACATCGCGCGAGGCTACGCGCTGGCCTGCCAGACCGTGGTCGACCAGCGATGTCACCATCTGGGTGCCGCCCGAGGAAGAGCGGCTCGAGCGCGCTCGAGCGCGGCGACGCGGCCGAGAAGGCTGCGCCAGAGGTGGTCCTCTGCGACCACCACGCGCCACCCTGGGTCTCGCGCTACCACGTCGACCATCGAGCCCCCGTCGATGGGCGACAACACCCCCGACCTCGAGCGGCTGCAGCGGGAACTCGCCCGCCAGCACGGGCTGCGCGACGTCACGCCCACGCTCGACGGCCCTGGGCAAGCTGCCCGCGGCGCTCCGCGACGGGGAGTGGACCGTCACCGCCGAGGTGGAGCAGGGCGACTGGACCGCCCCGGACAGGCCCCTACCGGCTGCTGGACGTGCTGCCCGGGCGAGGCGAGACAAGAGTGCTCTGGGTCTGGCCATCGACATCGGGACGACGACGGTCGCCGCCTATCTGGGCGACCTGCGCGACCGGCGAGCTCGTCGACCACGCCTCGGCCTACAACGGCCAGATCGCCCGCGGCGAGGACGTCATCTCCCGCATCATCTACGCCCGGCAACCCGATCATCGCCAGGAGCTGCAGGAACGGGTCGTCGCGACCATCAACGACGCTGATCGACGAGATGCTGGCCCGGCAGGACCTGGCGCCCGGAGGACATCGCGCTGGCGATGGTGGCCGGCAACACCACCATGACCCACCTGTTCCTGGGCCTGGAGCCGCACTACATCCGGCTGGAGCCGTACATCCCGGCGGCCGGCCGCTTCCCGCCGGTGCCGGCCGCGCCGGCTGGGTCTGCACATGCACCCGGAGGCCCTCGTCGACTGCCTTCCGGCCGTGGGAGCCTACGTGGGCGGCGACATCACCGCCGGGGTGCTCCGCACCGGGCATGCACGAGGAAGAGCCGGTCACCCTGTTCATCGACGTGGGCACCAACGGCGAGATGGTGCTGGGCAACTCCGACTGGCTCATCAGCTGCGCCTGCTCGGCCGGCCCCGCCTTCGAAGGGGCCGGCGCCACCTCGGGCATGCGGGCCGTCGCCGGGGCCATCGAGGAGGTCTGGATCGATCCCGAGACGCCTCGAGCCGACCGTGAGCACCATCGGCGACGCGCCGCCCCTCGGCATCTGCGGGTCGGGCATGATCTCGCTCCTGGGCGAGATGATGGTCACCGGGGTCATCGACAAGAGCGGCCGCATCGCCGGCCGACGGGCCGCAGCCCGCGCGTGCGCCGCGGCGAGAACGGGCTCGAGTACGTGGTCGCCTGGGCCGCGGAGACCGGCCGACGCGGCGACAGCGGCGACATCGTGCTCACCGAGACCGACATCCAGAACCTCCTGCGGGCCAAGGCGGCCATCTACGCGGGCGCCGCGGTGCTGTGCGAGAGCGTGGGCTTGGCGATCACCGACGTGGAGCGGGTGCTCATCGGCGGGCGCGTTCGGCCGCCACATCGACGTGGAGAAGGCCATCCAGATCGGCCTGCTGCCCGACCTGCCCTGGGAGCGCTTCACCTACCTGGGCAACACCTCCATCCAGGGAGCCTATCTGGCGCTCACCTGCCGCGAGCACCGCGCGCCAGGTGGACGAGCTGGCCGCCAAGATGACCTACCTGGAACTGAGCGCCGACAATCGCTTCATGGACGCGTTCACCTCGGCGCTGTTCATCCCCCACACCGACGAGAGCCTGTTCCCGTCGGTCGGCGAGACCTGGCAAGCGTCCGGCCGGCAGAGGAGTCAGCGGCGGCGATGAGCCTGACTGACCCTGGCCGTGGTCGGCAAGGGGGGCACCGGCAAGACCACCTTCGCCGCCCTCACCGTCAAGTACCTGCGCGAGGTCGGGCTCACCCCGATCCTCGCCATCGACGCCGATCCCAGCTCCAATCTGAACATGGCCCTGGGGATGGACCTCGGCGAGACGGTCGGTCAGATCCGCGAGGACACGCGCGACCAGGTGCACGGGCGGCACGTTCCAGCAGGGCATCTCCAAGCCCGACTGGTTCCAGTACCAGGTGGAGCAGTGCGTGGTCGAGGGCGACGACGTCGACCTGCTGGCCATGGGCCGCCCGGAAGGGCCGGGCTGCTACTGCGCCGCCAACCATATGCTGCGCCAGGCCATCGACCGTCTGGGCGACTCCTACCGCAGCGTGGTCATCGACAACGAGGCCGGCATGGAGCACATCAGCCGCCAGACCACGCGCGACGTCGACTGGCTGTTCATCATCAGCGACCCCTCCCAGCGGGGCTTGGCGGCCGCCGAGCAGATCGTGCGGCTCGTCGACTCGCTCGGCACCCGCATCGGGCAGGCCGGTCTCATCGTCAACCGGGTCGACGGCGAGCTGCCCCCGGAGTTCCTCGCGAGCGCGTCGACGCGCTCGGGCGTCCCGCTGCTCGGGCGTGCTGCCTCAGGATCCGGCCATCGGCCGCGTACGACGCCGAAGGCCGGCCGCTCGATCGATCTGGACGACTCGTCGGCCATCTATCCGGCCGTCAAGGCCATCCTGCAGAAGTGCCTGCCGTACACCTCGATCGCGCCTAGCGCCAAGGAGGAAGCCATGCTGATCATCGGTGAGAACATCCACATCATCTCTCCCGCAGGTCAAGGAGGCGATAGCCAACCGCGACACCGACGACGATGCAGCGCCTGGCAAAGGCGCAGGTCGAGCAGCGGCGCCGCAGATCCTCGACCTCAACATCGGCCCCCAGAAGAAGGAAGGGCCCGAGGTGATGCGGTGGCTGGTGCCGGCCGTCCAGGAGGTGGTCGACGTGCCCCTCTCCCTCGACACCACCAACCTCGAGGCCATCAGGACCGGGTCTGGCTCTGCTGAAGCAACCGGGGATGGTCAACTCCACCTCCGGCGAGCCCGAACGCCTGGAGCAGGTGCCTCCTGTGGCAGCGGAGTACGGCGCGCGGCTCGTCGCTCTCATGATGGGCAAGAGCGGCATCCCCATGACTGCCGAGGAGCGGGTCTCCATCGCCATCGACCAGCTGATCCCGCGGGCGATGGAGGTGGGCATCCCCATGGAGAACCTCTACCTGGACCCGCTCGCTGATGACCGTGTCCGGCTGTCAGGAGTACTGCCCCCACGCCGTCGAGGCCGTCCGCTACGTCAAGCAGGGCATGGACCCGGCGCCGATGACCACCGTGCGGTCTGAGCAACGTCTCCAACACGGTGCCGGCCGAGAAGCGCAGCCTGCTCAACCGCGTCTACCTGGTCATGCTCATGGCCGTCGGGCCTCGATTCGGCCATCGCCGACCCGCTCGACGAGAAGCTGATGGAGGTCATCCGCATCGTCGAGCAGCGCGACGACTCGACCGGCAGCCGGCGCTCTGCTCCTCACGCTCCACGACCGCACGGCCGCCATGGAGGAGCTGGAGCCCTCGGACGTCGACATGTCCGACCCCGAGCAGGCGGACATCTGGAAGACGGTGCAGGTGCTCCTGAACAAGATCATCTACACCGACTCGTACCTGCGCACCTGATAGAAGCGCCGCCGGCGCGCGGACGGCCATAGGCATCGCCGGCTGCCAGCGGGGCCGGCCGCGGCGCGGGTTCGCGGCGCGCGGCGGTGACCACTCGGGGATGATCGCCACCGTGCGCGCCGTGGCCTGAAGAAGGTCTGTGCGGCGATTGTCTTGCCTCGGACGTAGGCGAGATGCTAGCGTGGCGCAAGCGGGAAAAGGCTATGTCAGTTTCTGGGGGAAGAAATTGGCTGGCGAAAGTGGTATGGGTCTTCTCTTGCCCACTCTTGGGCGGGGGTCCCCTGGGCGTCCCTCGGGACGACCGGCGGTCGGGGCCTCGCGTATCCGCGCGCTCCCACGTCTTTCCCACAATCCCTTTTGCTCAGACCGGTCTTTCGCAGGCCGGTCTTTTTGTTCCCATCGACCCACTACTTCCCATCGACCCACTACACAGTCCGCCACACTTCAACGCCAAAGGGGAGGAGTATGAGGACCGGAGTATTCATTGTCCAGGCGTGGGAGAACGGTCAAGAGGGGATCAACCTACACGCGGTCGAGTCGTACGCGTCCAACCTGCCAAACGTGGAGACGGTACGAAATCTGGGCGTACTACCCAAGCTGCAACCGGCGGCGCTGGCAGAGGCGATCAAGAAGGACCGGCTCGAGAGGATCGTCGTCGCCGGCGATTCACCTGGGTTCTTCAAGCCGGTGTTCACCAAGGCCATGGCGCTCGCGGGTGGCGATCCCGACGAGGTGCGGCTTGCCTCGTTCCGCGAGCACGGAGCCACGGGGGGCACGCCCAGAGCCGAGTCGATAGTCGCCTGCGCGGTCCTCGGGGTCCCATTCCCGTTGGCGGCGCGGCCCGGCACGACGGCGACTCGTCCGGGGACGCTGATCATCGGAGCTGGTGTCGCCGGCATCCAGGCTGCCCTGGAGATCGCCGATGCCGGCAAGCAGGTCTACCTGGTCGAGCGCACGGCTACCATCGGCGGTCACATGGCCATGTTCGACAAGACCTTCCCCACGCTCGACTGCGCTGCCTGCATCCTGACTCCCAAGATGGTGGCCGTGGGGCAGCACGAGATGATCGACCTGATGACCTATTCCGAGGTCGAAGACGTCAGCGGGTCTCCTGGGAACTACAAGATACGCGTCCGCAAGAAGGCCCGGCACGTGGACATCGAATCCTGCGTCGCCTGCAACGCCTGCACCGAATCGTGTCCCCGGCGGACGTCGAGCGAGTTCGACTCGGGCATCGCCACCCGCAAGTCGATCTACATCCCCTTCCCCCAGGCGGTGCCCAACGCCTATGTCCTCGACGAGGCGTCGTGCCTGTACTTCGAGAGCAACGGCGAGAAGTGCGGCGTCTGCGCCAAGAAGTGTCCCAAGGAGTGCATCGATCTCTCCGAGAAGGACGAGATCGTCGAGTTCGAGGTGGGCAACATCGTCCTGGCCACCGGCTACGACGTGTACGACGCCACCAAGATCGAGCGCTACGGCTACGGGGTGCTGCCGAACGTGCTCACCGCGCTCGAGTTCGAGCGGATGACCAACGCCTCCGGCCCCACCGGCGGGAAGATCGTCACCAAGACCCTCAAGCTCAACAAGCGCACGAAGATGGACGAGTGGGTCCTCGACCCGGAAGGGGCATCCCCTCGCAGCGTGGCCATCATCCACTGCGTGGGGTCGCGGGACGCGCAGCACAACCCCTACTGCTCGCGGGTGTGCTGCATGTACTCGCTCAAGTTCGCCCACCTGGTCAAGGAGAAGCTGCCCGACGCCACCTGCTACGAGTTCTACATCGACATGCGGGCGTTCGGCAAAGGCTACGAGGAGTTCGCCGAGCGCATCGCCGCCGAGGGGACCTTCGTGGTCCGCGGCCGCACGGCACGTATCACCGAGGTAGACGGCCAGATGATCATCAAGGGCGAGGACATCGTCAGCGACAGGATGATCGACTCCCCGGTCGACATGGTCATCCTGGCCGTGGGCTTGATTCCGGCCCACGGCAGCGACCGCATGGCCGAGATGCTGGGTATCGGCCGCGACTCCGATGGCTGGTTCAGTGAGCTGGACTACAACTCCGATCCCACCGACACCGAAAGAGGCGGGGTCTTCGTGGCCGGAGCCTGCCAGGCACCCAAGGACATCCCGGACACGGTCGCCCAGGCCTCGGCGGTCGCCGCCGGCGCGCTCAAGAGCGTCAACAGCGGACGGGGTCTGGACAGCCGGGCGGAACTTTCACTCAGCGACATCGAGGCTCGTGCCCGCAGCCTCGCCAGGACTTGAGGAGGCAAGGCATGGCGATACGAGTCAATCCCAAGCTGATCGACGAACTGGAGGTCTACGGGGCCGAGGACGTCCAGAACTGCTACCACTGCGGCAACTGCTCCGCGGTGTGCCCGTTCTCCCAGGAGCCGTACATCTTTCCCCGGCGCCCGATGCGCAACCTGCAGATGGGGCTCGAGGAGAAACTGAAAGGCGACCTGGAGCCGTGGCTCTGCTACTACTGCGGGGAGTGCTCCGAGGAGTGCCCCCGCGGGCGCCGAGCCGGGCGAGACCATGATGAGCCTGCGCCGCTGGCTGACCGCCAAGTACGACTTCACCGGGATCTCCCGGCGTTCTACCGGTCGGGCAAGACGGAGCTCATGGCCGTCATCGGAGCCGCCCTGCTCACGGCTTGGGCTTCGTGCTGTGGGCCGTGCTCCGGGGAGGCGACATCAACAACTACGACGGGCCCAACGCCTTCCTGCCGGCGCGAGAGCATCCACATCTTCGACTGGGTGCTGGCCGGCGTGCTCCTCGCGCTGCTGCTCACGAACTGCGCGCGCATGTGGTGGTTCACGATGGGCCGCGACAAGGACCTCCACGCCTCGTTCTGGCTATACGTCAAGAAGTTCTACGCGCTCCCGCTGCATTTCATCACGCAGAAGCGGTACGCCAAGTGCGAGCGGAAGCGACCGTGGGCGATCCACCTGGCCTTGATGCTCAGCTACGTGATCATGCTCGTGCTGATCATGTTCTTCCTAGGAGCCATGGGTCGGGACCCGACATCGACTGGCGGGTGCACGTCTTCGGCTACATAGCCACGGTCGGTCTGCTGGGGACGACGATCTTCGCGCTGCGGGGCCGGATCAAGAAGTCGGAGACCCTCTACGAGCACTCGCATGAGACCGACTGGATCTTCCTCGTGCTGCTGATCTTCGTGGCCTTCACCGGCATCCTGCAGCACATCCTGCACCGGACCGGGCTCGATGTGGCGGCCAACGTCATCTACATCGTCCACCTGATGGGCGTGGTCCCGATGCTCGCGCTCGAAGTCCCGTTCAGCAAGTGGGCGCACCTCGCCTACCGGCCGCTGGCCATGTACTTCTCGCTGGTGCAGGGCCGAGGCCAGGAGGGCAGCGCCCTGGAAGGTCCGCAGCCGGTAATGGCCCCTCAACGTGTGGTCGGGTGATCTGATGGAAGAACACAAGATCGGTGTATATGTCTGCAAGTGCGGCACCAACATCGCCAAGGTGGTGGACTGCGAGGACGTCGTGCGCACGGCCTCGGAGCAGCCGGGGGTGGTGTGCGCCAAGTCGTACAAGTACATGTGCTCCAACCCCGGCCAGGAGATGATCATCGACGACATCAAGGAGCAGGGGCTGGATCGGGTGGTCGTGGCCGCCTGCAGCCCCCGGATGCACGAGCCCACCTTCCGCAAGGCCCTGCAGACCGCCGGGATCAATCCCTACTTCCTGGAGATGGCCAACATCCGGGAGCAGTGCAGTTGGGTCCACGATGATCCTCGTGTGGCGACGGAAAAGGCTCGGGCACTCACTATGGGGGCCACGCGCCGGGTGGCCAACCACCAGCCGCTGGAGCGGCGGTCGGTGGAGATGTGCCCGAACGTGCTGGTCATCGGAGGTGGAGTGTGCGGCCTGACCGCCGCGCTCGAGCTGGCCGACGGAGGGAGCCGTGTCTATCTGGTGGAAAGACAGGGTAGCCTGGGCGGCAACGTGGCCCGGGTGGATCTGACTGCTCCGTATCTCGACTCGGCCCGCGACCTGATGCAATCCCTGATCACCCGGGTCGAGGAGCACCAGCGCATCGACGTGCTGCTGCGGTCGGAAGTGAACTCGCTCGAGGGGTTCGTCGGCAACTTCACGGCGACCGTCGAGACCATCTGGGGCGACAACGTCTCCGTCAGCCAGTTCCAGGTCGGCAACGTGATCGTCGCCACCGGCTACAAGGAGTTCGACGCCTCCCGGGTGACGCACTACGGCTACGGCAAGCTGCCCAACGTCATCACCTCCTTCGAATTCGAGAAGATGCTGCGCGCCGGGCGGGTCCAGATCAGGGATGGCAAAGCTCCGCAGTACGTGGCCATCATCCACTGCGTGGGCAGCCGGAGCAAGGAGTTCCACACCTACTGCTCGCGGGTCTGCTGCATGACGGCGCTCAAGTACGCCCAGGAGGTCAAGTCCGCCATCCCCAACTGCTACGTGAGCGACGTCTACATCGACATGCATGCCTTCGGCAAGGGCCACGAGGACTTCTACCGGCGGGGTTCGGAGGCGAAGACGCTGTTCCTGATGTACGGCAAGAACGACCACCCGGTCATCCGCAAGGCGGGTCCGAGGGACGACTGCGACATGCTCATCGAGGTCAACGAGAAGCTGTCGGGGGAGGTCATCGAGATCCCGGCCGACCTGGTGATCCTCATGGTGGGCATGGAGGCCCGTGACGACTCCGAGGCGGTCGCCCGGCTGGTGAACATCAGCCGCGACAAGGACGGCTGGTTCATCGAGAGCCATCCCAAGCTCGATCCGGTGGCCACGACCACCGACGGTATCTACATCGCCGGCGCGTGCGCGGCGCCCAAGGACATCCCCGACTCGGTCGCCCAGGCCCGGGCCGCCGCCGGACGCATCCTGGCGCGGACCATCCGCGGGACCATCGACATCGACGCGGTGTTCGCCGAGGTCGACGAGGACAAGTGCTCCGGGTGCCGGATCTGCAACGAGCTCTGCCCGTACTCGGCCATCAGCTACGACGCCGAGAAGAAGCGGAGCTCCGTGATCAGCGCGCTGTGCAAGGCCTGCGGCGCCTGCGTGGCCGCCTGTCCGTCGAGGGCGATCACGGCGCGCCACTTCACCGACGAGCAGATCTTCGCGCAGATCGAGGGGGTGCTGGCATGAGCTTCGAGCCCAAGATCGTCGGCTTCCTGTGCAACTGGTGCTCCTACACGGGAGCCGACCTGGCCGGCACCAGCCGCATCCACTACGCGCCCAACGTCCGGATCATCCGGGTGATGTGCACGGCCCGCATCGACCCGACGTTCGTCATGAAGGCCCTGCTGGACGGGGCCGACGGGGTGCTCATCTGCGGCTGTCACCCGGGAGACTGCCACTACTCGGAGGGCAACTACAAGATGATGCGCCGCTATCCCGCTGCTCAAGAAGATGCTCGCCGACTACGGCATCGAGGAGGCCCGCGTCCGCCTGGAGTGGGTGAGCGCGAGCGAGGGTCAGCGGTTCGCCGACATCGTCAACGACATGACCCAGCGGGTGCGGGAATTGGGGCCGAGCCCGATACGGACCGCGTTGGCCCAAGACATGGCGGAGAGGTGAGCCATGGCTGAGAAACTACAGATAGCAATGTATTGGGGAGCGGCCTGCGGCGGCTGCGACGTGTCGGTCCTCGACACCAACGAGTTCATCCTCGACGTCGCGGCCGCCTGCGACATCCGCCTGTGGCCCATCGCGGCCGACGGCAAGTACAAGGACATCGAAGCCATGGAGGATGGCGAGCTCGACCTCGCCATCTTCAACGGCGGGGTGCGCAACTCGGAGAACGAGCACATCGCCAAGCTGCTGCGGCAGAAGAGCAAGATGCTGATCGCCTACGGTGCCTGCGCCTACATGGGCGGCATCCCCGGACTGGCCAACCTCACCTCCCGGGACAAGATCTTCGAGACCGCCTACCTCCACAACCCCTCCATCGAGCCGGGCAACGGCACCGTGCCGCAGCCGGAGAGCGGGGTGGACGGCAAGCTGCTCGAGCTCCCCCGCTTCTACCGGCGGGTCTACCAGCTGGACCACGTGGTCGACGTCGACTACTACCTCCCGGGCTGCCCGCCCCAGCCCGATCAGGTCAAGGCGGCCCTCCTGGCGGTCGTCAAGGGAGAGCTACCGCCCAAGGGCTCGGTGGTGGGAGCCTTCGAGCATGCCCTCTGCGAGGACTGTCCCCGCACCAGGAACGAGAAGAAGATCACCCGGTTCTACCGGCCCTGGGAGATCATGGCCGACCCCGACACCTGCCTGCTCGAGCAGGGCGTCCTCTGCGCCGGCGTGGCGACGCGCTCGGGCTGCGGGGTGCGCTGTCCCACCAGCGGCATACCCTGCCGCGGCTGCTACGGTCCCGCTCCTGGAGTGGTCGACCAGGGCGCCAAGCTGGCCAGCGCGGTCGCCTCGATCGTCGACAGCAAGGATCCCGAGGAGATCGAGCGGATCCTCGCCGGACTGCCCGACTTCACGAGTTTCGCCTACCGCTACGGCGTGGCCTCCTCGCTGCTGCAAAGGAGCTACCGGCAATGACGAGAAAGATCACCATCGATCCCATCACCCGGCTCGAAGGTCACGGGAAGATCTCGATCTTCCTCGACGACGCGGGAGCGGTGGAGGACTGCTACTTCCAGATCCCGGAGCTGCGCGGCTTCGAGCAGTTCGTCGTGGGCCGACCCATCGAGGAGCTGCCCCGCATCGTCACGCGCATCTGCGGGGTGTGCCCGGCGAGCCACCACATGGCCAGCGCCAAGGCGGTCGACGGCTGCTTCAACAACGAGGTCGCCGCCGCTGGCCCACAAGCTGCGCGACATGTACTACAACGCCCACTACATCCACAGCCACACCGCCCACTTCTACGCTCTGGCGGCTCCGGACTTCGTCCTGGGGCCCGACGCCGACCCGGCGGTCCGCAACATCCTGGGAGTGGTGGCCAAGGTCGGCCTCGAGATCGGGGGCAAGGTCATCCGGGTGCGGGGACTGGCCCAGGAGATGCAGCGGATCATCGGCGGCCGCAACACCCAGGACATCTGGTGTCTCCCGGGAGGGGTGGCCAAACGGCTCAAGCCGGAAGAGCTCGAGCAGATCAAGCCCTGGGTGGAGGAGATGTACGAGTTCGCCCAGTTCAGCCTGCAGCTGTTCCGCGACGTGGTGCTGGCCAACCCGGGGTACGTCGATCTCATCGTCAACGGACCCTACACCCTCGACGTCCACAACATGGGCCTGGTCGACGAGAACAACGCCCCCAACTTCTACGACGGCAAGATCCGGGTGGTCGACTACGAGGGCAAGGAGATCTACAAGTACGAGCCCAAGGAGTACGCGGAGTACGTGGCCGAGCACGTGGAGCCCTGGTCGTACCTCAAGTTCCCCTATCTCAAGAAGCGGGGCTGGAAGGGGTTCGTCGAGGGGATCGACTCGAGCCTCTACTGCGCGACTCCTCTCGCCCGGCTCAACGTCGCCGACAGGATGGCCACGCCCAAGGCCCAGGAGGCCTTCGAGGAGATGTATGCGACCGTGGGCGGCCATCCCTGCAAGGCCCTCCTGGCGCAGCACTGGGCCCGTCTCGTCGAGATGGTGCAGAACGCGGAGACGCTCCAGGCATACTGTGCCGACCCGGAGATCACGGGCGAGGGCGTACGCGTCATCCCGCAGCACATCACCGGCGAGGGCTTCGGCGTGGTCGAAGCCATGCGCGGCACCCTGACGCACCACTACACCTGCGACGAACAGGGCATCTGCACGAGCGCCAACCTCATCGTGGGCACGACCAACAACAACGCACCCATCCAGATGGTGACCAAGAAGGTGGCTCAGGCTCTCATCAAGCCCGGCGTGGAGCCGGACCAGGGACTGCTCAACATGGTGGAGATGGCCTTCCGGGCGTTCGATCCCTGCTACAGCTGCGCCACGCACAGCCTGGGCAAGATGCCGCTGGAGGCCGTCCTCTACAAGAACGGCGAGGTCATCAAGACGATCAAGCGCAACTGTTGATTTGCTCGCGGGGCGGCACGGGTGATCTTCTTCCATCCCGTCTCGTGAGTCAGGGAGGTGTCGACATGATCCCGGTCGATGAACTGAAATGCTGCAGGATATTCGACGAACTGGACCAAAGGGAGCTCGAAGAGGTAGCCAAGCTGGGCACGCATCGAGAAGCGGGGGGCGGGCTCGCGCATCATCGCTGAAGGGACGAATGCGGGCGCCCTCTACATGTTGAAGGAAGGGCGGGTCGCGGTGCGGATGAGCAGCCGCGACGGCAACGAGGTGCTCATCGACGAGTTGGGACCGGGCAGTGTGTTCGGTTGGTCCGCCGTGCTCGACGATCAGACGTTCAAGGCCGCCATATGGACGCTGGAGGATGCGACGATCATCGTCCTGGACGGTGACCGACTCCGGCAGTTGTTCGAGGCCAACAACCACATCGGCTATCGGGTGGTCAGAATGATCGCCGGCATCACCGCGGACCGGCTGGAGAAGCTGCGCGCCAGGCTGGTCGACCAGCCCTTCTCGCGGCAGTATCTGGTGGCCGCCCGCAGCACCCCGATCCCTCAGACCACGGCCAGCAGCGAGATGCGGACCATGTCCTGTCCCGAGTGCTCGACGGCCAACCGGCCTTTCGTCATCGTGAACGAGACCGAGCAGTACCGGTGCAGGAACTGCGGGATGATCTACTACTCTCCCGTGGGCTGCGAGACCGGTCCGGTCACGCCGAGCTCCGAAAGGGGTACGAGCGAGGCCGCTGCGCTGGGGGACAACTGGTCGGCTTCTACCCCGCAGACGGACTAGCAGGGGTATGCAGCAGGGCGAGAGCTTCGCCCACTATCGCGACACGAAGGGCGGGGTAGGCGGACTCCAGTTCGGGGGTCATGCTCTCCGAGAAGGTCATGTTGTCGACGATCTCGACGGCGAAGATGTGTACGTCTTCGGGGTTGGGGAGGTGGGTGCCCATCTGCCTGCCCAGCTCGAGGGCGGTGGTAAAATTCGCGTCGTGCACGTTGGTCAGGTTCATGGTCTCCCTGAAGTTCTCGCCGGTCATCGCGTACCAGGCGCCAGGGAGTCCGCCCCACCCTCGTATCGAATCGAACACGATCAGCCTGTCGTAACCCGTCACCAGGTCGAGGATGTTCAGGCCCCCCACGGAGCAATCGACCACGTAGTCGACGTCGGCGATCCCCTCCGCCTCTTCTTGCAGGGCGCGGGCAAGCCGTATCCCCACTGCGTCGTCGCAGAGTATCGGGTTACCCATTCCGAGTACGAGGGTCTTCATGCGCATCACCGGCGCAATGGTAACTCGTGCGTGAACTCATGCGCGCGGGCGAAGGACCGCCGACTGTGCACGAGCTAGGCATCGCCCAGGCGCTGGTCGAGCAGATCGAGGAGGTACGGGCCGCTCATGACGGCCGTGCGGTCGTGTCGGCCGGGCTGCGCATCGGCAGTTGGCGTCTGGTGGTCAAGGACAGCCTCGAGTTCTACTACGAGGTGCTCACCAGGGGGACGGCACTGGAAGGCTCGCGGTTGGAGATCGAGACGGTGGAGGCCACCAGCAGATGCAGGCAGTGCGGCGAGGTCTTCGCTGCCGAGGCTCCCCTGCTCGTCTGCCCGGCGTGCGGAGGTCCCGGTGGCGAGCTACTCACCGGGCAGGAGCTAAACTTGGTCAGTGTGGAGTTGTCCGACGATTGAAGGGGAGCGCGCTACGTGGAGATCAAGGTTCTACAGAACATCCTCGAGGCGAACGACCAGGCCGCGGCGCAGAATCGGAGCCTCATGGCCTCGGCGGGAGTGACCGCTCTCAATCTCATCAGCGCCCCGGGTGCCGGCAAGACCTCGCTGCTGGAGCGGATCATCCCGCTGCTACGCGAGCGGTTCCGCCTCGCAGTGCTCGAGGGCGACATCGCCACGACTCGGGACGCCCAGCGCATCGGGGCGCTCGAGGTCCCCGTCATCCAACTGCTCACCAACGGAGGCTGCCATCTGGAGGCCGCGCTGGTGGCCAGGGGTCTCGCCGAGCTGCCCCTGGAGACTCTCGACCTGGTGTTCATCGAGAACGTCGGCAACATCGCCTGCCCGGCAGAGTTCGACCTGGGCGAAGACGCCAAGGTCGGTATCCTCAGCGTTGCCGAAGGGCACGACAAGCCGGCGAAGTACCCGCTCCTTTTTCACGAAGTCTCGGCGTTGGTGCTCAACAAGATGGACCTTCTCGAGCACACCGACTTCGATATGGACACCTTCGTCCGGGACTTCCGCGGGCTCAACCCGGAGGCCCCGCTCATCGAGGTCTCCTGCCGGACGGGTCAAGGCATCGAGGATCTCGTGGATTGGGTGGCAGGGGCGATCGAGCGCCGTCGCCGGGGCACCGGCCTCGCGTGATGAATCGCCGTGACGACGGCGCCGCGTGATGGATCCCAGGGACGGCGGAGCGGCCACGCGGGTGCGGGCCACCATCGCGGGTAGGGTGCAGGGGATCGGCTTCCGTCCGGCCGTTTACCGGCACGCCGTGGCCTGCGGTCTGACCGGCTATGTGCGCAACGACCCGGGCGGCGTGACGCTGGAGGTAGAGGGACGCGAGGAGGATGTCTCCCTCTTCTTCGAGCGGCTCGAGCAGAACATCCCAGTGCGGGCGTCGATCCTGCGGCTCGAGACGGAGAGCCTGCCGCTCGAGGGCTACGACCGGTTCGAGGTGGTGGCTTCGGAGACCAGCGGGGCGGTCACCGTCCAGCTTCCTCCGGACCTCGCCACCTGCGCTCCGTGTCTCTCGGAGCTGCGCGATCCCGGCGATCGGCGCTTCCGCTACCCGTTCATCAACTGCGTCGATTGTGGTCCACGGTTCACCATTCTCCGCGATCTTCCCTACGACCGGGCCAACACGTCCATGCACGCTTTCCGGCTTTGCCCGGACTGTGGCCGGGAATATGCGGACCCCAGCGATCGGCGTTTCCACGCGGAGCCCAACGCCTGCCCGGTCTGCGGGCCCCGTCTGGCTCTCCTGGGGGGCGACGGGCGGCCCATCGCCGAGGCCGAAGAGGCGCTGCGGCGGGCGCAGGATCTGCTGCGGCAGGGGGCGATCGTGGCGGTGAAGGGGCTGGGGGGATACCATCTGGCCTGCGACGCCTTCGATCCGGGGGCCATCGCTCGACTTCGGGCGCGTAAGGAGCGGCCGCACAAGACCCTCGCCGTGATGTTCCGCGATCTCGCCGCGGTGCGGGAGCGGTTCCGGGTCACACCCTTGGAGGAGGACGAACTCCTCTCCGTGGCCCGCCCGATCGTGGTGCTCGACGGCCTGTTGGGTCCGGGCATCTCCCCCGATACCGACGACACCGGTGTCTTCCTGCCCTACACCCCGATCCACCATCTGCTCATGGAGGAGTTCGAGGCCTTGGTCCTGACGAGCGGCAACCACCTCGAGGAGCCCATCGCTCAGGACGAGGACCAGGTCGCCGCTCTCCTTGCGGAAGGGATCGCGGACGCGGCCCTCACTCACGACCGGCTCATACAGCATCGCTGCGACGACTCGGTGGTGCGGTTCGTCGACGGCGAGCGTCGGTTCCTTCGTCGGGCCAGGGGTTTCGTGCCCACTCCCGTGCCGCTGGGGGCTCTGTCCTCGGCTGCTGCTTACTCCCCGCATACCGACAGCTTGCCGGTGATCCTGGGTACGGGCGGCGACCTCAAGAGCACGTTCTGCCTGGCAGTGGAGGGGAACGCTTACGTCTCTCAACACATCGGCGACCTGGCCGACTATGCCACCAACACCTTCTTCGAAGAGGAGATCGAGAGATGGCTCGCGCTCCTGCGGGTCAAGCCTGAGTTCGTCGCTCACGACCTTCATCCGGGCTACCTCTCCACCTGCTATGCCGCCCGGCTGGAAGGCGTGCCTCTGATCGGCGTGCAGCACCATCATGCCCACATCGCCGGAGTCATGGCCGAGTGCGGACTGCAGAAGCCGGTGCTGGGGGTGGCTCTGGATGGGACGGGCTACGGTCCGGACGGTACGGTCTGGGGCGGCGAGTTCCTCGTGGCCGACCGGCGCGCCTTCGAACGTCTGGCCCGTTTCAGGCGCTACCCGCTTCCGGGCGGAGAGAAAGCCATCGACGAGCCCTGGCGGATGGCCGTGAGCGTGTGCTACGGCGAGGGGATCGACCTGGCCCGCGAATTCGCAGCCATGGGTCCTGGCCCGGCGGCGTCTGCATCCGCCGCGAAGGCGGCCGCTGCCGGCGAGGCGGCGTCTGCCGGGATCCGCATGCCGGAGTGGCTGGCGGACGGACGGGCGGACAAGATCGTCACGCTCATCGAGTCGGGTCTCAATTGTCCTCTCACCTCCAGCGCGGGGCGGATGTTCGATGCAGCGGCGGCGCTGCTGGGTCTGTGCGACATCGCCGGATATGAGGCCCAGGGCGCCATACGCTTGGAGACGGCGGCGACCGCAGCCTACCGCGCGGCCGCGGACGGGGGCGCCGCGACGGCGGGGGACGTCACGGCCGCGAGGGGGCATCGCAGAAGCGCGCGACGCGGCGAGCCACTCCGCGTCGGCCGGTCGGCGGCGCTCTCGCGCCCTATCCGTACACCATCCGCGCGGACCAGGAACCCTGGGAGCTCGATCTGGGCCCCGCCTTCGTAGCGCTGCTGAGCGACATGGAGCGGGGGACCGGCACCGGCGCCATCGCCGCCCGGTTCCACGAGACCGTCATCGCCTCGTGCGCCGAGACCGACGGTCCGACTGTGCGCGGCGCGCGGGCTCGAGGAGGTCGTGCTCTCCGGCGGGGTGTTTCAGAACCGCCTGCTGCTGAGCGGTCTGACGCACGCGTTGAGAGCTCAAGGTCTGACCGTCCACACCAACTCCGTCGTGCCCTGCAACGACGGGGGCAGTCTCGCTGGGGCAGGTAGCGGTCGCCCTGGCGCGGGTGACCGAAGGGGATCTGTCATGTGCCTAGCCGTGCCGTGCGAAGTGGTGGAGGTGACGGGGACCAAGGCCGTGGTCTCGGTGGACGGCGCCCTGCGCGACGTCGACCTGTCCCTCGTGGAGGGCGTCGGTGTCGGCGACTATCTTCTGGTGCATGCCGGGTTCGCCATCGAACGGTGGACCGAGCGGGACTACCTCGAATGGAAGGCCATGCTGGACGGTACCTGGACGAGCGAGGCGTGGTGATCGCGGGCGAGGGACATCCCGCGGGCCAGCAGGCTTTGGCGCGCATCGCCGGATACTCGGTGGGCATCGGCCGTACCGTGCGGCTGATGGAGGTGTGCGGGACTCACACCATGGTCGCCTTCCGCAGCGGGCTTCGCTCGCTGCTGCCGGCTCCGGTCCAGCTGATCTCAGGTCCTGGGTGTCCGGTGTGCGTCACCCCCAACGGCTACATCGACGCGGCCATCGAGTTATCTCGGCGGCCCGGCGTGACCGTGGCTACGTTCGGCGATCTTGTCCGGGTGCCGGGGAGCGATTCCTCCCTAGAGAGGGAGCGGGCGGACGGAGCGTCGGTCCAGGTGGTGTACTCGCCTACCGACGCGCTCGCGCTTGCCCGGGAGGATCCCGCGCGTTCCGTGGTCTTCCTGGGCGTGGGGTTCGAGACTACCGTCCCCGGAGTGGGGGTGTCCATCCGGACGGCTCGTGATGAGGGATTGACGAACTTCTCGGTGCTGAGCGCCTTGAAGACCATGCCCGGACCGATGAGGGCCCTCGCGAGCGGAGGAGAGGTGGCTATCGATGGGTTCATCTGCCCCGGCCATGTGAGCGTGATCACGGGGGCCTCCGCTTTCGCCTTCCTGGCGGAGGAGTATCAGCTGCCTTGCGTCGTGACCGGCTTTGAGGACATCGATCTGTTGGAAGGCATAGCCATGCTGCTGTGCCAGATCGTCGAAGGCCGGAGCGAAGTGGAGATCGAGTACCGGCGGGCTGTAACCAGGGAGGGCAACCCGATCGCCCAGGACATCATGGCCCAGGTATTCGAGGCCTGCGACGCCGAATGGAGGGGGCTCGGGGTGATCCCGCAAAGCGGGCTGGCCATTCGCGCTGAGTTCCGCGGGCACGACGCAGCTTCGAAGTTCGGGGTAGAGATCGTCTCCGGGGAGCCGCCGCGCGGCTGCCGCTGCGGCGACGTCCTGCGAGGCGTCATCTCGCCGCCCGAATGTCCGCTGTTCGATCGACGGTGCTCTCCGGTCACACCCGAGGGCCCCTGCATGGTGTCGAGCGAGGGGGCCTGCGCCGCACACTGGCGGTATGGGACAAGGAGGAGCTCGTGAGTCCTGGGCGCATCAGATCGGACCGGGTGCTGCTGGCCCACGGCGGCGGAGGCCTTCTCACCAAAGAACTCATCGAATCGGTCATCCTCCCCGTACTCGACAACCCGCTCCTTCACCCGCTGGACGACTCCGCGGTGCTCCATCTGGGCGAGTCGCGGGCTGCGAGGTCACGGGCGGCGCGGCGACGTGGAGCGGCGACCTCGCGTTCACCACCGACAGCTACGTGGTCACCCCGCTCTTCTTTCCCGGGGGAGACATCGGCAAGCTGGCGGTGTGCGGCACCGTCAACGACCTGGCGGTCAAGGGTGCGGAGCCGCTGTGGATGAGTCTCGGCTTGGTGCTGGAAGAAGGGCTTCCCCTCGCCGATCTGGAGGCCGTGATCCGCTCGGTCGGGTCGACCGCCAAGGAGGCCGGAGTCCAAGTGGTCACCGGCGACACCAAGGTGGTGGAGAAGGGCAGATGCGACGGTATGTACGTCAACACGGCGGGCATCGGGCGCATCGTCGGCCCTGATCCCCTCGGTCCCCAGATGATCCGGCCTGGGGACGCCATCATCGTGAACGGGTTCCTGGGCGACCACGGCACGGCGATCATGGCCCGGCGCTCTGGTATCGCGTTCTCTCCCGAGTTGGAAAGCGACTGCGCTCCCCTCTGGGACCTGGTGCGTACAGCGCTCGACACCCGCGCGGACATCCACGCCATGAGAGACCTGACTCGGGGAGGGCTGGCCGGTGCCCTGTGCGACCTGGCGGAGGCCTGCGGATACGGGATGCGGATCAACGAGACCCGTCTGCCTGTGCGTAGCTCCGTGCGCGGCGCGTGCGACCTGCTGGGTTTCGAGCCCATCGCCGTCGCCAACGAGGGCAAGCTGGTGCTGTTCTGCGCGGCGCAGGCCGCGGCGGACGTCCTGGCCGCGCTCCGGTCGCATCCGCTCGGAGCCTCAGCCGAGGTCATCGGCGAAGTCACCGCACAGTCGGGAGGGAAGGCCGTCCTTGCCACCAGGATCGGCGGCGAACGGATCATCGACATGCCGCCGGGAGAGACTCTGCCGCGTATCTGCTGATACCGCGCGAGCATGGGACGATATCTCGTATACACGTAGTGATAATCGAGCCCACAATTACAGGGAGTGGTGCTAGACTGCAGCGCACTAGGGGGCGGTTCACTACGGTTCGCATCCGCACGCGCGGTGAGATTGGTGTTGTCATCCGTTTAGGGGGAGTGCATGTCGAGAATCTTGGTCGTAGACGATGATCCAGACGTTGTCGCTGCCTGTAAGCTCGTCCTGGAAAGGGAGGGCTACACGGTAGAGGCTGCGTCGAACGCCGACGAGGGGCTCAGGGCGGTCGAGTCTCTCAGCGCCCGACCTTCTCGTTCTGGATGTGATGATGGAGGAACCCGACGACGGACTCCGTCTGGCGCGGCAGCTCAGGCGCAAGGGGTTCGAACTGCCCATCCTCATGCTCACCAGCGTCAACCAGGCCATGGGTCTCAGCATCGGCAAGGACGAAGAGATCGTCCCGGTCGACGAGTTCCTGGAGAAGCCTGCCGACCCGGCCACGCTGGTGCGTCTGGTGGCCGCCCTTCTCGAGAAGAAGGGAGGCGAATGATGGCCCTTGTGACCGAGCGCGACCGGTTGCGTGACGACGTCACGGCCATCGCGGAACTCACCGGCTACAACCGGAGCAGCCTCATCCCCATCCTCCAAGAGGTCAAAGCCACAGTACCGGGGCGTCGACAGCTACGCCATGCAGTTGATCGCCGACGTGCTCGACATCCACCCGGTGGAGGTCTACGCGGTCGCCACCTTCTATGCGTTCCTTCAGCCCGAGACCGAGGGGCGCTACGTGTTCCGCCTGTGCCGCACGCTGTCCTGCGATTTCGCCGGCAAGGAGTTGGTCGCGAAGCAGCTGGAGGAGGCGCTTGAGCCTCGATTTTGGAGAGACCTCCCCGGACGGCACCTTCACCCTGCAGTGGACCAACTGCATGGGCATGTGCGACCAGGGGCCCGCGATGTTGGTGAACGAGCAGGTCTATACCCAGCTGAACCAGGCCAAGGTTCGGGCCATCGTGGATGAATACCGCGTCAAAGCCGAAGAGCATGGTACCCAGCGAGTCCCGGAGCGTGCGAGATGACCGTCGAGACCATCATCGAGACCCGGGTGCGCGGCCTGACCTTCGACTCCGTCACCGCCGGCGAGGGTCTCAAGAAGGCGCTGGAGATGTCCCGCGGGGACATCATCGACTTGGTGCGCGACTCGCGGCTCAAGGGCCGCGGCGGCGCCGGATTCCCCACGGGCATGAAGTGGGACTTCGCGGCCGCCGAGAAGCGGGAACCCAAGTACCTAATCTGCAACGCCGACGAGGGCGAGCCCGGCACGTACAAGGACCGGGTCATCCTCACCGACTACCCCGAGTTGGTGATCGAGGGCATGACCATCGGCGCCCGGGCCATCGGCGCCTCGCTGGGCCTGATCTACCTGCGGGCCGAATACGCGTATCTCAAGCATCATCTCGAAGAGGTCGTCGACGCTCGTCGCAAGGCCGGTCTCCTGGGCAAAGGGATAGCCGGCATCGACGGCTTCGACTTCGACATCGTGGTGGGACTCGGGGCAGGGGCGTATGTGTGCGGAGAAGAGACCGCGCTCATCGAATCCCTGGAGGGCTTCCGCGGGGAGCCGCGGAACCGGCCCCCGTTCCCGGTGGTCTCGGGATTCCTTCACCGGCCCTCGGTGGTCAACAACGTGGAGACGCTGGCCTGGGTGGCCTGCATCTTCGCCAAGGGAGTCGACTGGTTCAAGAGTTCCGGAACGGCTACATCGACGGGCCGGAAGCTGTTCAGCGTGTCCGGCGACTGCGCCCGTCCGGGTGTCTACGAATTCCCGTTCGGCATCACCGTGGCGGAGTTGCTGGAAGAGGTCGGTGGCGAGGATGCGAAGGCCGTGCAGGTGGGCGGAGCTTCGGGGCGCTGCGTCCCGCGATCGGCTTTCAGCCGCCGCATAGCCTTTGAGGACGTACCCACCGGTGGCTCCATCATCGTCATCGGGTCCGGGTCGCGACATGTTGGAGGTCGCTCACAACCTGCTCGAGTTCTTCGTCGACGAGTCGTGCGGGCAGTGCACTCCCGTGCCGGCTGGGCAACGGTAAGCTGCTCGAGGGGGTGGAGATGCTCATGGAGGGCACCTGCACCACGGAGTACCTGCACGACCTCCAGGCCCTCTGCAACACCATGCAGGTGGCCTCCAAGTGCGGTCTGGGGCAGACGAGCTCGGTGGCGTTCTGCTCCATCATCGAGAGCTTCGGCGACGAGATCATGGGACACGCGAAAAGGTCCCGGTAGCGGGCTCTTTTTCCTACCATAAGGAAGCATACACATGAGCGATACGATAGAGACCGACTTCCCCCCCAAGGGAGACAAGACCTACGCGGCCAAGCGACGTGCCCCTCTCAGCCAGCTCTTCGAGCCGGTAGCCGAGCCGGACATCGCCCGAGGCGATCGGGGCCACGGTCACCGTGACCATCGACGGCATGGAGACCAAAGTCCCCTTCGGGACCACCATCCTCGAGGCTGCCAAGAGCATCGGCATCCGCATCCCCACGCTGTGCTATCACCCCGACCTTGAAGTGGCCGGCATCTGCCGCATCTGCGTGGTCGAGGTCGAGGGTCAGCGGACGCTGCAGGCCGCCTGCTCGTACCCCATCACCTCACCCATCCGCATCAACAGCTACTCCAAGGCGGTGCGCGTCGCCCGCCGGCACGTGCTCGACCTGCTGCTCTCCGAGCACTGCGGCGACTGTTACTCCTGCATCCGCAACGGCAATTGCGAACTGCAGTCCCTGGCCGAGGAGTACGGGGTAGACAAGTTCCGCTTCGGTCATCCCGTAGTGCCCATCCCCACCGACACGTCGAGCTACTCGGTGGTGCGGGACATGAACAAGTGCATCCGCTGCCGGCGCTGCGTGCGGACGTGCATCGACCTCCAGGAAGTGGGTGTCCTCGAAGCCGTCAACCGGTCGAACGAGGTGCACATCAGCACCTTCCTGGACAAGCCGCTCCTCAATGTGGTGTGCATCAACTGCGGCCAGTGCATCAACCGCTGTCCCACCGCGGCGCTGTACGCCACGCCTGCCTTGTACCCGGTCTGGGATGCGCTCGACGATCCCACCAAGCATGTGATCATCCAGACCGCGCCGTCGCCTCGCGCCGGCATGGGGGAGATGTTTGGTCTGGAGCCGGGCAACTCGGTCACGGGGGAGATGAACACCGCACTGCGTCGCGTCGGCTTCGAGAAGGTGTTCGACACCAACTTCACGGCCGACCTCACCATCATCGAAGAGGGTACGGAGCTGATCCTCCGCCTGTACAAGGCGCTGGTGCTGGGCGACACGGACCAAGCGCTGCCCCAGTTCACCAGCTGCTCGCCCGGTTGGGTCAAGTACCTGGAGCACTTCTATCCCGAGTACATCCCCAACATGTCGTCGGCCAAGAGTCCGCAGCAGATGTTCGGGGCGCTCATCAAGACGTACTACGCGGAGAAGATGGGCATCGACCCGGCCGACATCGTCAGCGTGGCGCTCATGCCCTGCTCGGCCAAGAAGTTCGAGTGCAACCGCCCGGAGATGCGTGACAGCGGCTACAAGGACGTGGACTTCGGTCTCACCACCCGCGAGCTCGGCAAGATGTTCCTGCAGGCGGGCATACAGGTGCCCGGCCTGCCCAAGTCCGATTTCGACAACCCGTTCGGCACAGCGACGGGTTCCGGCCTCATCTTCGGCGCCACCGGCGGCGTGATGGAGTCCGCTCTGCGCACCGTCATCGAACTGGTGACCGGCAGGAAAGTGGAGAGCATCTACGAGCAGGGGGACATCATCCCCGTCCGTGGGTTCGAGGGCGTCCGCTACGCCGAGGTCCAAATCCCCGACGTGGGCCCGGTGCCCGACATCATCAAGCACCTTGTGCCCAGCTGGGACTGGCTCAAGGGCGCCACGCTCAAGGTCGCGGTAGCCCACGGCACCGCCAACGCCAAGAAGGTCATGGAAGACATCAAGGCCGGCGGCAAGTTCAGCGAGTGCCACTTCATCGAGTTCATGGCCTGCCCCGGCGGGTGCCTGGGCGGCGGCGGCCAGCCCATCCCCACCAGCCCCGAGATCCGGGCGGCTCGGGCCAGGGCTATCTACTCGGAAGAGAAGACCCTGGACGTCCGCAAGTCGTACGAGAACCCGGCGGTCACGCGGGTCTACCAGGAGTTCCTCACGGACGGTCCGTGCGGCCACAAGAGCCACGAACTACTTCACACCAAGTACAAGGCGCGGGGCAAGTTCATCGAATGACGCTTCGCTGACCGCCGGGCCCTACGCGGCCCGGCTTCACGGTCCGGCAGTGAGATCGAGGCCGGCGGCCCCCTCGGCGTGAGGGGCCGCCGGCCTTCTCGCTTGAGGGTGTGAGTTGGATCCGGCGCAGCCGGGGCCCGGCGTGGCCGCGCACGGCCTGCCACGGGTCACGGTCGCCGACCGCCGCCGGTCGCAGGCGCCGCCGCGGGCTACTGCGCGGTGGCCTCGGCTGCCGTCGCCTCGCCGGCCGCCGCGATCTGTCCGGCGGGCGCCGGGGTCGCGCCGGTCCCCGCGCCGACAGCGGCCGCGTCTGCAGGCGCCGGCTCCGCGTCCTGCAGCGTCACCGTGAAGGTGCTGCCCTCGCCCTTGACGCTCTCGACGCTCGCGTCACCGCCATAGAGCTGGGCGAGCTTGCGCACCGTGGACAGGCCCAGGCCGCTGCCGATCACCTTGATCGTATCCTCGTTCTTGATGCGGACGAACTCGGTGAAGAGCTTGGCCGCCTCTTCAGGCGAGAGTCCGATGCCGGTGTCGGCCACCGAGATCTCGACGCCTTCGGGCCCCCGGCCCACGGCGACCCGGACGGAGCCGTTGTCGCGGTTGTACTTCACCGCGTTGGAGACGAGGTTGTTGAGGATGATCTCTATCTCGCTGAGGTCGGCGAGCATCTCGACGGTCTCTCCGAGTTCCACGTGCATCGTGATGCCCCGCGCCTTGGCCTCTGCCGCGAACAGCTCCACCGTGCTTCTTCGCCAAAGCGCTCACGTCCACGGTGGTGAAGGTCCGCTGTTTCTGCCCCGATTCGATGCGGGTGAGGTCCAGGAGGTCGAAGATGAGCTTCTTCATGCCGTCCAGCCGGATCAGGCTGCGGTCGATCATCTGCCGGCGGTCGGCGGGTTCGTCCATCTGCAGGATCTTGAGATAGCCCTCGATGGCGTTGAGGGGCGCCTTGAGCTCGTGGGCAAGCACGGAGATGAAGTCAAAGCGGATCTGACGCTTCTCCTCGGCGAGGCGCCGCGCCTCTTTGCTCACGATGAACTGGACGGTGGCCTTCCGGACCGCATAGCGCAGTTCGTCGGGAGAGAAGGGCTTGGCCAGGAAGTCGTAGCCCCCCAGCTTGGTGAACTGCACGGCGGTCTCGAAGGTGGCGTAGGCGGTGATCATGATGCTGAGGACCCCGCGGTTCTGGCGGGTGAGCTCGGTGAGTATCTCGAGCCCGCTCATGCCGGGGAGTTTAAGGTCGAGCAACAGGAGGTCGAACTGGGCGCCCTCGTCCGCAGCCTGCATGAACTGCTCTCCCGACGTGAAATAGGCGAAGTCGTAGGAGGCATCGACACCCACATCGGGCACGTGCACCTTGTACTTGGCGAGGATGCGGCTGACCGCGAGGCACAGCGGCTCCTCGTCGTCCACCATCCCGATCCGGACCACCTGTTCCTGGGGTTGCATCAGGCCTTTGCTCCCGGCGCCCTAAGCCGCCGCTTGTTCTTCGTACCGGGGCAGCCGGACCGTGAAGGTGGTTCCCGTGGGGCCGGCCGTCGGGTCGGCGTTGGACTCCACGGTTATCTGCCCGCGGTGCATCTTCACGATCCCGTGGGTGATGGCGAGTCCCAGCCCTGTGCCCATCCCCACCTGTTTGGTGGTGAAGAAGGGATCGAAGAGCCTGCTCATGTTCTCCTCGGGGATGCCCACACCGGTATCGGAGACCTTGATGACCACCTCTTCGGCGGTGTCGGCAAGCGCCACTACGACCTTGCCGCCCTCGGGCATGGCGTGCTGGCCGTTGCTCAGCAGGTTGCTGAGCACCTGGACGATCTGGTCGGAGTCGATCTCGGCCACGGGATCTTGCAGATGATCATCCACCTCCATCTGCACCCCCTCGCTCACCGGCAGGGTATGTAGCACCTTCTGGACCAGCTCGGCCACATCGGTGGGCTGGCGGACCACCCGGCTCTGGCGGGCGAAATTGAGAAGGCCGGAAATGATGCGCTTGCAGCGGTTGGCCTGGTCCACGATGGTCGCAAGGTCCTCATGTAGCTGACACTCCTTCTCGGACTCCTCGAGGGCCAGGTTGGCATGCAGCAGGAGGATCCCCAGCGGGTTGTTCACCTCGTGCGCGATGCCGGCGGCCAGCTGTCCCATGCTCGCCAGTCGGGTGGATTTCTCCAAGGCCTCCTGCGCGTCCTCCAGGGAGCGGTGAGATTCCTCCAACTCGCCATATGCGGTCCGCAGTTGCTCGATCGTGTTGGGGAGACACATCTCGGAATCGGCTAAGCCGGCGTAGATGGCCCGGGCGTGATCGAGGCAGGTGTGGTAGCCGCACGCGCCGCAGTTCAGCAAGTCCTTCTCCCCGCGCTTGCCCATCCGCTCGAGGATGTCCTTCAGTTCCTCCGGGGTATCGGGGCTGTCGAGGGTCTGCGGGTCGGCCTCGAACTCGCGGGAGAGGTCGATATCCTTGTAGTTGTCCCAGGCCGAGGCGATCTCCGTGCGCTGCGCCTCGTCGAAACTGTTGAGGCGGCTGTTGGCGTAGCTGCTGATGCGGGCGCGACGTTGCATGTTGGTCTCGTCGCTGGTCATGCCGGCCCCAGCAAAGCAACCCTGGCAGGAGAGGATGTCAAGAAGGCGGGCGCCCGTATGGGATATGTCGAACTCTTCCAACGCGTCGACGAACTCGTCCCGGCCCTCGGCCACGATTATCTCGCCCGACAGAAGGTCGGCCTGGAGCCCGGCCGTCTGCAGCAGACCCCCGGAGATGGGGAAGACAGCGCCGACCCCCCCGTAGGGAGGATCGAAATCGTCATCGCCGGTGACCGCTTCGGATGTGATGCCGCGGCTCTCGAACATCTGCCTGAGCTCGGCAAAGGTAAGGACGGCTTCGATCTCGAGGTGCGTGGTGTCGATCGACGCCCATTTCTTAGCGATGCAGGGCCCGATGAACACCACGTGAAGATCGTCGCCCAGGTCGTGCCGCAGTGCCCGGGCCATCGCTACCATCGGGGGTGCTACAGGGGCCAGGTAGCGGGTGAGTTCAGGCCGATACTTGCGCACATACGAATGCACCGCCGGGCACGGAGTGGTGATGTAGCGGCCCTCAGGGTCCCGGCGAAGCAGCTCGGTGTACTCGCGGGCGACCAGGTCGGCGCCCAGCGTCACTTCGTGCACAGATGAGAAGCCAAGGGCTCGGATCATCGCGACCAGACGACCAGGCTCGATGTCGGTGAACTCGGCGGGGAAGCTGGGGGCCACCATGGCCGCCGTACGCACATGCGAGTCGAGCAGATTGAAGGCCTTCTCGGTGTCGTCTCGGACGGCCTTGGCGTTCTGGCTGCACACCCTGACGCAGTTCCCGCAGCCGATGCAGCGCTGCGGCATGACGCTAGCCTGCCCATCGACCACCTGGATGGCTCGGGCCGGACACTCGCGGATGCAGGCGTAGCACATGCGACACCGGTCGCCGATGATGGTGACGAGGGCGTAGTCCGCAGGGAGCGTCACGACCCCTCCTCCGGAGCGGCCGGTTCGACGCCGGGGCCCTCGGCGGCGGCCGACCCGGCGTCGGCCTGCTCAGGAGCGGCGCCATCCGCGGCCGCGCTCGCTTCCGGGGCGGCTAGGAGTTCGGCCACCTTCGCGAGCAGGCGCGCGGCGTCGAGAGGCTTGTCGAAGTAGGCGTCGACGTTCATCGTGGCGCTGTCATCGGCGGAGCGGGGCCGGAAGTCCAAGCCCAGGGCGGCAGACACCGACGTGGCGATGATCACCGGGATGTCCGCGTAGGCCGGCTCCTCCTTGATGGCCCGGCTGAACGAGAAGCCCGAGTCGACGCTGGTCATCATGAGGTCGGTGATCACCAGAGCGGGCTTCTCCTGTGCCATGGCGCGGAGGGCCTGCCTCGGATCCGCGGCTGTGGTGACGCGATAGCCCGCCCTCTCGAGGATCATACGGTTGAGCTCGAGGAAATCGAAATCGTCGTCGACGATCAGTATGAGAGCAGACTCATCGTTCATCATGATGTCCTCAGGCGTCATGGTATCCACACGATAGCACTGGGGCCGGTCCCATCATCGCGGTCGAACGCTCTATACCCTTTCTTTCTCCGTGTACTTGGTGTGAAGCAGCTTGTGGGAGAGTTCGCCGAGCGGACTGCCCAGCATCTCCTCGTAGAGCTTCTGGACGTCGGGGTTCTCGTGGGACTTGCGCAGCTCGCGACTCTCGTCCTCGGCGTAGATGGCGCGGATGCGGGCCTGCCGCACCGCGTCGGAGGTGAGGCGGGGCTGCCCGCCGCCGCCGATGCAGCCACCCGGGCAGGTCATGACCTCCACGAAGTGATACTCGGCTTCACCCGAGCGGATGCGGTCGATGACTTTTTGTGCGTTGGCGAGTCCGTGGGCCACGGCCACCTTGAGGGTGGCGCCCTTGAGGAACTCCCATTCCGGCACGGTCTCTTCGATGGTCACCGCCGCCTCCTTCACGCCGTTTAGCCCGGCGATGGGCTGAACGTGCAGGCCGGCGAAGGGGAAGGGCTTGCCCGTGACGATCTCATAGGCGGTGCGCAGCGCCGCTTCCATCACGCCCCCCGTGACGGCGAAGATGTCGGCCGCCCCTGTGGACAGACCGAGGGGCCGGTCCATCTTGCCGTCGGGCAGGATGTCGAAGTTGATGCCGGCCTGCTTGATCATGCGGGCGAGCTCGCGGGTGGTGAGCACCATGTCGACGTCCTGGAAACCGCTGTCGGACATCTCCGGGCGGGAGCACTCGAACTTCTTGGCGGTGCAGGGCATCACCGAGACCACCACCATGTCCTCGCGCTTGATGCCCATCTTGTCGGCGTAGTAGGTCTTGGCCAGCGTGCCTAGCATCTGCTGCGGCGACTTGCAGGTGGAGAGGTTGGCCAGCATGTCGGGGTTGAAATGCTCCATGTAGTTGATCCAGCCTGGTGAGCAGCTGGTGAACATCGGCAACGCCACGGGCTGCTGGTCGACCAGCGCCTTCTTGAGGCGGGAGAGGAGCTCCGTCCCCTCCTCCATGATGGTGAGGTCGGCGGTGAAGTTGGTATCGAAGATGGCGTCGAAGCGGAGCCGGCGCAGGGCCGACACCATCTTGCCGGTCACGGTGGTGCCCGGTTCGTAGCCGAACTCTTCACCCAAGGCTCCACGGATGGCGGGAGCCGTCTGGACGATGACGTGCTTGTCCGGGTCGTCGAGCGCGGCCCACACCTGGTCGATGACGCTGTTCTCGGTGATGGCGCCCACCGGACAGACGGCGGCGCACTGCCCGCACTGGACGCACACCACGTCGGCGAGGTCGCTGCCGAAGGCCGGTCCGATCATGGTGGCGAACCCGCGGAACTGCGGGAACAGCCCGCCCACGCCCTGCACCTGGCTGCATACCGTGACACAGCGGCGGCACATGATGCACTTCCCGCTGTCGCGCGTGAGCGCAGGCGTGGAGGTGTCGATCACGCGCCGAGTCTTGGCGCCCTCGTAGGTGATGGTGTCGACGGCCAGTTCTCTGGCGATGGCCTGGAGCTCGCAGTCACCGTTGCGGACGCAGGACTGACAGTCCCCGTCGTGCTCGGAGAGGAGCAGCTCGATCACGGCTCGGCGGCCCCTGCGCACGCGCGGCGTGCTGGTCTTGACCACCATGCCGTCGGTTGCGGGCTGCGCGCACGACGCCACCAACGTGCGGGCGCCTTCCACCTCGACCAGGCACAGGCGGCAGGCCCCGATGGCCTGGACGCCCTCCAGGTAGCAGAGGGTGGGGATGTGCGCGCCTGCCTGCCGGCAGGCGTCGAGAAGCGAGGTGCCCTCAGGCACTTCGACTTTGGTTTCGTCGATAGTGAGGATCGGCATCAGTCCACCTCTTCCTGGAGGTCGGCGGCCAGTATCGGTATCTTGCCGTAGTCGCAGCGCAGGCAGCGCTTCGCCTCGGCGCGGGCGGTGTCGAGGGTCCATGACAGCTCGACCTCGTCGAAGGTGCAGGCCCGCAGTTCGGGGTCGAGGCATACGACCGCGGCCCGGGGGGTGGCCACCGGGTCGGCATCGGGATCGAAGAACACGTCGACGGCGATATCGCGACGCCAGAAGGCGTGGTTGGCTCCGGTGAGGTGCTGGTCGATGGCCACCGCGGCCCGTTCGCCGGCTCCGACAGCTTCCACCACCGAGGCCGGACCGGTCACGGCGTCACCACCGGCGAAGAGCCAGTCGACGCTGGTCGCACCGGTGGTGCGGTCGGTCACTATCCACCCTTTCTGGAGCTCCACCGGCAGATCCCCGACGAGCGCCTTCGCGTCGAGGGCCTGACCGACGGCGGCGATCACCTGGTCGCAGCGCACGGTGAAGTCGGGGTTGCGGCCGGCCACGGGTTGGCGGCGGCCGCTCCTGTCGTAGTCGCCCAAGGCCATCCGCTGGCAGAGCACCCCTACCACCTTACCCTGCGCGTCGCGCAGGATCTGCTTGGGCGCCGTCAGAGGCAGCACGGTGATGCCCTCCTCGTCGGCGGCGATGATCTCCTCGGCCCAGGCGGGCATCTGCTCGCGCTGGCGCCGATAGAGGATGGTGACGTGCTTCGCGCCCAGGCGCAGAGCGGTACGGGCCGCGTCGATGGCGGAGTTGCCACCGCCGACGATGGCCACTTCCTCACCCACCTCCGCCGTGCCGTGCACGTTGTACTCGCGCAGGAAGGTCAGCCCTTCGGTGACTCCCTCGCCTCTTTCGCCGGGGATGCCCAGGCGGACCCCGGCCGGAGCGCCCACGCCGAGGAAGACGGCCTCGTAGCCTTCATCGCGGAGATCGGCCAGGGTGAAGTCGGTGCCGAGGGCGGCTCCGGTCTTGATGGTCGCACCCAGGCTCTCGATCATGCTGATCTCGCGGCCCAACTCCTCTCGGGGCAGCCGGTACGCGGGGATCGCCTGGACGAGCATGCCGCCCGCGCTCGGTTCCTTCTCGAAGATGGTGGGCTTGTAGCCCAGACGAGCCAGGAAGTAGGCGCAGGACAGACCGGCCGGTCCGCTCCCGATGACGGCCACCTTGCGCGCCGCGTTCTCGGCGCTTCTCGAGGACTCTGGGCAGCTGCACCTCGGTCTCCTGCTCGGTCATGAAGCGTTTGAGGCTGCGGATGGCCACCGCCTCGTCGAGCGACGCCACGCTGGCACTTGCTCTCGCAGGGATGGAAGCACACCCGGCCGCAGATACTGGCCAGCGGGTTGCGCTCCCGGTGGAGCTGGAGGGCCTCGTCGAAGCGTTTCTCGCCGATGAGGCTGACGAAGCCGGGCACGTTCACACTGGCCGGGCAGGCGTTGGTGCACCGGGCGGTGAACATGGTCGAGCAGACCCCGGCCTCGCAGTAGTGGTCCTTGATGTGGGCCTCGTACTCGTGGCGGAAGTGGCGGATGGTGGAGAGCACGGGGTTGGCCGCCGTCTGGCCGAGGCCGCATAGCGCGGTGTCCTTGATGATGGTGCCCAGTTCCTCCAGCTTCTCGATGTCGCCTTCTTGGCCCTCGCCGTTGCAGATGCGGGTGACGATCTCCAGCATGCGCTTGGTACCCACCCGGCAGGGCGGGCACTTGCCGCAGCTCTCGTCCTGGATGAAGTCGAGGAAGTAGCGGGCCACGTCGACCATGCAGCTGTCGTCGTCCATGACGATGCAGCCCCCGGAGCCCATGATGGCGCCCAGGTCCTGCAGGGTCTCGTAGTCGACCGGCACGTTGAGGTCGGTCTTGGGGATGCAGCCGCCGGAGGGACCGCCGAGCTGCACGGCCTTCAACTCCTTGCCGTCGGGGATGCCGCCGCCGATCTCGTACACGATCTCGCCCAACTGGACCCCGATCGGCACTTCCACCAGGCCGGCGTGCTGGATGGCCCCGCCGAGCGCGAATACCTTGGTGCCCTTGCTCTTCTCGGTCCCGGTAGCCGCGTACCATTCGGCGCCCTTGAGGATGATGGGGGCGATGTTGGCGAAGGTCTCCACGTTGTTGAGCACACTGGGCTTGTCCCACAGGCCTTTGACGGCCGGGAACGGGGGACGCGGCCGCGGCTCGCCGCGGCCGCCCTCGATGGACCGCATGAGGGCGGTCTCTTCGCCGCAGACGAAGGCGCCCGAGCCCATGCGGATCTCCAGGTCGAACTCGAACCCGGTGCCCATGATGTCCTTGCCCAGCAGTCCCATGTCCCTGGCCTGGTCGATGGCGTACTGCAGTCGCTCCACGGCCAGCGGGTATTCGGCCCGCAGATAGACGAACCCCTCTTTGGCCCCTATGGCGTATGCGCCGATGGCCATGCCTTCGATGAGGCTGTGCGGATCGCCCTCCAGCACCGAGCGGTCCATGAAGGCTCCCGGGGTCGCCCTCGTCGGCGTTGCAGAGGATGTACTTGACGTCCGACTCCGTCTGGCGGGCGAACTTCCACTTGAGTCCGGTGGAGAAGCCGGCGCCTCCGCGACCGCGGAGGCCGCTGCGCAGGACTTCGCTCACCACCTGATCGGGCGTCATCTCCGTGAGCACCTTGGCCAGGGACTGGTAGCCCTCGCGGGCGATGTACTCCTCTATCTTGAGCGGGTCGATGATCCCCGAGTTGCGCAGGACGATCTTGACCTGGCGGTTGAAGAACTCCACGTCGCTCATCTCGGCGACCGAGCGGTCGGTGCCCGGGGCGTGGCTCACCAGCCGGTCGACCACCCGGCCTTTCAAGAGGTGCTCTTCGACGATCTCGTGGACGTCCTCGATCTTGACGTTCTGATAGAAGATGCCGTCCGGGTACACGAGGACGACGGGTCCGACGGCGCAGGGGCCGAGGCAGCCGGTCTCGATCACCCGGGTCTGGCGGTCGATGCCCAGGTCTTCGAGCTCCTTGGTGAACGCGGCACTGACCTCAAGGGCGCCGGACGCGATGCACCCACCGCCGGTGCAGACAAGTACGTGGTTGCTGATCTGATCCATATCCGTTCCTTAGCTATCCGGTGGCGGGACGCCTACGACGAGTGGACGAGGTATTCGGGCAGGGGATCGTTCTCTGCGAGATGCGAGCGGACGATCTCCCGGATCCTGCCTCTGTCGTCCAGATGGCCGTAGTGGTAGACGGACCCATCGGCAAACTGGATGGTGGCCATGGGCTCCATCTCGCAGAGGCCGGCGCAGCCGGACTGATGAACAGTGACATTGTTGAGGTCGGCGTCCGTGATCTCGGTCAAGAACGAGACCACCACCTCTCTGGCCCCGGCGGCAATCCCGCAGGTCCCCATGTGCACGGTCACCTTGATCTCCTTGGCGCCGGAGCGAAGATCGATGTCTTCTTTCGCCTTGGCGGCCATAGCCAGCAGGTCGGCCGGGCTCTTGATCTTATCGGTCATCGAGCGCTCCTTTCCCCAACGACGGCCGGTTCCGGCGTCGGTCCCTCGACTGCCACGGCCACCGGCATCGGTGCATACTGAGCGAGCACCTCGCTGATGCGAGCGGGCTTCACCCGGTGATGGACCACGTCGTTGATGGTGAGGACCGGTGCCAGTCCGCAGGCGCCGAAGCAGCGCGCGACTTCCAGGGAGAACTCCCGGTCTTCGGTGGTCTCGCCCACGTCGATGCCCAGCTCCTTCTTGAGGGCCTCGAGGACTCTCATGCCTCCGCGCACGTAGCAGGCGGTGCCCAGGCAGACGCGCACCAGATTGCGGCCTCGGGGTACGGTCGAGAAGAACGAGTAGAAACCGACCACACCCGCCACCTCGCTGTAGGACTTGTGCATGCCCCTGGCGATGCGTTTCAAAGCTACCTCGGGCAAGTAGCCGAAGATGCCCTGCGCCATCTGCAGCACCGGGATAAGTGCCCCCGGCTTGTCCTTGTAGCTCTCGATCACCTCGTCCAAGCGGGCGAGAAGCTCCTCCTCGGAAGCTTCTTCGCAGCTGGAGCAGCTGCCCGCTCTTGCCACATCGTCGGTCATGCTCATGACTCCCTTTCGCTCGGGTTTATCTTCGAGAGTTCCTCCGTGTGCCGCTGAAGCAAGAACGCAGCCTCGATGGGCGGCGCCTTGACCAGCGGGGGGACGAACTCGTCTCCTCCTAGACTTACGGTGAAATCCACTCCGGGGTTGGTGACGGCGCTCACCACTATGGAGCTGGCCAGATCTCCCAGCGGCGGCCGGTCGACGTGGTCGAAGTTCATCCAGGCTTCCACCCTAGTCCCGCCGAGGGTGGGGGAGGGCCCTATGGTGAGGTCGCCTCCCGCAGCCTGGGCATCGGCCTTGAGCAGGCTCAAGCCCAGACCCGTCTTCTTGCCCGGCTTGGTGGTGTAGAAGGGATCGAGCGTCTGCTCCGGCGTGGTTGCCAACCCGGGTCCGTCGTCATCCACGGTGAGCCGGAGCTCGTCGGTCGCGCGGTCGATCACCACAGCGATGTCCACCCGGCCTGCTCCAGCGCGAACGGAGTTCACCAACACTTCCAGCAGATACAGCGACAGGTCATGCATCGGGATCCCTCCAGACGGGAGCGACACTCCGGCCCTCTTCGCCCGCGAAGGCCAGGGCCAGCTCCTCGAACGTGGGTTCGAGCGCGTACAGATCGGTGAAGGCCCTCCCGATCTCTTCGAGATAGTGGCTGTCCGAGGACGCCACTATCGGTAGGCCCAAGCGGGCAAGTTCGGCTGCGCGAGTCGGTTCCGTATGGCGCCGGAGGGATAGCTCGATAGCGTCGAAGCCGGCGTCGGTGGGGAAGAAGCCCAACTGCGAGAAGACGCTGAACGACCGGCGATCGACGTGGGCTGCCACAGCCAGGCCGCCCTCATCGTGTACCAGCCGCACGGTATCGGTGAGGTCGAGCGGGGTGGCGAAGGCCAGAGCGGCCGTCTCGCTGCCCACCTGGTCGCCGTTCGCGTCCAGCAGAGGCTGGTGTCCGAAGTAGGAGTAGTAGTCTCCCTCCGCCTGCGGCAGGAGATCCCTGAGCCGGTCCGCGACGCGCGCCGCCGCCGCCGCATCGGGGAAGAGCCCCACCACGTGGACCTCCTCCATGCTGGTCACTTCGATACCCGCGAGCACGGTGAGGGTGGAGTCCGCGCGCCGGTTGGCCTCCTGCACGGCCGCGACGTTGCCCGCGGAGTTGTGATCGCAGACGGCGATCATGTCAAGCCCCAGATCCTTCGCAGCCGCGATGATCGCCGCGGGCGTCATCTCCTCGGATCCACAGGGTGAAAGCCCGGTGTGGATGTGTAGGTCGGCCCGGAAGCGTCTGAGGCTTGGCATCGCTGGAGTCTCGTCGTTCAAGCATGGTTTCCTTCCGCAAGGCTCTACGCCCCGCCTCCGCGGATGCCGGATTCATACAGCCGCCCCACGATCTCGAACGTGTCGGCGGAGGAACTGAGCAGAGACAATCCCTCGGCGGTCGCCCGCTCGATGATCTCGTCGTCGGGCATCCGGCTGCTGGAGAAGATGACGGCCCGCATGCCGGCGTGGCTGGCTACTGCGATGACGTTCAGGTGCACCTGCAGGGTAACCAGCACCCCTCCCGCCGGAGCATGGGCCAGTACGTCGCTCAGCAGGTCGGAGGCGTATCCGTGGCTGATCACGTCATTCCCGTCGCCGATGGGGGTGAGCTCGCGGAGACCCAGGGCAGCGACCAGTTCGTGAAGCGTCACGAGTCCACCTCCGTGTTCTCGAAGCGGTACGGGCAAAGGTCGACGCCGGCCCGTTTGAGGACCACGTCCTCGGCCAGCGCCGCGCAGGTGGGCGCTCCGCACACCCCGCAGTCCTTGCCGGGGAACGAGCGCCGGATCATCTGGATCCGTCCGAGCTTCTGGATGGCCTCGGACATATCCGGATCGAGTCTGATACCGGGACGGGCCGCGAACGGCTGCCGGCGCAGAGCCGCCGGCGGGGCGGACAGGACTGCCCCGCCTCCCGGGACCAGCCCGAGGGCATCTCGTCCCTGCTGCCAGCGACGGGTGGCCACCTGATGACTCTCGAAGAGCAGGGGCGAGCCGAAACAACCGCCTTCACAGGCATACAGTTCAACGATGGCGACGTCGCCCAACAGGCCGTTCTCGATCTGCTCAAGGACGGCCAGCACATTGCGGATGCCGGTGACGACGAGCGGCGAAGCCGCCTGCGACGAAGAGGCGCCCGGGTCCGCCGGCGCCTCGGCCGACGTCCTGCCTCCCGCGCTGGCGTCGGCGGGGGCTGTGGCCGTTGCCGCAGCCGCCTCGGGCGTCGCCGACGCGGCCGCCCCCGATACGGCCGGCCCGGCTACATCTCCTTGGCTGAGCCGCTTCATGACTGCCTGGCGCACCATCTCGGGCATCAGGAACTCGGGCCGGAGCGGCGCGCCGCCTTCGGCGGCAGCCGCCTCCGCCTGCTGCAGCAGCGCCGAGCGCTGGCTGGGGCAGGAGACCACGTAGGCCACGCGGCGACCCGCGAAAGCCGTCTGCACGGCCTCCCAGGGCGAGTCGTAGGCGGCGAGCGACGGGACGAGCGAGGGGAAGCGCAGTTCGACGAGGTTCGTCACCGCGGGGCACGAGGGGATGAGCAGCGGTCCCGCCGGTGCGGCGGGCGGCGCGGGCGCCAGCGCCGGCGCGGGCGCCGACAAAGCCGACCGGAGTCCTTCGGGCCGGTCCGCTCCGGCGACCCCTTCAGCCTTCCGCGCCGCAAGGGCGGCCTGCCGGAGGGCATCCTCGTAGGGTGCGACGGTGATCACCTGGGCGAAGCCCAGCTTCGTAAGCGCTGTCAAGACCGCAGCCGGAGGGTATTCCGGTCCGCAGCCCGCCAGCAGTGCGGGGGGCACGGCGAGCACCATGTCTTCACGCCCGGTCAGGTCGTCCAGCGACGAGAACTCGGTCGCCACGGTGAGAGCGTCGCTCGTGCAGACCGCGATGCACTCGGCACAGTCGATACAGAGGTGCTCGAGCACGCTGGGTCGGCCGCCCCACACGCGCATGGCGTGGGTGGGGCAAGCGGGAAGGCAGGCACCGCAATCGCGGCACTTGTCAGCGGAGGCATACAGAGAGACGGACACAGCTTTGCGCGTGGTCTCGGGCTTGAGGTAGATGGTGAAGTTGACCCTGGTGCCCTCGTCCATCCGCGATGTCACCCGCAGGCGATCGCTGTTGCGCTGGATGTTGGGCAGGCCCATGCCGGCACCGAAGCCGAGCGCGCGGGCCTCGGCGCTGGCCGTGCTGAAGCCCTCGGTCATGGCTTGGTCGATATCGGGGATCCCGGGTCCCGCGTCGATGACGTTCACATCTATCTGGGAATCGCTAAGGGAGGCTTCCAGACGACCCCCGGCCGAATGGATCACCACGTTCATCTCCGCCTCGTAGGCTGCGATCATCGTCCGCCGGATGGCCTCAGCATCGGCTCCGATGCGCTTGAGGTGCTCCTTGATGGAGCGGGACGCCGCACCGGCCTGGCGGAAATCGTTACCTTCGATCTCGTATGAGACGAACTCCACCACGTGCATACTCCTAGCTCTGGCCGTTCCCGGTGAGCAACTGGTAGATCAAGCCACAGGTCTCGAACACCCCGACGGGGGATACCATCAGCATGGTGTGGTTACGGAGAGCGAGGTCCACCATGTCCGGCTCCGGGTCCACTCCGTCCACGAAGCAGATGCCTGGGACTTCCATCAACTCGGCCACCCTCACCATCTGCAGGTTGGCTAGGTTCGTCACCAGGAGCGTCTTGCGCGATGCTTCGTTGAGGAGGTCGCTGACACGGTCTCCTGCGTAGATCTTGGTCACCTGTGCGTCCGCGGGACCGGGTGTCAGCACCTTCGCCCCGATCCGGAGTGCGAGCTCGTCCAATCTCATGTCGGCCCCCGCGAGAAGTGAGTCGATAGTGTTGATGATGGGTTCCATCTCGGCTTCCGAGCCGATGTCGCCCCCATTCTCGACCTCGGTCGCTTCGTCCCCCTCCTGCCGGGCGAAGAACGCCGCGGTCTCCAATGCCGAAGTGATGTCCATTTGCCTCACGAACACGTCTTCCGGCACCCGTAGGGGGACCGAGGTGAAGTCGACGATGCTGCGTACCCCGGCCCGCACCAGCGACTCGGCCACCGCCTGCGCCCTTTCGGACGGCACCGCGAGTATGGCTATCCTGATGGCCTTCTGCCTGACGATGCGCTCGAGGTCGGCCAGCGGATACACGGGGCACCCCTCCACCGAGGTGCCGATGAGCCGGGAGTCGGTGTCGAAGCCGGCGGCGATCCTCAGGAGGGGGCGTCTGCCGGCGAAGTGTGCCAGGACGGAGTGTCCGAGCCGGCCCAGACCGACGAGAGCCACATCCTGACGCGTAGTCCCATCGAGCAGGTCCTCGATGCTGGCCAGGCAGGTGTCGAGTTGGTAGCCGCGATTCGGGCTACCCGAGTAGCCGATCACCATGAAGTCTCTGCGCACCTGCGCGGCGCTCACTCCGGCGAGATGCGCGAGTTGGTGGGAGTAGATGCTGGTGGTGCCCGTTCTCTGGAGATCGCTGAGCAGGCGCCGATAGAGGCTGAGCCTCTGCACCGTCCTCCGCGAGACCACGGGCTTTGCGACCGTCGCCACTCTATTCCCCAGTGTTACGGTTGTAACAACGTTGTTATGCGTTTCACAATCTACTCTTCTGGGGATATCTCGTCAACAGGCTCGCGCGGCGAGAAGCGGGCGGGCCGGTGCACAGGCGCGTTCGGCAGGATAAACTTGCATCCGCGTCAAGCGACCAACAAGCCGGTACTGATGGAGGGGTCATGAAACACACTATCTTCGGCGTCCACATTTCCCAGAGGACGGAGAACGTCCCCGCCGTCCAGGCGGTCCTCACCAAGTACGGATGCAACATCCGCACCCGTCTGGGCATCCACGACGCCGACATGACCAGCTGCTCTCCCGGCGGACTGGTGCTCATCGACGTCTTCGGCGACGAGACCGAGGATTTCTACCGGGAACTCGGCGACCTCAAAGGCGTCGGGCTGCAGAGGATGGATTTCGCAGAATGATCACACGCATGAGGAGTCTTGGAGTCGCCGTAAGGTGTTTCGAGCGTCGTCGCCGTCTTGGCTGTCGTCGTGATGCTCGCGGTCGGTCTTGCCGGCTGCGGTACTTCCGAAGAGACCACCACGACCGGAGCGGTCACCACAGTGGGTCCCACGACCACGGCCGCCCCCACCACTACTGTCGCGCCCACCACTACCTCGGAGGCCGCCACCACGACCTCGGCAGCGGTCACGAAACTCGAGAAGCTGACCCTGGTGGCGCCGCCCGGGCCCATGGCCATACCGCTCGCTTACATGGCGGTCAACAACAAGCTTGCCGACGTCGCGGACAAGACCGAGGTGGTCATCTGGGAGAACCCGGACCAGCTCATGGCTTATGTTGCCGGCGGCCAGGGCGATTTCGTCACCCTGCCGTCGAACAACTCCGCCATCTTCTACAACAAAGGCATCAAGCTTCAGCTGCTCGATATCTCGGTGTGGAACATCACCTATCTCATCACCAGGGATCCCGCCGCAGCCAGCTTCGCCAGCATCAAGGGTCAGTCCCTGACCGTGCCGTTCGAGGGCAGCGTTCCCGATCTGATGTTCCAGTACATCGCGAAGGCAGAAGGACTCGATCCCCAGAAAGACTTCGACCTGCGTTACGCCACCGACCCCACGCAGGCGGCGCAACTTCTGCTCTCGGGCCAGGTCGATAATGCCGTCCTCAGCGAGGCCCTGGCCACCGCTGTTCTGCTCCAGACCAAGACGGCCGAGAAGCCACTACGTCGAGCCCTCGCCTTCGACGAGGCCTGGGTGGAGGCCTCTGGCGGCACCGAGAGCCCCATCGCCGGTACGATCGCCACGGCTTCGGTGCTGGACAAGCCCGAGGTGGTCGCTGCCTTCCAGAGGGAATATGAGGCGGCCGTGAGCTGGATGCTCGACAACCCGGAGGAGGCCGGTCAGCTGGTGGAGACGCAGTTGCCTCAGCTCGGTCTGAAGGCTGCAGTCATGACCGCCTCGCTCCAGAACATCACCTGGAGATACACCACTGCCGTCGACGCCCGGGTGAGCCTGGAGGCTTTCTACCAGGCCCTGTCCGAACTCTCGCCGCAAGTGATCGGTGGCAAGCTGCCGGACGATGCCTTCTACTTCAACTACACCCCCTAGACCGCCGAGAAGCGCTTCCAGGCGCTCCCGGCTGCTCTACACTCTCGCCGGAGTAGCTGCCATCCTCGTCGGGTGGCAGCTACTCTCGCTTTTTGTGAGCCCGGCCATCATGGCCTCCCCGGCCGACACCCTACGGGCTCTGGTCGACCTGGCCTGGGGCAGCACCCTGTGGAAGGAGTTGCTCATCACGCTGGAGCGTCTGGTCATCGGTCTCGCCGTAGGCGCGGCCGTGGGCTGGCTGCTCGGCGTCGCGGCCGGGCTGGAACCCAGGCTGCGGGCCTTCCTCGAGCCGCTGCGCTGGGTGGGCATGACCATCCCCGCGGTCATCATCGCCGTGCTGGCCATGCTCTGGTTCGGACTGGGCGGTTTTACCGTGATCTTCGTGGTCGCGCTCATCGTGGTGCCGACCATGTACGTGAACACCGTCGCCGGGGTCCTGGCCATCGACCGGCGGCTGGTGGAGATGGGCCGGGTCTACCGCTTTCCCCGGGGCCTCATGCTCCGCGAGGTCTACCTGCCGGGAGTCGCCTCGCCCGCCATCGCAGGGCTGACCCTGGCCACGGGCATCGCCGTGCGCGCGGTGGTGCTGGCTGAGGTCCTGGCGGCCGCCGATGGGATCGGTCACGCTTTTTCGCGCGCCATGAGCTTTCTCGAGACCCCGCAGCTGTTTGCCTGGGTCCTGGTCTTGCTCGTACTGATGGCGGTCATCGAGTTCGGCGTGCTCCGCCCCGTGAAGAAGAGGGCGATGCGCTGGCGGAAGGTCCCGGAATGAGAATGGCACCGCGTATGAGCGGGGCCGCCTGCGGGTCAGGGGCCCCCCGATGATCACCTTCGAGCATGTGACCAAGTCCTTCGATTCCCTCGAGGTCCTCCACGATCTTTCGTTCCATATCGACACGGGGCAGATCATGGGCGTGGTGGGGCCGTCCGGGGCGGGTAAGACCACCATCCTCAAGCTCATCACCGGCATCTTCGGCCCCGATGAGGGGACCGTGGAGGTGGCCGAAGGCGTGGTGGGATACGTGTTCCAGGAGCCGCGCCTGCTTCCGTGGCGCACCGCTCTCGACAACGTGGCTGCGCCGCTTCGCGCGCAGGGCCTACCCAAAGCCGAGGCCCGGGAGAAGGCCGCTGCCTGGCTTGCCCGGGTGGATCTTGCCGGGTTCGAGCACTATCACCCGGCCGAACTGAGCGGAGGGATGGCCCAGCGCGTGTCGGTGGCGCGCGCGCTGTCGGTGGAGCCGGCCGTCCTGCTGCTGGACGAACCCTTCACAGGGATGGACGCGACCCTCAAGTCTTCCTTGATGGTTATGCTGCAGCAGATACTGCGCGAGAACACGACCACCGCCGTCTATGTGACCCACGACCTCACCGAAGTGCTGCAGCTCGCCGATCGTGTGGTCGAGCTCACGCCTGACAAGCGGCTGCGCGAGCTCGATCTCAGCTGACCGCTCCGCCGTGGCGCGCGAGTGGCTCGCCAAGTTCCAGCCTCTGTTGTAGATACTTCCTCCGCTCCCTCTTCTAGCATCGCCTCGTCGCGGCGGCCGCACAGAGTTGGTCGCCGCAAGGAAACGGCGGCCGCACGTCGCGGACCGTCACGGCGCGGAAGGTCACGGAGACGAGGAGGAGCCATGTTCGAGAAGCAGGCCTGGATGCAGAGAGCCGGCGAGTATCCCCAGTCCGACCAAGAGTATTTCGCCTTGCTGGCGAGGGCGGTCTTCTCCGCGGGGCTGGGTCCCAAGGTGGTGGAATCGCGATGGAAGGAGATAGGGCTGGCCTTTGGCGGCTTCGACCCGGCCAAGGTCGAGCAGATGGGAGAGCCGGACGTGGCCCGGCTCCTCTCCGATCCCGGAGTCATCCGCAACCGCCGCAAGATCGAGGCCGTGATCAAGAACGCCGGCATCTTTCGCGAACAGGTCGACGGACGGCCGTCGTTCCACGTCTACCTGGCGGAACTCGGCGCGGGGAGCGACCTCGACGTAGCGGCGGATGGCCTCGCGCAGGTATTCGCCCATTTGGGGCGAACATCGGCCTTGTTCTTCCTGTTCAGCGCCGGCTGGCGTCCCAAGGACGAGGAGGGTTTGGCCGCCCTCGCAAACGGTTAGAACCCCATTGTCGCGGTGGGCGCTTCAGCCGAGAGCCGGGACGAAGGGGGCGACATGGACGAGAGCGATCGCAAGGAGTTCGAGGCCAGACTCACCCACTGGCTCGAGCGCGGTTATCGGGTCCTGGCCGACGACGTCGACGGGGAGTTGCGTCTCACTGTGCTCTACGTGCCCACCGAGGGCGCGGCGGGCAGCGAGCGGGTGCAGGAATACTGGCCCATGACGGCCGAGATCGTCCAACTTCTCGACCAGAACGGCGTCGTTGTCTCCCGGGCACTCGCCGGTCCCCGGCCGTGGGCGGGGCCGCACCCCGACGAGCTCGACGAGATCATCGGCTAGGCGTCGTCCGCGTACCGGCGGCCCGCTTGCTGCGGGCCGCCACGCGCTCGGGCGGCGCGCTGCGCCGCCATCACTGCCCACGGCCGCGCACCGCGGTGCGCGCCGCGCCGTGGTGACCGTGGCCACCCAGTGGAAGACAGGCCCACGCGGTGGCACCGTCGGGCCTGCGTCCGCGGGCCAAGTAGGTCCTGGGATGGTATCTTCTCTCGCGCAGGTCAATACTCGGGTCGCGCCAGGCGGGTGGTGTCGTGGGGGCCATCGCGACGCAGGGCGCTCCCCTAGGAAAGGAGATCCCGTTGTCTCGAGAGGTTGTGATCCTCAGTGCCGCTCGTACCCCCGTCGGTCGCTTCCTAGGAACGTTGGCCGAGATACCGGCGACCCAACTCGGCGCCATCGCCATCACCGAGGCTCTCAAGAGGGCCGGAGTCGAGCCCACCGAGGTCGAAGAAGTCATCATGGGCAACGTCCTCCAGGGTGGTCAGGGCCAGAACCCCGCCCGACAGGCGGCCATCAAGGCCGGCATCCCTCAGGACGTCCATGCCTGGTCGCTCAATATGGTGTGCGCCTCCGGCGCCAAGGCCCTCCACATGGCCGCCAATACCGTCAAGGCCGGCGCGGCCGAGGTGGTCGTGGCAGGCGGTATGGAGAACATGAGCCTGGCCCCGTACCTGGTGCCCAAGGCCCGCACGGGCTACCGGATGGGTGACGGGGTCCTGCAGGACATGATGATCCTCGACGGTCTGTGGTGCGCCATGTGCGACTACCACATGGGGACCACCGCCGAGAACGTGGCCGAGAAGTACGGGATCACCCGGGAGATGCAGGACGAGATCGGCTACCAGAGCCAGGCGAAGGCCACCGCGGCCATCGCTGCGGGCAAGTTCAAGGCCGAGATCGTGCCGGTGGAGATCCCGCAGAGGAAGGGCGACCCCAAGATCTTCGACACCGACGAGCATCCGCGCGCCGACACCACTCTCGAAGGCCTCGCCAAGCTCAAACCGGCCTTCAAGAAAGACGGCACGGTGACCGCGGGCAACGCCTCCGGCATCAACGACGCCGGCGCGGCCTTCGTGGTCGCCTCCAAGGAGTGGGCGGACAAGAGGGGCATCAAACCTCTCGCCACGCTGGTCGCCTATGCTTCTGCCGCTCTCGATCCGGCGTACATGGGCATGGGCCCCTACTACGCCACCAAGAAGGTGCTCGAGATCTCCGGCATGACCGTCGATCAGATGGATGTCATCGAGTCGAACGAGGCCTTCGCCGCCCAGGCCGGCGCTGTGGCCCAGGAACTCGGTCTCGACATGAGCAAAGTCAACCCCTACGGTGGCGCCATCGCCCTGGGGCATCCCATCGGAGCCTCGGGCGCCCGTATCATCACCACCCTCATCCATGCGCTCAAGCAGGAGGGCGGTACGTACGGTCTGGCCACCATGTGCGTCGGCGGCGGCCAGGGTGTCGCCACCATCGTCAAGGTCTGATCCAAGGAGAAGAACGTGAAAGAGGATGTCGAAAAGGCGCTGGACCTGATCCGCCCCGCTCTGATGAACGACGGCGGCAACGTCGAGCTCGTGGACGTCGACGAAGCTACCGGCACCGTCAAGGTCAAGCTGGTCGGCGCCTGCGGTAGCTGCCCGATGTCGCAGATGACCCTGCGCATGGGGGTCGAGCGGGTGCTCAAAGAGCAGGTCCCGGCCGTCAAAGAGGTAGTGCCGGTCTAGGAAGTAGTCGCTGTAGATCGTCCGGTGCGGACCCGCGCCTGCGGCGGCGTCCGCCCGGGATCTCCGGCGGCGTCCGCTCGGCGTCTACCCCTTGAGGTCGGAGAGACGGCCGGTCGCCCGGTCGAGCTCTTCGGTGAGGAAATTGAGAGCAGCGGCCTCGGCTGAGAGTCTTTGCAGGCTCTCGGTCAGGGCCGCTTGGTTCTTCTCCAGTTCGCGGAACCGCGGCTCCAGGCGCTGCACCCTGCCGATGATCTCCTGCACGTCGGACGAGTTGCGGATGCCCGCCTTGCGTGCGGCTTTGATCAATGCGTAGAGCTTGATGCCAAAGAGCACCCCCCCAACGATGATGAGGGCGCACCCCACACAGATCAGGATGATCGCTGGTAGCGGCATAGACCGATTCTAGCGGAAAAACCTGCAGGGCGGGTGACCCACTTCGCCCAGGCGGGAGATCGCTCCGCCCCGGCGGGCGATCGATCGGCCCTCACGGGCGACTACTCTACGAGAGGATCGCCCGTGCGCAGCTGCAGAGAGAAGCGCCGGATGGCCGAAAGGTTGCTCCGGCTGCTGAGCTTCTGGATCTTGACGTAGTCGCCCGGCGTATGGATGAAGAGGCCGTCGCCGATATAGATGCCCACGTGGTGGACGGGGTAGCCGAACGCCACCACATCACCGGGCTGGATCTCGGCGCGGGTCACCGGGATGCCCATCTGGGCCATGTAGCCGGAGTAGTGCGGCAATCTGACGCCGTGCTGCTTGAACACGTAACGCACGAAGCCGGAGCAGTCCAGGCCCCTCGACGGACGGCTGCCGCCCCAGACATAGGGGATGCCCATGTAGCTGACCGCGGTCTCGAGGACCTGGCTGAGGATCTCGTCATCGGTGTGGGGAAGCTGACCGCCGTAGACCTTCCCGTCGTTCAGCACGTGGTTGCGCGCCGCCAGCAGTGCCGCCTGCAGGCGGGCCTCGAGCTCCCGGCGGATCCTCTCCTGCTCCTCTTTCTGCCGCTGGCGCTCCTGCTCGATGATCGCCCTGACCCGGGTATCGAGGCCGGCCAGTGTCTGTTCACGCTGGGCGGCCGTGGCTTCGATCTGGGCTTTCCGCTGGACGAGCTCCCGCTGCAGCCGGAGCTGCTCGCGCTTCTGATTGGTGGCCGCGTCGAGAAGAAGGTCGAGTCTGGCGGAGCTCTCCTTGAGATTGGTGACGAGGTCTCTGTCGCGGTCGGCCAGGGTGGAGACCAGGCGTACCCGGTTGTAGAGGTCCTGCATGCCGTCCGCAAGCAGCAGTAGCTGCAGGAGCTGGTCGCGACCCCCGGACTTGTAGACGGTCCGGATGCGCTCGGCCAGCCGGTCTTCCCGGTACTTCTTGTCGGCCTGGGCCGCGGCCACGTCACGGCGAAGTTGCAGCAGGCGCTCGTTGGCCGACTCGAGATCGGCGAGAGACTGGTTGTAGGCCTCGGAGTTCTCGGAGAGCTGCTCGTTGAGGGCTTCGATGTCGGCTTGGACCGCCTGCGCCTCAGCGGTGAGGGCGTCCACCTGGGTCTCGACCTGCTGGGGAAGAGTGATCTCGGTGGTCGTGGTGGGGGGTACCGCCAAGGAGGGCGACACACAGACCCAGAGGAGGATCCCGGCACTGATCAACAGAGCCAGCCCGACCAGGGCCAGACTGGGGAGGTCGATCCTGAGGACGGTCGCACGGGGGCGGGAATCACGGCAGGCGTGATCGCCGGAAGCGTTGCGGCTCGCGGCAAGGCCAGGGAGAGGGTTCCGCGGCTGTACGGGCGCGGGACGGGAGGGCCATCCAAGGCCCAGCAACCTGCGTCTCAAACGATGCAGCCGACCCATCAGTCCAAGCCCGACCTTTCCGCGGTTTCTGCTCCGTTGTATCGGCAGAAACCGGCCAAGACTTTCGCGGTTCGTTGCCGCGAGGAGGCCCCGCCAGGAGGCGCCGCAGGCACCCGCCGCGACGTGCCCGTGGTCAGCCGCCCCGCGAGGCACCCGCCGCGGGCGCAGCCGCGGGAAGGCACCCTTCGCGGCGTCTCCGTCGCCAAGCGATGGTCGCAGACAGAGAAGAAGCGGTCCCTGGGCCCTTGGATGTGGTCTGGCGGCTCTGCGGCGACCGCCGGCCCTGGAGGGCCGCAGAGAGCCCCAGTGGGATTTCGAGCAGACCGGGGTCTTTCGGTCAGTCGCCGAGGAGGATGCGTTGGATCTCGTCGACGGCTTCCCCGCTCCGGTCGTCCAGGGGGGTCAACCGTATGGCCGAGGCCGACGCGGCTCCCACTCCCAGCTCCGCGGCTCTGCGGATCTGATCCAGCTCGAAGATCGGCTTCTTCGCGAGGCTCGATGCCCCGTACTTCCTCAGGATCGCCACTCCCACCGCGTCGATGGCCACCCTGTCTCTGGAGGCGAGCATGAGTCCCGGCTTGACCCCAGTCCCTTTGTCCGGACCTCCGCTGATGAAGGCTTCCGCCGCGTCCATGACCACCAGGTCCACGTCGTAGAACTTGTTGATCTCGGCGATCATCAGCCTCTGGTGCGGGGACCCATGCAGTTCCCACATGTAGTTGTAGACGCCCCCGGGCACGGTCTTGGCCACCAGACCGACGGAGTTCTTGAGAGACATGGTGAAGTGACCGCCGAATCTGTGGGTCTTGAGACAGCAGGTTTGGACAACGACATCGGCGTCGAGGAAGGCCTTCGCCAGGTAGAAGCCCCTGAGCCAGTGGGTCCCATCGCGATCGATCTTCGCCCAGTTCTTCTTGGGTTCCTCATCCAAGACGACGACCCCGAAGCCCGATCGGCCGGCAAGGTCGAAGATGCCGAGCTGCTCCAAGTTCTCCCGGGTGTCTCCCATGCCGCTTCGTTCCGCCAGCGTGACCTCCCGTGCGCCGGCCTGCTGCAGCATGGTGATCATGGCCGTGAGCGTGTCGGGATGAGTCGAGGCGGGGAACGGGTCGGCGCTGTTGAAGTTGGCCTTGACGGCCACGCTCTTTCCTGAGAACCGGGCTAGGTCGGTCCTGCCGAGAAGGCTTCTGACCGCCGTCTCTCTGTCTGCGGAGCTGATCAGGAATACCTCGTGACCGTCTTCGGAACTCATGGCGTCCTACCCCCGATGAACAGCTGATACTCGAAGACACGCTCATCATATACGGGATGTCGGGCGCGGGGACGAGACTGGCCGGGTATCTCTATAGGGAGGGACTGCCCAGGTCGATATATGAAGAGTCCTGGCAAACAGGAAGATGCCGTCCTCGGCGAGGAGGTCGAGTATGAAGCGACTCGTGTTAGTGGGGGTGCTGGCAGTCGTTCTGGTCCTGGCAATGGCAGTACCGGCCATGGCCAAGAGCGGGAAACCCAAGCACAGCAAGATGGTGCTGAATATCACCTACAAGACAACCAACCACCCTGACAGCGGACTGTCCGGCTACTGGTCGCTGAACGACATGAACCGGCACGTCCAAATCTGGCAGACTCAAGAAGGTTCCTACTATGTCATCGCCAAAGACAACGGCAAATGGAACACCTTCGAAGGCGTTACCAGTCCTGGAGACCAGGCCGCTGTGCAAGGTGCCGACGCTAGCGGACCCCTTCATGGAGGCTACACAGGCACCTTCGACGCTGAAGCCCTCGTCGGTGCCAAGAACGGCCATCTGGGCACCTTCGACTACCAGGGCGACCTCACCGGCAATGCTCCTGGCGCGTTCAACTGGCTCACAACCTACTTCCCCGTGAACTCCGGCTTCACCTATCTCGATTGGGCTTGGACCTACATGTTCCAAGGCCAGGAATGGGTGAATGCCATGGCCGGGAACTCGGGCGACATCGTAATCCCGTAGCCAAACAAAGCTCTACCGAAGCCTTCAAAAGGCAGTCTTGAGGGCCGTCCTTCGGGGTGGCCCTCTTCCTATCGCCAATTCTCACGATGAGTCTGTCTTCGGCTACTCCATCAAGACCTCGGCGCATCTCCGGGCGGTTCGCGACGCGCCGGCTATGACAGGCGGCGAAGAGGGAGCAATCCCTCTCGCAAAGGACAGCGTCCTACTGATGGAAGTCGGGGAAGACTTTGACGGTTACGGCTTCTTGCGTAGCTGGACCTAGCTCCAGCACCACTAATGTGAGCGAGTGGGCTGCGACCTTAGGCCTCGCCGACGCTTTTCGGCGAGGTGACGAGCGACCGATTGGGCTGAATGGCAGTCTTGGTGCGGATTTCCGCGCGACAAACTTGCAGCCATTTTGCAGCCATCCGACACGAAAGAGGGGTATAGGACTGACAGTTTCCCAAACTGCACTTATGCTATACTCCCGTCTCCAAGCGGCGCGGGGTGGAGCAGTCCGGTAGCTCGTCGGGCTCATAACCCGAAGGTCGCAGGTTCAAATCCTGCCCCCGCTACCATCTAAAGCCCCGTCACAAGCGGGGCTTTACTTTTGGGAAGCAACTCGCCAACGCCCTCTGCCCACGAGCTGCCCACGGAAGCCTGCCCCGAAGCCGTCCTTGTCCTGCACTTTGGTCCGTTTGCGGCCCGCCACACCTCAGAGCCGCCGGCCGTGCTCGTCACATGGATAGAACAACATACGAAGGAGCCAACTTGGAAGCACGAACAATGAGCGAAAGCACTGTACTGACGGCGCAGGTGATGAATCCGCTGGACGCCAACCCCGGCGGCAATGTCCACGGCGGCACCCTTATGAAGCTCATCGACACGGCCGCCGCAGCAGCCGCGGTCAAGCACTCGCGGTCAAACTGTGTGACCGCTTCCGTCGATCGGCTCGATTTCCATAATCCCGTGTTCGTCGGCGATCTGGTCACCCTGCGGGCATGCATCAACCACACGGGAAGAAGCTCGATGGAAGTCGGTGTGCGCGTTGAGTCCCAGAATCTCTTCACCGGGAAGACCTGCCACACGATCACGGCTTATCTCACTCTTGTGGCCCTCGGCCTGGACGGAAAGCCGACCGCCATACCGCCGCTGATCCTGGAGACGCCCGACGAGGAACGGCGGAACTGCGAGGCACACGCTCGGCGAAAGATGAGACAGGGGGAAAAGACCAAGGAAGAGGCGAGCTAGGTCAACGCGCCAGGCATGACGGATGAACTCTCGATCAATCTGAGCTATTTCAGCTGCACCCCGCCCGCCCCGGTCGAATCGGCGGAAGCGGCAGCAGCCATATAACCCGAAGGTCGCAGGTTCAAATCCTGCCCCCGCTACCATAGAAAAGCCCCGTTTTGCGGGGCTTTTTCTTTTGGCGGTTAACGCGCCCCTGCGTCTTCAGGCCCCTTGACCCCTGAATTGACCCCTTCCCAGATGCTACACAGTGGTATTCAGTGGACTATATGGACGGCTCGACCTGGCCAATGGCGCGACGCTCGCCCGGGCCACCGAAGATCAAGGCGATCCTCACGCACCTTCCCGGCATGCCGGACATGTAGTGGTCCTTCAAGCGCGCGGCTAGAAAGGTTCAGACCTGTGTAAAGCGAAAGGTGGTCGCCCAGCGTATAACGAGTGTACAAGTCTCTCGGGTCGAGGCGAAGAAGGCTATGAGGCTAGCGACAACAGCGAGAGAGTCGGGGGAGACAGAGGCCGTTCTCGGTCGCATCTTCTCGCGTCGGCGACCTGGAATACCTTGTGCGGCAGCACTCTCCTGCCCTCGTGCGGACGTTGACTCTCGTGGTACTGGACCGGGAACTCGCGGCGGATATTGTCCAGGAGACCTTTCTTCGACTCTATACGCACTGGGACCAGGTCTCGAAACACCCCGACCTCGTCGCCTGGCTCTATCGTGTGGCTCTCAACCGCGCTAGTGACTATCGCCGCTCTTTGGCCCGTGCTGCCCGTCTTGTCGAACGTCTCGGGAACAACGCGTCCGGTACCGAGGCCTCCCCCCCGTGGGAGCCGGAGACGGAATTCCTGAGCATCTTACGGAACCTGCCAAAACGTCAACGCGTGGCAACAGCCCTGCACTACGTTGGCGATCTCTCCGTGCCGGAGGTGGCTCGGGCAATGGGTATCTCAGAAGGAGCCGTGAACAGCCACCTGCATCGGGCCCGTCTACGTTGAAGGACATGCTGGAGGAAACGTGATGAAAGACCAGGGCACAAACCAAGATATCCGCGAGCTCTACGCTCGCAACGCTCCATCGGTGGGGGCCGACGAGATTCTGGGAAGCGGTGCAGCGTCGGTTGCCTGCCTCGGCTCAGCCCACGAGGCAACGATCCGCGCCCAGACGACGGAGCGGCCTGCGCGTTGCCGTCTTCGCGTCGATTGCCATGGTTCTGGTGGCCGCGGTCGCCATCGGAAGCTTCATTGCCATCCGCAATCTGGCCCGGCCGACTTTCGTGCTCGCGATCACCGACGACAACGTTGTCAGCGCCGGCAGCGCAAAGCGGGCATTGGGAGCGTCTCGCCTTGGCAAGCGAGGGCGGGGGCCTGCACCGCTATGCGTTCAAGATCGATCCGACCAATAGCTCGACGCTCTACACCGCCTCGGATACCGGACTATTCAAGTCCACCGACGGGGCTCGGAGCTGGAGCCAGGTTTCACCGCGCACGGACATCCTCTTCATCACCGTCGACCCCGCCTCACCGTCCACGCTATATGCGCTGGTCTACGCTCCAGGCCAGCCCCTCACAGTCGATCGGTCGGATGACGGCGGAGCACTTGGACGGACCTGAGCGCGTCCACTCCCGCTGAAATCAGCGGGTACGTTCTAGTGATGTGGGTCTGATGCCACGGTTTCCCACACGGGCGGTGTACCTCGTGGCGGGCCCTGAGGGGGTGGCGGGGACCTCAACCCTGTGGCGATCCACCGACCGGGGCGCATCCTGGACAAACGTGAAACCGGAGGAAGCGGACGTACTGCTGCAGTCCCCCAGCAAGCCGAACGAGCGGGCGGACTTTCAGGGCAGCCTCACCGATGCCGATACCGGGGCGACCCTTGAAGTGATGGTCGGTTACATCGATCATGGCGATCCAGCCATCCGCTACGCTTCGACCGAGAAGGTGTCTACAAGACCGTGGACACCGGCAAGACCTGGCATAAGGCGAGCGCGGGCCTGAAAGTTGGGGGCGGTCTGGAGACTGGTCGCGGATCCGAGTTCGCCCTCCATCCTTTACGCGACCACGCCGACCGGCATCTTCAAGACCGCGGATGGTGGAGTCACGTGGAAACAGACCCTGCCGGGTGCCGGTTCGATCGTCGTCGCCCCCTCCTCGCCGTCGACGCTCTACGCCTGGACCACTGCGGGGCTACGCCGCTCCTCCAACGGCGGAGACAGCTGGACCTCGCTGGCCGGCACCGGGTTGGCCGCGAGGGACTCCTTCGTGGGGACCCTCGTTTGGGCTGACCATGGTCGCGGATGATGACCCCAATACGGTCTTCGCTCACTCTGGCAACGAGATGGGCACCCTCTTCCGGTCGACGGACGGAGGGAACACCTGGAGCGAGGTCCCCCGGGACGGCCTGGCCGTGGCGGATCCGGTGGACCCCTCCATAACGTGTACTCGGTCACCGCGTCGGGCGCTTCTGGACAGCAGACCGTGGCCAAGTCGACGGATGCCGGGGCGACGTGGACGGTGGTTGCCCCCCAAGTGTGGACTGACCGCATTGCGACGATCGTAGTGGATCCGCACCATCCTTCCAACATTTACGTGGTGCAGGAGCCGGAGGATGCCCCGAGCGCAGTGTTCCGCTCAGTCG
>CAVZSN010000005.1:0-91132 GCA_963777945.1 uncultured Actinomycetota bacterium
CAGCATGGCCGAGAAGATCAACCTGATGGTGTCCGGCGGCACCCGCTACTACAGCGATAAGGTGATCATCACCGACGCCTCCACCCCCACCGGCGGCTACAGCACCACGCCTATCGCCGTGAACCGCATCCAGGAGATCGAGGACGTTCCCGGCGTGGCTCGGGCAAGCGCCAGCATCTACATCCTGCTGGACGAAGAGAGCGGCATGTCCATGAACGGCATCGTCGGCAGCGACATGCGGAACCAGGGCTATGAGACGTTCGAGCTCCGGATGGCAGAAGGCCGCGATCTCACCGCTGCCGACCGCGGCAAAGCGGTCGTGGGTTGCGACATCGCCAAAGCGCTGGACGCGGAAGTGGGAGGGACCATCGACCTGAGGGGCAAGCCCTTCGAGGTGGTGGGTATCTACGACAAGACCCTCACTGCCCCCGACAACACGGCGGTCATAAGCCTCCACGACGTCCAGCAGCTCCTCTACGTACAACTGCCTGCCATGGTGCAGGCGCAGGTGGACCCGGATGAACTGGCCACCTCGATCACAGCCTACCCGGATCCCGGTGTCGACCCCAACCGGCTCGCCTCGACAATCGAAGGCACAGTGTCCAACGTCACCGCTTCCGGTCCCCAGGCCTTCATCGACCAGTTCAAGAGCGCGACCAAGATCTTCAACAGCATCATCTTCGGTGTGGCGCTCATCTCCCTGTTGGTCGGCGGCCTGTCGGTGGTGAATACCATGACCATGTCGGTGCTCGAGCGGACCAGGGAGATCGGCATCCGCAAGGCGATCGGCGCCTCCCACCGGCAGATCGTGGGCCAGTTCCTGACCGAGTCCGCGTTCATCGGCTTCCTCGGCGGCGCGACCGGTCTCCTGCTGGGCTGGATCACGGCGACCGTGGTGAACGCCCTGATGGAACAGAGCGGCACCGTCCTCTTCCTGGTGACCCCGCGGCTGGCGATCGGCGCCGTGGCCTTCGCGATCGTCCTCGGTGTGGCCAGCGGCTTCTACCCCTCCTTCCACGCAGCGCGGCTAAAGCCGGTCCTCGCCCTCAGGTGCGAGTGAGAGTGGCGAACGTGACCAGACCTGACGCGACAACCAAGAACACAGAAGGGACCAAGACAATGAAGACCATCGTGAGCGTACGTAGACTCGAGAAGCGCTATCAACTGGGCAAAGACAACTATGTCGACGCTCTACGCGGCGCCTCCGTCAGTGTCGGGGCCGGCGAGATGGTGGCGATCATGGGACCGTCAGGATGCGGGAAATCGACCATGCTCCACATGATGGGCTGCCTGGACGAGCCGGATTCCGGCGAGATCTGGCTGAACGGCCGCCGGGTCGACGACCTCAGCACCCGGGCGACGACCAAGCTGCTTCGCGAGGAGATAGGCTTCATCTTTCAAGGCTTCAACCTGGTGCCGTCCATGACCGCCCTCGAAAACGTTGCCCTTGCCTCGCAGTACGCGGGCAAGTCGCGGCGGGAAGCGCAGAAGCTGGCGCGCGAAGCCCTCGATGCCGTGGGTCTGGCCGATCGGGCCGGCCACCGGCCGTCTGAGCTCTCCGGGGGCCAGCAGCAGCGGGTGGCCATCGCCCGGGCGCTGGTCAACCGGCCGGCCGTTATCATGGGCGACGAGCCCACCGGCAACCTGGATAGCACCAGCTCGGCCGAAGTCATCGACATGATGCGCGAGATCAACCTGCTCACCGGCACCACGTTCATCCTGGTTACTCACGATCCCGATGTGGCCTCGGGCTGCGACCGGATCATCCATATGCGCGATGGAGTGGTCACCGACGAGATCGCCCGCGTGGCGCTCGCTGCAGAGTCGGAAGTCGCGCGAGGCGTCCTGGCGGAAGTGGCCTGACTGTACTAAGAGAACCGTCGTCGGGAGAGCCACGAGGAGGCCGTTGATGGAGCTATCGCGGCATGTCGAACAGGAAAGAAGCGTCTTGAAGTGGGGCGGTCTTGGCGGAATGGTCGGAAGCATCGTCCTTGTCGTCGTCTTTGTCATCGTGGCCGTCTTTGTGGGATCGGATCCGAATGAGCCGATGGGCTTTCCGGGAATTCGGGTCGCTCGCACGTTCGAAGACGGTCTCTACCTTGCGGTCATGATCCTGTGGATCCCTCTCTTCCTGGCGCTGTATCGTGCCCTTCGACAAGAGCGTCTCGCGCCGGCGTTGTTCGGTAGCGCTCTAGGTATTGTCGGACTCGTCGTCCTCGCAGCCGGAGCGCTCCCGCACATCACTACGCTGGCGGTCTCCGACCTCGTGCATGCTCCGGGGGCAACGATCAGCAACGAGGCCGCGCTGGAACTGTGGAAGGCGGCCTACGCGGTGTTCAACGCTCTGCTGACTGTGGGACTCATCCTCGCAACGATCGGGGTCATCTGCCTCGGAGCGGCAATGATCAAGAATCCGAAGTTCGGCAAGGGGATCGGCTGGACCAGCGTGGTACTTGGTGTGGCCGGGGTCGTGGCGTCATCCGTCGATCTGTGGAACCCTGATTCACCGGCGGCGGTGGTCGCCATGGTTGGACTCATCGTCTTCTGCGCGATCTCTGGATGGAAGACCTATAGAGCGTCGAGACTGGCGTAGGGCGAAGAAAGTGGGGTGTCTGATGAAGAAGTTCGGTCTTGAGTCCATCGCTCGTGCGTGCGCCCGCCATCCCTGGAGGACGCTAAGCGCTTGGGCCGTGTTGCTCATCTGCGCGGCGGCGGTCACCATGCTCTACCTGGGCGGCGCGCTCAGCAACCAGCAACACTTCACCAACGACCCCGAGTCTTCGCGGGCCACCGCCCTCATCAATGACAAGTTCCCCGGCACCGACCAGTCGCGAGAGTTTGTCATCGTCCGGTCGCCCGGGTTCACCGTCGACGATCCGCAGTTCCGTGAGCAGGTGCAGGCTGCGAGCGCCCGGGTGATGGCCCTTGGTCCCGCTGTGGTGCTGGCGGGGATCGATTACACCACGGATACCTCACCTGTGCTCGTCTCAGCCGACCGGCACGCGGCCCTACTGGTCTTCACCATGACCCAGTCGGCCGGCGCCGCGACGGACGACGCGAAAGCGCTCACAGCCGCGGCGCGCGAAGCGGCCGCCTCCTCGGACTTTGAGGTGCTCGTCACCGGTGAGGCCAGCATCAACAGCGACTTCGGTGCTACCGCTGAGAGCGACCTCCGCAAAGGCGAGATGTTCGGCGTGGGGATAGCCCTGATCATCCTGGTCCTGGTCTTCGGGGCCATCGTCACCGCTGCCATCCCTCTGATCATGGCACTCGCCTCAATCCTCCTCGCCATGGGTATCACCGCCATGGTCGGCCAGGTCATCGATCTATCGTTCTTTATCACCAATATGATCACCATGATCGGCCTCGCGATGGGGATCGACTACTCGCTGTTCGTGGTCTCCCGGTACAGGGAGGAGAGGGCCGCCGGACGGGACAAGGTCGCTGCGATCGGCCGGTCGGCCTCCACAGCCAGCCGCTCGGTGCTGTTCAGCGCCCTGGCCGTTATCTTGGCCCTGGGCGGCCTGTTCCTGGTCCCGTCGACCCTCTTCCAAAGCATGGCCCTGGGCGCCATCGTCGCCGTTTTCACCGCTCTGCTGGCTGCGCTCACCCTGCTCCCGGCTCTTCTGGGCGCAATGGGCGACCGGGTGAACGCTCTCCGGGTGCCCTTTCTGCACAAGACCGGGGCCACCGGTCGTCCGGGCGGCTTCTGGGATCGCCTGAGCGGCGGCGTCATGCGCCGACCCGCGATGAGCCTCATCGTGGCGGGCGGGACGCTCGCCTTGATGGCCTCCCTGTACTTCTCCATCGATCTGGGCTCGGCCGGGGTCGAGACCTTGCCCGCCTCCATGGCGTCCCGCCAGGGCTTCGAAGTCCTGCAGAACGGATTCCCCGGCGCTTCGATCCAGCCGGTCGAAGTGACCATCGCCGGCGGCCCCGAGTCTCCGGAGGTCACCAAGGGCATGGCGAACCTGCGCACCGCGCTAGCCGGTAACCCCGCGTTCGTGGGCCCCGGAACGACGCGGACGAGCCCCGACGGCCAACTCACCGTGCTCTCCCTGGTCGTCACGGGCGAAGCCGAACGGCCGGGCGGCGCAGGCGGCCGTCAGGACCCTGCGCTCCGAGTACCTGCCCGCGGCCTTCGCCGGCACGGGCCTCGTGGCCGGGACCGACGTCCTCACTGCCGGCCAGACCTCCCTCACCATCGACTATCTCGACACCATCAACGGAGCCACCGGCTGGGTCTTCCTGTTCATCCTCGGCCTGTCGTTCGTGCTCCTGCTGGTCGTGTTCCGCTCGATTGTGGTGCCGCTCAAAGCCATCCTCATGAACCTTCTTTCCGTGGGGGCCGCCTACGGCCTCATGGTGGCGGTGTTCCAGAAAGGATGGGGAGCGAACCTTCTTGGACTACAAAGGGTGGACTTCGTCGAGGCCTGGGTGCCCCTCTTCCTGTTCGCGGTGCTGTTCGGCACCTCAATGGACTACCACGTGTTCCTGCTTAGCCGGATCCGCGAGCGCTTCGACCAGACCGGCGACAACCGGGAGGCGGTGGCGTTCGGCCTGCGCCGGACGGGCGGGATCATCACCGGGGCAGCTCTCATCATGGTGGCGGTGTTCGGCGGGTTCGCTGCCGGCGACCTGGTGATGTTCCAGCAACTGGGCTTCGGACTGGCGGTCGCCGTGTTCCTCGATGCCACCGTCGTCCGCTGCGTGCTGGTGCCGGCTGCCATGCGCCTGGTGGGGACCGCCAACTGGTGGTTCCCGCGGTGGCTGAGCTGGCTGCCCGACCTGCGGGTGGAGGCGGGCGAGCCGGCGGGCCGGGGCACCTCGACCGGTGTCGGTCAAGGCGCGGACGTGGGTGCGGGCGTGGACAGACCCGCCGCCCCACGGCCGGCAGCCGTCCCGGCGCTGGTGCCGGCGACCGAGGCCGAGTAGGCGACCGGCTACATAGCAGCAAGCCTGACGGGCCCCCTCCAAGGAGGCGTGGGGGAACTGCCGTGCCGACTGTGAACGAGGTTACCGGTGGCGCGGCGCCGCGTTCCCCCTCGTTGGCGTCGAAGTCCTAGCGCCGCGCTCCTTGGATGGAGTCCGATGGTAGTCGGCTCCGCTGTCCTCTCGCGAGTGAGCTCGTAGTATTGTGGAGAAGCTGAAGGACAGGGCCAAGCTGGTACGCAAGGAGTCCTGGCGCCTGATCGAGCGACAGGTCAGCCGCCGAGGACGTCGACCGTGCGCAAGCAAGGGAAGGCATCGATGAGGGCCTGAAGTGGAAGCCTCACTGCTGGCAACCAAGATACGCGTTCCTCCAGCGCGACCGGGGCTAGTGTCGCGCGCCCGCTTGATAGAGCGCGTGCAGCAGGATGTGAACTACGATCTTGTCCTCGTCTCAGCCCCAGCCGGCTTCGGCAAGACGACGCTGCTGACCGAAACGGCCCACCGAGCCCCGCCGGCGCTACATGCCAGTTGGCTGTCGCTGGACGAAGGGGATAACGACCCCGTACGGTTCTGGGACCACTTCGTTGCTTCCTTGCAGACATTTCAGCCGATCATCGGGACGAGCGCTCGGGCCCTGCTGCATTCGGCCCAGCCGATTCGGATCGAGCCGGCACTGGTGACCTTGATCAACGACCTCTCGACATCGTCGAGGGATCTGATCCTGGTACTGGACGACTATCAATTCATCAGGTCTCAGGAAATACACGCCGGTGTTGCCTTCCTGCTTGAGCACATGCCCTCGTGCATGCATCTAGTGATTGCCACTCGGGCGGATCCGCCCCTGCCTCTGGCACGCTTGCGAGGTCGAGGGACAATGCTGGAGATCGGCGCTGATGATCTGCGCTTCACCCTCGATGAAGCGGCCAGTCTGCTCAGGGAGCTAAGAGGCGCCGACCTCGCGCTCGAAGATGTATGCGCTCTGAATGTGCGCACGGAAGGCTGGGCGGTGGGGTTGAAGATGGCGGCCCTCGCCATGAGACACCAGAAGGATTTGTCGGCGTTCACAGCCGCCTTCACCGGTAGTCAGCGCTATGTCATGGATTACCTGATCGAGGAAGTGCTGGAGCAGCAGTCGACTGACGTACAGGATTTCTTGCTCAAGACCTCGGTGTTGGACAGGCTCACTGCTCCCTTGTGCGATGCGATAACCGGTCGAACGGACAGCCAGACCATGCTGCCGCACCTCGAGCGCGCCAACTTGTTCCTGGTGCCTCTGGATGAGCCGAGAGAATGGTATCGCTATGAACATCTCTTCGCCGAGCTCCTCCGTCACCAATTGGGCATGGTTTCCGGACGCGAGGTTGTCGCAGATCTACATCGGCGAGCCAGCGCTTGGTATCAGCGCAGTGGACTCCTATACGAGGCCATAGACCATGCGCTGGCCGCACAGGACTGGGAAGCGGCGATCGCTCTCCTCTGCGACGTCAGTGAGTGGCAGAAGCAGACCGGCGAAATGGCGACCCTACTTGGGTGGCTGCGTGCCGTCCCTGAAGACAAACTACGGAGCAATCCCCGACTCTGCTGCAACTACAGCGCGGCGTTGCTGTTCACGGGTCAACTCGATGCGGCCGACGCCGTTCTGGACTCCCTGGAACCGACTGTCTCCGAGAACAGCCCCGCACTGGGCAGAGTCATCGCCACCCGAGCATTGGTCGCCAGTTTCCGTGGGGACCAGCAACGGAGTGCAGAACTCGCTCAGGAAGCGCTGCCGCTGCTGTCCCCCGCCGATCTCGATGCGCGCAGCAGCTTGAGCTTGCATGCAGGCAGACTGTATTTCGACCGTGGTTCCTACAAGGAAGCCGAGTCGTTGCTGAGGGAAGGCTATGAGTCGGCACGGCAGGTCGGGCTCTACTGGACCGCCTCGGTCGCCATGTCTTTGCTGGGCTACATCAGCTACTGGCGTGGGAAGCTGCGCCAGGCGATTGACCTGTGTGAACACGCGATCGAACTGGCCGGTCAGTCACCGGCCGCGGCTGCGCCCCATATGTACCTCGGCATCGTCTTGTACGAGCGCAACGACCTCGAATCAGCCGCTTTCCACCTGAACAAGGCGCTCGAATTCGACCAGCTCATCGGGCAGCCGGAGATCCAAGAGGCCTGCTACGCTTTTCTCTTCCGCGTCAGGTCGGCTCAGGGCGATGAAGCCGGCGCGCTCAAGGCCGCGGACAAGTTCGAGGAGGTTGCTGCCAACGATCGTTCGCCCTCTGACCGGGCTCGCCGCGCCGGGTATCGCCTGCTCGTGGCCTTGACACGGCGCGACATGACCGAGGCTTCGCGATGGGGCGAGCGTCTGGCGCATTTCGACGAGCTGATACCTTCCCATTTTCGCCCGATGCTGATGTACCTCCTCATCGCCCAGGGCAAGATCGACCTGGTGCCGGAACAGATGCGAGCCTTTCATCAGGGCGTCGACGAGGAATGGCTCACCCCTGAGACAGGCTGGTCGATCACAGCTCGCATCTGCCAGGCTCTGTCGACATCGGACCGGGACGAGGCTGTCCGTCTACTGGGCGAAGGGCTGGTCGCGGCTGAGCCGGAGGGTTGGATCCGGACCTTCGTCGACGTAGGAGCACCACTAGTCCCGCTACTCCGGAGGGCGGCTTCCCAGGGTATCGCGCCCGACTACGCTGCTAGGCTACTGACCATCATCGAGCTCGAGGAAGGCCGCCGATTGAAGGGAAGGAAGCCGGGTTCGACCTCGGGCTACGGGCTGCTCACCGAGCGGGAGGTGGAGGTACTACGCCTTCTGGCCGCGGGCCTGTCCAACCGGCAGATCGCCGAGAGATTGTTCATCAGCATTAGCACGGCCAAGGTCCACGTCCACAACATCTCCGAGAAACTGAACGCTACGAGCCGCACAAAGGCGATCGCCCGGGCCAGAGAGCTCAATCTCATTTAGCCTGACCGCCGTAGGCTCGACCGCCACGGTCTCGTCTCTTCGTTCCAAAATAAACCAGCAGCTAAATCCTTCGCTCGATTCACATCCTGCTCGCTCCGTTGATACTTGAGATCAAGAGAGGGAGCCAAGCGAATCGACGCGACGTGATGCAACAGGTGGAGATTCACATCAAAGGCCACATCGACGTGGACTGGTCGGACTGGTTGGGAGGTCTGAGCATCAGGCAGACCGAGCAAGGCGAAACGGTCCTGACAGGAACCGTTCGCGACCAGGCCGCGCTGCATGGTCTGCTCAACAGACTGGCCGACTTGGGTCTTGAGCTTCTCTCCGTGTCTGCTACGACCGCAGGGCGACTCTGAGCACACCGGCCAAGAAAGGGAGGCAACCATGAAGACGAGCCGAGGAGTGGGTGAACGGCTGTGTTCACGCGGACAGAAGGCTCACGTGAGACGCTGGTTGTTGGGTCTGACCATCGTGGTGACAATGTCGTTTCTCGTTGCGGCGTGTGGGTCCACGGAATCGGTGGTGACTTCCACGGAGACCACAGCCGCCATGCCGTCGAGCACGACGACAACGACTCAGCCAAGCACGACCACACCAGTCAAGCCAACCACGACCGCGCCGGCACCCACGACCACCACAAGCCAGACGACGACGAGCTCGTCCTCCCCCACGCCGGGCGATGGGCACATAAGCGCCAGTGGCGACATCTCGCGTAGCGCTCACACCTTCGAAACACGCCCGGGAGAGACCGCCGAGATCCTCATCATAAGCGGCTCCGACGACTTGGAGTTCCAGGGCACGTTGGAAGGAACGTGGAAGAACCAGTACATCATGGAACTGAACACGACGACCGGCAAGTTCACCATGACCGCGGATATCATCTTCACCGGCAAGGTAAATGGCAAAGAGGGCACCTTCACCGCCACCGAAGTCGGCGGCGGCCAGTTCTACACCGCGGACTCGGGAACGATATCCGGCCATACGACGATCGTCGAGGGCACCGATGAGTTGGCCGACCTTCGCGGCGTGATCGACGGCAAGTGCACGTTCGGGCCGCAGGCTTTCGCAGGGACCTATACCGGCGATCTGTACTTCGAGTGAAGACGGGGGCCTCGCCACCCCCCGTCTCACTTCGTGGCCCCACTTCGTGGCCCCGCTAACACGCCGATCGTATAGCGGCCATCTCGAGCCGCAGCTTTCGTGGACGGCCACGGGAGGCTTCCAGTCTGACCCACGCTCCAGCCCCTCGGCATGAGCCCTCCTGTCCTTCCGGCCAGGTAAAAGACCAGCCCACCGCCCAGGCAATAATCCCGACAACTGCCTGGTCTCTTCGAAGGGTTGCGTTTGTATTCTACGATGTAGAGTGTTCTATACCGTAGAACAGGGAGCGAGGGAAGAGGCCATGTGTGCAGCAACTTCACCAGCCGAACTGAACCGGGGCCAGACGAGTCTGCCCGACGAGGAACGTCTTCACTTTCTGGATGAGTTCTTGGTGGCCACGTCCTCGGGATGGGAGCAAGTCATGAGTGTTCTTCAATCCTACGTGTGGAACCCAGAGACGCGGGAGACGCTGGAAGAGCTGATGGCGGCCTGAGGGCTTGGTCATCGGGATAACGAGAGAAACGCAGGAGCACCGAGGAGGCGTGAGATGGTCGAGAACATGATGAAACTACACAAGTGCGAGAACTGCAGCATTCGCTGCCGGGGGGCGGCAAAGCCCGGTTCGGTCTCCGCTCGCATCCATCGTTGGCACATGACCTGGTGGCCCGGCTGGAAGATCTACCAGGCTGAGCTCCGCGCTCGCGCCCTTGATCAACTTCAAGTTTCTGAGGGACTCAAACGGGATGGTCCCCCGCGCATCCCATGGCACGGGGAACCATCCCGTTCCACGCGAGTGCCCGGTCTCACCAACCGGGCTTCATGCTGAGAGATCCCTAGCGCCGAATGCGTTTCGCGCCGAGACCAACTGCGACGCATACGCCGACGAGGCCGGCGAGAAGAGCGGCGCGTTCCTTCGGCGGGATCGGCGTCGTGCGAAGAGCGAGCGGCGCGAGCAGCGGCCGAAGAGCTCCTCCGACGAGCATGAGGATGTTCCCGAAGGGGAAGCCGAGTTCGAGGTCGATCAGGGATTGGCGTCCACCACGCGCCGGGCCGCTGCGTCCGGCGACGATAGCGGCGGCCAGGTGCGGTCGGCGGTCGGTGCCTATTCCGGCTGGCGCGCCGGTGCCGCCGCGGGCGAGGAGATCATCGATGGCTTCTCGAAGGGCCGGAGACTGGCCCCAGGTTCCGCAGAAGGCGACCATTCCGCAGCTGTCGATCAAGTAGGCGGCGGCGGCCAAACCACCATATGCCCGCTGTACGCTGCAGGCGAGATCATCGACCAATACCGGCCACGGCACGTTCTCTTCGCGCTTGTAGTCACGGCCGTCCTGAAGCTTCTGTTCGTTCGACCGGTACGCGCCGTGTCGCTCCCCGGGGTGGGCTTGGCGGATCAGTACTTCGACGAACCGCACCTGCTCGCCGTAGAGCCGGTACAGCTCTTCCATCGTTGCCACGCCCCCGCGTGTGACCGGGCACGTGTAGCTCACGAAGTGGAGGAGCACCGGCTGTCCGCGAAGGTCGCTCAGCTGCAGGGGCGGACCGTCGGTGGATGGCAGCTTGAAGTCCGGCGCCTCGCGGCCGGGCTGAAGGCCGGGGCGGAGAAGTTCCGCGAGCATGTGCCGCATGCGGAAGTGCGGGAAGTTGAAATCCTCGCTTGGATCGAGACGGTCGATGAGCCCCGCCGCTGATCTGTGTCACGCATGCCGCTCGCGGTCCTTCCAGTCCGTAGGCGCTTGCTGTAGATAGCCCCGCTTCGCGTCAGCATGGCGCACCCCGTCGTCTACCTTCTTGACCCCTGGCAGCGCAGTCCCCAGTCGTCGATGATCCGGTCATCGGTCCGGTACCTCAGTCCTCTTCGCGGAAGAGAATCGTGTTGATGACCAGACCTTCTCGTGATCAAGGAGCGGCACCGACCGGTCATTTCCCCACTCCAGCCATCGGGATGAACCCCGCGGCCACTGCAGTGATTTCCGAAGAAGCGCTTGGCGATGAATTGGTCACGGGATTGCCCGCGGCGTCCACCACGCTCTTCTTCAGGTCCATCTGCTCGAGGATCTCGGGTGGCATGCTCTCGTGGACATAGCTGGCGAAGTCCTGCGTGCGAAAGACCGGGTCGAAGCGAATGGCGTACAGGTCGACTACTTCGCTCGTGTGGCCGGCCTCCTCGAGTCCCCTGGTGAACTGCTGGAGGACGGCGTGGCAGAACGACTTGGGATTGGGGTGGGCATACACGGTCAGGACTCTCATGGATGCTCCCTTCGGTGGACGGGGTGCGACTACTCACGCTGTCCTCTACCTAAGCTGTAGCAATCCATCCGGCCTTACGAGGCCGCCCGTTTGGCTGCGACTTCGGCGAATCCCCGGGCGAGGGCCTGAAGTCCGAACTCAAACTCAGCGTCGAAATCCATGAGGTTACCCTCGGTCATCGCCCGGACGAGGTTTGGCGACTCTGCCGGGTCCAGCGCCTCCTTCATCTTCCTCAACTGCAGATGGGGGTCGCCTTCCGGCCCGGTCGGCAGTTGGACCTGGCGGAGGACAGAGGCAGTGACAAACGTGGAAAAGATGTCCACCGCCGCGACAGCCTCGGCAGGAGTGAGACCCCGTTCGATGAGCCTGCCCACCATCGCGTCGCCTGGTCTCGAGGCGGTCGGCGTGGGCGCGGCCCGCACCACCATGAGGTATACAGCGTGGGGATGACGCAGCAGCGCCGTCCGATAGAACCACCCTGCCGCCACCACAAAATCGTACAGGGGAAGCGAGAAGTCGAACGAGAACTCGTCCGCGTACATGTCGACATTCACCGCTTCGACTATGGCGTCCTCAAGAGCGGCCCTGTTGGGCAGGTAGTAGTAGATGGCCATGGGGTCGACGCCCAGGGCCGCTGCTAGACGGCGCATGGAGAGGGCCGCCAACCCCTTCTCGTCGACAAGGGCGAGCGCCGTGGTGACGATCCGTCCGTGACTGAGCGGCTCCTCCGGATAACGGCGCCCGGCCGACCCTCGCTCGCTCACCGATCTTCTGGTCTTCGAAGCCACTGTCCCCCTCTCCCTCGCCTGTTCACTCTACGGTGTAGAATACCCTTTGGGGTAGAGTAACTTTGCGGTGTGGAGTTGTCAAGCAGCCCATATCGGCCAGAACGCAATGATGCTCAGTGATACGCCATGGCCGGCCGGACGAGTGTTGGCGTCGCATATCCACCTCTGCGCCGGGGTATACGGCCCCCTGCCGCAGCGCCGGTCCTTCAACAGGAACCGGATGCCCGAGATGCCTCAGGTGATGCTAGCCGCGCTCTCCCTGCCGATCAGTGCCTGGCAGATGCGCACTCCCTCCATCGCATCTGTGCTCCAGGAATCGGCCCCCGCGAAATCGCAGATGTCGCTGTCCATGGTGCCGCCTCCCAACACTATCGGCGGCCGATAGCCAAGATCCGCGGAGTGGAGGCGAATCAACTTAGTAGTAGCCTTCATGCTCTCGAAGGCAGCCAATATGAGGCCGGAAAGGCACACCACGTCCGGTTTCGTCTGTCTGACCTCTTCTAGGACTCTCTCTTTCGAGACGTCGACCCCGAGATCGATCACTGTGAACCCGTAGCTCCTAAGAGCTGTGCCAAACACGTTCTTGCCGATATCGTGGATGTCACCGCTGACTGTGCCCAGCAGGATGGTTCCGCTCGAACCGTCTGACTCTGAGGGTTCCTGCAATGGCTGCACTACCTCGAGTACCTCATTGAACAGCTCTCCTGCCATGACGAGCGCGGCGAGATAGTATTCCTTGCGCTCGTACCGTTCTCCTACCATCCGCAAAGCCTGCTGGCACGTGCTGAGGATCATCCTGGGCGCAGTCTCCCCGCTCTCCACGGCTTCTCGTGCGAGTTTGAGCGTAAGTTCCTCATCCAATTCGATCAGGGCCAGGTATAGGGAATCAAGCGTGGACATCCGTTCTCACCCCGGCGCGGTCTAGGCGTTCTCGAGTTGCGCGCTCAACTGGAACAGCTCGGCCCGAAGAAGGAAGTAGCCCCAGCTGACCGGATTGCCGGCGACGTCGCGGAAGACGTGCTCTAGACACAGGGCGGCCGCTCCCTCCGGCTCGCGCAGGGCCTCGGCGCTGTCCCGATCGAGATTCATCGCTCTGACCGTGAGTTCGCCACGGGGGAATCTCTCTCCCCGATCCGACTCGAGGAAGGCGTGCAAAGAAGTCAGTTGGAGCTGCGACTCGAGCAAAGGACGGCGCGGATCGTAGACAACGTATTCGCTGTGGAACATGGTGGGCTCCGCATCGCTCGTCACCAGTCGCCGCAGGCAGACGACCCGCTGCCCATCGGTGATGCCGAGCATTGCCGCAGTCCTCCCATCGGCCCTGGTCATGGCAACAGAAAGCAGCCGTATTTCTGCGGAACCGTCCAGCCATTCTCCCGATGGCGAGACAAGCTTGAATGTCGACTTGCTGAGGTCGGGAGATCTGACGAAGCTCCCACGGCCCTGGAAACAGGAGATCTGCCCCTGTCCCTTGAGGGTGGTCAGGGCGCGTCTGACGGTCATCGGACTGACTCCGAACTCGGCGCACAGTTGTGGGCTGGAGGGCAGGCGGGTACCCGGTGCGTAGACCCCGGTCGAGATGCGCTCGGACAGCGTGTCAACGATCGTCAGATACGCCGGCCGCTTCGTACCCCCGTCGCGTCGTGCAGGCGAGACTGCAGCGCGAGAGAGTCGGCTCAGCCTTGGACGTCCTCCATCGATCCGGTTCATCTGAGGTTCCTGCACCTCCGCTCGGCTGCAATCACTTGCGTGGGAATCGTATCTCACCTGGAACCCCCCACCAGCGGACGCCAGTTCCTGGAAACCGGCGCGGCGTCCTTCATATATGTATACCGTCATTTCGCGCCGCGTCAAATAGATCATAAATACTATACCTCTTGCGTCTTCATATAGATATGTTATATGCTCATCAGGGCCGGGGTGCAAGTGTTTGCAGACGGTTGTTCGCGCTCGGACAGGTCGCGGACCGAGCCCGTAGAACTCGGGCTCAGTGAGCGAGGGGAGGGGACCCCGATGGCCGACGAACTTGTGGGGGTGGCCTAACGTGGCAGAGAAAGCCTGGGCCGACATGACCCCAGAGGAGAAGCGCGCTTGGCGCATCGACAAGTGGCGCAATCCCGATGTCGAGTTCGCTTCCCCGGAGGCGGAAGGCGACCTACAAAGCCCGGGTGGATCGCATCGTTGCGGCCATCAACCTGGAGACACCCGACCGCGTACCTGTGCGCCTCGCCATGGGTTTCTGGCCCGCGAGGAGCGGTGGGCTCAGCCCCTATGAGGCGATGAATGACACCCCCCGCGCGCTTAGGGCCTGGAAGGACTTCAACCTGAAGTTCCAGCCGGACGCCTCGGTCGATCCGCTGAACAACACCGTACCGGCGGCCATGTTCGCCGCCTTGGATTATAGGCTGTACTCCTGGCCGGGGCACGGAGTCCCGGAATCGTCTGGCTACCAGTACATAGAGAAGGAGTGGATGGTCCCCGAGGACTACGATCAGCTCATCTCCGACCCCACCGACTACCTTCTGCGGACCTATCTCCCGCGCACTGTTGGGGCCTACAAGGGTTTCGCCAATCTGTCGTCGTTCTGGGACTACATGGAGTTGCCTGGCGTCTTCGGACAGGTCCTGGGCTGGGGTGGTGACGACATGGTTGCGGGCATGAAGAAGCTCACCGCTGCGGCCGAGGCGGCCAACGAGTGGTTCAAGCTGGTGCTGCCCGCGATGGCTGAGGTCCAGGCGCTGGGTTTCCCGCGCTACGCGGGATCCTCCACCAAGGCCCCGTTCGACATCCTAGGTGACACGCTCCGTGGCACCAGGGGGATCATCGTCGACATGTTCCGGCGTCCGGAAAAGGTGATCGCCGCCTGCGAGCGCTTGGTCCAGGTCGCGGTCGACATGCCGCTCAGGAAGGCCCGGAGTCCCGTGGTGCCGCTGTGCTTCATCCCGCTGCACAAGGGCGCCGACGGCTTCATGAGCGACGAGCAGTTCCACACCTTCTACTGGCCGACGCTGCGCAAGATCATCATCAAACTCGTCGACCAGGGCATGATCCCCTTCCTGTTCGCCGAAGGCCGCTACAACACGCGGCTGGAGGCGATCATGGACCTGCCCAAGGCGTCCACGGTGTGGCTCTTCGATCAGACCGACATGGCCATGGCCAAGCGAACGATCGGCAAGGTGGCCTGTATCCAGGGGAACATTCCCCTTTCGCTGCTCTACGCCGGGACTCCAGAACGCACGGCTACCCGCGTCCGCGAGCTCATCGATGTCGCAGGTGAGGGAGGCGGGTTCATTCTCGATATCGGTGCGATCGCTGACGGCGGGAAGGACGAGAACCTCGCCGCCATGCTCGGCACGGCCAAGGAATACGGGGTCTACCGATGAACCCGACCAAGACCGAGAAGAGCACGACCATCCGCATTGAGGACCTCTCCCTGTCCTTCGGCGGCGTCAATGCTCTTTCAGACGTCAGTCTGGACATCCGGAGCAATGAGATCCTTGCCATAATCGGGCCCAACGGGGCCGGCAAGACGGCTCTCCTCAACTGCGTCAGCGGCTTCTACAAGCCGCAGAAGGGCGAGATCTACTACCAGGGGAACAGGATCACCCGTCAGCGGCCTGACAGATTGGCCCGGATGGGGATCGCCCGCACCTTTCAGAACATCGAGCTGTACACGGGGCTGAGCACCCAAGACAACATCATGGCCGCCCGGCACGTGTTCATGAAACAGAACTTCGTGACCGGGGCGCTCTACTTTGGCTGGTCTCGCCGCGAGGAGATCAAGCATCGCCAGACCGTCGAAGAGATCATCGATTTCTTGGAGATCCAGTCGATCCGCAAGCAAGCGGTCGGGGCGCTTCCGTACGGCCTTCGCAAGAGAGTGGAGCTGGGACGGGCGTTGGCTCTGGAGCCGAAAGTGCTCCTTCTGGACGAGCCCATGGCCGGTATGAACCTGGAAGAGAAGGAAGACATCGCTCGCTTCGTCATCGACGTATACGAAGGCCAAGGCGATACCTACCCGGATACCCCCGTCCTGAGGGACGGCATCAGTAGCATCGTCATGGTCGAGCACGACATGGGTGTGGTCATGGACCTGGCCGATAGGATCGCCGTACTCAACTTCGGGCGCAAGATCGCTGAAGGTAGCCCGGCCGAGATCCAATCCGATCCTGCAGTCATGAAGGCCTACCTGGGCGAGGGGCCCCAAGCCTAGGATGCTGAAGGTCAACAACATCGAAGTGGCCTACCTGGGGGTGATACGCGTCTTGTACGGTATCTCACTGGAAGTGGGAGACGGCAAGATCGTAGCCTTGATAGGAGCCAACGGCGGCGGCAAGACCACGACGCTGAAGGCTATCTCCGGGTTGCTGCGGACCGAAGAGGGAGACATCCGCAGCGGAGATATCTACTTTGAAGACAAGCGGATCGACCGCTTGGATCCCGAGGAGATCGCCGCCATGCGCATCAGCCAGGTGATGGAGGGCCGGCGGGTCCTCGAGCACCTGACTGTGGAGGAGAACCTGCAGGTGGGGGCGTACCGGCGCAAGGATCGGGCCGGTGTCAAGAGGGACATGGAAATGGTGTTCGACTACTTTCCCACGGATCCGTGAGTATCGAAAGCGGGTCAGCGGCTATCTGTCCGGCGGAGAACAGCAGATGATGGTGATCGGGCGAGCCCTGATGGCCGACCCACGCCTGATGTTGCTGGACGAGCCGTCGCTCGGTCTGGCCCCGCTTGCGGTGCAGGAGATCTACCAGATCATCAAGAGGATCAATGAGGAGCGCGGCGTCTCGATGCTGCTGGTCGAGCAGAACGTCAAGGCGGCACTGGGCATCGCGGACTACGGCTACGTAATGGAGAACGGGAGGATCGTCCTGACCGGGCCGGCTGAAAGACTCCGGGACAACGAGGACGTCAAGGAGTTCTACATGGGCATCTCGTCCAGCGGGTCGCAGGAAGAACTACCGCGAGGTCAAGCACTACCGCCGGAGGAAGAGGTGGCTGTCTTGAAGACGCCGGCGGTGGAAATCGACATGACCGAGTTGGACACCTGGCCAAAGAGTGCTGCAGCACAACGGCGCCCGGTTCGGCGCCGGCGGCGAGGCCATGCGCTACAAGCGCTACGGTATCTGGCAGTCGTATAGCTGGCAGGACTATCTTCAAAACGTCAAGTACCTGGCCCTGGGCCTGCAGTCTCTCGGCTTTGAACCAGGGAGCAGGCTACTCATCGTGGGAGACAACTCTCCGGAATGGTATTTCGCGGAGATGGCTGCCCAGTGCAATCGCGGCATGAGCGTGGGTCTCTACTCCGACCTTTCGGCAGCTGAGATCGAGCACGTCGCGCGCGACTGCGCTGCCGACTTCGCCATGGTTGAGGATGAGGAGCAGGCCGACAAACTGGTCGCAGGTCCTCGACCGGCTTGCCCGACCTGAAGACCGTCGTCTACTGGCGCTACAAGGGCTTAGGACAGCGCGACATGGAGACGTTCATCGGTCTGCGGGACGTCCTGGAGATGGGACGCCGGTACGAAACGGATCACCCGAGGGTGTTCGAAGAGAACGTTGCGGCCGGGAGAGCCGACGACGTCTGCGCGATCGTGTACAGCTCCGGTGCGACCGGGGAGGCCCCGAGGGGCAGCTTGCAGAGTCACCGATCGTTGATGTGGAACTCCAAGTACTTCTACGAGCTGGATGGCCTGAGCGACAAGGACGATCTTGCCTGCTCATCTGCCTCCTGCCTGGATCACCGAACAATGGGTGGCGTTCGGCTGTCACCTCCTGTCGCGGCGGCACCGTCAACTTCGCCGAAGGCGCCGAGACTCAGCAGGAGGACATGCGAGAGATCGCTCCCAGCGTGGCGCTGTACAGCTCGCGGCTGTGGGAGAGCCAGGCCGGACAGGTGCAGGCCAAACTTCGCGCTGCGAGCCGTCTGAAGCGATCAGCTTCGCGCCTACTTCATGCCGGTGGGTCAGAAGATCGCTGATGCTCAGAACGAGAAGCGCAAGCCGGGCCTGCACTTGCGGCTCCTTGGCGTCTTGGCGAACCAAGTGGTCTACCGGCAGGTCCGTGACAGTCTGGGTCTTCCTCACGCCCGGGTCTGCTACGCCTCCGGCTCCACGCTGTCTCCCGAGACATTTCGCTTCTTTCACGCTCTCAGGGTGCCTCTGAAAGACATCTACGGGTCCACGGAGGCCGGGGCCGTCACCGGCGCGGCAAGGGAGACCCAGTCTCTGGGCACGGTGGGCACGGTCAACCCAGATGTCGAGATCGCGTTCAGCGAGCAGGGCGAGATCATGGTCCGTCATCCTGGGGTGTTCCTCGGGTACTACAACGACCCGACTGCGACGGCCCGGGTGATGAACGACGGCTGGGTCCGGACGGGTGACCAGGGTCGCCTGAGCGCCGACCGGGAGCTGGTCTTCGTCGACCGGATGGAGGACCTGATCACTCTGCCCTGCGGCGACGTGCTTGCTCCCCAGGATCTCGAGAGCCGACTGAAGCACAGTCCGTACATCAAAGACGCCTGGGTGCACTCGGGGCAGGACCTGTGACTTCGTCACGGCCGTGATCATTGTCGATGCCGAGAACACGGGGCGCTGGGCCGACAAGAACAAGATCACCTACACGACCTTCGGCGACCTCTCGCAGAAGCCGGAGATCTATCGGTTGATCGAAGAGGAGATAGCTCTCGTCAATCGAGGTCTGCCCGAGACCCGGCGGATAGAGAAGTATGTCAACCTGCACAAGGAGTTCGATCCCGACGAGTCGGAGCTGACTCGCAATCGCAAGCTTCGCAGGGGCTGTGCTGAGGAGGAGGTATCCGGATCTCGTCCAGGCTCTGGGCGGCGACCAGACGAGCGTGGAGGTCGAGGCCGAGTTCACCTATCAGGACGGCCGCACGGGCAAGATCAGGACCGCTCTTCAAATCGCGACTGTCGGGCGGGGTGACGAATGACCTTCTTCCTTCAGCTGTTTGTCACCGGATTGTCGTTGGGCATGATGTACGCCCTCATCGCCATCGGGTTCGTGGTCATCTTCAAGTGCTCGCAAGGCGTTCAACATCGCTTCAGGGACAGATCGTCATGCTCGGCGGCTACCTGGGCTACACGTTCCTGGTACCTCTGCATATGCCCGTCTGGGCCGCCATCGTCGCCTCCATCGCGGTGGCGGTCGTGATGGGTCTGGTCATCGAGCGTCTGGCTCTTCGTCCGCTGCTGGGCCAGTCCCCGCTCGCGATCGTCATGATGACCATCGCCCTGGCCGGTGTCATGGACGGGATCGCCATCATGGGCTGGGGAGGCGAGTACAAGACGTACCACGACGTGCTGCCGGAGATCAGCCTGCAGCTCGGGCGACGTCTCCGTTCCTCCGTCGTCGCTGTTGGGACTGATCGTCTCGATCATCGTCGTGGCCATCCTCATGTTCGTCTTCCGCTTCACCAAGATCGGGCTCGCCATGCGCGCCACTGCCGAGGATGAGCAGGTCACCCGCAGCCTCGGCATCAGGGCCACTATGGTCTATGCGCTCGTCTGGGTCATCGCCTGCGTGGTGGGCGTGCTCGCGGGCATCCTGCTGGGCGGCGTCTCCGGGGTTTCACCGCCGCTGGCCGAGATCGGTCTGAAAGCACTGGCGGTGGTCATCCTGGGTGGTCTCGATTCCATCGGCGGGGCCATCGTCGCGCGGGATGATCCTGGGGATCCTCGGAGAATCTGGCGGCCGGCTATCTGGATCCCTTGATGCCTTCCGGCGGAGGGCTGGCCAACGTCTTTCCGTTCTTGGTGATGATGGCCGTGCTCATCTTCAAGCCTCACGGATTGTTCGGCTTGAAGAGGATCGAGAGGGTGTAGCCGATGAGACTACCGAGCGGCACCTTCGCGCAAAGCTATGGTCAGGACATGGCCCTGGTGCGCACCAAGACGCAGTGGGTCTTCCTGGCGGTCGCTCATGGTCCTTGCTCGTTCACCATCCCGCAGTGGGCTTCGAACTCCACTCTGACACTCGCGACCCTCATGGGCATCACCATCATCAGCGTCCACGGTCTCAACATCCTCACCGGCAACTGCGGTCTGGTCTCGATGGGTCACTCAGGCTTCATGATGGTGGGCGGCTACGCCATGGCCATCCTCTGTTCCAAGGTGGGACTGCCGTTCGTGCTTGCCCTCCCTATCTCCGGGTCTGATAGCGGGCGTGGTGGGCATCATCTTCGGTCTGCCTTCTCTCAGGATCAAGGGCTTCTACCTGATCATGTCCACGGTGGCGGCCTACTTCATCATCCACTGGCTGGTGCTGCAGTTCCGAGGTCTGACCGGCGGCACCGAGGGCCTGTCGGTGCCGCCGAGCCGACCTCTTCGGCTGTCGCTCAGGGCGAAGACCGCCTACTTCTACGTGGTTCTGGTGACTGGCCGTGCTGGCCACGGTCGTGGCCAAGAACATCCTGCGCACCCGGGCCGGCCGGGCTTTTGTGGCCATCCGTGACAACGATCTGGCGGCCGAGGTCATGGGCGTCAACCTCTGGTCCTACAAGCTCCAGGCGTTCTTCATCGGCTGCGTCTTCGCCGGGGTCGGCCGGCGCGCTGTCGGTGCAGTACTTCTCGTTCTCCAATGTGGAGCAGTTCCCGTTCTTCGATTCGGTCTGGTTTCTGGGGATGCTGATCGTCGGCGGCATGGGCAGCGTCTCCGGCGTCATATACGGGGTGATGGCCATCAAGCTGCTGCAGCAGGTGGCCATCAAGCTGGGGCCGACGCTGGCCGAGATCGTGAATCCCCAGGCCGCCGTGGCTTGAGCCTCATCCTGCCCAGCCTCGCGATCATTCTCTTCCTGATATTCGCCCCGCGCGGCATCAGCCACATCTGGCGAGCGCTTCAGGAACTACTACCAACTCTGGCCGTTCTAGTGCTGACCTCGACCTAGTCGACGAGACGGAGAAAAGGTCTCATGCAAGGAGGTGCGGCGATTCGACAAGGCATGCGGTTTCAGGCAATGACCGGGGACAACACGTAAGAGGGGTTGAACAAGATGAAGAAGATCCTGCTTCTGGGCATGCTGGCTGATCGTGCTCCTGGCGCTCCCCCTGATGGCGGCGTGCGGAGACGAGGAGACCACCACTACCACTGCCGCCGCTGGCAACCACGACTACCGCGGCTGGCACCGACCACGACCGCGGCCGGCCACTGCGACGACCGCCGCCAGCACCGAGACGACGGTCGGCGAGCCGGTGACCCTGTACGTCGGCGGCACGTTCGCTCTGACCGGAGCCTATGCGGAAGACTGCGCTGCCGTATCTGGCCGGGTTCCAGGACTATGTCAAGTGCGTGAACGACAACAAGATCGTGGCGCCCTGGTATCCCGACAAGACCATCCCGGCCAATGTCACCTTCGAACTTCAAGTGGGGCGACGATGCCCTGGATCCCGCCAAGACCCTGACCATCTACGACGACCAGAAGTCGAAGGGTATGCTGGTGACGAGGATCACCGGTTCACCGGAAGGCATGGCCCTGAAGGACCTGCTGATCGAAGGACAAGGTCGGCGCGACCGGCCAGTCCACGTCGCCGGCCTATCTCTACGCCGCCCGGCAACATCTTCACCAATGCTCCCATCTACACCGACCAGATGGCTGCCATCGCCGACTGGTTCATGGAGAACTGGACCGACACCACCCGCAAGCCCAGGGTGGCCTATCTGACCGCCGACAGCACGCTGGGCCGGAACATCGATATCCCCGAGATGCAGGCCTATCTGGAGAAGATCGGCTACGAGTTCGTCGGCGCCCAGTTCGTGCCGATGGTCCCCACCGCTCCGCCGACCACCCAGCTGGCCTGGCTGAAGGACAACAAGGTGGATCTCGCGCTCGGGGTCATGATCAATCCCGGCAGTCAGCCCACCATCAAGGAAGCCGTCCGTCTGGGCATGGGTCCCGATCTTGAGTACAAGATCACCTTCGGCTTCGCCAACCCGGCCCACCTCCAGATCTTCGTGCCCGACATGGGCGAGACCGGCAACGGTGTCGTCGTCGCCGGCGACTTCTGCGCCCAGGATGCCGACGTAGATGGCATCGAGTTCGCCAACCTGCTCCAGGATACGTACCGGCCGAACGACAAGAACGGCAACGTCATGTATCTGGACGGCATCATCGAGGCCATGACCCAGGTCGAAGCGCTGCGCCTGGCCTACCTTGCGAAGGGTGGCGCCGAGCTGACCAGCGCCGACGTGCTGACGAAGGGCTTCAGGCAGATCAAGGACTTCAGCACCGGCGGCATCATCATCACCAATCTCACCTACGGCGAGGGCGATCCTCAGGGCGTCGATGAGGTCCGGCTGCAGCAGGTTCAGAACGGCAAGATCGTTGAGCTCGGCTCGTACCCGCTGCGCAACATCATCCCGGCTGCGAAATAGCATTCATAGAAAGTAGAGGCTTCGCAGAGGGGGGTTCCAAAGTGGAACCCCCCTCTTTTCATGGGGGCCGGCGCACTCTCCGTTGGTCGAGGCCGACACCCGTTGCCCCTACCCACATGGCACACGGTAGTACGCCATGGCCGGCCGGACCGGGGTTTCCCAAACCTCGTCCGTAGGTTCGAGTCCTACCGGGGGCACCTCAGCGTCTTCCTGCATTTGATCGTTGCGGAAGCCCTGGGGCTCTCACACCGCTATCTCATGCAGTATGCCCTCAAGTATTCGAGCCGAAGTCCCCCCGGTCACGAATTCGTCCATGCCTTCGAGCACTGCCAAGTTCTCCATCCAGGTGAGACCCATCAAGCGCCAGACAGTCGCCCCCATGTCGATGTCTCTGCGGATGCTCCCTTGCCGCTGTCCTTCGCGCACGATATCCGTGAATCTCTGGAGCACCGCACGCTGACGGAGCGCCAACTGCGCGCTCAGGTGAGAGCGGGGGCCCGCGGCGGCGAACTCGAAAAGCGGGGCCACCACTCCCTCGTAGTCGGACGCCATCGTCGAGGCATGGCGCGTTCCAAGCTCCCGAAGCCTATCGATCGCGTTCGGACTCGTGGCCGAATCTACCCAGGCGATGACGCGTTGAAGTAGCAGGTCCATGGCAGCCTCGAGGATCTCGGAGCGGCCGCTATAGTGCTTGTAGAGGGCGGGACCCGATATGCCGACTGTCTCGGCGATGCGCGCCATGGTAGCGCCCTGCACGCCATGCTCGCCGACGATCTTGAGCGCGGCGGCGGCGATCTCGGCCTGTCTCTGCTCTGTGGATTTCCGCATCCGGACCATCATACAGTTCCGTTACCCAGCCTCTTGACTCTGATTCCTGATGCCTGTAAGTTAATATATCTTAACCAAACAGAAGCGGGAAAGCCACCTTGTCAGCGGAGGCCGGGACATGAGAGTCCTCGTTGCGAACGTAGCGGCTGCGGAGGGTTTGTATGCCCAGGCTTCGAGCGAGGCCTTACAGGGCGCAAAGTCGGTCCTCGACTACTAGGGTCCCGGATTCTGGGACTGCTAACGGGTCACAAGGAACGGAGATAGCGATGCAACCAAAGAAGTCCGAAACAGAGAAGTCCGGCCGTGCGAAGCCCGAAACCATCCGGCTCCCGGAACCGAGCACGGTCGGGGGCAAGAGCCTTCTGGCAGCGGTCAAGGAGCGCCATTCAACGAGAGAGTACAGCGCCGTGCCTCTTGCGCCTCAGGAACTGTCGGACATCCTGTGGGTGGCGGCCGGCCTCACCCGTGAGTATGCAGGCCGAGGGATCCACACGCCCGGGAGCCACGCCGCGCCGGCGGCGCACAACTGGCAGGAGGTCAGCGTATACGTGGCGCTCCAGCACGGGTTGTACTTATACGACGCCGCGAACAAGGAGTTGGCGGGGATCTCGTCAGACGACGTTCGTTACCTTACAGCGCACGAGGAGCAGCCTTTTGTGCTCGACGTCCCGGTCATTCTCATCTACGTTGCTGACTTTGAACGGATGGAAGACGCAAGTGAATGGGACAAGGGCATCTTCCCCTGGGCCGATTCGGCCGCCATGGCTGAGAACGTATACCTCTACTGCGCCTCTGCCGGTCTCGCCACCGTCTGCCGCGCCAAGTTCGAGCGGCCGCCGCTTGCTCAGGCCATGGGAATCGGTCCGAACCAACTGGTCACCTTCTCCCAGCCTGTGGGGTACCCTGCATGACCGCGGTCGGTCAACAACTCCCGACGGCGACAGGGCGCGAATACCGCATATCCGTCGACTGTGGTGGCACTTTTACCGACGGTATCCTTCTCAGTGATTCGCATGAGGTGTGCGCGGCCAAGACGGATACCACTCCAGCTGACCCAAAAGTGGGGGTGGTGGAGTGCGTCTCCCGGCTGGCGGCACAGGTTGGCGCGACGGTCCCTGAGTTACTGAGAGCCACCAAGACGGTCGTCCTCGGTACCACGCTGGCCACCAACATCGTGGCTACGCGTACGGGCGCCAAGACCGGCGCCATTACCACCCGGGGCTTTCGCGATCGGTTGTCGTTTCTGCACGTGGCCAAGTCCGACCTGGGTGGGGACCGCAAAGCCACCGCGGCCGAGCTCTTCAGCTTCAGAAGCGAGTTCCCCCAGCCGCTGGCGCCCCGTCACCTAGTGACCGAGGTGGACGAGCGCCTCAACTTCAGAGGCGAAGTGCTGACCCCGCTTCGTGACAGCGATGTGCGGAAGGCCGTGGCCTACCTCAGGCGCAAGGGCGTGGAGGCCATCGCGGTCAATCTGCTCTTCTCCCATCTCAACCCGGCCCACGAGCTGCGGGTGGAGGAGATCATCAAGGAGGAGTATCCGGAAGCGTACGTCGCCATCTCATCACGAGTGCTACCTACCGTGGGAGAGGTGGGCCGTTGGAGCACGACGATGTTCAGCGCCTATGTCGCCCCGAAGGTAACCGAGTTTGTGAAGGGCATCAGCGCGGTACTTGCCGGCGACGGTTTCGCCGGAGCTCTGGCCTTCATGCAGAGCAACGGCGGAGTGGCCACCGGCGAGATGGTGTGCGAGAACCCGGCCGCACTCCTAGTCTCCGGGCCGGCAGCGGGGCCGGCGTTGGGAGTGAGCCTCGGTCGGGCGCGAGGCGTCTGCGATCTGGTGACGGCCGATATGGGGGGGACGAGCTTCGATATCTCCATCATCCCCGATGGCCAAGTGAACCTCAGTCTGAAGAAGATCATCGATGGCAAGAAGTACGCTCTTCCCACGGTGGACGTCAACGCGGTGGGGGCAGGCGGGGGCAGCATAGCCTCCGTCGATATGAGCGGCCGTCTGCAGGTGGGTCCGGCCAGCGCCGGCGCCGTTCCGGGGCCGGCCTGCTATGGACTGGGCGGTATAGAGCCGACCGTGACTGATGCGAACCTGGTGTTGGGCTACCTCAACCCCGACTACTTCCTGGGCGGCGACCGGCCGCTCCACAGGAGCCTGGCCGAGGCGGCCATCAAGGACAGGGTGGGTGACCCTCTGGGGCTCGGGGTGGCTGAGGCAGCGGCTACCATCCATGACGTCGTCAACGCCAAGATGGCCGGTGCAATCGACGTCATGTTCAGCCAGCGGGGCTGCGATCCCCGGGACTTCATTCTCGTTGCAGCCGGCGGAGCCGCTCCTGTTCACGTCGCCCGGCTCACGCGCGAGATCGGCATGAAGCACTTCATCTCGCCCCGCATCGCGCCGGTTTTCTGCGCCTTCGGCATGATGTACGCCGACCTCAAGCACAACTACACCCGTCCCTATGCCGCCCAGACGGCGGCGGCCGATCTTGACCGCATCAACATGCTGTTCGCGGAGATGGAAGCGGAAGCGCGATGCACACTGGAGCGGGAGGGCGCTGCGCCGGCCGACATCAGCGTCCAGCGATCCATGGACATCCACTACTACGGCCAGGTGCGGGAGCAGAACGCCCCCGTGCCGGACGGGCCGGTGACCCAGGAGACCCTGGCCGTGACAGTAGATCGCTTCCACGACAAGCATCGCCGGGTGATCGGCTACTCGGAGCCCGGCTATCCCACGGTGATCGTGCGGCTACACTTGGCGGGGATCGCCAAGATGGTGCCGCCGCCGCCCAAGGAAGTGCCGTCGGGCAGTGGCGACCTCGCAGCTGCCCTCAAGGGCAAAAGGCCTGCCTACTTCAGGGAAGCCGGCGGCTTCACTGAAGTCCCGGTCTACGCCGGAGAGAAGTTTGGCGCCGGCGATGTCATCAACGGCCCCTGCATCATCGAGGAGAGAATGACCACCCTGGTGCTTCCTCCCGCCGAGACCGTGACCATCGATCCCGATGGTAGCTACACGACCATCCGGAAGGGTGAATGATATGGCAAACGTGACGACCAAGGGCGGAGCGCCCGGCGGCACGGCGCCTGCCGCACCCGGCGCCGCCTCCCGGGAAATGGGCCTGGACCCGACCACGCTCTCGGTGGTGTGGAACCGCCTGGAGAGCCTCCTCGACGAGTCCGGTGAGAAGGTGCTCCACGCCACCCAGTCCTACGTGCTCGCTCTGGTCCGCGACTTCGGCCTCTGCTGGCTGGACCCCAAGGGCGAGATCGTGGTGGCGGCCGCCTACATCGCCCGTCACATCTTCGCGGCCGGCCACGCGGCCGGCAAGATGATCGAGCCGTTCAATGGCGACTTCGCCCCGGGAGACCTCATCATCGGCAACGATCCGTACCTGGTGCAGAGCGGCCACCTTTCCGACTGGGCCTTCCTGCGCCCCGTCTTCTACAACGGCGAGCTGTTCGGCTTCTTCCAGTTCCGCGGGCACATGGCCGACACCGGCGGCTTCCTCCCCGGCGGCTACGGCCCGAAGGCCTACGACATCATCGCTGAGGGGCTCAACCTCCCGCCGCTCAAGGTGATCAAGGGCGGCGTGGTGGACAAGGACCTTTGGACGCTCGTCTGCCGCAACGTGCGCAACTCCAAGCAGGTGGACATGGACACCATGCTCATCAACGGGGCGCTGGCGCAGGCCGAGCAGCAGGTGGTGAAGCTCATCCAGAAGTACGGGCCGGAGACGGTGAAGGCTTGCATGGGCGAGATCTTGGCGGCCGGGGAGCGGGCCGCCCGCGCCGAGATCGCGGCGATGCCGGACGGCACCTACCACGGCGAGTCCGCCGGCGACTGGGACGGCATGACCGACAAGCCGGTGTGGGTGCGGGTGGACATGACCGTGAAGGGCGACGAACTCACGTTCGACTTCCACGGCAGCGACCCGCAGGTGACCTTCGTCAACAGCCCGCTGGGGAACACCATCTCCATCTGCATGGAGTCGTTCTACGCGTTCATCGATCCGACGGCGCCCAAGAACCAGGGCAGCTTCAGGCCGGTGCACGTGATCGCGCCTGAGGGGACGGTCGTTAATCCGAGGTACCCGGCGACGGTCGGGGCGGGGCAGATCAGCGTGGGCGAGCCCATCATGGAGGCCTGCAAGCTCGCCCTGGCTCAGGCGTTGCCGGAGCGGGCGACCGGCGGCTTCTCGCGCCACGCCTGCCCCATCAACGTGGGGATGGATCTGGACGAGATCGACCCGCGGACCGGATCGGCGAAGCAGTACATGGCCGAGACCTTCGCTTCTGATGGAAGCGGGGGGGCAATGAAGGGCTTCGACGGCTGGCCCGGGGTGGGCCCCGGCTCTTTCCTCGGCAGCTTTGTACGGCCCGACATCGAGCACTTCGAGTCGGAAGTGCCGTTCCGGGTGACGCGCTACGAATTCATGACCGACGCCGAGGGCGCCGGCGAGTACCGCGGCGGCCCGGGCATCTTCGTGGAGATGGTGTCGGACGTGAAGCCGGGGCACCCGTCGTTTCTCATGACCGGCAACTGCGACGGAGCGGTCGTCGCCGCGCGAGGCTCCACCGGTGAAGACCTCGCCAAGCTCGAGATGTGGGTGGAAAGCCCGGACGGGAGCAGCCATGTGCTGCGCACCATGTCCAACGAGCCGGTGTTCGCGGACGAGGTAGTGCTGGCCAAGGCTCCGGGCGGCGGTGGCTGGGGCGACCCGCTCGACCGCGACCCGCGCAAGGTGATGGAAGACGTCGTCGACGGACTGATCACACCCGGACGCGCCCGGGACGTGTACGGCGTCGTGGTGGGCCCCGAAGGGCGCCCGGTGGACGAGTTGGAGCTGGACGAGGCGGCGACCGCGAAGCTGCGGAAGGAGCGCGAAGCATGAATATCGCCAAGAAGTTCGACGTGGACGTACTCGTGTGCGGTGGTGGGGTGGCAGGGGCCGCGGCCGGCGTGGCCGCCGCACGGCTCGGCGCCCGCACTCTGCTCGTCGAAGGCCGCGAGTCGCTGGGCGGTCTCTGTACCAACGGCTATATCAGCGGCATCGCCGGGGTGGTGGAAGGGCTTTGTGAGGAGTGGGTGGACCGGCTGGCGGCCAAGGGTGCGGCGCTCAAGCGGCCGCATCTCCCGGTCATCGAGCCGGAGATGGGCAAGATGGAGCTAGAGCAGATGCTGCTGCAGGCCGGCTGCCGCATCCTCTACGGCGTCCATGTGGCCGACTGCACCGTCGAAGAAGGCAAGATCACGTCCGTCATCGCCTACTCAAAGAGCGGTCGGATGGAGATCAAGGCCAAGGTCTTCATCGACTGCACCGGCGACGCCGACCTGGCCTTTGCCGCCGGCGTCCCCTGCGAGGTAGGCAATGCCGAGTACTGCGGCCTCAACCAGTCCGTCACTATGGGAATGCGGCTCTCGTATGTCAACGTCAAGAAGTACGAGGAGGCCGACGCGGCCTTCCAGAAGACCGGCACCCTCGAGACCCGCACGCAGTTGGTTGTGGCCAAAGAGCACGAAGCCATCGCCAACGGTGACCTGCCCTGGCTGATCGTCCCCGGACTGCTGGTCTACCCGGTGCCAGGCGGTGACCCGGAGTGCTGCGACGTGACCTTGGATGCCACCCAGACCTACTATTGCCGCAACGACGACGTCGAGGACCTCACCCGGCAGATCGTGGACCAACACCGCCAGGTGCAGTGGTTCGCGGCTTTCCTCAAGAAGTACGTGCCCGGCTTCGAGAAGTCGGCCATCTCGGGGGTCGCCAACATGAACGGCGTGCGCGATTCCCGCCGCATCGTGGGCGAGTACATCTTCGCGGACGCCGACATGGGGAGGGGCGCCAAGTTCGACGACGGCATCGCCCGGAACCCGGAGTTCTTCGACGCCCACCACCCCACCTGCGGCGACTATGTTGCCGTCCGTCACATCCACCTGCGGGAACCGGTGGAGGGCGCCATCGCGCGTCCGTCCCAGGACGACGACAACTTCCGCATGCACCCGTTCGTCACGCCGGGCGGCTACGAGGTCCGGACCAACCCGCGCGACTGGGCGGAGGTGCCCTATAGGAGCCTGGTTGCCAGCAGGGTCAGCAACCTCCTGGCCGCGGGACGGAACGTGTCCGCCGAGTTCCACGCACTGGGGACCATCCGGGTGATCGCCTGCTCGATGGTCATGGGCCAGGCGGCAGGAACTGCCGCCGCCATGTGCACCAAGGAGACCGTGGCGCCCCGTGACTTGGACGGCGGGCGTGTGCGGCAGGCACTTATTGATCAGGGGGTCCCGCTGGACCAGCCGCCCGGCGGCAACTGGGAGAAGCTCCGTAGCATGCCCGGCCGCATCGAGGTGGCCAGCTCAGATTTCGCCGTCATCGTCAACGAAGAGGGGCAGAGCCGGGCTTTCTGACCCGAGCCAGAGAGGCAGACGATGGTCAAGATGATGATCCTCGCGCCCAGGCGTGGCAACACCGAGGCGGTCATTACCCGCCAGCAGGGCTTCGCTTAGCCGGGCTCCGTCAGCCGGTCGGCTCTGTGACCACGGTGGTCGTGGTCGTCGTCTCTTCGGTAGTCGTGGTGGTCGGCTTGGCCGTGGTCGTGGTCGACTTCACGGTTGTGGTGGTCGTTTTGGCGGTGCCGACCTCGATCTCCTTGGGCAGCATCGGCCAACTGCTTATGAATGTGTTCTTGTGGATGACCGCTCCGTTCGCGTCCTTGACCACCCGTATGACCTTGATCTTGCGGCCCGGCTGGCCATCGACGATGACCACCGACGTGCCCGTTCCCAGTGACTTGTTGGTGGTGGACTCCACGGTCTGTTCGACCACGTCGTAGAACTCGCTGGTGCTGGATTCCACGGTGCGGCCTTCATCGGTTCCGTAGATGACGAACTTGGTGATGATCCCGTCGGAGGCCCCGCGGATCAGGATGTGGTGCTTGGTATCGTTGCGGAAGCGGAGGTTGGGTCCGCGGGCGCTCACGGTCGCGTCCCTACCCTTGGGATAGTGGGCGATGTAGATGGAATGGTTCTTACGCTCGAGGATCTCCAGGCCGGCCTCGAAAGCCGCGTTGAACAAGGTCGTCGAGACCTGGCAGATCCCACCGCCGAACACGTCCTCCAACTTGCCCGGCCCTACGATGCCCGGCGCCAGCTTGTAGCCGCGCTCCGCGGTACGCGGGCCGATCTGCTTGTCGAAGTCGTATTCCTCGCCCGGGGCCAGGAGCACGTTGCTCGCGTACTGAGTCGTGATCTTGACGTTGGTCTGCCGGTCGGGCGTCCCTTCCCACTTGGTGGTGTAGTCGGCCAGCACCTCCTTGATGCCCATGGCCTTGGCTTCGTCGGTGGTGAGGCTGGGCTGCTTGACGACGAAGGCGCACTCCGCCTTGCGGTCCTCGGGATCGAGGGCGGCCGCATTGAGAGCTTCCACCGTCTTCTCGGGATCGAGTCGTCTTCCTGTGACGCCCGGGACTACCCAGGCCTTCTGGCCGTCACCCTTGAAGGTGGCGCTCACCGGGTCTCGCGCCACCTTGACTGCGATCTCCTCCAGGAGCGGTCCCATCTTGGTGGCCGAAAGATAGGGCACCAGGACCGAGACCCCGTCCTGGTCGACGGCGGTGAAGTCCATGTAGGCGATGAGGTCGTCGGGATTGAAGGTCCAAGACTGCTGACCAGCAGTGAGTTTGACGGAAGAGTCGGTCATGGTCATGGCCTGCTGGAGCGCTTCATCGTAGTTGTCGGCCAGCACCGTGGGATCCTTCACGGTCATGGGGACGGGGAGTTCGGTGGCGTGCAGGGTCACGAGGACAGTCTTGAGCTGCTCGGCCAGAGCCTCGCGGTCGACCACCCGGCCTTTCTGACCCTTGACGATCCGGATCTTCTGTCCGTCGAACACCAGGCCGGCGTTGATGGGGGGGACGTCGAGCGCCTCATAGACATTCCCGAGCACCTTCTCCATCTTGGCCTGGTCGACGGTGCCCTCCAGGGGTACTTGCCGGTCCTTGAAGTACATCAGGAAGCCTCTGAAGCGGTCCACAAAGAAGTTGCCCTCCCGCGAGGCCTCCATGGCCGTCTCCACGGTCGCCTGCACATCGACCTTGGTCCCTACGCTGTCGGGGGAGATCGTCCATTCCTTCTCCCCGCTGGTGAGGGTGATGGGGTTTTTCTGGGCCTCTTCGACGCGCAGCTCGAGTGCAGCCTCGGCTTCGGCCGGGGTGAGCCCGCCCAGTTGGACGTCCGATACCGTGACGCCGGCGTGGACTTTCCCGCTGTAGAGGGTGGAATCGATCAGGAGGGCCAGCAGGAAAAGGAAGACGACGACACCCACGGCCGCGAGGACGGCCATGCGTTTACGACGGCGATGCCGTTTCCGTGCCAACGTCTCATTGTTCAAGAAGGCTCGACTCCGGGAGTAGTGACCAACATGGTTCAGGATAGCCCAAACCTTGCGGCGCGACGACCCAGGGTGCTACCCGGAGGGTCCCCAGAGCCTTCCGCGGACCACCGCGACCGGCTGCGGGGAGACCCTCCGGGGTCTCGGATCTCGCAGGCTCTTAGATGGCGTTGCCTATCTTCCAGCCCGCGGCGGTGGCGTCGGGGATGAGGCCGGGCTCGTCACAGTCACCGATGGAATAGACCTCGGGGATCTTGCCCTGAAGAGCATCCTCGAGCGAGTGGTCGCCGGTGAAAGGCAGGGCGCAGATGACGCTGTCCGCCTCGATGGTCCGCTCCTCACCTTCCTGGGTGATCAGCGTAAGGCCTTTCTTGGTGATCTCCACCAGCTTTACGCCGGCCAGCCGCTCGACGCCCTTCTTGTCGAACCAGTAGAAGAGGCGGGTCCGGCGCTCGGGATACATGCTCTTGCCGAGTTCGGGGTCGGTGTCGACGATGGTGACCTTGCGTCCCCGCTTGACCAGGAACTCGCCCAGCTGGCAGCCCTGGATGGCCCCGCCGATGATCACCGCGCTCTTGCCTACCGGCATCCATACGCTGGTGAGGTCGCGGAGGTTCTTGGGTCCTAGGAGGCGCAGATAGAACTGCAGCGTCCCGTACAGGTCGCTGCTGCGCACCACGTTCTTGCCGTACACGCCGGGCACGTCGGGCAGGGTGGGCTTGCCTCCTGTCCCGAGGATTACCACGTCGGGATCGAACTCCTCGATGGCCGCCGCGTCGATCTCCTTGCCGAGTTGCACGTCGACTCCGTACTTCTTCACCTGCCTGCGGAGGAACCAGATGACCTCGCGCACGTCCTCCACCTTGAAGCCCTTGACCATCGCCGCCAGGGACATGGAGCCCCCAAGGTACTTGCCCTTCTCCCACAGGGTCACGTCGTGGCCTCGCCACGCGGCCACCCGGGCGGCCTGCATGCCGGCGGCGCCGCCGCCGACGACGAGCACCTTCTTCTTGATGGTCGGTGGGGTGAGTTCGTAGGATTCGGTCCCGAAGCAGGCGTTGATGCGGCAGTGCCTGGGCACGTTGTAGGTGCTGCTGCAGTGGCCGCACTTGGTGCACGGCTGCACTTCGAGAGCCCGGCCGGTACGCATCTTCTCGGGGTACTGGGCATCGGCGAAGATGCGGCGGTTCATCCCGATGAGGTCGCACTTGCCCTCTCTGATGGCGTCATCCCCGGTGGGGACGTCGAAGCCGCACACCGACATGACCGGGATGGACACCACCTGCTTGATGGCGGCAGCCAAGGGCAGATTGCAGCGGGATCCGTAGTGGGTCCAGTCCATCTCCTTGGGGAACTCGCTGAGCGGTATATGCGGCTCGGGGTAGAACAGAGTGTCGCTCAGGTACGAGCCCTGGTGCATCCCCACCCAGTGCGAGCGGATGTGAAGTGAATCCGCTCCGGCCTTTTCGCAGATCATGGCGAGGGTCTTGTTCTCGTCGAGGCTGAGTCCCAGCTCGCCCACGCCGAACTCGACGCCGTTGAGGAACACCTGGATGGCGAAGTCCGGTCCCACGCGCTTTCTGACGGCCGCGATGATCTCCAGCAGGAAGCGGGTGCGGTTCTCCCAGTTCTGCGCCCCGTACTGATCGTCGCGCCGGTTCCAGAACCGCGACAGGAACGTATCGAGCAGGTGGTCGGCGCCGGCGTGGATCTCGACCCCGTCGAAGCCGCAGTCGGCCAGCCGGCCTGCCGAGGCCGCATAGCGGTCCACCAGTTCCTCGATCTCCTCGATGGTGAGAGCCGCGGGCGGTTCCTCCTCGTGCACGTCGAAGACGGAGGGGAAGGTGACCGGCGAAGCGGCCACCCGTTTGGCGATGTTGGCGTAGATGCCTCCCCAGGGACCGCGGTGGTAGAACTGCATGAAGCAGGGTATGCCGCCCTTGTGGATCTCTTTGGCCAGGTCCTCGATGTCCTTGAGGTACTTGTCGTTGTCGACGCGAAGCCGGCGGTCGCCCTCGTCGGCCAGAGGCCACTCCATGGCCGGAGTCTCCACGACGATCAGACCTACGCCACCCTTGGCCACCGCTCCGTAGAAGGCCTTGGCCAGCGGCCCGAACCTGCGGTCTCCGGAGTCGAACAGGTAGGTCTGGGCCGCGGTCTTGACGATCCGGTTCTTGAGTTCGACCTTACCGATCTTTATCGGCGAGTAGATGTGTTCATACTGGGGCGGTGCCATGTACTGCCTCCTCGAGCGGGTCCTGACAAGGGGTCGCTAGGTTATGGGGATGTCTCCCAGGTTGATGTCGCGTTCGGTGGTGTCCAAGTCGGGAAAGAGTCTAACGCTTCCCTGCGTCTCCAGTCGGAGATCGAAGACGCCCTCGCCGAGATCCTCGAACCAGAAGTCGCCGTAGTCGTCGGTCGGCGTCGTGCGGACGCTGCCGTCGCGGCCAGTCAAGGTCGCCGTCGCCCCGATGATCACCTCCTCTTCCACCGGGTCGTAGAGCGTCCCGGCGACGAACTTCTTGGGAAGACCCAGGTAGTAGACCCGGGGCCGCACCTCATCTTTGAGCTCGGGCTTCCACACTTCCCCTCTCGCGACGAGGTCCTTGGCCTCGGTCTCGTCCAAAAAGCGTATGGCGAGCGTAGGGCAGGCGTCCGCGCACCGGGGCTCCGCCCAGCCGTCGTCGATGAGGTGAGCGCAGCCGGTGCACTTCTGCGCCAGGTTGAGGTTCTCGTTGAAGAAGATCACGTCGTAGGGACAGGCATCCACGCACAGCCGGCAGCCGGTGCACTTCACCGCGTCGATGATCACCAGGCCGTCGTCCCGTTTGTACAGCGCACCCGGGACGGGGCAGGCAGTCAGGCAGGGCGGGTTGTCGCAGTGCATGCAGAGGTGCGGGCGGTACGCCACCTTGACCTTGGGCACCGTGCCCCTCACCCGCTCGGTGAGCTCGATCCAGAACTGTCCCGTGTCGGGTTGGGGCTTGGCGATGGGACTCCAATCGTTGCCGACGTGCTCGTCCTTGCATACGATCTGGCAGCAATGGCAGCCGTTGCACTTGGCTACGTCTATGACAAAGACCTTCTTGCCCACGGCTACCCCCTTTCCTCGACCCAGGCGTTGAACCTCAGCCCCGAGCTGGGATCGTACTCTCGGGCGAAGGCTTCCGGGTACAGCTCGCGCCATTCCTCCATCTGGCCGAAGGTGACGCGCTCCACCTCGGCGAGGAAACCACTCGTGGCCTGGCCGGCCGCGTGCTTGGAGGTCAAACCTTCGGGCGAGATGGTGTTGATGGCCCCGCCGCGGTCGAGCTCGCAGGGGATGATGAAGTCGGCCCGGGCTCCGTGGTCGATGGAGATGACGCCGGGCATGATGCGTTCCCACACCAGGGCGCCGCAGAGGACCCCGCCCCGCTCGTTGTACACCTTGACGATGTCGCCATCCTTGATGCCGCGGATCTCGGCGTCATCGGGGTTGATCCAGCAGGGCTCGTACCAGTAGCCGTCCCAGCCCTTCACCTTGCCGGTGACCGCTTCCTTGGTCCAAGGGATGTCGTCACACTGCGCGTGTACGCGCCAGCGTCCGTGGTTGGACATCACCAGCAGCGGATATATCCTGGCTCGCTTGCTGGAGATGCGCTCGTCGTGAGTGATGCCCTTCTCGATCCACTTGGGGATGGGCGGGCGCTCGGCATCGGTGGGGAAGTAGGTATTCAGGCTTTCGGAGTAGAACTCCAGCTTGCCCGTCGGCGTGGGCAGCGGGTTGGCGACCGGGTCCTTGTAGAACTCGTAGAATCCTGCCGGCCATTTCTGCCAGTCTTCGGTGTAGGGGATGACGAAGTAGTCCTTGTCGTCGAACTCCTCCCAGGTCACGAAGCGGTCGAACTGCATGCCGTCGAAGACGGCCCGGATCAGTTCCTCGTTGTTGAAGCCGTCGGTGACCTGCTCCAGCATGCCCAGCTTCTCGGCCACCGCGCACACTGCCTCGTAGTCGCTCTTGGACTCACCGACGGGCGCGATCGCCTGGCGCATGCGGATCAAGGTCTGGAAGCTGTCCCCGTCACGCATACAGGGCATGATGTCGTCCACCTCGAGCGTGGTGTTCGTGGGGAGGATGATGTCGGCATAGAGGCAATCGTTCTCCAGCCACGGATGCTGGGCCACCACGCACTCGATCTTCGGGCTCTGCATGGCTTCGACACAATCGTTGCCGCAGTTCCAGCAGGTCACCCGGCAGGGCGTGTCGGTCCACATCATATGGAACTCGGTGCCGCCGTCCGCGGCCGGGATGGGATAGGTGTACTTCTTGTACTGGTCTTCCGCCGGCTCCTCGTGGCCGCCGGTGCCCCAGAAATCGACGGGCGGCCGGTGGATGGCTTCCTCGATGAGGGTCTTGGGGATGAGCTGCTTGCCCCAGGCCTGCGGTGTGCCCCGATGCGGTTTGAGCAGCCTATCGCCGGCCGGCTGAGCCGCCAGGTTGTTGAACATGTCCATGTACTGCCGGCCTGCGCCGATGGCGTTGCGCGGCATCCCCAGGTAGGCGATCTGGGCCTGGTGGACGCCCGGTCTCCCCAGCCCCTGCATGCCCAAGAGCACCACCTCGAGCCGGGCAGGCTCGTGCGAGTAGGGACCGCGGGCCATGCCGCCGCCGAAGTAGTGGCCGATGGTGACGATCTTCTTAGCCCAATCCCGGGCCAGGGCCTTGATGGTCCAGACCGGCACGCCGCACTTCTCCGAGGCCCACCTGGGGGTCTTGGGCACGCTGTCTTCCTCGCCCAGCACGTAGGCCTTGACTTTGTCGAAGCCCACGCTGTGGGTCTCCACGTACTCCTTGTCGTACGTCCCCTCGGTGATCCACTGGTAGATGATGGCCAACTGCAGCGCGGCGTCGGTGTTGGGCAAGATCGGGATCCACTTGTCGGCGTGGATGGCCGCCGCATAGTTCAAATCGGGGCTGATGTAGACCTGCTTGATGCCGACCTCCGTCCAGAAGAAGAGCAACCGGCTGGCGAACTGCCCGCGGAAGCCCCAGGGGGTGGTCTCGGGGTCGCCGCCCCACACCACCACCATGTCGCTGTTCTGGACGATGTCGTTCACGATGTTGTCGGCCGGGTTCATCATGCCGACCAGTCCTTTGCCCCAGATGTGCCGGGTGCCCCAGTACCAGCCTTCCCAGCTGTCGGGGTTGCGCACCTGCTGGGTGAAACCGCCCATCTTGTCGAGGAGCAGGGTGGAGCAACCGTGGGGGGCATGGATGAACTTGCACTCTCCGTGGCCGTCGCCCTGCACCAGGATGGCAAGGGGTCCGTGCTCTTGGTGGATTCGCCGGATCTCGTCGGCGATGAGGTCGGTGGCTTCGTCCCAGGAGATGCGCACGTACTTGCTCTTGCCTCGGTTCTGCGGATTGCGTCCCCCGGGGCCGGTGGAATCGGGAGCCCCGCTCGGGTCCCAGTCCACGCGCTTGAGCGGGTATTTAACCCGGTTGGGCGAGTAGGTGCGCTTCTTGTATGCGAGACTCCAGGGTGACGGCGCCGCCTTTAGGAGCGGCTCCAAGCTCTTGCCGTCCTTGGTGATCTTCCAGGGCTTGAACTGGGCGGGATCGTACTTGGAGTCCCAGTGCAGAGGCCGGATGCGGACGACGCGGCCGTCCTTGACATCCACTGCACAGGGCACCGCGCCGTAGATACCCCCGCTCAGACCGAGCGCCTTGAGGACCGTCTTCTGCTCCCCCCCGGGAGCGGTCTCCTTGTCGGCCATCTTTCCCCCTTTTCGGCTTGGTCGGCAGGCTGCTCACATCATAGTCCGACTTGCTGCCACAGAAACAACCGGAGAAAGCGGGCCGGGCTCCTGCTTCCACAAGAGCCCGGCCCGCCTGTCTACTGCTTCATGCCCGCGATAACGACGGACCCCCATCCGTGTCGCTTTGTCTCCGTCAGGTCAGCGGAATGTCTCCGAGGTTGATGTCCACTTCCGTGGTGTCGAGACCGGCGAAGGCCTTGACCTTGCCGCCGGATTTCAACTCCAGGTCGTATACCCCGTCGTCGATCCCTTCGAACCAGAAGTCGCCGTAGCTGTCGGTCTCGGTGGTGAGAACCTTGCCGTCCGCAGCGGTGAGCTTCGCGGACGCTCCGATCACGACCTCTTCCTCCACCGGCTCGTACAGCGTGCCGGCGATGAACTTCTTGGGCAGGCCCAGGTAGTAGACCCGCGGCTTGACTTCGTCCTTGAGTTCGGGCCTCCACACCTCGCCCTTGGCGATGAGCTCCTGGGCCTCCTCCTCGTCCATCATCTTGAGGCATTCGGTGGGGCAGGCGTCGGCGCAGCGCGGCTCGCTCCAGCCGTCATCCAGCAGGTGGGCGCAACCGGTGCATTTCTGCGCGAGGTTGAGGTCTTCGTTGAAGAAGATGACGTCGTAGGGGCATGCTTCCACGCACAGCCGGCAGCCGGTGCACTTGGTCGGATCCAGGATGACCATCCCGTCCTCACGCTTGTACGCCGCATCCTCGACCGGGCAGGCCTCGATGCACGGAGCGTTGTCGCAGTGCATGCACAGATGCGGCCGATAAGCCACCTTCACCTTGGGAACCGTGCCCCGCACTCTCTCGGTGAGCTCCAACCAGAACTGACCGATGTCGGGCTGCGGCTTGGCTATGGGGCTCCAGTCGTTGGCGACGTGCTCGTCTTTGCAGACGATCTGGCAGTTATGGCAGCCGTTGCACTTATTGATGTCGATGACGAAGACTTTCTTGCCCATGATTACCTCCCCTCCTTGATCCAACCGTTGAAGCGGAGGCCGGAGGCGGGATCGTAGTCGCGCGCGAACGCCTCGGGATACTTGGTTCTCCACTCTTCCATCTGGGCCATGCTGACCCGGTCCACGTTGGCCAGATAACCGCTCGTGGCCTGACCGCCGGCATGCTTGGAGGTGAGTCCCTTGGGCGAGATGACGTTGATCGCCCCGCCGCGGTCCAGGGTGAAGTCGGGATCGATGAAGTCGGCGCGCGCCCCGTGATCCACGGAGATGACGCCCGGCATGATGCGTTCCCAGACCAGGGCGCCGCAGAGCACGCTACCGCGCTCGTTGTAGCAACGGACGATGTCGCCGTCCTTGATGCCCCTGGCTTCTGCGTCTTTGGGATTCATCCAGCATGGCTCGTACCAGTAGCCGTCCCAGCCCTTGATCTTGCCGGTGACCGTCTCCTTGGTCCAGGGGATGTCGTCGGCCTGGGCGTGGGTACGCCACCGTCCGTGGTTGGACATGACAAGCAGCGGGTACACGCGGGCGCGGGTGCTGGAGATGCGCTCGTCGTGGGTGATGCCCTTCTCGATCCACTTGGGGATGCCCGGGCGCTCTTCGTCGTTGGGGAAGGCCTTCTCCAGGCTCTCCGACCAGAACTCGAGCTTGCCGGTGGGCGTGGGGATCGGGTTGGCCACCGGGTCTTTGTAGAACTCGTAGAGACCGGCGGGCCACTTCTCCCAGTCGGGAGCCACGGGGAGCACGGTGTACTGCTTCTCTTTGAACTCCTCCCACGGCGTGATCGTCTCGAACTTCATGCCGACGTAGGTTCCCTTGATGAGCTCCTCATCGCTGAAGCCGTCGGTGACCGCGTCCTTCATGCCGAGCTTGTCGGCCACAGCCACGATCGCGTGATAGTCGCTGCGCGCCTCGCCGACGGGGTCGATTGCGGCGTTCATGAGGATCACGCTCTGGAAGCTGTCGCCTTCTCGGATGCAGGGAGAGATGTCGTCGAGTTCGAGCGTGGTCGCGGTGGGCAGCACGATATCAGCGCAGAGGACGTCGTTCTCGAGCCAGGGGTGCTGAGCCACGACGCATTCGATCTTGGGATTCCGGAAGGCCTCCATGACCTCGCCGCCGCCGCCCCAGCAGGTGACCCGGCAGGGTGTGTCGGTCCACATCATGTGGATCTCGGTGCCGCCCTTGTCCTTCGCGATGGGGTACTCGTAGCGCCTGTACTGGTCGGAGGTCGGCTCCTCGTGTCCGCCGGTGCCCCAGAATTCGCACTTGCCGTCGCGGATGGCCTCTTCGATGAGGACTTTGGGGATCATCTGCTTGCCCCACGCGGTGGGAGTGCCACGATGCGGCTTGAGCAGGCGCTCGCCGTAGGGCTGGCTCATGAGGTTGCCGAACGGGCCCATATGGTCGGCGCCGCCGGTGATGACGTTCTTGGGCATGCCCGTGTAGGCGATCTGCGCCTGATGGACGCCCGGTTTGCCCAGGCCCTGCATGCCGAGAAGGACGCATTCGAGGCGGGCAGGCTCGGTGGAGTACGGGCCGCGGGCCATGCCGCCGCCGAAGTAGTGGCCGATGGTGACGATCTTCTTGGCCCAGTCGCGGGCCAGGGCCTTGATGGTCCAGACAGGCACGCCGCACTTGGGTGATGCCCACTTGGGGGTCTTGGGAACGCCGTCTTCCTCACCCAGGACGTAGGCCTTCATCTTGTCGAAGCCCACCGTGTGGGTGGCGACGTATTCCTTGTCGTACGTGCCCTCGGTGATCCAGACGTACATGACGGCCAGCTGCAGAGCGGCGTCGGTGTTGGGGAGGACGGGGATCCACTTGTCGGCGTGGATGGCCGCCGCGTAGTTCAGGTCGGGGTTGATGTAGACCTGCTTGATGCCGATCTCGCTCCAGAAGTAGAGGAGCCGGCTGGCGAACTGTCCGCGGAAGCCCCACGTGGTGGTCTCCGGGTCGCCTCCCCATACCACCACCATGTCGCTGTTCTCGCAGATGTCTTTGACGATGTTGTCGTTGGGGGCCATCATCCCGATGAAACCCTTGCCCCACACGTGCTTGGAACCCCAGTACCAGCCTTCCCAGCTATCTGGGTTGCGGATCTGCTGCGTGAAACCGCCCAGTTTGTCGAAGAGCAGCGTGGAGCAACCGTGGGGCGCGTGCACCATCTTGCACTCGCCGTGGCCGTCGCCCTGCACCAGGATGGCCAGGGGTCCGTAGCTGTCGCAGATACGCTTGACCTCGTCGGCGCACAGCTGAGCCGCCTCGTCCCAGGAGATGCGCACGTACTTGCTCTTGCCGCGGTTCTGCGGGTTCCTCTCGCCCTTGGGATCCCAGTCCTCACGCTTGAGAGGGTATTTCACCCGGTTGGGCGAGTAGGCCCGCTTCTTGTACGCCAGGCTCCAGGGAGCGGGTACGGCCTTGTAGAGCGGCTCGAGGGTCTTGCCGTCCTTCTCGATCTTCCAAGGGTTGAAGGTCTTGGGATCGTACGCGGAGTCCCAGTGGAGCGGCCGGATCCGGATGATCCTGCCGTCCTTCACATCCACGGCGCACGGGCAGGCGCCGAAGATGCCGCCGCTCAGGCCCAGCGCCTTGTGGACCGTCTTGTCGGCCCCGGTCGCCTTCGCCGTCGGCGGCGTGTGCTTTTCTGCTGCCATTCGGTTCGCCTCCTCGGTCTGATGAACAGGCTGTAACTATACGCCAGGCGGGTTGGGGGCGAGATGCCTTCTCCCCACGTCTAGCATAGTAGTGCAGGGCAAAGCTACCGCGGCCATTCGGGCCAACATTTCATGGTTCGCTGGAAGTATGAGCAGCGCGCATGACTGGCCGCGCGTCGCGCAGCAGAAGCGAGACCGCGGCGGCCGCAGCGAACACCCCGGCCGACACGAGGTAGGAGGGTACGAGCGAGCCAAAAGCGTCTTCGAGGGCGCCTCCGACGTAGGGCCCGATGATCTGGCCTATCCCGACGAACGCGGTGACAAAACCGAGGGAAGCGGCAGCCATGCGGGCTCCGTACTTGTCTCCGCACGCGGCGCCCAGAAGAGCGGGAACGCTGAGCCCGCAGAGGCCGAACACCGCGGATGCCACCACAAGCGCCGCGAAGTTGTGCCATAGCGCGAAGACAAGCGCGACCGCGGCCTCGGCCAGCATGACGATGGCCAGAGTGCGGCCCCTGCCGATGCCGTCCGATACCCGTCCCCACAGCACTCCCGATACCACCCCGGTCACTCCGAGGATGAGGAAGAGCGTGCCGGCGGTCTCGTCGCTGTAACCCAGATCCGTCGTCAGGCGCTTCTGGAAGAAGGTGAAGAACAGGAGGAAGGCGAAGCCGTAGAGGAAGTAGATGAGACCGAGGAGCCAGGCATGCCGGGAACGGATGATGGCGCGCATCTCCACCGCCCGCAGTCTCCCGATGATCTTGTGGCGCTCGCTATGGGGACGGTTGCGAAGGACGGCGAGGGTGAGCAGCGCTGTGATCAAGGTGACAGCGGCGAAGACGTACCAGACCAAGCGCCATCCATCGGCCCCGCCCGCGTCCAGCAGGGCGGGCACCAGGGGGCCGACCACCACGAGCGCCAATGAGGACCCTGCCGGCACTATCCCCGAGGCCATGCCCAGCCTGGCCGGCTCGAACCAGGCAACCATCAGGGCGAGGGACGGAGCAAGGACCATGGCGCTGCCCATGCCGGTCAACAGCCGGGCGGCCGAGGCCATGGCCAGTCCCCCGGCAAGGCCGGTGAGCAGCATCCCCACGGCGGTGACAAGCAGACCGATGGTCACGATGACGCGGGCGCCGAAGCGGGAGGCGAGGATGCCTCCCACGAGGGCCATCACCGTATAACCCACCTGGTTCCACGACGCAAGCGAGCCGGCCGCCGCACTGCTGATATCGAGGTCCTCCTGCATGGAAGGCAGGACGGCGCTGTAGCCGAAGCGGCCGAAGCCGATGGCCGCTAGCACGGCGAAGAAGGCCATGCCGGCGACGACCCACCGGTACCGGGGGTCTCGGGTCAGCCGCATGGGCTTGTCCGGGCGCCCCCGCCGCCGCGGGAGCGCCGCCGCCCGGCGGGACGCGGTCCTGCCGCGGCGGTCATCGCACCCCCCGCCGCTTGGGCAGTTTGGGGAGATCGGCGGTCGCGGAGCGATCCGGCTCCGCACCCCTGGGTAGGAGCACGGCGGCGATCGCGGCCACGATGAAGACCACTCCGGAGAAGACGTACGACCCGGCCAAGGATGAGGAGGCATCGTTCATGGCTCCCCCGATGAGGGGGCCGATGGCCTGACCGGCTCCCACCAGGATGGTGATGAGACCCAGCGATGCGGAGGCCAGCTTGGGTCCGAACCTGTCCGCGCACGCCACCCCCATGAGGCCCGGGAACGCGAGACCGGTGGAGCCGAAGAGGATGGCCGACACGATCAGCGCCGGCAGCAGCGGCCGGATACCGAACAGGAGACCGGCCAGCCCGGCCAAGAGAAGAGTGAGAGCAAGGGTGCGCTCTCTGCCAAAGCGGTCCGAGACCGAGCCCCAGAGCATGCCCCCGATGAGACCGGCCACCCCCACGAGCATGAAGAGGTAGCCTGCCACCGCATCGCTGTAGCCCAGGTCTGTGGTGAGGCGTTTTTGGAAGAAGGTGAAGTACAGGAGAAAGGCGATGCCGTAGAGCAGATAGACGCCTCCTGCATGCCACGCGTATCTGGAGCGGATGACGGTCCCCACCTGGAACGATGGGGGGCTCAAACGCGCGCGGATGGACTCCGGTGCCCACTTGTCGATGACTATCTCGTCGCTTTCGATGATGGGCTTGGCCGGCCGGTCGCGCTGGACAACGGCGACGAGCACGGCCAGGAGGAAGGTGACTCCGGCGAAGACGTACCAGGCAAGGCGCCACCCGTCGCTGCCTCCCGCCGCCAGGATGGGGGGCACCGCCAGGCCGACCACGACCAGGGTGAGAGAGGAACCGGTGGGAACCACGGCCGAGGCTAGGCCCAGGCGGCGGACCTCGAACCAGGTCGCCATCAGACTTATTGAAGGTACGAGCACGAGGCCGTTGCCCATCCCGGTGAGGAGCCTTGCCGCTGAGGCGCCGGCAAGAGTGTCCGCCAGGCCCGTGAAGAGCATCCCCGCCGCGGTCACGGCCATACCCAGGGTGATTACGGCGCGTGCCCCCCATCGCAAAGAGAGCACCCCCCCGATGGCCGACATGATCGTGTAGCCGATGAGGTTCCACGAAGCGAGCGAGCCCGCAGCCGCGCTGCTGATACCGAGGTCCTCCTGCATGGAGGGCAGGATGGCGCTGTAACCGAAACGCCCGAAACCAAGGGCTCCGAAGACGCCTAGGAAGGCCATGCCGAGGACCACCCACCGATAGGAAGGACGTCCCGTCAGGAGAGGAGCCTGTGATTGGCGGGTCACTGCGGCCCGGCGCCGGTCAGGGAGTAGGGGTCACGAAGGGCCGGGTCAGATGTTCATGCCGCCGTCGGCCATGAACACGCTGCCCGTGGAGAAGCTGCTCTGGTCGGAGGCGAGGAACAGCACCATCCGAGCCACTTCTTCGGCGCGGCCGTGCCGTCCCAGCGGGATGATGCCGTTGAGGAACTCGGTGCCGTCCTGGCCGACGATGTCGGTGAGCTGGTCCTCGATCTGAGTCTGGAACTCGTTCTCGATGGGGCCGGGAGCGAACACGTTGACGCGGATGTTGCGCGGGGCCGCCTCCTTGGCCACCACCCGGGCCAGACCGATGAGCGCATGCTTGGAGGTGGCGTACGCACAGACCCCCGGGTCGGCTCGGGTGCCCATGATGCTCGACGTGATGATGATGCTGCCGCCGTCGTTCATAAGAGGGAGCCCATACTTGCAGGCCAGGAAGGAGCCGCGCACGTTGGTGGCGATGACCGCATCGAAGACGTCCTCCGGGTACTCGGTCACCGGCTTGATCACTCCCGAGACGCCGGCGTGGCTGAAGATGACGTCAATGAGGCCCCAACGGGCCACGGCATGGTCGAGATACTTGCGGGTCTCGGCGACATCGGCCACGTCGGCCGAGATACTGTCGAGCATGTCACTGCCGTAGCCGAGCGAAGCGGCCGCCCAGGCCAGTTTCTCCGGGGTCCGCCCCACAAGGAGCACTCTTGCGCCTTCTTCCAGCAGCGCTTGGGCCGCCGCCAAGCCGATGCTGCCTCCTCCGCCGGTGACGACGCACACCTTGCCGGTCATGATTCCCATGGGTCGCCTCCTCCGGAGCCCGCCTCATTGTCCGACTTGCCTTCGGTCTCGCTCATCATACTATCGTGGCGTCGTGCTACATTCGGGTGATGGAGCCCATCGACACGCCGATGCTTCGCGAGCCGCTCACGCGCTGTGCGTGGGTCGGTTCCGAGCCCTTGTTCGTGTCCTACCACGACGAGGAGTGGGGAGTGCCGGTCCACGACGACCGGTTGCTGTTCGAGTTCCTCGTGCTGGAGGGCGCGCAGGCGGGACTCAGCTGGCTTACCATCCTCCGCAAGCGCGGGGGCTACCGGCGCGCTTTCGCCGGTTTCGACCCGGTTGCTGTGGCCGCCTTCGGCCCGGCCGACGTAGAACGTCTGCTTGCCGATTCCGGCATCGTGCGCAACCGTCTCAAAATCGGGGCCGCCATCGACAACGCTCGGGCCTTCCTGAAGGTGCAGGAAGAGTTCGGGAGCTTCGACGCCTACGTTTGGGGATTGGTTGGCGGCGAGACTCTCCATAACGAGTGGCGGACCATGGCCCAGATCCCAGCCAAGACCCCCGACGCGGAGCGCATGAGCGCCGACCTCAAGAAGCGGGGGTTCCGGTTCGTGGGGCCGACCATCTGCTACGCGCACATGCAGGCCACCGGGATGGTCAACGACCACACCGTGGATTGCTTCCGCTGGGCGCAGTTGAGGGGAACCGACGCCACCGACTGACGGCTGAGCGGCGGCAGGCGATGGCACAACAGGTAGGAGGAGCTTCATGAGCAGCGCGATCTCGCTCGAGGACCGGGCCCCGCTCGACGCCGTCGAGCTCGACCGGATGAACGCCTACTGGCGGGCGGCCAACTACCTTTCCGTGGGCCAGATCTACCTCAAGGACAATCCACTCCTGCGGCGGCCGCTCACCAAGGAAGACGTCAAGTCCAGGCTGCTCGGCCATTGGGGCACGTGTCCCGGTCTGAACCTGGTCTATGTCCACCTCAACCGCATCATCAAGGCCCGCGAGGTTGACATCGTCTATATCTGCGGTCCAGGTCACGGCGGACCGGCTCTGGTGGCCAACGTCTACCTCGAGGGCACCTACGGCGAGTACTACAACCACGTGACCTCCACCGAGCAGGGTATGCAGCGCCTGTTCAAGCAGTTCTCGTTCCCTGGAGGCATCCCCAGCCACGTCGCCCCCGAGACCCCAGGCTCCATCCACGAGGGAGGAGAGCTGGGTTACTCGTTGGCGCACGCGTACGGAGCCGTCTTCGACAACCCCGACCTGGTCGCGGTCTGCGTCGTGGGCGACGGCGAGGCGGAGAGCGGACCTCTGGCCGCGGGCTGGCAGTCGAACAAGTTCCTGAACCCGGCGACCGACGGGGCGGTGCTGCCCATCCTCCATCTGAACGGGGCGAAGATCGCCAACCCGACCATCCTCTCGCGCATCGACAGGGAAGAACTGGCCGACTATCTGCGCGGATGCGGTCACACCCCATACTTCATCGAGGGGGACGACCCCGCGGCGGTGCACCAACTGACGGCAGCGACGTTCGATGCCGTCTTCGACGAGATCCGTGGATACCAGCGCCGGGCGCGAGAGCAGGGGATCGTCGAGCGGCCGCGCTGGCCCGTCATCGTCCTGGTCACCCCCAAGGGCTGGACGGGCCCCAAGGAAGTCGACGGCAAACAGGTGGAGGGGACGTTCCGTTCTCACCAGGTGCCGTTCTCGGACATGACCGACGAACACGTGGCTCTGCTCGAAGAGTGGATGAGGAGCTACAGACCTGAGGAACTCTTCGACGAGGCCGGTGCTCTTCGCTCCGAGTTGGCGGCACTGGCGCCCCGGGGCAGAAAGCGCATGGGGGACAACCCGCATGCCAACGGCGGACTGCTGCTACGCGACCTGGAGCTGCCGGGGATCGCCGATCTCGCGGTGGAGGTCCGTGCGCCCGGCGTGGTCTCCGCGGAGGCGACGCGGGTGATGGGGCAGTTCCTCGCCCAGACCATGCGCATGAATCTGGAGGCGAAGAACTTCCGTCTCTTCGGGCCCGACGAGACCGCCTCCAACCGTCTGGATGCCGTCCTCGACGTGACGCCGCGCACCTGGATGGCGAAGATCATGCCCTACGACGACCGGCTCTCTCCGTTTGGGCGGGTGATGGAGATCCTCAGCGAGCACACCATCGAGGGCTGGATCGAGGGATACCTGCTCACCGGGCGTCACGGGTTCTTCTCGTGCTACGAGGCGTTCATCCACATCATCTCGTCGATGTTCAACCAGCACGCGAAGTGGCTGGACGTTTGCGAGGAGATCCCCTGGCGCCGCCCGATCGCGTCGCTCAACTACCTCCTCACTTCGCACGTGTGGAGGCAGGACCACAACGGGTTCTCGCACCAGGACCCCGGTTTCGTGGACCACGTGTTGACCAAGAAGGCGGCGGTGACTCGCGTGTATCTGCCTCCGGACGCAAACACCCTCTTGTGTGTCACCGACACCTGCCTGCGCAGCCGGGGCCTGGTCAACGTCATCGTCGCCGGCAAGCAACCCGCGCTCCAGTGGCTGGACCTGCCCTCGGCCATCCGGCACTGCGCGGCCGGCATCGGCATCTGGGATTGGGCGAGCAACGATCAGGGCTCGGAGCCCGACGTGGTCATGGCCTGTGCCGGTGACGTCCCCACGATGGAGACCCTTGCGGCGGTCGACTTCCTACGTGCGCACCTCCCCGACCTCAAGATCAGGGTGGTCAATGTGGTGGACCTCATGACCCTGCAGCCGCGGGAGGAGCATCCCAACGGCCTCTCGAGCGGCGAGTTCGATTCGCTCTTCACCGTTAACAAGCCCATCATCTTTGCCTATCACGGCTATCCCTGGCTTATCCATCGCCTCACCTACCGCCGTAACGGTCACGAGAACCTGCATGTACGGGGCTACAAAGAGGAGGGGAGCACCACCACGCCGTTCGACATGACGGTGCGGAATGAACTCGACCGCTTCAGCCTTGCCCGCGACGTGATCGACCGGGTGCCGGGCCTCGCCCAGCGGGCGGCCCACGTGCGGCAGACGCTCAAGAACGTCCATGTCGACCACGCCCAGTACATCCGCGAGGTCGGGGACGACATGCCCGTCGTCAAGCAATGGAAATGGGGCTACTACGCCGGAGGTGGTGTGTGAGCGCCGCGACGGCTGCGAAGTTCTGAACGCTGACGCCTCGGGCGGTCAGCCGCCCTGCCACGAGAACAGGTGGAGCACTCCGTCGATGACGAGGGCGACCCGCTCCCTGGAGGTCGCGATGGGGGCCTGGAACCAGGGAGGGGTGGCGATCTCGTCGATAAGCACCTGGTCGTGGGCGCCGGTGAGCCCTCGAGTTGCCACCTGCCATCCCACCGCGTCGGGGGCGCTCACGGGCTTGTAGTAGGCGACGTAGCTGGGAGCGAGCGACGAGTAGTCACCCGCCCCATCGATCTCCAAGGCGTTGGTGTCGCCGAAGTCGAGGACCTCGATGCCGTTCCGCGTGAACGCCACCGTGTCTCCGTCGAGCGAAGGCCGCCACGCCCCTTCGCCGACAAGCCAGGGCTGCAGCTCGGCCAGGTCCATCATGTAGCTGCCCTCGCCCAGTTCGTCGGTGGACCGCTGGTGCTCCCACGCCACGAAGGATTCACTCAGACCGTAGGTCCAGGTGGAATCTCCCAGCGTGGCCGCCAGAGCCGAAGGCACGAGCGTGCCGGCAGCTCCTGTGGGCTGACCCTGCCCATCCACTGCGGTGACGAAGATAGAGATCTCCCAGTATTCTTCGGGAGCGGTAGCCCACGGCGCTCCCTCGGTCCAGGTGATCATCGACCCTGACACCTTAGGAGAGCCGACGCGGGTCCCCGAAGCTATCTCCACCTTGGGACCCTCGGGAAGCATGTACGCGTAGACATGCGCGTCGGTGACGTTGTGGTCGCCGTCGAACGTGGCCTCCCACCATACCGCCAAGAGACCGTCGACATCGGGAGAGCCGGCCACGGGGGCGTCCACCGGCAGAGCGACGGTCTGTCCGGAGTCGAACAGATAGGCCACCATCCGCGCGCCCCCACCCCCGGAGGTCTGAAAGAGCAGGGCCTCATCGGACACGGCCACTTCCCCCACCGGCTCGTCCAGGCCCGAGATCTCGGTCTCGGTCCACGTACCCGCGGAATCACCGGGGATGGTCGGTCCTTGCTCGGAGCTGGTGGTCGAAGAGGCAGCTTGGGTCGTCTCGGTGGTCGGCTCCGTTGAAGTGGTGGCCGGCTCCGTGGTGGAAGTCTCCGCGGTGACCGTGGTGCTGGACGCGACTTCCGTGGTGTCCGTGGTCTCGTCGCCTCCACGAAGAAGCAACAAGGGCAACACGATCGCGAGTGCGATCACCACGACCCCGACGGCGGCGATGGCTATCCACGTCTCCGGAGACGGTCTGCCGCGTCCCGCGGGCGGCGGAGTCCCCGCGGGCGTTTCGGGCCCCGTCGCGGCACCACACTCGCGGCAGAAGCGGGCGCCCTCGGGTAGCTGGGCACCGCAATCCGAGCAGTACATCCGGTCACCCCCTTGGCGTGATGCGCCGTCGCGCCTGCCGGCCGGGCAGGGCACCTACAGCGTACCTTCTCGGCGGGCATCGCGAACCCTCTGTGATAGCCTCGTCCCATGACGGACGTGATCCTTTACGCCATCGTAGGGCTGGTGGGGGGTACCTTCGGGTCCATGGTCGGGCTGGGCGGGGGGATCTTCATCATCCCGGCGCTCAGCCTGTTCCTTGACGTGCCCATCCACACCGCCATCTCTGCGAGTCTTGTTGCCGTGGTCGCCACCTCGACGGCGGGGTCCATAACCTACGTCCGGCAAGAACTGACGAACTTCCGCCTCGCCGTCACGTTGGAGACGGCTCTGACGCTGGGAGCGCTGACCGGTGGCTTCGTGGGCGCGATGCTCGACAAGGAGGTCCTCAGCGCCATCTTCGGCGGGGTGATGATCGTGGTGTCCTTCTACATGGCTCTGAGCCGCCAAGCCGCACCGTCGCCGCCGGAGGAGGGTGCCGATCTGGGTCGGTTGGGCGCCGGCTACTTCGACAGCCGTGCCGGCCACAGGGTCAGGTATCACGTACGCCGGCTGCCCATCGGGATGTTCACCGGTCTGGTGGCCGGCAATGTGTCCGGACTCCTTGGGGTGGGGGGCGGCTTCATGACCGTGCCCACCCTCAGGTTGGTGATGGGCGTGCCGATGAGGGCGGCGGTGGCCACGAGCAGTCTGATGCTGGGGGTGACCGCCTGCGCCGGCGCCATCGTCTACTTCGCGCACGGCCTGGTCGACCCCACCGTAGCCGTGCCGGTGGTCCTGGGGGTCAGTGCCGGAGCGCTGCTCGGATCCCGTCTCGCGCTCAGAGTGAGATCGTCCGTCCTGGTGCTCGTCCTCTCGGTCGTACTGTTCGCCCTCTCGGTGCAGATGATCCTGGCGGCGGTGGGGATCCGTCTGCGATGAAGCCGACCGCGGAACACACGGATGTCGGGGAACCGACCCAGGGCCGTACGACCGATCCCGGTCTGACCCGGGCACTGTCGCGCCTGCTCCTGATAGGGCTCCTCCTCGCCATCGGTCTGATGATCGTGGGGGCGATCCTGGCCGCGGTCAAGGGCTCCGGGGAGGTCCTGCACGCGACCTCGCTCAGCGACTTTCCTCGTCTGCTCGCCGACGGCGACCCGACCGGGTTTCTCGATCTGGGGCTGCTGGTGCTTCTCGCCACACCCGCCGCGAGGGTGATCGCGCTTCTCGTGGCCTTCATTCGGCGCAGAGAGTGGCTTTTTGCAGGTATAAGTGCGGTCGTGGTCGCCATACTGGCCTTGAGCGCCATCCTTGGGCTCACGCTGAGCTAGGCGCCCGACAGGCCATTCTGATGGGGGCATCTGGATGCGGTTTTGTGGCGTCCGCCCGCCCGATTCGTTAGAATCCCGGAGATGTCCATCTTCTTGCTGATAGTGTCTCTGGCCGTGATCCTCGCCGGGTGCGAGCTGTTCGTCAACGGCATCGAGTGGTTCGGCCGGAAGCTCAATCTGGGCGAAGGCGCGGTGGGAGCGTCCTCGCGGCCGTGGGGACTGCGCTTCCCGAGACCATCATCCCCCTCATCGCCATCTTCTCCGGGGACGAAGAGGCCGGCGAGGAGATCGGGATCGGAGCCATCCTGGGAGCCCCCTTCATGCTCTCCACGCTGGCGATGTTCGTCTGCGGCATGTCCGTGGTGATCTACACGTGGACGAAGAAGCGCACCATGAAGGTGCGCTTCAACCAGGAGATCATGCGTCGCGATCTGGCGCTTCTTCCTGGTGGCCTACGCGATCGCCTTGATCGTGGGCATCGTCGACATCGGACAGTTCCGCTACATCGTTGCCGGCACTCCTTCTGATCGGCTACGGGATCTACGTGAAGCGGACCATGAAGAGCGAGGGCGACCTCGACGGGCGAGTGCCGCGCTCTCTACTTCCATCGCACCGCCGAGTCACCACAGCTGAAGCTGGTGATCCTGCAAGTCAGCGTGGCTCTGGTCGCCATCATCTTCGGAGCCCAGCTCTTCGTGGAGGAGCTGACCAACATCTCCGAAGCCCTGGGTGTGCCCGCGCTTGTGATCTCCCTGCTCATTACGCCCGTTGCCACCGAGCTTCCGGAGAAGTTCAACAGCGTCATGTGGATGGGGCGGAAGAAGGACACCTTGGCTTTGGGCAACATCACCGGGGCGATGGTGTTCCAGAGCACCTTCCCGGTGGCCATCGGGCTGGTGTTCACCGACTGGGTTCTCTGGTCGGAGGGTGACTGGTACGCGGTGGTCGCCGCCGGCATCGCGCTGCTCTCGGGCTCCCTTCTCTACGGCCGGCTCCGCTTCACCAAGAGTGGGTTCGGCCTCGGCTCGCTCTTGTTCGGGGGTGCGCTCTACGCGGTCTTCTCGCGGTGATGCTCTGGGCATCCTGTAGGCGTCCGGCGGTAGGCGCCGCGGAGCTAGCTCGGCGCACCATCGCGCCGGGCTTGGGCACACGCTCACCTCGGTTGGCCGCCCAGCTGTTCCCCTGCGGCCCAGGACCCATTGGTCGAGGGCCTCGGCGACCCCGTCCCGCAGGTTCGAGGACGTGATCACGTCGGCCGCCGCCTTGGCCGCAGGCGAGGCGTTGCCCATCGCAACGCCTATGCCCGCCCACTGGAGGAGCGCGGCGTCACTGTCGTGATCCCCGATGGCCATGGTCTGCTCGGCCGGGATCTGCATCCGGCGGGCCAGCTGCTGAGCCATGGCCGCCTTCGATGCGTCGATAGAGGTGAAGTCGAGGATGCCGGGAGTGGTCTCGTAGATGGTCGCTCTCCCGGCGAAGGCCCGTCGGAGGGACCTGCTGGGCCGCCGCGCCCTTCGTCACCCAGGTCGCGCAGATCGAGGAAGACCTTGTCGATGGGCTCGCCCGCTCGGAGGACCTCGTCGACGTGGCCCACCTCGTTGGGCTCGGACACCTCGTAGTCGAGGATGCTGTCGCGCACCAGATCTCCCAGCCGGTCGGTGAACCATTCGTCGTCGCTCTCCACATTGGCCACGGCGCCCAGGTCTCGACCCGCGGCCACGATCTCGGCCGCCAGGTCCGGTAGCAGCGGACACGCGTGAAGAGCCGGCTCGCGGCCTGCACGTTCCACAGGAGGGCGCCGTCACAGGCGATCATCGGGGTCATCAGACCGAGTTGCTGGAGGAAGGGTCTCATGGCCCGGGGAGGCCGGGACGAGACCAGGACCACCTCCACACCGCCTTCGCGCACGTTGGCTATGGTCCGCTTGACCCGGTCAGATACGTGCCGAGGTCCCGACACCAGGGTGCTGTTGAGGTCGACGAAGACCAGCCGGACTACCCGGCCGGTCCCGACGAGTTGGGCGAGACCCCGGGCGACGTAGTCGAGATGTTGGCGCATGGCCTGGCGGGCCTTTTGCTCGTCTCCCGCCCGGATGGCGCGGCGGATGGCCTCGTGCTGCTGCTGCAGGGCGATGCCGCCACCGGGCTCCGCGTAGTAGGCGCTGAGGATGGCGGCCATGTGGTCGTGGAGGAGGTCTACCGGTTCTCTGATGACCCGTTCGAACAGGGGGTTGTGAGTGGCCAGCGCGATGGCCGCGTGGAAAGCCACATCGTCGTCGGGGGACAATTGCTTGCTCGGGGCGGTGGCGACGAGTGGACAGGCGGTGAAGGTCTTCGATGGTCGCCCGACGGGCGGCCAAACCGGCCGCCTCGATCTCCACCGCGCTTCGGATCTCCATGAGCTCGACGATCCGCTCGGCTCCAGCTCCCAGCAAGGGCGAAAGGGGAGCGGCGAAGCTCGGCGAGGGCAGGTTGGCGACGTTGGTGCCCTGGGCTCCGCCGTCCGACCACCAGGAGACCTTGGGCCTTCAGTTCGCGCAGCGCCTCCCGCACCGCCGGACGTCCCACGCCCAGCTTGTCGGCCAACTCGCGCTCCGAGGGGATGCGGTCGCCGGCCTTGTACTCCCCCGAGGCGATGAGCTGCCGCAATTGATCGGCGATCTGGTCGGTGATGGTCCGGGGGGTGACCGGCTTCAGCAGCGTCTCTCGCTGCTTCGTACCATCATGGTCCTCAGAGGAACGGTCTCGCGCCATGGTGTGATGGTAACACCATCAACCCCGAACGCGCAATCACAGAGGATGCGAATCCCCGGGATCTACCCTCCGGCGCTCTCCGCCTCTGGAACCGCGCCCTCGTGCTCGGCCTCGGCCAGGGCCGCCTGCGCCTGGTGCCTGGCCCTGCGTTTGGCCGCCACCTTGGCGAGCCAGATGCCGAACTCGTAGAGCACGATCAGCGGAATGAGCATGAGGGCCATGCTCACCGGGTCCTGACTCGGGGTGAGGACCATGGCGATGACCGCCTCGACCAGGATGGCGTACTTGCGGTACTTCCGCATCTTGACGTGGTCCACCAGCCCGGCCCAGGCGAGGAGCATCATGATGAGCGGCAACTCGAACACCAACGCGAACGCCAACAGGAACAGAGAGACGAAGCTGATGTAGTTGTCCGCCTGGAGCAGCTGGTTGAAGACAGGCTGGCCCTCGATCGTGATCCGCGTGCCGTACCCGACCATGAACTTCAGGCCGATGGGAAGCACGATGAAGTACCCAAAGGCGATCCCCGCGGCGAAGAGGACCGTGGTGAGGATCACGTAAGGAAAGACGCCCTTCTTCTCGTTCTCGTAGAGCGCCGGCATGATGAAGGCCCAGAACTGATACAGAAGGAAGGGCAAGGCGCAGATCAGCCCGGCGTAGATGGATACCTTGAGCACCTGCATGAAGGCCTCGGTCACCCCGAGCGTGGTCAACTCGGTCACACCGGTGCTCTTGAGCGGGCGCATGAGCACGGCGAACACGTACTCTTTGAAGATGAACGCCGCGATCATGAACACGATGACGACGATCGCGCTATAGGTGATCCGTTTGCGCAACTCGCCAAGGTGCCCCATGAGGGGCATGGTCCTGGTCGGATCCTTACTCACCGGATCCTCTGCTTACGGAAGGGCCCAACGCAAAATGTGTGATCCTCCAGGATCGTGTGGGGGGAGAGTATAGCCCAGAGCCGAGCCCGCCGCCTCCGATACCTCCGGATGCGGCGTTCACAGTCGCCTCTCACCGCGTTGCAGGTGGGGCAGCGATTTGTTATGTTCAGGGGCAGCGCCCAGCCGCGAGGGAGCCGGTTCCAGAGCCAGCCACAGCCGTGTAAGGAGCTTGCTGCTTGGTCAGTCCCACCATCGACCTGGTCATCCAGTTCGGGCTCATGTTCTGCATCGGCGCGGCAATGGCGATCGTCTTCGTCGCCATCTCTCATCTGCTCTCTCCCAAGAGCAAGAATCCGAACAAGGACCACGCCTACGAGTGCGGTGTCGAGCCCAAGACCGACGCGAGGGCGCCCTTCAACGTCCACTACTACCTGGTGGCCGTGCTGTTCGTGCTGTTCGATCTGGAGGCCGTCTTCATCTATCCGTGGGCGGTGTCGCTCCGCTCTCTCGGCACCGGTGCGCTCGTGGAGATGTTCGTGTTCATCGCGATACTTCTGGTGGGCTACTTCTATGCGTGGAAGAAGGGCGTGTTCGAATGGGAATGAGCGAGCGCCCCTATCTCATGGTGCGGGACGGATTGTTGCTCCCGGCCCCCGGCGAGGCCGCGGGGCCGGACGGAGGGCTGCATCTGCCCGTGGACGCCGGAACGGCCGGCGAGGCTGACGCCGAACTCCTCGGCGGCCCCGTTCAGCTTCCCCGGCGGAGTGGCCATGCCCGTCCAGATCGAGCGGCTGCTGGGCTTCGGCCGTAGCTTCTCGTTCTGGCCGCTGCTGTTCGGGCTCGCCTGCTGCGCCATCGAGATGATGGCGCTGGGTGGCTCTCGTTTCGATATGTCGCGCTTCGGCATGGAGGCCATGCGCGCCTCGCCCCGCCAGGCGGACGGCATGATCGTCGCCGGCTGGTGCAGCATCAAGATGGCGCCCCGAGTGGTGCGTCTCTACGAGCAGATCCCCGATCCCAAGTGGGTGCTGGCCATGGGCTCGTGCGCCATCTCCGGCAACGTCTGGGACACCTACAACATCGTGCAGGGCGTCGACAGCCTCATCCCGGTGGACGTGTACGTGCCCGGTTGTCCGCCACGCCCAGAGGCGCTGTGGCAGGGGTTGGAGATGCTCCGAGTGCGGATCAAGCAGAGCCGTCATGCCTACGACGGGTTGCGCCGCATCCCCGCCCGCGACCTCCTGGCGGCGGAAGGGGTCGTGGCGCCGGCCTGCGCCGAGGCGGAGCCCGGCGACGGGGGCGCCGCATGAACACGACGGTGGCCGACCGACTCCAGGAACGCTTTGGGGAGCAGATCGTCGAGCGCGTCGAATTCCGCGGGGAGTCGACCCTCAGCGTGGCGCCCGAGGCCTGGCTGGATGTGATGACCTGGTGCCGCGACGATCCGTCGGCGGCCTTCGATCAACTGGACTGCCTCCTGGGCGATCACCTACCGGAGCGGGCCGCTGCGCCGCTCGCGGTCGTGGCTCACCTGCTTTCCCACACCCACGGTCATCGCCTGCGGGTCAAGACCGCCCTCGCCGAGGGCCAAGTTCTGCCGTCGGTCACCGGGCTGTGGCCGTCGGCGGGGTTCGACGAGCGTGAGGCCTGGGAGATGTTCGGCATCGTGTTCACCGGACACCCCGACCTGCGGCGGCTGCTCACCACCGAGGACTTCGAGGGCTTCCCTCTGCGCAAGGACTTCCCGCTCGAGGGCACCGTCGGCGGCCGCGTCCGCACCTATCTGCGGGGCAAGATCTGATGAGCGCCCCGGCCCACGACGCTCCCGTGCACGACTCGGTCCCGGCCGCGACCGTCCACCTCACTCCCGAGGAACTGGCGGAGCGCAAGGCCTGCACCCGACAGCCTCACGAGTGGACCGCCGACCTCATGACCGTGAGCATGGGTCCCCAGCATCCATCGATGCACGGGGTGTATCGCGCCGAACTGGACCTTGACGGCGAGGTGGTATTCGCAGTCCGACCGGAGATCGGCAACCTGCACCGCGGTCTGGAGAAGCTCTGCGAGCAGCGCACCTATCACCAGATCATCCCACTCACCGATCGCCTGGACTACATCAGCGCCTTCGCCATGAACCACGGCTTCTGCGAAGCGGCCGAGGCACTCATGGGAGTGGAGGTGCCGCCACGGGCGGAGTACATCCGGACCATCGCCAGCGAGCTCGCCCGCGTCTCCAATCACATCATGTGGCTGGGTATCCACATCATGGACCTGGGCACGCAGACCTTCTTCTGCATCACGTTCCGCGACCGCGAGTACGTGCTCGACCTCTTCGAGATGCTGTGCGGGGCCCGGCTCACCCATTCGTTCGCCCGCATCGGCGGGGTGGCCAAGGACCTCCCCGACGGCTTCGACCACCGCTGCCGCAAGGTCATCGAGTTCCTGCCCAAGCGGGTGGCAGAGTACGAGCGGATCATCAAGCACAACAGGATCTACTACAAACGGGCCAAAGGCGTGGGCGTCTTCACCGCCGACGACTGCTATGCCTGGCGGGTCACCGGCCCGCCGCTGCGCTCGGCCGGGGTGGCCCGCGACCTCCGCAAGGACGAGCCTTACGCGGCCTACGCGGAGGTCGACTTCGACGTCGCGGTGGAATACAACGGCGACGTGTACGACCGCTTCCTGGTGCGCATGAGGGAGATCCGCGAGTCGTGCAGGATCATCCGCCAGTGCCTGGACCAGATGCCCGGCGGCGACTTCATCGCCCGTGACGCGGTACACACCCTGCCGCGCAAGACGGATGTGCTGCGGGGATCCGCTGCCATGATCCAGGATTTCAACCAGGTCTTCCGCGGACCCGACGCCCCCAAGGGCGAGGTCTACCGGGCCATCGAGGTCCCCAAGGGCGAGATGGGCGTGTACATCAGGTCCGAGGGCGGACCGCGGCCTGCCCGCGTGCGCTTCACCACCCCCAGCTTCTATCACGGTCAGGCGCTGCCGCCGCTGGCCGAAGGGGAGATGATCGCCGACCTGGTGGCCATCTTCGCCAGCATCGACGTGGTGTTGGGAGACTGTGACCGATGAGCGAACCCGTCGCTCAGCTCATCTTCCTCCTCATCAAGGCCATCTTGATGCCGGTCCTCATCGTGGCGATGGTGGCCTTCATCATCTTCTTCGAGCGCAAGTTCGCCGGCTTCTTCCAGGGCCGGGTGGGCCCCACCTATCTCGGGCCCTGGGGCTCGTTCCAGTCCTTTGGTGACATAGCCAAGTTGATCTCCAAGGAGGACCTCGTCCCCGCGGGGGCGGACAAGTGGGTCTTCCGGCTGGCGCCTTACATCATCTTCGTCCCCGCGTTCCTGGTGATGGCGGTGCTGCCCTTCGGGCCGGTGAGCGAGGACACGAGCCTGTTCGGCTACCAGTTCGACTACGTGATCGCCAACTTCGACACGGGGCTGGTGCTGTTCCTGGCCATGGGAGCCATCGCCGTGTATGGGGTGGTGCTGGCCGGCTGGTCGTCCAACAACCATTTCTCCCTGCTCGGCGGCCTGCGCGCGGGCGCTCAGATGATCTCCTACGAGCTGGCCATGGGCTTCTCGGTGGTCGGGGTCATGCTGCTGGCCGGCTCCATGAACCTGGTCACCATCGTGGACGGCCAAGCCGGCAACTTCTGGGATTGGTACTGGGCCCCGCAGTTGGTCGGCGGCGTGATCTTCTTCATCGCCACTCTGGCGGAACTCAACCGCACGCCCTTCGATCTGGCCGAGGCCGAGCAGGAGCTGGTCGCCGGCTACCTCACCGAGTACTCGGGCATGCGCTGGGGCATCTTCATGTTCGCCGAGTACGTCAACCTGGTCGTCATCTCGGGGATCGTGTCCACCCTCTACCTCGGGGGCTGGCGCGCGCCGTTCGAGGCGCTCGATTTCATCCCCGGACCCATCTGGCTGTTCCTCAAGATCTGCGTGCTGGTGTTCATCTACATGTGGGTGCGCTGGACCATCTTCCGCTATCGCTACAACCAGCTGATGTCGGTGGGGTGGAAGGTGCTCCTGCCGCTCTCTATCGCCAATCTGGCCGTCACGGCCATCATCATCGTGGTGGCGAGCTGAGATGGGCCTGGTAGACCTGGTCAAGAAGGCGGCCTTCGTCGACATCCTGCGGGGGATGTCGGTGACCGGCACCTATTTCCTCGTAGACAAGGTCACCGTCGAATACCCCAAGGAGAAGCTGCAGACCTACCCGCGGTTCCGCGGCATCCACGCCCTCATCACCGACCCGGCCACGGACGATGCCAAGTGCGTGGCCTGCATGCTCTGTCCCACCATCTGCCCGTCGCAGTGCATCCACGTGGAGGGCGAAGAGCTTCCCGACGGCCGCAATCACGCCTGCAGCTTCGACCTGGATCTGAGCCGCTGCATCTTCTGCGGGCTGTGCGAAGAGGTCTGCCCGGTGGCCGCCATCGTCATGACCCGGTTCTACGAGGGCAGCACCTTCGACAAGCGTGACTTCCTGCTCACCAAAGAGATGTTGATGGCCAACCAGGTGTACGCGCACAAGGAAGTGCACGCGTACCCGGCCGCCGCCGCGCCCGCGGGCCGCGGGCGGCAGCGGCACTCCTGCCCGGCAGGGCCCGGCGCGCCGGCCGGCTCCGCCACGCCCAGCGTGCCCGCGGGCGAAGAGGAGCTCTGACGGTCGTGGCCGACAAAGTCCTCTTCATCGTGTTCGGAGCCCTCGCAGTGCTGGGCGCTCTGGGCACAATCACCCGGAGGAACATCCTGCACGCGCTGCTGCTGCTGGTCTTCACCTTTCTCAACGTCGCCGCCATCTTCTTCCTCACCCAGGCGTACTTCGTGGCCATGGTGCAGATCCTGGTGTACGCCGGGGCCATCATGGTGCTGTTCGTGTTCGTGATCATGTTCCTCAACCTGCGCACCTTCCAGGAAGAGGAGCAGACCCACCGCAGGCAGCGTTGGATCGCCCTGGTCCTCTCCGTGCTGGTACTGGTGGAGTTCGTCGTCGTGTTGGCAGGCATCACCTTCACGTCGGCTGCGGGGCGGTCTCACGCCGGAGGTGGTGACGGCGGCCGGTGGCAACAGCAAGGTCTTCGGCCAGGCCCTGTTCAACAACATGCTGCTCCCCTTCGAGGTGGCCTCGGTGATCCTGCTCGTGGCGATGGTGGGGGCGGTCATCCTGGTGAAGAAAGAGAAGACCGGTCAGCTCGATACCCGGGCCTGGGAGCCGGGGGCCGAGCCTGCCCCCGGGGCAGTCGAGGAGGAGGTGTAGCCGCGATGGAGGGCACCACGGCGAGCATCCCCATCCCGGTCGACTGGTACCTCTATCTGTCCGCCGCCCTCTTCCTGATAGGAGCGGTGGGCGTCCTGACCAGGCGCAACCTCTTCATCATCCTGTTCTCCCTGGAGTTGATGATGAACGCGGTCAACATCAACCTGGTGGGCTTCAGCGGCTTCCACGAGAACATGACCGGGCAGAACTTCGTGCTGTTCACCATGGCCGTGGCCGCCGCCGAGGCGGCGGTGGGACTGGCCATCGCCACCGCCATGTTCCGCAACCGGCAGACCCTGATGGTCGACCTGTTCGACACGATGAAGGGATAGCGGGGTGGAGAGCTACATCTGGCTCATACCGGTCCTGCCCCTGGCGGCCTTCATCGTCACCCTGCTCTTTGGCAAGTGGTACATCAAGGAGCAGGCCCACTGGCTGCCCATCCTGGCCATGGCCGGGTCGTTCGGGCTGTCCATAGCGGCCTTCGTCCAGATAGGCGGAGCCGAGGAGCCCGTGGTCGTCGATCTGTGGAAGTGGATCCCGGTGGGGAGCTTCCAGGTGCCGTTCGGCTTCCAGATCGACCAACTGACGGCGGTGATGATGCTGGTAGTCACCGGGGTCGGTCTGCTGATCTTCATCTACTCCAAGGGCTACATGCACGGCGATCCCGGTTACTACCGGTTCTTCGCCTACATGAGCCTCTTCGCCTTCAGCATGCTCCTCCTGGTGATGGCGAACAACTATCTGTTGCTCTACTTCGGGTGGGAGGCGGTGGGGCTCTGCTCGTACTACCTCATCGGCTACTTCTACCACAAGCCCGAAGCGGCGGCCGCTGGTAAGAAGGCCTTCATCGTCAACAGGGTGGGAGACTTCGGCTTCGGCCTGGGCGTGATGCTCATCTTCGTCGTCTTCGGCACCTTGAACTACACCGGTGTCTTCGGACTGATCGAACAGGGGATGGGCAGCGAGACGGCCCTCCTGGGCATCGCCTTGCTGCTGTTCATGGGAGCCATGGGCAAGTCGGCGCAGTTCCCGCTGCACGTGTGGCTCCCCGACGCCATGGAGGGTCCCACCCCGGTCTCGGCCCTCATCCATGCCGCCACCATGGTCACCGCCGGGGTCTACATGGTGGCCAGGAGCTCGGTCATCTTCGCCAGCGCGCCTGCGGCGCTGCTGGTGGTCGGGGCGGTCGGCGCCTTCACGGCCATCTTCGCGGCCGTCATCGGCATCTGTCAGAAAGACATCAAGAAGGTCCTTGCCTACTCCACCGTCTCCCAGTTGGGCTACATGTTCATGGCCCTGGGGGTGGGGGCCTGGGCCATCGCCATCTTCCACCTCATGACCCACGCGTTCTTCAAAGCTCTGCTCTTCCTCGGCGCCGGCTCGGTCATCCATTCGCTGGGCGGCGAGCAGGACATGGACAAGATGGGTGGGCTGGCCAAACGCATCCCCGCCACCTACTACACCCTGGTGGCCGGGGCTCTCGCCCTGTCCGGCATCTTCCCGTTCGCCGGGTTCTGGTCCAAGGACGACATCCTCGGCGCGGTGTGGCGGGACGGGAAGTACGTGATGTGGGCCGTCGGTCTCATCGCGGCCTTCATCACCGCCTTCTACACCTTCCGCATGATCTTCCGCACCTTCTTCGGCGAGCCGCGCATGGACGAGGAGACCGGCAAGCACGTGCACGAGAGCCCCTGGTCGATGATCGTGCCGCTGATCGTGCTGGCCATCGCTTCGCTGCTGGGGGGGTTCCTGGGACTGCCCGGAGAGTTCGGTCTCATCCAGCGTTTTCTGGAGCCGGTGTTCGCCCAGGCCAACGAGGTGCTGGGCATCGAAGAGCACGGTCTGCAGACCATCGACTACGTGCTGATGGTCCTGTCGCTCGTCGTAGCCATGCTGGGCATAGTCCTGGCCTGGGTCTTCTACGTGCGCCGGGTGGACCTGCCCATCCGGGTGGGCGCGAAGCTACAGCCTCTGTACAAGGTGGTCTACAACAAGTTCTACATCGACGAGTTCTACGACGCCACCTTCGTGCGCCTCGCCGTGGACGGCTCCCGCTGGTTGTGGCGTCACTTCGATGAAGCCGTCATCGATGGCGCGGTCAACGGCGTGGGCTGGCTCTGGCAGCGCGCGGGTGGTCTGGCCAGGCCGATCCAGACCGGTCAGGTGCAGAACTACCTGTTGGGCATCTTCATCGGGCTGTTCGTGGTGGTCACGGTGGTGGTGTTCACATGATGCTCACTATCTTGACGTTCTTGCCGGTAGCCGGCGCCCTGTTCATGCTCGTCTTCATGCGCGGCCGGCCGAGCGCATACAAGCTCACCGCGCTGGTCACCACCATCATCACTCTGGGCCTGGCCATCTACATGGCCACCCAGTTCGAGGCCGACTCCGCCCAGTTCCAGTTCCAGGAGAACGTGTCCTGGATCTCCAGCCTGGGCATCTCCTACCACCTGGGCGTCGACGGCATCTCGCTGCTCTTGGTGCTGCTGACGGCGCTCCTCTCGGTGGTCGCCATACTCGGCACCTGGAACTCCATCACCGACCGAGGGCTGGCCTTCTTCATCAGCCTTCTGGTGCTCGAGACCGGCATGATCGGCGTCTTCGTCTCCATGGACCTCTTCCTCTTCTACGTGTTCTGGGAGATCCAGCTCATCCCCATGTACTTCATCATCGGGCTGTGGGGCGGGGCGCGCCGGGTGTACGCGGCCATCAAGTTCTTCCTGTACACCTTCGCGGGCTCGGTGCTGATGCTGGTCGCCATCCTGGCCGTCGTCTGGTGGTACTCCAAGAACCGGGGGGCTCTCACCTTCGACATCCTCACCCTGCAGCAGGCCGGCTTCTCCGGGTCGCTGGCCGTGTGGTCGTTCGTGGCGTTCTTCATCGCCTTCGCCATCAAGGTGCCGATGTTCCCGGTGCACACCTGGTTGCCCGACGCCCATACCGAGGCGCCCACCGCCGGCTCCGTCATCCTGGCCGGCGTGCTCTTGAAGATGGGCGTGTACGGCATGATCCGCTTCTGCGTCGGCTTCTTCCCCGAAGTCTCGGTACAGGCGATGGTGCCGGTGATCATCCTGTCGGTGATCGCGGTCATCTACGGGGCGGCCATGTCGCTGGTGCAGCCCGACATGAAGCGGCTGGTGGCGTATTCCTCGGTGAGCCACATGGGCTTCGTCACCGCGGGGCTGTTCGTCTTCAACCAGCAGGGTATCGAAGGCTCCATCCTGCAGATGATCAGCCACGGGATCCTCACCGGGGCCCTGTTCATGATGGTGGGCTTCTTCTACGACCGCACCCACACGCGGATGATCAAAGACTACGGGGGGATGGCCAAGCCCATGCCGGTGGCCGCCGCCTTCTTCAGCCTGTTCGTCGTGGGCAGTCTGGGCCTGCCCGGCCTGAGCGGCTTCGTGGGTGAGTTCCTCATCCTGGTGGGACTCTTCCAGTACGCCCAGGTGTTCGCCGTCTTGGCCTCCATCGGCGTCGTGCTGGGGGCGGCCTACCTGCTGTGGATGTACCAGCGGACCATGTACCAGCAGGCCAACGAGAAGTGGCTCTCGCTGAAGGATCTGAGCGCACGCGAGATCGTGACCCTCGTGCCCCTGGTGGGAATGACGGTCTGGATGGGTGTCTACCCGCACACCTTCCTCAACTTCCTCCACGTCCCCACTGAGAACATCATGTCGCAGGTGCAGCCCTATCTGGCCGAGCACGGTGGGGCGCTGGCGCAACTGGCCTCAATCCTGTTCGGGGGGAACTAGATGTCGGCGTCCGACATCATCGCGGTCCTCCCCGAGCTCATCCTGCTCGTAGCCGCCTGCGCGGTGGTGCTGATCGAGCCCTTCCTGAAAGGGAAGAAGGCGGCGGCCGCTCCCAACGCGGAAGCCGCCGTCGCCGAAGCCTCCACGGCCGAGACCCCCACTGCCGAGGTCGGCCCCGATAGGACGCCGCTCCTGGCCATCGCCCTGACGGGGCTGGCCGCGTCGGTGGGCGTCTCGCTCCTTCTGCGGGGCGAGGACATGGTGGCGTTCGCGGGCATGCTCACCCTGGATCACTGGGCCATCTTCTTCAAGGTGCTGTTCGGCATCACGGGGATCGTGACCCTCTTGATGTCCACCGGGTACCTCGAGGCGCACGGCCGTCACATGGGCGAGTACTACGCGCTCATGCTTTTCGCCATCATCGGTCTGGACCTGATGGCCGGCGCCCGCGACTTCATCCTCTTCTACGTGGCCTTCGAGCTGATGTCCATCAGCTGCTACATACTCGCGGCCTACTTCCGCTACCGAGTGCATTCGAACGAGTCGGCGCTCAAGTACTTCCTCACCGGCTCGTTCGCCTCGGCCATCATGCTGTACGGCATCTCCCTGGCTTACGGGCAGGCGGGCTCCACCAACTTCTACGCTATCGGGCAGACCCTCGGCTCTCAGGGGGCAAGCACCGCCGTGCTGTTCGCCGTGCTGCTCATCGGCATAGGCTTGGCCTTCAAGGTGTCGGCTGCGCCCTTCCACATGTGGACCCCGGACGTCTACCAGGGCGCGCCCACGCCGGTGACCGGCTTCTTCTCCGTGGGGCCCAAGACGGCGGCCTTCGCCGTCCTTATCGGCGCTTTCGTGCTGGCCTTCCCCGGGGCGGCGAAGGAATGGGGCGTGTTCCTCATCGTGCTGTCCATCGTCACCATGGTGGTGGGCAACGTCTTCGGCCTCGTGCAGACGAATGTCAAGCGCATGCTCGCCTACTCCTCCATCGCTCATGCCGGCTATCTGCTGGCGGGGCTGGGCGCCATGGGCTGGAGCACCAGCACGTATCCGGGCAAGGGAGCGCTCATCTATCTGACGGCCTACACCTTCATGAACCTGGGCGCCTTCGCGGTGCTGGCGTATCTCAAGGCGCAGGCTCCCCACACCTTCGACTTCTCTCTCAAGCAGTTCGCCGGTTTGGGGCGGAGGTCACCGTGGGCGGCGGCGCTGCTCTCGCTGTTCCTGCTGTCGCTCACCGGTATCCCGGGGACCGCGGGCTTCATCGGCAAGTTCTACGTGTTCGGCGGGATGGTGCGGGCCGACCTCACCTGGCTGGCAATCGTGGGCGTGGTCCTCAGTGCGGTCGCCGCCTACTACTACCTGCGGGTGATCATCTACATGTACTTCCGGGAGCCCGAAGAAGAGTTCTCGATGCGGCAACCCATCTCCGGAAGCATGGCCGCGGCGCTGGCGATCACCGCTGTGGCCACGATCGTGATCGGTATCCTGCCGTCGCGCTTGTGGGAGGCTGTAGAGAAGGCCTTCACGGCGCTTCTCAGCTGATCCCGGCGCGGTCTATGAGCCGCCGGGGCCCAGGGGCATGGCGCCGCAGCGCGGGGTACCGCGGCGTCACGGCATGTAGCCGACGCGGGAGGTGACGTGCTTCTTCTCGCCGATCTGGTGATCCCTGTGAGCTCGCCTCCGCTGGCCGACGCCGGTGTCCGGATCGCCGAGGGAAAGATCGTGGAGGTGGGGCCCGCCGCGGAGCTGCGGGCCCGGAACCCCGGCGATGCGATCCGGGTCTTCGCGGGCTGCGCCCTTCTTCCCGGCTTCGTGAACACCCATACCCACCTGGAGCTGTCGGCGTTCCGCGGCTTCACCCGGCGCGCGGAGCTTCGGCCCGTGGATGCTCCGTCTTCTCCTCGCGCGCCGTCGGCTGAGCCCCCTCGACTTCGAAGCCTCGGCACTGTGGGGGGCCTACGAGTGTGCCCGGTGCGGGATCACCTCCATCGCTGACACCGCCTACGACGGGGTGGCCGTGGCGCGCGCAGCCGGCGTAGCCGGGCTGCGCGCCCGCGTCTACCAGGAGGTCTTCGGACTCGACGACGCCGCGCTGCCCGGCGTCATGGACCGGCTGGAAGCGGCCATCGACCGGCTCCGGCGGGAGTGCGGTCCTCTCCTCGAAGCTGGGGTATCGCCGCACGCGCCGTACACCGTCTCGTCCCGGCTGTATCGCGAGGCGGCGGACTACGCGCGCCGAGCCGGGCTGCGGCTCGCCACGCACGTGGCCGAATCTTCGGCCGAGGTCGAGGTGCTCGACCGGGGTACCGGGGCCATCGCCCGGGCATATCGGCGGGCAGGGATCTGGGACGCCGGCACGTGGACGCCGCCGCGGGCCGCGCCCGCTCGAGTACGTGGCCGGCACCGGTGCGCTCTCGCCGGACGCGCTCGTCATCCACGCCGTTCAGGCGGATGCCGACGAGATCGGTCTGCTTGGCCGAGAGCGGCGCCGGAGTGGCTCACTGCCCTCGTTCGAATGCCCGCCTACATTGCGGCGCCGCTCCGGTGGGCGAGATGCTCGCCGCCGGCGTGGCGGTGGGACTGGGGACCGACAGCCTGGCCTCCAACGACTCTCTCGACATGTTCGCCGAGATGCGGGCGGCGCTCCGTACGGCCGAGGTGCGGGGCGAGCTTCGCGCGGCCGAGCAGCGGGCCACGGCCGAACCGCGGGCGCGCGCCGAGGTGCCGCCGCACCCATCGGTCGTTCAGGGCGCCACGGGCGCCCCGCCGCCGCTGTCCTCCGACCAAGTCCTGCGCATGGCCACCTTGGAGGGAGCCCGGGCCCTGGGGTGGGGCGACCTCACCGGCAGTCTCGATCCGGGCAAGAGCGCCGACATCATCGCGGTGCGGCTACCAGACGGCGGGCGGGAACAGCGCTCCGCGCCGCCACCGAGTGGCGGGCGGCCACCTGACGCCGCGCAGTTGCGGCTCCTGGAGCCAGCGTCAGGCGATAGGTCGCCGATGGACGAGTCGCCACGTGACGCCGCGCAGCTGCCCGCCGCCGGGCGGCCGCAGGGCGCACGCAGCCGCAGAGCGCCGCGTCGCCGCCGGGCGCCGACCAGTCACTGAAAAGCGACTCGCTCGCGGACATCCTCCTCCTGACCGCGACGGCGGCAGACGTGCGCATGACCATGGTCGCCGGTGAGGTGATCTTCGAGGGAGGAACACCGCCGGTCCAGGTGGCGTCTGGCTACCAGGTCGCGCGGCAGAAGCTGGGTCTTCGTTGACTCGATATACTCCGGCTCTCGAAGTGGCCGCGGCCTGACGATTAGGGCATAATCTGGCGATGGCATACGGCTCCTCCCGCAGATGTCGTCCGCGGGACAGGGGCGCCGGACAGGATGAGGTGATCAGACTTGCTTCTCGATCGGAAACGTATCAACAGGTGGGCAAAGTGGGTGGCGCTCGCGCTGGCCATCGTCTTCGCCGCCAGCTTCTTGTTCCTGGGTGTCGGCTACGGCGGCGCCGGGTTCAACCTGTCTGAGCTCTTCACAAACGACAACAGCTCAACCGATACCACGATGACGGCGGATCAGAAGGTCGCGGCTCTTGAAGCCAGGCTGCTGCAGAACCCCAAGGACGTGACGACCCTCCTGGAATTGGCCACGCTCTATCAGCAGAACGAAGACCTGCTGAAGGCGGCGTTCTATCTGGACCAGGTCATCGCGGCCGACCCCTCTCAGAAAGAGATCTACCTTCGTCTGGCCAACATCTACTTGAATCAAGACGTGGCCCAGTATGCCGCTGCAGCGGCGATCCTGAACAAGGCGACCAGCGTCGATCCCAACAATCCGGACGTCTATCTCAAGCTGGGCATCGCCCAGAACGCCCTGGGGAACGTGAGCGCGACCGTGCTTGCCTGGCAGAAGTACCTGGCTCTCGCGCCCAACGGTGACATGGCGTCCATCGTGAGGGAGCAGGTCGCCAAGTTGGCCCAGCAGGCGACCACGACCACCACCACGGCCTCCTCGACCACGACTCCACCACGGCCGGTTCGACCTCGACCACGACGGGGTCGATCACCAGCACGACCACCACGGCTCCGTAGGATCCTGTCCCGGGAGGAAGGTGAGCGCGTGAATCTCTCCATCACGACCGAGGAGCGGGACGGGCTCAATGTCGTTCATGCCGGCGGGGATCTCGACGTCTACACCGCTCCTCAGCTGAGGGCGGCTCTGGACGAGATCGGTCTGACCGAAGGGACCATCGTCCTCGATCTCTCCGAAGTGCACTTCATCGATTCCACCGCGCTCGGCGTGCTGGTCGCTGCACGTCAGGAGAGCAAGCGAGAACGCCGGCGAGTTCCGCCTGGTGGTGGACGATCCCTTCTGCTCAAGATCTTCCGCATCACCGGTTTCGACGGCATCTTCTCCATCTATCCCGCAGGTCGCCGGCCGCCCTCGCCGCCGCCTGACCAAGGCTCGCCGACGGCTGTTACGCTGTCGGGCGTGCTATCGTTCGGCTTCGGACACGCCGGCCAGGAGGAGCCTGATCTTTGCAACTCATCATCACCGAGAAGAACGACGCCGCGAAGAAGATCGCCGGGATCCTGGCCACGGGCGGGGTCGAGGCGGAGTCGTACCTCAAGGTCCCCTACTACCTCTTCACCGACAGCGACGGGCGAGCCGACACCGCCGTGTGGGTCTCAAGGGCCACGTGGTGCAGGTGGACTTCCCGCCCGAGTTCTCCGAGTGGCGCAAGGTGGAGCCGCGGACGCTCATCGACGCTCCCCTGGTCAAGACCGAGACGGCCAAGTCGGTGGTGCGGACGGTCAAGAAGCTGGCGGCCGACGCCGACCAGCGCTCATCATCGCGACCGACTACGACCGCGAGGGCGAGCTGATCGGGCTGGAGGCCCTCAACCTGGCGGTCGAAGAGAACGCCAAGCTGGTGCGCACCGTGCGCCGCGCCCGCTTCTCGGCCCTGACGCCGGGCGAGATCAACAGGGCCTTCTCGCATCTCGACCAGCTGTCCGAGCCGCTGGCCCGGGCCGGCGAGGCCCGGCAGGACATCGACCTCATCTGGGGGGCGACGCTCACCCGGTTCGTCTCGCTGGCCACCTCGCGTCTGGGCAGCCAGTTCCTGAGCGTGGGCCGGGTGCAGACGCCCACCCTGGTGCTCGTCGCCGAGCGGGAGAAGGAGCGGCGGGCCTTCGTGTCCGAGCCGTTCTGGGTGGTCAAGGTGGAGCTGGACTCCGACGGGCAGACGGTTCAGCGCCGTCCACAAAGAAGAGCGCTTCACCGACGAGGCCCGGGCCACGGCCGTCTTCGAGAAGCTGGCCACCCCGGGCCAGGTCACCGCGGTCAAGCAGACCTCGCGCAAGGTGCCGCGGCCGGCGCCGTTCAACACCACCAGCTTCACCAGCGCGGCCACCTCTCTGGGCTTCAGCGCCGCGGCGGCCATGCGCATCGCCGAGGATCTGTACATGGCCGGCCACATCAGCTATCCGCGCACCGACAACACGGTCTATCCCGTCGTCTCTCGATCTGCGCGAGGCGCTGGGGATCCTGGCCCAGGGCGAGTTCGGGCGCGAGGCCGGCGAGCTGCTGTCGCGGCCGGCGCTGCATCCCAGCCGGGGCGACAAGCGGACCACCGACCACCCGCCCATCTACCCCACCGGCAGCCCCCGGCGGGGCGAGCTGGGCGACCGGGAGTGGCGCCTGTACGAGCTGGTGGCCCGGCGCTTCATGGCCACCCTGGCCGACGAGGCGGTCATGGAGTCCAACCGCGTCGACCTGGCGATCGAGCGGCGAGCCCTTCTTCGCCCGGGGCAGCCGGGTGGTGCTCCGCCGGCTGGCTCGACTACTACCCCTACAGCCGCCAGAAGGACCTCGAGCTGCCGCTGCTGCAGCGAGGGCGACCTGGTGGAGCTGGTCGACAAGCAGCTCGAGGCCAAGGAGACGCAGCCGCCGTCGCGCTACGGCCAGGGCACGCTCATCGAGCTCATGGAGAAGCACAACCTGGGCACCAAGGCCACGCGGCACGCCATCATCCAGAACCTCTACGACCGGGGCTACGTGCACGGCAACCCGGTGGAGCCCACCGAGATGGGCATCAAGATGGCCGAGGCCCTGCAGGAGTTCGCGCCCCGCATCGCCTCGCCGGAGATGACCGCCGAGCTGGAGAAGGACATGGACCTCATCTCCGTGCGCGACCTCACCAAGGAAGAGGTGGTGACCATCTCGCGCGACCTGCTGCGCCAGGCCTACGGCTCGCTGGAGCAGAACCGGGAGCAGGTGGCGGCCAAGATCTACGAGGGCATCACCGACGACCGCATCCTGGGCGACTGCCCCAAGTGCGGCACGAACAAGCTCCGGGTCATCCGCTCGAAGGCCACCAAGAAGCGCTTCGTGGGCTGCGAGGGCTACCCGGACTGCGACCAGACCTATCCGCTGCCGCAGCGGGGCGACATCATCGGCACCGGACGAGATCTGCCCGCAGTGCGGCAGCCCCAAGATCAAGATCCTGGGCGGCCGGCGGCCGTGGATACTCTGCCTCGACCCGTACTGCCCCACCAAGGCCGAGTACCGGGAGAAGCAGGCGGCCCGGGCGGCAAGGCCGGCAGGCGACGACCGCCGCGGCGGCGCAAGGCGCGACAGGGCAGGCCGCGGCGAAGACGCCGCGGCCAAGAAGACCGGCGGCCAAGAAGCCGCGCGCAGCCAAGAAGCCACGGCCGCCAAGAAGACCGGCCGCCAAGAAGACCACCGCGGCCAAGAAGCCGGCCGCGGCGACGAAGACCGCCGGCGGCGCCAAGGCCGCCGCTGCGCCGGCCGCCGCGGCGAGCCGCGGCCTCCGAGGCGACGCCGGCCTGAGCGACGCCGGCGGCACCGGAGCGGTGACCGGCGAGCCGGACGCGGCCGCGAGGATCCGACCGGTCGCGCGACTCGGCCGACCCGCCCGAGGACGCCACCCTGGACGACTCGGTGCTGGCGGGCCTGGGCAGCGGCCTCAAGGGCGTCTTCATCACCTTCGAGGGGCTCGACGGCTGCGGCAAGTCCACGCAGATGGAGTTGCTCGCCGCGGCTCTGCGCGAGCGGGGCTACGTGGTGCTGGTGACCCGCGAACCGGGCGGCACCCCGCTGGGCGAGGCGATCCGCGACCTGCTGCTCGATCCCCGGTATCACGGCATGTCGGCGCGGGCGGAGGCTCTGCTGTACGCGGCCGCCCGCGCCCATCTGGTGGAGCAGGTCATCCGGCCGGCGCTGGAGGACGGCCAGGTGGTGCTCTGCGACCGCTACCTCGACTCCTCGCTGGCCTACCAGGGCTACGGCCGCGGGCTGGGCACCGACGACATCATCACGCTGAACGTGTGGGCCACGGAGTGCCTGTTCCCCGACCTCACGCTCTTCCTGGACCTGGACGACTCGGTCCGCTCCACCCGGCTGGCGGCGGTGCCGGACCGTCTGGAGGCCGAGGACGACGAGTTCCACCGGCGGGTGGCGCGAGGGCTTCCGGGAGCTGCTGACGCTGCATCCGTCATCGCATCCGCCGGGTCGACGCCACGGGGAGCGAGGCCGAGGTCCAGGAGCGGGTGCGGGCCGTGGTCGAGGAGGAACTGGAGCTGTTCAGCCACTAGGCGGTCGACCCCGCGTGGGCCAGGCGAGGCGCAGTGGCGGAGTCTGTTCGCCGACATCGTGGGCCAGCAGATGGCCGTCTCCATCCTCACCCGGGCGCTTGGAGCAGGGGGCCTCGCACGCCTACCTCTTCTCGGGTCCGCCCGGGGTGGGCAAGAGCGAGGCCGCCCTGGCCTTCGCCGCCGGGCTGGCCTGTCCCGACGGGGGCTGCGGCGACTGCACCACCTGCCGCCGGGTGCATGGAGGGGCTCCATCCCGACGTGGAGATCGTGGCTCCCGAGGGCAACTTCATCCGCAAGGAAGAGATCACCGAGATCAACCTGCACGCCGTCTACCGGCCCTACGAGGCCCGGGCCAAGGTCTACATCTTCCTGGAGGCCGACAGCTTCAACGCCGAGGCCGCCAACGCCTTCCTCAAGACGCTGGAGGAGCCCCCGGCTCACGTGCACTTCATCCTGGTCACCGACCGTCCGGAGCGGCTGCTGCCCACCATCGTCTCCCGCTGCCAGCCGGTGGCCTTCTCGCCGGTGCCCGCTGCCGGCGCTCGCCGCCGACCTGGTCGAGCGGCTACGGGCTGCCCGAGAGCGAGGCCGCCCTGCTGGCTCGGGTGGCCGGAGGGAATCTCGCGCTACGCCCGGGAGTTGGCCACCTCGGAGAGCGCTCGCGCGGCAGCGCGACCGTGCTTCTCGACCTGGCCCGGGATCTGCCCGCGCTCGGGCTCCTGGACACCGAGGTGGCCCTCGACGAGCTCATGGCCACCGTGGAGGCACGGGCGGGCGAGCGGGCGGCCGAGCTGGAGGCCGAGCTCACGCGGGCGCTGGAGTGGGCCGGCGACGCCCGCACCAAGGCCTGGCTCAAGAAGCGCGCACGAGGAGAAGGTCAAACGGCAGCAGCGCCGCCTGCTCACCCAGGGCCTGCAGACCGTCACTCGGGTGTTCGCCGGCTGGTACCGGGACCTGGCGCTGGTCTCGGTGGGGGCGGAGGACGGCGGTGCTCAACCAGGACCGCCTGGAGGAGCTGCGCGCGGCGCCGTCGCCGGGGGCCCTCCGGCCTACACCAGGCCGTGCGAGGCCGTACGGCAAGGCCCAGGAGACGGCTCCGCTATAATGTCGATGCCCGATGTGCCATCGGGGACATGTTTCGCTCCATCAAGGAGGCCCTGACTCAGTGGCCGAGGTCGTAGGGGTCGTCTTTCCTGGCGGGATCAAGATCTATCACTTCGATCCCGCCGGTCTCGAGCTTTCCCGAGGGGATCGCGTGGTCGTGCAGACCACCAGCGGCCCCGAGATCGGCCAGGTGGTCGAGCCGACCGCATACCATCGATGATTCCGAGCTGCCTGCTCCGCTCAAGAAGGTCGTGCGCGTGGCCACCGGCAAGGATCTCGAGGCCCAGGCCGCGGCGGAGGACCTGCGCAAGCGAGGCCATGGCCACCTGCCGGGAGATGATCGCCGCGCACGGTCTCGACATGAAGCTGGTGGGCGCCGACATCGGGTTCGGCGGCGAGAAGATCACCTTCAGCTTCTTCTCCGAGGAGCGGGTGGACTTCCGCGCCCTGGTGGCCGATCTGGCCAAGGCCCTCAAGATGCGCATCGAGCTGCGCCAGGTGGGCGCCCGCGAAGAGGCGCGCATGGTGGGCGGGCTGGGCCCGTGTGGCCGGGGCCTCTGCTGCACGCTGTTCCCCGGTGACGACGAGCCGGTGTCCATCCGCATGGCCAAGGAGCAGAACCTGCCTCTCAACCCGACGAAGATCTCCGGCCTGTGCGGCCGGCTCATGTGCTGCCTCAAGTACGAGCAGGAGCAGTACGTGCGCTTCCGCAAGGAGGCGCCCGCCAAGGGCACGCCGGTCTCCACCCCGGGCGGCGAGGGCGTGGTCGTCGGGCTACAACGTGACCAAGGACGCCATCACCGTGCGTCTGGAGGACGGGCATTCCACCGATATCAAGATCTGTTCCTGCCAGTGCCAGGCGGACGGCTGTCTCTTGGTAGTGCCTGAGCTGGACGAGTTGGACGAGCCGGTCGATTATGTCGCCGGTCTCTCAGCGATCGGGGGCTCGGCCCGGGCCGCTGCGGCGGCGGCGGGCGCCGCAGCCGCAGCCGACGCCGGCGACGAAGAACTGGCCATCGTGGAGGCCGAGGTGGTCCTGGGAGCGAATGGCGAGCCGGTGGAGATCATCGTGGCCGAGACCTCGCGCCGCTCGCGGTCGCGACGGAGTCGCGGTCGGCGCGGCGGCCGCGATCGGGCGAAGGCCGCCGGCGAAGGCGGAGCGACCGGCGCAGCGGGTGCCGGAGCAGGCGCGGGTGCAGCCGGGGCTGTAGGGTCGAGCGGTCCGGGCGCCGGCAGCGGCGCTGAGGGCGGAGCCCCGGGCGCGGGCGCCGGCGGCAGCTCTCGGTCTCGGCGGCGCCGCAGACCACGTCGTCCGGGTGGCGGCGACGGCGGCAGGACCACAGGGAGCGATGGCGGAGCCTCGGGTGGTCCGACCGGTTCCGCAGGCGGCGCCCCGGGCGAGTAGGACAACGATCGAACGCACGACGCCCCGGCCGGCCTGGGAATCAGGCCGGCCGGGGCGTCTGTCATCCGGCGTTCTTGCGCCCGAGTCTAGTCTTCGTCGCTCTCGGTGTAGGCCTTCTCCAGAGCTGCGAGCTCCTCGGCTTCCAGGGCGCTTATCAGGCCGATGGCGACCAGATCACGCGGTCTGATGAAGCTGCTCGACACCGTGAAGCCACCCGCGCGCCACAACGCGTTCCGCAAGGGGACGGCCCAATGGTGCTCGATGAGGACTAAGGCTACCGCCGAGTCGGGCGGAAGCTCCTCGAGGATATCCTGCGCGGTCGTGTCCGAGAAGATCTCGATACCGTCTTCACCGGCGATGGCACCCAGTTCGGCGCCGGCGACGAAGCCCTCCTCGCCGGCAGCACCGAGCCCGATAAGCGCGCCTACCTTGGTGCCGAATTCGATGGACTCGTCGGTGGTGAGGTTCTCGAAGCGCCCGGCGATCATCTCGCCCTCGGGCGTCTTGTACACGACGAGCGCATCGATGAGTTTGACCGCGTTACTCTCGCGTAGCCGCTCTAGCTCATCGAGGACCTCGCCCTTGAATTCGGGCGATTCGAATCCGAGCACAAGCATTTGAACCGGTCCGATAGCCATACCTTCCTCCTGTGTCTTTGGGTGCTTTCAAGCGGGATCGCTAGATGCCCGATTACTGCTTCCGGCTACTCCTTACCACCGGAGCCTACAAGATAATCATTGCGCACGTCCTGCGCCACCAGCCCGTCGGTGACCTCGATGATGCGGTCGGTCTGCTGCGCGATGGAGCGGTCGTGCGTGACGATGACGAAGGTGGTGCCCAACTCGTCGTGGATGCGGCGGAACAGCTGCGTAGACCATGGCCGTGTTCGTGCGTGTCCAGGTTGCCGGTGGGCTCGTCGGCCAGCAGGATGTCGGGCGAGTTCATGAGAGCCCGTCCGATGGCCACCCGCTGCTTCTGCCCGCCGGAGAGCTGGTCGGCGCTCTTGTCGGCCAGGCCGCCCAGCCCCAGGAACTCGAGGATCTCCTCCGCCCGCTGCTGGCCTTCGCGCTGCTCTGCCCGGCACCCTTTGCCGGACTCTTGGCGTCAGGGTGGGGCCGCCGATCCACGTGGGGAGGAGGAGGTTCTCCCTGACGGAGAACTCGGGCAGCAGGTGGTGGAACTGGAACACGAAACCCAGGTGGCGCGTTGCGAAAGGCGGCCCGCTCCTTCTTGCTCAGCGCCCCGACGTCCGTCCCCAGCAGCGTGCACCGTCCCCTGGGTGGGTCGTGTCGAGCAGGCCCAGCATGTTGAGGAGCGTCGACTTGCCGCTGCCGGACTGCCCGATGATGGAGAGGAACTCCTTCTCCTCCACGCGGAAGCGACACGCCGCGCAGGGCCAGGGTCTTGACCGTGGTCGCCGTACTCCTTGGTGACCCCGTCGAGGGCGATGACGTCAGGCACCCTGGATCACCTCGATGGGGTCGAGTCGCGCCGTCTTGCGGTAGGGGATGATGGCCGAGACGAGGGCGATGCCGATGCCGATGCGCCGCCGACAGGAGGATGAAGCCCGGCTGCGGCTCGATGGGGAAGAGGCCGGAGTCGCCGCTGCTCGCGATGGCGCTGAAGACGGCGATCAGTCCGAGGCTGATGGCGATGCCCAGCGCGGTCCCGATCACGCCCAGGATGCCCGCCTGCTAGAGGAACACCAGCCCGGTGCGGCCGTCGGCCATGCCCAGGGCCTTGAGGATGCCGATCTGCCGGGTCTTCTGCACCGCCGAGATGGCCAGCGTGGAGGCGATGCCCAGCATCACGGCGATGATCACGAACACCTGGATCATGTAGGACGACGTGCTCTGGCTCTGCAGCGCGGTGAGCAGCTCGGCGTTCTTGGCCTGCCATTCGGTGACGGTCGAGGTCGGGGAACGCGGCCGCCACGTCGGCCGCCACCTGCGGCGAGGTGAAGACGTCCTCGATCTGCGTCTCGACCGCGCTGACCTCGTCGGCCGGCCGGCCGAGCGCCGCGCTCGCCGCTTCGAGGCCCGCGAAGACCGACTGCTGGTTGGCCGCCTGTGAGCCCAGGTCGAACACGCCTTCGAGGGTGGCGTCCACCGGCTGCGCGTCGGCCAGCACGAGTCTGACGGAGTCGCCGGGCTCGAGACCGTACTGCTCGGCGAACTCCTTGCCCAGCAGGATGCGGTCGCCCTGCAGGGACGCCTCCCCGGCGATCATCTTGTCGGAGAGCTTGTAGATGGAGTCGAGATCCGCGAGCGCCCCGCCCTTGACCACCACGGGCGCGCTCGGAGTCGCCCACCGGGACGAGCGCGGAGATCACCTGGACCGGCGCCACCGCCGTGATGCGGGAGTCGGACTCGAGCGTGGTCCGGTCGTCCGCCGTGAAGGTGAAGGACCCCTGCTCGGCGCCGGCTCGAGGGTCACGTGCGAGCTCGAGCCCACGGTGCTGTCGACCAGCGACTTCTGCAGGCTGGTGATGAGCGACCCGACGAAGACCTGCACGGCGATGCCCACGGCGATGCCGAGGATGATGAGGATCGACTGCCCTTTGCTCCGCCACAGGAAGCGCCAGGCGATCTTGAGCTCAAGCATCGGGGGAGCCTCCGCCGGCCCGCCTGGCGGCGGCGGGGCCGGGTCGGCGCCGCGGCGGCGCCGACGCGCGCTGGCGCCGCCGCGGCGCGCCTGGCCGGCCAGCTCGTCGAGCAGCTCGTCCAGCGAGTCGACCACGTAGTCCTGCCAATCAGCGCCGGCCGCGACCCCTGCCGCGAAGGCCGGGCCTCCCGCCACGATCCGGACATCCGGGAGGGCGCTCGCGCAGACTGGCGATGACGTTGTGGAGCGCGGTCTTCTGGAAGTGCGTGGAGGCCGAGAGACAGATCACGGTGGCCCCGACGGACCGCACGCACGCGACCATCTCGTCGACCGGCGTACCGGCGCCGACGTAGACCGTGCGGAAACCGCGCAGGTCGAAGCGATCGACCAGCATCCGCAGCCCGACGTCGTGGGTCTCCTCGGGCGGACAGAAGAAGGCGACGGTGATCGGAACCGCCTCCACCCGCGCCTTGCGCTCGAGCACCTCGGGATAGAGGGCCTCGATCGCCGCACGCACGGCACCGACGATGAGGTGCTCCTCCCAGACCGCCGTCCGCCCCTCCTGCCAACCGCGTCCCACGGAGGCAAGGAACGGAGAAAGCACGTGGGTGTGGAGGTCCTCGATCGCCAGGCCCGCGATCGACCGCGGCCAGGACGGCGCGCACGGCCGCCTCGCGATCGTGCTGCCGCAGGCAGCGCTCGAGGGTATCAAGCGTCTCCTGGATCAGAGTTGCTGTGTCGCTCACGAGCAGGGATCCCTCCGTGGCGGGGGCGTATGGAACGAAGTATCGGCCCACAGACTACGCGATACTCGTTAGCGATGCCAAGGCCTGGGCGGAACTTGTCAGCTTTGTTGACAGCTTCTAAACTAAGGCGCCCGGAAGAGGTGTCTGCGGCGTCGCTTGGGTTCGTCTGGTGAGTAACTCAGCTCGCCGGCCGCCGACGCAGGCCAGCTTTTCGGGGGCCATATCGTGCCGACGTAGCTCAGATGGCAGAGCGGCTCACTCGTAATGAGCAGGTCCGGGGTTCGATTCCCCGCGTCGGCTTTCTTCTTCGGAGGGCAGACTCCTATTCATATTCGGGCACGAAGGCAGGGTCGAGGTACTCGTCCGGCCTCATGTCAGCCATGATCCGACTCATGCCCAGTCTCCATTCCCGCTCGCTAGTGCCGAGACGGTCCTTCTCCCGCGAGTATCTTTGAGCGCGAACGGGTAGGAAGCTGCACAAGTCCGCACGTTGGCTCTTGGTCAGCGTGGAGCGCAGGCATGCCGGTACCGGGAAGGGGTACTCGATGAAACTCGGTGTCTTCTTTGCCTCGGCCGTGGTAGTCGGGTGTGCGGCCCTGTATGTGGGCGAATTCAGTCAAGGAACGGATCGCGACTCTTGGATCGTGGCGGGCCTCGGTCTAATCACGGTCTCGCTGCTCGGTTGGTTGGTGCTAGTGGGCTCATTCTTCCCCCGGCTCCTTGCGGGCGTGTGCACAATGACCGCTCTGGCGTGTCTGGCTGCCGCCCTCGTCTGCCTCTACACCGGCCATCCGAAGTACGCAGCGGTATTCGGGTTCTGGGCGGTGACCTGCGTGGGCGGATTCTTGCTCACGCGCCGCACCATCGCCTCGCACCAGGCCGGGACGCCGCAGGCGATCCCTGGCCGCTGTCCGCGCTGTGGGGGAAGACTCGCAGCCGGGGATAACAAGTGTCCTGGGTGCGGCCTGAGTTTCTCAAGCCCTCTGGTCGGGAGTCGCAAGCTTTCGAGCTAGACCACACCCGTCCGAACTGGCCGCTAGCGAGTCCTGCGAGCAGGGGACTCTCACCTTCGGACGCTAATAACTCCGGTCTGGCGTCCTCAATCGATGAGACCGTTCTATCAACCAACCGTGCCTATCCGGCGTCGCACCCGCTCAGCTCTCCGGCTTGTCGTCATGGGTGACTGCCATCGACTGCGGGGGCTTCAACGGGTAGGCAAGCACAATAGCCAGCAGCGACAGCATCCCGAGGACAGTGATCAAGAGCGGTGCTAACATCTCGCTTCCCCTTCGCGGTACTGCGTCGCCGGCTGGACGCGGTTACGGCCTCGGTATCTAGGCTTCCCTTATCGCTGAGTTGCGAAACGCCCTGGCCCGCATGGTATTTGTCCGGCTCGTGGGGCGGTGGTACAGTGGGTCACTTGCCAGACCGGCGGAAGGCCGTTTGGCTGGTGCGGATTGGTGTGAAGGAAATGGGAATCGCAAGCGGCGTCTGTGCTGGTCCTCGCTGTCACCCTGCTCGCCCTCGTTCTTGTCGTCATGCCCGCATATCTGACCATCCTCGGCCTGCGTCGGGCGGCGTCCGGGGGGGCACCAACACCGAGATAGAATGCGGCGACCGTGAGACCCCCCCGCACCGGCGCGCGACGTCCCCGGCGCCGGACCGTAGCATGAGAAAGGGTGACGGCCCTCTGAATCTTGACCGGCACTTCCCCCGCTACCGACCGCGCAAGGCGCTCGTTCCCGCATGGTGTGTGACGCCGGGGCGGCCGGGCTGCATCCATCGCTTTTTTGACACGTCGCCCATCAGTCCGTCGGGGCGGTACCTGGCCGTCTTTCAGTTCCCGTTTGAGGATCGTCAACCACGCCCGGGCGAGGCCGGACATGTATGCCTCGTTGATCTGGAGACCGGCACGGACCGTGTCGTGGCCGAGAGTCACGGCTGGGAGCCCCAGGTGGGTGCAAACCTCAATTGGGGCGGCTCAGATAACGAACTCTTCTTCAATGATATGGATACCGCCACGTGGAAGCCATTCGCGTGGAAACTGGATCCGTTGAGTGGCGCGAGTCTACGTCTGGAGGGGACCGTCTATCACGCCTCCCCGGACGGACACTGGCTGATCTCGGCCAACCTCACCACCATGCGGCGCACGCAGCCCGGTTACGGCGTGCTCGTTCCCGACGCGTTTGCGCGCTGGAACGTCGGCCCAGCGGACGACGACGGGTTCACCCTTACGGACACGTATACGGGAAAGGCGCGCCTCCTGGTATCCATTCGCGACCTGCTTGCCAAGGCCACCCCGCGGGTGCAACTGGACAACCCCGGTGAGGTCGAGATCTACGGCTTCCACAGCAAGTTCAATCCGCAGGGCGACCGCCTCATGCTCAGCCTCCGCTGGTTCCCCGCCCAGGAGCAGCCGCGGTGGGACATGTTCCAGCACGACTTCCGCGCCGTGCGCTACGCCTGGGTGACCATGCGTCTTGACGGGAGCGAGATGCACTGCGCGGTGGGCCCCGAACAATGGGAGAAAGGAGGCCACCACGCGACTTGGTTCCCGGACGGATGGCGCATATCGATGAACCTCGATGTGGATCGCGGAGGCTGCGTCCGCTTCGTCCAGACGAACGCCGACGGCAGCGGTCTGCGCAAGATGCTTGACGAAGTCTGGGGCTCGGGGCATCCGACGGTCCATCCCGACGGACGACACCTGCTGACGGACGCCTACACCTCCGAGCGCCTGGCGTTTCGGGATGGCACGGTACCGCTGCGCTGGGTCGATCTACGCACCGGCGTGGACCGCACACTGTTACGCATCCCGACCGCTCAGCCCAGCCCCGACCGCGTCCTGCGCGTCGATCCGCACCCCGCCTGGGACCGAACTTGGCGATACGTGACCTTCAACGCCTTCATGGATGGAACCCGGCGGGTGCTGATCGCCGATCTTGCAGCGAGTGATATCGCGGGAACAACCGGCGGCCAGAACGGGCCGCGAATTCTACAGATTTTGGTGATAGGCTTCCGAGAGTAGATACTTTGCAACCAGACACGTTCTCGAGCAGAAGATGACGAGCCAGGACGAACAACTAGTCTTCTACTGCACGCGGTCTCTCGTGGATGACCAGATGACCCGCTGGCGTTCTTTCGCGAGCGAACTCCCCTCGGCCCATTACCGACAGGACCCCATGTGGGCCGAGATCGAGCGCAGTGGCAAAAGGAGAGAAGCACGAGAGCCCTGGTTCTTCTGGGGTGAAGTGGGCGGTTCTATCTGCTTGACGGCGGTTGGCGTGCGCCGCCGCCTTCCGATCCCCGGCCACGCGTTCTGGGAGTTCAACAGGGGTCCGAACTTCGTTGATGCGGCCGCGCTCGACAAGTGGTTGCCCTGGCTTCTAACGTGGGTCGGACGCGGCACAGCGCGCGTGCGCGTGCAGCCTCCGACACGGCTCAACGAGGGCGGCGACGACGTGGAGACGGTCTTGGAACGCCACGGTTTCGAAAGGCATCGGATGCAGGGCGGCTGGACGACTTTGCTGGTCGACCTGGCGGGCTCCGAAGAGGAGATCATGGCCCAGTTCCGGCCCGCGACCCAACGAGCAATCCGGAAATCGCGTGATGTCGGAATCGAGGTCGAGGTCCAGGATACCCTTGAAGGATGGCAGACCTTGGCCGGCTTGCAGTCCGAGTTAGCTCGCCGGGCCCCGGTGCCACTCGTGGACAAGCCATTGGTGGAGCGAGTCAGCCGCTACTGGCTGAGAGGCGGCTCGGGCGGGACGGTACTCGTGGCCCATCGCAACCATGAAGCGCTTGCGGCCGCGCTGCTCATCACCTACCGCGACACCGCCTACCTGCCCGTGATTCCGTCGTCGGTCCGGAACCGGGACCTCCCGTCGAGTCACCTCCTGGTTTGGGAAGCGGCCCGTTGGGCAAGACAGCGCGGTTGCGCCCGACTAGACTTGGTCGGGTACAGCATGACGGCACAGCCGGGTGATCCTCTTTGGGGAGTGAACCAATTCAAGCGAGGCTTCGCCCAACTGGATCATTTGGCCAGGTCGGTCGCAGTACACGAGATAGTTCTTTCACCCCTAGTCGCAGGCCATGGCTGCCAAGACTCGGAGAGTCCAGGCGCGACTGGGCCGACGGCCGGTTGCTCGTCGAATGCCGACGGGCGGACCGGGGGGGCGAGAAGCATAGTTGGTCCTTCCTAGAACTCTGAAACGACTGCTGACGATCAAGGAGTGGAACGTCGGCGTGGCTCGGGTGACGCTCGAAGATCTCGTGCGCCAGCCCCCTGGGTCTGTCCAAACACTTCAGCCGCGTGTCGACTGGCTACCCAAACCTTGGTTCGTCCGCTATCAGGCCGACCCTTGCCTGCTGGAAGATGGTGATCGGCAGTTCATCTATTATGAGGAAGTGCCGTTTGGATCATCGAAGGGCAGGCTTCGCGCCGGCGAGTTCCGCGCCGGCGGAACGGGCCGGCTCGGCAAGCCCATGATTCGTATGCCCCATCACGCCGCCTACCCATTCGTATTCAGGTACGGGGACACGCTTCTATTGCACCCCCGAGATGGCCGCAAGCTGGAGCGTCGCTCTCTTTTCCGGCCAGACACCTCTGGGACCATGGCGCAAACACTCGGTCCTCCTCCAGGGAGTTCACGCCCTCGACAGCACCCTCTTCTTCTTTGGTGATCGCTGGTGGCTGTTCTGTACGGTAATTGCGAGCAGCCGAGGGGACCGGGGGCACTGGGACAACCTATACATCTGGCATGGCCCAGAGCCCTGGGGGCCGTGGGAGCCGCACAGACTGCAGCCTGCAAAGGAAGACTTGAGGTCTGCCAGACCTGCTGGACGGCCCTTTGTTGTAGACGACGTTCTCTATAGGCCGGCTCAGGATTGTTGGCCGTGGTACGGCGCCAGGGTCGTCATCAACCGCATCATCACCCTTACCTCCGATGACTTCGTCGAGGAGCCGTGCTGCTACTTGGAGCCCGAGCAAGATAGCAAGTACGGCAGGGGCCTCCACACCTTGGCCTACGCTGGAGGACTGGTCGTTGTCGACGGCTTGCGCAGGGGTCATACCCTGCACCCCTACAAGGCCGGCATGGGCATCTTTGAGAAACTGTGCAACCGATGCCGGCGGGGGGGCGAGTAACCGCCTATCTTCGGGTACCGGCTCAAGGAGGTCCAGGTGGAGATCATCGTCAATTTCGCACCCACCGGCATGATTCCGACCAAACAGATGACGCCCCACGTCCCTATTTCTGTGGAGGAGATAGTGGAGGATGTCCACCGGGCGGTAGACATGGGCATAACCATGGTTCATCTGCACGTTCGCGACCAGAAGACGGGCGCTCCCGCCCACGATGTCGAGTCATACGGACGAATCATCAGGGGCATCCGACAATTCGACCAGGAGCTTGTGGTGGGAGTCTCGCTGAGCGGGCGAGACTCGGTCGAATTGAGTCGGCGAATGGAACCGCTCCAGCTGGATGGCGACCTTAAGCCTGACATGGGGAGCCTGACTCTCAGTTCGCTCAACTTCAACCAACAAGCGAGCGTGAATGCGCCCGAGACTATCCAGGGACTGGCCGCCGAGATGTCCAGAAGAGGGATACTCCCTGAACTGGAGGCGTTCGACAGCGGCATGATCAACTACGCCAAGTATCTGGCACGAAAAGGCCTGCTGACGGAACCGTACTACTTCAATCTGCTGCTGGGCAACATCGCCTGTGCCCAGGCCGACCTGCTGCACGCCGGACTCATGGTGAACGACCTCCCGTCCAACTCCTATTGGAGCCTCGCAGGAGTGGGACAGGCTCAACTATCCATGAACTCCGTTGCCATCGCCCTGGGTGGCGGGGTGAGAGTGGGGCTCGAGGACAACATCTGGTATGACCCAGACAGAACGGTGCCTGCCACCAACCGAACTCTGCTGGAAAGGGTGCATGGACTTGTCGAGGTCCACGGTCACGAAGTGATGCGACCGGCGCGACTTCGACAACTGCTTAATCTCGCACCCGGGCTCGGGGAGTACGGCCGCAGGATTCCCCTCGACGTACCCGCGGTTTGACCGAACCTATGAGGGCTGACGAACGCAGGGAATCACTGAATCACGCAGAACAAGCAAGAACACATCGTCAGCAGACAGGGAGAAGAGCAGTTGCTCTGGATGCTCTGGCTCTTGATCGTTCCGGTTCTGGGCGCTTGCTTGTTACTCTTCGGCCTCGGCCGTGCTGCGGGCAGGCCGGACCCGAAGTCGTCACCGATGCCGGCTCCGGGATCGGAGCGCGTGGAGAAGGCGTTGGACGGGAGCCCGGCCGTTCAACGTCGCTTTGTGGCCGGTCCTTTGTATCGAGGTCTCTCGGCCCAGACCGGGCACGTTAGGTTCCTGGCCGAGACACGGAAACGCCGCGCTCGCCGACACGGAGCGGAAGGGGTGGCACCGGATTGAGGAGTCTGGGCCATCGCGGCATTCGGGCGACGGCTGATGGGGTGGCCATAGATGACAGGCAGCAGTTGGCACATCGTCGAATATCGCGGTCGAGACGGGCTGGAGCAGTTGGAGGCAGACTGGCGACGTCTCTACGCCGCCACGTCGCTCCGCACCGGTTTTCAGGCCTATGAGGCCCACGTCGCGTATCTCGACCAACTCATGGCCGCTCCCGAGCGGTTCCGGTGCTTGGCGCTGCGCGATGCAGATGGCGTGCGGGCTATCTGTCCTCTGGAAGCTCGGGTCGAACGGATCCTGGGAGCTCCGATCCCCGTCTGGGGAGTGCCCCGGCATCCCCACATACCGGTATGCGATGTCATCTGCCCTGAAGACGATGCGCGGCGCGCGCTTCTGCCTGACCTGCTCGATTACTTGCGACACAGACCGGAGGGACGTCCGCTACTGGTGTTGGGTCCCCTCCCGGCCGACTCGGTCCTCTGGGAGGGCCTGCAGCGGCTCTCCCGCGGCCGCTACAGCACCCGCGCCACTATGCCGGCCGCCGTCTTTGATTGCGAGCAATCCTTCGATGAGCTCACGTCGCGTCTGAACAAGCAGCTTCCGCCGCACGCTTCGAGATCGGCGGAAGAAGCTCAACGCGCTTGACGATGTATGTTTCACGACTGTCACGGACGTGACGATATCCCCGGCGCGCTCGACGTGTTCTTCCAGGTCGAGGCCTCCGGTTGGAAGGGGGAGTCTGGCACGGGTTCTGCCATTCAATTGCACCCGGAGCTTGTTGCTTTCTACCGTACGCTGGCCTCCACCATAGGCACTCAAGGCGGGCGAAGATCGCTGCGAAATCAACTCCCTCTATGCAGATGGCCGCTGCATCGCCTCGCAGTTCTGCCTGCGGACAGGTGGCGAATACTCGATTCCGAAGATCGCCTACGACGAGGGGTACTCGCGCTTAGTCCCGGACAGCTGCTCTTCTGGCAGACGCTTGAGCGATGCTGCAAGGATCAATGAGATCAGGCGACTGAACCTCTTACCGGCCCGCCTGGATGAATGTATGGCACCCCGACCTGCTTGCCATGCAGCAGGCGTATCTGGCGATCGGTCCTTTGTCCGGCCGCCCGCTCATTGCGTTGCTCCGCTTCCGGTTCGGGCCGCTGCGGGAGTTGGCTCACTGGCTGGGCCTCACGCGAGGCGCGGCTTCGAGGGCGCACTGAGCGGCGACTCGCGGCTACATCTCCTGAGCGCCGGTGTCTCCGTATGTCCAGTGAAGACGGGCGGTGAGGAACCGTTCGTGAATAGAGAGGTCATCTGCGCCCCAACGAAACCGATACTCGTCGCTAGCCAGGAAGCCGGCCCGCCGTGCTACCTGAGCCAGCACCGGCAAGGTGGCGAGGGCCTCAACGAGTACCGCGCCCCGCAGGATGGCGTCCCGAACGATCGTGCGGAGCAGATCCTCGAGACCATCCTCGTCGCGGGGTCTCCAAAGACGTCCAAGACGCGGGCTGTCTCCGAGTCGCCGTGTGGGACGTACTGTACGACCGCGTAGTGGGTCGGTCTTTCCGTTGGTCCCGTGAGATAGAAACTCAACTCGGACCGGTAAGGGGCGTCGAAGTAGCGCCATTGCAGGAATTCTGCGCTGCGCACGGTCGTGACCACATCTCCGCCGACGTGCCGACGGAACACCGCCTCGAGGGAAAGCGGATCGGGAGAGTCGGCGATCTCCGTTCGGCGTGGCCGATAGCGCGAGGCCCTGGTCCGGAGTGCAGCTGCGAGCGGCGACGCCCCCATCGCACACGCCTTCACCACAAGGCCTCGGCGGCCCTCAGCCGTCTTGACGCGCGGGGCCGCCAAGGGACGGAGCGGGACTCGGACCCGTGTGATGTACCGGAGACCGTACCCTTGTCTTGTGTAAATGCTCGCACCCCGCTCGTTGGGGAAGCTCATCCTTAGACTCGAGGCTGCCACCACCCTCTCGTCCAGGAGTCTTCTGCAGCCCTCTGCCCCGGAACGCAGGCAGAACAAAAAGGTCCTGGGCCCAGACCGCAGGTACCTCGCGCCCTTCGAAAAGACACAGACCGGGAGCCATCGCACGATATCCAGCCACGACATCGCCGTACGAGCGCGACGAAACGCATACCCGCGCCTGCGTACAGCCAGTCGGCGTGGTCGAAACGAAAGCGACCCATGGTGGGACCAAACGCCTGCTCGAGGAAAGCAAGCAGCGCCTGCGGGTCGACCGCAGCGGCGTCGACCACGCGAGTGTTGTGTTGGTCTGCGTTCACCGGCGTTGTTGACATGTCGGCCCGAAGATACGCGGCGGAGGACACTGGTGCAAGCGTGAGCAAGCCTTGCCGACGGAGGGCAGTGCCGGGGGCCGACCGGTTGTACCGGCACCCGAAAGGCAGTATGGTCCAGATTGTTGACCCTCTCAGAAAGGCCCGAGAGCAGTGGCGCACTCCAGCAGAATCCCAGTTCTTGCGTTCGGGAGAACGATGACTGCGCTGGGGGTAGTGCGCATCTTCGGGCGGCGGGGAGCGCCGTGCTATCTCGCCGGGGCAGAAGGCGACCCGGTGACTCACTCCCGCTGGTACCGAGCGGCGATGCCGATCAAGGCAACCACGGACCCCGGGGTCCTGGAAGCCTATCTAGCCGCATCGGGGCTGGAACGAGCCGTCCTTCTTCCCTGCAGCGATCGGTGGGCCAAGTGCGTGGCCGGCTTGCCCGCTTCCGTGGCGAGGCGGTTCCCCGCCAGCATCTCCAGTCCCGACATCCTCGGCCTGTTCGTCGACAAGGCTGAGTTCGCTGGCTTGCTAGGCACCGACCATGTGCCCCATCCCCGGACCGTCACTGCTGCCATCGAGGAGGAGGTCGGCACGCTCGGGGCCCCAGAACTGCGCAGGTACTTCCTCAAGCCGACGGACTCCCAGCGCTGTATCGAGGTCTTCGGGAGGAAGGCCTTCTTCGCGTCGACTCCGGAAGCGCTCAGGCAGCGCCTCCACCAGATGCAGGAAGCCGGGTGTGGCGCCATGATGCAGGAGTACATACCCGGTCCCGCTGATGACTCACTACTTCATCGACGGGTTCATCGACCGGGAGGGAATCCCGAGGGCGGTCTTCGCTCGGCAGCGGCTGCGCATCTTTCCCCCAGACTTCGGCAACAGCACGGCCATGATCAGTGTCGAAGCCGACCTGGTGTCCCAGGCGTCCGGCGACCTGCTGCGACTTCTTGCGGGCGCGGGCTATCGGGGAATCTTCAGCGGCGAGTTCAAACGTGACGAGAGGGATGGCGTCTACAAGCTGTTGGAGGTCAATGTCCGCCCCTGGAAATACGTGGAGTTCGCGGCCCTATGCGGAGTAGATGTCTGCGATCTCTCTTACCGGGATGCGCTCGAGCAAGACGTTCCAACCGTCGCCGACTACCGGATCGGCAGGCGCTACGCCGTTGCGAGCCTGGAACTCAGGGCCCTCACTGCCCAACTGGGCAAGGGGGACATCTCCCCTTGGGACTGGTTTCTCCAGTCTGCTCGGGCGGCCAAAGGGGGGCGGCCTCTGGACGACCCGATGCCCGGCGTTGTCAGTGCGCTCCATCTCGCTACCGGGGCATGGAGGCGGTGGGCGGCAAGGGCCAATCGGCTGAAGTCATCGGGCGCGGTCCTCGCAGCCGCGCTCGTCCTTCTCTCATCGCATCATCTGCGGCCGGATGTGGTGGGAAGACCACGACCACCGTAGCCTCCGAAGACATTCCCGCGCTCACCTCGGCGGCCTCGGCCGGACAGGCGGACACCACCGTGTCTTCTGCCTCCTCGCCGTCCGGTTTGGTCACCTCGAGCTCGTCGACCTCTCCTGACGCGACCACCGCCGGCGCTTCCGGCATCACCTCCAGCCGTCGTCCCCCAGGATCCTCGACCACGTCTTCCCCCACATCGACCACCGGGCCCAGGGCTCCTGGAGCGAAGATCTTCGGCATGGTCCTTGACACCGACGGCTCTCCGGTCCACAGAGCGAAGGTCATGGTGGTCTATAACGCTGCCGACCCCCGCCACCGACCCTCGGGGGACAACGCCATCGCCACCGGCACGGCCGACGCCGAAGGGCGCTTCGAGGTCCCGACCGGCTCCCTGTCTCGGGGGAGCATCGTCGATGTGACCGTGACCGCTGAGGGCCACACCTCGGTGCTGGTCTACGGAACTTATGACGAGACTGCGGAAGAGGTCGATTTTGACAACTTCGGGATTCCAGGCGGAGACCGGCGCATGCCGGTAGGCGTCGTTATGCCGCCCCTTCCGTTCGAGGGTCTTCTACCGGATTAATAAAGAAAAAGTCATCTTTCGTTAAGTTCGTCACCACCCGAGCACCAGATCCGATCAATAAATAAAAGGCAGCACGCACATTCGGTTGCAGCCGATCAATAAAACGATAAAAATGCGCGAGTTCTTCATCCGTAAGGCGATATTGACGGTAAGCAGGTACTCGAATACGCAATAAATTAGAAACAGGATTCGTATCGAGTAAGCCGTTCGAAATGAGGTAATCATAATAACCTCGAACACAAGAAATGATACAATTTACCGTTCGCTCCGATTTTCCACTCTCAGTAAGTGCTCTTTAAACTCGGGTAAATGAGCTGGTTTTACGTCAAAAATCGTTAAATTTTGCTCGCTAATCCATACTAAAAACTCGATTAAATGGTACTTATACGTGTCAATCGTATTTTCGGCCTTGCCTTCTAATTGCAGGTGCTTCAAGTACTTTACCGTCAATGTCATGTGAAATTCTCCTTTCTGTCACTTATTTAAGAATAAGTTGTATATCAATCCTGCTAAATGAGCTTTTTGCGATTTTAAAATCGCGATTTTATTTTTCGTGGTTATTTAATTTATTGATGCTTTCTGTCAGCTTCTCGATTTTTTTTTCCATGCGAATTAACAAGTAAATAGAAATGACAAACGAAAATCCGTAATCCAGGTACGCTAAAATCGCTTCCATTTACAACTTCTCCAATTTAAAATCGTTCAGCACGTTTTCAGTGCTCACTTTAATCGCTAAAATATCGCCAATGTTTTGTCCGCATGTCTTGCATAAATCGAGATCACCAACTAAATAGCTTGCCTGTGCAGCGTCTAAAATGGTTAACTTAAAATAAATATCCCTCACTCGGTTACAACACTCACATCGCTTGTAAACGGTATGAGCGAGCGTTGCTATTTGTAAGCATTTCTTTTTCAAGATAGTTCGCTCCTTTCGTTCAAAAAATAACCAAGCAAGAATGGCGGTTCTCGCTTGGTCGCTAGTTTTAATTCACTACGATATCAAAGTTGCTTGTAACCGTTTGAACGGTCTTTGCGCCTTTAATGGATGCAGGACCTTCCCCACTAATCGTTTTAAACGCATTTAAGCTATTAATCACATCCATTGCAGCCTCCACTACTTCAGCCGTTAAATCCGGCTTCGGATCCGTTACACGAATCGAGCGTAATTTCCCTGTCGCATCATTAAATTCCATGACTAATGCATTTTTTGTCGTTGGTGTACTCATATCATTTCACCTCCTTCCCAATTAAAGATCCGAATCCATTAGACGATATGACTGTACTGTACTAACTGTGCGGCCGACACTGGATGTGAAATGAGCGTTTGGAACGCTTGAATGAGTTGCGTCATTTCAGCCGCTGTTAAATCGGTACGTACGTTAGAAAGCGTCACATTCACCTCTTTTGGCTCCCCGTCTTCATCCGCTTTCAGCACTTTCAAAATAATATTCGCTTTAAACAGTTGCACCATCTGTCTCACCCCCTTTCCAATTCAAATTATATAATATGTCTTAGTAGTAAGATATTAATTTACATAATTTTCAGAAAATGACATTTATCAAAAGTTAAGTGACACTTTTCTATCATTCAACGACGTTAATGACAGCAGCAAAAGCCAGACCAACACAGCCATAACACAGTAATCATCATAGTTCCTCCTCTCAAATTCGATTTTGGGGAAAGTATAAAACATACAAATCCAGGAAACAAACGAAGTCCTTTGTCACTTTTATTGACGGGGGGGCGCAATATAAACAAGGAGACGCCTAGATACTAGGCGTCTCCTTTTCGATATTCGTCTTGCTTCAATGCGTCAATTTGTTGTTCGTAGGAGGTGCGTAGTTGCGCGATTTTTCGCGTGGATTTTGCGAAGATTTTTCGTTTTTCTAGTATGGAGCACATTGTAAAATAGAAATCTCTATTATTTGAGGTTCCAGATGCTTTTTCTTTCAAATTATTAATCTCATTGAATGAGAGTTTATATATATTATTTGTTTATTTATTAATTACTTTATTTATATTTAACGATTGTGCGAGACTTACAGCACCAAGGGATTGCGAGTTTTATTGAAACTTTTAGTCGGGTCTATTAAAACATTTAGTCGGGTTTATTGAAACTTTTACGTCGTTTTTTGAGCATTTTTAAAAACTTTTCGTCGGTTTTATTGAAACTTATTTATAGTTAAGTTTCAATTGAAGTATACAGGGTAGGGATGGTAAGCCATGACACGAAAAAATAAGTGTTGTAATTTGGAGACGAGCATTAAAAAGAGTAATGAGATTTCTCTGGCTAAGTTGAATCAAGGACTCACACTGAATCAGATGCAGGTACTTTCTTATGCGATTTTTAGTACACAAAAGAATGGCTCGACTGTATTTAACAAAGCTGATTTCGAAAAGCAATTCAATATAGTGAAGTACGCTACGAAAGATGCCGTTATTGACGCGAAAGAATTGATGAATTTAAAAGTGGCTTTTATTGATTATGTAAATGATCGGTTTAGATATTCAAATATTTTTACGGATATGTATTATGAACGGGGGACTTTTGTTTTTGAATGGAATACGAAGTTTTTACCCCACATTCTAGACTTAAAAAATCGTTATATAATAAATGATTTAACCGTAACGGCAAACTTCAAAAGCTCATTTAGTTGGGTGCTGTATGAGCATCTAAAGGCGCTATATGGTTATTGGCACAAACAGTTTACGAAAGATGAATTAATGGGCTTGTTTAATGTTGAAGAGGTAAAGAGCTATCAAACCAATACGTCTTTATTTAAAACGAAAGTATTGGATGTGGCGATTGAGGAAATTAATCAATATACAGAGCTTGAAATTCGTTATACGGAAATGAAAAAAGGTAGAGCGATTGTTGGCTTTGATTTACATTGGTCGACAGGTAAGTTTGAGACAGCTGCAAGTGAAAAATTGATAACGGAAATTCGGGCAATAGTAAAGGCCGTTGCGATTGATGCGAGTAAGCTGATCATGATTAGCGATGAACAAGCAAGGACTAATGCGGTGCGTGTCTTCAATTTGATCATGACTAAAGCTAAGGAATTAACTGAATCCTCTACACAAGAGCAAGCGCAAAACATTTATGATTATATAAAAATCCGCATGAATGAGTTAAATCAAATCTTAATCGATACACAAACGGAGATTGATGAAAAAAGTATATTCTACAACTGGTTAGAAGAACGTGCATAAATGAGCTCGCGATGAATCGTCCGCTTTGGACTGTTGCGTATCGAAAAATGGTTAGTTTTTCGATACGCTTTTTCTCTTGCTTAACCTTTACTTTTGCTGGCATTTGGTAGCATACAGCACAGCATATCCTGCTAGTGTAGCGTGCTGTACGCTGCGAGTATGCTTGAGATATACTATGACAAATTAGTTATTTTTATCGTTGTATTTTTGAAATTCAGCAAGTGATTTTACCTTTAAATGTAAAATTTGCGAAGAATAGAAAAGTTTTTTGCTTTTTTGTCCCGAAAAGGCACGTAACGCCTGGTCAAATTGTCCCGTGTTGCAACGATCCTTGATTTCTTGTATTTGCTGCTTAATTCTTTCCTAAATTTCAATCAGTTGTTCGGTGGGTCTATGGAAAGTAGTTTGCTGTTGTGTGCTAGGTAGTCTTTGTTATACCTTGTTTCTTCTAGTGGAGTATCGCGTAGTCCGGCATAACATTCTGCGCTAAACTGTTCTATCTAAGTGAGATATTTGTTAAAAAAAGCG
>CAVZSN010000006.1:0-323474 GCA_963777945.1 uncultured Actinomycetota bacterium
TATGAGCGGAGCTCCCGCGAAGCGAGCCAGGCGAAGACCTCCTCATGGGTCATGGCCAGGACCATGTCCCGACCTCCGCGGTCGTTCAGGCGGAACATCTCCTGGCCGATCGCATCGTAACGCCCGCTCGCCTGCCACACGTCGGCCGGGTGTAGGGTGGGCATGGACAGCTCGACCGCCCCGATCCCGTCCATCTCGTCACGGATGATGGCGCAGATGCGCCGCATCACCCGCCATCCGAGCGGCAAGAAGACATAGATGCCCGAGGCGAACTGGCGGACGAACCCCCCGCGCACCATGAGCTTGTGGCTGACGGCCTCGGCGTCGGCCGGGTCTTCCTTGAGCGTCGGCATGAAGAGCGCTGTGGCGCGCATCGGGTCCTCCTCGGACGGAAACGGCGGGATGCGCGTGGAGCCGGGCCCGCGCGCGAAAGACAGTCTAGCAGTCTTCCTCAGCCGACGACCGGCGGGCGATCTCGGCGAACAGGGCGTCCACCAGCTCGGTCCTGAGAGACTTTGCACACGGGTCTCCCCTGGGCGAACACCACCCCTTCGCCCGCCCCGCCGGCGATGCCGAAGTCCGCTTTGCGCGCCTCTCCGGGACCATTCACGACGCAGCCCATCACCGCCACTTCGAGGTCGAGCCCGGACTCCTCCAGACGCCGCTCGACCTCCAGGGCCAGCCTCTCCAGATCGATCTCGGTCCGTCCACAGGTGGGGCAGGAGATGACCCGGGGACCACGCGGCGCCAACTCGAGGGTGCGCAGGATCTCCAGAGCCACTCTCACCTCCTCCACAGGATCACCGGTGAGCGAAACCCGGATGGTGTCCCCTACACCCTCCTCCAGCAGGATCCCCAGAGCCACGGCGCTACGGATGGAGCCGGCCCACCGCGTGCCGGCCTCCGTGACGCCCAGGTGCAGCGGGTATGTCAGGAGTCCGGCCAGCCGCCTATTGGCGGCGACCGTGACGAGGGGCGACGACGACTTGGCCGATACCTTGATGCGACTGAACCCGAGCTCCTCGAGAAGCGCGCAGGAGCGCAGCGCCGACTCCACGAGCGCGCCCGCAGGATCTCGCACCTCCATCTCCCGGAGGTCGCGCTGCAAGGGAACCACTGTTGACTCCCACCCGAATGACCGCGCCGACCGCGTCGGCCGCCTCCACGACCTCGCGCACGGCTTCTTCTCCCCCGATATTGCCCGGGTTTATGCGGATCCCGGCAACGCCGCCCTCCAGCGCCGCGACGGCCAGCCGATGATCGAAATGCACGTCGGCCACCAGAGGGACAGGAGATTCGGAGACGAGGGTGCGCACCGCCGCGGCGGCCTCGGCATCGGGCACGGCGATCCGTACGACCGCGGCTCCCGCCGTGGCCAGAGCTCGGATCTGACTCAGAGTCGCGTCAACGTCGTCGGTGCGCGTGTTCGTCATCGACTGGACGACGATAGGCGCACCGCCGCCGATGTGAACGCCGCCTAGGTCGATCTGCATTCGGCTGGCCACCGCGACCGGCTACCCGCCGAAGATGCGCCCGATGTCGTTGGAGGTCGCAAGGATGAACAATGCGACGAATATCACCAAGCCGACCATGGACACCTGTTCGAACACTTGCAACGAGACGCTCCGGCCCCGGATGCGCTCGATGATGCTGAACAACACGTGGCCCCCGTCGAGCGGCAGCACGGGCAACATGTTGAGGATGGCCAGGTTGACGCTGATGAGGGCGAGCAGCATCAGATAGTACCCGCCGGCGAAGGCTTCGCTGGACAACTGGATGATGCCGACAGGCCCTGCGAGGCCCTGCGAGCCGGTGACCGGCACCTGGCCCGAGAACATCATCTTCAGCCCGCTGAAGATCAGCTTGACCATGTTCGCGGTCTCTTGGGCCGCGTAGCGAAGCGCCGCGAAGAACCCCAGGTTCTGATGCTCGGCGGTCGGCTGTACGCCTAGATACCCGGTGCCGTCCTCCTGTTCGCGTATCTCGGCCGTCGAGCTCGACCTCCTGCCCGCCACGATCGACGATCACCGTGACGGTCTCCCCTGGATGGATGAGTATCTCCGTGCGGACCGCCTCCCAGTCGGAGACATCCTTGCCGCCCACACTCACGATCCGGTCTCCGGGCTGGACCCCGGCAGCGGCGGCCGGAGTGCCGGGCTGCACCTGCTCGACGGTGGTGCTGACGACGTACTCACCCTGAGACAGTCCCACAATGAAGATCAGAAGGAAGGCGACGATGAGGTTCATGACCACGCCGGCCACGATGAACGCGACCTTGTGGTGGAACGGGTGGGCGTAGTACCGGCGCTCGAGAGGCGTGGCCGCGATCTCGTCGGCGCTGAGCGCCCGGGGCCCGGCGAGCCGGTCCTCGGGGTCACGCGGGCGGCGCTTGTCGACCTCCGGCTCGGGATGCGCTGCGCGCCACTCGGCTTCTTCCTCCCTCGCCTCCGCGATGCGGGCTTCGAATTCTTCTTTGTGCATGCCGGTGACCCGCACGTAGCCGCCCAGAGGCAGGATGGAGATGCCGTATACGGTCTCCCCCACTCGCTTCTTGACCAGGTATCGGCCGAAACCGAGGCTGAACTCCTCCACGCGCATGCCCGTGGCCTTCGCCACGATGAAATGACCGAACTCGTGGGCCAGGATCAGGAACCCCAACCCCAAGATCGCCACCACTACGCCTAGAAAACTAGTCACGACTTCTCACCTCGTGCCTTAGTTCGGCACAAACCGACTTCGGCCATGAGCCTCGCCCTGGAATCGACGGCCGCAACCTCCTCGTACGTTCCGAAGGAGCCGGGCTCCACCCGACGAGTCACTTCCTCCACCACCTCTGATATACCCAAGAAGCCAAGATGACCATCAAGAAACGCCCTCACTGCCACTTCGTTCGCGGCGTTCAGTGCGCAGGTGGCATCTGTCCCCCTTGCGACCGGCCTCACGGGCAAGCCGGATGCAGGGAAAAGTCGTCTCGTCGGGAGCGCCGAAGTCGAGCGACACCCCTGCGGCCAGGTCAAACCTGCGCGCGGTCACGGGCATCGCGCTGGGATAGTGGAGGGCGAAGGCGATGGGCACGCGCATGTCGGGGGAGCCCAGATGCGCAAGGAGCGCACCGTCTACAAGCCGCACCAGCGCATGCACCAAGGATTGGGGATGGAGGACCACCTCCACGCGTTCGTAGGGCAACCCGAACAGGTGATGAGCTTCGATCACCTCCAGCCCCTTGTTCATCAGCGTCGCGGAATCGATGGAGATCTTCTCGCCCATGGACCAGGTGGGATGGGACAGGGCCTCCTCCCGTGTCACCGCTGCCAGCTCGTCGCGGGTGCGGCCCCGGAAGGGTCCTCCCGGAGGCGGTGATGATCACCGAGTCGACGGCCTGTTGCCCCGCCGCGGCCACCAGTTGGAACAGCGCCGAATGCTCGGAATCCACCGGCAGCAGCGGCGCATTCCTGCTGGCCGCCAACCCGGTCACCAGCCCGCCCGCGCAGACCAGGCTCTCCTTGTTGGCCAGCGCGACCGGCAGCCCGCTGCTCAAGCGCCGCGATAGTCGCTTCGAGGCCGGCGAAGCCCACGATGGCGTTGAGCACCAGGTCGGCTTCGACCTCCCGCACCAGCCGCGCCGCGCCCCCGGCTCCCGTTCGGACACGCATCCCCGGGTAGAGGGACGCCGGGACCGAGGCCGCGGCGGTCTCGTCGGCTATGGCGACATCATCCACGCCGAGCGACGCGGCCTGCTCGAGCAGACAGGCGAACATTCTTGTCGCACGAAAGCCCGACTATCGTCAGGTCTTTGCTGGCGGCCACCACCTGAAGGGCCTGCACACCTATGGAGCCGGTGGCTCCAAGAACGATGATCCGTTTCATTGCACCACGTCGCCCAGCAGCGCGATCGCCAGCCAGTAGGTGACGAAGCCGGCGAGCAGGACGGCATCGAAGCGGTCGAGGATGCCCCCGTGGCCCGGCAGTATCTTGCCCGAGTCCTTAACTCGAAAGTCGCGCTTGACCGCCGATTCGAAGAGGTCACCCCAGCGCCCACCACACCGATGACCAGACCGAAGATCACCGCCTGTTCCCACGTGAGCCAGTCCGAATAGATCTTGACGACGAGCGCAGCGACCACCGACCCGACGATACCGCCGACAAATCCCTCCACGGATTTCCCCGGGGATATCCGCGGGGCCAGCTTGTGCCGACCGAAGGCCCGCCCGACGAAGTAGGCGAAGGTATCGTTCACCATGGTGCACGCGAGCAACATGATGGTGAGCTCCATGCCGTGGTTGAGTTGGCGGATGAGAAGGACGTAAGCGAAGCCTATCGCCACCCAGATCACGCCGAACCCTGTCATGGCCATACGGCCCACAAGATGCGCACCGAGTTCGCCGAAGAGCGACCAGAAGAAGGTCAGGACCATGAGGATCGCCAGTCCCACCAGCAGTCCCTCGATCCCCCAGTAGTAGGCGCCGAGGACGGAAGCGATCCCGGCCACGTAGCCGACCAGGAGATTCGGTCGGTACGGACGGAGAAGGGTGTAGTACTCGTGAAGCCCGATGATCGCGAGCAGCAGTGCGAGCGCTAGTAGGTAGTACCCGCCGAGGATGATGGCGGCCAGCCCTATGGGAAGCCCCACGATGGCCACCATGACCCGGTACCTAAGCATCGCCACTCTCCGAGCACTGCCGCCGTCCTCTTCCCGGCGGCCGAAACGGCGTTCCCTGGAGGCGTAGTCGTCAAGAGCACGTCGCAGTTCTGCCTCGTCGAAGTCCGGCCAGAGCTTGCTGGAGAAATACAGCTCGGAGTAGGCCGTCTGCCATAGGAGGAAGTTCGAAAGTCGCATCTCCCCCGAGGTCCTGATCACCAGATCGGGGTCCCGCATGAGCGGTGAGTACAGATGCGACGAGATGTCGGTCTCACTCAGGTCTGCCGCGGCCACACCCTCCGCCAGAGCGTCGTGCACCGCGTCCAGGATCTCCAGCCGGCCTCCGTAGTTGAAGGCGATGAACAGGATCATCCTGGTGTTGCCCGCCGTCAGCTCCTCCGCCCATCTCATCCTCTCAAGCAGGGCTTCGCTGAACCCGCTCCGCCGTCCCACGAAGACCACGCGACAATTGTTCTTGTGAAGGGTGGGCACCTCAGAATCGATCATCTCGATGTGCAAACGCATCAGGCCTTCCACCTCGTCGGCGGGCCGGTTCCAGTTCTCGGTGGAGAAGGAGTACAGGGTGAGTTGAGCGATGCCGAGGTCGCGGGCCTCTTCGATGACCCGCCGCACCGCCTGCACCCCGGCACGATGCCCCGCACCGACGGGTACATGGTGACGCCGCGCCCACCGCCCGTTGCCATCCATGATGATGGCCACGTGGTAGGGTTTCGCCGCCCACCCGTCGCTCGCGTCCGCCTGGGAGGCGTCGCGCCGCTTACTGCCGAAGACCCGACTGAGCCATGCGCCGGCGTTCACTTCAGATCTCGAGGATCTCTTCTTCCTTGTGATGGACCAACTGGTTGATCTTCTCAACGTAGCTGTCCGTGAGCTTCTGGACCTCTTCCTCGGCCCTGTGCTCGTCGTCTTCGGACACGTCGCCCTCTTTCTTGAGGTCCTTGAGGTCCTGGATGATGTCCCTGCGCACGTTGCGCACCGCTATCCGGGCATCCTCGGCCATGTTCCTGACAAGCTTGACCAGGTCCTTGCGTCGCTCGGCGGTGAGCGCGGGTATGTTGAGACGGATGACGGTGCCATCGGTGTTGGGTGTCAACGCCAGGTCGGATTCCTGGATGGCACGCACGACCGCGTTGACGGCGCCTTTGTCGTACACCGTGATCGAGATGGTCCGAGGATCGGGGGTGGCCAGGTTGGCGAGCTGCTTGAGAGGAGTCTTGGCTCCGTAGTAGTCGACGTGAAGCCGGTCGAGCAGCCCTGTAGAGGCCCGTCCGGTCCGGACGGTGTTGAACTCGCTGCGCAGTGCCTCGAGCGCGCTCTCCATGCGCCTCTTGCCGTCGGCTATGAGCTCCTTGATCATGCTACCCCCTCTCCGTTCGGTTCGCGTGTGACCAGCGTGCCTACCCGCTCGCCACGCAGGACCCGTCGGATGTTCTCCGCCACGCTCATGTTGAAGACGACGATGGGCAGCCCGTTGTCCATGCATAGAGCGAAGGCGGTGGAATCCATCACCCGAAGACCGCGCTCGAGGGCCTCCCTATGGGTGATGTGTTCGATCAGCTTGGCGCCTCGGGGTCGATCTCGGGGTCGGCGCTGTAGATACCGTCGTACTTCTTCTTGGCCATCAGCAGGCATTCGGCCCCGATCTCCAGAGCCCGCAGCGCCGCCGCGGTGTCGGTGGTGAAGAAGGGGTTGCCTGTGCCGCCGGCGAAGATCACCACCCTCCCCTTCTCCAGATGCCGCATCGCCCTGCCTCGGATGTAGGGCTCGCAGACTTCCTGCATGGCGATCGCGGAAAGCACACGTGAGTGGATGGAAAGCTTCCGCAAGGCGTCCTGCAAGGCCATGGAGTTCATCACGGTGGCCAGCATGCCCATGTAGTCGGCAGTAGCCCGATCGATGCCCTGCGAGGCGCCTGACACACCCCGGAAGATGTTCCCGGCACCCACCACGATCGCCACTTCCGTGCCGCGCGGCCACCGCGTGGCTGATCTCGTCGGCGACCGCCGCGCAGACGCCCCGGGTCGATGCCGTACTGCAAGGTCTCCCATGAGGGCTTCGCCGCTCAGCTTGAGCAGAACCCTCTTGCACACCGGTTGCTGGGTCATGTCTCCTCGCTTCGGCCTACCCTCGTGGCGCCGCAGGCGCCCCGAGGCTCGTGTGTACGGTGCTGCTGGTCTCTAGGCCACCCCGTCGCCCACGCGGAATCGCGCGAACCGCCTGATCTCGATGTTCTCACCTATCTTAGCGATGAGTCTCGCGCCGAAGGTCTTCGATGGTCTTGTCCGGGTCCTTGACGAAGGGCTGCTCGAGCAGGACCACCTCGGAATACCACTTGCCGAGCTTGCCTTCGGCGATCTTTGCGATGACCGCCTCGGGCTTGCCCGATGACTTGGCCTGGGCCGCGTAGATCTCCATCTCGCCGCCCGTGTCTCCTCGGGATATCGTCCCGCGACACCCACACGGGGCTGGCCGCGGCGATATGCATGGCCACGTCGTGCACGAACGCCTTGAACTCCTCGTTGCGGGCCACGAAGTCGGTCTCGCAGTTCACTTCGACGAGCACGCCCACCTTCGCTCCCGGGTGGATGTAGTAGTCGACCATGCCTTCGTTGGTGGCACGCGAGGACTTCTTGTCGGCCGTCGCCATGCCCTTCTTGCGCAGGATCTTGAGGGCCTCGTCCATATCGCCCTGCGCCTCGGTCAGGGCCATCTTGCAGTCCATGATGCCCGCGCCGCAGGCGTCGCGCAGCTTCTTGACCAGTCCAGCATCAACACTCTATCTTCTGCCTCCATCGAGACGTTAGTCTTCAACTCCGCATCCGGCAGCCACTGCGGCCGTCGGCGCGGCCGCCTGTGCCATCAGCGCCGGCTCAGCCTTGCGCCGGCCGACCCGGGTCAGGCTTCCTGCCCCTTCGTCGCCCGGGACCTCTTCGGCCAGGCGCTCTCCAGCGTCGACCGTGCTCGGCCGGACGCTCGGCAGGTGCCGCCGGCCGCGGCGCGCTCGCGCGCCTCGCCGGCGCTGGACGGCCAGCGTCATCGCGCGCGCCGGGGCGGCCCGGGCCACCCGGACGCCCTGCCGCCGGTCGGCCAGGGCCTCCCGGACGGCGCTCGCCGGACGAGCGGTCTCTGCCCCCGGGCTTCACGCCGGGCGGGAGCCGCCCTCGCCTCCGCCTTCACGCCCCTCCTCTGACGCGCGCGCGAGCCTGGGCCTGAGCGGCTCCGCGAGCCGCTTCGCGCGGCAAGGAACTCGGAGACCTGGATCTTCGCCCGGCCTTCCTCGACCGCGCGTGCCAGCGTCTTGACGATCAGGCTGCAAGAGCGGATGGCGTCGTCGTTGCCGGGGATGACATAGTCGACCTCATCGGGGTCGCAGTTGGTGTCGCACAGCCCGATGAGCGGCAGACCGAGCTTGTTGACTTCTTTGGTGGCGATGGCCTCTCGCTTCGGGTCGGCCACGAACACGGCGTCGGGAAGCCGGGTCATGATGCTGACGCCGCCCAGGTTGATCTCGAGCTTCTCCAGCTCGCGCTCCATGGCCATGCGCTCCTTGGTGGGGAGCAGACCGAGCTGGCCCTCTTCCTTGAGCTTGCGCAGCTCGTGCATGCGCTTGATGCGGTTGTCGATGGTGGTGAAGTTGGTCAGCAAGCCCGCCCAGCCAGCGATGCGACACATAGGGCATGCCCACCCGCGTCGGCTTCGTCGCGCGATGATGTCTTGGCACTGCTTCTTGGTGCCGACGAACAGCACGGTGCCGCCCCTGCTGGCGATGTTGCGCACGAAATCGTACGCGCGGTCGAGCAGGACGGTGGTCTGCTGAAGGTCGATGATGTGGATGCCGCCCCGCTCGGTGAAGATGTAGGGCTTCATCTTGGGGTTCCAACGGCGGGTCTGGTGGCCGAAGTGGACTCCTGATTCCAGGAGCTGCTTCATGGAAGCTGCGGGCATGCTTACCTCACTCATGGTTTTGTTTGCGTCACCCTCTGAGGGCCGCGTCCGGAACCGGTCATCCCGGCACCACCGCCGCGGTGGATCCTCAGGATCGATGGCATGAGCCGCAGCAGTTTACCACAAGAGCGCATGGCACCGGCGTCAGCGCGCCGGCACGCTCCGCTACTGGAGCGAGAGCGTCCAGATCGAGGTCCTCCTTGATGCGCCCGCGCAGCCGCAGGACCGCCTTGGTGTGCAGCTGCGAGACCCGCGATTCGGTGACGCCGAGGACCTCGCCGATCTCCTTGAGGGTCAGACCCTCGTAGTAGTAGAGACCGATCACGATGCGCTCGCGCTCTGGCAGTCGCTCGTATGGCGGCCGCGAGCGTCTCCTTGATGACCTGGACGCGATACGCCCGCGACGGATCGGGCGCGTCGGTGTCCTCGATCGTGTCGATGAGGTTGACCTTGTCCTGCCCCGGGCCCGGCGAATCCCAGAACTCGTCAAGCGCCACCACGGAGGCGCAACTGATCTGGTTGAGGATGTCGTGGAACTCGTCCACCTCAATGCCCAGCTCGGCGGCGATCTCGTCGTCCGTCGGCGCCCGCGTCAGTTGGTTCTCAAGCCGGGTGACTGCTCGCCTCGACCTTGCGAGCCCAGCTACGGACCGAACGGGGCACCCAGTCGAGGGCGCGCAGTTCGTCGATGATGGAGCCCTTGATCCTGGAGATGGCGTAGGTCTCGAACTTGATGTTCCGCGAGGGGTCGAACCGCTCCAGCGCCCCGATCAGACCCCAGCAGACCGTACGAGACCAGGTCGGCCTCCTCGATGTGGGCCGGAAGCCCGCTGCTCATGCGACCCGCGACGTACTTGACCAGAGGCGAGTAGGCCAGGATGAGCTGGTCCCGCGCCCGCTGGTCGCGTTCGCTCCTTGTAGAGGCGCCAGGTACTCGGCGAGATCGTGCTGTTTGGTGGGATCGACGATCATGAAGACTGCTCTCTACGCCCGGGGTGGGCCCGGCGATAGGCCCTGCGCAGGTGGGCCGCCGAGACATGCGCGTACACCTGCGTGGTCCGAGCGAGGAATGACCCAGCATCTCCTGGATCGACCCGAAGGTCGGCGCCCCCTTCGAGCAGGTGGGTGGCGAACGAATGGCGCAGCGTATGAGGCGACGTCCCTCTCGGTACTCCCGCCCGAGCCAGGTAGCGAGCCAAGCGACGTTGCACGTCCGACGACGACAAGGGGCGGCCCGTCCGGCTCAAGAACACGTGGTCATCGTCGACGTCCCTCGCCAACCGGGGCCGCCCCTCGCTTAGATAGCGTTCCAGCGCGTCCAGCGCGACCTCCCCGACCGGTATCACCCGCACCTTTCGCCCTTTGCCCTTCGACGCGTACTTCCCGCGACCCGAGGTTGAGGTCTCGCAGCCGCAGATCCAGCACCTCCTGGCATCGTAATCCGCTCGAGTATATCAACTCGAACAGCGCTCTATCCCGCACTTCGAGCGGCTTGTCTGCTCCCATAGCCTCGAGCAGGTCGGCTGCTTGGACCGGGGTGAGCACCTGCGGCAGGCGCCGCGGTACCCGGGGCGACCCCACTCCGGCCGCGGGGCTCGTCTCGATAAGACCGTTCTCTTCGCAGAAGCCCAGGAAGCCTCTGACGACAGAGAGCTTACGGGCGATAGTGCTGCGCGCGTAAGGCCGGGAGACCCGTTGATCGGCGCGAGAACCATGTTCTGACCGCGCACCTGATGCGAACGATCGGAGGTCGGAGCCCGTGGGGTCGGCAAGGGTGGCGGCGAACTCGCTTACGTCCGCTCGGGAGATCATGCTCACGGCTGTCACCCCGCGGGCACCGAGGAAGACGCCGAATTGCTCGAGGTCTGCGGCGGTGGCTTCGATGGTGCGAATGCTGTAGTCGGCCGCCACGAGACCCCGCAGGAACGCGGCGATGGTCTGCTCCACCTCCGCCGGCGCCATCGAACGTGCTGACTCTGCTCGGTCTTGCATCGGCCTCCGCTGCGCCTCCTGCTCAGGGCGCTCTGATGTACACTCCCGGCCCCGCTCTGGCAACCAGCCCGGCCAATTCCAGTTCGGCCAACGCGGCCGTCACCTGCCTTGCGTTGGACCCGGTGCGAGCCACAAGGGCATCCACGGACAACGGGCGCTGCCGCGACCGCTTCAAGAATCGCTTCGCGGCCTGCCGCCGCAAGCTCCCGGAACGGATCCGTCCTCACGACTTGCCGTGCCACCGAATCTCCCAACTCGAGAGATCGCCGTTCCCCTCTCTCGATTCTTGTTTGAGCGAGGAACTCCTCCACTGTGGAACCAGGGTCAAGAGCGGGTGCTGCGCCATCGCGCAGCAGTTGGTTGCAGCCCCGATGGTTGTCGACGTAGATGGAGCCGGGCACTGCGAACACGGGCCTTCCGAGCGCTGCAGCCTGCGTCGCCGTCTGCATGGCGCCACTCGTCGGTGGCCCCTCGACGACGATGACGGCATCGCCCAGTGCCGCGAGCAGCCTGTTACGGTGCGGGAACGTCCACCGCGATGGAGGCGTACCGGGTGGGAGTTCGCTCAAGATCAGCCCGCGTTGGGAAATGGCCTGGTAGAGGCCCCGGTGCCGCGGCGGATACACGATGTCGGCCCCGCAACCCAGCACCGCGACCGTAGTGCCGCCGGCCTCCAGGGCAGCCTCGTGGGCCCGGCCGTCTACGCCCAGCGCCATGCCGCTGACGACCGCGATCCCATGGGCAGCGAACGCTCCGGCCAAGTCGCGAGCGGCCCTGACGCCGTACGCCGAAGCTCTCCGCGTACCGACTATGGTGACTCGAGGACGGCAGAGCAACGTGCAGAGCGCCGCCTCGGTCCCTCGAGCGAAGAACCCGGCCGGCGGGTCTATGAGGTGAGTGAACTCCTGCGGATACTCAGGTGTCCCGAAGGCGAGGAAACGCAGCCCAGCGGCCTCCAGCGCCTGCTCCAGACGCGCGACCTCTTGGGCTTGGCGAGCATGGTCGAACCGCCGTGCGGCCTCATCGGTCATCTTGAACTCGCCGAGCGCGTCGGCCCTAGCGGACCAGAGGTCCTCGGGGGTTCTGTCTCCGAGTAGTCGGAGCACTCCGTGACAGCCGCCGTGGCTCACGTAGGCCAGGCCGAGCGCAGCCCGCCGCCTGGCCGCAAGTGCTGCTGGGTCCGACATCATCACACGAACGCCAGCCGACGGTAATCGAGCCTGAGGGACAGAGCCTCCGCAATATGGTCGGCGGTTATGTTCTCGGCGCCGTCTAGGTCGGCGATGGTCCGGGCCAGTCTGACGACACGGACATATCCTCGCCCGCTGAGGGCATCGCGCAGAAGAGCCTCGTGTAGCAACGACCGCGCACTTCCGGAGAACTGATTGTGCCCCTCCACGCGGCCATCCCCGCCTTTCTGAATCCGCTGCGCAGCCCGCGCTTCTCGCGCGCCCCGGAATTCGCGGGCTGCCTCCACCCGCCTGCGCACTGCGGCCGACGGTTCGCCGGCGGCGCGATCCTCAAGCGCGGATGGAGTGACCGGGGGAACCTCTATCAGCGCATCGATGCGATCGAGCAGAGGCCCGCTCACACGAGCCCGGTAGCGCTCTATGGCTGCCGCTGTGCAGCGACATGGCCTTGAAGGATGGCCCAGATAGCCGCACGGACACGGGTTCATTGCGCCCACCAGCGTGCAGGCGGCAGGAAACTCCGACACACCGCTCCGCCTCGAGATGATGACTCTGCCCTCCTCTAGAGGCTGGCGCAATGCCTCGAGGGCGTCCCGGGAGAACTCCGGAAACTCGTCCAGAAAGAGCACGCCCCGATGCGCGAGACTGACCTCCCCCGGCCTAAGAAGCATCCCTCCTCCCACAATGGCTGCGCGCGAGGCGGTGTGGTGAGGAGCGCGAAAAGGCCGCTGTCTGACGAGCCCCGCTGGCGGGACGTGAAGTCCGGCTGCGCTCCATACTCTGGTGACGTCGACTGCCTCGTCGCGGGTGAGGGTAGGTAGGATCCCGGGAAACCGTCTGGCCAGCATCGTCTTGCCGGCTCCTGGTGATCCCACCATCAGCAGATGGTGACTTCCTGCGGCCGCTATCTCGAGCGCGCGCTTGGCCTGGAGATGACCGGCTACCTGGTACAGATCGAACTCCTCGCGATTCACAAATTGCTCTTCGGTATCCCGCCGGTATCGCAGCCAACGCCTGCCGCGCTCCAACACCCGCTGCCGAAAAGCTGGGTCTTTGACAACCTGCAGCGCCTCTGCGAGCGATCGCACTCCCACCACAGGGATCTTGCTGACTTCCAGCGCAGCGGAAAGGCCCTCTACAGGCGTGACCAGCAGGACTGCGCCGACCTTGCCGGCCGCCTCGGCGATCGACACCATGCCTCGGCTCGGCCGGACCAGCCCGTCCAGCGACACCTCCCCCACGGCGCCCACCCCACTGACTATCCCGGGAGGAAGGTAGCCACAGGCGGCAAGCGTGGCCAGGGCGACGGGCAGATCGAAGCCCGACCCCTCTTTGGGCACATCGCCGGGGCTTAGGTTGATCGTGATGCGTCGCGTGGGAAGCGGGAGACCGCTTGAAGCCGCGCCCGACCGCACGCGCTCCCTGGCCTCCCGCACCGCTGCCCCCGGAAGCCCCACGATGGTCACGCCCGGCAGTCCGTTGCGGGCATGAGCCTCCACACGGACCGGCACCGCATCGATGCCGACGAGAGCGAATCCCCAGACCGACGCGACCGGCATCAATAGGACCCTTCACCGAGGATGTCTTTGACGTGCTCGCAGGCTGCAGGGCAGCCCCGAGGCATCCAGGGCGACGAGGACCGCGTCGAACCGTAGAGAACAGGGGAGCATGCCGCGCTCGGACAGCCACAACATGGCCGCCGCCCGCAGCCGTCTGGCCTTGCGAGGGCCGATCACTTCAAGACCGGAGCCATACTCGTTTCCCGAGCGGGCCTTGACTTCGACCACCACGATCTGCGAGGACGTGCGACACACGAGATCGAGCTCCCCGAGCGGAGTACGTTGATTCCTGGCAAGCACGCGGTACCCTCTATCGGATAGGAAGGAGGCTGCGACATGCTCCCCCGTGCGCCCTCTGACCACTCGGTCCAGGCTGGGGCGGGCGTCGTCGATCACGTGTCCTCCTCTTTGTCGGAGCGGATCTAGGGCTGCCGGCGCGAGACTAGCGGAGAGAAATGCGCAGAAGGTCGGACTTTGGTATGAGCGCGGCGCAGATCGTCGACTTCCGGACGACGGTGTGGAACCACTACTCTCTTCACCGGCGAGACTTGCCCTGGCGCCGCACCCGTGACCCGTACCGGATCCTGGTTTCGGAGGTGATGCTTCAGCAGACCCAGGTGACCCGGGTGCTGCGGAAGTACGGCCCTTTCCTCCAGTCCTTCCCCACGGTGGAGGCCCTCGGAGCTGCGGCTGTGGTCGAAGTCCTCGCGGCGTGGTCTGGGCTCGGCTACAACCGGCGCGCGCTTTGGCTACACAGCGCAGCCAGGATCATCATGGACCGTCATCAGGGACGCGTCCCCGCCTCCGCGGACGCCCTGCGGCTCCTCCCTGGAGTGGGTCGATCCACCGCCGCCGCTGTCTGCGTGTTCGCCTACGACCAACCCCATGTGTTCATCGAGACCAACATACGGTCGGCCTTCATCCACTTCTTCTTCCACGGCCCGGAGCCCGTAGCCGACGCCGACATCCTGCCGTTGGCCGAGGTCACTTTGGATCGGCAGCGTCCCCGCGATTGGTACTACGCACTGATGGACTATGGGGTCTGGGTGAAGAGGACGGAGACGAATCCCGGTCGCAAGAGCAGGCATTATGCCGTCCAGACGCCCTTTGCCGGCTCCCGTCGCCAGCTCCGGGCCCAGGTCCTCCAAGCACTTCTTTCTGTCGCGCCGTCGGCGCTAGACCCCACAGCCATAGACGCCCAGGTCTCGCGCGATGGACGCCCGACGGCCGTCCTGACCGACGTACTCGAGCAACTGACGGCTGAGGGGTTCCTGGTAGCCGAGGGCGACGGCTACCGGATCGCTTGATCCACCGCCTCCGGGTCGTCCCAGAACCCGAGTTGGACGGACGACACTCCCTGGAAGCTGAGTCGGTGCAGAGTGCAGGGACCGTGGGTCTTGAGCGCCTCCCTGTGTCTGCCGGTACCGTAGCCGACATGCTCTTCAAACCCATATTGAGGGTGATCCGGCGCCAAGGACTTCATGAGTCGGTCCCGCACCACTTTCGCGACCACAGAAGCCGCCGCGACCGCGGCACTCTTGTAATCGGCTCCGACGATCGGCCTGGCCATCAGCTCGGGCCGTTTGAGGTCGAACCCGTCGACGATCGCCAGGGCGTATTCCCCGTGCAGCGAATCGAGGGCCGCGCCCAGGGCAGAGAGATTGCAGCGGTGCAGACCGACCCTGTCGATGGTCGCAGGAGCGAACGCTACCCAGGACACGCGAGAAGCCGCACTCAGGATCAGAGGGTACGCACGTTCGCGCCCTTCTGGAGTCATAAGCTTCGAGTCGGTCAGCCGCTCGAGACCGCGGAACGAGGCGGCCGCATAGTCGAAGACGACCGCGGCCGCTACAAGTGGACCCGCAAGGCAGCCGCGGCCGGCCTCGTCTGTGCCGGCCAGTCGCAGGTCACGTGCGGATCCGGCTGATGCACCGTCCTCCAGCAGCCGTCGATCGAAGCGGAAGGGATCTGACACCCGCCTTCCTCGCTTGACGACTACTCCCTCCACATCGTGTCCGCTAGAGTCCGCCCGCACGTCCAAGCGGCCAATACACGGCGAACGCCTCTCCCATTACGGCTTCGAGGCTCACCGGTCCGAACACTCGGCTGTCGCCGCTGTTGTTGCGGTTGTCACCCATAGCCCACACATGGCCCTCGGCGACTGTCGTCTCAGGGTAGTCACCCTCGATGGGGTATTCCTTGATGTAGGGCTCGTCCACGGCAACGCCGTTCAGGTAGAGGACTCCGTCGTGGACCGCGACCGTATCGTTGGCAACAGCCACCACTCTCTTGATGAAGGGGTCCGAACCCGGACGGTCCGGGGGGTGGAACACGATGACGTCACCCCGCTGGGGCGGATGGAAGTGGTACACGAGCCGGTTGACGAGCACCCGGTCACCTTCGACCAGAGTAGGTTCCATCGACGGTGAGGGGATGGCGAACGGCTTGACGATGAACTGCTGGACGAGGAGGGCAAGAACAAAAGCCGCCGCCACGATGACGACGACTTCGATCACCCAGCGAAGAGCGCGGCTCTGGCCCTTTGCCGGGGTCGCCGGCGACGTGTCCTCCCCGCCGATCGCGGGCTCGGGTCCGGTCAGAGAGCCGGAATCGGGTTCACTCACCCGGCCCTCACTCCTCTCAGACGCGCTTCTCCTTGACCTTGGCCTTCTTGCCAAGCTTCTCGCGGAGATAGTAGAGCTTGGCCCGGGCGACATCGCCGATGGCCATGACCTCGATCTTCTCGATCTTCGGGGAGTGCACGGGGAAAGTACGCTCGACGCCCACCCCGAACGACTGCTTGCGGACCGTGAAGGTCTCACGCGCACCCTGGCCCTGCCTGCGGATGCAGAACCCCTGGAACACCTGGATGCGCTCCCGGCTACCCTCGACCACCTTGAAATGCACCCGGACGGTGTCGCCGGATTTGAAAACGGGGATGTCTTCTCTGACCTGTGCCCGCTCGAGTTCTTCTATCGCACCCATGTGTCTACCCAGTCCTGACTCTCGTCCTACGCCGACCCATAACACGCCATTCCGGAAAAAAGCCAGCAGACTTTAAAGCATCGGCCACCGGTTTGCAACCCGCCTGTCCATCAACACTCGGCCGCCCCAAGCAAGGAAAGGGCCGAAGGGCTCGGGGTCAGAGAGTCTTCCAGCGACCGATAGGCCAGTACACGACGAACGCACTGCCGATAAGAGAGTCCGTGCCGACCGGCCCGAACATCCTGCTGTCGCCGCTGTTATTGCGGTTGTCTCCCATGACGAACACCTCTCCCTGAGGGACCACCGTCTCGGGCATATCGCCCTGGATGTACTCCTCGAGCAGGTAGGGTTCCTGTTGCGCCACCCCGTTGAGGTAGAGCCGGCCATCGGAGACAGCCACTGTGTCGCCCGCGAGGGCGACGATCCTCTTGACCAAGTCCTCGTCTGCATTGACGGGGGAATGGAGAACCACGACGTCACCTCGGGACGGCTCGCCGAAACGATAAGCGAGTCGGTTGATGAGGATCCGGTCTCCCTCCTCGAGCGTAGGTCTCATCGAGACCTGATGGATGGTGAACGGTTTGACCAGGAAGGCCTGGACCAGCAGGGCGATCACGACCGCGGCCGCGATGATGACCAGGGCCTCGACGACCGTCCTCGCAACACTCGACTTCCTCGCGGTCTTCGCCGTCCCCGGCTCCTTCGCCAGCGCGGGGGCCGGCCCGGGCTGTCGCTCCGCCCCAGGCTCGAATGGGCGCTCCTCAGCGGGCTGGTCGGGTCCGGTCGTCATCAGGTCCCCTCTTTCGCCGTCCAGGGCGACGGCCGAGCATTCTCCAAACGCCACTTGGCGATGGCCGCGTGATCGCCGCTCAGGAGCACGGCGGGCACTTCTCTCCCCCCGTACTCACGAGGCCGCGTGTAGTGTGGATACTCGACCATGCCCCCCAATCCCGCACTGAACGACTCCTCCAACACACTGTCCTGGTTGCCGAGAGATCCCGGGAGGTGCCGTACCACAGCTTCGATGACTGCCAAAGCCGGCACTTCTCCGCCGGCTAACACATAGGGGCCTATCGACAGCGCCCCAACGGCGAACAACTCCTCCACCCGGGCGTCGAAGCCTTCGAAACGCCCGCAGAGGAGCACGAGGTCCCGCGCGCTGCCCGCCAGAGCCAACGCGAGTTCGTGGTCGAAAGGGCATCCCCCCGCGGCGAGCACATACACGTCCCGCGTGTCCCTCACCGTGGAGGCGGGCTGCCCGAAGACTCCCTCGAGAGCCTCTCCGACGATGTCCACCCTGGTTACCATGCCCGGTCCGCCGCCGTAGGGAGAGTCGTCCACCTCTCGATGCGGAAGGGGACTGTAGTCCCGGAGGTTGTGAACGCTGATCCCGACCGCGGCTGCAGCGATCGCAGTAGAGACCGGATGTCCGCCCAGGAACCAGTCGAACGCCCCGGGGACCAGGGTGAAGACGTCGATGCGCTTCATGTCCGAGGGCCGCTGATCAACTCCGGATCCACCACCAAATAGCCAGCTTCGACATCGACGACGGGCACGGCCGCCTGCACGAAAGGTGCGAGCGCCTCTCCCCCCGCCGCCAGCGCGATGATCAGGACGGGATGTGCCGGAGATTCGACGACGTCGGTTACCCGCCCCACCTCAGAGCCCGAAGGGTCGCGCGCTTCCAGGCCGACGAGGTCGAACGGGTAGAACTCGTCCTCGTCGAGCTCCGGTAGCTGGCTCGACCGTACCTCCAGCACGTATCCGCACAAGGTCTCGGCCGAATCGCGGTCCGTGATCTCGCGAAAGCCGACTATCGGGAAATCCTCGCCGCCCCGAACACTCTCCACGGTCAGCTGCAGCTGCTCGGGGAGCCGGGGGCCGGCCACTCCCGTGCGACCCGGGCGCGCGTGCAACTGCGCTCCCGGTAGGTAACGCTCGGGATTATCGGAACTGGGCGATACCCGAACTTCTCCGTGCAGCCCGTGAGGCCGGGAGATCCGTCCCACCTCGATCCATTCGGGCCGCGGCATACCCGCCGGCTCAGACTCGAGTCGAGGTGAAGTGATCCCGGCAGGGTGCATCGCGCGCGGGCGAGGCGAGGACGCAACAAGCACTCGCGGCGGCCCCACGGGCGCACCCGACGACGCCTCGCGCCACGGGGTGCAGACTCGGCGGCCGCAACTCCACTCCGATCCGAGTCCTCAGTCCGCGATCTCGACCGTGGCCTGCCGGCCGTCCTTGACGGCGCTCGCTTTGACCACCGTCCTGATGGCCCGGGCGATGCGTCCCTGCTTGCCGATGACCTTGCCTACGTCTTCTTTGGCCACCGTCAGACGCAGGAGTACGCCATCGACCGTTTCGATCTCCTCCACCCGCACCTGCTCGGGATGGTCTACGAGCGAACGGGCCAGGAATTCGAGCAACTCTTTCAACTAGACGATGCCTTTCACGCTAAAGAGTTTGCGCACCGTATCGGAAGGCTGGGCTCCGTTCTTGAGCCACTCCTTGGCCTTGGCCTCGTCCACCTCGATCACCGACGGTTCGCTCTGCGGATTGTAGAAGCCGATGCTCTCGATGAAGCGGCCGTCACGAGCCCTCCGGGAGTCGGCCACCACGATGCGGTACGTGGGGTGTTTCTTGCTGCCCCTCCGTGCCAATCGTATCGCTGTCGCCATTAGTCACCTCCTCCCGTTCAACTCGGGTTGCCGAACATCTGGAACGGGTTCTTGGGCATCCTACCCGAACCCAGCTGCTTCATCATCTTCTGCACCTGCTTGAACTGGTTGAGCAGTTGGTTGACCGAGTGGATATCCGAGCCTGCGCCGGCGGCGATGCGCCGGCGGCGGCTTCCGTTGATGATGTCAGGGTGCCGACGCTCCTCCGGAGTCATCGCATAGATGACCGCCTGGATCTTGTCGAAGGCCTTGTCGTCCACCTGCAGGCCTTTGAGCTTGTTGGCGGGTATCCCAGGGATCATTCCCAGGAGACTCGTCAGGGAGCCCATCTTGCGCACCTGCTGGATCTGCTCCAGGAAATCCTCGAACGTGAAGGTGCTCTTGCGCAGCTTCTGCTCGAGTTCACGCGCCTTCTTCTCATCGATGGTCCGTTCCGCCTTCTCGATGAGCGAGAGGACGTCACCCATGCCCAGGATGCGAGATGCGACCCGGTCGGGGTGGAAGTACTCGAAGTTGTCCAGCTTCTCGCCGCTCGACGCGAACTTGATCGGCTTGCCGGTGACCGCCCGCACCGACAGAGCAGCCCCACCCCGGGCGTCTCCATCCATCTTCGTGAGGATCACCCCGTCGAACTGCACCCGCTCCTGGAATTGCAGAGCGACGTTGACGGCGTCCTGGCCGGTCATCGCGTCGAGCACCAGAAGGATGTTGTGCGGTTTGACGGTGCTGCGGATGCGAGCGATCTCGTCCATCAACTTCTCGTCGATATGGAGCCGTCCGGCCGTGTCGATGATGAGCACGTCGCGGCCCTTGGTGCGCGCCCATTCCACTCCGTGCTTGGCGATGTCGACCGGGTCGGCCTTGGTGCCCTCGTCGTATACGGGAACGCCGAGTTGGTCGCCCAAGGTCTTGAGCTGATCCACGGCGGCCGGGCGGTACACGTCGCCGGCGACCATGGCGGGGCTCTTACCCTCCGAGAGCAGGAACTTCGCCAACTTGCCGCAGGCGGTGGTCTTGCCCGAGCCCTGCAGACCCACCATCATGATCACGGTGGGCGGCCTTGGAGAGAAGGTCAGCTTGGTGGAAGCCGACCCCATGATGGCGGTGAGTTCCTCGTTGACGATCTTGATGAACTGCTGGACCGGGGTGAGACTCTCCAACACCTCCGCGCCCAGGGCCCGTTCTTTCACCCTGTCGACGAACTGCTTGACCACCTTGTAGTTGACGTCGGCCTCGAGCAGGGCGAGACGTATCTCGCGGGCCGCCCGCTCGATGTCCTTCTCTGTGAGCTTTCCCTGGCCCTTGAGGCCGTCCAGAGCACTCTGCAGTTTGTCAGAAAGGGATTCGAACACCTGTCACCTTGTCATCGATGGTGCCCCAGGGCACCGCTACGCCGGCCGCCGTTCCGAGGCCGCGAGGGACGCAGTTTACTCGCCGCCCTACTTCCCGTCAAACCGCACCGGCACTCCCGCCGGCGCCTCACGAGCCGGCACTGCCGGGCGGAGTCCGGCCTCCGGGCCGCCGCCCCGTCAGCCGTGGGCGAGAGAATCATCGAACAGCATCGACGCGAATTCGAGCGGGTCGAAGGGCTGGAGGCTCTCCAACTTCTCCCCAGTCCCGATGAGCTTGATGGGCAGTCCGAGTTCGTGGGAGACGGCCAGAGCGATCCCTCCCTTGGCGGTGCCGTCCATCTTGGTCAGCACCACACCCGTCAGAGCCGCGGCTTCCTTGAACATGCGCGCCTGGATCAGGCCGTTCTGCCCTGTGGTGGCGTCGATGGTGAGCAGACACTCGTGAGGAGCGTCGGCGATCCGCTTCTGGATCACCCGCGACACCTTCTCCAGCTCTTTCATCAGGTTCACCTGGGTGTGCAGTCGCCCGGCGGTGTCGATGATCACCACGTCCGCCTTGCGGGCTTCGGCCGCCGCCAGGCCGTCATACACCACGGCGCCCGGATCCCCCCCGCGTTCGTGCTTCACCACCTCGCAACCGACGCGTCGGCCCCATTCGGCGAGCTGCTCCACGGCCGCGGCCCGAAACGTGTCTCCTGCGACGAGGAGAGGCTCCTTGCCCAACTGCTTGAGGTGCCAGGCTATCTTCCCGATGGTGGTCGTCTTGCCGGTCCCGTTGACGCCCACCATGAGGATCACCGCAGGTGAGTGGCCCACGTCGATACGACGGTCGTCCTGACAGAAGTGCTCGGCGGTGACCTCCCGCAATCGCCGCAGCAGTGCGGCCGAATCCTTGATCTCGCCGGCGTTGGCCTCGTTTTCAAGCTTCGAGACGATGGACACGGTGGTGTCGACGCCCACATCGGCATAGATGAGGGCCTCTTCGATCTTCTCCCAGAGCTCTTCGTCGAAACGGTCGAACATCACCGACGCGAACTGCTGCTGCAGCGCCTTCCTGCTCTTGGAGAGGCCGTCGCGCAGCTGCGAAAGCCAGCCGCGACGCGTGTCTTGCTCCGTCTCCGCGACGGTGGCGGCGCCCTCGGACACGCCGATGAACACCTCTGACCAGTTATGACTCAAATCTTCAAGCTCCCTTCGCTACCGACAGTCTTCGAGAAAGGATACGCGAGGTGCCGTCGCCTTCCAGCGTCACGCCGTAGAGCGTGTCCGCCACCTCCATGGTCTGTCTCTGATGCGTGATTATCACGAACTGCGTCCTCTCCCGGTAGCGGCGCACGAGCGAAAGGAACCTGCGGATGTTTATGTCGTCGAGCGACGCCTCGACCTCGTCAAGTACATAGAACGGGCAGGGACGCGCAAGAAAGAGCGAGAACAGGAACGCGATGGCCGTCATGGCCTTCTCCCCACCGGAGAGCAGGCTGAGACTGCGCGGCGACTTGTTGGCGAACTTCACTTCCAGACCGATGCCGCGGACAGCAGGCTTGGCTTCCGCAAGGAGCCCTTCCTCCAGATCCGCCGGTGAGGCATCGTCCCCAGATGCGCCGTCATCCGTCGGCATAGCTGGGGCGGCGACCTCGATCAGCTTGAGGCTTCCCTTGGCTCCCGGGAAGACTGTGGCGATCACCGCGGAGAAGTGTTCCTTCACTGCCTCGAACATGTCGGCGAACGCATGGTCGATGTGGTCGTCCAGATCGGACACCACCTCCTGGAGCTGAGTCAACGAGGCCTCCAGGTCGCGGCGCTGCTCCGCGAGGAAAGTGGCGCGCTCCTCTAGTTCTGCGCACTCCTGCTCGGCCAAAGGGTTGACCGGCCCCAGACGGTCCACGCGGCGCACCGCCCGCTCTTCGGCCGCCCCCAAGAGGTCCAGGTTCTCGCCCGCCACGTCGGCGACGGTGAGCGACCGGGGTGAGAGATGTTTCCGGCGCAGATCGGTGAGTTCCTCGTCAACGGCACTCCGACGATCTTGCTGGCGGGCCCTGTCCACCCGTAGCTGAGTCAGCCGCTCTCCCGTGGCCTCGTACCGGCGCTGCAGCCCGCTCTCGGTGCCGGCCGTATCGCGCATGAGACGCGCGGCGCCTTCGGCCGCCGCGCGCGCCTCTTCCAGGCGGCCCTCGAAGCCCGCCCTCACCGACTGGCTGCGTTCCGCCAGACGGTCCACCAACCCAGCCAGATCCCCGAGAAGAGGGAGGTAGCCCTCGAGAAAGGCGATACGCCGCTCCCAGCGCTCGGCCGAGACCCCGGCGGCGTCTCGTTGCGACATCAGTCGGTGCCGCTCACCCTCCTGGGCCCTGAACCGCTCCCTGAGCTTGACCTCCACCAGAGCTGCCTGGCTCTTCTTCTCTTCCAGCAACGACACGTTCACACGCAGCTGCCCGAGTCGGCTCTGGATGGAGCGCAATTCCGCCCGCGCCGTATCCAACTCGACCTGACGTCCGGAGATCTTCTCCTCAGCTTGTTCGAGATCGGTCCGCATCTGTGTCGCCAGACCGCTCTCTCGCTCTTGCCGGGCGCGCAGCTCCACCAGCTGGAGGCCGACCTCGTCCAAGCGCCTGCTGGTGAGTTCACTGTCGTTCCTCGCTCCCGCCAACCGGCGTTCAGCTGAAGTCAGCTGTTCCTGAGCGTGACGGACGGATGCCTCGGCACCCTCGAGATCGCCTTCCGCGTTCCTTGCCGCCACCGCAGCCACGACGCAGGCTGCCTCGAGCACCAAACGCTCCTCGGCCGCGCTCTGGAGCTCGTTACGGGCCTGCAATAGTGTCTCCGCACCCATCTCGCGACGACGAGCCACGTGGGCCCCGCCCTGCGCCATCTCCCCGCGGCGGTTCACCAGCCGGTAAGGGCCGCGACTCAAGGCCACCTCGGCAGGACCCAGACGGGCGTCGTCCACCAGGATCGCCGTCGGTGGCACCAGAGCACGCAGCGTCTCGATGAGATGCGCCGGCCCTCCTATCAGGTCCCAGAGCCCGCGCGTTCCGGCGGGCAGCGGCGGACCAGCGCTCCCTGGATCGGGAGACGCGCCCGTCACGACGGCCTCAAGGACGTCGTCGCCATCGAGGACCATCTGCTAGATCATCTGGCGACCCCAACACCACGGCCTGAGCGAGCGGCCCGAGGGCGGCCGCCGCAGCCCTTTCATAGCCCGCCTCCACCTCTATCACTTCGGCCAGCAGCCGAGACCCTGCGGCACGAGCCATGAGATCCTTCGCCCCCGACGATGTGCCCTCCCGCCGGCGGACAAGATCCTCCAGCACAGTCGTGCGGGACTCGACCCCCGACCGCTCTTGGTCGAGCGATGTCTCCCTCCGCCTCGCCTCCGCAACCCGGGCGCGCGCGGCCTCCAGCGCGGCGACGGCCTCCTCAAGCCGTGCGGCCCCTGCCGTGGCTTCACCCTCACACGTCCGAAGGATCTCCGCCTGCCGGACTGCCTCTGCAGCCAGAACGTCAACGCGTTCCCCGAGTTCCTTGTCGAGGGCGACCAACTCGTCATCGATCCGTACCCGCGCTTCCATCTCGCGGCGGAGGAACTCCCGGTCCTGCAGCGCTCTCGCGCGGGCGCTTTCCATCTCGAACACCGAGTCCTTGAGCTCGTCTTCCGCGGCGGCTATGCCTCTGAACTCCGCAACGGCCTCATCCAGGGCCTGCCGCAACCGCTGCCCCCATCCCGTCACCCGCTCCAGCCGGTCTTCGTCCGCCGTCCTGGCCGCGGCCAGGGCCAGGCGCTGTCCAAGCGCCTCCGTATCGCTCCTCGCGACTTCGGACCGCCGACGAGCTCGCTCGAGATCGGCCTCGATGCGGGCCAAGCGCTGCCGGAGAGAGGTGGACTTGCCCTGCACCTGCTCGGCCTCCACGGCCAAACGGTGGTAGATGGCACCCAACCGCTCTCTCTCCTGAAGTGCGATCGCGAATCTATCCTCCTCGGTCGCCCGCTCCTGACGCAGGCCCGCGAGCTCGGCCTCTGTGGCGGCGCGGTCCTTTTCCAGTGCGCTCAGTTCGTCTTCCGTCTGGCGGGACACCTCGTGGATGCTCGCCACCTGAGCCAGAAGATGGCGCGCCTTCGCCAGCGCCCATTCCTCCTTGGCTTCGGCGAACCGCCCGGCGGCGGCGGCCTGCTGCCGGAGGGGGCGAAGCGCATTCTTCATTTCTCGCTCGACATCCGCCATCCGCACCAGGTTCTGACGCGTACGCTCGAGCTTGGCCTGGGCACGCTCTCTACGTTTCTTGAAGCGGCCCAGACCGGCCGCCTCCTCCACCATGGCGCGACGGACCTCGGGGGTGGAGTTGAGAAGGGTCTCGACCTTCCCTTGACTGATGACGCTATGCATCTCGCGGCCGATACCCAGTCCGGCCACGAGGTCCTGTACGTCGAGCAGACGGCACACACTGCCGTTGACCCTGTATTCCGATCCGCCCTCGCGCTCTAGACGGCGAGTCACCTCCACCTCGGTGGAGTCGACCGGTAGGGCGCCCTGCTGGTTGTCGAAGACCAGGCTGACCTCGGCCACGGCACTCGACCGCCGACCATCCGGTCCCGAAAAGATGACGTCCTGCATCGAGCGCCCGCGCAGGTTGCCCGGACTCTGCTCGCCGAGGACCCACAACACCGCGTCGGCTATGTTGCTCTTGCCGCTACCGTTGGGCCCGATGATCACGGTCACGCCGGGCTCGAAGCTGAGTTCCGTCGGCTTGGCGAAGGTCTTGAAACCCCGCAGGCGCACGGATAGCAGCCGAGGCAGCTCAGGCATCGGTAGCACCGCCGATAGGCGCACCGTCGGGGGCGCCCTCAGGAGCGCCGGCATCCCCAGGACCAACCCCTTCCAGTTCGCTGAGAGCCATCCGGGCCGCCGCCTGCTCGCTCATCTTTATCGTGGTACCCGTCCCCTGCCCTCTTGCCTCACCGTCCACCAGCACCTCCGATATGAAAGTGCGCGCGTGGGCCGGGCCGGTCTCCTCGACCAGACGGTATACGGGCTGCAGCCCACGCGGGGCGAGCAACTCCTGCAGAGCTGTCTTGTGATCCACATGGACCGTCTCAGCGTAGCGGATCTGTTCTTCGAAGGCTGCCACGGTCGCGGTTCGAGCGCGCTCGAATCCATGCTCCAGATACACGGCCCCGATGAGGGCCTCGAGAACGTCTCCCAAGAGGGTAGGGCTGCGCGCTGCGTCCCGCCTCTTCCGCTCCGAGGCCGGCGCCTGTTCCATCACCAGCGCGGCCAAGCCCATCCTCTCAGCTACCTGCACGCAGCTCGCCCGGCTGACCACGAAGGCCTTCAGCCGAGCCAGCCCACCTTCTTCCCGTTCGGGAAAGCGGCCATACAGGGCGGACGAGATCGCCAGACCGAGCACGCTGTCGCCCAGGAACTCGAGACGCTCGTACGAACCAGTGCGCTGCCCGACCCAGGACGAGTGCGTGAGGGCCCTCTGGAGCAGTTCGGGTGAGAGTTGCTCGATGAGCTCCATGAGGGTCTCATCGCGTGTGGCGACGACCACGTAGCGGGCAGGATCGCCCTCGCGCAGGTGCCTCAGCCGCCGTAGAGATGCGGGAACTGCCCGCGCGATTGCCGGCAGTCCCCGCATAGCAGTTCTCTCCTTCAGATGGATGCTAGCTGTGGGCGGCGATGAAATCGACCGCGGCACCCACAGTGGTTAGTTCCTGAGCTTCCTCGTCCGAGATCTTGATGCCGAACTGGTCCTCCAGTTCCATGATGAGCTCGACCAAGTCGAGGCTGTCGAGCTGCAGGTCGTCTTGGAACGTGGCTTCCAGGGTGACTTTGGCGGGATCCGCGTCGACCTGGTCGACAAGGATGTCGCGCAACTTGGCGAGGATCTCGTCTTTGTTCATCTGTTGCTCCTTACGGAAATCAGGGAACGATCGCCGAGGCCCATCGCCGCGACGCGGCCATTGTATCAACGAGGCTCAAGAAGCGGCAGAGTCGCGGGGCTCGTGGCCCTGTCCGGATGTGCCCATGCGCCCGAGTTCGGTCGAGCACCGCAGGGAGTACCCCTCTGCGCAGCGCCTCGGCGCCGAAGAGAAGAGCGTTCGCGATCGCCCGGCGTGACGAGTTGCCATGACATATGACCACCAATCCCCGCACTCCCAGCAAATACGTCCCCCCGACCTCCTCAGGATCCAGTCCCGCCCGCAAGGCGCGTAGCGAAGGACGAAGGAGCAGCCCTCCTACCTTGGCGCGCGTGCCGCTCTGGGCCGCAGCCTTGATACGGACGAAGAAGGAGGAGGCACATCCCTCCAGCAGTTTCAGGGCGACGTTGCCTGTGAAGCCGTCGGTGACCACGACGTCCGCCAGGTTGCGCAACAGGTCGCGCCCCTCGACGTTTCCCACGAAGTGGAGCCCCGACTCCCGCAGGAGAGCATGCGTCGCGCGCGCCAACTCGCTCCCTTTGGTCTCCTCCTCGCCGATGTTCAGCAGGCCGACTCTGGGATCCGCCAATCCAAGCACGGTACGGGCGTAGGCCGTCCCCAGAAGGCCGAACTCGACGAGGTGTTCGGGGCGGCAGTCGGCATTGGCACCGGAGTCGAGCAACACCACCGGACCCTCCAGGCCGGGGAGCGTGGTCACGATGGCCGGCCTTCTGACTCCCTCCATCCTCTTCACGATCAGAAGCGCTGCAGCAAGCATCGCGCCGGTGCTCCCGGCCGACACGAAACCCTGCGACCGCCCCTCGGCCACGGTGCGGGCTCCCACCACGATGGATGAGTCTGCCATCGCCTTGACCGCTGCCGCCGGCTCATGATGTGAGGAGATGACCGTAACGCTGGGAACCACTTCTACGTTCTCTTGGTCAGAAACAGCGAGGAGGGGCATCAAGACCTCCGGTCGGCCCACGAGCAGCACACGCAGTCTCGGGGAGGCCGCGAGAAGGGCACCGGCGACGATCTCCTCGGGAGCGTTGTCGCCTCCCTCGGCGTCGAGCGTCAGCGTCACGAGGCCGTCTTGGGACGAGGGCGCAGTGTCGGCGTTCAACCTGAGTCTCCTTGGTCGGAGGCATGGAGGGCTTTGCGGAGAATGTCTCACACAGATCGGTTTACGGGAAGAACACCAAGATGAGTAAGATGCTGTTTTTACGCCTGTTTGACGCGCTATGATGGCGTAGAGAGCGAATGAACTAGGGTTGACGGCGCGCGCGAGAACGAGTATTATGTTGCGGTTTGCGCCGTAAGATGGTATAGAAAGAGAAAGCGTTAGTCTTTCAATAGGATAGCAGGGGACCGTGCACAAAGATAGCGAAACTTCCACCTTCGAGACTCGCACGATAGTCGACGTACAGGACCTGCTCGTGGCCGGCCAGGACCGCGGCTACGTCACCAGCGACGAGATCATGGCTCTTGTCGAGGACTACGACATGACCATGGAGGAGATCGAGGACCTCTACTCGCAGCTCTTCGACCAGTCCATCGAGATCTACGAGCAGAGCCCGGTCAGCCAGGGCGTGCTCGAGCCCACCGAGCCTACGCTCGACCTGTCGATCGAGACCGTCACTCATGACCCTCTGCGCCTGTACCTCAAGGAAGCCGGCGAGATCCCCCTGCTCACCAAGGACGAGGAGATCGAACTCGCCAAGCGCATCGAGGCCGGCGACAAGAGGGCCAAGGACCGGATGATCCAGTCCAACCTGCGCCTGGTCATCTCCATCGCCAAGAACTACTACACCCAGGACATGGACCTGCTCGACCTCATCCAGGAGGGCAACACGGGCCTCATCCGCGCCGTCGAGAAGTTCGACTATCGCAAGGGCTACAAGTTCTCCACGTACGCCACGTGGTGGATCCGCCAGGCGATCACCCGCGCCATCGCCAACCAGGACCGCAACATCCGCATCCCGGTGCACATGATCGAGAAGATCAACAAGATGGTCCGCACCGAGCGCAAGCTGCTGCAGGAGACGGGCAAGGAGCCCAACGACGACGATCTGGCCCTGGAGCTGGGCATCGACCCGTCACGAGGTCCAGGAGATGCGCAAGATCGCGCAGCGCACCACCTCCCTCGAGACCCCGATCGGTGACGAGGAAGACGCGGAACTGGGCGACTTCATCGAGAACTCCAGCACGCCCGACCCCGCCGACGTGGTCTCCGGCATCATCGCCAAGGAGAGCCTCGACCGGGTGCTCAAGGCCATGGACGAGCGCGAGCGCAAGGTGGTCGAACTGCGGTTCGGCCTCAAGGGTGAGCATCCGCGCACGCTGGCCGAGGTCAGCTCTCGCTTCAACGTCAGCCGCGAGCGCATCCGCCAGATCGAAGCCAAGGCTCTGGAGCAGATCAAGGCCTCCGAAGAGATACAGGCGATGCGGGAGTCGGCCTAGACCGGCTGCTCCCCCTTACCGCCGGAGAGCTACTCCGACCATGAACTAGGAGAGGCGTGCCCAAGGGTGCGCCTCTTCTCTTCTGAGGGAAGGAACCATTGTTGACCTACTGCCTATTGCGTATTACTATGTTTTACGTAGTAGTTGCCAATGCCGGTTTGACCCGGGCGAGGGCACAGTGGAATACACCTACCAGTGGCTCATCCAGGTGCGGAAAGGGGTGGTCGAGCTCCTCGTGCTGCGCCTGCTGGCTCTGCGAGGAGAACTCCACGGCTATGCCATCGTCAGGGATCTCCTCTCCCTCGGCCCGCTGGTCGCGGGGGAAAGCACCGTCTACCCCGTTCTCAAGCGGCTGGAGACCGACGGCCTGCTGATCTCCCGCTGGGTCGTGTCCGAAACTGGGCCTCCACGCAAGTACTACACGCTCAGCCCTGACGGCGCTGCCTTTCTTGTCGAGGCGCAGCGCGAATGGGATTCCCTTGTTGGATCCGTGGCCCGTTTGAAGGAGGAAAGCGGTGAGTGAGAAAACGCCTTCCGGCGCCAGCGAGACCGGGCATTACCTCCAGCGACTTGCCGACGGTCTCGACGCGCTTGCTCCCGCCGAGAGGACGGAGGTGCTGACCGAGATACGCGGGCACATCGCCGACGCCACGGCGGAGGCCGGCGGCGACGAGGCGAAGGCGCTCGCCGGCTTCGGCGCCCCGGAGCTGCTGGCAGCGCGGATACTGCAGGAACGGGGCCTTATCGCCGAGAGCCAGGGGCTGCAGGACGCGCCGGGTTGGAGCCGATGGGCCGCAGTGGCTCTTGATGGGGGACGATGGCTCGTGCTCCTGTGGATCCTTGTCGCGATGCCCTTCGGGCTCTTCGGTTACTCGGGGCCGATACTGATGGCCATTGGCTGGCTGTATGTAGCGGCGGTGTGCGCCTTGGCGGTGTGGTGGTGGGGGTGGAAGCGGCGGCAGCGAGGCTACGTTACGGCTGGGATGAACATCATGGGGCTTCGCCGGGTGCGGGTCGGAGATACAGTCCGGCTCGTGCGCGCCACGGACCTCGGAGAACCGAAAAGGGGTAAGGGGGAGCTTGCGTCATCCGTCGCGTGGGCTTTCGTCATCCTTCTGATCGTGGCGTCGTTTGGCTTCGGAATGCTCCGCTCGGCAACCCAGAACTCCGAGTCCAACCACCAGCAGGAGATACAAGACGCCGTCCGAGACGCAAGAGAAGCGGAAGACGCCATCAGGAGTGTCTATGCGGCTGCTTTGGCGGGGACGGCTTCGCCGGACCAGTTCTCTTCGGACCTGGCAGATGACGCCACTCAGTTGGTCGCCCGCCACGCGTCCGGCAGTCTCAGCAGCTACCACATCGTCGACGTCCAGCTGCCCGGGTACGAGCCGCTCCCCTCCGACGGCAGCGAGTTGGCAGACTACGAAGTCGCGGCGATCGTCCAAGTCACGGAGATGGGCCAGGACGGGGTCTCCTCCGCCACGTACGAGTATTCGATCATTAAACACATCACCGATGTGCAGCAGTCGGGGAGCGCGGGAAGCTTCTCGTGGCGGTGGGTGATCGAAAGCGCCGGACGCGCCGAGTAGTGGATACGACCGCGAGGGACCTACCGTTACGCCGGTAGCGGCGTCTCCCCTCTGCGGCCCCGCACCGCTTGGGCGATGTTGTCGAGGATCAGCTCCGCGATGGTCTCTTTGGGCGCCTTGTCGATGAGCACCTCTCTATCGCGAGTGAGCACGCGGACCTCGTTGTAGTCGGAGTCGAAGCCGATATCGCTGCGCGAGATGTCGTTGAAAACGATCATGTCGAGCTTCTTGCGCTCCATCTTGTCGCGCGCCCGGTCGAGACCTTCCAGACCGAATTCCGCCGCGAAGCCCACGAGGAACTGGCCTTTGTGATGGGCCGCCACGTCGCACAGGATATCGGTGGTGGCCTCGAGATCGATGCACCACTCCTCCTGGCCCTTGCCGACCTTGCCTCCCGCAGGCCCGTCAGCCACCCGGTAGTCGGCCACCGCGGCCGCCATGATCAGGATGTCGGTGTCGGCCAGGCGCTTCATGACCTCGGCGTGCATCCCTCCCGCCGTCGATGCCTCGATCTGGCGCACCCCGGGCACGGCCGGCATGTCGACATTGGCCTGGATGAGGTCGACCTGCGCTCCCCGGTCGAAGGCCGCGCGGGCGAGAGCGAAGCCCATCTTGCCCGAACTGCGGTTGCCGATGAAGCGCACGGCGTCGATGGGCTCGCGGGTGCCGCCGGCGGTGATGACCACCCGCAGTCCGCGCAGGTCGCGCTTGCGCTGTACCTGCAGCCGCAACTTCACCTCGGCGACGATACTGTCCGGATCGGCCATGCGCCCCGAGCCGTAGTCGCCACAGGCCAACTCACCCGCCCCCGGCTCGACGACGAAAACCCCCCGCTCGCGCAAGAGCATCACGTTGCGCTGGGTAGCAGGATGCTCCCACATGTTGGTGTTCATGGCCGGTGCTACCACCACCGTCTTGCCGAACGCCAGGTAGATGGAGCTGAGCAGGTTGTCGGCGATCCCGTTGGCCATCTTCGCCAGAGTGTTGGCGGTCGCGGGCGCGACCACCATGATGTCCGCCTGCTGGCTGTCGTCGATGTGGGTGATGCGAGAGTCGGGCGTAAGCTCGCTTATCTCGTCCAGCCGTACCGGATGGGTGGAGAGCGTCTCGAAGGTCATGGGCGTGACAAACCGCGTCGCGGCTCTCGTCATGACTACGCGGACGTCCATGCCCGCCTTCTGCAGGCCTCGTAGCAACTCCGCGGCTTTGTAGGCGGCGATTCCTCCCGTGACCCCCAGGAGGACGACGGGCGGATCAGCCATCATGCGCTCCCAGAGGCCGGTACTACCGGATCGTGCGCAGCTTGTAGGAGATCTCGCCCCTGGCCGCCTCGGCCATGGCGATGCTCAGATAGTTCCTCGAGAAGTTGGCCACAGGCGGCGGGGCGAAGCTGTCGAGACCGCCCCCCTCGCCCAAGCTGTGATAGTACGAATTGATCTGACGGGCCCGCTTGGCCGTCACCATCACCGCGGTGTAGCGGTTGGGCTCCTCGATCTCGGGATCCTTCGCGCTGCTCAGGCCCGTGAGGACCTCGTCGACAGTAGGCTTATCCATTCTCATCCTTGATACTTCGGATTATGTGGGCGAGTTCGTCACTCGCCTTCCCAATACTTTCGTTAACTATAACATAGTCGAATTGCCGGGGAGCCTGCCACTCTCCGCCCAGCACCGCCGCCATCTCCTCCCGGCCTCGGGCCAGGCGGCGCTCGATCGAGGCCGGATCGTCGGTCCTGCGCCCCACGAGCCGCCGCTTCAACTCCTCGAACGACGGCGGGGCGATGAAGATCATCAGCGCTGTGGGACATCGCTCCAGCACCTCCCGGGCACCCTCGAGCTCGATCTCCAAGATCACGCTGCAGCCCGCCGCAAGGCGGTCTTCCACCGCCTTGCTGGGAGTGCCGTAGAGGTGTCCTGCGAAACGCGCCCACTCCAGGAACTCACCCCGCTCGATGCGCCGCTCGAACTCCTCCTCGGTGAGGAAGAAGTATTCCCGGCCCTCGGTCTCCTCCGGGCGTCGAGGTCGGGTGGTGGCCGACACGGAGAGCGCGAGGTCGGGAAAGAGCGGCAGGACGCGTCGTATGAGCGTGCCTTTACCCGCGCCGGACGGGCCGGAGATGACGATGAGCCTGGCGATGACCGCTCCTACTACAGAAGGAAAGCGATCAACTGCTCAGCATGTCGAGCAGTTCTTTGCGCTGACGGGGCGTCAGGCCGTTGACAGTCTTGGATGAACTCACCCGGCAGCGCTCCAGCAACTTGTTGGCCTTGACCCTTCCATACTTGGGAACGGCCAAGACAAGATCGAGCACTTTTGCCGTTGCCACGCACGCCGGCGGATCGGACAGAACATCGGTGATGGCGACATCGCCATTGCGGAGTGCTTCTTTGAGCCTGGCCCGCTCGGAACGTATGTCGTTGGCCCTGCGGAGGGCCTCCATGCGTTGCTGCTGACTGCGCTCTGGGGTCTGCGGGACTATGCTCATGGGCTGGTTCACAGGCGCCATTATACACACGACGTTTCCGGACGCAACACGCTTTCGGCGCACATCGAAAGCCGGAAAGAAAGGCCGCGAGTGACCGTTTTCAGCCGGCGCTGTGGGCAAGTCCGCGGATGGCTGCCGGGGTGCATTCCCGACCTGCCAGTGCCGCCCGCGAGATCTCGATGCAAGACGCCCCGCGAGGCCGGGTTCGCGGAAGGCCGCCGACCCCACTGCCACCACCTGAGCGCCGCAAGACATGAACTCGAGGACGTCCTGGACCGTGGCGATACCGCCCATTGCCACGATGGGGACGGACACACTCTGAAGAGCTCGTAGACCGCGCGTAGCGCCAGAGGCTTGATAGCCGGTCCCGACAATCCTCCTGTGATGTTGCCCAGGTAGGGTTTCAGCGTCTGCACGATCGATGACCAGCCCTTTGAACGTGTTGACCGCAGCGATGGCGTCGGCTCCGGCCGTCTCGGCGACTCGTCCGATCGCGCTGATATCAGCCACGTTCGGGGTGAGCTTGGCAACAAGAAGACCGGGCCATACGGCTCTCACGGCCGAGACCACCTCATAGGTCTCTTTGGGATCGCTCCCGATGGAGACACATCCGCTGTGCACGTTCGGACAGGAGATGTTCAGCTCGAGCCCGGCCTTGGTCGGCCAGTCACTGCCCTGGGCATCCTCCAAGGCCTCGCGCAGGCGGGAGGCGAGAAGCGTGTACTCATCCACCGAGAATCCCCCCACACTCACGATCAAGGGGCAGGGAAGGCGGAGAAGACGGGGCAGCCGGTCGCGAATGAAGGCCTCGATCCCCTCACCCGACAGGCCGATGGCGTTGATCATCCCCCCCGCGGTCTCCAGGATCCGCGGCGCGGAGTTACCGTCGCGGGCCTCCACGGTGACGGTCTTCGGCACGTAGGCGGCCACCGGCGGGCGCTCCAGGATCTCTTCGCCGAAGACCTCGGCCAGGTCGAAGATCTCCATCGTGCCGGAGGCGTTGATGATGGGGTGAGCCAGGTGTAGGGGACCTAGAAGAACCGCCAGATCCACGCCGCCGGCTGCGGCGTCCGCCGACGAGGCCGGCACATGGGGCGAGAGGCTCATCGGCGAACCATCCCCGCGTCCTGGCCCTCACCCAGGCGAGGGCGCCCCGAGCCAAAGAGGGCCGCGCCCTCGAACACCGGGCCCTCCCGACAGACCCGCACCATGCCCCCGCCCGCGACCGGGACCACGCACCCATGACACGAGCCGACGCCACACGCCATTCCCGCTTCCAGACTGAACCAAGCGGTGACGTCCGGGGTGGACGAGCAGATCTCCCACACCGCCGCGGTCATGGCCGCAGGGCCCGCAGACGGCCAGACGGTCGCCCCGGCGAAGCTCACGCTGCAAGGTGTCGCTCACCCTCTCAGCCCTCCCGACAGATCCGTCCTCCGTGACCACCTCCACGCGGCAACTCATCCCCTGCCGTTCGAGGGCCGCGATCGTCTCCAGGACCGGCTCCGCGCCCATCGCCTGGGCCCGGTCGCGAAAGCCCAGCAGGAGAACGATCTGCTCGAGTCTCGCCCCGGAGCGCCCCCCGTTCTGCCGTTCACCCAGCCGCGTGAGGAGCAGCGGGAAAGGCGCGACCCCGACACCTCCCGCCACCACAAGCAACCTCCCGTTTGAGGCGGTCAACGCCTCCACGTCGAACCCGTTTCCCAGCGGTCCGACGACCCACACCCGCTCCCCCTTCCGGAGGGAGCAGAGTTCGTGCGTCCCCTCTCCCATAGGGGCGATGAGGAACGACACTACTTCGCCCTCTTGCGAAGCCACCGAGAGAGCCCTTCCGAGAAAGCAGCGAGAGTCCTCGGCCTGGAGTAGCGCGAACTGTCCTGGGCGCGCACCCGGCCAGCCCGGGACCTCCAGCGTCAGCCACACCAGACTGCCCAGAGGGCGCCCGTCGGAGACCTCCGCAAGCGCTCGCGCTGCGAGAGGGCGGCCGGCTGCTGTACGAGGATCGGTCACGCCGGCCCTCTGCGGTCGGCGCCCCCGGCAGATCCAGCTCGAGACTTGGGCCCGGTACCCTGCCCGCCGGCTGCTGCCGCGAGCCGGGTGTGCAGATCCTGCAGACACACGACCGCGATATCCCGGCGCTTGTGATCGTTGGCGATGGCCTGCACGGCGGCGTGGGCCGCGGCGGCGTTGGTCATGGTGGGGACCCCCTGCCGCAGCGCGGCCCGGCGGATCTCGTACCCGTCCGACCTGGCGCCTCGACCTCGAGGGATGTTGATGACCATGTCGATCTCCCCCGCCTCGATGAGGTCGACCACCGTCACTATCGAGTCACCCGCCGGGACTCCTTCGACTGCTTGGCCCATGCCGAGTTCCGCCCGCTTCTGCACGCCGACGGTGTGCTTCATCACCGGCTCGGAGTCGATCCCGTTGAGCACGAAGACCCGGTGCGTTCCCTCCGTGGCGAGGATACGGAAGCCCAGCGTGCTCAACATCAGAGCCATCAGGACCACGGTGTCCTTGTCGGCGTCGGCGACGGAGATGAAGATCGAGCCCCGGCGCGGCAGCCGGTCGCCGGCCGCCAGCGAGGCCTTCGCAAAGGCCTCAGGGAAGCTGGAGCCCACCCCCATGACCTCACCGGTGGACTTCATCTCCGGACCGAGGGTGGTGTCGACCCCGGGAAAGCGCGGCCACGGCAGCACCGCCTCCTTGACCGCCACGTGGTCCAGGTCCCGGCGGCAAGGTACCCGACCGGCGGCTCAGCGACTCCTCCCATCCCGGAAGATCGAGGTCACGCAGTCTCTGCCCGGCTATCACCCTGGTGGCAACGCGGGCCAGTGATACTCCGGTGGCCTTGCTGACGAAGGGTACCGTCCGACTGCCCGCGCGGGTTGACCTCGAGGACATAGATGCTCGCTCCCCCGTGATCGCTCTGCTGCACCGCGTACTGGACGTTCATCAAGCCGACGACTCCCAGCTCCCTCGCGAGTGCCGCCGTCTGTTCCTCGATGCGACGCACCGCCGCGTCGCCCAGCGAGACCGTGGGGATGACGCATGCTGAATCACCGGAATGTATACCCGCTTCCTCTACATGCTGCATTACGGCGCCTATGTACACGTCCTCGCCGTCGCAGATGGCATCGACATCCACCTCCGTTGAGTGCTCCAGAAAGCGGTCGATCAACACTGGATGTCGGGGTGAGGCCTTGACCGCCGTTCTCAGGTAGCGCTGGAGACTCTCTTGGTCGTAGACGATCTCCATGGCCCGGCCGCCCAGGACGTACGACGGGCGCACCAGGACCGGATAGCCGATGCGCTCGGCGACGGCCAACGCTTCCTGTTCGTTGCGAACGGTGCCGAAAGGCGGAGCCTTGAGCTTGAGCCTCTTGAGGACTTCTCCGAACCGTTCCCGGTCTTCGGCGAGATCGATGGCTTCCTGCGACGTGCCCAGGATGGGCACCCCCGCGGCATGAAGCTTCTCCGCGATCTTGAGGGGCGTCTGACCGCCGAACTGGACAACGACTCCTTTGGGCTTCTCGTTTTCGATGATGTTGAGGACGTCCTCGAAAGTGAGGGGCTCGAAGTAGAGGCGGTCGGACGTGTCGTAGTCGGTGGAGACGGTCTCCGGGTTGCAGTTGACCATGATGGCCTGGTAGCCCAGTTCGCGCATCTCCTGGACGGCGTGCACGCAGCAGTAGTCGAACTCGATGCCCTGGCCGATGCGATTGGGACCGCTCCCCAGGATGATCACCGACTCCTTGTCGGGCACCGGGAGCGCTTCGTTCTCTTCCTCGTAGGTGGAGTAGAAGTAAGGCGTGTAGGCTTCGAACTCGGCGGCACAGGTGTCCACCGCCTTGTAGGTGGGGATGATGCCGTCGGCGATCCGCCGCTCGCGCACCTCCAGCTCGCTCGCTCCGACGAAACGACCGATGTAGTCGTCACTGAATCCCAGCCGCTTTGCGTGCCAGAGCTCCTCTCGGGGCAGGGCCGATAGCCCCCCTTTGACGGCGAACGCCTGGAGGCGGCCCTCGGCCTCGACGATCTCCCTGAACTCCTCCAAGAACCACTCATCGATGAGACTGGCTCGGAAGAGGGCGTCGAGCGTCACCCCGCGGCGATAGGCTTCCAAGATAAGGTCGTAGCGCTCCGCCGAGGGGATGGCGATCATGGCCACCAGAGCGTCGTTGTCGTCGGGGACCTCCGGGCGAACGTCCAGCTCCCGCGAGCGCATCGACTTCTGGAAAGCCTCCTTGAAGGTGCGGCCGATGGCCATGTTCTCGCCCACACTCTTCATGTGCGTCGTGAGCCGGGCGTCGGCCATGGGGAACTTCTCGAACGCCCACCGTGGGGTCTTCACCACCACATAGTCGATGGTGGGCTCGAAGCATGCGGGCGTCTTGCGGGTGATGTCGTTGGCGATCTCGTCCAGCGTGTAGCCCACGGCCAGTTTGGCCGCGATCTTGGCGATGGGAAATCCGGTGGCTTTGGAGGCCAGGGCCGAGGACCGGGAGACCCGCGGGTTCATCTCGATGACCACTAACTCGTCCGTCTCCGGCGAGAAGGCAAACTGGATGTTGGACCCACCCGTCTCCACGCCGATGGCCCGGATGATAGCCAGCGAGGCGTCGCGCAGCCGCTGATACTGAACGTCGGTAAGGGTTTGCTGCGGGGCCACGGTGATAGAGTCGCCCGTGTGGACGCCCATGGGGTCGATATTCTCGATGGAGCAGACGATCACCACGTTGTCCTTGAGGTCCCGCATGACCTCCAACTCGAACTCTTTCCAGCCGATGACGCTCTCTTCGAGAAGCACTTGGTGGGTAGGCGACGCGTCGAGGCCGGCCTGTACGACGGAGTCGAACTCCTCCTCGGTGGCCGCCACCCCGCCCCCGTGACCGCCCAGAGTGAAGCTGGGCCTGATGATGAGAGGCAGATGTAGGCCATTCTCCAGTGCGACTCGAGCTTCGCGCACGCTCTTGACCACGGCGCTGTCGGGCACCCGCAGACCGATGGAGGCCATGGTCGCCCGGAACTCGTCCCGTGCTTCGGCGCGGTGGATGGCCGCGTAGTCGGCGCCGATGAGCTCGACCCCGTATTTCTCCAGAGTGCCGTCCTCGGAAAGCGCCACGGCCAGGTTGAGCGCGGTCTGTCCGCCCAGGGTGGGGAGAAGTGCATCGGGGCGCTCGACCTCGATGATCTTGGCCACGACCTCGGGCACGAGTGGCTCGATGTAGGTGCGGTGAGAGAACGAGGGGTCGGTCATGATGGTGGCCGGGTTCGAGTTGACCAGGACCACCTCGAAGCCCTCTTCCATGAGGACCTTGCACGCCTGAGTGCCGGAATAGTCGAACTCGCACGCCTGGCCGATGACGATGGGGCCGGAACCAAGCAGGAGGATCTTGCGGATGTCGGTGCGCCGGGGCATGCGTCGACCACTCTTCCTTTCGGCCTCACAGGGCTCGATTAAAGGTCGTCCTATCCTATCGCATCGGACCCTGGCAGGGAAGACGGGAGGCTCGCTCCGGACGGGCGCTGAGCAGTCGCGAGAGTGTCGGTGTACGCTCGAACAGGACGCGCATACCGCTGGTGACCACCCGTTCGGTGCCTTCGTCCGGCGGAAGGGCGGCCCACTCCTCTGGGACTACGTCGTATTCCACCTCGAGGCCGTCCGCATATCGGGCCCGCACCGACGTCACCCGGCCGTGGGGCTCGACGTGATGATCCGCCACCTCTCCCAGGTCAGCAACCCACCTCTGATCCACTAGGTAACGCCGCGGGTCGCCGGTCAGGAGCATGATGTCCACGTCGGAGTCCGGGCGGGCGTCGCCGCGGGCGTAGGATCCGAGCAGACCCGCGGCTACGATGTCGGGCCGATCCGCGACCCACTGGATCAAATCGACGAGGAACCGGCCGACCTGGCTTGTCCGGCCCGTCAGGGGGTCTTCCGCGGCGGCCGGCGTGGTATCGATCCAATACCTGCATGTGGGGGTATCGACATCCGGTCCTGCGTATACGTCCTCCAACACGCCGCCGCACTTCTCGATAGTCCGCTTTGAGGCGAGATTGTCTGCGTCACAGGTGACAAGGACGTGGAGAAGCCCGAAACGGTCGCGCGCGAGCTCGAGTGAGCGGAGAAGCATGGCGGTGGCGTAGCCTCTGCGGCGGAACTCGGGAACGACGACGTAACCGATGTGACCCCCACTGCGCACCCACCGCGGATTGAGGTGATGCCGGATGGACACTCTGCCCACGATCCTCTGCTCGACGAACCCGAAGAGGATCGTGGAGGGAACTTGGTCGCCCGGAAGACCGATGCCGGCTTCTCGGTCGCCGAGTATCTCGAGATAGCGAGCGAAGGGGAGGCCTTCCTCGTAGTAATGGAGGAAGCTCGGGTATACCGGCGACGTGGCTCGGTGAGCGCGGTAGAACTCGCCCTCCTCGTCGAATCGGGGAAGGCGCAATACCAGCATGTCGTTCAGCCCTTGCCCCAAGACCCTATCTCGATGAGGTTCCCCTCCGGGTCGGCCACCATCGAGGAGCGCATGCCCCAAGGCTCGTCCCGAGGTTCGTACACGGGCTGGGCGCCAAGAGCCACCACGCGCGTGAACTCCGGGTCGACGTCGGAGTAGCGAGGAAGGGTTATCGCCAGTTCGAACGTGCCGTTGAGCCCGGTGGGATAGGTCGGCTGCTCGCCCAGCAGTCCGGGGAGCATGGCCCGTTCGTACATCGAGAACCGCACGCCGTCGTTCTGGAACTCCGCATAGGGTCCTTGGCCATCCCATTGGATCGCGAAACCGAGCACATCCCGATAGAAGGCGACCATCGCCGCGAGGTCGGCGACAAAGATGCCGATCATGTCGATCCGCGCGCCGCCCATTCAGCCCAGCCTGTCTCCCACCTGGAGTCCCGTTGCGGCCGCGTATTCTGCCGCAGTCTGCTTGCCCGCGCCGGAGGGCTGGACACGCTTCACGGACAGACTGCCGCCGCACGCAGCCACGCAGGATCCCATCGCCTGCGATCTCCAGGATGGTGCCCGGAGCCTCGGGACCGCTCTGCGACCACTTCTCGCAGTCGAACACCCTCAACTCCTGGCCTTTGAACGACGTGACCGCGCCCGGCGACGGGTTGCAGCCGCGGATGACGTTGTAGACCACGCCGACCGGATACATCCAGTCTATGACCATGCGCCTGCAGACGGGCTCGTACTCGCCCTGGGTCAGGTCCTGGACGATCTTGGGAGCCGTGCCCTCCTTGACCAGACGCACCGACTCGAGCAGAGCCTCTATCCCCAGCGGGAAGAGCTTGCCGAAGTAGACGAACCGAGGGTATCGTCCGGCTCGATGACCACTTCTTTCTGGAGCAGGATGGGTCCGGTGTCGAGTCCTTCGTCCGGCCAGAAGATGGAAAGACCGGTCTTCGTCCTCCCCGTTGATCACGGCCCAGTTGATGGCACTGGCCCCACGGTGGCGCGGTAGAAGCGACGGGTGATACTGGATGGTCCCCAGAGGCGGATGCCCCAGGATGGTCAGGGGCACGATGTCGGTGACGAAAGCCATGACGTTCAGATCGACGGCGAAGGTCTTGTACTCTTCGAACACCTCGGCGTCGCGCATGCGTGCCGGCTGACGCACGGGGATGCCACTGGACTGCGGCCGACTCGCGGAACGGGTTCGCCCTTCCTCCCGCCGGGTCCGGCGGCATGTACACGACGGCCACTTCCTCCCCGGCGTCGACCAACGCCTCGAGCACCTTCTCGCCGAAGGCCGCCTGCCCGATCAGCGCGATCCTCATTCCTTCACTCCTATCAGTTCGTCGACGCAGCCGTCTCCGCAGGGTGCCGGCGGGAACGATTGTAACCCGCCATCCCCGCGTTCCGCGACTCCTGCAGTCTCGCCGGTCGATCTCGTCAGCCGGCGCCGGCTTCCAGCGCCTCACCCGTTCCAGCGTGGGCGGATGGGAGTATTCGAGGAACACGTAGAAGGGGTGCGGGGTCAGGTTCGTCAGGTTGTCCTTGGACAGCCGCTTGAGCCCCGAGGCCAGAAGGTCGCCCCGCCCGGTGGTCGCCACGGCGAAGCGATCGGCCTGTCGTTCGTGGCGGCGCGACAGCGCGGCACCGCCGACGGATAGGATCAGGCTGAGGGGCCGCAGCAGGATGGACACGAAGATGACACCCGCATACACCGACGGAGAGTCGACCCCGAACGCGTCGAACAGCCCTGCTGCTCGACGAAGAGGGAGAAGAGGCCCAGGAACAGACCCGCTTCCAGCGCCGAGATCACGGTGCCGATGAGGATGTGCCGCTTCTTGTAGTGGCCCTACCTCGTGGGCCAGTACGGTCACGAGTTCCTCGGTGCTGTGCCGCTCGATCAGCGTGTCGAAGAGCGCGATCCTTTTCTTCTTCCCGAATCCTGTGAAGAAGGCGTTGCCCTTGGCTGGACCGACGGGAGGCATCTATCGAGAAGACGCCCTCCAGCGGGAAGTCCACCCTGCTGCGCGTAGCCCAGGATGGCGTCTTTCAGCTCCCCGTCGGCAAGGGGCGTGAACTTGTTGAAGAGCGGCATGATGAGCGCCGGCGCCAGGATCTGCATGAGGAACGAGAAGGCGACGCACGGCCACCCACGCGTAGATCCAGGCGAACTCGCCTCCGTATTCGAAGAGAGCCAGGAAGCCGACGGCGAGAGGAAGCCCGATGACCGCCCCCACGGCCAGACCCTTCAACAGGTCGAGGACGAAGGTGCCGTGGCGACGTGCGGTTGAAGCCGAAGCGCTCCTCGATGACGAACACCGCCCAGATGTTGAAGGGGAGGCCCAAGATGCCGCGGGCAAGCAAGGATCACGAAGAAAGACGCAGCCCGGTCCAGATCGGATCGAGTCCCCAACTCCGCACGACCCCGTCGAGCCAGCCGAAGCCGCCGGCGAACCAGAACGCGAGCAGCACGACGAGGTCGAACACGCTCTCCGACGAAATGGAAGCGAGTGTTGACCCGGGTGTACTCCTGCGAGCGTCGGTAGGCCTCAGCGTCGTAGACGTCCGGCGAACTCTGGGGGCAGTTCCGGTCTGAGCGCCCGCAGGTTGAGCAGACGCGCGGTCCAGTCGATCGCCTCGACGACGAGCAGGCCGACGAGGGCGGCGATGAAGTACCCGTTGACCATCTACTCGGACTGATGGAACAGCGAAGGCCAGTACTCGATCCCCTGGAAGCTCGGTGGAGATGAGCGTGCCCGCGCGGCCCTGCGATGATGGCCACAGCGTCCTCCAGCGAGCCGATCCCGGCTCGTCCCCCGGTGGCCCGGGCGTAGTCGCAGGCCGCCTCGCACCTTCGGTCCCATCGAACCGGCGGCGAAGCGCAGCCTGTCCAGCGCGTCGGGAGACAGCCCGCCGGATGGCCCGGGCGTGCTCCGTGCCCCAGTCCTGCCAGACACGCCTCGGCGTCGGTGAGCATCAGGAACACCTCGGCCCCGAGCGACCGGGCGAGTAGAGCGCCGGCGATGGTCCTTGTCGATGACCGCCTCTACGCCGATGAGCACACCGTCGGGGGTGAGCATGGTCGGGATGCCGCCTCCCCCGGTGCAGATGACCACCACTCCGCGCTCCACCAGCCATTCGACCACCCGCATCTCGAAGATGCGCAGTGGCCGCGGGCGAGGGCACCAGCCGGCGGATACTTGCCGTTGTCGGGTCCGATGGTCCAGCCGTGCTCGCGGGCGAGCCGCTCGGCTTCCTCCCGCGCAGTACTGGGGCCCGATGGGCTTGGTGGGGTTCTGGAATGCCGGGTCGGCCGGGTCGACCTCCACCTGGGTCAGGATGGTGGCGAACGGCACTTCCTCGGGAAGGACGTTGCCCAGCTCCTGCTCGATCATGTAGCCGATCATGCCCTCCGATTCGGCGCTGAGCACGTCCAGGGTGAACGGCTCGACCCCGTGTCACGGCCGCCGCCTCGAGGGCGAGCAGGCCTACCTGAGGACCGTTGCCGTGAGTGATGATCAGGCTGTGCTCGCGGGCCAGCGGCGCCAGCGAGCGCGCCGCCACCTTGACGTTCTCGCGCTGGTTGCTGCGCGGTGAGAGGCTCCCCCCTCTTGAGAAGGGCGTTGCCCCCGAGTGCCACGACGATCCTCATGCTGCCCCCTCGCAACGTCCTCGATCAGCGGACCGGACGCCCCGCGAGGCGCAGAGCGGCCGCCAACTCCTCGGCTCGCTGCGAGCCGATCAGGATGCGGCTTGTCATCCTTGAGCCACAACTGCACGCCCTGAGTGCCGTACGCACTGTAGGCCTTGCCGCTCCGGCCCGTCCGTATCCCCCAGCCCCCGAACTCCCTCAGGGCGGAGTAGTCCCGGACCTCCGCCTCCGCGCACTCGGCCAGGTCGATGCGCGCCGTGCGGAACGGGATAGAGCTTCACGATCAGCCAGCCGGGCTCCACCTCGGTGACGAAGCGGACCACGAAGGCGAAGGCGGGAAAGCCCGAGACCGAACACGATGGCAAGCACCCAGGCGGCCCAGTCGGGGATCGGCTGCGCTTCCCTGCGGGTTGCCGCGGATGATCTGCTCGACGAACTGCCACCAGACGACGAAGGTGACGATCGCGATGGGGACCCAGAACATCCACATCCGGAAGCGCTGCACCTCGCGGAACAGGGGCGGCGTCTCGTCATCGGCCGCGCCCGTGGATCCTCGTTCCTGCAGTCATGCCGACTCCTTCCCGCCCTTGAGGAGCACACATAGTACACTAGCTCGACTATGCCTGCCGTCGACTCGACATACCGCCCTGGAGCAGCCAGAAACGTCGGCCCGCCGCACCCGTTGGGCCTGGTATTCCTACGATTTCGGCAACACCACGATCGAGTTCGCCATCCCGCTCTACCTGACCATCTGGATCGTCAGCGACCTCGGCGTGCAGGCTTGGGTATTCGGGCTGGCCTCGGCAGTGTCCTCCTGGGCCATCGGACTGAGCGGTCCGTACATCGGGGTGAGCGCCGACGAGAAGCGCACCCGCCGTCTCTGGTTCACGGTGGCCATGCTCGCGGCCACGGTGCTCCTCGGCTCCCTGAGCCTTCTCCCCCATAGCGGCATCCGCGCAGCTTCGTCACTGATGCTCGTCGTGGCCATGCTGGGCAACTACGCCTTCCAGCTCACCAGCCTCATCTACAACGCCTCCATGCTGAGCGCCGCGGAGCGGCGACAACGTGGTGAGCGTCTCGTCGCGGGGCATGGCGCTGAGCTTCCTGGGCGGAGCCATCGGCGTGGGCATCATGGAGCTGGTCACTTCCGGCCACCTCGTCCCGGGCGTCAGCGGCCGGGGCTACGCCATGCTGCCGGCGGCGCTCTTCTTTCCTGGTCTGCTCGCTGCCCGGCATATTCACCCCCAAGCTCTGGCAGAAGAAGACCGACCCGGTCGCGAAGCCCCCGGGCAGACTGCACCACCGGATGCTGGAGCTGTGGCGGGAATCGTCGCGCGAGCATCGGGCGGGCTGGTTCCTCGCCGGCTACTTCGCGCTCAACTCCGCCATCATGGGTCTGACGCTGTACCTGCCCGCTGCACATCACGGCCGTCACCGGCTTCGAAGGCATCCAACTGCTCGGGGTCTTCGCCGTCGTGGTGCCCATGTCGGCCGTCGGCGCGCTCGTAGTGGCGCGACTGCGCCCGGATGCGGCCGCTGACACGCCGGATCATCCTGGTGGGTCTTACGCTCTTGGGACTGAACGCCCTGGTGTTCAGCCTGATGTCGGCGCTTCCTCTGGTGATCGCTGTGCGCCGCTCTGCACGGTCTGCTATCGGGCGCCCTGATGCCGACGGTCCGCGGCGCCTACGCTCAGACCTTCCGCTCCGACTACCAGGCGCTGGCCTTCGGCCTGTTCGGCGCCGTCCAGAGGATCTCGCAAGGCGTTGGGGCCCTGTTGTCGCCACTCGCGAGTGCGGCCACCGGGAGTGGCGCCACTGCGGCCGGGATAGCAGCCATGGGGATCGCTCGCCCTCATCGGCGTCCCCCTCTTTGCCCAGTGGCGTCTGGGCGTGGGGTCCTCGCCGGAGTCACAGACCGCCGAAACGGAGGCCGAAGCCGACGTCACGCGGGCCCCTTAGGCGTGCCGGCGCGCGCTTGTACGTCCGCCACGAGCGCCTCGAGCGTCCGATAGTGTCCGCCCTTCCAGTAGAGCCGGCCGCAGCGCCCGCAGCGCCAGAAATCTTGGTAGTGCTGCGCGGTGCGTGGAGGTAAGAGCGGGACCACCTCGGTCTTGTCCACGGGATCGACCACGCCGTTGCACAGAGGGCATCGTGTGAAAGGAAGGAGAGCGCGGCCCAGGTCGAACCGGTCGACGACCTCGATGACCTGCTCCCTGGGGTCTTCGTGCCTGACCAGGTATCCGTGATCCAGTGACGCCCGCTTGAGGAGCCCGCGATCGCGCGTCAACACGATGCGGTGCTCGCGCACGGCGCAGTCGGCCAGTTCAACGTCGCTCCACTCCCTCTGATACAAGGTGTCGAAGCCCAGGATCCGGAGATACCGGGCCAGACGGCCGAGATGGACGTCGGCGACGAAGCGCGTGGCCCGAAGCGGCCGGGGCCTCACCCGTGACACTGGAGAGATGTCGAACGCCTCAAAGACCGGATAGACGCTGATACGCTCACCCTGGCTCAGCCGATGACCGAACGTGACCGAGCAGCCATCCACCAAGACCAGGTCGACCTCGGTGTGGGGCACGCCCATCGCCTCGATGAGGTCCTTCACCGTCTGTCCGGGAGCAAAGACCCGCTCGATGTCCCCGCCTCTCCACCGGCGGGGAAGCAGGTCGCCGAGTTCAGCGTAGAAGCGGATGCTCACAGTGCCCGTCTGGCCCACCTCCGACAGACAGTCACCTAAGGGTCCCCGTCGCCACCGTCCTAGCGGTCCCCTCAGCCCTCTGGAGGGAAGCGGATGGGACCGTGAGCGAGAAGACGATGATGCGCTCACCATGGAGCGTGCTGATGTCGGTGTGGAGGCTGCGGACCGCCTGTCCCGTGATGTCGGTGACGATGGCCTCCAGCAGGGGACGGGCCTTCTCGATGAGCTCTCCCCTGATCTGCTTGACCAATTCTCTGCCATGCGGCGTCCCGTCGACGCCGGCGAGCTGACGCTCGGCCGGGGTCAAGACCCCGCGCAGACGCACCAGCACGAGGTCGTCGATAAGGAAGGTCCGAGCCTCCTCAGGCCCTCTGCCCATGTAGTCGAGCTCGAAGCGCACGATCGCATCGCTGATCTCCGCCTCGAGCTGTCCCTTGGTCTTCGACACGGTCACCCCCGCCCGGCCGGCCTGGCCTCAGCGACCAACGCCGGCTATCAGACCTCGTTGCATCTCCAGGGCACATTCAAGCATGACGTCGTACAGATCGGCGATATCCGCCTCGTCCACGCAGGAGTGCGCCACCCGGATGTCGGTGTCGCTGGTCGATATCACTCCCACCCCGTACTCATGAAGCAGCTTCACTCGATAGGCTTCGGCGTCGAGGTCGTGCAGGCGCACGCACATGAAATAGCCGGAGTTGAAGGGGTACGGTGTCCAGGCCTGAGCGAACTTGGGATCGGACAGCACCTGCCTTGCGGTGGCCGCCCGCCGCTTGAGCACCTCGAACTTCTCCGCCTTCTGCGCGTCGTAGTCGGGATCGCCCATCGCCCGGATGAGGAGTTCCTGCGAAACGTTGGGAGAGTTGGAGATGGTCCCTCGGATGCAGCCGCCTGTCTTCTTCTCGAGGGCCTCGTAGGCGCCCTGACCCCCGGCGATGCCGTAGGTCAGGAAGGCCAGCCGCAAGCCCCAGGCGAAGTCCTCCTTGGAGGCACCGTCGAGCTTGACCGCCAGGATGCGCGGGTGTGCCGTCAGCCAGCCGGGTGAACAGGGACTCCTTCAGCACTTCGTCGTCGAAGAACAGCCCGAAGTAGGCGTCGTCGCAGAGGGCCACGATGTCGCATCCGCCCTCAGCCGTCTCGACCAGGATGTCGCGGATGGCGTCCGCTTCGGCCGCGGTGATGGAGTAGCCGGTGGGGTTGTTCGGGAAGTTGAACAGCACGATGAGCTTGCCCCGAGCCGGCGTTGTCGGCGCATGGTCTTGCGGAAGCCCTCGACGTCGAAGCCCTGGCGATATCCAGGAGCGGATAGCGTCCTGTCTTCGCCCCCCGCTTCACCGCGAAGATCAGCAGGTAGTTGCCCCACAGCTTGTCGGGGAGCAGCAGCAGATCGCCTTCGTCCACGAACATGTCGGCGATGGTGCTGAGGCCGTGGGTGATACCGGCGGTGACCACCGGCAGGCTGATGGGCATGTCACCGAGGGAGGGGTTCTTCTGCTTGATCTCCTCCCGCCAGGCCTTGCGGATATCGGCGCGGCCGGCCGAGGGAGCGTACGGAAGCACCGCGTCGGCGTCGAGGTCGCAGAAGTGACGCAGGATGGAGTCGAGCCCCATGGACCGCTTGGCCTCCCGGGCCTCACCGATGGTGGCGTTGTACCGATGCGCCTTCTGGTTGGCCTCGGCCGTCTGTGTGAGGATGCCCTTGGGGAAGTAGAGCTCGCGGCCGAGGGCGGAGAGCATCCGCATGACGGCCGGAGCCTCGCGCTCGATGGTCTGGTTGAGTTCAGCTGCCAAGGGGTTCATGGTCGTTCCTCTAGCCGAGACGTTCCTTGAGCGCAGCGAGTTGCTTGCGGAGCTCGGCCGGCAGCCGGTCCCCGAATTCATCGTAGTACTTCGAAAGCCCGTCCGCCTCCCGCCGCCAGCCTTCCCGGTCGACGCGTCAGCAGATCCTTGAGATCTCCGCAGGAAGCGTCCAGGCCGGAGAGATCGAGTGCCTCGGGGGTCGGCAGATAGCCGATGGGTGTCTCCACGGCCTCGCCACCGCCCTCGACCCGCTCGAAGATCCACTTGAGCACGCGGCTGTTCTCGCCATAGCCGGGCCACAGCAAGTGCCCGTCGTCGTCCTTGCGGAACCAGTTGACGAAGAAGACCTTGGGCAGCTTGGCCGGGTCGGTGCGCTGCGCGAACGACAGCCAGTGTGCGAAGTAGTCGCCCATGTTGTAGCCGCAGAAGGGCAGCATGGCGAACGGGATCATGCCTGAGGACCCCGGTCTTGCTGAGGTTGGCCGCCGTGGTCTCCGAGCCGGCTGCCGAGCCCATGAAGACTCCGTGTTCCCAGTCGAATGCCTGGTTGACCAAGCGGGATGGTGCTGGCCCGGCGTCCTCCGAACAGGAAGGCCGAGATGGGCACGCCTGCCGGGTCCTGCCATCGGGGGTCGATGACCGGGCACTGTGCCGGCCGGCGCGGTGAAGCGGGAGTTGGCGATGGGCGGCCTTGCGTCCGGAGTCGGGCGTCCAGTCGTTGCCCTCCCAGTCGATGAGGTGGGCCGGCGCGTCGACCCCCATGTCTTCCCACCACACGTCGCCGTCGTCGGTGAGGCCGGTGTTGGTGAAGATGGTGTTGTCGGGTGACGGTGTCCATGGCGTTGGGATTGGACTGAGTACGAGGTCCCGGGAGCCACGCCGAAGAAGCCCGTCTCGGGGTTCATGGCATAGAGGCGGCCGTCTTCGCCGAGGCGCATCCAGGCGATGTCGTCGCCCACGCAGGTGACCGTCCAGCCGGGCAGGGTGGGTTTCATCATGGCTAGGTTGGTCTTGCCGCAAGCGCTGGGGAAGGCTCCGGCGATGTAATGGGTCTTGCCCTCGGGCGAGGTGAGCCCGAGGATCAGCATGTGCTCGGCCAGCCAGCCCTCCTTGCGGGCCATCGACGAGGCGATGCGCAGAGCCAGGCATTTCTTGCCCAGGAGCGCGTTGCCGCCGTAGCCCGAGCCGTAGGACCAGATAGACGGATCCTCGGGGAAATGCACGATGTACTTGTGCTTGGGATCCCGCTCGCACGGCCAGGGAACGTCGCCCTGGAACGGGGCGAGCGGAGCACCCACGGAATGTAGACAGGGGATGAACGACGCCGCACGTTGCCGAGAGCCTCGAGAACCTGCGTGTCCCACCCGGGTCATGATCGTCATGTTGGCCACCACATACGGTGAGTCGGTGACCTCGATGCCGATCTTGGAAAACGGCGAACCGACCGGCCCCATGGAGAACGGGATGATGTACATGGTCCGCCCTTCCATGCAACCCTGGAAGATGCGGATCATCTTCTGCTTCATCTCACGGGCGGGTACCCAGTTGTTGGTGGGACCGGCCTCGTCCATGTCGGAGGTGCTGATGAACGTGCGGTCTTCGACCCGGGCGACGTCACTCGGATGAGAGCGGGCGAGGATAGCAGTCGGGCCTGAGCGCCTCGTCCAAACGGGTGAAGGTCCCGTGCTTGACCAGCAGGTCGCACATGTACCCGTATTCCTCTGCGGACCCGTCGCACGTGTAGACGTTGTCCGGTTTGCACAGTTCGACCACATCTCGAAGCCAGGCGAGTGAGCTCCGTGTGCTTGGTGAGCGCGTCAAGCGCGGCCGCCATCCCTTCTCCTTCCCTCGTCGTCAGCGGTCGTCGAGTCCCGTCATGTTCTCAAGACACCAAAGGCCGGCGCGGGCATATCCAGTCTCGCGACCGGCCTCCCTGCGCGACCGGTGGAACTCGTCCACCCCCCGCGCAGTCTGCCAGTGAGCAAAAATACCATGTATCGGGGCCTAGTGTGTGATCGGCCCTCGGCTGACACCCAGCTCAGCCGGGACTCTCAGGCCGGGATCCCCCCGTCGCGACCAAGCCTGCGCACGGCTACCGCCATCGCGCCCAGCCCGGTGTGGGTGGCAAGGACGGCACCGCACTCCATCATCGGGATCTCCTGGTCGGGACCGAACCGCTTGCGCAGTTGCTGCAGCAGGTAGGCGACCGCCGACGGCGAGTCGGCGTGGGTGATGGCCAGCCGGACCTCGACCCCGACCGGCGAACTCGGCCGCCCGCCGAGCCATCCCCCTGACGGCCGGTTGAACCCCAGGTGGCCACCGTCGGTATGGCCGCCCCTTCCTCGTCGAACAGGATGATCGGCTTGAGCTGGATCGAGACCGGCCATGTAGGCGACCTTGGAGTTGACCCTCCCCCCTTTGACCGCGAAGATCGAGCGAACGGGCGTCGCCCCGTATACCCGGGTGTTCCGGGCGGCAGCTTCCGCGGCCGCCACCACCTCCTCGACGAGTCTTGCCTGCCTGGATCGCCTCTCCCGCCGCCTCGACGACCAGCCCGAGCCCCACCGAGAGATGCCGGGCGTCGACCACCCTGATCCGCGAGGGGTCCACGTCGTCGGCTGCGCGCGACGTGCCGACTGGACCGTACCCGACATCCGTGGGCGACAGGTGGATCGACACGACGCTTTCGTGGTCCTCGAGCAGGGCCTCGTAGACCCGCCGGAAATCGGCGCGGTTGGGCTGGGAGGTCCGGGGGAGCTCGCCGGTCTCCGCAGCAGCCGGTAGAAGTCCGGTGAACTGAGCTCCACCCGATCGAGATAGGTCTTGCCCCCGATCGTCACCGTCAGCGGCACCATCACCATCCCCAGCCGCAGCTGGGCAGCCTCGGGGAGGTCGACCGTGGAATCGGTGACCAGTGCGATGGTGGCGGCCTTCGCGGCGGTCTGCTGCAGCGACCATGTCGTCGAGCTTGAAGCTCTCCACGTCGCCAGCTGCTCGAGCGCTCCCCGAAAAGCGGCCGGCTCGTTGGTGTGGAGATGCACGCGCATGTGCGCGCCCCCTCCGGCCATCACCAAGGATTCGCCCAGGTGGCCGACCGCGCGCTCGATGCGGTCCCGGTCCAGCCGCTCGCCCTCAGATCAGCGCCTCAGCGCAGTAGCGGAACCGCTCGTCGACCTCGACCTGCGCGGCGCCGGCCGCGCGTCCCGGCCCGCTGGCCACGAAGCCGCCTCCATGGGGGCCGGAGATCGCCGGCCAATTCCTCGTATGCCGCCGGGAAGGTCAACGACTGCAGGACGGTCCGCCTCCTCCAGCCTGATGACCACTGATGGGGTCGAGCATGCCCTCCAGGAAGTAGACGAACCCCTGCCCCCCGGCGTCCACCACCCGGTTGCGGGCAAGCACCTGAAGTTGCGGAGGAGTCGCCGCCAGAGCCACCCGCGCCGCCTCGAGCGCGTGGGCCATGAGGTCGCGAAAGTCCGGCACGCGCTCGGCGTCGGCCGCCAGTTCCGCGCGCCCACGCCTTGAGGACCGAGAGGATCGTGCCTTCGCGGGGATGCTGCACCGCCAGGTAGGCCGATTCCACACCTCCGGCGGCCGCGAGGGCGAACTCGCCGGCGACGACGTCGTGCTTCAGGTGAAGCCCCTCGGCCAGACCGTGCAGGAACTGGGCGAAGATGGCCCCCGAGTTGCCCCGGGCGCCGATCAGCGCGGCGTCGGCGGCCATCCGGGCCGCCATGCCGATCCCCGTCGGCGGCGTCCGGCCCAGAGCCGGCGGCCGCGGCGGTCAGCGTCGCCGCGAGATTGGCCCCGGTGTCGGCATCGGCGACCGGGAAGACGTTGATCCGGTCGAGGGTCGCCTGGTCCTTGACGACTGCGTAGGCCCCCGACCGCAGGCTGTCGGCGAAACTGTGACCGCTGAGTGAGTGCATCAAGCACCTCGCCTTCCGCCTACGAGACCCCACGCCGCATTCACTCTAGCCGCGCGCGCCAGCCTATCCGCGCCACGCGCCGCCCGCACCATCGTCCAGCGTCCCGGCCGACTGCAGCTTCTCGTTCTTGTGGGCGATGAACGCGGCATACTCGGCCACGAAGATCTTGCCCGGATCGCGCAGGTCGAACTTCTCCGGGTGATCGCGGAAGAACTCCCGATGCACCCGCGTCCACACCAGGCGGCCGTCGGTGTCGATGTTGACCTTGGTCACGCCCAGCGGCACGGCCTTGGCGAACTCGTCCTCGTCCACGCCCTTGGCCCCCTTGAGGGCCCCGCCGGCCGCGTTGATGCGCGCCACCTCCTCCTGGGGAACCGACGACGATCCGTGCATCACCAGCGGGAAAGCCGGGCAGACGCTTCTGGATCTCGGCCGCCACGTCGAGGTGCAGCCCCTGGTGGCCCGCGAACTTGTAGGCGCCGTGGCTCGTCCCGATGGCCACGGCCAGGCTGTCGCATCCCGATTCGCGGACGAAGACCTCCGCCTCGGCCGGGTCGGTGAGGTGGGCGTTCTTCTCGTCCACCTGCACGTGCTCCTCCACCCCGCCCAGCTGGCCCAGTTCCGCTTCGACCGAGATGCCCCGGGCGTGCGCGGCCTCCACCACCTGGCGGGTGATGCGGATGTTCTCCTCCAGCGGCTCGCCGGAGGCGTCGATCATCACCGAGGAGTAGAAGCCGCTCTCGATGCAGTCGAGAGCGGTCGGCAGGTCACCGTGGTCCAGGTGCACGGCGAAGATGGCCTCGGGGAAGATCTCGTCGGCCGCCTTGATCATGGCCTCGAGCATGCGCTTGTCGGCGTACGAGCGGGCGCCCTTGGAGATCTGGATGATGAAGGGGGCCTGGGACTCGCAGGTTGCCCCGGAACAGGCCGAGCGTCTGCTCCATGTTGTTGATGTTGTAGGCGCCCACGGCGAACTTGCCGTAGGCGACCTCGAACAGCGCTGCGGTGGTTACGATCATCGTCGGCTCCTATCCGGTCTCCACGGCTTCCCAGTAGGCTTCGGCCTCTTCTTCCATCTGCTCCAGCCTGTCGTAGTAGTCGGGGAACTCCTTGAGATGCGCCCAGGCGATCTTGCCGGTCAGCAGGACGTCGTCGTTGGTCACGTTGGTCTCCGGATCCCGGGCCCCGTGCTCGAGCTCGACGTCCATGCCCATGTGGAACTGCTCGACGTCGACGGTCTTCCAGTCGACGCCCAGAGCGTCGCCGACCATCTTGGCTTCCGTCGCGGTGAACCGCGCGCCCTCGCTCATCTGCTCACCCCTCTCTGTACATCCGCGCCCGCCGACACACTCGTGAGCCTGCATCGGTCCTGTCCTGCTTCACCGCCGCCAAGACATCCTGCCGTGGTGGTCACCCAGCCGAACGCGTGCTCCACGTTCCATTCCGTGGCCAGCCGGTTGTATTCCGGCCCCGAGTTGTTGCAGGCGTCGGCCACCAGGATGCGGCCAGTAGTCGAGCAGATAGCCGTCCCGCAGCGTGGTCTCGACACAGACGTTGGTGGCGACCCCCGTGTAGAGACAGTACCGGATCCCGTGGGTCTTGAGGATCATGTCGAGGTTCGTGCCGGCGAAGCCCGAGTAGCGCTGCTTGCGCACCACGACATCGCCGGGCTGCGGCGCGATCTCTTCGACCACTTCCTCGTCCCAGGTGCCCTCGGTGACGTACCTGCCCCACTTCTCCGGCCGGGCCTGCATGAGCACAAGCCCGAGCTCCTTGTGCCAGTTCGGGGAGCTCGGGCCCACCGGAGTCCGAGTAGTCCTCGTTGTAGCTCATCTTCAGGTAGACGACCTTGACGCCCGCCGCCCGCAGCGCCGGCAGGAGCTCGGCGTTGTTCGCGATGACAGGCAGGCGCGCCTGATATGTCGTAGCCCGCCTCGTCGAACATGCCGCCCTTGCTGAGGAAGGCGTTCTGCATGTCGACGACGATGACCGCGGTGCGCGCCAGATCGATCTGGACCGGCTCGGGTCTCGCCGCGATGGTCGCCGGCCTCGGTCACCCGACCGAGCCTCCTGAGCGACATGTCTTCCTCAGCACGGCCTTTCCGTGTGCTATCACATGGTACAGCTTTCCCTGCCGTCCGCCTCATTCCCGCTGCGCGTCGCTCCGACCGGCGTCCGACGGCTTCTCCAGCGCGTCGAGCACCTTCTCGGGCGTCATGGGAAGCGAGTGCACTCTCACGCCGACCGCGTCGTACAGAGCGTTGGCGATCGAGGGCGCGACGTTGGTGATGCCGGTCTCGCCCACGCCTTTGGCTCCAAACGGGCCCGGTCGGATCGGGCTCCTCGACCAGGATGATCTCCACCTCCGGCATGTCCAGGGCCGACAGCATCTTGTAGGTGGCAAAGCTGTCGCTCACCACCTTGCCCGTCTGCCTGTCGATGACCAGGTCCTCGGTCAGAGGCGTAGCCGAGGCCCTGGGCCGCGCCGCCTTCGAGGCAGCCCTCCACGGTGAGCGGATTGATGGCCCTGCCGATATCGTGCGCGATCACCAGCTTGAGCACCTTGATGACCCCCGTCTCGACGTCCACCTCGATCTCGGCGAAGCCCGCCTGGAAGTTGGGACAGTGCATGACGCACTGGTGCTTGCCGGTCGCCTGATGTGCTGAGCATCGGTGCCGTAGTCGTAGATGGCCTCTCGGGAGATCTCGGCGACGCTGATGGCCGTATGCCGGGTCGGCCTTGACATACACCCGCCCGTCGCGCACGTCCAGCTCTCGGAGTCGGTCCCCAGCCGTCGCGCCGCGCGCTCGAGGACGAGGGCCCTGACCTTGCCGCCCGGCGTCGAGCGACTGCGTTGCCGATGGCGTAGGTGGAGCGGCTGGCGTGAGTACCGATATCGAACAGGGTGACGTCGGTGTCACCGGTCACCACCCGGATGTCCTCGTACCGCAGGCCGGTCGCCTCGGCGGCGATCTGGGCGAGAGCCCCCAGGATGCCCTGCCCCATCTCGCAGGGACTCACGGATGAGCTGGGCCGAACCGTCCTCGTTGAGCTTGATCACGGCGGTGGAGTGCTCCAGCAGGAACCCGCCGGCCCCGCTGGCGTGGGTCATGACCGACATGCCCACTCCGCGCCGGTAGCGGCCCTCCTTCTCGACTCCCCAGCCCCGCCACTTGTCCTTCCAGCCGATGGCCTCCGCACCGCGCTCTGATGCATTCGGGCAGAGCGCAACTGGTGAGGGTCTGCGGCTCCCACATGCTGGGCTCCCCCGTTCCTCTGGCGTTCTTGAGGCGGAACTCGACCGGGTCCATGCCCGCACTTCTCCGCTGCCATGTCGACGGCCTGCTGCAGGATGAAGGAGCCTTCGGGATTGCCGTATCCCCGCATGCCGCTGGACGTGGGGTTGTTGGTGTAGACCATGGTGGCCTTGCCCGCGCACCACCGGCGAGCGCATGCACTCCGAGCGTCGACTGCATGTTGACGGCGCTGATCGTGCCGCTGTGCGAGAAGTAGGCGCCGGCGTCGGAGACGATCCGCTGCTCGATGGCGGTTGATCGTGCCGTCGTCGGCCACGCCCATCTTGATGGTCTGCCGCTGCTCGGTGCGGCAGTTCCAACCGGAGAAATCCTCCTCGCGGGTCACCACGACCTTGACCGGCTTGCCCGCCACCTTCGCGAGCATGGCGGCCACGGGCTCCACGCCGAAGCTCAACCGGGCCCCGAAGCCTCCGCCTACCACCGGGGTGATCCAGCGGACGTCCCCCTCGCCGATGTCGAACACCCGGCAGGCCATGGCCTTCTTGGCCAGGTGGGCGTTCTGGCTGGGCGACCACACGGTCAGCCTGCCGGCCGCGTCCCAGCTGGCCACAGCCACATCGGGCTCCATGTGGGCCTGCTTCTGCCGGGAGTTGCGGCCGGAGAACTCCACCACGTGCGCGGAGGCGGCCAGCGCCTGCATCGAGGTCGCCCCGGTTGAAGGGGTGGTCGATGACCGCGGCCACGTTGTCCTGCCAGCCGTCGTGGACGACCGGCGCCCCGGCTCTGAGCGCCTCCTCGGGATCGAACACCGCCGGAAGCACCTCGTACTCCACCTCGATGAGATCGAGCGCCCGCTCGGCCGTGTACACGTCGACCGCCGCGACCGCGGCGATCCAGTCGCCCGATGTACCGGGCCTTGTCGGACAGGATGAACTGATCCTGGTTCTCGCCCTCGTACGCGAACGGGGGCAGGCCCTCGGCCATCACCGAGCGGGTGAAGCCGCGCTTGGGCACGTCGTCGTAGGTGATGACCGCGGCCACGCCGGGAAGAGCCCTGGCCTTGGAGACATCGATCCTCGAGCACCCTGGCGTGGGCGTGTGGGCTCATGAGGATGCGCCCGACGAGCATGCCGGGCAGCGTGATGTCGGCTCCGTACAGGGCCGCACCCGGTCGCTTTGGCGGCGACATCGGGCCGGGCCAGCCGCTTGCCCACAGAGGAGAAGGACCGTCCGCGGAGGCATCGGTAGTCATCGTCCACCCCCGTCCCTCATGGCGGCGGCCGCCGCTTCGACCGCGTCGACGATCTTGACGTAGCCGGTGCACCGGCAGAGATTGCCGGCGAGGGCCGCCTTGATCTCGTCCCGGGTCGGCTCCGGGTTCTCGTCGAGCAGCGCCTTGGCCGAGAGGATCATGCCCGGGGTGCAGAAGCCGCACTGGACCGCGCCTTGATCGACGAAGGCCTGCTGGATGGGGTGCAACTCGTTCCCCTCCGGCCAGCCCTTCGATCGTGAGGATGCTCTTGCCCTTCGCCGTCACGGCCAGGGTCAGACACGAGAACGACGGTCTTCCCGTCGATGAGGACGGTGCAGGCGCCGCAGTCGCCGGCCCCGCAGGCGTACTTCGTCCCGGTCAGACCGAGCGTGTCGCGCAGCACGTCGATGAGGAGCATGTGCGGCTCGATGATGACCTCGTGCTCCTGTCCGTTCACCAGGAAGGTGGCGATCTCCTTGGCCATCACGCCTCCTTCCCGGCTGCCGCTCGCGCGGCCGCCTTCTCGAGGGCGTCTCTCACCAGCACCCGCACCATCTCCTTGCGGTACCACGCCGTGGAACGGACATCGGAGATGGGACACACCGCCTCGGCCGCCGCGTCGGCCGCGTCGGCTATCGCTTGGCGCCCCGAACGGCCGCCCGACCAGCGCCTGTTCCGCGGCCGCCGCGCGCACCGGCGTGGGCGCGGCGCGAGCCCACGGCGATCGCCCGCGCGAACGCAGATCGCCGCCGGCGAGCGTCGACCAACACGGCGCGATTCACCTTGGCGATGTCCTCGGAGGTCTTCGACAGCTTGAGGAACGCGCCGGCGCCGCCCGCGGCCGGCGCCGGCACGACGATCTCGGTGACTATCTCGTGCGGGCCCACGGCCGTCCTTCCCGCGTCCAGGAAGAACTCCTCGATGGGCATCTCCCGCTCCCCGTGCCGCCCCGCGATCCTCACGCGGGCGCCCAGGGCGTAGAGAGCCGGCGCCACATCGGAGGCCGGCGTGCCCACGCAGAGATTGCCCGCCACAGTGCCCATCATCTTGGTCTGCACCGACACGATGGAGCCGATCGCCTCGGCCAGGAGCGGCCACTCCTGCCGCACCACCGGCGCCGTCTCGACCTGCCGAAGGGTGGCCAGCGCGCCGAATCCAGCTGCGCAGCGGCGGTGCCGGCCCGGCCGGGACGGTGTGGCCGCCGGCAGAGGCGGCAGGGCGCGCCGGGCCTGTCCCCCGACCCGCACGTAGTCCAATCCGGGCACCTTCTGCAGGCTCACCACTCGCTCCGGCACGATCTGGCGCAGCCGCATCTTGAGCACCAGATCGACGCCGCCGGCCAGCACCCTGGCTCGGTCGCCGTCGACCAGTGCGACGGCCTCCGCCACCGTGGCCGGCTCGGAGAACTCGAAGGGCAACAAGACTCGATGCATGCTCCCCCGTTCCCTACTCGTAGTACTCCGGGCACGCCTTCAAGCGTCTCGAACTGCTCCTGGTCGTGGCCGAAGAAGATCTGGCCCTCCTCCTTCTCCACCAGGTCGCGCACGCGCTTGAAGCTCCACAGCTCGCCGGCGGCCGACCAGGTGAACGCGTGCGGGATGCCCGGAGCGTAGCCGTTGACCGGGATGTCGTAGTACATGCCGCGGTGCTCGCAGGCCGAGAGGAAGACCGGTCCGGTCTTGGGCAGCCGCACCATCACGTTCTGGAACCCGGGCGTGTGCCCGGGCAGCGACAGGATCTCCACGTCCTTGCCGAGCGAGCTCGTAGTCCCCGTTGATGGACATGAAGTCCAGCCCCTGGACCTCGAAGTACTCGCGCACGTACATCCAGGTGTGGAACTGCTCCACAGCCGGTTCGTCTCCGGGCCGCGGCGGCGTGCCTATGCGGCTGGCGTATTCCTGCTCGGCCTCTTGCACCACGATCTTGGCCTTGGTGCCGGCGAAACGGGGCAGGTAGCCGGCGTGCTCGCTCATGAGATGAGAGATGACCACGTAGTCGATGTCCTCGGGCTTGACCCCGATCTTGGCCAGCTGGGCGATGGGGTTCTGATCGGGCGCCTGCTTCAGTGGAAGCCCTCCGGGCCCTTGCGGTGCGGGAACCCGACCAGCTTGTCGAACCATTCCCTGGTGAAGCCCAGGTCGAAGACGACTCTTGGCCTTGCGGATGGTCGATGAAGAACTGGATGTTGCGGATGCCGAACGGCCCTTCCTTGTATTCCTCGCCGGTGACGTCGCAGGTGCCGAAGTGCCACAGGAACCCGTGCTCGGTCCACATCTGGCCGCAGTCGAGGATGTACAACTTCATGCTCATGCTCGCTCCTTAATCGGGCGCCACGCTGGGCGCCGGTGCCGATGGCAGTATCAGTCCTTGAGACAGGCGATCGACGTCGATCTCTACCAGCATGCTGGACCGGGCCAGCGAGGCCGGCATCACGAAGGTGCTCGCAGGCGGCTCTTCGATCAGACCGGGCGCGTACTTCTGGTAGTACTCGTATTCCGTGGCCCGCATCAGGTCGTAGTTCTTGACGTCCTTGAGGTAGATCGTGGTCTTCACGACGTGCTCCATCGAGCTGCCCGCCTCTTCCAGCGCTGCCCGCACCTTGTCGAGGGCCACGAGCATCTGCTCCTTGACGTCGGCGGAGGAGACGTCGCCCGTTTCCATGGTGCGGCCGCTCATGCCGGACAGGAACACGATGATCGCCTACGACCACGGAGCGGGCGAACTTCTGTTTCTGCCCCCCGTAGTACAGCGGGTACGTCTTCTTCTTCATGCGTCACTCCTATCGACTCGACGATCGGTCATGAGATCGATGCTCAGGGGATCTGCTCGTCCATCGCGACGGTCCGAAACGGTCTGCGGGCGAACGGGCGCGTCTTCTGGTCGATGAAGATCTGTCGTCGATCCCATTCCCCCTTCAGCCGGCCGCGCGCTTGGCCGCCGTGGCCTGTCTGTCTATGACCGCGCCGGACTCGTCGAGCACGGCGCCGTAGTCCCTGCGGGCGCTTTCCGCCGACACCAGTCCGATGTCCAGGTCGTGCTGGAGGTGGTCGAGGTCGCGGTCGAGAGGATCGCCGTAGCCTCCCCCTCCCGGCGCTCGGAAGTAGAGCACGTCCCCGGGTCGGGCTATCTTGCCGCCGGCCCGGTCGATGGGAGTCTCGCTGCCATCCGCGTGGATGATCTTGTTCTCGCCGTGCAGACCGGGCATGCCGCCAAAGATCCCGTAGGGTGGGATGACGCAGCGGTCATTAGCGCCGCCCACCTCGCACTCGTGCCCCAGCGGCCGCATGATGGTCACCCCCGACATGCCGCCCCTGAACCTTCCCGGTCCGCCGGAGTCGGGGTAGAACGCGTACTCCTCCACCAGGAACGGGTAGCGGGTCTCGAACACTTCCATGGACACCTGGGAGACGCTGCCGCCGATGCGGGGCCCACCGGCGAGTTCGAACCCGTCCTTGGTCGCTCTCGCGCCCCACGCGGTGGGGTCCGAACCGAGGTACCAGGCGTAGTACTCGCCATTACGAGGGTCGAAACCGCCCGCGGTATGCGCGGTGGCCGTCCCTGAGTCGCCTCCGATGACCCTCTCGGGGATGACCCTGGCCAGGGCGCCGCTGATGGTGTCGATGATGCGCAGGGACGTCTCGGTGTTGCCGCTCACCACCGGGGCCGGGAACCGGGCGTTCACCACCAGTCCCTCCGGAGCGATGATCGTGACCGGACGGTAGCAGCCGTGGTTCTTCGGGATGGCCGGGTCGGTGAGGTTGAAGAGCGCGCAGTACGTGGCCGAATGGGTGACGCCGAGGACGCAGTTGGCAGGCCCCTTCACCTGGGGGTCGGAGCCGCTGAAGTCCACGGTGATGTCGCTGCCGTCGACGGTCACCCGCACGTGGATCTTGACGGGGCGGTCTTTGTCGATGCCGTCGTTGTCGAGGAAGTCCTCGAACACGTAGGTGCCGTCGGGGATCTTGGCGATCTCGGCCCGCATGAGCTGCTCGGAGTAGTCCATGGCCCATTCCATGGCCGCGGTCATGTCGTCGGCGCCGTACTTGTCGAACAGCTCGCCGATGCGCCTCGCCCCCAGGCGGCAGCCGGCCGCCTGAGCCTGCAGATCGCCCCAGGAGAACTGCGGCACCCGGACGTTGGCGAGGAAGAGATCGCGCACTCCCTCGTTGAGGACGCCGGCCGCGTAGAGCTTGATGGGCGGGATGCGCACCCCCTCCTGGAAGATGCTCACGGTGTCGCCGGCGAAGCTGCCCGGATGCATGCCCCCGATGTCACCGTGGTGCCCCCGGGAGACGGCGTAGGCGACCAGCTCCCCCTCGTGATAGACGGGAGTGATGACGTCCACGTCGGGCAGATGCGTGCCGCCCGGGAAGGGGTTGTTGTGGATGAGGACGTCGCCCGGCTCGAGGCTCCCCTTGCCGAAGCGGTCGATGATGGCCTTCGCGCTCAGCTCGAGGGCGCCGAGGTGGACCGTCACCCCCATGGAGGAGGCGATCAGCCTGCCCTCGCCGTCGAGCACAGCCGTCGAGAAATCGAGTACCTCATTGAAGATGGGGTGATACGAAGTGCGCTTGAGCACTTCGGCCATCTCGAGCGGAACAGACTCGAGAAGGCTCCTCAGGACTCCTAGGGAGAAGGCGTCCTGGCTCACGGCGCGAGCTCCACGATCAAGGTCCCGTGTCTGTCGACCTCTGGCGGTCTCTCCTGGGGGTATGACCGAGGTGGTGTCCATCTGCTCGATCACCGCCGGTCCGGTGATGATGTTGCCTGCGGCGAGCGAGGAACGCTCGTAGGTGTCGCACTCCGTGAAGCCACCGGCCTCCTCGAAATAGACCCTCCTGCGCCCCTTGAACGCTCGGCGTGGATCGGTGCCTCCTCGAGGTATCTCCGGGGTGGCCCTCTCGCCGCGGGGCCCCACGGCCGACACCGTCAGCGTCATGAGCTCCACCTCGGAATCCCGGGAGTCGTGTCCGAACAGACTGCTGTGCCTATCGTGGAAAAGGCTCCCGATAGTGGCCAGGCCGGTCTCGTCCATGGCGTGTACCAAGCTCGCGCGGTACCTCGACAGGGACCTCGTGGGCCTGCCCGAGATACCGCATATCGATCTCGTAGTGGGTAACGATCTCCGCCGGAGCGAATCCCATCTCCTCGATGTTGGCAGCAGCCTCGCGTGCGAGCTCGGCGAAGATGGTCTCTAACCGGACGGGATCGACCTGCGAGAGCCTGACTACATAGGAGCGGTGAACGTCGTAACGCACATCGGCTGTGATGAGACCCACCGCCGAGAAGACCCCAGCGTTGAGAGGGATGATCACTCGGGGGATCCGCAATTCCTGAGCCATGCGGACGGCGTGGATGGCGGCCGTCCCTCCCGAGACCACCAGGCTGAAGTCGCGAGGGTCGTGTCCACGTTGGACGGTGACCACCCGGGTCGCCGCGATCATGTTGGCGTTCACCAGACGGTAGATGCCGTGCGCGGCTTCCGCGACGGTCGTGCCCAGACGGTCGGCGAGCTTCACCCTGATCGCCTGCTCGGCCGCCTCGACGTCGACACTCATGTCGCCGCCCAGATAGTAGTCCGGGTTGATGTAGCCGAGGACGAGGTCGGCGTCGGTGACGGTGGGCTCGCCGCCACCCTTGCCGTAGCAGGCGGGTCCGGGTACCGACCCGGCGCTCCGCGGACCCACGTGCACGGCCCCCGCCAGATCCACAGAGGCGATGCTCCCCCCTCCGGCCCCGATCTCGACCATGTCCATCACCGGCACACCGATGAAGTACTTGCCGCCTAGCCAGAAGCGGGTGGTGACCTCCGGCCTGCCATCGCGCACCACGCAGATCTTGGCGGTGGTGCCCCCCATGTCGAAGGAGATCACATCCGGGTATCCGAGCGAGACACCAAGCTGAGCCGCCGCCGTGACTCCCCCGGCGGGCCCGGAATCTATGGTGTAGACGGGCCGGTCGGCAGCCACCGACGAGGACATGATGCCGCCGCTGGACTGCATGAGGTACAACTCCTTCTTGAAGCCTCCCGCCTTGAGCTTCTCGCGCAGCCTGCGGAGGTACGAGTGCATGATGGGCATCACGTACGCGTTGACCGTGGCGGTACTCAGCCGCTCGTACTCACGGATCACGGGAAGGATCTCGCTGGACACCGACAGGTGCAGTCCTGGGAGCATCTCCCGGAGTATCTCGGCCGTCCGCCGCTCGTGGGCCGGGTCCATGAACGAGAACAGGTAGCAGACCACCGCCGCTTCCACGTTCTCCCTCCGAAGCTCCGCGGCTACCCGCCGCACCACCTCCTCGTCCAGGGGTTTGAGGACGGTCCCACGATAGTCGAGACGCTCAGGCACTTCGAAGCGAAGCGGTCGTCTCACCAGAGGGTCGTAGCCGCCCACGTAGTCCTGCGGGAGGTCCATCTGCAGGTTGTACATATCGTCGGGATTATCGATGACCCTCTGCCCGCGGCGTAGCTCGAGGGCATCGCGATAACCCTCGGTGGTCACGATCGCTACCTTGGCACCCTTGCCCTCGATGACGGCGTTCACACCCACGGTGGTGCCGTGGGAGAAGAAGTCGACCCGGTCGAGCGCCACGCCTGCTTTGGAGACGGCGTCCATGACGCCGTCGGATTGGTCGACCGGAGTTGTGGGCGCTTTGGCCACGATGACTCTGCCGCTCTCATCCATGGCCACGAGGTCGGTGAAGGTCCCTCCGACATCTGCCCCGATCCGATAATTCACGTGCCCCATCATAGCTTAGAGGCCGGGTGGGGGCAGAACGCATGATGTCCCGTGGCGAGGCCCGCGAGCGGCCTCGCCACGGGACAGGGCGACGTCAGTGTATCGTCAGGGTCGTCTGGACCCCCGGGAGGGCCGTCGCTGCCCCCGATCCCCCCACCGAGGCCGTGACCATCGCGGTGACATCGTAGTCGCCGGGCGGGAGAGCGAGCGCGTCGTTCAATACCACCGGCACGGACGTGCCCGGCTCAAGCGTGACCGTCTCGATGGCCTCGGTGAAAGCCTTGCCGTCGCTCCACCGATACTTCTCGACTCCGCCCTGACTGAGTATCACGTCGCCGCGCTGGCCACTCGAGAAGGTGAGGTCGACAGGCGTCTTGCCGGTGTTCGTCACGTCGAACGCCCACCACACCGTGGTCTCCCGAGGTTATCGGCTCGGACACGGGGCTGAACCGGATCTCGAGGTCCGCGGCGGAGGTCTCGATGACCCGCGGCGTGGCTTGTACGGTGAGCACGCCGTCCTTGACTGACGCCCGTGAGCGTCACCCAGTAGTCGGACCAGGTCACCTCGGCCAGCCCTTGCTGCCCGGCCGTGGAACTCAGTCCGACCAGGGCGTCCAGATCCAGCCCCTGACCAGGGTCACACTGGCGCCTCCGGCCTGCGGCGGATACGACTCGGCCAGAGCGGAGCACAGGACGGTCTGCTCGGCGGTGGCCACGATGAAACCCTTGCACGTTGATCGTCTGCCCGGGTTCGGCCGCAAGCGCCTGCTCCACGGTCAACACCACGTTCACGCTCGTCCCGAGCGTGGTGAGCTGAGCGGTGGGAACCTGAGCTGGTGGTGGACCCGAGCCACCACCCGACGTCCGCACGCGGTCAATGAGAGGCTGAGGGCGATCACGAGGATGGCTACTGCGAGGATGGCTGTCGTCCGGCTTTTCACTCAAATCCCTCCCGAGAGCGGTGTTGCCGCTGGTCGGACGTTCGACTCAGCTCTGCTCGGTTTCCAGGCTCCTGCCTGATCGAGAAGCCGCGTCCCAGCCGCTCACCCAGAGCCGTAGTACTCGTTTTCGCTCGGACCCCACCAGACGGGCCTGACGAGATCCGCCGACGGCCTGCCCTTCTCGTCCAGACAAGCCTCGTCGACTTTCACGTCGACGATCTCGCCGGCGAACAGAGTGTGGAGCCCGAGTTCGGCAACGTGGATCACCTTGCACTCCAGGACAAAGGGGAACTCGCCCACGTAGGGGGCATCGACGAGAGCGGAGGCCACAGGAGTGAGGCCGGCCACCGCGAACTTGTCGGCGTCGCGACCGGAGGCGATGCCGAAGTAGTCGGCCTGCGCCGCCTGATCCTGCCGGGGGAGGCTGATGGTGAAGGCCCTGCGCTGCACGAGATTGCCATAGGTGTAGGTAGCCTTGCGCACCGAGATGGCGACGCACGGAGGCTTGCTGCAGCAGATCCCTCCCCAGGCGACCGTCATGACGTTCGCCTTTCCCTCGGCGTCGTAGGTGCCGACGACGAACACGGGTGTCGGATAGAGCCAGGTGCCCGGTCCAAGCGACTTCTTCATCATGCCTCCCTACCAGTGATCGAAGGTGGACACGGCCGGCATCGTACCTGTCGACCGGAGCGGGTCGTTCGGCAGGATATCCTATCGGCACGACCGCAAACGGTACGATCGACTCAGGCAGTCTCACGGCGGCGCGAACCCGGACCATTCGCTCCTCGAGCGGAAACGTGCCGCACCAGACTGCACCCAGCCCGACCGCGTGTGCCGCGAGAAGGAGGTTCTCGGTCGCGGCGGAGCAATCCTGAATCCAGAACTCTGCGTGGTCATTCGGGGCTCGGGTCACCGCAGACGATCACCGCCAGTGGTGCGTCGCGCGCCATCCCTCCGTAGGGATTGGCCGCCGCCAGGGCTTCGAGGACCGTGCGGTCGCGCACGACGACGAACTGCCAGGGTCGCTGATTCCCGGCGGAGGGGGCGGCCATCGCGGCACGCAGCAGGTCGGTGACCAGAGCATCGGACACCGGCTGGTCCGTGTACGTGCGAATGCTGCGACGGCTAAGGATCGGGTCCATCAACCCTCTTTCGGACGTTCGTCGGGGACTCGGTCGTTGTCAGAAAGTACCCCCCTGGAGCCGGCGCCTAACCCCTTGAGCGCTGCATCGAAAGCGGAGAGCGCTTCCGGGCCCGCCGCCGGGACGGCCCGTACAGACTGATACCATGGGGCAACTACTTCAACAAGTGGAGGGGATGACATGGGCGGCGACACGTATCCCGTCGTCCGCGTGGCGGCGGTGCAGGCGGCTTCGGTGTTCCTCGACCGGGATGCGTCGGTGGACAAGGCGTGCAGGCTTATCGCCGAGGCTGCGGCAGGTGGCGCCCGGCTGATCGCCTTCCCCGAGGGATTCATCCCGACCCACCCTATCTGGTATCACCATCACCCGGCCACCGGGACCATCGCGAACAGGCTGGCCATCGAGCTCTTCAAGAACTCGCTCGAGATCCCCAGCCCGGCTTTCGACCGGCTCTGCTCAGCCGCACGCGAAGCTGGTGCCTACGTGGTTATGGGGGTGTGCGAAAAGCTGCCCGATACGACCGGCACGATGTACAACTCCCAACTCTTCATAGGACCGGACGGCAGCTATCTGGGCAAGCACGTGAAAGTGATGCCGACGGTCGGTGAACGCCTGGTACACACGGGTGGTTACGGCGACACCATGAAGGCGATCCCCACCGAGTTCGGCCCCATCAGCGGCCTGATCTGCGGGGAGAACTCCAACCCCTTGGCGGCGTTCGCCTTCATCGCCCAGGGCACACGCATCCACGTGAGTAGCTGGCCCAACCACTTCCCCACAAGCGGGGACCCGATGCGGATCAGAGTGGCGGTTGACTCGCAGGCCTTCGCCCAGATGAGCAAGGCTTTCGTCGTCTCCCCCTGCGGAACGGTCGACGAGGACATGATCGCCCAGCTCCGGGTGGGACCGGAGGGCGAGGCCTTCCTGCGCAACCCCGATTGCTGCGGAGGCTCGGTCATCGTAGGGCCCAACCAGCGCATCCTCGCCGGTCCCCTGGGGGCGGAGGAGGGCATCATCTACGCCGACTGCGACCTGGAGCTTGCCATCGCCACCAAGTTGCGCCACGACTTCGCCGGGCACTACAACCGACCGGATATCTTTCAGCTGTGGGTGAATGAGCGCAGGCCCAGACTCTACAACCCGTACGGTGACGAAGGGGGCGCAGCCCCGGGGAAGCCCGGCTGCGCCCCCTTTGAGACTCCCGACGACGAGATCGGCTAGCCTGCCGGCCGGTCGCCCTTCGGCTCAGCCACTACTTCCGTCGCACGTGGCGCTCGCTGATCAGTCGCCGCGCACGATCGGCGGCGGCGCCGGGTCAGACGGTCACGTCCTTGATCAGCTCTTCGAAGGCGCCGACGTACAGGTCGATGTCCTCGTCGGTGTGCTGGACCGAGAGGGTCCATTCCTCTTCGCGCCCGGGAGCCATGATCACGCCCCGGTTGATGTTGTAGAGCCAAGCCAGGTTGCAGAGTTCGAAGTCCTGATACCGGATGAACGACTCGTAGTCGGTGATCTTTCCGCTGGCGAAGTTCACACAGCCCTTGGAGGAGATGCCCACCGTGTAGCCGGGGAAGTCGTACTTGGCACACACGGCGTCGCACTCGGTGATGAGCCGGTCGTTGAGGTAGTTGAGGTGCTTGTAGGCATCGGGCGTCATGACCTGCTCCAGGCTCGTCCGGGCGGCCGCCATGGAAAGCGGGTTGCCGCTGTAGGTGCCCACCTGGTAGACCTTGCCCGATTCCACCACGCTCATCACCTCTTCGGAGCCGCCGATGGCGCCAGAGGGCAGGCCCCCGGCCAGGGCCTTGGCCAGAGTGACCATGTCGGGTACCACTCCGAAGCGCTCGACCGCTCCGCCGGCAGCCGAGCAGATGCCCGTCTTGACCTCGTCGAAGATGAGCACGATGCCGTACTTCTTGGTGATCTCCCGCACCGCCTCCAGATAGCCGGGTTCGGGCAGCACGACGCCCAGGTTCATCATGGCCGCTTCCATGATCACGCACGCGGGCTTGCGGCCTTCGTCGATGAGATGCTGGATGCGGGCTTCCATCATGGGCGCATCGTTGAACGGCACCGCGGCGGTCATGTCGATGACGGCCTTGGGTATGCCGGCTCCGTAGGAGACCGACTTGTAGTTGTCGCGCTCGCCGATGTCGCCCCAGTCGGCTATCCCCAGGCTCACCATCACGTAGTCGTGATGGCCGTGGTACGAGCCGAAGATCTTGACCACCTGCTCGCGGCCGGTGTACGCCCGGGCGATGCGGATGGCGTCCATGGTCGCCTCCGACCCGGAGTTCACGAACCGCCACTTGGGCAGCCGGAAGTTCTTGGCCAGATGCTCGGCCACGATGATGGAGTCTTCCGTGGGCAGGGCGAACTGCGTACCGAGTTCGCACCTCTTCTTGATGGTCTCGATGATGGCCGGATGAGCATGACCCTGGACCATGCAGCCGAAGCCGTTGTGGAAGTCGCTGAGCTCCAGACCGTCGACGGAGTAGATCTTCGAGCCCTTGCCGTGCGTGAAGTACACGGGATAGGGATCGCGCATCTGATAGGTGGAGGAGACCCCGTTGACGAGAGACTTGGACGCCCTCTTGAAGAGTTCGTAGGACTTTGGAGTCGCGTCCTCGAGACGTTTCTCCTCGCGTTCCATCAGTTCCGCGATGCGCTTGCGGTCCAGCCTTCATCGCTTCGGATGACATCCTGTAACCCCCAGGTCGTGGTCATGAGAGCCCGGTGCGTGCACTAGCCCAATGATACCCGCCGGACGGCGCCGTGGGCAGGTGAACCCAACGCCCGCTCGCGGCGGAACGGCCAGACCACCTCAGGCGGACATCTCCTTGAGCCCCCACGGGAAGCGGTACGTGGGCATCAGCTCGACGAAGGGATCGGGGTCGAACGCTTCGGGCCCCAGTACGCCCTTGCCCTTCCATGCGCCGGTCTCAAGAAGTTCCCACGCGATGACAGGGTTCACCGCGGTCTGCCAGACCACGGCCTGCACCCCGTACTCCTTCATGCAGGTCTCGTTGTCAGCCACCTGGTACAGGTAGACTTGGCGCGGCTTGCCGTCCTTCACGCCCTTGACCCAGGTGCCCGCGCAGGTCTTGCCGAACATCTGGTCGCCCAGGTGGGCGGGATCGGGGAGGGTGGCGGCGACCACGTCGCGCGGAGCTACCTTGACGCCCTTAACGTCGATGGGAAACCGGTTGTCCAGGCCCAGCATCTTGATGGTCTTGAGCACGCTGATGAACTCGTCTCCAAGCCCGTACTTGAAAGTGACGCGCTTGCACTTGACCCAGCGCGGGACGAGGAGCACCTCTTCGTGCTCCACGTTCACGCACTCCACCGGGCCGATGCCTTCGGGGAACTCGAACACCTCCGGCTCGGAGAAGGGCTCCGTGGTGCACCAGCCTGCGCCCTCTTCCCAGACCACGGGCGGATTGAGGCACTCTTCTATCGTGGTCCAGATGGAGAAGTTGGGAGCGAACTCGTACCCTCGGACCTCCAGATTGGCCCCGTCGCGGACCCCGATCTCCTCGATCTCGTCAAAGAGATGCTTCTCCGCGTATTTCGCGAAGACGTCGGCCATGCCCGGCTCGACTCCCATGCCCACGAGCGCCAGAAGTCCCTTCTGCTTCCAGGCGTCCGCCCGCTCGAACTGGTAGTCGCCCAGCTTCACGCCACAGACCGCATACGGGTTCGTGGCATGTGGCCTCGACAGGGTCATGGCCATGTCCATGTAGTTGCAGCCGACTTCGTAAGCAGCGTCGAAGATGGCTTCGTTGTAGACGGGGTCCACCGAATTGTGGATGAGATCGACGCCGTATCGGTTGGCGAGTTCTTGGATCTGCTCCACATCGGCGGCATCGATGAACTCCACGGGCATGCGGGCGGGATCGCCCACCTTGGCCTGGACCTCGCGCGCCCGTTCCACGTTGTAGTCACACAGGACCAGCTTCTCGATCCACGGCTTGTCCTTGGCGATGACGGCGATGGCCTCACCGACCCCGCCCACGCCTACCAGCAGAACCTTCATGTCTGTCTCCTCGACTGGTTTGCAGCTCCTGGTCGGCCGCACCTCACTCCATGGTCGCTGGAGCGGCCGGCTCCACGGCCGAGGGAGCTTCTTCATACGGGTCGATGTCCGGAATGCCCGGTTTCACGAACCACTTCATCACGAAGTAGAGGACAACGCCGATCCCGATTGCTATCGCCGCGAACCAGATCGACCTCCAGCCCTCCTCTATGATCTGGCTGTAGATGGCCATGAGGATGACCAAAGTGGGAAGGATCGTGACGATGAACAGACCAACGATGCCGCCCGGGATCCTGCTTCTCTTGATATCCGGCCGCTTCCGCCGTAGCCACCAGAGAGCTGCGAATTCCAGCAGCAAGGTGAGCGAGTTGAGAAGTACGTCGAGAACCACGAGGAAGGCGAAGGCGTTCACCGAGAAGGCCGCAAAGAAGACACCGCTGATGATGATGGCGACCCAAGGCGTCCCCCATTTGCGGTGGACCCGAACCAGGGGTTTGGGCATCATCCCGTCCTCCGAAAGGGCGAACGGGATGCGCGTCGCTGAGATGCTACAGCCGATGAAGAGCCCCACCATGCTCAGGAAAGCCGCCACCATCATGAAGTTCCCTAGGAAGGACGCAAAGCCGCTGCCTTCCCCCGCAGTGACCTCTGCCACCGCCTGCGCCATATCGGGGAGCCACCAACCCTCAGCGCTGGTGGGGTCTACGCCTGCTGCCTCCATCTGCTCCGGAGTCATACCCATTTCTTCCAGGTCGGGACCGATCCCGGCCCCCTCCTCCGACTCCTCGATGCCCCACAGCAGAACCTTGTTGTTGTCGCCGGCGCCGCCATAGAGGGCCGCGACCGTGGGGATCGCGTACGTGGCGATGGCCGCGATGAGCACCAGCGCCATGGCCAGCGGGTACGTGCGCCTCGGCTTGACGATCTCATCGCCGGCCGAGGTGGGCAGCTCCCACCCCATGTAGTTCCACATGACCACGAAGAGCCCCACCGCGAAGGCACCCGTGACCCCCGTGTCCTTGGGTAGGAAGGTCATCTGGAACTCGCTCCCGTGCACTCCCCAGTTCCAGTATCCGAGCACGCTCATGATGAGCAAGGGGATCAGGAGGATCGCCCCGATCCAGATGCTCGTCATGCCCGCCAGCCGGGCGCCCCTGATCTGTAGGAGAGAGATTATGGCGATGATGACTATGGCGACGATCCACTGCATGACCCAACCCGGTATCCCCCCGGCGCCGTCGCTGATGGCCGGGAAGAAGAAGCTCAGATAGGTCGCGCCCAGTACCGGGTAGATAGCCACGTCGACCCACGACATCACCAGGTTCATCCAGGCGGTCTGGAAGCCCGCGAAGGGGCCGAACGCCTGCTTCGTCCAGTGGTAGTACCCACCTTCCACGGGCATCATCGACTGCAACTCCCGCACCATGAAGATGGTGGGGAGGCTGTAGACGAAGGGGATGATCGCAATGAGCAGAAGAGCCATTCCAGCACCGGAATAGCCGAACAGGGATTCGATGCCGAAGGTTCCGCCGCTGACGGTGAAGTAGATGATCCCGAACAGAGGCAGCAGCGTCAGCGACCGCTTGAGCATCTTCCTCTCAGCAGAGATCTCACGCGCTGCTTCCACCTTCACTTCTTCTGCCATCACCCCTCCCCTTGTCGTCCCTTTGCACCTGTAGCAGGTCCTGCCGCCGTCGGAACGCCGACATCGCAAGACGCGTGGCCTGTTCCCCTCGAGGGTGACACTTCAGGAGCGGGTCGCACCTTAGGAGCGGCCTGTCAGTGCAACAGTCACCCTTCTCTCCGGTACGCATACGGTGGTGCGTAGAACGTCTCATACTTGCATACGCCGCGCAAGAGCCGAGAAGGTCAGTGGCGGGCCAGTCCCCGAAATGCGGCGAGCGCCCGCGCGCGGGCCTCCCCGTGGTCGACCAGGGGCTCGACATACGCTCCCGACCTTTCGGCGGTGCCCGCCTCGGGGACCCACCGCGCCACGTAGGCGCCGTCCGCGATCGAAGCGCCGCGCCTGCAGCATGGGGTTGAAGACTCGGAAGAACGGCGCCGCATCTGGACCCGAGCCGGCCGTCCACTGCCACCCGAGCGTGTTGTTGGCCAGGTCGGCGTCGACGAGGCGGTCCCAGAACCAAGCCGCCCCTTGCTGCCACGGGATCAGCAGATCCTTGGTCAGGAACGAAGCGACCACCATGCGCACGCGATTGTGCATCCACCCTTCGGCCAACAACTGCCTCATCCCCGCGTCCACGAGCGGATACCCGGTCGCGCCCTGCTTCCAGGCCTCGAGCGCAGCGGGATCGTCTTCCCAAGGAAAGCGGGCGAACTCGGGACGGAAGGGTCCGACCGTGATATGCGGGTAGTGATAGAGCAGATAGTGGGCGAACTCCCGCCAGCCGAGTTGCCGCAAGAATGCCGCCGCCGGAGTGCCGGACGCGTCGGCATCCCCACTCGCACGCCGATCGCTCCTTCGCTCGGCGGCCTCCCTTCACCGCGTGCCAGACCTGGCGCGGCCCGATCTCGCCGAAATGAAGATGGGGAGAGAGTCCGGACGTGCCATCCGTGCCCGGGAGATCTCGGGACCGCTCGTACCCGGCCAGCGCCCGTTCCATGAAGTCGCTCGAGTCGCGCACGTGCGCCGGCTTCTCCCGGCTCCCAAGATCCCCTGCCGCGCACGTGAGGCTCCCATTCTGAGTGCTCCACGACCGTGACTCCCCGTCGACCCGTCCTCTGCAACGGGCCGCCGACCCAGCCGGGCCGGTCGTCTGCCGCAGCGCTCCGCCGGTCCCCGAGGCCCAGAAGTCGGGGAGGATCGGGGTCGGGCGCATCGGGAGGGGGCAACGACAGACAGTTCCGCCAGAAGGCGGTGAACTGGACGAACGGCTTACCGGAGCTGGAGAGATGGCTCCTCGGGCTCGAAGAGTAGACCGGCGTTGAAGCTGCGCCACCGCACCCCCTTTCGCTCCAGCGCGGTCATCACGAGTTGGTCAAGGCTTCGTGTATACGGCTCGTAAAGACGATTCCAGACCACTTCCTCCGCCCCCAGGGCCTGGGCGATCTCGACCAGCACCTCCGCGGGCTCTCCGCGCACGGTCTTAAGCGAGGCTCCTCTGGCAGAGAGAGAAGCATCGAGGGCGGTGAGCGACCGCCGGAGCCACCAGCGGCCCGCTGCGCCGGGGGCCCATGGGTCGTCACCTTCCCAGTCCGAGATGTAGAGCGGCACCACCGGCCGTCCCGATCGGCAGGCATAGAGCAGCGCCGGATTGTCGCCCACCCGAAGGTCGCGTCGAAACCAGACGATGATCGGATTTGAGTCCATCTTGGAGATCATTCTACTAACAGAGCTCGGGAGCCGCCGCCACGAGTCGTGCACGTCGTGAGCATCATCCTCAGAGCGATCTGCCGCTCACAGACATAGTCAAGGATTGAGTTGGGTATGTATCGCCCGCGGCAACGAGGCCAACGAGTAGCCGGCGGTTCGAGATACATGACACGCAAGGGGGCATCTGCGATGGGCAATCCGATCGTGCACTGGGAGTTGATCGTGAGCGACGTGGCCAAAGCCTCGGAGTTCTACTCGAAGGTCTTCGACTGGAAGATCGAGGAGAATCCCGCCTTCCCCGGTTACCCTATGGTCGACCCAGGCAAGGAGCCGCAGGGCGCTATGATGGCCAAGCCGGAAACGGCTCCCGGGTACACCATCAACATCTACTTCGGGGTCGAGGATCTCGAGCAGACCCTGGCTAGTGCGGCGGCCCTCGGGGCCACGGTGCTGGTGCAGCCGATGCCTATCGAGGGGGTCGGGGCGTGGGCGATGTTCGCCGATCCCGACGGTATCCCGGTGGGCCTGTTCCAGAGCGCATAGAGCCTCGGAGTTCCCGGCCCAGAGCCCGACCCGTAGCCCAATCCGACGCCTCGCCCGGTGTCGGGGAGTCGCGGCCGGGCGCCTGCACGAGTACCGTCAGATGCGGCCCTCGGCGCGCAGTTGCTCTGACGTCGGCCAGCACCTTGGCGGCGTGCCCTGCCGCGCTCGACTGTCTTGTAGGCGAGCAGGATGACGCCGTCCCTGCCGATCACCACGGTGTCCCGTTCGTGGGAGCTCTCGGGTCCGCCCTTCAGCGTACCGTAGGCGGTGCCGATCGCTCGGTCGTGATCGCTGGCGAAGGGGAACTTGATGTCGTACTTGTCGCGGAACTTCTGCAGTCTCGCGACCGGGTCGACGGAAGTCCCGACGACCGCGACTCCCAAGCTGCTGCGAACTCAGGAAGTGATTGGTTGAACTCAACCGCTTCGATCGTTCAGCCGGGGGTGAGCGCGCGCGGGAAGAAGTAGAGCACGACAGGCCCCTCCTTGAGCAGCCTGCCCAGGTCGACCTCTCCGTCACTTCCGGGCGCCACAAAGAGCGGCGCCTTGTCACCCACTGCAGCATGGTCTCCCCCTCTCTGGACGCGGACACGTGCCCTGCATCAACCGTTGGCACCCATCACATCCGCGAACTGCTGGAACAAGTAGTGGCTGTCGTGGGGCCCGGGCCCGGCCTCCGGGTGGTACTGGACGCAGTAGGCGGGAACATCGAGAAGGCGCAGGCCTTCGACCGTCCCGTCGTTGAGGTTGAGATGGGTTATCTGGACCGGCCCGTACGCCGAGTCCAGCATCATGTCGTCCGCGCTCAGCCCGGCGACGCCCCCGCTCGCCGACCACGGAGCCGCGCTCGAGTGCGGCGCGCACCACCTGCCGGAGGTTCGACGGCGAAGCCGTGGTTCTGGCTGGTGATCTCGATGCGGCCGGTCAGATAGTTGCGCACCGGGTGGTTGATGCCCCGGTGGCCGAACTTGAGCTTGTAGGTCGAGAAGCCGACGGCCAGCGCCAGCAGCTGATGGCCCAAGCAGATCCCGAACACCGGGCACTCTTGCCCAGAAGCCCTCGGATCGTGTCGACCGCGTAGCCGACCGCGGCCGGGTCGCCGGGGCCGTTCGAAAGGAAGACCCCGTCGGGCCTCATGGCCAGCGTCTGTTCGGCCGTCCAGTGGGCCGGTACCACCGTCACCCGGCAGCCGACCGCGGCCAGGTTCCGGAGGATGCTGCGCTTCAGGCCGAAGTCGTAGGCCACGACCCGGAAGCGGGCGCTCCGGCGCGTCGGGGCCGCGCGTCCCAGTCGTACGGTTCCGATGCAGGTGACCGCGCTGGCCAGGTCCCGACCGGCCATCCCCGGGAAGGAGCGGACCGCGACGAGGAGGTCGTCGACCTGGAGATCGTGCCCGGCGGCCACGCAGGCGGTCATCGCCCCGTGCTCGCGTATGCGCCTGCGTGAGCGCCCGGGTATCCACGCCGGCGACGCCCACGATGCCTCGCTCGGTGAGCCAGTCCACCCAGGCATGGGAGCAGGTGCCGTTCCAGGCCGTGTTCTTGACTTCCCGCACGACGATCGCCGCGGGAGTGGGCCTCGGCGGACTCGAGCAGGTGGTCGGAGGCGCCGTAGTTGCCGATCATGGGATAGGTGTAGGTGACCATCTGCCCGTGGTAGGAAGGGTCGGTCGCCATCTCTTGATAGCCGGTCATGCCGGTGTTGAACACCACCTCGCCGAGCACGCTCCCCTGGGATCCCGAACCCGTAGCCGGCGAAGACGGTGCCGTCGTCGAGCACGACGTAGCCGGGCATATCGCCCCGGTACATCAGGCCTCCCCCCGGGCGCGCGCGAAGCGGCGCGCCCCATCGACCACCGTCAGCCGCACCCGGCCGGTGAAGGTCTCGCCCAGGAACGCGCAGTTGCGGCTCTTGCCGCGCAGGGTCGCCGGAGTCACCGTCCAGACTTCGTCCCGGTCGACCACGCAGAAGTCGGCGGCGCGCCCACCGCCAGCCGGGGCGCGGGCAGCCCGAGCACCCGGCAGGGGCCGCTCGACATCGCCTCGATGAGCCGGCCGAGCGATAGTGCGCCGCTCAGGACCAGACCGGTGTGGAGCGCGGCGAACGCCGTCTCCAGCCCGGTGCTGCCGCTGCTCGCCTCCTCGATGGGCACTTCCTTCTCCTGCGGAGCGTGAGGAGCATGGTCGGTGCCGACGCAGTCGATGGTGCCGTCCGCCAGGGCGGCCACGAGCGCGTCGCGGTCGACCGCCGACCGGATGGGCGGGTTCACCTTGAGATTCTGGTCGAAGCTCGTGAGCCGCTCGTCGGTGAGGAGCAGGTGGAGAGGGGTGGCTTCGGCCGTGACCGGCAGGCCCTCCCGCTTCGCCGCCGGCCACCAGGCGCGACGCTGTCGGCCGCCGACAGGTGCTGGAAGTGCACGAGGGGGCCCCTGTGCGGACCCGGACCGGCCGCCGCGGCGAGCGGGCTCGCGCCGGCGCTCCGCTCTGGCCGCCGCCGCACCGCGGCCGGCCGCGAGACGCTCCTCTTCGGCCGCGGCGTAGCGGATCAGCTCGAGGTCGCGAGCGAGCAGGCCCCGATTCGCTTGCAGCCGGTACGCCCCGCAGCCCCAATCGAGCGCTCCACTTACCTTCGTGCATCACTCCGTCGAGCGAGAGGCTCTTGTTCTCGAGGTGGAGCAGCAGCGGTCGTCCGGTCCCCCGCGCATAGCGCAGGGCGTGCAGCAAGAGGTCGGCGTCGGAGACCGGCTTTGCCGTCATCCGCGAAGGCCACGACGCCGGCGTCGGCAAGTTCGCGCATCTCGGAGAGTTCCTCTCCCTTCAGGCCCTTGCTCACCGATCCTACCTGGCCGACGCGCACCACTGCGTCCCGAGCCGCCTGAGTCGAGCACGGAGGAGGCGACCATGCCGGAGTCCACGACCGGGTCGGTGTTCGCCATGCGCGACGACGGCGACGTACCCGCCCGCCGCGGCTGCGCCCGGAACCGGAGGCCAGGTCCTCCTTGTATTCGTAGCCCGGAGTGCGCAGATGCGCGTGCGGGTCGACTAACCCCGGGAAGACCCAGCACCCCGACAGATCGTCGACGACTTCAAGTCCGGGATCTCTCGGCAGGTGGTCCGCCATGGCGGCGATCTTCCCCTCCGCGATGAGCAGATCGCCGACACGAAGTCGACTCCCTCGCCGGGATCGAAGAGATGCACGGCGGGAAGGAGGAACCGTTCGAGGGGAAACGCGCGGCAGGCAAGCTTGGGCGCGGAGGGACGCTGGACCGACTGTCCATCCATAACTCCTTTCGGCCTCACTGGACTCGTTTAAAGGCTGCCCTATGGTATCGCGAACGGCGGACGCGGTCCAGCGCTCCGCCCGGGCAGGCGGACGATCAGAGGCTTGCCCGCCCCTCCGGCCGCATGCGATCCACGGCAGGAAGCGATCTCCACGCGTCGCGGGCCTGCCGCCTGTGGAGGATGTAGTCGGGGTCGTGGGCCTGCATCAGGGCCCAGAAGCGCTTCGAGTGGTTCAACTCCCTCGTGTGGCAGAGCTCGTGGATCAGAATGTGATCGACCAGGGCGGGCTTCAGGAACAACAGCCGCAGGTTGAGCGATATCGTCCCGCGCGGCTGAGCAACTCGCCCAGCGGGTGCGCTGGTGCCGTACGGTCGACCCGGTCGAAGGTCAAACCGTGCAGAAGCGCCAGTTCCTCCAGCGCGGCAACAAGCGCGCTGCGCGCCCGTCTGCGCAGCCACTCGATCAGAGCCCGGCGGCACGCGTCCTCGTCTCCAGCGGGCGCGGTGACCACCAGCCTGCCGTCCCGGTCTGCTCGCGCGACCGCCGCCCGCCGGTTCGGCGAGCTCGGCCCAGCCGGCTTTGAGCCGATATTCCACCTCCCACTCTTCACCCAGGGCCGGCAGCGCGATACGGTCCGGCAGACCGGCGCGGCGAGCCCCGGGAGCTGCCGCGCCCCCGCTCTGCGCTCGCGCTCGCTCGATCCACGGCCGCTTGGCCTCGAGGATGGCCGGGATCGCGCGCTGATCGAAGCGCCGAGGCACGACGACGATCAGATCGCCCCGCAGGTCATGACCAGCCGCACGTGGCGGGCCCGGCTCGCTGACGCGTCACGGTGAACGCCGGCAGCCCGCGAGGCGGCCTCGCCCTCCGGGATGCCGGTCACCACAGGCGTCAGCCCAGCAGCCTGGCTTCAGCACTATCTCAGGAACGGCAGCCAGGGCTTTCGATACCGGGCAGGCCGCTTTGGCCTGGGCGGCCAGCGCCTGGAACTCGCCGTCGTCCACCCCGGGCACGGTCGCTTCGCAGTCGAGTTCGATCTTGGTGATGGTGGGCCCTGCCCCCAGATGGACGGCCGCCGTGGTGTGGATCGCTCTCGGGCGTGAAGCCCTTTTCGGAGAGCAGAGCGGCCAGAAACATGGAGAAGCATCCGGCGTGCGCGGCCCCGATGCAGCTCCTCGGGGTTGGTGCCGGCCGCCTCTTCGAACCGGGACGAGAACGTGTACGGACCCTCGTACAGACCGCTCGCCAGGCGCATCCTGCCGCTGCCCTCTTTGAGCGTCCCCTGCCAGACCGCTTCGGACTTTCTCACCGGCATGGTGGCACCTCCTGGATCGCGCTCAGACGTTCGGGTCGTAGAGATCGAGAGAGTCTCGTGTGCTGCCCACATCCCCACCGGCAGGCATGTTGAGGCCGATGCTGGTACCGGTGACCGGCCGCGCGCCGGTGGCCGCGTGGATCTCCCGGTCGATGACCCCGAGGTCGAACGGGTTCTCGACGTCGTAGTTCATCTCGGCCTGCTGCTTGAGTATCCCCCAGCGCGTGGCCACATGGCGCTGCGCCTTGTCGCCACAGCATCTCGGCCGCGTCGGGAGCGAACTTCTTGAGCATGTTGTAGCGGTTCTCGGTGGGCACGAAGTCGTCCACCGGGAGCGTGAGGTCGCGGGAGTCGATCTGCAGCGGGTTCTTGCCCTCGGCCAGGCCAGGCGGGGGTCGAACCGGTAGAGGAACCAGGAGCCCGACTGCACCGCAGCCTTCTGATGCTCGTAGCCCTTCCTCAGGTCGAAGCCCATGCTGATGCAGTGGCTGTAGGCGATGATGAGCGACGGGCCGTCGTACGACTCGGCCTCCACGAACGCCCGCACCGTCTGGGCGTCGGAGTAGCCCATGGCCACCTGAGCCACGTAGATGTTGCCGTAGGTCATGGCGATGGAGCCCAGGTCCTTCTTGCCGATGGTCTTGCCGCCGGCCGCGAACAGCGCGACCGAGCCCATGGGAGTGGCTTTGGAGCACTGGCCGCCGGTGTTGGAGTACATCTGGGTGTTGAGGACCAGCAGGTTGATGTTGCGCTGCGAGGCGAGAACGTGGTCGAGGCCGCCATACCCGATGTCGAAGGCCCATCCGTCGCCGCCGACGCCCCAGACGCTCTTCTTGACGAGATAGTCGGCCACGCCCAGTAGCCGGGCGCAGCGGACGTCCGAGCACCGCTGCCGTCCAGGTCGGCCTGCACCTGATCGGCCTTGAGCTCGGCCACCCGGGCCCGCTGGGCCGCGATCTCGGCTTCGTTCTCCTGCTTGGAGGCGAGGATGGCATCGACCAGTTCCGGCCCTATCAGCAGTTCTCGCAGTTCGCCCACCAGCTCCCGCGCGAACTCGGTCTGCTTGTCGACGGTCAGGCGCAGACCGTAGCTGAACTCCGCCGCGTCCTCGAAGAGGGAGTTGTTCCAGGTGGGACCGCGTCCGTCTTCGTTCTGGCATACGGGGTGGTGGGCAGGTTGCCTCCGTAGATGCTCGAGCAGCCGGTGGCGTTGCCGATGAGCAGACGGTCGCCGACCAGCTGGGTGAGCAGCTTGATGTAAGGGGTCTCCCCGCAGCCGGCACAGGCTCCCGGAGTATTCGAACAGGGGCTGCAGCAGCTGGCTGCCCTTGACCGTCCCCACCCGCACCTGGGTGCGATCCGGGTTGGGAAGTTCGAGGAAGAAGGTGTAGTTGGCCCGCTCGGTCGCCCTGAGCGGCGGCTGGAAGGCCATGGCGAGCGCCTTGCGGCCGGGGTCGGCCTTGTCTTTGCCCGGGCAGATCTCCACGCACTCGCCGCACCCGGTGCAGTCCTCCGGGGCCACCTGGACCGTCCAGGCTTGAGCCCGGCGTTCTCCTTGCCCTTGGCGTCGCACCGACTTGAAGGTCGGGGGCGCGCCGGCACAGGAGGGCCGGATCGTAGACCTTGGTGCGGATGGTGGCGTGCGGGCAGTGCAGCGAGCACTTGCCGCACTGGATGCAGAGTTCCGGGTCCCACACCGGGATCTCGAGCGCGATGTTGCGCTTCTCCCAGCGGGTGGTGTCGGTGGGCCAGATGCCGTCGTCGGGGAGGGCGCTGACCGGGCAGAGCTGTCGCCCAGGCCGGCCATGATGGGCGCGGTCACGTTCTTGAGGAACTCCGGGGCCTCCTCGGGCACCAGCGGGGGCTTGTGCCACGTGGCTCGTGACCGTCGTCGGGACCGTGATCTCGTGCAGGTTGGCGATGGCCTGGTCCACGGCGTTGTAGTTCTTCTCGACGACCCTGTCGCCGCGCTTGCCGTAGGTCTTCTTGATGGCCCCCTTGATGGCGGCGATGGCCTCGTCCGGGCGGGATGATGCCGGAGAGGTAGAAGAAGCAGGTCTGCATGATGGTGTTGATGCGCCCACCCATGCCCGTCTTCTTCGGCCACCTCGTAGGCGTTGATGGCGTAGACCTTGAGACCCAGCTCGATGATGCGGGCCTGGCTCTCGTAGGGCAGCCGGTCCCAGACCTCCTCGGCCGGGTAGGGGACGTTGAGCAGGTAGGTCGCCCCCGGCCGGCGCCCGCAGCAGGGTCTTGTAGCGCTCGAGGAAGGACCACACGTGGCAGGCGACGAAGTCGGCCTGTCGACCAGATAGGCGGAGCGGATGGGCTCGGGACCGAAGCGGAGGTGGCGAGACGGTGAGGACGCCGGCCTTCTTGGAGTCGTAGACGAAGTAGCCCTGGACGTGGTTGTCGGTGTCCTCGCCGATGATCTTGATGGAGTTCTTGTTCGCCCCGACGGTGCCGTCGGAGCCCAGGCCGTAGAAGATGGCCCGGAACTGGTTGTCCTGCTCGCTGGCGAAGCTCGGGTCGGGCTCCAGATGGGTGTTGGTGACATCGTCGATCGATGCCCACCGTGAAATGGTTCTTGGGCGCCGGTTTGGCAAGTTCGTCGAACACGCCCTTGACCATCGGCGGGGTGAACTCCTTGCTCGAGAGCCCGTAACCGGCCGCCGACGACCTTGGCACTCCTGCCGCGTCTCGGCGAGAGCGTTGACCACGTCCAGGTAGAGGGGCTCGCCGGCCGAGCCCGGCTCCTTGGTGCGGTCGAGCACGGCGATGGACTTGACGGTCGCGGGCAGCGCCTGGACGAAGTGCTCCACGCAGAACGGGCGGTAGAGGCGGACCTTGAGGACTCCCACCTTCTCGCCCATCCCGACCAGCTTGTCGACGGCCTCGTGGACCGTCTCAGCACCCGGAGCCCATGAGCACGATCACCCGCTCGGCGTCGGGGGCACCGTGGTAGTCGAACAGGTGGTAGGTGCGGCCGGTCAGGGTGGCCAGGCGGTCCATGTAGTCCTGGACGATGTCCGGGCAGGCGAGGTAGTAGCGGTTGACGCTCTCCCGGCCCTGGAAGTAGACGTCGGGGTTCTGGCTGGTGCCCCGCAGCGTGGGCCGGTCCGGGGTCATGGCCCGGGCCTTGTGGGCGAGGACGTACTCCTCGTCGATCATCGCCCGCAGCACGTCTTCGCCCATGAGCTCGATCTTCTGCACCTCGTGCGAGGTGCGGAAGCCGTCGCAGAAGTGGATGAAGGGGATGCGCGACTTGAGCGTGGCGGCCGAGCCGACGAGAGCGAGGTCGTGGGCCTCCTGCACGGAGTTGGAGGCAAGCAGGGCGAAACCGGTCTGCCGGACGGCCATGACGTCCTGGTGGTCGCCGAAGATGGAGAGGCCCTGCGCGGCGATGGAGCGGGCGGTCACGTGCCAGCAGGTGGGCGTGAGCTCACCGGCCACCTTGTACATGGTGGGGATCATGAGCAGAAGGCCCTGGCTGGCCGTGAAGGTGGTCGAGAGCGACCCGGCCTGCAGGGCCCCGTGCACGGCCGCGGCCGCCCCCGCCTCGGACTGCATCTCGACCACCACGGGGACGCTTCCCCAGAGGTTCTTCTTGCCGGCCGCGCTCCAGGCGTCGGCGTGCTCGGCGATGGGGCTCGACGGGGTGATGGGATAGATGGCGATGACCTCGTTGACCCTGTGCGCGACGTGGGCGATCGCCTCGGTGCCGTCTATCACTGCCACGTTGCCTACCATGCCGGTCCCCTCTCCGACTCGAAGGATGCACGGCAGGACCTCGGCCGCGCGCATATTAGAATATTGACTCTAAATTCTAATGTCAAGAGATTAGACCATACCGGTTCGGCGCTACGCCGACAGCCTCCTCGGTCAAGCGTTCCGGCCAGGCACTGGTAGAGGATGGCCATGCGCACGGCCAGCCCCGATTCCACTTGGTGGAGTATCAGCGAGCGGTCGTCGTCGGCGAGATCGGCGGAGAGCTCCACCCCGCGGTTGATCGGCCCCGGGTGCATCACCCGCTGCTCAGGCTTGAGCTGGTACGGCGACAGACCCCACACCCGGCTGTACTCCCGCAGCGAGGGCACCGGGCGGCACCTTGCCCTTGGCCCGTTCGAGCTGCATGCGCAGGAGGTAGACGACGTCGACGTCCTCCAGGGCGTCCAGCGTCGTTGTAGACCGGCACGTCCCAGTATTCGATCCCCGGCGGAATGAGGGTCGGAGGGCCTACCAGCCGCACGTCGATGCCCATCTTGCGAAAGCCGAAGAGGTCGGAGCGGGCCACCCGGCTGCGAAGGATGTCGCCCACGATGGCGACCTTCAACCCGTTCACGTCGCCGTAGACGCGCCGCAGGCTGTAGAGATCGAGAAGGCACTGGGTCGGGTGCTCGCCCGTGCCGTCCCCGGCGTTCACCACCGACGCGTTGGTGTACCTGGTGGCCATGCGCGAGGCGCCCACCTGAGGGTGGCGCATGACGATGATGTCGGGCCGGTAGCTCTCCAGGGTGAGGATGGTGTCCTTGAGGCTCTCCCCCTTGGAGACGCTGGAGGAGGAGCCCTTGATGTTGATGACGTCGGCCGACAGCCGCTTGCCGGCGAGTTCGAAGGACGACTGGGTGCGGGTGGATGCCTCGAGGAACACGTTGATGATCGTGCGTCCCCGAAGAGTGGGGACCTTCTTGATGGGACGCGAGGCGATCTCGAGAAACCCGTCGCTCAGATTGAAGAGATTGTCGATCTCGGCGGCGGTGAGGTCATCGATGGAGATGAGGTGCATATCAGTTACCCTTTCGGTCTCACTGGACACGTTTAAAGGTTCGTCACCTGAGTACCGATTGTATCGCGCCCTGCGGGCGGCGCGTGCTTCGTGCGCACTCCTCTATGGCCACCTCGTCCACCCCGTCCATCTCCACCAGGTGGACCACAACCTCCTCGTTGCGGCTGGTGGGCACGTTCTTGCCCACGAAATCGGGGCGTGATGGGCAGGTCGCGGTGCCCCCGGTCGACGAGCACGGCCAGACGGACGGCCAGAGGCCGTCCGTAGTCGAACAGCGCCTCGATGGCGGCCCGGATGGTGCGACCGGTGTAGAGCACGTCGTCCACGAGCACGATCGTCTTGCCGTTGACGTCGAAGGGCAGGTCGGTGGAATGGACCCGAGGCTGCTCGTAGTTGCTTCCGGCCCGGGCGTCGATGTCGTCGCGATAGAACGTGATGTCGATGGCGCCCGTCGGCGGCCGACGTGCGTAGAACGACTCGAGCAGACCGGCCAGCCGAGCCGCCAACTCCACCCCTCGGCGCTGGATGCCCTACCAGCGCCAGACTGGCGAGGTCGGGCGCCTGCTCGGCTATCTCGTGGGTCATCCGCGCGAGCGTGCGACCCACCTGGTCCTCGTCGAGCAGGATCTTGGACTTGTGGACCCTCTCGTCACCCTTGTCCGCCACGACCCTCACCCACCTTTCGTCACCGCCGCCGCTATGAAATGAGCAGACGGAGCGCGGTCTCGACCACGTTCTCCGCTGTGATGCCGAACTCCTGTACAGCACCTTGCGCCGGAGCCGATGCACCGAAGTGATCGATCCCGATGGCCGCTCCCGCCGCGCCCGACATAACGCTCCCAGCCGAACGTGCGACGCCGCCTCCACCGAGACCCGAGCCGTCGACTGCGGCCGGCAGCACAGACTCGCGGTAGGCCGTGCGTCCTGGCGTTCGAACAGTTCCCAGGACTGGGCAGCGCGACCACCCGGCCGCCACCCCGTGCTCGGTCGAAAGCGTGTCTGCTGCCGCGAGGGCTATCTCCACCTCGGAACCCGTGCCGATGAGGATGACATCGGGCCGGCCTCCGTGGACATCCTGGAGGACGTAGCCCCCGCGCAGCAGGCCGTCGGCTCCTCCGCAGATCGGCTCGCGGTCGAACACGGGCAGGTTCTGACGGGTGAGCACCAGAGCGGTGGGCCCGTCCCGCCGCTCGAGGGCGGCGCGCCAGGCCATCACGGTCTCGTTGGCGTCGCTCGGCCGGATGACCACCATGCCCGGCATCGCCCGCAGCGAGGCCAGATGCTCGATCGGCTGGTGAGTGGGACCGTCCTCCCCCAGCCCGATGCTGTCGTGGGTGAACACGTAGACCACCGGGCAGGTGAGAGAGCGCGGCGAGCCGGATGGCCGGGCTCATGTAGTCGGAGAAGATCAGGAAGGTGCCCGCCGTAGGGGAACAACCCGCCGTGAGCGGCCAGGCCGTTCAGGATGCCGCCCATCGCGTGCTCGCGCACCCCGAAGTGCAGGTTGCGCCCGCCGGGCGACCCGGGCTCGAGGTCGCCGAAGCCCGGAGAGATAGGTGTTGTTGGACGGGGCAAGGTCGGCCGAACCGCCGATCAGAGTCGGCACGCAGCGGCGCCAGGGCGTTGAGGATCTTGCCGGAGGCCGACCGGGTGGCCAGGCTCTCGCCCGCGGCGAAGACCGGCAGTCGCGTCCGTCCACCCCTCCGGCAGCCTGCCCGGCCATGGCGCTGCCTGCCACTGCGCGGCAAGCTCGGGGTACTCCCGCTCGTAGCGGGCGAACGTCTCGTCCCAGCGGGCCCGCGCGGCCGCTCCGGCGGCTGCGACCGCCGCGTACTGCTCGCGCACCCGCTCGGGCACGGCGAAGAACAGGTCGCCCGGCCAGCCGAGAGCCTCCTTGGTCAGCCTGGTCTCCTCCGGCGCCCAAGGGCGAGCCGTGCGCCTCGGCCGTGCCCGCCTTGTGGGGACTGCCGCATCCTATGACGGTGCGCACCATGACGAGCGACGGCTTCGCTCTTCTCGGCCCGGGCGGCGGCGATGGCCGCGTCGATGGCCTCCAGGTCGTTGCCGTCGTCCACCTTGAGCACCTGCCAGCCGTAGGCCTCGAAGCGGGCGCCCACGTCCTCGGTGAAGGCCAGTTCGCGTGCAGCCCTCGATGGAGATCTGGTTGTCGTCGTAGAGATAGACCAGCTTGCCCAGGCCAAGGTGACCGGCCAGCGAGGCGGCCTCCGAGGCCACCCCTTCCATGAGGTCGCCGTCGCTGACGATGCCGTAGGTGTGGTGGTCCACCAGGTCGAAGCCGGGCCGGTTGAAGGTGGCGGCGAGGAACGCTTCGGCGATGGCCATGCCCACGCCGTTGGAGAAGCCGGCCCCCAGAGGCCCCGTGGTCGTCTCCACCCCGGGGGTGAGCCCACGCTCCGGATGACCCGGCGTGCGACTGCCCCACTGCCGGAAAGCCTCGAGTTCCTCGACCGCAAGGCCGTAGCCGGCCAGATGAAGCAGCGCATAGAGCAGCATCGAGCCGTGACCGGCGCTCAGGACGAACCGGTCGCGGTCGGGCCAGGCCGGATCGGCCGGGTCGAACTTGAGGTGCCGGGTCCACAGCACGTGCGCCATGGGGGCCGCTCCCAGCGGCATCCCCGGATGACCCGAATTGGCCTTCTGTACCCCGTCGATGGCGAGCGTGCGGATGGTGGCGACCGCCAGATCGTCGAGTGTCCCACCCCTCGGCCGCACTCTCCGGGAAGACGTCAGCCATTCTCGTCACCTCCTGGGATGAGATCGGGGCTCAAGAGGATGGGCCAGCCCTCCCGCTCGGCTTCGGCCCGAAGGCCGGGACGCGGGTTGACGGCCACCGGATGCCCCACGGAACGGAGCAGTTCGAGATCGGTGTCGTGGTCGGCGTACGCCCAGCAGTCGGCCGGGTCGGCGCCGCTCGATGCGATGAACCGCGCGGCCAGGCGGGCTTTCTCCTCCGCGATAGGGGATGGGGCCGCTCAGCCTGCCCGTGTAGCGGCCATCGACGACCTCGCAGGTCGCGCCCGCGTATTCGGCCACACCCAGACGTCGGCAGAGCGCCTTGACCACCGGATCGAGCGCAGCCGAGACGACGACCACGACGATCCCCCTCGGCACGATGCTCGGCCAGAGCGCGCGCCGCCGCGGGATGCAGACGAGGCACCATGACCTCATCGGCGAAGCGATCCATGAGGGCGTCGACCTCCTCCTCGGTCAACCCCGCCAGGATACCGGCGCCCTTGCTCGCGCGACGCCTCGCGTCACCTCGCACGAGCCCGAGCTTGTAAGCGAGGAACCACAGAGCCGTCCCCGCTACGAACGTCCGGCTGACCACGCCGCGCCCTGCGCAAGAACTTCACCAGAAGCACCTGGGTCTGGCCCACCACCAGAGTGCCGTCGAGATCGAAGATGGCGACCGCCGGCCGTCCCGGTCAGGCATCCTGCGCGTCCTCAGTCATCTTCCCGTCCGCCTTCCTCTCTCAGGCGGGCAGCACCGCGTTCGAGCTCCTCCGGGAGCGGGGCCTCGAACTCGAGGTCCTCCCCGGTGAACGGATGGACGAACGCCAGCCGGTAACTGTGCAGGAACTGCCGCCCAAGGCCCAGACGGATCGCGCCGCGCGTAGAGAGGGTCGCCGACCACCGGGTGGCCGATGGCCGAGAAGTGCACGCGGATCTGGTGGGTGCGTCCCGGTCTCCAGCCGGGCTTCGACAAGGGTGAGGTCGCCCAGACGCTCGAGCACCGTGAAATGAGTGGTGGCCTCTCGCGCGGCCAGACCTCCCGACGGTCATGGACGTGCGCCGGACCGGATCTCGCCCCACCGGCGCCTCGATGGTGCCGCTGTCGGCAGCGAAACTCGCCGTGCACCAGGGCCAGGTAGCGCCGATCGACCGCCCGCCGCCGCATCATCGCCACCAGCCGCCGGTGAGCCTCCGTCGATCTTGGCCACGATCGAGCAAGCCCGCTCGTATCCTTGTCGAGGCGGTGCACCACTCCCGGGCGGAAGTCCTCCCCACCGGCCAGACCATGGCCCGAGCAGCGCCTGCACCAGCGTCCCCGAGGCGTGCCCGCGAGAAGGGTGGACGGCCATCCCGGCCGGCTTGTCCACCACCAGCAGCCACTCGTCTTCGAACACCACCGGCACCGCCGTCTGGGACCCGATGTCGACGCTCGCCTGCCTCGCCGGGCAACAGGACCGTCACCGTCTCCCCAGCCGCCAGCAGCCGGCTCTTGGCCGCGGCCGATCCCCGTCGACCGTCACCGCACCCGCGGCTATGAGCGCCGCGGCCTGAGACCTGCTGCCCACCTCCGGAAGCCTGCCCAGAACGACGTCCAGCCGCGCGCCGGCAGTCCTCCTCGGCGACGACGAGATCGAGCTTGATCGGGCCGGCGCTGCTCGTCCCGCTCCCCACTAGCGAGAGGCCGGCGTCTCGTGCGCCGGCTCTGAAGACGCGGATCGCCTCCACGATCAGCCCCAGGAAGACCATGGCGATGCCCAGCGACGATGAAGACGTCGGGCAGGTTGAAATTGGGCCAGTAGGGGAACTTGAGGAAAGTCGGTGACGTGTCCGTCGCCGGTGAGCCGCTGGATGATGTTCCCCAGGCTGCCCCCGATGATCAAGCCCGCCGGCTATCCCCGCCAGCACCGGGCGACGCTCCATGTGCACGTAGACCAGCACCACGAGCGATGGCCACGACGTTCGCCGGCGAGGATGACGGGCGGCACGACCCCCCAGCAGCCCGAAGGCCACCCCGCTGTTCGCGCTGCGCTGCAGCGAGAGGAAGGGGAGGATCTTGCGGACCTCGCCGAGCACCAGGCGCTGCTCGGCCAGGTAGGTGGTCCACAGCGCCAGCGCCAGCGCAGATGGCGGCCACCACCACGAGCAGGGACCACTTGAGGATGATGCGGCGCCGCTTCGCGTGAAGCGGCCGAGGCCTTGGCGGAGTCACCGGTCGCGGACTTCATCGGCCCCGTTCTTCCCGGCGCTTGCACTCGATGCACAGGGTGGCGAACGGGGCCACCTTCGAGCCTCTCGTCGCCGATCGGGCTGCCACACTTGTCACACGTGCCGTAGCTGCCGTTCTCCAACTTGTGCAGCGCCCGGTCGATCTGGGAGATGGCGGCACGAGCGTTCTCCTCCAGGGTGAGGTCGATCTCGCGGTCGAGGGTCACGGCCGCCGTCTCGGCCATGTGCTGGTCGTAGGGGCTTTCCTCGGAGGAGTCCTCCAGCGACTCGGAGAGGTCGGCGTCGAGGTCGGCGATCTCCCGGCCGAGGCGCTCGCGCTCGGCGAGGAGGGCTTTCTTCAGGGCTTCATGATCCATCGCTGGTTCTCCTCATCGGACCTGCGTCCGGGAGCAGCGCGTTCAGCTTGTCGCGCAACTCGTCCTCTTCATGCCCGAGAAGGCTACCACCTTGTCGCGCCCGCCGTGGCCTGATTCTACCCGCACGTCGTCGATCGCGTAGCTCCAGCCAGCCGGCCAGCGCCTGGATCAACCGGGCGTTGGCCTTCCCGGCCTCGGGCGGCGCGCTCACCGCCACCTTCAGGCGGTCGCCGTAGACCCCTCGCATCTCGGTGCGGGACGCCGACGGGATGACCCGCACTCCCACCAGCAGGATCCCGCCCCGCGCGACGGTATGCGCCGGGCCGCTCGCGCAGCGCGGCCTACGCCCTCCTCGCTCACCACTCGAAGTCACGCGCCTTGCTCTTTCCGCCCTCGTCGGCATCGAGGAAGACGTCGTCCACGTCGTCCGAGCTTCCCGCCGAAGAAGAACCGGTGAGCGGATCCTCCTCTCGTGACTCCGGTCGGGTGATCCGTCCCCGTGCGATGACCCCATGCTCCGCTTCCGCCTTGTCGAACTCCGGCGAATGCCGAGCCTGCTCCACCGTCTCCGCCGTGCCGACACTCTCCCGGCGGCCTGGCCGGTCGAGCTCGAGCGCGGTGAGTCGCTTCGGTGGCGGCTGCACCCGGCACGGCGGCAGCGGCTCGCTCCGCCGCCGACATGTCTGCCTCCACAGCGGCGCCCAGCGCGGCGGTGGCGGTCGGCGTCGGCCACAGCCGCTCGCGGCGTCGCTCGCAACGACTCCGGCGACCTCGGCCCGCGCGGCGCCGGCGCCGGCGGCGTACTCGGGGACCTCCTCGACGGCGGCCGGGACCACGAACGGCGTGCCTTCGCCCTCCGGCGGGCGCGGCCTCCACCGACCACCGGCTGGTGCTGCAGCCAGGTCGATGGGAGCTTCGTCAAGCAGCTTGAGATGGCCTTCGAGCAGCGACCGGAACTTGAAGCGGAAGTCCTCTTCCAGATGCTTGAGCTGGATGAGCGCCTGCTGCACCCGCTGGGTCTCCGCGTAGGAGTCGCTGACGATGCCGCGCGCCTTGAGCTCGGCGTCGCGCAGGATCAGCTCGCTCTCCTTGCGGGCGTTGGCCCTGGTCTCGTCGGCCTGGAGCTGGGCGGACACCAGGGTCTTCTCGAGGGCATCCCTCAGTTGACGTTGCCCGGCGACCTGCTCCTCAAGCCGCGTGATCCGCTCCTGCAACTCGACGTTCTCCTGGAAGAGCCGCTCGAACTCGTCGGCCACCTCGTCGAGGAAGAGGTCGACCTCCTCGTCCGAGTAGCCGCGCACGGAGCGCTTGAACTCCTTCCGCCGGATGTCGAGAGGCGTGACTTTCACTTCGCTCTCCCTTCGCAGAGGGCGCGTCGCCCCTGGGCCGCTGCTCAGTAACCGACGCATACTATTCAATCACGCCGGGGCAGGCCGCGTCTCGCCGTGCGCGCACTTCGACGGCCGATCGCTGGACCGCACGGATGAAGGCGCCTCGCACTCCCGGCGTCCTCGAGAGTCGGCCAGAGCCGCGATGGTCGTGCCGCCCGGCGACGCCACCTGGTCTTTGAGGTCGGCCGGCGACCCGGCATGGTCCCGCAAGAGCAGCGCGGTGGCCAGCGCCGTCTGACGCACGAACGAGCGCGCAGTCTCCCGCGGGCAGCCCGTCGCGCACCGCCCCTTCCTCGCAGACCCTCCAGCGCGGCGCACGATGAATCCGGCTGCCCGCCGAGAGTCAACGCGGCGACGGCGTCGAGCGCTTCCTCGCCACCACCTCCACGTCGCCAGCCCAGGCCAGGGATTCCCTCGACCTGCTTCGACCACCTCCGCGTCAGTGCCCGGCTCCGGCGCCAGCGCCGCCACTCCCCTCGCCGGGCTCGGTCCCCAGAGGGACGACCGCCCGGAAGAGAGCCGGCCCGGGCCCCACGGCACCGCGCATAGACCGTCAGAGACACCGACCGGGACGTGCAGACAAGAACGGTCTCCGTGTCGATGACCGCCGCGAAGCGACGAGAGCGACCGCACCCGCCTCGCCGCGCAGGCAGGGTGACGCACGATGAGCGAGGCCCGCCGCCCGAGTTCCGACACAGGCGCGGGCGGAGAGAAGAGCACCTCGCCTGCAGGGGGACGCGGCCAGGGATCAAGCGCTGGGAGGGTGATTGCGGCAGATGACCCCGATGGCTCGTCCGCTTCGCGCACTATGCCGACCGTGGTCATCATCGAGCAATACTCACCGGCCGGCTCCGCACCGGCGACGACCAGTGGCCGCCGGGCCGATACCCGCGGCTCTCAGAACTGGTTGAAGAAGCCCTTCTCCAGCAGCCGCTGACGCTCCTCGGCCGAGACCTCGACGTTCTTGGGCGTGAGCAGGAACACCTTGTCGGCCACCCGCTGCATGCCGCCGTCCAGCGCGTAGGTGAGCCCGCTGGCGAAGTCGATGAGCCGCTTGGCCAGCTCGGTCTCGCTCTGCTGCAGGTTGAGGATCACCGGGATGTCGCCCTTGAACTTGTCGGCGATGATCTGGGCGTCGTTGAAGTTCTTGGGCATGACCAGGTGCACCCGCACCTGGGGCTGCTCGCGCGCCGCTCGGGCACGGCCCGCACCGGCGGCGTGCGCGCTGTGCGACGAACTGGGCCGCGACGGTGAGGACCGATAGTCGTCCTCGGCGAAGATGTCGTCGAAGTCCGCTGCCGACCGGCGCTTCGAGCTGTGACTCTCGATCCTTCTGCACGCTCGGCCCGCTCCCGGTACGTCGACTCGACGTCGGGCTGCGTGGACCAGCGTCTCGTCGTCGTAGTACTCGTCGTCCTCGTCGGCGAGGCCGAAGTACACGAGCGTCTTGTGCCACATGCCGCCGCCAGCCATCCCATCCTCCTTATCGCGTCGGAGAGAAGCGCGCTGCCCAACCTCACGATGGTCGCGCCTTCCTCTACAGCCACTTCGTAGTCGTTGCTCATCCCCATCGACAGCTCGGTGAGTTCGTAGCGGCCGGCGAACGCGGCAGCCAGACGGTCGCGGAGCTCGCGCAGACCTCGGAAGAAGGGCCGGGCCGCCTCCGGGTCCGCCACGAGGGGAGCCATCGTCATCAGGCCCGACGAACCTGACCCTCCGATAGGCCGCAGCCCGCTCCAGGAAGGTCTCCGCGGCCGCCGGGAGGATACCATACTTGCTCTCTTCCCCGCTCACGTTGACCTCCAGGAGCACCTGCACCTCTGCCTCCGCCCTCCTGTCCAACTCCTCCACCAGCGAGATCGACTCCACCGAGTGGATCAGGGAGACGCAGGGCAGCACCTGCCGCACCTTGCGGCTCTGCAGGTGACCGATGAAGTGGAACTCGAACGCGTCGCTTCCACCGCCTCCACTTCGTCTCCAATCTCATCTGCCCTGTTCTCCCCCACGAGCCGGATTCCTGCCTCGCGCAGCACGCCCATCTCGTCGACGCCGAGGTACTTGGAGGCCACCAGCAGCCGCGGGCGGTCGTCGCGGCCCGCTCGCGACGCAGGCCGCGCTCGATGCGCCGCTCGACGCCGGCCAGGTTCGCGCCGCAGCCGTCTCGACGTCGACGCTCATGCTGTCGGCCGCCCACGCCACGCAGCCATGCCGGCCGGTCACCGGACCCTCCGCGCGGTACGAGTAGAAGAGATCGTTGTTGCAGACGGTGCAGAGGCGGGGGTTGACCACCTGGCCCGCGCGGCACCCCGACTTCGCCGAGAGCCCTGGTCGCCGCCTCCCACAGATCCACCCGCGGCGAGCCGCCGGCCTCCCGGCGGCTCGAGGACCACCTCGGGCCCGAAACGCGTCGGCGAAGCGCGTCGGCCACCTCCTGCGCCCACCGTGAAGCAGCAGGGACCGATGCTGGGCCCGATGACCGCGCTGCGCCGGGCGGCCCGATCATGCGCCATGCCGGCCTGCTGCACGATGCCGCCCAGGATCCCCCGCCAGCCGCCGTGGGCCACCGCCATGTCCACCTCGCCGCACAGCACCACGCGGCACGCAATCGGCGAAGAGCAGGACCGCGGCGAGGCCCTGGTCGAGCTCGGGATGGAGGGTCAGCCCGTCGCAGGGAGTCCGCTCGGGCCTCGCCGACGTACTCCGCCGCCCCCACCACCCGCAGCCCGTGCACCTGCAGCGGGCTCACCAGCCGCCGCCCGGTAGCGCGCGCGACCCGGTCCCGGTTGCGCGCCACGACGGCCGGGTCGTCCTCAGAGCGCGGGTCGAGGTTGAGCGACGCGAACGGGCCGTCGCTCTGCCCCACCCAGGCGCGTGGTGAAGACACGCCCGGAACGGACCGGGGCAGACGAGGCCTCGAGCACCGGGGTGTCGCCGATCATGCGCACCGCGAACCGCGGGCCGCGCCGCGGGGTCGATCCTCTCCGCCAGCGCCGCGCTCACGCGAGCCGGCGCCATCCTGCTCACCGCGGCCGTTCGTGACCGTCAGTCCTTGTCGCGCAGGAACCGCGGGATCTCGAGGACGTCGTCGTCCATCTCGAAGGCGTCGGTCTTGCGGCGGGCAGCATCGTCGCGGCGTCTTCGCCGACCGGCCGCTCGATGGACTTGTCGGCCTCCGCCTCCGCGCTGGCGCTGCCGGTCGAAGCCGGTGGCGATGACCGTGACCCGCATCTGGTCGCCCAGCGACTCGTCGATGACCGCACCGAAGATCACGTTGGCCTCGGTGTCGGCCGCGTTGGCGATGATCTCGGCGGCCTCGTTCACCTCGAACAGGCCCATGTCCGGGCCCGCCGCTGATGTTGAGCAGGATGCCCGGTGGCCCCTTCGATGGAGGACTCGAGCAGAGGCGACGAGATGGCCGATCTCGCGCCGCCTCGACGCCCCGGTTCTCGCCGCTGGCCACGCCGATGCCCATGAGGGCCGAGCCGGCGTTGCGCATGATGGTGCGCACGTCGGCGAAGTCGAGGTTGATGAGACCCGGCACGGTGATGAGGTCGGTGATGCCCTGCACGCCCTGGCGCAGCACGTCGTCGGCCACCTTGAAGGCCTCGATGATGGAGGTCCGCTTCTCGACCACCTGCAGCAGACGGTCGTTGGGGATGATGATGAGGGTGTCGACCTTCTTGGCCAGCGCCTCGATGCCCGCCTCGGCCTGGCTGGCCCGCTTGCGGCCCTCGAAGGTGAACGGCTTGGTGACCACGCCCACGGTGAGGGCGCCCAGCTCCCGGGCCACCTCGGCGATGACCGGCGCACCGCCGGTGCCGGTGCCGCCGCCCTTGCCGGCGGTGACGAACACCATGTCGGCGCCCTTGAGGACCTCGCGGATCTCGTCCCGGCTCTCCTCGGCCGCCGCCCGCCCCACCTCGGGGTTCGCTCCGGCGCCCAGGCCCCGGGTGATCTTGCCGCCGATGTGCAGCTTCACGTCGGCATCGCACATGAGCAGGGCCTGAGCGTCGGTGTTGACGGCGATGAACTCGACGCCCTTGAGCCCGGCGTCGACCATGCGGTTGACGGCGTTGGTGCCGCCGCCGCCGACTCCCACGACCTTGATCACCGCGAGATAGCCGGATCCCGTGTCGCTCATAGTCCTCGAACCTCCAAGATCATCAAATCACAGGACTCCAACTTGAGCCTTTGTGGCGAAGCCCTCTATCACTACTCGACAGTACGCGCCATCGTCGCTCATTCCTTCAAAAGGGCACAATATCACTTTCATTTCGCCTTGACAGCCACCCGGTCCGCGACGCTCGCGTCCACGTATTCCAGGAGTCTTCCCATCCCTCAAGTACTGCTGGATGATGCCGGCCGCCACCGTCAACTTCTGCTTCAGGTCGTCGGGTTCACCCAGCCGCAGCTCGGCGCCCCCCTCCAGACGCACGACCACGTCGCCGCCCGCCGACACGGCGATCTGCTCCACCGCGGGCAGTCTGGCGGCCATCTCGTCGCGTCTGGCAGCATCGACCGCCACCGGCAAGGCCGCGACGACCGCCTGCGGGGCCGTCTCCCCGGCCGCGCGGCAGAACTGGCCGGCGGCGACCACCAGAGGCAAGGGCGAGGCCTGCCTGCGATCCGACCTTCTCCAGCAGCGCGGCCGTCGTCGGCGACCAGCCACGCCTTCGCCGTCGGCCGTCCTGCACCCGGGCGACCGGCTCGTACTCCTCCAGCCGGATCTCGAGGGCGTTCGGGAAGCGCCGGTAGACCTGGCCGCTGCGCACGTAGGGCAGCGCCTCGAGAGCCTCCTCGATCGCTCCGGTGGAGAGCTTGAGCAGGCTCACCCCCGCGCGCGGCCGACACGGCGTCGGCGATCTGCTCCTGGGTGACGTGCTGGGTGACCGGCGCCGGTGACCTGCTTCACGGCGAAGACGTCGGAGGAGCGCAGCCACAGGAAGAGCGGCCACGGCCGCGACCGCCAGGACACACGAGGAAGATCAGGCCGGCCCGCCGCCGGCCGCGCTCCCGGCTCACCAGCGCCGCCGCTCGCGGACCCTCTCATCCATCGACCGCCGGCCGCTCGAGGAGCCGGTCCGCCTGGGACTCCCAGGGGAAAGCGGCCCCGAGCAGCCTGACTTCGGGCTCCAGCACGATCCCGCTCGTCCGTTCGACTCCCTGTCTCATCAGGCTCATCAAGGCAAGCACGTCCGCGGTGGTCGCGTCTCCCAGGTTGACCACGAAGTTGGCATGGACGCTGGATATTTCGGCGCCGCCCCGCCGCACTCCTTTGAGCCCGGCCGCTTCGACCAGCCGCCCGGCGTGCTGCCCCGGGGGGTTCTTGAACGTGCTGCCGAAGGTGCGGACCCCGCGGGGCTGCTTCTCGCCGCCTCTGCCGCAGCAGCGACCGCTGACACTCCAGGATCGCCGCTGCAGTCGCTCCGGCTCCAGCGCCGAAGCGGACCGCGGTGACCACCGACCGCCGCGGGCAGGCGGCAGAAGCGATAGCCCCAGTCGAGCTCCGCCGGCCGGGACCCAGCGGACGCCGGACGGCGTCGGCCATCTCCACCTCCTGGACGACGTCGCGCATGCACCAGCCGTAGGCCCCGGCGTTCATGGCCACGCCGCCGCCGACCGAACCGGGGATGCCGCAGGCGAACTCCAGGCCCGCCAGCCCCGCCTCCGCCACGACGGCGGCGAGCCGGGCCAGGTAGGACGCCGCTCCCACGGTGAGGACCACCGTCGCGCACTCGGCCGTGTCCGGCGCCGGCAGGCCCTCCACGTAGTGGAAGCTCTCGTCGAGCTTGACGACCACGCCCGGGTAGCCCTCGTCGGCCACCAGGAGGTTGGAGCCGGCCCCCAGGCAGAACCAATCGGCCTCGGCGGCCTCCAGCAGCCGCCAGGACGCTGGCAAGCGCCGGCGCGTCGCGCACGGTCACCAGCAGGCCGGCCTTGCCCCCCGTGCCGATGGTGGTGAAGGGAGCCAGAGGAGCGTCGGCCCACAGACGCACCCCGTCGACGGCGCGCAGCGCGGCAGAGAGAGCGGAGCCAGCGATCCATGCGCGGGCCGCCGCTCTAGGCCGGCGCCAGGAAGCGCTCGCCCACCCGGTGGACGTCGCCGGCCCCCAGGGTGAGCACCAGATCCCCCGGCGCCGTCGCCCGGTCGAGGTAGTCGACGATCGACCCCAGCCGGGGCAGGTAGACCACCGGCTTGTTCTTCTCGCAGCCGCAGGATGCTGTCGACGATGAGCTTGCCGCTCACGCCCGGGCAGGGGGTCTTCTCGGGCACCGTAGACATCGGTGACCACCGCCACGTCGGCCTCGAGCAGCGCTTCGGCGAACTCGGCGTGCAGGAACTCGGTGCGCGAGTAGAGGTGGGGCTGGAAGACGGCGATCACCCGCGACCACTCCCCTTCGCGGGCGGCCGCAGGGTGGCGCGCAGCTCGGTGGGATGATGGGCGTAGTCGTCGACCACGGTCACCCCGTCCCGCTCGCCCTTCCAGCTGGAAGCGCCGCACCGCGCCGGTGAAGCTCTCCGAGCGCCGGCACGATCTGCTCGGGCGGCACGCCCAGTTCGGTGAGCGTGGCGAAGCAGGCCAGGGCGTTCAGCACGTTGTGCTTGCCCGGCACGCGCAGGGTGACCGAGGCCAGCCTCTGCTCTCCGCTGCCAGACCTCGAAGCTGCTGCCCGGGTGCTCGGCGACCACCTCGCGCGCCTGATAGTCGCGCCGCGTCGTCGAACCCGTACGAGCAGGTCCGGCAGGCGACCTCGCCGGCCAGCGCCGCCACCCGGGGATCTCCGGCGCAGTAGACGAAGAGCCCGTCGGGCAGGCAGGCCGGCGAGGAACTGCCGGAAGACCCTCTCCACGTCCTCGACGTGCAGGTAGTGGCTGTGATGGTCCAGCTCCAGGTTGGTGAGCACGGCCACCTCGGGCTGCAGCAGCAGCAGAGAGCCGTCGGACTCGTCGGCCTCGCAGACCACGAACTCTCCCTCGCCGTGCCGCGCGTTCGAGCCCAGGTCGTTCAGCTCGCCGCCCACCAGGAAGGTCGGGTCGAAGCCGCCGTCGACCAGCACTCGGCTGATCATGGAGGTGGTGGTGGTCTTGCCGTGGGTGCCGCAGACCGCTATCCCCCGTCCGGACTGCATGAGCCAGGCCAGCGCCTGGGCCCGCTTGACCACCGAGGATGCCCCGGCGCCGGGCCTCCTGCAGCTCCACGTTGTGCGCGGGGATGGCCGACGAGATGACCACCACGTCGGGGCGGTCCAGGTTGCCGGCCCTGTGGCCGATGCTCACCGGGACGCCCGCCTTCTCGAGAAGAGTGACGTACCGGGAGGGCTTGAGATCGGATCCGGTGACCTCGTAGCCCCGCTTGTGAAGCACCAGGGCGATGCCGCTCATGCCCGCCCCGCCGATGCCGATGAAATGGAGGCTGCGCAGCCACTCCGGCGCGGGGATGCTCGTGGTGTCGGTGGATGCTGATTCAGTCATGGCCCCTCTCCGCTCGCGCGGCGACCAATTCTACTACGACGTCGGCGATGCGGTCAGCCGCGTCGGGCCGGGCCAGCCGCAAGGCGGCCGCCCGCATCCGCTGGTTGACCTCGGGATCGAGGAGCGTCGTCGACCGCCGCGGCCAGCCGCTCGGCGTCGAGGTCGGCGTCGGCGACGGTCAGCGCGGCGCCCTCGGCCGCCACCATCCGGGCGTTCTTGGTCTGATGGTCGCCGGCCGCATACGGATAGGGCACCAGGAGGGACGGCACGCCCCGGGCCAGGATCTCCGCCACCGAACCGCCCGCCCGCGCCACCACGGCGTCGGCCGCGGCCAGCGCCAGGGGGAAGTCGTCCAGGAAAGGGAAGGCCTGGTAGTCCGGGTTCGCCCCGGCCTCGTCGAGCGCCTCGGCCACGCAGCCGGTAGTCCCGCTCGCCCGGTGACGTGCAGGATCTGGAACGGCGTCGGCCCGCGGGCGAAGGCCGTCGACAGCCGCCTCGTTGAGCGTGTGCGCCCCCAGGCTGCCTCCGAAGACCAGCAGCACCGGCCGGCCGGCGTCGAGGCCGAAGCGGGCCAGACCCTGCTCGCGCGTGGCGGTCGAGAAGCGCGGGCCGCAGCGGCCTGCCGGTGTAGACGTACTTGCCGCCGTCCGGCTCGGCCGCGGAAACGACAGGCAGACCCTGTCGACCAGCTTGCTGAGGATGCGGTTGGTCCACCCCATGTGCGAGTCCATCTCCACGGCCACCGTCGGGATGCCGCGCGACCGCCGCCTCGGCCACCACCGGACCCGAGGCGTAGGCCCCCACCCCCACCACGCAGTCCGGCCTGTAGGCGCGCAGCACCTTCCAGGCGTCGACGCCGCCAGCGGGATGGAGCCCAGGGTCCGCAGGGTCGAGAGCCCCAGCCTGCGCTCGAAGCCGCGGATGCGCACCACGGAGAACGGGTAGCCGGCCCGGGGGACCAGGTCCTTCTCCATGCCCCGCTCGGTGCCGCAGAAGGCTACCTCATGACCCCGGCCGGAGAGGACGTCAGCGAGCGCCAGCGCGGGCACCACGTGCCCGGCCGTCCCACCGCCGGCGATCAATATGCGTGACATTCTCGTACCTCTCCGCTCGGGACGGAGCCGCAGCGGCCGGGGCCCGCCTGCCGACCGCCAGGATCAGCCCGACCGCCATCAGCATCACCAGCAGGCTGTTGCGGCCGTAGCTGATGAACGGCAGCGGCACCCCGGTCAGGGGCAGCGCCCCGATGACTCCACCGATGTTGACGACCGCCTGCAGGGTGACGAGCATACCGCAGCCGGCGATCAGGAGTCTTGCCCATGGGATCCGCGCAGCGCCGGGCCAGCCGCCAAGCAGGCGACGGCGAACACGCCGAAGAGGATGATGACCGAGCCCGGCCCCAGCGAGGCCGAACTCCTCGCCCAGGATGGCGAAGATCATGTCGTGTGCGCCTTGGGAAGATACTCGAACTTCTGCACGCTCTCGCCCGGACCGACCCCGAACCAGCCTCCCCGGCCCAGCGCCACCAGCGACTGCCGTCAGCTGGTAGCTCGATCCCTGCGGGATCGGCGGAAGGGTCAAGGAAGGAGAGGATCCGGCTCATGCGCTCGCTGAAGCGCTGGGCGTTGAGCAGGATGAGCCCGAGAGCCGCCGACGCCCGCCGCACGGCCACGAGCGAGCCAGTGCTTCACCTTCATGCCGCCCAGCCAGAGCATACCCATCACCAGCCCGGCGATGATGATCGCCGTGCCCAGGTCGCCCTCCCAGAACACCAGGCGGCACATGAGCCAGACTCAGGGCACCCGAAGGGCCACATGTACGACCAGAAGCCGCCCGTCGGCGACCCGCGGGCTGGTGAGGAGGTGCGCCCCGAAGATCACCACGGCCAGCTTGGCGAATTCCGAGGGCTGAAAGGTGAGAGGTCCCAGCGGGATCCAACTGGACGACCCTCCCTCGCTCTGGGCCACCCCGGGGACGTGGACCAGCAGCAGCGCGCACAACACGAGACGCCAGGAACGACCACCGACCAGCAGCGCAGCCGCCGGTAGTCGACGCGGGACAGCGAGGACGAGCAGCGCACAGGCCGACGGCCGCGGTGATCCCCTGGTTCCGCAGGTAGCCGAACCTGTCTCCGCTGGTGACGGCCGGCCGAGACCGAGAGCATCATGCACAGCCCGACCAGGAGCAGGAGTCCGGGACTGACCCAGACCAGGTGGTAGGAGACGGGCGATCGGTCTTTGCAGCCTGCCGGCGCGTCGCCGCCGGCCGAGGCTGCTCGTCGCGACCCGTGGCTCGCGCTGGGCGGAGCCTGCGCCGACCGTGGTCTCGCGCACCGTCGTCGGGCGTCACGACCGTCTCCCTCTCCAGACGCTCGACCAGGTCCTTGAAGTGGTCGCCCCGCTCTTCGAAGTTCCGTACTGGTCGAAGCTGGCGCAGGCCGGCGCCAGCAGCACGACGTCACCCGGGACCGCGGCCCTGGAGCGGCCGTCCACCGCCCTCTCCAGATCGCCCCACGACGCGACCTCGGGCAGGCGTTCCGACTTCCCCGCCGGCGGCCACCTCGGCGAAGGCCTCCGCGATGAGCGGCGTCGCCTCGCCGATGAGGTAGACGGCCTTGCAGCCGCGCGCGCAGGCGCGCGCCACCGGGCGGTAGTCGGAGGCCTTGTCGCGCCCGCCCAGGATGAGATGTGTCCGTTCCGGGTAGGCATTCAAGGCCGTCAGGGTCGCCTCCACGTTGGTCGCCTTGCTGTCGTTGACATACGTCACCCCGCCGACCATTCCTGCCTGCTCCAGCCGATGAGCCACCCCCGGAAGCTCCGCAGTCCCTCGGCCAGCGGCCTCTCTGCCGACCCCGCGGGCCAGCGCCGCCGTGGCGGCGGCCAGGCAGTTCTCCAGGTTGTGCAGACCGGGCAGCCGGATGTCGTCGCACCGGCGAGCACCGGCTCTCCCTCGAGGAAGACGAGTCCATCCTCGATCCACGAGTCGGGGCCGGCAAGGCCCGTGGCGCGCGTCCCCGGCCGCGATGCGCCCGGCGTCGGCCCTGCCTCGAGTCGAGAAGTAGGCCACTCGCGGGCCGTCCTCCCGCGCGGCCAGCTCCGCGCCCAGCCCGGCCACCGCGGCGTCGGCCAGATTGAGGACGGCCACATCTCCCGCCCGCTGGTGGGCGAAGAGATTGGCCTTGCACTGCCAGGTAGCGCTCCATGGTGCCGTGCCGGTCGAGGTGGTCGGGCGTCAGATTGAGGAACACCCCCACGGCCGGCCGGAAGCGGTGGGTGTCCTCGAGCTGGAAGCTCGATACCTCCACCACCAGCTCCTCGTCGGGCGCCGATCTCGCCGGCCACCGACGTGACGGCCACGCCGATGTTGCCCAGCACCCGCACGGGACGGCCGGCGGTGGCGAAGAGATGGCCCGAGCAGAGCGGTGGTGGTGGTCTTGCCGTTGGTGCCCGTGACGGCGTCGAACGGGTTGGGCAGGAGGGCGTAGGCCAGCTCGAGCTCGCTCCACACCGGCACCCCCGTCTCGCGCGCCTTGCGCACCGGCGCCGCTCTCACCCGGCACCCCGGGGCTCTTGACCACCAGATCGGGCAGAGGCCACTCCGCAGCCAGCGCGCTCCTCGCCACGAACCGCACGCCGGCCTGCAGCGCGGCTTCCGACGCCGGGCAGGGCGCTCTGCGCCGCGCCGGTCGCTCAAGCATCACCTCCACGCCGAGCTCGGCAAGGGCGAGGGCGGCGGCGGTGCCCGGAGCGGCTTGCTCCCAAGAACGAGCACCCGGCGGACCCCCGCGGGAAGACCCGCGCCTTGCCTCCTCGAGCGCAAGCGGGTCGCCCGTGCGTCTGCGGTCCGGATCTGTCACGCTGTTCACTTGCCGATGTTGCCCAGGTAGTAGAGGGTGAATCCGGCGCCGGCGAGGATCGCCGCGATGATCCAGAAGCGCACGATGATCTTGGTCTCCGACCAGCCCTTGCAGTTCGAAGTGGTGATGGATGGGGGTCATGAGAAACACCCGCCGGTGAAACACGCGGAAGCTGAACACCTGGATGATCACGCTCAGCGCCTCGACCACGAACAACCCGCCGATGAGCAGAAGGAGGAGCTCCATCTCGGTGGCGACGGCCATGCCGGCCAGACCCGCACCCAGCGCCAGGGATCCCGTATCCCCCATGAAGACGGACGGCCGGATGGGTGTTGTACCACAGGAAGCCGACGCAGGCCCCGGTCAGACACGAGCCCAGGATGGCAAGGTCGGTGTCTCCCTCTGCAGGAAGGCGATGCCCGCGTAGGCGAAGAACGCCACGGCAACCGTGCCGGCCGCCAGCCCGTCCAGTCCGTCGGTGAGGTTGACGGCGTTGGAGAAACCGGCGATGAGAAGGAAGGCGAAGATGTAGTAGAGAACAGCCGATCTCCAGACCCTGCTCTGACCAGCGGCACCATGAGCTTGGTGTCCGCCCCCCCGTAGCGAAGGGCCAGGAATACCGCGACAGCCACCAGAGGCACCTGCAGCAGCAGCTTCACCCTCGCGCTCAGCCCGAGTGATCGCTGCCGCCACTGCTTCAGGAGGTCGTCGGCGAAGACCGATGGCACCGGACCCGTAGGTGAGGATGATGACCACCAGGCTGTGCCCAGTGCTTGCTGAGCGAAGATGAGATACGGGATGAGGGCCGCGACCAGGATGCAGCACGCCACCCATGGTGGGAGTCCCCTGCTTCGCGCTGTGCCGTTCCGGGGTCGAGCTCCCGGATGTTCTGACCGATGCCGCGCTTCTGCAGCCAGCGGATGAAGCGCGGCCCCGCCACCATGGCGATGACCAAGGCGACCAGTGTTGCTGCCGAGGATCTCGATCATTCTGTCGGTCCCGACTCTCCGCGATTCGTCCCCGCCGTAGGTTCGCCGGTCTCGCTCGCCCACCTGCCGGAACGCGCCTGTTCGCAGATGGACTCGACCATCGACTTCGAGCCTCACGCCCCGCGATGCCTTGAAAAGCACGACGTCACCCGGACGAAGCGAGGCCGCGACCGTAGATGTCTCTCCGGGCGACGCCACATGTCCTGCCGCTCCGCACGTCGCCCTGCTCGCACGCAGGCAGCGCGAAGCCCTCGGCGGTAGCCTCCGAGAGCGGGCCCACCCCCCACAGCAGCCTCACACCGGCCGCCGCCGCGTACTCGCCGGTCTGCCGGTGGTAGGACTCCTCCTCCGGACCGAGTTCTCGCATGTCCCCGAGCACGGCGACCGGTCTGCCCCCCAGCCGCGCCAGCGAGCCGAACCAGATCGTCCATCGCCACCCGGACCGCCGCCGGGTTGGCGTTGTAGGTGTCGTCGATGACGCAGAGGCCCGGAAAGTCGAGCGCCTCTGCCACGACCCTCACCCGGACGCGAGTCAAGGAATCCGGGGAGGCACTGCGGTCCAGCGGCAGCCCGGCCGCGTAGCAGCCGGCGGCGGCCGCCGCGACGTTCTCCAGAGTGTGACGGGGAATCGCAGGGATCTCGAGTGCGGGCGCTCGCCGTCGGGCCAGCGCACGGTCAGATCTTGACAGTCGCCCTCGCCCGGGCTCGAGGTATGCCACAACACGTCAGCGCGACTCCGCTCGCGCAGGCCCGGCCTCCGGCCGCCGCAAAACGCACGAGCCTGCGCTCGGCGGCCTGCGACACAGGGCTCCAGAGGCTCACATCCGAGCGGGACCACTCCCACCCCGCCCGGCACGCAGGCCTGCGATGAGCTCAGCCTTAGCTTCAGCTATATTCTCCAGGCTGCCCAGAAGCTCGAGGTGAACTGGATGGATGTTCGTGATGATCCCGACAGTCCGGTTCGGCCACTCGCGCGAGCGCGGCTATCTGCCCGCGCCCGCGCATGCCCATCTCCACGACCACCGCCTCGGTGTCGGGCTCGATCTGAAGCAGCGTCAGGGGCACACCGACCTCGTTGTTCTGATTGGCGGCGGTGACGACGACGCGGCGCACCCTGCCTACCATCGCCCCCAGGATGTCCTTGGTGCTCGTCTTTCCGGCGCTGCCGGTGACGGCGAGGACGAGAGCGCCGCGACTTCCGGCGCACCTCCCGGGCGAGTGCGCCCAGGGCCTGCGAGGGTGTCGTCCACCGCGGTAGATGTTCCTCGCCGCCTCCTCGCCAGGCTGGCCCGCATCTCTCGCCGCCCAGGCCGCGCTCGACGACGGCGCCGCAGGCGCCGGCCGCGAGCGCGGCGTCCACGTAGTCGTGTCCGTCGAAGCGCTCGCCCCGCAGGGCGACGAACAGATCCCCGGGCTGGAGCGACCGGGTGTCGGTGCTGACCCCGGTGACCGGCGTCATCGAGGAGCCCGGTCGCCGAGCGACCCGACCGGCTTCTTCGGCCGAGAGGGCGATCATCAGGTCTCGCGACCCGCCGGCGCAGCACGGCCTCCCGGGCGACCTGGCGGTCGTCGAAGGGGATGGTCTCGGTCGCGAACTCCTGTCCCGACTCGTGTCCCTTACCCAGGATCAGCACGACGTCCTCGTCGCGGGCCTCGGCTACCGCATCGAAGATGGCGGCGCGGCGGTCGGGTTCGACCTCCGCGCCCTCCGGGCTGACGCAGCCCGCTCGAGAATCTCGGCGATGATCGCGCTCGGGATCCTCGCTGCGCGGATTGTCGGAGGTGACGACCACCACGTCGGCGCAGTTCTTCCGCCTCACGGCCCATGAGCGGGCCGCTTGGTCTTGTCCCGGTCGCCTCCGCAGCCGACCACGGCGATCAGTCTGCCTCGGGTGAACTCCCGGGCGGTCTTCAGCACGTTGCGGACCGAATCGGGGGTGTGTGCGTAGTCGACAAGCACGGAGAAGTCCTGTCCGGCGTCCACCGGCTCCATCCGGCCCGGGACCCCCCGGAAGTCGCCAGACCAGCCAGCATGCCGCTCCAGATCGAGCCCCAGCCCGAGACCGCAGCCCAGGGCGGTGAGGGTGTTCGCCACGTTGAACGCGCCCACCAGGCGCGTGAGAGACCTCACAGCGCAGCTCCTCGCCGCGGTCCGCTCCCGGCATCGCGGCCCGCTCGTGCGCCAGCGCCGTCCCCCGCACGATCAGCACGCCCTGCGTGCCCGCCGGGGTCATCGCGAACTCGCTCATCTCCAGATCGGCAGGCCCCCAGTCCGTGGCCACGCCCGAGGTGGAGAAGCTGAGCACCCGCTCGCGCTCGCATGCCTCCGCCAGACGCCGGCCGAAGGCGTCGTCGACGTTGATCACGGCCGCTGCCTGGCCCGCGACGAACTCGTCGTCCAGGAACAGCCGGCACTTGGCGGCGAAGTAGTCCTCGAGCGTCTTGTGGTAGTCCAGATGGTCCTGAGTGAGGTTGGTGAAGGCGACCGATCCGAAAGTCGATGCCCCGGGCCCGCCCGAGGTCGAGCGCGTGCGACGACACCTCCATCACGGCCGCCCTGTCCCCGCTCGCCACCATCTGGGCGAAGTCGTGCTGGATGTCGAGGGCTTCGGGCGTCGTCCGGCCGGCCGGCAAGGTGCGGCCACCGATCCGCCGCTCCACCGTGCCCATGAGCCCTGCGCGCAGGCCGGCGTGGTCGAGCAGGTGGGCAGTGAGGAAGGCCGAGGTGGTCTTGCCGTTGGTGCCGGTGATGCCCACCGTGAGCAGCCGCGAACTGGGATGGCCGTAGAAGGCCGCGGCCACCGAGCCCATGGCCCAGCGCACCGAAGGGACGATCACCTGAGGGACGGGCAGGTCGAGAGGCCGCTCCACGCACAGAGCCGCCGCTCCCCGGGCCACGGCGTCGGGCGCGAAGTCGTGGCCGTCTCGCACGAAACCGGGCACGCAGAAGAACAGGGTGCCGGGACCCGCCTGATCACTGCGATAGCTGAGTGCGTCGATGTCGACATCGGCGCCCGCCAGGCGCCAGCCCTCGACACCGGCGAAGAGGTCACGTAGTCTCACAGGGAGGGATTCTATCACCGGTATGCGGCCTCCGGAGCGGGTCGGCCGCGCACTCCGGCGCTCAGTCCGCGCCGCGATCGGCGGCGTATCCCCAGGCGCTTGAGCGCGAAGTCGGCGATCGTAGCGAACACCGGAGCCGCGACTTTGGCGCCGGAGTGCTCGGTCTTGGGTTCGTCGATCATGACCAGGATGACGAGGCGGGGATCGTCGGCCGGCACCATGCCGACGAACGAGGCGATCACCTTGTCGTCGGAGTAGCCGCTGCTCTTCTCATTCGGCTTCTGCGCCGTACCGGTCTTGCCGGCGACTTCGTAGCCCTCGAGGCGCGCCTTCTTGCCGGTCCCCTCTTCCACCGTGACGGTCAGCATGTCGCGCAGTTGGGCTCGCGACGGTCGCGCTGACGACCCGCCGGCTCCAGGGATCAGTGGTATCGCGGACCAGGTGCGGCTGCACCAGCACGCCGTCGTTGGCGATGGCCGCATAGGCCGCGGCGAGTTGCAGCGGCGAGACCGCGATGCCCTGACCCATCGGGCACCTGGTAGATGGTGACTCCGTTCCATTTCTGTCGCGGGCATCTGTCCGGCCGCTTCTCCGGGGAAGTCGATGCCCAGCTTGCTCGGTGAAGCCGAACTTCTCGATCATGTCGACCAGACGCTCCTTGCCCACTTCCTTGCCCAGAGTCACCGCGCCGATGTTCGAGGACTTCGACAGGATCTCGGTCACGGTGAGCGTGCGGACCTCGGGGACGTTCTCGTCCGCCTCGTGGATGGTCTTGTCGTACACCTGGATCTCGCGAGGCAGCGTGAACGACGGTCTCGGGAGTGACCAGCCCGTTCCTCCAGGGCGGCCGCGACCACCACCATCTTGAAGGTCGAACCCGGTTCGCACTGATCGATCACGGCCCAGATGCGTGCCGGTCCTCCACGCGTGAGGTCTTTGGAGCCGTAATGTTCCGGATCGAACACCGGAGTGTTCGCCACGGCGAGTATCTCGCCGGTCATGAGGATCCATGACGAGAGCCGCAGCCCTCGTCGGCCTTGTATTCGGAGACAGCCGCGGTGAGCGCCTTCTCGGCCTCGAACTGCAGTCTCCGAGTCGATCGTCAGGGTGATGGAGAAGCCGGGCTCGGCCTCTTTCGTGGAGATCGTGGAGAGTCTGTTGCCCTGAATGGTCGCGGACGACCTGCGTCTCGCCGGGCTCACCGGAGAGCACATGCTCGTACTGGTACTCCAGGCCCGCCCACCCCTCGTACTCGTCGCCTCCAACAAAGCCAAGCAGTTGCGGAGCAAGGGCGCCCTTGGGATAGACGCGCTTGGCCTCGGACAGCACTCCGATCCCGTCGAGCTTGAGCGCCTTCACCTTGGCCCCTATCGCCGGATCGATCCTGCGGGCGAGATACCTGAACCCCGCGTCGGCCTTGAGCTTCTTCAGCAGGTCCGCTTCGGAGATTCCCAGGACCGGAGCCAGGGCGGCCGCCGTCTTCTCGGGCTCTATGACCTGGCGGGGATTGGCGTACACGGTAGCCATGTTTCTCGACATGGCCAGGGTCGCCCCGTTGCGGTCGTAGATCGTGCCTCGGGGAGCGTCGAGCTCGATGGTGCGAACGTGCTGGTCCTGAGCCTCCTCCTGCAGATCGGGCGCTGCGATGACCTGCACGTAGAACGTCTTGCCCAAGAAGCACGACAAGGAACAGGACGGCGACACCCATGAACAGGGCGAGACGTCTATGCGTCCGGCTCATGCTCATCGGCCCGCGACCGTGGTGTCAACCTCCGTTCCCTCCGTCCCGCTCTGCAAATAGTGGACCCTGTCCGCAGGCAAGAGCCCGAGCTGGGTCGCCTGCTCCGCCACGCGCTCGGGAGCCGAGAGCGCGGATATCTGCGAAGAAAGCCCGGCGATCGTGGCCGCCAGCTGCGCCTGCTCGTTCTCCAGTCGGCCCACCTGCGATTCGACGTCGGTGGCGCCGGAGGCGAGGAGCATGGGGCTCACGACCCCCACGTCCCAGAAGGGCGACTGCGAAGGCGAGGGTCGCCGCGATCATCGCCCAGCGGGGACGGCGGCGAGTCACCAGTCTCGGTTTGGGCAGCGGTTCCGCTCTCTCGATCTGGGGTGACGGCTGAGGCAGTCGGGCGGTCGCCTCACGACCGTAGTAGCGCGTCGCCGACACCCGGGCGCCGACCCGGGCCTCGCTGCGCTTGGAGGCCGGAGAGGGCACGAGATCACCCTCCCAGGCGTCCATCCACCGCGAGCGAGCAGGCACCGCCGTCACAGCTTCCTCAGAGCTCGAAGCTTGGCCGAAGCTGCACGCGGGTTCATCTCCAGCTCGTCGGCGCCGGGGACGACGGCTTTGGGCGTCAAGACCACGCCCGGTCGCTTTCGCGCCGCACGCACAGACGGGAAAATCGGGCGGGCAGATGCACGGCTTCGCCTTGCCGACGAAGAACTCCTTGACCATCCTGTCCTCCAGCGAGTGGAAACTGATGACCGCCAAGATCCCCCCACTCTCTAGTAGTTCGAAGGAGGCAGGCAATGCCCTTGCCAGGCTCTGCAACTCGTCGTTCACCTCGATGCGCAGGGCCTGGAACACCCTGCGTGCGGGGTTGCCTGCGGCGAACCGAGCGGGCGTGGGTATGGAGTCCTTGATGGTCTCCACGAGTTCCGAGGTGCGCCGGTAAGGCCCGTTCGCCCGGCGGGCCACGATCGCCCGCGCGATCCTCCGCGAGTAGCGCTCCTCACCGTAGCGCGCTGAACAGCTCGGCGAGGGCGGCCTCCGGCCAGGTGTTGACGATATCGGCGGCAGTCACCTGCAACGATGGATCCATGCGCATGTCGAGAGGCGCATCGTAGCTGTACGAGAAGCCCCGTTCCGGGGTGTCGATCTGCATGCTGCTCAGACCGAGGTCCATGTAGACGTGGGTGACGCTGCTCCCCCTCATCGAGCAGAGCCTCGAGGCTATCGGCGAAATCACCGGGATAGAAGCGCGAAGGGCAGCTGCAGCCGGTCGCTGAGGGCGATGTAGAAATCCTCGGCCACGGGATCACGGTCGCACGCTATGAGCAGACCCTCTGGGCCCAGCTCCGCGGCGACCGCCTCGGCATGCCCCCCCGCGCCGAAGGTGCAGTCGACCACCCGGCTGTCCTCCCGCACGTCGAGGAGGCGGAGCAGTTCCTGGGTCAGCACCGGCACGTGAGCCATGGCCATCTCCGTCACGAAGGAGGCCGCTGCGCTAGGCATCCACGACCCCCATCTCCTGCTCGCGCGAGGCGAGAGTCTCCGGGTCCCAGATCTCCAGATGTGTACGCGGACCCGATGATCGTTACCTTCCCCGCGAGTCCCAGATCCTTCACGTGATGAGCGGGCAGCAACACTCGTCCTTGCCGGTCCGGCTCGACGAGATCCTGGTTCTTGTAGATGACGCGCGTCTTCCAGCTGTCCCGGCTGCTCTCGAACTCATTGAGAGGTTCCAGGTGCTTCGCGTCGAAATCCGTCCAGGCATCGGGGTGGAACACGCTGATGCAGGGCTCACCGCCCGGAAAGCGCACCAAGACGGCTCCGTGCTGGAAGTGCTCCCGATAGCGAGCCGGGAGAGTCACACGGCCCTTGGGGTCGAGGGTGTGATCGAAAGTGCCCGATAGCAATAGCCGTTGCATATCCACCACTTTAAACCACTTTTCCCCACTTCGCAACACCTATGTACGACTCTGTTCCACTCAGTCCTGCTTGGACCGGCTCTCAGGGCGCATATTCAGGCAATTGTTATCGCATAAGCCTGATACTGCATTATATATTGCATCCCGTGACCGTGTGCGGAGGAGTCAGGCAGACGTTCGAGAAAGCGGCGCGGGCTACAGTCGGCGCAGCGGCGCGTACTCCAGCAGGAGCCGCTTCTGTTCTCCCGAGTCGGAGAAGAACACGCGGACGATGCCCCCCGGTTCGAGGCCGAGCACGACGCCCTCGCCGAACTTGGCGTGGAGCACTTTGTCCCCCGGCGAGAACGCCCCGGCGGGCACATCCTTCTTCGTCGGTCCCCGTCGGCTCGCGTCGATGGACTCGCCCCCGCGCGAGGGCTGACGATCACGCGGCCTCTCCCACTGCCGGGACGAGGTCTCGAAGCCCGATTGCGCCTTCCTAGCGCCAAGAGAGCGCGAGTCGCCTCGATACTCTTTGAGGCCGGCTGGTATCTCCGTGAGAAAACGGCTGGGCAGTTTGTATCCTCCTCCGCCATGAAGGATGCGTGAACGTGCGTGAGAGAGGTAGAGCGCGTCGCGGGCGCGCGTGATCCCGACGTAGCAGAGACGACGCTCTTCTTCCAGCCGTTGTTCGTCAAGAGAACGCGAATGCGGGAACAATCCCTCTTCCATCCCTGTGATGAAGACCACGGGGAATTCCAGACCCTTGGCGTTGTGGAGGGTCATGAGGGTGACCAGAGACTCGGCCTCCTCGAGACCGTCGACGTCGGCATAGAGGCTGATCTCTTGCAGGAAGTCGCTCAGCGTGCCCTCCGGGTTCAGCCTATCGAACTCCTGAGCCACCCCCACGAACTCCTCTAGGTTCTCCAGTCGACCCTCGGCCTCCAGGGTGCGCTCGGCTTTGAACGCCGCCGTCATTCCGCTTTCTTCGAGGACCTGCCGCACGATGGCCGCAACCTTTCCGGAAGCCGCCTCCCAGCGGTCGAGATCGTCGGCCAGCTTGCGGCTCGCCTGCGCCGCGGACCCGGTCAGTCCGACCACCTGGTCTGCCTGCGCGAGCGACGCCCGCAAAGAGATCCCCTGTTGCTGCAGCATGATTCTGGAGCCGGCCGAGAGCCACGTCACCCAACCCCCGGCGGGGGCTGTTGATCATACGCAGGAGCGAGATGTCGTCGGTGGCGTTGAGGGTTACTCTGAGGTAGGCCAGAAGATCCTTGATCTCTGCGCGCTGATAGAACTTGGTGCCGCCTATCACGCGATAGCCCACGCCCTGACGCACGAGCATGTCCTCGATGACGCGGGATTGGGCGTTGACCCGGTAGAACACGGCCATATCCGACGCGGTACGGCTCTTGAGCAGCGTCACGATCTCTTCGCAGACCAGCCGGGCTTCTTCATGCTCGTCGCGGCACTCGAACTCCACGATCGGCGTCCCCGCCCCCCTCTCAGTCCATAGGTTCTTGGGCTTGCGCCCGCGGTTATGGGTGACCAGGGCGTTGGCGGCATCCAAGATGGTGCTGTAGGAGCGGTAGTTCTGCTCGAGTTTGACCACCTTGGCATCCGGGAAGTCGTCCTCGAAGCTGAGGATGTTGCGGATGTCGGCTCCCCTCCACGAGTACACCGATTGATCGTCGTCGCCGACCACCGTGACCTGCCGGTGCTCCTCGGTGAGCAGCTTCACCAACGCGTACTGGGCGCGGTTGGTGTCCTGGTACTCGTCCACGAGCACGTGACGGAAGAGGTCTCGATAGTACGCCAACCTCTCGGGGAACAGACGAAGAACGTCGACCGTGCGCATGAGCAGATCGTCGAAATCGAATGCGTTGGCTTCGAGTAGGCGAGCCTGGTAGCGCCGATAGACGGCTGCCGCGACGTCGGCCGACCCCGAGCCCCCGTACCCCTCACAACCGTCTTCCTGGTGAGGGACACCCGGTGCGCCTGACCGCGCAAAATCATCGATATCCACGAGTCGGTTCTTGGCGTCGGAGATGACATGCTGGAGCGCTTTGGGGGCAAACCGCTTGGGATCGAGCCTAAGGTCCTCGACGCAGTGGCGCAGCAAGCGGACCGAGTCGTCTTCATCGTAAATGGTGAAGTTCGTCCTGTAGCCGAGGAGCGAGGCATCCTGGCGCAGTATGCGGGCACAGGCCGAGTGGAACGTCGATACCCAGGTCCATCGAGAGGAAGCCCCGAGCAGCTCGGCCACGCGATCTTTCATCTCTCCGGCGGCCCTGTTGGTGAAGGTGATGGCCAGGCACTGGTGCGGCCTCACCTGGCCACTCTCGATCAGGAAGGCCAGTCGGTAGGTGAGCACCCGCGTCTTGCCGGAACCGGCTCCCGCCAGAACCAGCAAAGGACCTTCCGAGTGGAAGACGGCCTCTTGCTGGCGTTCGTTGAGACTCTCGGAGAACCGGGCGCGCAGGTCAGATGTCGGATGGGCCATCGAGCCTCAGAGGATCACACGCTTCCTCGGACGCCACGCCCGACACGCCGGTGAGGCCGCGAAGCTCTTCGAGTTCGTTCTCGAGTTGGACTACGCGGCGTACCAGGCATCTCATGGCCTCGGCCACCGGGTCGGGCAGATGGGTGTAATCGATATCGGGGATGCCGACCTTCGTCCCGTCCATGATGACCGGTCTACCGGGGTTGCCCACGACCGTGGTGTTGGAGGGAACGTTCTGCACCACCACGCTGCCGGCGCCGACCCTCACGTTGTCACCGACACGGATAGACCCTAGAAGTAGGGAGCCGGCACCGATGACCACGTTGTTGCCCACGGTCGGATGCCGCTTTCCCGTCTGCTTGCCGGTTCCCCCCAGCGTCACTCCCTGATAGATCGTGACGTTCTCCCCCACTTCGGCCGTCTCACCGATGACCACTCCTGCTCCGTGATCGATGAACAAGCGGTCGCCCAATGCGGCTCCCGGATGGATCTCGATGCCGGTGAGGAGGCGTCCGACCTGTGACAGGAGACGCGGAGCCACGGGGACCTGGCGCGTCCAGAGGGCGCCGGCCGCCCGGTGGAACCAGAGAGCATGCAGGCCCGGATAGCAGGTAAGGATCTCGATGTTGCTGCGGGCAGCCGGATCCCTTTCGCGGACCGCCTGCATGTCCTCAGACATGGTCTCCGCCATCCGCCGGCTCGTTTTGACCGCCCGCGAACGCGCCCGACCGGCGCAGCTCAGTGCGTTGGTCGCAGCAAAGCGGCATATCCCTTCAGCGTTGGCGATGACGCCGGCACGCAGATCTGTCAAGAAGCCTCCTCGTCCCCCGGCGGCGGGAGCACCTCATTGAGGCTGCCACTCCTGAAGCCCTGCAGATCCAGAGCGACATAGCCGTAGCCGAGCCCGCGCAGGTGCTCTACGATAGCACGGCGCGCGGATCCCTCAGCGGCACGAGGTACTTCGTCCTCGCCTACCTCGATACGGGCGATGGCGCCGTGATGGCGGACCCGCACGGAGCCGAATCCGAGCCCGCGCAGGAACTCCTCCGCGGCGGCCACCATCTGCAGCCCCTGCGCCGAGATAGTCTCGCCATAGGGGAAGCGGGACGCGAGACAGGGTGAGGCGGGCGCATCCCACACGGGTAGCCCCACCTCCCTGGCCCAGGTACGCACCTCAGCCTTCGTCAGCCCGGCTTCCAGCAGTGGACTGACGACGCCCATGTCGGCTGCGGCCTGCATGCCCGGACGATAGTCACCCCGGTCGTCGAGATTGGCTCCGTCGATGATGGTCGCCATCCCCTCGGATTCCGCTATCTCTGCGAATCTGGCGTACATGGCGCGCCGGCATAGGTAGCACCGTTCCGGTGGGTTGGAAGTGAAGCCCGAGACCTCGAGCTGGTCCAAGGAGACAACGAGGTGTCGGGCCCCGAGCCGCGCGGCCGCTTCGCGGGCCGCGGCCAACTCCTCCCGGGTGTGCACCGGGCCATGAACGGTGACGGCCAAGACCCTTTCGGGTCCCAGTTCATCGAGCGATACCTTCAGAAGGAGTGAGGAGTCCACTCCTCCGGAAAACGCCACCAGTACCGGGCTCGCCTCGCGGACGATCGTCCGCAGCCTCGCCCGGCCCTCGGCTGAGCCGCTTCTCCCGTCGTCGGCCACCGTCACGCTCCCTCTCCGCAACAGGGACAGGTGGGGTCGCGCGGTACCAGCAACCGCTCGAAGGTGAGGTCCCAGATATCGGCCACGAGCAGGTGGCGATTGCGGGAGGCCGGGTCGATCAGCAGCTTGATCACCTCGTTGGCTTCCACGCTCGCGATGACGGCCACGATCGTATTCAGCACCCCCGCGACGTCGGCTGTGGGAGACTGCTCGCGGCTGGGAAGATCTCGAACAAAGCAACGAAGGCAGGGGCCCTCGCCCGGGACGATGGTCATCGACATACCGCCCGAGCCGATGACGCCCCCGTACACCCAGGGAATCTCGTGCTTCACGGCGTGATCGTTGATCAAGAAGCGAGTCGCGAAGTTGTCGGTGCCATCCGCCAGGATGTCCAGTCCGTGTGCAAACTCGGCGATGGAAGCGGGGTCGATGGTCCCGACGACGGGCTCCACGGTCACGTCGCTATTCACCTTGCCGAGATGGAGGGCTGCGGCGTCGGCCTTGGGAACGCGCCGAGCAACGTCTTCTTCGGTGAAGAGGACTTGGCGATGGAGGTTGTGGATCTCGGGATAGTCTCTGTCGGCGATGCGCAGCAGGCCGACGCCTGCTCTCACCAGATGGTTGGCTATGACCGAACCGAGCGCACCGCAGCCTATCAGACCGATCCGCGCTTCGCGCAGTCGCTCCTGTCCTTCACGGCCGATGTACGGGACCAGCATCTGCCTGCTGTAGCGGAAGAGAGGATCCCCCCCGCTCATCCCTCCGTGCCTCCCGCCACTGCGAGCGCGTTCCTCGCCCCAGCGATATCGGGCTCCATATAGGTCAACTCCCCCTCTCGCATCACCACGCCCGTAAGCGCCTGCCCGGTCCATCCCCCGGCCCCGCCGGCCGCGAGCGCGGCGGTGACGGCCGCACCGAACCGTCCGTCGTCATCGCGAAACGAGGGCGTTTCCCAATCGGGTCCGGTGGCGTCTGAACCGCTGCCGCCCACGAAGGCGGCGAGCGCCGCGGCCAACGCGGCCGCATCAGCGCCGACGGCATCGAGTCCGACGGGCGGCAACGGGTCGATCCCCGCGTCTGCCAGAGAACCCCGCAGATCGGCCCATTCGATGGAGGCTGCTGCTTCCACCGTCACCCCCAGAGCCTCAGCCAGCGAGTCGGTCAATGCCTCCGGCTGGTCGGGGGTGAAGAGCCGGGCGACCACCACGAAGCGGTCGCTCGACCTGAGCAGCGTCACGCCGGGGACCGTCAGCACGATCCCCCCGTCCGGACGCGGATGAATCAGGACCGCGTCCACTACCACGCCGTCCTGCTCGATCACCAGCAGACCGCCACCCCGGGCGACCGCGAGCGATGGTGCTGGTAGTGGTCGACGATGCGCCGGCGCCCTCGCCCTCGGAGGGCGCCACGACGAAAGCGAACAGGGCCGCGATGACCACGACCCCGGCGATGATGGGGGCCGCCACCCACAGAAGTCGGCCGGCCGTCCGTTTGCGCTGGGCCTCGCGCCGGGTGGACCGCCGCTCCGAGCGAGAATGGTAACCGCTCGGCTCTGAAGGTTGCGGGCCTTTCGGTCGGCCCGGCCCCGGGGTCGCAGTCATCGCCGACGGGGCGAGCGATACTCGCCGGTCTTCTCGATGAGATCGCATACGGTATCGGGCACCAGGTAGCGTACGGGCAGGCCTGCGGCCAGGCGTTCCCGGATCATGCTGGAGGAGATGTCGAGGCCAGGGATCTGCATGACCCGCACTCGGCTTTCCGGCCCCGGTCCGACCACCTGGGGACCCAGCGCGGATAAGCACGCCATCGAGCCGGGACAGGTCGAAGCCAGGGCGGGTGGCGGCGATGAGTGTGCACAACTCCACCACCCCAGGCGGGTCCTTCCAGGTGAGGATGTCGAGGACGGCATCGGCACCGGTGACGAAGAAGATCTGGGCGTCGGGCCGAAGTACTGCCGCGACCTGCTCGAGAGTATCGACCGTATAGCCCACTCCGGGACGATCGATCTCGAGACGTGAGACCGAGAACCTAGGGTGCGACGCGACAGCGACAGCCACCATGAGATAGCGGGACTCGGCCGGGGCCAGGCTGCGCCTCTTGTGAGGCGGCCGGCCCGAGGGCATGAAGACTATCTCGTCGAGGGCGAATTGGACCAGGGCCTCCTGGGCCGTGACCAGGTGAGCTATGTGAATGGGGTCGAAGGCGCCACCCATGATGCCCAGGCGCAGGCCCGACCGCTCACTCAAGCGGGAGATGGGATCGCTCTGATCCACGTCTCTCCTTCTTCCTGCCACCCCGCTCAGCGGATGTGGCCTTCTCCAGTCACGACATACTTGATGGATGTGAGTTCTTTCAGCGCCAGCGGACCACGCGCGTGCAGTTTCTGGGTAGATATGCCTATCTCGGCCCCCAAGCCGAACACTCCGCCATCCGTGAACCTGGTGGAAGCGTTGACGTAGATCACGGCAGCATCCACAGCTCTGGCAAACCGGCGAGCGGCATCGAGATCTTGCGTGACGATGGCTTCGGAGTGGCCGGTGCCGTAGCGGGCGATGTGCTCCACGGCCTCGTCGAGATCCTGCACCACCTTGACGGCCATCTGCAGATCGAGGAATTCGGTGGCGTAGTGCTGCTCGGTGGCGTCGAGCAGAGGTGCCTTGGGCTCGCCCGCCAGCTCGCGCGTGCGTGGGTCGACGTAGAGCGTGACTTCACGCTCCTGCAGGCCCTTGGTCACAGCAGCCATGAACTCCGGGGCCACCGCTTGGTGCACCAGCAAAGTCTCGGCCGCGTTACAGACGCCCGGCCGCTGGCACTTCGCGTTGATGGTGATCTCCAGGGCCTGCTTCAGATCGGCGGTCTCGTCGACGTACACGTGGCAGTTGCCGCCTGCCGCGTAGATCACAGGGACCTTGGAGTGCTCCACCAGGAAGTCCTTGAGCGCTTCGCCGCCGCGGGGTATGACCAGGTCGACCAGATCTCTCCGCTGAAGGAGCTCGATGAGAGCCCCCCGGTCTTTGCTGGCCATGAACTGGATGGCATCGCCGGGGAGTCCGGCCTCCAAGGCCGCCCCCGTGATGACCTCCGCCAAGATACGGTTGGAGCGATAGGCGTCGCTACCGCCGCGGAGGATGACGGCGTTGCCCGTCTTGAGGCAGAGAGCAGCAGCATCGACGGTCACGTTCGGCCTGGCTTCGTACACCACGCAGATGACGCCGAAGGGGACCCGCACCCGCTGGATCTCCAGGCCCTCGGCGGTACGCCACCCCGCAACGATCTCGCCGACGGGATCGGGCAGGGCGGCGACGTCATACAGGCTGCGCGCGATGCCGCGAAGCCGCTGCTCGTCGAGCAGCAGACGGTCGATGAGGGCCGGGGACAGCCCGCTCTTGCGTCCCGCGGCCACGTCCTGGGCGTTCTCCACCAGTATCTCCGCCGAGCGGCGCTCCAACGCTTCGGCCATCTCTTTGAGGGCTCGATTCTTCTCGGCCGCGGTGAGGAGCGCCAATCTGCGCGATGCTGCTTTGGCAAGTACCGCCAGTTCGTCGATCTTCAAGTGTCCTCCCGCCCTCTCAACAGATCAGCACCAGATAGTCCCTGTGGATCGCCTCGGGGGACGCCTGGGGCAACAGGGCCGCGACACGACTGCTCTGCAGCCCTTTGACCCGATCCAGTTCCTCGCTGGAGTAGCTCACCAAGCCCTTCGCCAATTCCACTCCGTCACTATCGATCACCACGACCGCGTCGCCCGCGGCGAAATCGCCCTCCACGCTTGTGACGCCGACGGGCAGCAGGCTGCCCTTGCCGCGAAGCGCCTTGGCAGCGCCGGCATCGACGGCCACGGTCCCGCTCGTGGGCTTACCGTACAGCAGCCACAGCTTATAGTCTGGCAGACCCAGCGGACGGGGCGAAAAACGCGTCCCCACCTCCTCGGCGTGCAGGCACGCCTTCAGAATGCCCGCCCGGGTCCCACTGGCGATGACGGTCTCCACTCCCCCGCTGGTGGCGATGCGGGCACTGTTGATCTTGCCGGCCATACCTCCGCGTCCCAGGGGACTGAGGGCGCCGATCTGAACGCATTCGAGATCAGAGAGGTCGTCGATCTTGGTGATCAGGCGAGCGTCGGGATCCTCGCGCGGGTCGGCTGTGTAGAGCCCGTCGGTATCAGTGAGCAGGACAAGCAGGTCAGCCTTCACCAGCAGCGCCACCTGGGCGGCCAGCGCGTCATTGTCCCCGAAACACAGTTCGTCGGTGGAAGTGGTGTCGTTCTCGTTGATGATGGGCACGACCCTCCACTCGAGCAGACGCCGGAGGGTGTTGCGGGCATTGAGATACTGAGTCCGAGCCGCCACGTCGAAGGCCGTGAGCAGCACTTGCGCAGTGATGACATTCTCGTGGGCGAACAGCTCCGTATAGAGGTGGAGAAGATGCCCCTGACCGACGGCCGCCGCCGCCTGAAGGTCCACGACCGCGGACGGCCGACGTCTCCGCCGTAGGACCCCCATACCCGAGGACACCGCCCCCGAGGAGACCAGGAGGACACGGTGACCCGCCGCGTGTAGCTCGCACACCTCGGCTACGAGCCCGGCGACCGGTGCCAGACGGAACGTCCCCCGCTCGTTGGTCAGGGTGGTGGACCCGATCTTGACGACGATGGTCTTTTCCGTCTTCTTGCTGGTCACCGCGCTCCCATCCCTACTGGAACTCGAAAGTGTAGCCCTCCAGATCCACCTCGTCCCCCGGTTGCGCTCCGTGTGCTTTGAGCGCCGCAGAGACCCCGAGCCGATCGAGTCTGCCTGCAAGGTACTGAATAGCTTCTTCGTTGTCGAGGTCAAACCTGCTCACCAAACGCCGCACCGCGCGGCCCCGGACCACGAGGCCGGCGGGTTCGCGGCGGACGACGAAGCTCTTCGCTCCTGTCGGCAGCGGCCGGTACGTGACATGCCGCCGCCCCTCCGCGCTCTCGCTGATCGTCATGCCGGAGGCCCGCTCGGCAGGCTCCTCGGCTACGGGGGCACGCCCTTCCGGCGCGGTGAGCCGCTTGATGAGGGGGCCGACCCATGTCAGTAACCCGCTGAGTCCCGCCCCGCTGATGGCCGACACCGGCCGGACCAGGCGCTCGGGGGAAGGGAGCTCACCCTCCACCTCGTATGAGAAGGCCGGATGGCCGGCGACCCGCAGACGCTCGACCTCGGAGACGAACAGGGTCGCGTGCTCTCGCACCACGTCCGGCGGCACGGCGTCGATCTTGTTGAGCACGATCACCTGTGGCTTTCCCGCCAGATGGGCGGCATGGGCATCGAGCTCGTTGAGGATGGTGCGGAACCCTTCGAGCGGGTCCACCCCGTAGTAGCCCGTGATATCCACGACATGCAGCAACAGCTGGCAACGCTCCAAATGAGCGAGAAACTCGTGGCCCAGACCAACGCCCTCGCTGGCGCCCTCCAGCAGCCCAGGGACGTCGGCAAGGATGAACACATCTCCCTCGCCCGGTCCAGTCGACCACTCCCAGCATCGGTTCGAGGGTCGTGAAGGGATAGTCGGCCACCTTGGGCTTGGCATTGGAGAGACGCCGCAACAGCGAAGACTTGCCTGCGTTAGGTAGACCGGCCAGCCCGGCGTCGGCCATGAGCCGCAACGAAAGCCTGAGCCATAGACTGTCGGCCTCCTCGCCCAATTCGGCGAAGTGCGGAGCCTGGCGGACCGAGTTCGCGAAGCGGGCGTTCCCACGACCTCCCGCCCCCCGCCTGCCACGAGCACGTGCTCACCGGGATGAGTGACGTCGGCGAGCAACCTCTCCTCGGTCTCGGCTCCGTCCGCGGCCGCCCACACCTGCGTACCCAGCGGGACGGGGATGAGAACGTCGTCGCCGTCGGCTCCATGTTTGCGGGCCCCGGAGCCGGGGACTCCCGCTCCGGCCTTGTAGTGGACCTTGAAGGTGAAGGGCTGCAGGTCTCGCAACTGCGGATCGCCGACGAGGATGACATCCCCCCCGCGGCCGCCGTCGCCGCCGTCCGGCCCCCCGCGAGGCACGTGCATCTCTCTACGAAAAGAAACGCAGCCGTTCCCGCCGTTCCCGGCTGCCACATGGATCTTTGCCTGATCGAAGAACATGGGCGGCGCCGAGAGGAGCGAGCCCGGCCGCGAGTGCGGACCGTTACTCGGTGACTATGCTGATCACGCGTCCCGCCCTGCCGGTGGTGAACTGCACCCGGCCGGGGGCGGTCGCGAAAAGGGTGTCGTCGGAACCGATGCCCACGTTCATCCCGGGACGGAACCTGGTGCCGCGCTGGCGGACGAGGATGGCGCCTGCTTTGACCGTCTCGCCGGCAAAGGCCTTGACGCCCAGACGCTGAGCATTCGAATCGCGGCCGTTCCTGGAGCTGCCGCCGCCTTTCTTGTGAGCCATTCCCTATCCCTTCCTAAGCGATCTTCTGCACCTCGAGCTTCGTGAGCCCCGAGCGGAAACCGGTCTTCTTGCGCCAGCCACGCTTGGGTTTGAACCTCGAGATGGTGATCTTCGGTCCCCGGAGATGCTCCACCACGGTAGCCGTGACCGTGGCACTCTTGCCGTCGGCGGCCAGACGGAGATCGCCACCGTCGGCAACCAGCAGGGAGGACAGTTCCACGGTAGCTCCCTCGGCTGCATCAAGGCGGTCGACGACGACCTCCTGCCCTTCCTCTACGCGGTACTGCTTACCGCCGACCACGACGATGGCGAACATCCCGACTCCTCGCATATTCTCAACCGACGACCGCGGCCCCCATGGGCGGCCGCGAGCAAGGCAGTATAGCAAGGTTGTTGCCGGGCTGCCACCCGACCGCATAGTACTTCTTCGGGTGAGGCAATAGGCCCCAATCGGGATGTCGGACATGCTGCAGGCGAGTGGCGACGGCGCGTCTCCCTCAGTCGGGCAGCTTAGCGACGTGATCGAGGCGGACGTCGGCCGCAGCCTCCTCGATCACCAGCCGCCGCCCCGTCTGTGCCTCCAGGCGCTGAAGCACGGGGGCCCCACCAATGCCGAGAAGGGCAGCCACGCGCGGATGCAATTCGACTCGGAGGACGGGAAGCGCACACGATCTGAGCAGATGCCCAAGACGACGCTCGACGGCGAGGAGAGCCGACTCTTCCGAGATCACCCTGCCCTGCCCCCTGCAGACGGGACACGGAGCAGTGACGATCTCTCTCAGCCCCTGGGTGGCGTTTTGTCGCGTCATCTCCACCAGCCCCAGAGGGGAGATCTCGACCACGTACGTCTTGGTCCGGTCGAGGGTGAACTCGGCCCCCAACGCCGCCAGGACGGCCTCGCGATTAACCTTCGCCGTCATGTCGATGAAGTCGATGACGATGATGCCGCCGATGTCCCGCAGACGGAGCTGCCGGACGATCTCTCGGCAGGCTTCGAGGTTGGTCTTCACCGTGGTGTCTTCCAAGTGCCGTCGGCCCACATAGCGGCCGGTGTTGACATCGATCACCGTCATGGCTTCGGTGTGATCGATGACGATGTATCCGCCCGAAGGCAGGTCCACCCGGCGGGAGAGGGCCTTCTCGATCTCCCGCTCCAGACCCAGCTCGCTGAACAGTGGCTCTTCGCCCCCATAGCGCTCCACGCTCTGCTGGAGTTCGGGCGCGACTGCATGCAGGTAGCTTGCGAGACGTCGGTGAAGCTTCTCGTCGTCCACAATGACCGCTGCGAAGTCGGGACTCACAAGATCGCGGACGCTCCTGACCGCCAACTCGACCTCCGCGTAGACAAGCACCGGCGCACCGGACGCCTGCGCGCGACGCTCGGCGCCGGCCCACATCCGGCAAAGAAAGCGGAGGTCACGTTCTATCGCCTCCTTCGCCGCTCCTTCGGCGGCAGTGCGCACGATGATCCCACCACCCTCCGGTGCCACTTCACGGCCGATAGTCCTCAACCGGTCTCTCTCTTCCGGCCCGAGTCGCCGGGAGACCCCCGCTCCTTTCCCCGCGGGTAGATAGACCAGGTATCGCCCGGGGATCCCCACCTCCATGGTCAGCCGCGGCCCCTTCCCCCCCATGGCGTCACGCGTGACCTGCACGAGCAGCTCGCTACCGGGTCGGAGAAGATCGCCGATGGTCCGGGACCCGCCGGATCGCCTTTCTGGGGCTACCACCTCGGCCACGGATAGGAAGCCGTTGCGCTCTAGACCTATGTCGACAAAGGCAGCATCCATCCCCGGGAGGACGTTCTCCACGCGGCCCTTGTACACATTACCCACCAACGACCGCCGATGGGGACGCTCGACGTACATCTCCGCCGGCCTGCCGTCCTCGAGCACGGCCACCCGCGTCTCGAGTGCGTCCCGGGAGATGATGAGCTGCTTCACAGCACCCCGTCCTTACTTCAGGTGGATAGCGGTCCGACGGACAGCGACGGCCTTCAGCGTCAGCCCGGTCGCCTGACCCAGCGCCTTGAGGACCAGTTCCGGCCGCGCAGTGCCCGTCGGGGACGCCACCGCCGTGAACACCAGCAGAAATCCTCCTGCGCGGCCGGCGCCGGCGCCGCGGCTCACGCTCAGCGCGCGCAGGTACTGCTTGAGTTCTATCGACCGAGTCCGACCCTCACGTACATCCTCCACCGTCCACTCGTTCGCTTCCTCGAAGCGGCGTACTCCTTCAGCGAGGGCCGCCTGCAAGGCGACCACGCCGTCTTCCCCGCCCGCGAGGCCGGTATGGGCTCCCCCGCGCTCGGTGCCCTCGTCCGAAGCGACGAACCCGACGTGATAGGTGGCCGCCGCCACCCGCGTCCCCAGACGCGGTCCTTTCTCGCAGCGGACCAGGCCTCGGAGCTCCATGTGCCCGGGCAGGGCCTGATCGAGACGTGCCTCGAAGTCCTCCTTGGGTTCCTCGACCAGCTCGAACTCGCAAAGCTCCTCCAAGCCCTCCGTTCCGACCGCCAGCGGCAGGGCGAAGCTGAGAAGGGCCTTGGGACGCATCCCGTGAGACAGCGCGAGGTGGCCACCGGCCCGCCGGACGGCCCGGCGGAACGCCTCTGCACGGTCGAGGTGGCCAAGGAACCTTCCTCTGCCGGTCACTGCGAAGCGGGCCAGGTAGCGGACCGTGAGGTCTCGCTCGCCGGGCTCCCGGGTGGTCCGCTCACGAAGCGCCCCGGGGTCCTCCTGGGTCCGGCTCCGTCCCTCGACGGTCTCCTCCGCGACCACCTCGGTGCTGGGAGAGGCCAAGTCGTTTCCCGGAGGATAGGCGCACGCACCGCAGTCCTCGCAGCCGTCCCAGCGACAATCTCCGCTCGTCTCGCCCAGCTGAGCCTTCTCCCACTCCCGCCAAAGAAAATCAGCATTGGGTACTCCGTCCACCCAACCCCAAGGCAGCAGCCCCTCCCGGCCCAGCGAGGTGGTCGCCTCCGCCTCGGCCGAGGTCCCGACCTCGCCGAAGGCCGCGGCCCACGCGTCGGCCCTGAATTGTTCGGTCCACGAGTCGAATCGGGCGCCCTTGCTCCACGCCGCTTCGATCACCTCCGCCATGCGCTCGTCCCCTCGGGCGAGCGCGGCCTCCAGATAGCTCTTGGTAGGGTCGGAGACGGCAAGCCGGATCCCAGGCCTCCGCAAACGCGCGCGCAGCGATGCTTGCCGCCGCAGCAAGGTCTCCCGATCGATCATCGCCGCCCATTGGAAGGGAGTGAACGGCTTGGGGATGAAGGTGTTGACGCTGACGTTCAGGTTCAGTCGGCCCGCCCTGGCCCCCAACACGCGGCGGCCGACGTCGCGCACCCGCAGACACAGGTCGGCGATAGCCAGGACGTCTTCGTCCGTCTCGCCTGGAAGACCGATCATGAAGTAGAGCTTCAGCGTGGTGCGACCGGAGCGGAACGCTTCTTCCGCCGCTGAGATGACGTCGTCCTCGGTCACGTTCTTGTTGATCGTGTCTCGCATGCGCTGGCTTCCGGCCTCCGGAGCAAGGGTGAGCGAAGAGCCGCTGGGCGAAGCCAGCCACGCCAGGCGGACCGAGGCTGTATCGACCCGCAAGGAGGGGAGAGACAGACTCACCTCGGGACGGGCGGCTGCGATGCCGGTCAAGACCTCCTGTAGACACGAATAATCGGTGGTGGAGAGCGAGGCGAAGGCGAGTTCCTGATGCCCCGTCGCGGCGAGTTCACGCGTCGCAAGCTCGAGGATCTCCTGCGCAGGCCGTTCCCGCACCGGCCGGTACCACATGCCCGCCTGACAGAAGCGGCAGCCCCGGGTGCAGCCCCGCATGACTTCCACCCAAGCCCGATCGTGCACCCCGGCGACCAGCGGAACCAGACATGACGCAGGGTAGGGCGCGCCTTCGAGCCGCTCCAGCACCCTACGGCGCACCCGCGTGCTCACGCCGGGTACGAAAACGCCCTCCACCCGGCTCAGGCGCCGCTTGACCTCGTCCCGCGGCGTTCGCTCACGTCGGGCCTGAACCATCACGTCCAGCACCTCGGGGAAGAGCTCCTCGCCGTCGCCCATCGCGACGGCGTCGACGAAGGGAGAGAACGGCGCGAGATTGGCGCAGGCCGGGCCGCCTACCAGCACCACAGGGTGCTCCTCGGTACGAAGCGAGGAGTGGATCGGGATACCGGCCAAATCGAGCATTTCCAGCAGGTTCGTGTAGTGCAACTCGTGTTGCAGAGTGACGCCTAGCAGATGAGCCTGCGCCACGGGGGTCCAGGTCTCCAGTGTCAACAGCGGCACGCGCGCCTCGCGCATGGCGGCGGCGGCGTCGACCCAAGGCAGGTACGCGCGCTCGACGGCTACTCCCTCCGCGCCTCGCGCAAGGTGATAGAGGATCTGGATGGCCTGGTTCGAGATCGCGATCTCGTAGGTGTCGGGAAAACCCAAGCACGACCCGGAGCTCCTCCGGATCATCGCTGAAACCAGGTCCGGCGCCGGATTCTTCCCCTATCAGCCGGGCCGGTTGCCGGATGCCGGCGAGTACCTCCTCGAATGCGCTGTCGAACGAAGCGGCTCTCAACGCTTCAGCGAGCTCGCCAGCGCAATCACCTTGCTGGTCGAGGCAGGAGCCCCTTTCTCGAAGTAGGCCATCGCCCCCAGGCCGACGGCCATGGTGGCGGAGAATGCGGTCACCACCCTCATCACAAACGCCAACCCGGGGAAGAAGCGCACCAGTCGCCGGCCGATACCGCGGAAGCCGTAGCCCAGGGCCACCATCCCGGCCAGTTCGACCGCCCGTTCCGAGTCGATCGAGTACCCATACATCGCCGCCAGGTGGAGCACCATCCTCGCCTGATTGAGCGTCATGGGCGGCATGTCCGAGCCGGGAAGGAAGAAGACCAGCGCGATGAAGACGTTCTGCGCCGCGGTCTTCCATACCAGCCGGCGGGCGGCAGCCTGCCGGACCACCGGATAGCGCCGGGCCAGGGCCACACCCCGGTCGCCTGCGGCCTCGGCGCACAGCGAGAAGAGCCGGCTCCAGCCGCCAGGACTGGCGGAGGAGAACGAGAGCCGAGACGCGCCGTTGGCCAGGTAGCTGGCCTTAGTCTTCGCGTCGGGTCCCCCGTCGACGGCCACGACGACCGAACCCCTGGCCAGAGAGTAGCCAAGGGCGGCTTCGATGCCCGCCTCTTTGTCGGGGGTGGTGAGGATCACCAGCAGCTCGTCAGGAGCCGAGATAACGGCCGCAAGGCTGGTAGCGGACGTGTCGGCCAGGCTGGCCGGGATCATGCCGCCTGCTGCGAAGCGCACTTTGGCGGTCTCCACCATCGCCGCATCGCCGGCCAGCACGATCGACACCGACCGGGTGGCCCCGGCAGAAGCGTCTTTGAAGGCCTTCAGGCTCTTGGATAGGTTCAAGGGCAGCTTGGCCACTCCCCGCCTCCCTGTAGTACGGGCGCCGGGGGCCGCTATTTGGCCTGCCCGGCCACCGAATGGACGTGGACACTCTCCAACAGGCCGATCGCCATCAAGAATACTACCAGCGAACTGCTGCCGAAACTCACGAAGGGCAGCGGGATGCCGGTGACCGGCATGATCCCGATGGTCATGCCGATGTTGACGAACACCTGGAAGATGAGGACCCCGGCCACACCCGCGGCGATGAGCCGTCCGAACATGTCCTCGGAAAGCCTGGCGATGCGCAGCGCCCGCCAGATGATCACCGCGAACAGGGCCAGCAGCAGAAGGGCCCCCATGAACCCCAACTCCTCCCCGATCACGGCGAATATGAAGTCGGTGTGATGGGCGGGGAGGAAGTTGAGATGGGTCTGCGTCCCCTCGAGATAGCCCTTGCCCGTGAACATGCCGCTGCCCACGGCGACCTTGCTCTGGGCGAGCTGATAGCCCAGACCGCTCGGGTCCTTGTCGGGATCGAGGAAGAGAGTGAGGCGCTTCAACTGATAGTCCTTCAGCAGATGCACTCCGAAGGCGCTGGGCAGCACCCTCAGCACCATCACCGCCGCAAGCACCGTGGCCCCCGAGAGGATCCCAAGATGGGGTAGGCGGATCCCCCAGACCACGAGCATGGCTGCGAGGATAGCGCCGAAGACCAGCGCGCTCCCCAGGTCGGGCTGCAGAAAGACCAGCACGGTGGGGACGAGCACGTAAAGGACGCACAAAAGGACGAAGCGCAGCCGGTGCCGCAGGGCCACGCCCTCCGCCAGAACCCCCGCGAGCGAGATGACCAGTAGTAGCTTGGCCAGTTCCGAGGTCTGCAGCCTGAAGAACGGCAACTGGATCCAGCGATTCGCCCCCACCTCCGCGCCACCGGACCCCACCACGAGCGTGACTACCAAGATCACCAGAGTGGCCAGATAGATGTAGGTGCGCCAGCGGGCGAGCCAGCGGTAGTTGGCGATGCTGATCATCAGCAGCAGGAAGATGCCGAGCACCAGGCCGACCGCCTGCGACCGGACATAGTAGAAGGGGGTCGAGATATTGGTGTCGAGATGCGTGGCCGAATACAGCATGAGCATACCGAAGGTCGTCACGGCGAGTGTGGCTCCCAGCAGGATCCAATCCAGGCTGCGGAGGTAGCCTCCCAGGGAGAATCCTAGTGGCTGGCGGCGCTCACGAGCATGAGTGAAGACGTTGAGCGGGGGGCTCATTGCTGCTACTCCGTCACGGGGATCACCGAGGTACCCCCGGACTCTGTGTGGAAGTAAGCCTCGAGCACCCGGCGGACCACCGGGGCGGCCACGGAGCTACCGTGCCCTCCCTGCTCGATGATCGCGACGACCGCGATCTCCGGCACTCCGTTGGCATCGGCCGGGGCGTACCCCATGAAGAGGGCATAGTCGTCGTCCGGTTTCTTCTCGGCCGTGCCGGTCTTGCCTGCGACCGAGATCGGAAAGCCTTTGAACGCGCCGTAGGCGGTCCCGTGGGAGTCCGAGGTGACGGAGGCCATCCCCGTCCGAATGAGACTAAGGATAGCGGGGCTCATCTCCAACTGGCTGCGTTTCTCGTTCTCGAACTGGTGGATGACGTTGCCCGAGGCGTCGGTTATCTGCAGCGCCAGATGCGGGACCCACAGCGTCCCCCCGTTGGCGATAGCCGAGAGCGCCACCGCCATCTGTATGGGGGTGACAAGAAGGTCGCCCTGTCCGATGGCCAGGTTGATCTCGTCGCCTGTTCTCCACACCTTGTCCTGGGCGGTCTTGCCGTTCTCCGCCTTCCAGTCCTTGTCGGGGACCCGGCTCTTGGTGGTCTCACCCGGAAGGTCGATGCCTGTGGTCTGCCCGAATCCGAACTGACGCACCCCGTTCTGAAGCACCGGACTGGGCTGCTGGTACAGCAGGTTGCCCAGGTTGTAGAAGTAGACGTCACACGACTCTGTGATGGCCTGAAGGAGGCTGACCCTTCCGTGCCCCGAATCCAGCCAGTCCTTCCACTTCTGCTGGGAGACCGCGAAACTGCCGGTGCAGTCGAACACCGTGTCGGCGGTGACGAGACCCGCGTTGAGGGCGGCGGCCGCCACGAAAGGCTTGAACGTGGAACCCGCCGGATAGAGGCCGTCGATGACCCTATCGAACAGAGGGTAGTGGGCCTCTTTGGCGTTCAGTTCGGCGTACTTGGTGCGCGTCATGCCCCCCACCCAGAGTGAGGGGTCGTAGTCGGGATACGAGGCCAGCGCCAACACCTGGCCGGTGCGCGGATCGAGCGCCACCACCGCTCCTCCGGCCGCCTTGCCGTAGCTCTCCTCGTGCGCGCGCTGGATGCCTTCCACGATGGCGTTTTCGGCAGCCTCCTGGAGCTCACTGTCTACGGTCAGCACGAGGTTGCTGCCCGGCGTGGGAGCGACGTCCTCGAGGAACCGCTTGGGACGCCCGGCCGCATCGACCTCCACCGTCTTCCAGCCGTCCGTGCCTCTGAGAAAGGAGTCGTACGTACGCTCCACGCCGTCCTTGCCGATGTTGGCCCCGGCCTGCAGGGTCGCGAACTGCTCGCTGTCGAGGTCGTTCTGAGAGACCTCCCCCACAAAGCCCAGCAGATGCGTGGCCAACGCCCCAAAGGGATAGCTACGCAGGAACGACTTCTCCACCTGGACGCCCCGATACTGCAGGCTATGCTCCTTGATCTCGGCCACCACCGTGTTCTCGGGCACGTCCTTCTTGACGATATAGGTCACGTACGGATCCTTCTTCGCCTTTTCGTAGGCTTTCAGAAGGTCGACTTCGGTGAGGTCGAGGATCTGAGCCAGGCCCGCGATCTCCTGCTGGAACTTCTCCGGCTCCTTCTTGGGGTCGTACATGTCCATGGGGAGGATGCCCACACTGAGGCCGGCCCGGTTCTCCACCATGATCTGGCCGTTGCGGTCGTACACGACGCCTCGTGGAGCCTCCACTGTGACCTCGCGGATGCGGTTGTCCTTGGCCACTGCCACGTACGCGTCACCGGAGAGTATCTGCAGGAACCACAGGCGGAAGGCCAGCGCCCCGAAAAGCGCCAGGGCGATGATCAGGATGACGCCCACGCGCATCCCCACAAAGGAATCGTCCTCCTGGGAGCGCTTCTTCCTCACCGGCTCGAGGATCATTCCTCACCTCCCGCCGGACCCACGGTCTCGAGCTGGGGCGCAGGCAGCAAACGGACCTTGACAAGGAAGACATACAGCGGGGCCGCGATCAGGCCGTCCAGGACGGCCTCGGGTAGCATCTGGGTGCCGATCATCGTGAGCAACGCCGCGCGTGGCCCGATCATGAACTGGAACAGCCCGAAGGCGAACTGCGCGAGGAACGAGGCCACCCCGGCCAGCAGCGCGACGCTCCACGGGTTGGCAGTACCGAACCGAGCCACGAACATCCCCACGAAATACCCGGTCAGAACATAGATGAGCGCGCGTACCCCCAGTGGCTCGTAGTAGGCGATATCGGCCACCAGTCCGGCGAAGAACCCGAAGAGTGCTCCCTCCAGGGAACCCCTGCTGACCGCCACGATCACCGTGAAGATCAGGAAGAGGTCCGCAGTGACCCCCAATACGCTGATCCGCGAGATCAGCAGGATCTGAAGGAGCACGGCGAACGCCAGCACCAAGATCACCTTGCCCACGACGAAGAGATGTTTGCGACCCATCGCCCCTCTACTCTGTAGTGCCCTCGTCGGGCACGAGTAGGACCATGACCTCTTCGAGCACACGGAAATCGACGAACGGCTGCACCTCGATCTCCTTGTAGATGTCGACATCTTCCTCGCCCACGTTCGCCACGATCCCGATAGGGATGTCGGCGGGATAGACACCGCCGAACCCCGAGGTGACGACTACCATCTTAGGTTCGACGCCGATGTCGCGGTCCACGTAATCCATGATCAGCTTGCCCGAGATCGAGCCCTCGACGATGCCCTCCCCCCGCGAGCCCTGGATCTTGGCGGCCACGCTCGACTCCGAATCGGTGACGAGGAGCACGACGGCCGAACGAGGGGTGACCTCGATGACCTTGCCGACGAGGCCTTTGCCGGCCAGCGTCTGCCCTGCCAGAGGCGTTGCCCCCACCACGGCTTGGTCGACCCTGACCCCGTCGTCCGATCCCTTGTCGATCTGGATCCGCGCCTTCCAGCGAGTGGACGACTTGACCGTCACCCGAGCGACGAGGAAGTCGGTGCCGTCGGGAAAGGTGCCCTTGTCCCGAAAGTCCAGTAGGCTCTTAAGGCGTTGATTCTCCTCTCCCTGCTCTTGGAGCCTGACCACCTCTCCCTGCAGGATCTGCACCTGCTCGGCCAGTCGCTCCGCGTCCTCATGTGCGGACCAGACGGTGCGGATCCAGTCGTAGCCGTCCTGGAAGGGTTCGGCGACACGGGCCCCCCATGACTGGAGCGGCGCAAGAAGCCCGGCAGCCGTCTGCTGCACGGTGTGCACCGGACCGGACTTTGTCTCGCGAAACGACACCGTGAGCACAGCGAGCGACGCGATGATCAAGACGACGAACACGAATCGTCGCCAGGCCACCTTGTTGCGTGGCATGCAATACCTCGCTAACTAGTAGCGGCGTCTCTTTACTCGTTGCGAACCCCGATAGAGCGCGTCGAACTCCTCCAGAGAGCGGCCGGAGCCGACAGCCACGCACGTGAGAGGCGACTCCGCCAGATTCACCGGCATCTGCGTCTCTTCACGGACCCGTTCGCACATACCGCGCAGGAGCGAGCCCCCGCCGGCCATCATGATGCCCCGGTCCATGACGTCGGAAGCCAGTTCCGGGGGGGTCTTGTCGAGGGTGGACTTGATCGCGTCCACGATGGCGGCCACCGGTTCGGCGATGGCCTCCCTGATCTCCTCCGAGGAGACGACCAAGGTCTTTGGCAGACCGGTCACGAGGTCACGGCCACGGATCTCCGCGTGCTCTTCCTGCTCCAGCGGGTAGGCGGAGCCGATCTCCAGCTTGAGTTCTTCAGCCGTCTGGCTGCCGATCATGAGCTTATATTCCTTCTTGATATAGGCGATGATCGCCTCATCGAGCTCATCCCCGCCGATCCTTACCGATTGCGCCACCACGATGCCCGCGAGCGAGATGACCGCAACCTCGCTCGTGCCCCCACCGATGTCCACGATCATGCTGCCGGTGGCCTCCCCCACGGGAAGACCGGCACCGATCGCCGCGGCCATGGGTTCTTCGATCAGGTAGGCAGCTCGGGCTCCCGCGCTGATCGTCGCCTCTTCGACCGCCCGCCGCTCTACACCGGTGACGCCCGAAGGCACGCACACCACTACTCGTGGATGTGCCCACCGGTTCTGATGCACCCGCTGGATAAAATGGCGGAGCATCTGTTCGGTGACGTCGAAGTCGGCGATGACACCATCTTTGAGCGGCCGGATGGCCGAAATGGTTCCCGGGGTGCGCCCGAGCATACGTTTCGCGTCGGCGCCGACCGCGAGGACATCGCCTGACCGCGAGTCGATGGCCACCACTGACGGTTCGGAGAGGACTATCCCTCTGCCCCTGACATATACGAGAGTCGTCGCCGTGCCCAGGTCGACGGCCATATCTCGCCCGGCAAAGCCGGTGATGAACTCCATGAAAGCTATGGCTCTACCTCCCTTCGGAGCCTCTAGCCACCCCTCGCACGCTGCAGGGGCAGGCCCAAGAGCTGCCGAGACGTCCGGGTATTATATCCACTGCCGCAGTAGAAGGTCGAACCCGGACTCGCGGAACAGAACCGCAAGGAGACATAGCGGCAGACCCACCACGTTGCTGTACTCACCGCGGACCTCCGACGCGAAGGTGGCCGCCAACCCCTGGATCCCGTACGCGCCCGCTTTGTCCGTCCACTCGCGCGACGCGACGTAGGCTCCGATCTGCGTCTCGTCGAGCGGTAGGAACGTCACCTCGGTGACCGCGGTCGCAGCCCGGATGGCCCCTTGCCCAAGCGGTTCTCCCGCGGGACCGATCCTCCCCAGCGCCACTCCCGAGATCACCTCATGCGTCGTACCTGCCAAAGACGAGATCATGGCGTGCGCCTCGGCTGCCGATGAAGGTTTGCCCATCACGCGGCCGGCGAGGGTGACCAGGGTATCCGTGCCCAGAACGAATGCTCCGGCCGCTCCCGAGGGTGGAAGAGCGGCCGCCCGCACCTTGGCCACCGCGTTCGCGGCCGCTAGGACCGCAGCGTCGTCTCCCTCGGTCAGTTCCTCAGCGGCAGTCTTCACGACCTCATAGGGCACGCCGATGTCCCTGAGCAGGGAGTGGCGGCGCGGCGATTGTGAGGCGAGGAAGAGCCGGAAGTCGGCAGGGAACGCGGGGCGGAGATCCACCTGCGCCTAGTCGACCAGGTCTTCAGCCGCGAAGAAGAGCCCGATCTCCCGCTCGGCGCTCTCCGGCCCGTCCGAGCTGTGGACAACGTTCTGACCCATGTCAAGCGCATAATCGCCCCGCACCGTCCCCGGGGCCGCGTTCAGCGGATTGGTGGCGCCCATCATGGCGCGCACCACCGATATCGCCGAAGGGCCCTGGACGACCATGGCGAAGACCGGACCAGAGGTGATGAAGTCCACCAGATCGGTGTAGAAGGGCTTGCCCACGTGCTCGGCATAGTGCCGTCCGGCCAGGTCCCGGCTCACCATCAGCATGCGCGCGCCTGTGATCTCGAAGCCTCTCCGCTCGAGCCGACCTACCACTTCTCCGACCAGGCCGCGAGCTACACCGTTCGGCTTGACCAGCACCAGCGTTCGTTCCACGAGTTCCTCCAGTTATTCGGGCGCGAGATCACGCGCAACTAGTAGAAAGGTCTGCGCTACTGCGCTTCAACAAACCCCGGCGGGGGCACTTCGGCGAAGCCCGATGCAGTCGTATCATCAAGATCCTGCGGCGCCGCTTCGCCACGACCGGGAGGCGGAGTCTGAGCAAGAGTGGAGGCCAGCGCATCGGCGCGGCTAGGAGGCGGCCCTTCCCCCGGCGGGGGTACCCGCCGCGCCCTGAGATCGTGGGCACAGTATGGACAGAGCTTCCACCCCGGTTCGAGCACCCGATCGCATGAGGGGCAGGCCGAGCGCAGGGGACGACGACAGCTGGGGCAGGCAAGATAGTCGGGGCGGATGACCTCTCCGCAGGAGGGGCAGGCCCTCAGCGTGTGCAGTTCCTGCTCCATCGCCCTCATCTCCAGCTCCCGCTCGCGCGCCTCGGCGATGTACTCGGCCGGGCGCAGTATGGCGTAGATCAAGGTGCCGAGGTAGGGCAGGAGCAGCGAAGTGAGCACCGCGACCCCCACGATCACAGGGTCGTCGATACGCTTGCGGGCGTCCTTGTAGGTCCAGAAGACCAGCACGAGCCAGAGCACGACGGCGCAGAACAGGACCACATAGAGAGACAGGATCCACAAGGGCGAGTCGATGATCTTGTTGATGGTCTCGAAGAGGTTGTCCACCTTCTGCTCCTAGCTCAAGACCCTTGGAAGCAGGCAGCCAGCGCTAAAGAATATCATGATGGCCTAGTTCATCCCCCGCTTGAGATCGGAGATGAGGGTGAGCGATCCGGTCACCAGCACCACCTGGTTGGAGGTGGCGAGCCGATACGCGCTGACCATAGCCGAATGGGGATCGGGATCCACGAACACCTCCGGCCCTTTGCCCAAACCGGCGATCATGGCAGCCAGTTCGTCGGCCAAGAGCGCCCTGGCGCTCGAGCTCTGGGTGGCGAAGATGATGTCGCAACGAGGCGCCAGGTGGCGCATCATCTCCAGAGCTTCCTTGTCGCTCAAGATCGAGACCACCGCGATGAGGCGGCGCCGCTCGAGGATCTGATCGAGTGAGCGCATCGTCTCCTCCATCCCCGGCGGGTTGTGAGACCCATCGAAGATGCACAGCGGCTGAGTGCTGACGACTTCGAGTCTTCCGGGAGCCAAAGTAGCCGCGAGGGCGCTCCGAACCATGTCCGCATCGAGCTCGCCCCCGCTGAACAACTCCACCGCCGCGACGGCGAGGGCAGCGTTCGCCCGCTGGTAGCTACCCAACACCTTGAGACGCACATCCATGTAGCAGCCATACAGTCCGAAGATGTCGAAGGAATCGCTCCGCGGGTCGGCCAGGATCACCAGTTCGTCCCCGAGGAAGTGACACTCGGCCTCCCGAAGGGAGCAGAACTCCTTGAGTTCCTCCTTCAAGGGAAGGTCCAACGCTCCGGCGACGACACGCCCACCGGCAGGGATCACCGCAGCCTTCTCTCGCAGGATGGCGGCGGGGGTGTCGCCCAGAAGCTCGACGTGCTCACGACCGATGCTGGTGAGAACCTGAACCTCCGACGAGATCACTGCGGTAGCGTCGAGGCGCCCGCCCAGTCCGGCCTCGATGACGGCCACATCACAGCCCTGCTCTTTGAAATAGAGAAAGGCTGCCGCGGTGAGCACCTCGAATTGGGTCAGCGATTCGCCCGGCTCAAGACTCTGCTCCAGGTCGGCCACGACCGGCCTCACGCGTGACATGAGCCCGCAGAACTCCTCGTCCGTTGCCGGGACCGAGTCGATCATCTGGCGTTCGGCCAGGCTGATGAGATGCGGGGAGGTGTAGGCTCCCACCTTGTGCCCCTGCGCCTCCAGAAGGGCGGAGATGAACCTGGTGGTAGACGTCTTACCGTTGGTGCCTACCACATGGATGGTCCTGTAGGCCTTTTGGGGGGATCCCAGAGCCTCGACCAGCTTGGCGACCCGCTCCAGACCAAGACGCGTGCCCAACCGCTCGAGCCCGTTGACGTAGTCCCATACTTCCTTGGGGTCGCAGGCGCTCAACGGGATTCCTCCCCGGGCAACAGCAGACTTCCCCCCACTCTCTCCTGGTACTGCCGTCGGGCGTCGGCAAGCGCTGCTTCCGCGGCCGCCAGCCGTGCCCGCTCCTCGGCCACGACGGCTTCGGGGGCCTTGGCCACGAACCCGGCGCTCCCGAGTTTGGCCTGCGCCTTGGCGACCTCGGCGCGGGCCTTGCCCGCCTTGTTCGCCAGACGCTCGGCCTCGCGGTCCACATCCACCAGACCCTCGAGGTGGAGCATGGCTCGTACGCCGGGCCCCTCGATCGTCGCGAACCTGCCCTCCACCCGCGCTCCTTCGGCCACCAGCGCGCCGAGCTCGCAGCCGGACAGCTGGCGGAAGGCTTGGGGTAGACCGACGATACCTTCGGCAGCCCCGGGAGTCGTGGCGGCGATCGTCACCCGGCCCAGAACGTCGCGAGCCACTCCCAACTCTTCGCGCGCAGACCGCAGACCTGCCACCACGGCGATGAAAGCCTCCATGGCGGCCTCCGCCCCGGGATCGGTCCACTCAGGACGCGCCTCCGGATAGCCCGCATCGAACAGGCTCGCCGGGCGCCGCGCCGCACGCACCTGCGGCAGGTACCCGTAGATCTCCTCGGTGACGAACGGCATGAGGGGATGAAGCACGGTCATGACCGCTTCGAGCAGCACGAGAAGGTTGCCGCTCACCTGCCGACGCTCGGCTTCGTCCTCGCTGTATAGCCGGCTCTTGGCCGTTTCCAGATACCAGTCGCAGACCTCGTTCCATACGAACCGGTACAGCAACCGGGCCACATCGTCGAACTCGTAGGCCTCGTAGAGGGTGGCCGCCTCGGCGCCGACGGCCGCCAGGCGGCTGAAGATCCACCGGTCGGCCGGGGTAGCCAGCTCGACCCGCGGCCCGCCCGGCGCCGTCCCGGCGGCCGGGTCGGCGCCCTGAAGGATCAACCGGGAAGCGTTCCAGATCTTGTTGGCGAAGTTGCGCCCCATCTCGATGCGCTCGGCGCTGAAGCGGACGTCCTGCACCGAACTCATGTAGGCCAGGCCGAAGCGGGTGGCGTCCGCCCCATAGTCGGCGATAAGCTCGAGCGGATCGACGCCCGTACCCAGGCTCTTGCTCATCCGCCGTCCATCGGCCGCCAATACCGTCGGATGGATGATCACGTCGCGGAACGGTACGTCACCCATGAACTCGAGACCCATCATGATCATCCTGGCGACCCACAAGTAGATGATGTCCCGCGCAGTCGAGAGCACAGCGGTGGGGTAGAAGTTCCTCAGCCGAGCCGTGTCTTCCGGCCAGCCCAGGGTGGCGAAAGGCCACAGAGCCGAGCTGAACCAGGTGTCGAGGACGTCTTCCTCCTGCCGCATGGTCCCGCCGCACTTCTCGCACGACGCCGGAGGCGCGGTCGCCACCATGAGGTGACCACACTCGTCGCAGAAGTAGGCGGGGATCCGATGGCCCCACCACAGCTGCCGGCTGACGCACCAGGGCCGGATCCCCCGCATCCAGTCGAGGTACACCTCGCCCCACCTGGCAGGAACGAAGCGGACCCGGCCCTCTTCGACCGCGGCTATGGCCGGCGCCGCCAGGCGCTTCATGTCCATGAACCATTGCAGCGAGAGAAGCGGCTCGATGGTCGTCCCGCAGCGATAGCACGTGCCCACCGCATGGTCGTACTCCTCGGCCTTGACGAACACACCCTCCTCCGCGAGCCGATCGAGCACTGCCTGTCTTGCCTGGTCGGTGGGCATCCCGGCGAACTCGCCGGCATCCGCCGTCATAATGCCGTCCAGACCGATCACCGTGAGACTGGGCAACCCGTGACGCCGGCCGATCTCCCAGTCGTCCGGGTCGTGCCCCGGCGTGATCTTGAGGGCACCGGTGCCAAAACCCACGTCCACGTGCTCATCGGCGATGATGGGGACCTCGCGCCCGGTCAAGGGCACCACGGCCGTCTTGCCTACGAACCGGCCGTAGCGAGGGTCTTTGGGGTTGACGGCGACGGCCGTGTCGCCGAGGATCGTCTCGGGTCGCGTGGTGGCGACGGTCAACGACTCGTTCGAGCCGACGACAGGGTACGCAACGTAGTAGAGCTTGCCCGCACGGTCCTCGTGCTCGACCTCGAGATCGGAGATGGCCGAACCGCAGCGGACGCACCAGTTGACCAGATAGACGTCGCGATAGATGTCGCCCTTCTCGTACAGCGACACGAAGACCTTGGCCACGGCCTCCCTGTAAGCGTCGTCCATGGTGAAGCGTTCGGACTCGTAGTCACAGGCGCAGCCCAGACGCTTGAGCTGATGGATGATGGTGGACCCGTACTCCCGGCGCCACTCCCATACCCGCCTTTCGAAGGCTTCGCGGCCGATGTCTTCTTTGCGCAGGCCCTCGCCGGCCAACTGACCCTCGACCTTGTTCTGAGTGGCGATACCAGCGTGATCGGTCCCCACCACCCAGAGCGTGTTGTAGACCGCGAAGATGGTTGTAGCGGATCAGGATGTCCTGGATGGTGTCGTTGAGGGCGTGCCCCATGTGCAGCGAGCCGGTGACGTTGGGAGGCGGGATGGAGATGGTGTATGAGGGCCGCGGGTCGTCGGCCGAGGCACTGGAAAGCCGAGCGCGCGAGCCAGCCCTGCATGAGGCGCTCCTCCACCTCATGAGGCGCGTAGCGCGCGCTCCATGGTCACGTCGGTCACGTACGCTCCTCGATCCCCTGACCCAGCACGTGCGGGAGTACGTCGACGAACGTGTCCACGTAGACGATGTCCAGGCCTTTCTTGAGTTCCACCGGGAGTTCGCGTATCTCGGGAGCCACCGTACGCGGCAGCACGACCGTCTGTACTCCCTCCCGCAGCGCAGCCAGCATCTTCTCCTTGAGCCCCCCTACCGGAAGCACCTGGCCGGTGAGGGTTATCTCGCCCGAAAGCGCGATCTTGGGCAGCACGGGCACCTGCAGCAGAGCCGAGAGCAAGCGCCGTAGCCACGGCGATACCCGCGGACGGCCCCTCCTTGGGAACGCCTCCCTCGGGAAAGTGCATCCGCACTTCGAGCGCGGAGAGCAACTCATGATCGGAGGGCTGTGAGGGTTCGGATTCGGCCCCCCGCTCATCCGGGCGGAAACCGGGTTCGGGCGCCCCCGTCTCGATCAATCGCCCCTCAGGTCCGCGGAGATCGCCTCCTTGCCCGTGACCGCCTCCCTGGGCCGGACCGCTACCCTGACCGGAGGAGCCCTCATCACCGGACTCCGGCTGCTGGTAGTTGTCGAGCAGGTAGGCGCGGCCCGGAGACTCCGCCCACAGAGCGCTCGAGGGTCGCGTCGCGCACCAGTGAGGTCTTGAGGTAGCCCCAGGCCGCGGTGACGCTCTCCTGCATGATCTCGCCCAGTTGACCGGTCAGGTGGAAATCGCCCTTGCCGGGCGTCACCACACACTCGATGCGAAGCACATCTCCCCCGGCCCCCGTATAGGCCAGACCCAGGCTGACGCCCGATCTGGGGCTCGGTGCCCAGACGCGCCGACAGGAACGGTGCCGGCCCCACGAGCCGGGCCAGCTGGGCCGGTCCCACGCGTCGAGGCAGAGACTTGCCCTCCACCTTCATGCGGGCCAGGCGCCGGTACACCTTGCCGATGAGCCGAGCCATCTCCCGCACCCCGGCCTCCCGCGTGTACTCGCGGATGAGAGTGCGAAGGGCTGCCGGCGTGAACACGTTGCCCAGGTCGCTCAGCCCACTCTCCTCGGCGATCTTGGGCATCAGGTGCCGGGCGGCTATCTCGAGCTTCTCTCGGTCGGTGTAACCGGGAAGCCGGATGATCTCCAGCCGGTCGAGCAGCGTCTCGGGGATATCCTCGTCGTAGTTGGCGGTGGCGATGAAGAACACGTGCGAGAGGTCGTACTCGAGCTCCAGATAGTTGTCCCGGAAGGTCCGGTTCTGCACCGGGTCGAGGACTTCCATGAGAGCGGCCGCCGGGTCTCCCCGCCAGTCGGCCTCCATCTTGTCGATCTCGTCCAGGACGATCACCGGGTCGTCCACACCGGCCCGCTTGAGCGCGTCGATGATGCGGCCGGGCATGGCCCCCACGTAGGTGCGCCGGTGCCCCCTGATCTCGCCCTCGTCGCGCACCCCGCCCAGGCTGATGCGCTGCAGCGGACGCTCCAGGCCCTTCGCCGTGGCCATGGCCACCGAGGTCTTGCCCACCCCCGGCGGGCCCGACCAGGCAGAGGATGGCGTTGGGAGGCGTGCCGCCCCGCAGCGACGCCACCGCCAGATACTCGATGATGCGGTCCTTGACGCTCTTGAGGCCGTAGTGGGTCTCGTCGAGCACGCGCGCCACCGCCACCACGTCCGGGATGGCCGAGGCTGAGCGGGTGCCCCAGGGCAGACCCAGCGCCGTGTCGAGGTACGTCTTGGCGACCGCGACCTCGGCGGACAAGCGGCGGCAGATCGCTGAGACGCTTGATCTCCTTGGTGAGGGCCGCCGCCGTGGCCTCAGGAAGCTTCTTGCTCTCGAGCTGCTTGAGGTAGGCTCCGCGCTCGCTGTCCTCCTCGCCCTCCTCGCCCAGCTCCTCCTGGAGGACCTTCAGCCGCTCGTGCAGGAACACCCGCCGCTGCTGGCGCTCGAAGCTGTCGTGGACCCGCTCGGAGATCTCGTTCTCCAGGGCGATGAACTCGTTCTCCTGGATGAGGGTCTCGAGGAGCAGCAGCAGACGCGCCTCGGGCTCGTCGCCCTCCAGCAGCTCCTGCTTGCGGTCGGGACCGATCATCAGGTTGGAGGCGATGACGTTGACCATGCTCTCCGGGTCGGTGACCGTCTCGAGCGCGGTCTCGGCTTCCTCGGGGAGCTGAGGGGTCTGGCCGACATAGTTGGCGAACTCCCGCGCCACCGAATCCATGAGGGCGCGCATGCGCGGCCACTTGGCCGGGGTCTTGCTCTCGAGGGGCGTGTAGCGGACCGTGAACAGCGGAGCCGTGGCCTGGAACGAATCGATGGTGACCCGCTCCCGACCCTCGATGAGCGCCTTCAGGGTACCGTCGGAAAGGCGGGAGAACTGCACCACCTTGGCCAGGGTGCCGACGGGGTAGATATCCTCGGGCTCGGGATCGTCGGTGGCGGCCGAGCGCTGCGCGGCCATGACCAAGCATGCCGCCGGTCTGCTGCGTCTGCTCGAGGGCGCGCACGCCCTTGTCCCTCTCCACGAAGATCGGCGCCAGCATCCCCGGAAAGAGGACGAGGTCGCGCGTGGCGAGTAGCGGGACCGCCCGTCTTGCTTCAGCCATCATCCGTCCCGCCGCTGCTCACTATGCTGATTCTTGACCCAGCTCCAACTCCTCGCGCGCGGTGCTCGTCACCAGGGTCGGGTCGATCTTCTTCTCTATGACTTCCCGCGTGACGACGCACTTCGTCACGTCGCGCCGGCTGGGAAGTTCGAACATGACGTTGATGAGCGCCGACTCGATGATCGAGCGCAGTCCCCGGGCTCCGGTCTCGAGCTTGAGGGCCGCATCGGCGATGGCGTCGAGCGCCTCTTTCTGGAAGATCGAGATCCACCCCGTCGTAGGCGAAGAACTTGTGATACTGCTTGGTCAGGGCGTTCTTGGGCTCTGTCAGAATGCTGACCAGGTCTTCCTGGCGGAGCTGGTGCACGTTGCAGATGACCGGCAGCCGCCCGATGAACTCCGGTATGAGCCCGAACTCAAGCAGGTCCTCGGGAAGCACCTGCGCGAACAGCTCGCCCACGTCCCGCTGGTTCTTGCTCTCGATCTCGGCCCCGAAGCCCACGCCCTTCTTGCCGATGCGCCGCTCGATGAGCTTCTCGAGCCCGGCGAACGCGCCCGCCGCAGATGAAGAGGATGTTGGTGGTGTCGATGCTGAGGAACTCCTGGTGCGGATGCTTGCGCCCACCCTGCGGCGGCACGCTGGCCGTGGTGCCCTCGAGGATCTTGAGCAGGGCCTGCTGCACCCCTTCGCCCGAGACGTCCCGGGTGATGGACGGGTTGTCGGCTTTGCGGGCGATCTTGTCGACTTCGTCGATGTAGATGATGCCGGTCTCGGCCTTCTTGATATCGAAGTCCGCCGCCTGGATGAGCTTGAGCAGGATGTTCTCCACGTCCTCGCCGACGTAGCCGGCCTCGGTCAAGCGCGGTGGCGTCGGCGATGGCGAAGGGGACGTTGAGGATGCGGGCCAGTGTCTGGGCCAGCAGGGTCTTGCCGCAGCCGGTGGGGCCGAGCAGGAGGATGTTGGACTTCTGCAGCTCGACCTCGTCGTCGGTCGCGCCCATCTGCACTCGTTTGTAGTGGTTGTAGACGGCCACCGAGAGGGCGCGCTTGGCCTCCTCCTGACCGATCACGTAGTCGGAGAGGATCGAGTAGATCTCTTTGGGCTTGGGCAGGTTGTCGAGATCGAGCGTCGCCGGCGGGGAGAACTCCTCGTCGATGATCTCGTTGCAGAGATCGATGCATTCGTCGCAGATGTACACGCCCGGGCCGGCGATCAGCTTCTTCACCTGACGCTGGCTCTTGCCGCAGAAGCTGCAGAGCAGTTGTTCGGATCCTCCCGGCGGTTTCGGCACCAGTCGACCCCCTACCTGTGCTCGATGATCTTGTCGACGATCCCGTACGCGAGCGACTCCTCGGCGGTCATGAAGTAATCCCGGTCGGTGTCACGCTCGACCTTCTCCAGATCCTGTCCCGTGTGCTTGGCAAGTATCTCGTCAAGCCGCTTGCGTAGGCTGAGCGCTTCCCGGGCATGGATCTCGATATCCGTCGCCGGACCTTCGAACCCGCCCGACACCTGATGGATCAGTATCTTCGAATTCGGTAGAACGAAGCGTTTACCTTTCGCCCCGCCGGCGAGCAGCAGGGCCCCCATGGACATGGCGATGCCGACGCAGATGGTCGACACGTCGGGCTTGACGAACTGCATGGTGTCGTAGATGGCCAGGCCCGCGTAGACGTGGCCGCCCGGGGCTGTTGACATAGAGGGAGATGTCCTTGTCGGGGTCCTCAGACTCCAGATGCAGCAGCTGCGCCACCACCAGGTTGGCCACCTGGTCGTTGATCGCAGTGCCCAGGAAGATGATGCGCTCGCTCAGCAAGCGCGAGTAGATGTCGAACGCCCGCTCGCCTCGGCTGGTCTGCTCGACCACCATCGGTATCAGATGGACTCACGACGACCGTCCTTTCTGAGTGGACTGAAGGCCTATTCTTTCGCACGTCTTCGGCAGCCGCGGTCTCGACCGGACGTCCGAGGCCTCGACCGGAACTTCCGAGCCTCGACGGCCTCCGCCGCAGCCTCCGGCCTCGAGCCTCAGCGGCCGGCTCGGTGCCGCCTCAACAGCCGTATCGGCCGGCTGCACAGCGGCCAGAGCTTCCTTGGCTTCCGCGACCGCGGCGGCGCCCGGGCTCAGCACCACCGCGTTGGCGGCGATGAAGTCGGCGGCCTTGTCGCGGACGATCTGCCACTTGATGGCCTGGATCCTGCCGGTCTTCCGCAGGCGCTTGCTCGAAGGTCTTTGGCGTCCACCCGGCCGGCCGCCGCCATCTGCGCGACGACGGCGGACACGTCTTCGTCGGTGGCCTCCAGACCCTCGGCCTTGGCCACGGCGTCGAGCACGAGCCCCGTCTTGACGTTGCTCGCAGCCGCGGGCTTGAGGTCGTCGATCATCTGCTCGACGGTCGTCCCCGTGGCCTGCATGTAGGTGTCGAAGTCACCACCCTGAGCTTCGAGGGACTGCTTGAAGTCCGACAGCATCTCCTCGGCCTGTTCGCGGACGACGACGTCGGGCAGGTCGAAGCTCGCATTGTCGGCCGCGGCCTGTCACCGCCAGCGAGCGAAAGCGCTGGTCGACCGAGTAGGTCTTGCCCGCTTCCATCTTGCCCCGGATCTCCGCGCGCAGTTCCAGAAGTGTCGGGAACTCGCTCACCTCAGAGGCCCACGCATCGGTGAGCGGGGGCAGGACCTTCTCCTTGACCTCTTTGACGGTCGAGAGTGAAATCGGCCGTCTTGCCCGGCCAGATCCTCGGGAAGCCCGTCGGGGAGAGGAAGCGGAAAGGTCTTGGCCTCCCCCGCGCTCATACCCACCGCCGCCTCTTCCACCTCGGTGAAGATGCGACCCGCTCCCACTTCGAACACGAAGTCGGCCGTCTCGAGGGCCTCCACGGAATCGCCGCCGATGTCCGCCCGGAAGTCCGCCGTGACGAAATCGCCCTTCTGCGACCGGCCGGCCCTCGACTGGACGCAGTTCGGCGAACTCGTTGCGTAGACCGGTCCATCTGCGCGTCCACCTCTTCGGTGGTGACCTCAACCGGGTCCTTGGACGCTTCCACACCCTTGTACTGGCCGAGTTCGACTTCGGGCATCACGGTGACAGAGGCGGAGAATCCCAAGGGCTTGCCCAGCTCGGGCGGAGTCTCCTCGTCGGCCAGCTCGATCTGCGGCCTGTCGACCGGATCGATCCCCAGCTCGAGGGCCGCCGCGGCGAACCAACCTCCCATCGCGTTCTCGACCGCATCGATCAGGATAGCTTCGTCGCCGAGACGCTGCCGCACCATAGCCAGGGGCACTTTGCCCTGCCGGAAGCCGGGGATCCGCACTTCTTTTCCCACCTGCTTCAAACGGGCATCGAAAGCTTCCTGCAGCTCTTCGCTGGAAACCTCGACCGCAAGCTTGACCGTGTTTCCTTCGCGCTCGCTGAGGGTCGTCTTCACATTCTTCCTTTCGTTGCTTCTAAGCGCCCAAGGGGTGTTACCCGAATGCGGGTGAGAGGACTCGAACCTCCACGTCCAAAGACACATGCTCCTAAGGCATGCGCGTCTGCCATTCCGCCACACCCGCCAGCGCCGGAGGGGTGAACGACGGGACTTGAACCCGCGACCGCTGGGGCCACAACCCAGTGCTCTGCCAACTGAGCTACGTTCACCACGGGTCGTGCCAACAAACCCGCAACGCGCAGGCCATCACCTGTATCACCGGAGATCCCGCCTGCCGCCCGCGTGGGACGCCTCTCGGCGACCGCCCCGCAAGCGCATAGCAGTATAGCCGATTGCCCTCTGAGACGTGGCTGAGCCCGGAGCAAGAGGGGCCTCCCCTGCTGAGATAGCCCCTGTCGAGGCCGAAAGGCAGCCGCTCTATTGATCCTGTAGAGACTCCTCCATTTCGCCGAGGGTCACTGCCCGTTCCCGCGTTGCCGCGATACCGCCCTCATGGTCGACGGGCACCGCGATCGATCCACGCGCCTAGTCACCCTCCTCCTCTCCTTCACCTGCTACGCGCCGCTTTTCCAAGAGTTTGACTCTGAAGTTCCCCAATTCGGTCTTCATCCCCCTCAGCGTCTTCCTTGGGAAACGGCGATCGTCAAGTCTGCGCCCGGTTGATGCGCCCACCAGCTTCAGGCTGCCATCGCAGTAATACATGTCATGAACCACCAACTCTTTGCCAATGCTGTCATAGTCGTACGGTTGCCTGGTCGTGCTGGTATCAAACCGATCCTGCAACACCTTCAACACAATCCCACCATCGACCCTATACGGTATCCCAAAGGTAAGTCTCTCGTAGTGGCACCACTTATCCCAGGTGTTGACTCTCGTCACCTTGTCGCCATCTATAACCTCTACCAATCCACTGTGTGGTCCTACAGTCAGCAGAAGCCCGACCAGTTCCGCTCTACCCTCAATTTCAAGAGTATTGTTGAAGCTTCTATTGATTTGAAGTTTCTTGATCGATACATATCTAGTTGGGTTGACACAGCTAGGCACAGCTATGGAAGCTTTCATATCCATGAATCTGGCATGGATTACTTCGGCGTACTTTTTGCTCCCATATTCGGTGGTATGGACAGGGTCTCTCAGGATGCCCGCAAGATCACCGATCTCGTCGTTCAGATCAATGTAGGAGACAGCTCTTCTCTGCAAGTACTCCTTGCACAATCGCTCAAACTCGATGCGCTCGGCATGCCTCGCATCTGCGCGAGGGAGGAACAGGAAGACCAACTTGCAGCCCGCGCGGCTGAATCTGTAGATAATGGTTTCGATGCACTCTGTGGTGCGCTCACTTGTGTCCAGATAGCCCGTGCTGAACCAGTCCACGAAGCAGTAGGCCGGTTGCCTGGCGAGAACCCGGTCGATGAAGCAGATGCCGGCGTTGTGAAGGTGCATGCCGCCGTAGCCAAAGACGTGGACGGCCTCGCTGAATTGCTGTCGCAGACGTGGGGCGTAACCATCCTTCTGCTGAGTGACGCTTGCGCCGAAGATGGCTATCGATGTCCTCGTCACGAAGGAAGGAGGGGCGGTTCGAAGGCCTGGGAGGGCTGCTCCGAGCACTGGGGCCGGTCGCGCAGCCGACGAGGAGCGCTCCTGGGCGAGCGCTGCAACCCACCGTTCACTGTTCGGTCTCCGTCGCCAACGCGGTGGCACCTCGGGTCGGTGTCCAGAGACACCAGGATAGTACGACGGGCCTCCGAGAGCGAACCCCCCGGCCGGCGAGGCCAGGCACCCGCTCGAACAGACTGTGCTGGTTCGCGTCGACAGGTTCGCGCCACGAGCAGTGGACACATTTCGGCCAGAACGGTCTCGGGGTGTCTTAGTCAGGTACCCACCGGGACAACACGAGACAACAAGCGCCTGCAAAACTGAGGCGCGCCTGGCAGGATTCGAACCTGCGACCCACGGATTAGAAGTCCGTTGCTCTATCCAGCTGAGCTACAGGCGCTTGAGTTGAACGCCGCAGTCGGCTACCGGCGACCGGCAGAAGAGCGGGCGACGGGGTTCGAACCCGCGACATTCAGCTTGGAAGGCTGACGCTCTGCCAACTGAGCTACACCCGCCCGTGCGTTGCCTGCCACTCCAGCCGGAACATGGTCGGGACGAGAGGATTTGAACCTCCGACCCCCTGCTCCCAAAGCAGGTGCGCTACCAGGCTGCGCCACGTCCCGACAGCCGCACTTCCCTGGCTTCGGCCGCGTGAGTATATCGTATTGGCCGCCCACTCCGGTCACCATGCCGCTCACGCGCCAGGATGCGTGGATGCCCTCACTGCCCACCCCAGCCCGCTTGTGCTCTACACTGAGCACGGACGAAGTGCGCTCGGGAATCGTGCGCGCGCAGACCACCTATCGTGCCACCCGCAGGAGGAGAGTACGTGAACATCTTGGTCACCGGAGGAGCAGGCTTCATCGCCTCCCATGTCAGTGACAGCCTGCTTGCGCTGGGCCACCATGTGGCCATCGTGGACAACCTGGCCACGGGCAAACGGGAGAATCTGCCTGCTGCGGCAACGTTCTACGAGGTCGACATCCGGGACCAGGCGCTCCATGATGTCTTCCGGGCGGAGAACCCCGAGGTCGTGGTGCACCACGCGGCTCACATCGAAGTGGCCCGGTCGGTGCGCGAGCCGGCCTACGACGCCTCGGTCAATATCCTGGGCTCTCTCAATCTTCTCGAATGCTGCCGCGCCTATGGAGTGCGCAAAGTCATCTATGCCGGCACGGCCGGGGCACTGTTCGGGGAGCCCAGCTACCTCCCCGTGGACGAGGATCATCCTATCGACCCCTTGTCTCCCTACGGAGTGAGCAAGCACACGGTGGAACACTACCTGTTCACGTACCGCGCCAATCACGGCATCGACTACGTCGTCCTGCGCTACCCCAATGTCTACGGCCCTCGGCAGGACCCGCACGGCGAAGCAGGGGTGGTGGCCATCTTCTCTCTGCAGATGTTGGCCGGGAAACAGCCGTCGATCTTCGGAGACGGAACCAAGACCCGCGACTACTGCAACGTGGCCGACATCGCGGCTGCCAACGTGCTGGCCCTTAACACCCCGGTCAGCGGCGTCTACAATCTGGGACGCGGCATCGAGGTCAGCGATCTCGAGGTGTTCGAAGCCGTCCGGACCGCCGTTGGCTCGGAGGTGGTCCCCGCGTTCGTCCCTGTGCGGCCGGGCGAGGTCCAGCGAATAGCCCTGGATGCATCCAAAGCCGAACGCGAACTCGGATGGAGCTGGAAGGTCGATTTCGTCGAAGGCGTGTCCGGAGCCGTGGAGTTCTATCGGGATCAGATCAAGAGGGAGCAGTCATGAGCAAGAGAGATGGCCGGGACGAGAGGCCGGCGGGACGACGGATCGACCGCCGGGACAGCCAGCCCGATGACGACCAGCAGCGGCGCACGGGCGAAGGCGACGCCCTAGGAGGGCGACTCTCTCACCGCGCTCAAGGCCATCCTGTCCAAGGTCGCGGCTCTGCTCAAGCCGCTCAACCTGAGCGCCGAAGAGTCCATCCGCCTCGTGGAGCAGCTCTACGGCAGCGTGCTCGATATGGACGTCGCACTCGCCGGTGAGGCCGACGACACGCGCAAGTCCTCCACGCTCGCGTACATCAACAAGACGAACATCCGCCGCGAGGGCGACAAGCTGGTGGTGGACTATCCGACGGCTGAGGAGCTCCGTGCTCCCCAGGTTCAGCCCGCGGAGCCCACCGGAGCCGGAGCACAGACCAAGGAACCCTCGTCCCCACCCGCGGGAGCCGCACAGCCAGCCGAGGCGACGCGCGGTTCCCAGCCGGCGGAGGCTGGGGCTGCCGGCGCGGACTGACACAGCGACGAAGCCAGCACGGCCCCCAGGCCGTCACCTTCGACAAGGCGGCTTGGCCCGGGTCACCCCTCGTCGAAGTAGGTCAACTGTCTGAAGAGGCGGAAGCGCTCGGCGATCTCGTCTTTCGTCAGACGCAGCAGACGATCCAGGCTGAAGTCCTCAACCGCGAACGAGGCCAAGCGTGCTCCCATAGATGATGGCGCGCGCCATGGCCGCGTCGGTGATCTCGCCACATGCTGCGAGGTACCCGATGAAGCCCCCGGCAAACGTGTCGCCGGCCCCGGTCGGATCGAACACCTCCTCCAGCGGCATCGCGGGCGCCGCGAAGAACTCCACTTCGCCCGGGCAGGTCATGAGCACGCCGTTCTCTCCACGCTTGATGACGACGGTGCAGGGCCCCATCGCGCGGATGACGCGGGCGGCCTTGACGAGATTCGCCTCGCCCGGAGAGCTCCCTCGCCTCGGAGTCGTTGATGATCAGAACGTCCACGCGCTTGAGGACCTCGCGCAGTTCACGTGGAGTGCCCTTCGATCCAGAAGTTCATGGTGTCGGCGGCGACCATCCGTGCGCCCGTGACCTGGTCCAGCACGTCGAGCTGCAGCCGGGGGTGGATATTGCCCAGGAAGACGAAGGGCGAGGCGCGATGGGCGTCCGGAATGACGGGCTGGAACTGCTCGAACACGTTGAGCTTGGTGTAGATGGACTCGCGCATATTGAGGTCGAATCCGTACTCCCCTTTCCAGCGGAAGGTCTCCCCGGGAAGAGTCTGCAGGCCGGTGAGGTCGACTGGGCGTCCCTCGAAGAGCCGCTGTCCCCTGTCGCCGAAGTCGTCGCCCACCACGGCCACGAGTCGAACCTCGAGTGAAGAACGAAGCGGCCACCGAGAAATATGTGGCCGAGCCCCCCACCACCCGCGTCACCTCTCCGAACGGGTTCTTGATGGTGTCGAATGCGACCGAGCCGACCGCCAGGATGGGGCTCACGGCCGTGCAGCGTCACGCTTCGCCCCACGTACTTGCCGATTAGGGGTGCGAGATCCCGCTTCGTCTCGGCCGAGATCGCACCGGGATGGGTGATGATTGCGCGTGGCCAAGGCGTTCCCGCACGTGCACCCGCGCTCTGCCGGAACGCGCCCGACGGCCTCGGCGATGAGCTGTTGAGCCATCTCGGCGTTCTGCGTCAGGTTGGCGACGATCATGTCCACGGTCACGTTCTCGTGATCGGGATGCCAGGAGTCGTAGTCGGTGACGAGCGCGATGGTCGTGTAGCAGATCTCTGCCTCGCGGGCCAGCTTGGCCTCCTGAAGGTTGGTCATGCCGATGACGTCCATCCCCCAGCTCCGATAGAGCCGCGACTCGGCCACCGTCGAGAATTGCGGGCCCTCCATGCACACGTAGGTACCGCCCAGATGGGCTCGAGCGCCGGCCGCCTGCGCCGACTCGAACGCGATCGCGGCTCAACTCCGGACACACCGGGTGCGCGAACGACACGTGCACCGCCATGCCCTGCCCGGCGAAGAAGGTGCTGACCCGACCCTTGGTGCGGTCGAAGAACTGGTCGGGCACCACTACGTCCAGCGGCGGATACTCGTCTCTGAGGCTGCCGACCGCGCTGGCCGAGAAGATCCGCTCGACGCCTAGGAGCTTGAATCCGAAGATGTTGGCTCGAAAGTTGAGTTCCGACGGGCGGGATGCGATGGCCGGCGCCGTGCCGGGCGAGAAACGCCACGCGATGACCCCGCAGTGTTCGCGAGCACGTACGGACCACTCGGCTCTCCGAACGGCGTCGACAGCCGCACCTCTTCGCGGTCCGACAACTCTGCCATGTCGTACAGCCCGCTCCCGCCGATGATGCCGATCTGGACCGACATGCTCCTCCTTTTGAACTGGCTTCTAGCGCTGGCCGCAGGCTCCCACGGTCTGCGGCCCCTTACATTGGACAGAGAGACAGCGTATCACGGGGCTCCGGCCGCACTGCCCGTATCACCAGCACTCGAGCAGCGCCCACGTAGGCCATCTGCAACTGGGACAGCGCCGCCCGGTGAGCCCGTGATCTCCTCGGCCGGTCGCGCTGCCCTCGAGGGTGCCGAGAAGCGCCTTGAAGGCGTCGATGGCCAGCCGGGCCTGTTCCAGATCCCTGCGCTCCGCCGACGTCGGGGGAAAGACCCAGCCGGTCCACGGCCAATGACGACAGCGAATGCATCATGAGCAGCACGTGATCGGCGACCGACAGGCGTCCGATCTCCTCCTGGAAGCGCCGCATGGCCTCCTGCTCCTCCGCCTCGATCCCATCGCTGTCCGCCTGATCTACAGGCTCATCCCTATCCTCGTCCGGCACGAGTGACTCACCCCTTTCCTCATCGCACTGCAGGGTCAACGGGACGTTACCATAGCCGACCCTGTTAGAATGTGAAGCGCGCGTGGGAGGACGAGAAGCAAAGGAGCAGTGACCGACGCTTGAGCCTGACCCCGCAGGTTCGCGATGCTGACACCCATCTCATCGAGCGGGCTCGCAGTGGCGACACGGAGGCCCTGACCGAACTGTACCGCAGGCACGAGCGCCGGGTGTACAACCTGGCCCTTCGCACCCTCGGCAATCCCTGGGATGCGGCCGACGTCACCCAAGAAGCGTTCATCAAGGCTTTCCGGAATCTGGACTCGTTCAAAGGCGAGGCCCGCTTCACCACCTGGCTCCACCGCATCGTCGTCAACGCCGCCTACGATCATGCTGCGCAGGCAGCGCCGGAGCCTATGGACGGGGAGATCCTGGAAGAGGTGTCGGGCCCAGGCGGGTCGGGCACCGTGGTCGGTTCTGGTCGCGACGGCATCGATCCCGCCATCGATGGTCTCTCCGACCCTCTGCGCGACGCCCTCATGAGCCTCAACGAAGGCTTCCGCTTCGCGGTGGTGCTGTGCGACCTGCTCGGCTTTCCCTACGACGAAGCCGCCGAGATCCTCGGCGTCCAGGAGGGCACGATCAAGTCGCGGATCTTCCGAGCCAGAGAGGCGCTCGCGGCCGCCTTGACCGAGGCGGGCTACGCCCTGCCCGGCGAGCGGAACCCGGGTTCGCATGCCGTCGTCACACCGCAGGGTACATCGGGGGAACGTAGAGGATGATGTTCAGGGGCGATCAACACGTAGACGATTGGGCCGGAGTTCGCCGTCGACTATCTCGACGGGCGACTCGACCAAGAGACCAGGGCGGCGGTCGAGACGCCATCTCTGCCGGCTGCCCCGACTGCACCGCCCGTCTGCACAGGCAGCAGTCCGTCGTCAGATTCCTCCAGGAGACCCCCCTCTACGACCCTCCTGAAGATCTTGAGTACCGGCGCCATCGGCGAGTTGGTGTTCCCCTCTCCCGGCGGACAGCCGCTCGGACGCCCCGCGGACCTGGAGAAGCCCTATCGCACACCCAAGTGGTCAGCGCACGCTTCGGGCCTGGCTACCGGCCACCGTCGCCGTGGTGCGCGCTCCTCGCCGCAGTGGTCGGCTACGGCATCGCCCGCTCCGGCTCGGGGCCGGACGTGCGCGACCAACTCCGAACGGGTCGCCGGCGCCGGTCACGGCCGCCGGCGGCGAGCGCGACTACGACCGCCCCCGAGGCGACCAGTCGGCGGGCGCCGCGGCCACCGTCGACCAGCGGCAGGCGCCACCAGCGACCACCGCCGTCGCTTCGCGGACCTCCCGCCACCGATGCGTCTCGGTCGCGATAGCCGCCACCCAAGACCGCAAGACCATGATCCGCGCGCTCGAGGCCGCTCAGGCCCCGGCGTACGTCTCCTTCCGCGCCGCCCTTCGCCGCCCCCAGCGGCGACGACCAGAGCAGCACCACGACGCGACCGGCGCAGGACCACCGACACTACCGCCGTCGACGGCACGGACACCACCGCAGGCGCCGGCACCGATACCACCGCGCCGCCGTCGACGCCTGCCCACCGTATCTCGCCGACCCAGACCGCACAACGTCGTCTACCAGCTCACCGGCTTCACCGGGCTCAAGCCGCTGGACAGAGTCCCTCTGGCTTGGAGGCCCCACCTTCGCGGCCTACCTGCCGCGAGAGGACGCCGAAGAGTTCGTCGACCTGGTCCGTTCGATCGGCGCCTCCCTCGGCCTCGTGGTCAGACTCGAGGGGGGCCGCCGGCAGAACGTCCGAGCTCTGTACGACATTCTCTGGAGCACAAAGGCGAGTTCCCGGTGCTGGCCGCACATCGCGCTCTGCAGCCAGCCACCTGGGGTTACGACTTCACGACGTCCACCCTGGCCTCTCCGTCCGGCAAGCAGCAGACGGAAACCACCGAGGCTCTGCCCGACGAGGCCGGGACTCACGTCGTCGTCGTGATCTGCATACAGGAATAGCCGCTTTCGCGGCTATTCTTCGCGGCCTATTCCACTTCTCATGGTCGGGGTGCCGGGATTTGAACCCGGGACCTCATCGTCCCGAACGATGCGCGCTACCAGGCTGCGCTACACCCCGCCTATCCGATCGCGATGCGACGGCGGCGACCCCCTGGCCGGTCGCCTATTCTATACCACCAGTCTGCCAGCAGTCTTCGCGGGCCATCGACTACACCGTGCAGGAGCGGGACGTCGCGACGCAGCAGGTCGGCCACACGGCAATAAGCGCACTCGCACCGTGCGCCGCGGAAACACGCCTTGCCCGATGCCCGCGAGCGCCTCCTCGAACCTGCCCTCCAGCTGATCCCGATCACCGGGCCCGTAGTCGAACCTCACCGGCTCCCCTGGCTCTCTCGAGGAACAGGAACTCCATGCGTACCGCGGGCGCACCGGCCCTGAGGGCCGCGAGGCAATAGACGTCAGCCTGAATGCCATAGCCCTCTGCGATCTCGCGCCGGAGTCCGGCCGCCCAGGGAGTTCGACTTGTAGTCGACGATGCGCCAGCGCTCTTCGCTCTGGCAGAGAAGATCCATCACCCCCCGAACCGCCACGCCCGAGTGTACGAAGACGAACTCCTCCTCGCGCAGCGCGGAGTCAAGATCAGGATCGCGCGGCCACAGGGGAATCCCAGAAGGCGGCTACCAGATCCGCGGCGCGCCGGATACCGCTCGTCGAGAGGGCTAGGCCCGCGTCGGCCGCATGGTCCTCCGCCCGCCACCCCAGGGCATCCGGAGCCGGACGTTCTCCGCAGATGTCGATCTGCTCGAGCAAGGAGTGGACAAGCAGTCCTACGTCCCGGCCGGCGTCGCTATCGGCACCGTCGGTGTCGCTCTCGACATCGTCGAGGAGCGCATCTTCCGGGCTCGTGAAGTCGGGATCTTCGGCGACCGCCACACGCCCTTGAAGTGGGCCAAGGCCCAGAACACGCTCGAGATAGAACCGTCTGGGACAACGACGGTACGCGGAAAGGGCCGAGAAGCTGAGCTGGCGGGGGACAGCACTCGGTCTCTCCAGGTTGAGGAAGCACGCAGGCTCGGGGGCTTGTCCACCCCTGCAAGCGGCAGACGGATGCTCGTCGCCACCCTCGACCTCCGCGCCCTCACCGGGCAGATAGGGCACGCCGATGACGGCGGCCCGAAGACCATCCACGGCGACTACAGCCCCCGGATCCGGAAACGAGTCGAGTCCAAGCGCTCCCACGATCCTCCCGATGGGTGCGGCTCCGAACTTGTCGCCCTTCGGCTCGGCTCCGACCAAGAAGAGCCGGTCCTTGGCTCGAGTCATGGCCACGTAGAGCAGACGGACGTCTTCCTCCTCTTCGCGGCGCTTTTCATCGGCGATGATGTCCGGGGCCGGCCCCCAGTGCGGGTGACATTCCTCGTACGTATCGTGCCGCTGCCTCACGAGGGCCGCCATCCGTCCGTCGCTGACCCAGGACGAACTCGTCGGTGGTGCTGTGGCGGCCGGGGGATCCGAGACCCGCCAGGAGGACGACCGGGAACTCCAGCCCCTTGGCCTGATGCACCGTCATCACCCGCACCACGTCTTCGCCCTCGGCCAGGCTGGGCGCGTTGCCTTCGGAGTCTCCCAACTCGTCGAGGGAACCCATGAGCGTGACGAACCCGGCCAGATCCGGACCTTCGAGCGCTTCGTAGTCGGCCGCCATGCGCATCAGCTTGCGGATGTTCGCGAATCGGCGCTTGCCCTGCGGGGCAGCGAGCAGACAGAGGTCGTAGTCGCAGGCGGTGACCGCGTCGTCGATGAGTCGGGACAGCCCCGGCCTGCCCACGCGGGCGCGAAGCCCATCAAGCCGTCCGATGAACGCGTCCAGTCTGCTCCCGGTCGTCCGGGTCAAGGCCGGCGACGTCTCCCCTCGCGCACAACCTCCCAGAGAGAGCGCGCACGGGAACTGCGGGCGACGCCTCCGAGCAGGTACAGGCAGTCGTCGGACACTCCTACGAGCGGAGAACGAAGGACTGTGACAAGCGAAAGATCGTCGTGGGGATTGACCAGAAGCCGCAGAAGCGCCGCGACGTCCGCCACCTCGTCCTGCGAGTAGTAGCCCTTGCCGCGGACGACGTAGACGTCCAAGTTCTGCGCCGAGCAGCGCCTCCTGGTAACAGGCCGACGTTGCTCAGAGTACGGGGAGCAGGACCACGATGTCGCCCTGGGAGAAGCCTTCTTCGTCGATGAGCCGGCGGACCCGGGCGGCGACCGTCCGCGCTTCCGCTTCGTGGAATGCCGGAGCCTCGTCCTGACCTTCGGCGGGCACGGGGCGCTCGGCCACGAGCACTTCGGTCACCCAAGATCCGCGGCGATCCCGCCCCACCGGCGGATCGGCCTCGAGGTCGCGGCCGGAAGCAAGCGGATCGAACCCGTTCGGAGCCGAAAAAGTCCGTCGGAGGAGAACAGACGGTTGATGAGGTCGACCACTTCTGGACGGCTGCGGTAGTTCGTGTCGAGGCGGTGCTGGGCGAGATCGGGTGCTCCCTTTCGCCGGCGGAACACGTCGACGTCCGCTCCGCGGAAGCGGTAGATGCTCTGCCGTTCGTCACCGACCATGAGGACCCGCTCGGCGCCAAGCCCGTCGAGGATGGCGCATTGCAGCTCGTTGGTGTCCTGGAACTCGTCCACGAGTAGCCGCGATGCGGTGGCTGAGGGCATGGACATGCGCGTGGCTCGCGGCCCCGAATCACCCTCCTCGCCCCCACCGAGCATGGCGGTCGCCCGCAGCTCCAGGTCGGCGAAGTCCAGGACGCCCCGCGCCTCCTTGTAGCCCACGTACTCCCGATGGAAGAGGGTGAGCAGCCGGTTGGTGACGCTCACCACCGGGCCGAGTTCCCGTTCGGCCAGCGCGCACCGATAGCGGACAAGGGCTTCCCTCACCGGAGCCAACCATGGCTTCCGCAGCCTTTGTCCTTCTGCTCGGGAAGAAGTCGGTGGTGTCGGCTACGGTCGGTCGCTCAGCCTCTCCGACCATCGCCTCAGACCCGACCGTGCGTTCGAGCCAGTCGATGCACGTCGCGATCTTCTCGAGGTCTTGGTCGAGCGCCGTCCCCCCCTTGCAGTGAAGGCTCGCTCCGGCGACCGCCTCCCGGCATGCGTGAAGTAGCGCCTCACGCGCTGCCGCTTCCCCGGGACCGCGCTCTATGTGAACCTGCGGCGCTTCCCTGCCCATTCCCCGGAGCCGTTCGTAGAGGGCCACTGTTTGCTTACGTAAGGCGTCCCCTCGCGCGGCCATCACCTCCAACTCATCGTCGGTCGCACCCTCGACCACCTGATCCCAGACCAGCCGGGATACGTCCTCCCGGATCAGACTCGCCACGTCGTCCTCAAGGACGGCGAAGGAGGGGTCGACCCCGGCTCGAAGGGGTTGCGCCCGCAGCATGCGGGCGCACAGGCCGTGGATGGTGCCGATCGCGGCCCGGTCGATGTCTCGGGCAAGCTCCGGGTGACCACACGTCTCGAGGGCGCGGCGGATGCGCTCGGCCAGCTCGGAGCCTGCCTTTCGCGTGAAGGTGACGGCGGCGATGTCCTCCAGCGGCACGCGCTCGTCGAGGAGCGCGTGCACGAAGTACGCCACCAACAACCGGGTCTTACCGCTGCCGGCACCGGCGGCGACCAGGCCCCGCGGTCGAGGGTCGGACAGGACCTCGAGCTGTGCGTCGGAAAGCTCCAGATGAACCGGGGTAGCTCATCGCCCGGGACGCCTCCCTCCGCGTCGTTCGCGACACACGGAGCCCAGCCGACACCAACCGGGACAGCTGCCGCCGATGCGAGGCTCGATCGCACCGCTCCTGATGCCGTCGGCCGCGGTGCACGCCAGGGCGACGGCGCCCTCGAGCATCTGCCGCAGTTCGTCCTCGGTCATGACGCTGCAACCACCCGCCTGCGGGTCATGGAGACCGTCGGCTACGACCACGCCTGCCCGTTCCTTCTTCTTGGGAGAGACGTACGCACCGCCGACGACCGGCTGTCCCGGCCTCTCCCCGGCCAGAGCGAGCATGTAGAGTGGCAACTGCAGGCCCTCGGCAGTCCCGATCTTCCGCTTGTCGGGCAGGCTGCCGCTCTTGTAGTCGATGATGAACAATCCCCCGTCAGGCGTTGAATCCACGCGGTCGATGCGGCCGCGGATAGCCAAGCCACCCACGTCCACGCCGTCCCTTCCTCCCACCCAGAGTTCCGTGTCGACCAGCGACCGCGACCCGGATTCGGCGATCTCCATGGCGAGGAGGTCGGACGTCAATCGTTTGAGCTGGTGCTCGGCCAGACGCCGCTCCGCGGGTGTCCCCGGGCACTCATCGCTGTCGACGAGCGCCTCTACGATCGACCCTGCGATGCGTGTCGCGAAGGCGAGCTGTTCACGCCCGAGCGGCAGGACTCCGGCCGATTTCAGTTCCTGGAACGTGTCGCTCAGCACCTTGTGCATGAGTTGCCCGACGTACTGCCTGTCGACGAGGGGCTCCAGATCTTCCACACCGACGACCCTTTCGACGAACCACATGAAGGGACAGGTGAGATAACTCTCCAGCCCCGAGGCACTGAAGCTCCGAGTGGCTGCGAGTTCGCTCAAGACCCTCTCGGAGGTCAGACCGGCGTTCGGCCCCGGACGCCTCCAGCCGGGCATCGAGGGCGCCGACGCACTGCAGGCCGGATGAGGTAGCAGATCCCTGGCCGCACACGTCCGCAGATACTGACGAGGAGTGGGAGCGTCGGCAGCGTCGAACACCTGATCGGCGAGGGTGCGATGGACGTGCTCGCGCTCTCCGACCCCGAGCAGGGCCTTGCAGTGCGACCAGTAGTAGGACTGGCCTGCATACCCACCCCCGTCGTCGGCATCCCGAGAGCTGAGAAACAAATGGGTCCAGGCCCGCGAAAGCGCCCTGACGAACAACGCCTCCTCCTGGTCGGTCTCGGGGGAAAAGAGGCCCCCACCCAGCAGGTCCAGACGATCACGTTGGGAAGTGGTGAGCAAGGCCGGCGCCTGGGTCCGGCCCGGGAACTCACCCTCGACCAGTCCCAGGACAAGTACCGCCTCGAACCGCCGCGCCCGGGCACGAAGCGCCGTGAGCACCTGCACGGCACCCTCGGAGCCGAGTGGAGGCCCGGGGACCCCCGTACGGGCCAGCGCCGGCAGGAGCACTTGAGGCCTCAGCGTACCGACGGGCAGCAGTCCCCTGCTCTGGTAGAGAGCGAGGCCGGCCAGCGCACCATGAAGAGCTCGAAAGGCACGGGAATCGTCCTCGACGGCCTCTACGTCGAGCGCGTCGGCGTGAGAGCTCCGGAAGCCATGCCTCAGCATTCGCCGGATCAGTGCCTGGGCGGTATCCGGCTTCACGAGCAGACCGTCTTCCCGCTTCGCTATGACCCCAAGAAGCTCGTCGAGAACCCCCCGAGGCTCCGAGTCTGCGCACCCAAGCAACGGCTGCACCCCGCGCGCAGTCTGCCGGAGGTACCCAAGGTGTAGATCGCTGACGGCGTCAGGATCGAGGCCGCCGTAGGGACTCCGCAGGTATTCGAACACGGCCTCCGCGTCGTCTTCGGTGACGCCTCGCAGCCCCGTTAGGAAGGCATGGCCCAATCCCGTCTCGTCCACGTTGTGGCGCTCATCGATCTCGCACGGGATGCCACACGAGGCGAAGACCTCGCCAAGCAGCCTTCCCCACGACCTCATGTGTCGGACGATGACGGCGATCGATCCCGGACGAACGCCTGAGCGGATGAGACCGGCCACCTGCTGGGCGGCCGACTCGGCCTCGTTCCGTTGCCCCGACGCAAGCAGGAACCGGACCCCCCGCCCATCCTGGACGGCCGGCGGAGGCTCAGGCCGGGAGCTGTCCTGCATGAAGTGTCGCTCCAGGTAGGCGATGGCGGGAGAGTCGTATGCGGGAGCCTCCGCCTTCGTCTCCTCGACGTGCGCCGCCATGGCCCGCCAGTAGGCCATTTCATCAGGCGTGGTGAGCCCTGTCCCCCGGGCCGACTCGTAGTCGAGGACGAGGAGCATCTCGACGCTGGCGGCCAGCGCCGCTATCAATCGACGTTGGACCAGGGTGAACGAGGTGAACCCGTAGAGCGCCAGCGGGCGCGTCCACTCTTGGGCGACGTCCAGCGCCTCGCGGACGGCATCGGAACGGTCGATCAGACCCAAGCGATCGCGCAGCACGCGGTAGTCATCGAGCGAGTCTGCTGATGTCACCGGCCAGAAGAGCGGCCGCGTCGTCCGTGGCTCCCCACTGTTCGAGCAGCCGCGAGATCTCCGCCGCCGGACGGCCACTGTCGCCGAGTTGCACCAGAAGGGAACCGGTCGCAGCGACGATGCCCGGGAACCGCACGGCGAACCCAGGAGAGAGCGGCGGTCTCTCGTGCAGAAGGTGAGAGATGAGGAGCGACCGTTCGAGATCGCCTGCGTAGCCGGGCGATCGACGCAAGATGAGACGCACCAGCCCGTCGAAGGTGACCGCGGACGACTGTCCGAAGAGGGCGCCGGTGCGCTGGGCCATCTCCGTCGACAGCGCGTGGGCGTCGGGCCCCGTGGGAACGACGAGCAGTGGTCGTATAGCGCTCCGCTCCTGCCACCAGTCGAGAACCCGCCCGAGCTTGCCGGTATTGGCCGGTCCGAGCAGCAGCGTGAGACCCTTTGCGGAAGAACCTGTGGCGGCGGAAGCTTTCATGTCAGCACCCATTGTAGTGGCGTCTCCGGACAGGCGGATGACGGACAGAAGTCGGCCCCAGGTCGGAGTCGGCGGTGCCCGGGATCGCAGTGCCCGCCCGACCCGAGCGATCTTGCGGGTGTTCTTGCGCTAGTCTTACCGCATGAGCCGGGACGAAGAACAAACTCATACGACAGCTCTCTCTCCTTTCTTTCCTCCTGAGCCGGCCGCGGCCGTTCACGGCCCGCGAGATCCAGGAATCGGTCGAGGGCTATGCGGAGATGAGCGACGACACGTTCACCCGGCGCTTCCACGGCGACCGGACCGACCTCGCTAAGGTGGGAATCGAGATCCGCGTCCTGACGGGCGCCGACGCCGTCGACGCCGCGGAGACGCAACTCTATCTGCTGAAAGAGGAGGACTTCCGTCTTCCCGAGGTCGGACTTCACGCCCGCGGAGCTGACGGCACTCTCGACAGTCCTGGCTGCACTGGACGGCCGCTTCGCGTACGCCCGCCCGTTGCGGCTGGCGCTCACGGCCATCTGCCACGGAGTGCGGGACGCGTCGGAGCAACGGTTCGACCTGCTGCCGGTGGCCCTCGCCCCCGACGAGGATGCGCGCAAGGCCGGCAAGCAGCTTGCCCGCCTGGAGGACGCGGTCGCCCGCGGACGGACGGTGTGCTTCTCCTACCCCAGTTCGGATCCCGCCGGTGTGCCGATGGAGCGCACGGTCGACCCCTACAGCCTTTTCTTCATCCAGGGTCACTGGTACGTCGTCGGTCACGATCACCTCCGAGACGCCGTGCGGACCTTCCGAGTGACGAGGATCGCCGGACCTGTCAGGTTCTTGACCGAAAAGAACCGCGACTTCTACGTTCCCGCCGGACTACGACCGCACCGCATACCGGGCACGTCCTCCCTGGCTCCTCGGACCGGTGGCGGGGACCGCGACCATCAGCGTCGGCGACGACCTCGCTTGGTACGTCGAACGGCTGACCCCTCACGTGCGAGCCGCTTCCGCGCGGACGACGACGCCTGCACCCGCTTCGTCGTTCCCTACGCCGATGCCGACGTGCTCCTCGTCCTGGGTGGTGGGACTCGGTGGGTGTGGCGAGTGATCGAACCGGCCGGAGTTGCGCCAGTCGACTGCTCGGAGACCTGCGAGACGTGGTCGCCGGCCATGACGGACAGCCGGAGATGTCGGCGCCGGTCGGCCCAGCAACGCCCCGCTTCGCGCAACGGGCGGGTGCACAGCGAGCCGCTACGCCGGGGCGCCGCGCCGCAGAGCGCCGCCGGCGGCCGACGCGCGGCGCCCGCAGGTCACAGCGCGGTGGAGCCCATCGCACCGGAGCGTCTGGCCCGGGCCGTCGCTCTGCTTCACTATCTCGTCGACCCGCGGCGACCTGCGCTCATCCCCTGGGACGGCCGTCGAGCACGACCTGGGACTCACCCGGGAGGAGGTAGAGGCCGATCTGTCGCTCGTCAACCTGGTGAATTTCGGCGGCGGGACCTACGCTCTCATGGCCGAAGCCGAGAAGGAGAGGCATCCGGGTGACCCCGGACGTCATGGCCGAGACACGTTCTCCCGGCCGGCCCGGCTCTCGCCCCTCATGGCCAGGGCCCTCCTGCTCGCTCTCGATCTGCTCGGAGACGCCTTCGCCGTCCCCGGCCTCGAGTCGCTCGCCCCCGTCCGGGAGAAGATCGCGCGCGCTCGTCGGACGAGCGCCGGCGGAGCCGGTGTCGTGCTCGACGACTGGTCGCCTCCCGACCACGAAGTCATCGAGGCCCTCAAGCGCGGCATCCGCGACCGCATGGTCGTGGAACTGGAGTACCTCACCAAGGGACGGCTGGAGGTCACAACCCGGCGAGTAGAGCCCTATCTGCTCTTCCGCGGCCAGGAGGCCTGGTATCTGGAGGCCTACTGTCTTCTCGCCCGTGCGACAGCGGACGTTCAAGCTCGAGCGGATACGTTCGGCCCGGCTCACCGGCGACGCGATACATCCCTCGCCCCGAGGTGGACCTGACTGTCGGGACGCAGCGGACAGGCCTTCGCCCCGGGGATGTCGAGCCAACTGGTCGACGGTCCGCTTCGAGCCCCGGTGGCGACGCCATCTCGAAGACCGCGGCAGTCGACTTCGTCACCCTTCCCGACGGGAGACTGGAGGCCCGCATCCCCTATGCCGACGAGGGCTGGATGGCCTACGAGGTCCTTCGCTTCCTGGGTGAAGCCGTTCTCGTACGGCCCCAGTCCGCCCGCGATGAGGATCAGGGAGCTGGCGGCCGTCCTCGCTCGCGCTCGACGCCGATACTGAGGAGCGACGCCGCCGCCACGGGCGGGAGAGTGCCTCCGGAGGTGCGAGTGAGGTTCTGGCTTCGCTGGCTCGCGAACGGCATCGCCATCTTCCTGGGGCTCTACCTGCTCGACTCGCTGCTCCACGAACGCTTCCGGTTGGAAGCGACCTGGGCGGCGGTCGTGGCCGCGGTCCTTCTCGGCTTCGTCAACAGCCTCGTCCGGCCCCTGCACCGCGCCAGGAGCAAGCCGCTCCGGGCCGCGCTGACGGTGGTCGCGACCGTGCTCGTCAACGCGCTCATACTGCAGATCTTCGTGTGGGTGGGCGCCGACGTTGACCACGCAGGGCTTCGTCTGGGTGCTGCTGGCGGCGGCGTTCGTCACGCTGCTCGCGGGCCTCATCAATTGGCAGGTGGGCTTCAACCAGAAGGAGAGGCCCCGCCCCGCCATCGTCGAGAAGCCCGATGCCGCCGCGCGGTCCGGAGGTCGCAGACCGCGAGGTCGTAGTCGGCACGACATCGCCGCGCCTCCGCGCCGCGGGGCCGACGGCGTCGGAACAGATCCGTCAGTTCAAGCACCGGCATCTCGTGCCCGTGCGACTGGACGAGCAGCCGGAAGTCGTGCGGGCTGCTCGCCACCAGCTGGGCGTCCGGAGAGCGACACCAGGTCCCGCTCGAAGAGATCCAGCAGGCTCTGGTCGAACGTCTGCATGCCGTAGAAGTCGCCTTCTTGCAGCGCTGTCTTGATGTTGTGAGTCTGCCCTGGGTCGAGGATCATGTCGCGGATGCGGCCCGGTCATCACCATGACCTCGACGGCCGGCACCCGGCCCTTTCCGTCGGACGCGCACGAGAAGTCGCTGCGAGATGATGCCCCGGAGCGAGCCGGCCAGCATGATCCGCACCTGCTTCTGCTGGTAGAGCGGGAAGAAGTCGATGATGCGGTTGACCGTCTCGGCGACGTCGATGGTGTGGAGGGTGCTCAGCACGAAATGCCCCGTCTGAGCGGCGGTCAGAGCGGTCCGCACCGTCTCCTGGTCGCGCATCTCGCCGATGAGGATGATGTCCGGGTCCTGACGCAGCACGTACTTGAGCGCGGTGCCGTAGTTCTCGGTGTCGAGGCCGATCTCGCGCTGGTTGACGATGCACTTGATGTCGCGATGCAGGATCTCGATGGGATCCTCGATGGTGACGATGTGCCGGCGCATGTTGTGGTTGATGTGGTCGATCATGGCGGCCAGGGTCGTGGTCTTGCCGGACCCGGTGGTGCCGGTGACCAGCACCATCCCGCGCGGCTCCAGAGCCAGGTTCTGGACCACCGGGGGCAGGTTCAGTTCGCTGAAGTTCGGGCACCCGGGTGACCACGTGCCGCATGGCGATGGAGATCGTCCCCCGCTGCCGGTAGACGTTGACGCGGTAGCGACCGCTGTTGGGCGCGCTGTAGGCGAAGTCGATCTCGTTGGTCTCGCTGAAACGCCGGATCTGCTTCTCGCTCATGAGCGAGGCCGCGTAGTCCTTGGTGTCCTCGGGAGAGCAGGTCGGCTCGCTCGAGTTCGCTCAGTTCGCCGTCGACGCGCATGACTGGGCGGGCTGCCGACCTTGAGGTGAAGGTCGGAGGCGCCCGCCTCCTTGACCTGCAGCAGCAACTCGTCGATGTTCTTCATCAAGACCTCTCCAGGGCGTTCGCGCGCGACACCGGTAACGGCGTCAGTCCGTCCTCCTCATAGTGTTTCGGAGGAAACGGCCCGCGACTTGAGACGTGATCGAGACGATCCGGCGAGCCGGAGCGCGGCCACGCTCGGTGCGGCGCCTAGAAGGCGCCCTTTCCAGTAGGGCTTGATCTCTTCCAGCGCCTCGCGGACGTCGGCCCGCTCGTCCGCGGTGACGACCGGCTCGAACTCGGGCAGCTCCCCTCCCAGACCGGCGATCGTGGCCACCACCGATCGCGCCATCATCTCGGGGACGTAGCCTCCCTCCAGGAAGCACAGCGGACCCGCCGCGCCCAGTCTCCTCGGCCATCTGCGACCAGCCGGGCGGCCATCCACTGGAACGAGGTCTGCGAGAAGCGGAGGTCGCCGAGCGGGTCGCCCGACTGCGGGTCGTAGCCGGCGGATACCAGCAGGAGTTGCGGCTTGAAGGCCCGCGCCAGCGGCGCCAGCAGCGATTCGAACGCCTGCAGCACGGCGCCGTCGCCTTCGCCCGGCCTGCAAGGGCACGTTGACCGTGATACCCGGCTGCCATCTCCCGAGCCGACCTCCCGCGCCATCCCGGTGCCCGGATAGTGGCCGGCCTCGTGAGTGCTGAAGAAGAGCACCCGGGGCTCGCTCGTAGAACATGGCCTGGGTACCGTTGCCGTGGTGGACGTCCCAGTCGACGATGAGCACCCGCTCGAGCCCCCGCTCCTCGAGGGCGTGGGCGGCCGCCACCGCGATGTTGTTGAACAGACAGAAGCCCATCCCCCGGCTGCGGCAGGCGTGGTGGCCCGGGCGGCCTGCACGAGCATGAAGGCCTTCTGCCCGGTCTCGAGAGCCCGGTCCACCGCCATGAGCCCGGCGCCGGCGGCCAGCATCGCCGCCTCGTAGGATCTCGGCGACACCGCCGTGTCCAGATCCAGCCAGCCCCCGCCGTCCGCCGCCAGCGTCGCGGACCGACTCGATGTAGCCGGCGTCGTGCACGCGGGCGATCGCCGGAACCGGCGCCGGCTCGGGCGTCACCCACTCGAGGTCCAGACCGCTGTCGAGCGAGCCGTCTGTCGGGCGACGACCAGCCTGCCGCTTGTTCTCGGGATGCTCGCCGGTCTCGTGCTCGAGGAACAGCGGATGGTAGAAGACGGCGATCGGCGGCACAGGCGCTGGCGAGCTAGCGGAGTATCCGACGGCCGCAGTTGTACGAACTCCAGAGATAATCGATGCGGACGCCCTTGCCGGTGCCCGCCGCATTGACCATCTTGCCCGCCGCCGATGTAGATGCCCACGTGGTGGATGGGGCTGTAGAAGAACACCAGGTCGCCGGGCTGCAGATCGGCGCGCGATACGGCTGACTCCGTACCCCGACTGCATGCTGCTCGAGTGGGGCAGGTAGATGCCGAAGTGCTTGTAGACGTACGCGGTGAAGCCCGAGCAGTCGAACCCGGAGGGAGTGGACCCGCCCCAGACGTACGGCGTGCCGAGAAACCTGAAGGGCGTAGTCGACCACGTCGCCGCCGCTGAGTCCCGCCGGATGACGGCGCCTCGGTCGTGGTCGTGGTGGGGCGCTCTGTGGTGGTCGTGCGCTTGGTCGTCGTGGTGTGCCTCGCCCGTCGTGTCGTGGTCGTCTGTCCGCCCGGTCGTCGTCGTGCGTTGCGTGGTGGTCGTGCGCGCGGTGGTCGTGGTGGTGGTCGCCCTGGCCGCCGGCCGCGGCGGCCGCCTCTCGCGCCTTCCGCGCCTCTTCGGCGGCCTTCTTGGCCGCGGCCGCCAGTGCCGCCTGGCGCGCCGCCTCTTCCTTCTCGAGCTGGGCTATCTGGGCTTCCTTGCCCTTGAGGGCCTTCTTCTTCGCGGCGAGTTGATCCTTGACCTTCTGCTCGGCAGCCGCAGCTTCGGCGATGTACCGCTTCTGGTCCTCCATCTGCTTGGCCAGTTCGGCCTTGCGGGCGGTCACTTCCTCCTGGTAGGCCGTGACCTGGGCCACCAGTTCGCTGTCCTGCTTGCTGAGCCGCTCCATCAGGTTGAGCCGGTTGATGAGATCCGAGAACGAGGCGGAGCCGACCAGGGTGTCCAAGCACGCCGAGGTGGCCTTCCTTGTAGATCTCGACCACCCGGTCGGTGAGACGGGCCCTGGCTTCTTCGAGGTCGGCCTCGACCACGGCCAGCTTCTGCTCGTTCTCCTGCGCGGCCGCCTGGGTCTGCTCCAGCTTGGCGTTGGCGGTGTTGTACTCCTCGACGGCCGCTTCGACCTGGGCGTCCAGTTCGTCGATCTGTTCGCGCAGAGCGTCGGCCTGGCTCTTGGCTTTGTTGATGGCGGGAGTCTCAGCCCACGCGACACCGGCCGCGACGAGCGCGATGACCGCACATGCTAGGAAGAATGGGATGAGACGCCGCCCGATGCCGCTCGCGTTGCCGGTAATGTCGGTGCCTCCCTGAACGTTTTCCGGGCCGGAGCAGCGCTCAGAGCCGCCCCTCTGGAAATTCGGCCTCACTATATCATTCTCCTGGCCGGGAGCGCCGACCCGGCCGAGCCGGCGGCGCCGCACGCTACAGCCGGGCCAGGTAGGCCTCGATCCCGTGCAGTATCGCCTCGGCCTCCCGGGCGATGGTCTCGGGCTCGCGACAGCCGCCGCCCTTCCTCCGGATTGCTCAGGAAGCCCGGCTCGACCATGACGGCAAGCGGCTTCACCTCTCGCAGGCAGGCGTAGTTGCGGCCGTGCTTCTGGAGGTCGACCCGCCCCAATTCCCGGCTGAGAGCGTCCACCAGGTACCCCGCCAGGCGCTTGCCCGCCTTGGACAGATAGACCGAGTTCGCGAAGTAGTAGGAGGCGGCTCCCCTTGGCCTTCGGGTCGGACGGCGTAGGCGTGGTGCAGGCAGATGTGGATGTGCGGCTCCCACACGTTGGCGGCGTCGGTCCGTTCGTAGAGCGGCACGTTGCAAGTCGCTCTCCCGCAGGAGAAGCACCTCCGCCCCGGCGTCCTCGAGCAGCGCGGCCAGCCGGGTGCCAAGAGCCAGGTTCACGTCCTTCTCGCTCGTCCCGTTCGGCCCCTGGAAGCCCCGGTCGCGGCCGCCGTGGGCGGGGTCGATGCTCACCCGCAGGCCGGGCAGAGAGTCCAGCCCCACATACCCGTCCATGCGGTCCGGGATGTTGACCGCCCGCCCTTCGTCCCCCACTTTCTGCAGCCGCCGGATCCTGTCCACGGTGGTCTCGCCCACGATGCCGTCCACGTTGAGGCCCGCGTTCCTCTGGAACTCGGTGACGGCCACCTCGAGCAGCGGGCGAGAAGATGCCGTCGACGGGCCCGCAATCGAAGCCCAGTTCGTCGAGTCTGCGCTGCAGATAGAGAACGTCGTCCCCGCGCATGTAGGGCACGCGCAGGTAGAGGAGCCGGTCGCCGGGCTGGTAGCCGGCCTCGACCAGTTCCGTCCAGGTGTTGTCCTCGACGATGCCGTCGGCGAAGAGCAGTCGCTGCTGCTGGAAGGCGCGGATGGCGTTCTCGGTGTGAGGCCCGAAGAACCCATCGGCCCCTTCGTCGCCCAGGAAGTGACCCAGGGCGGCAAGACGGGTCTGTATGTCGACCACCTGTTTGCCTGTATTGCCTCTGCCAACGGGACGCATCGACCGCGCCTCTCCGAACGTATTGCGCCGCTCCGTAGCGTGCCGGTCCCCCGGAAATGATGAGCGCCCCTCCAGCTCGAGAGGCTCGGCTATTATACTCACTGACATGGCCGAGCGCGGGCACATCAAGGAGGAGGCGGATCGTCGATCGCAGGTTGGCGATCGCCGCCATCCTGCTCTGGGCGGGCGCCCTTGCCCTGGTGGCCTTGTCTACGCGACGCAGCGGCTCGACGCCGGCGCGTCGGCCGCGCGACCACTACGTCCGAGTCGACGGTCGTCGCCGCTTCGTCCACGCCCGCCACCGGCCAGACCCCCGCGACCGCTCCACCCACTCACCTCGCCGCCTCGCCACCGAGCCGTCCTACGACTGAGCCGCCCGACGACTTCCACCACTTCGACCACCGAGAAAGCTCCGCAGTCGCTGACGGTCGCCGCCGGTGGCGACGTGCAGGGCGACCGCAACGTCGGCAAGTACATCGACGCTCACGGCGGCGCGGCGGCCCTGGCCAAAGTGAAGCCCTATCTCCAGACGGCCGACCTCGCCTTCGTCAATCTCGAGGGGCCGGTGTCCGACAAGGGCACCAAGTTGGCGTGGAAGGAGTACACGTTCCGCAGCCGCACGGCCCTCACCTCGGGCCTCGCCTCGGCCGGGATCGACGTGGTGAGCATGGCCAACAACCACGCGGTGGACTGTGGGCAGACGGCCCTGCTCGATACGATCGCCCGGCTCGACAAGGTCGGCATCGCGCACGCCGGGGCGGGCGAGGACATATCGGCTGCGCGGCACGGCTGCGATGCTCGATACGCCCGCCGGAAAGGTCGCGGTGCTCGCCTTCACGGACAAGCACGCGAGCGGCTTCGCGGCCGGGACCGACCAGCCCGGGGTGGCCACCATCGGGGACGGCCAAGAAGGTCCTGGCGGCCATCGCGGCGGCCGAGAAGAAGGCGGACTTCGTCATCGTCAGCTTCCACTGGGGCACCGAGTACACGCTCGCAAGCCGCGTCCTACCAGCGCGCGCTCGCCCACAAGGCTGATCGACGCCGGAGCGGATCTCATCCTCGGCCACCATCCCCACGTGATCCAGGGGCTGGAGGTGTACCACGACAAGCTCATCGCCTACAGCCTCGGCGACTTCGTGTTCGACCACCACCCCGGGCCGACAGGGCGAGGCGTTCGTCCTGCGGGTGACTCTGCGTCCCACCGGGCCGCCGGTCGCTCGGATCATCCCGGTCTATCTGAGCGACTCCAACGGAATACCCGCGCCGGTGACCGGAAGGGCAGCCGACGTGATCCTCGACCGCCTGACCAGGCTGAGCGCCTCCTTCGGGGCGGAACTCACCCGCTCGGGCGACCAGGCTTGGCTCGGGAGCACCGGCGACCGCACGCGCCTCCGGCTGACCCAGTCAACAGCGCAGGTCGCGGCCCTTCTTCTGCAGGAACCGGCTGTAGTCCGCCATCTTCCCCAGCACCCTCACGGCTCGTAGCGGCGAGGGGAGCACGAAGGTCGAGTACCTTCCGCCCGCGGAGAAGACGGCCTGGGTCATGGGCTTGAAGGAGATGTTGGCGATCGGCTTGCAGTAGCGGTCCATCAAGGCCGCCATCTCCTTGATGAACGCCAGTTCCCGCTCGCTCAGTTCCGGCTCGGCCTCCTCGCACTCGCACCCGCCGCCGTTCTCCCGTGAAGAGCCGTCAGTCGCGCACTGCTTCAGCCGCTCGATCTCTCTCAGCGCCCGGCGGCTCTCGCTCATCGACCCGATGACGCCCATGACGAGCACCGCGTCCACGCTCGTCGCTCGCGGCCAGCATCTCGACGACCGCCTCGGGCACGCCGGGAGTGATCGTGGCGACGAGATCGATGGGGTTGGAGTGGCTCCAGTAGGGCGGCAGCAGGCGGTCGAGCCCGGCGATGACGTCCGGAGGACAGCGTCGCGAGTTCCAGGCCGCAGCGGGCGATCTCGTCCGAGACGAGGACGCCCCAGCCTCCGCCCAAGGTGGCCACCGCCACCCGCTTGCCCGGAGGCAGGGGCATGTAGGCCAGGGCAAACGTGAGGTCCATGAACTCGTCGGGATCGGTGGTGACGATCATTCCCGATTGGCGGGCCGCCGCGCTGAAAACGGCGCCCGACGAGGTGAGCGCGCCCGTATGCGAGGCCGCTGCCTTGGCGCCGTAGTCGGTCATGCCCCCGCGCAGCACCACGACCGGCTTCTCCGGCGAGGTCTGGCGGACCACGTCCAGCAGTCTGCGACCGTCGTCGAAGCCCTCCATGTAGGCGACGATGGTGGTCGTGCTGCGGGATCCGTGCGGAAGTAGTTGATGAAGTCCACCGCGTCGATCATCGCCTCGTTGCCTACGCCGACGAACTTGCCCACCCCCCCCTTGCGCCGCTCGGCGGCCACGAGCAGCTGCGTGCCCAGATTGCCCGACTGCGACACCATGCTGGCGCCCCCCGGGTCGGGCCGCAGCAGGGTGAAGCCGGTGGCGTACAGTCGCTGGTGCGAGGAGATGACGCCCATGCAGTTGGGACCGACCAGGGCCATGCCGTAGCTCTCGGCGGTGCGGACGACCTGGTCCTCGAGCGCCCGGCCCTGCGCGCCCGTCTCCGAGAAGCCCGCCGAGACGACGACCACGGCGCCGCACGCCCTTTCGACCGCATTCATCCACCACGGCATCGACAAGCGCCGCATTGACCGCCACTGATCGCCAGATCGGGCACCTCAGGCAGCTCGGTGACGCTCTGGTGGACGGGGAGCCCCAGGATGTTCCCGCCCTTGGGATTGACCAGGTAGATGGGGCCGGGAAAGCCGCCCAACCGGAGGTTGGCCACCAGCATGCCGCCCCATTTGTTCGTGTCGGACGAGGCGCCGTACCACGGCGACGCTCCGCGGAGCGACCAGGGCGTCGAGGCGGGAGAGGTCCGCCGGCGGCCGCGTGGAGACCACGACCGGGTCGCCGACGGCTATCAGCGCGTCGACGGCCACCGGGTCGGCCCCGTCGAACAGTGAGGGGGTTGACGTCGATCTCCCGTATCTCGGGATGATCCTCGCGCCATCTGCGCGACCGCCTTGATGATCCCGGCGAGCGCCGGCCGGTCGACGGCCGGACTTCCCCGGAAGGGACCGAGGAGCACCCGGGCCTCGATGGAGTCGAGCAGTTCTTCCACGTCCTCATCCGGAGAGCGGGGCGACCGCGAACGCCACGTCATGCAGCGCCTCTGTGAAGATGCCGCCAAGCCCGAACATGACGACCGGACCGAAGAGACGGTCGCGTATCAGCCCGACCACGAACTCACGCTTGCCCCGCACCATGTGCTCCACGAGGACGCCGTCCAGGGACGCGCCGGCTGCCGCCGCCCGCGCTTCCAGCGTCCGATAGCCCTCGCGCACCTCCGCTCTCGTCGGAGATCCCCAGCAGCACCAGCCCGGCATCGGTCTTGTGCTGGACACCGCGGCCGAGCCCTTCATGACCACCGGGTAGCCCAGATCCGCGCGCGACGGCACAGCCTCGTCCGCCGAGCCGGAGCTCGTGAAGCCGCGAGGGCACGGGGATGCCGTAGGCCGCGAACAGGTCCTTGCCGGCCGCCTCGTCCAAGGGCCGGCGCTCCGACGCGAAGCGCCGCCTCGATCAGCGCGCGCGCCCCGGGCGCCGCGATCCCTTGTCGGTCCGCTCATCCGGCCTCCTCTCGCCCGTGCCGCGCTTCCGCCGGGTCCACCGTAGCAGCCGCTCTCGCACGATTCCGGGCACTGGTAGGCGCACGGCTCAACGTGGATGTGGACGCGGGAATCGGGAAGTCGCTTCTTGATGGCCACCACGATCTCATCGCCCAGTTCGTGAGCCTCGCCCACCGACATGTGGTCGTCCACGGCCAGGTGGAAGTCGATGAACCGGTTGGATCCGGCCTTGCGCGTGCGCAGACGATGGAAGCTACGTACTGCCGGCCAACCCTGCCTGACGAAGTCGGCTATCCAGTCCACATCCTTGTCGGGCAGACTCACGTCGAGCAGAGTCCCGCGCCGCCTCCTTCGGTGAGATCGTAGGCGGCCTTCATTATCATCAGAGCCACCAGGATGGCCACCACCGGGTCGATCCAGGCCAGGTTGGCGCTGGGCCACACCAGTCCGCCCACCCAGATGACCAGTAGACCGAACATGACGCCCAGTGACGTGTACACGTCGGTGCGCAGATGCCAGCCGTCGGCCTGCAGGGCGACCGAGTCGGTCTCCCGGCCCACCTTGAAGAGACGCTTGAGAGACCAGCGTGTTGACGATGGCCGAGACCAGCATCACCGCAACGCCCCACCCCGGCATCTCGATCTCGCTGCGGATCGATCAGCTTGCGCACGGCGGAGTAGATGATCCAGACGGCCGCGAAGAAGATGAGGACGGCCTCGATGGTCCCCGACATGTTCTCGAACTTGCCGTGTCCGTAGGGATGCCGCTCGTCCGCCGCCTCGCTCGACTTGCGGACGGCGAAGAGCGCGATGAGCGCGGCCACCAGGTCGACGCCGGAGTGGATGGCCTCGGAGAGGACCGCCACCGAGCCGATGAGGAGCCCCACCGCCGATCTTGAGCAGGATAAGGAGGGTGTTCGAGACAGACGGACAGGAGGCCACACGGGTCTTCCGGCCTCCGTCGTGGGGGAGCGATCCTCGCGACACTGGCTGGTGGTCCCGCCTGCCACGACGCCCTCTCCGGAAACCACTCCGTCCCCGCGTTCCCTGACTTCGACCATCAGCGCCTCCAGACACGAAAAAGCCCTACGGGATCCCGCATGTCCCGCAGAGCTTTCGCGTCTGCTGCTCGGTCATCGAAGCCCGGCTACACCGTGGACCTCCGCCTCGCGGCGAGGGTCGGGCTGCCTGTTCGCGACGAGTATAGCTTAGAGCATCTCAGGAACGCCACCGATGGCAGCGCTCGCCTCCGACACTACCTACGCTTGAAGGCCGGACGCAGGGCCGTCCACCCAAGACCGCCCACGAGGGCGAGAGACAGAAGACCCAGACCATAGGTGCCGGCGCCAAGACCGCTAGTCCCGCCGTCGGTATGGACCAGTGTCACTGTCGTGACCACGATGCTGGTCGTCGTGCTGGAGGGCTGGGTGGTGCTTGTGGTGGGCGGCGCCGTGGTGCTGGTGGTGGGCGGCGCCGTGGTGCTCGTAGTGGGGGGCTGGGTGGTGCTTGTGGTAGGCGCCTCGGTCGTACTGGTCGTCGGAGCCTCAGTGGTGCTCGTCGTGTGGTCGGACAGGCCGTGGTCGTAGTGGTCGGGCAGACCGTGGTCGTGGTGGTCGGACGCGCCGTGGTCGTTGTGGTCGGGCAGGCCGTGGTCGTGGTGGTACACCATTCGGCCTCTGGCTCGGCTAGGGCCATGCTGGTGGCGGACAGCACCAGGGACGCAGCCAGGCACAGGCCCAGTACCAACGCGATTCTGTTGCGAGCTCTCATCCGCCCCTCCCAATCGAGCAATCGGCAAGACCTGTGTCGACGCGGCCTTACCTGAACCGCATGCGGGTCGGTCTCACCACTCGCTCGCTCGGAGGACGGGGGCAACAGGTGCCCCGGGCGACCGTTTCGCGCCCTCGGAGGTCATCGCTTCCCAGCCCGGCGAATTCCCAACTACACTCGGAGTGACCAGGCTGATCCCATTCTACATTTGTAGCGCAAGAAGTGAAGAGGCCGGCTCGAGGATTTTCGCCTCGCGCGCCGGTATTGCACTATTCGACGAGGTGGCCGTAGACGATCGTGTTGGAAAGGTAGTGCCCGGTGGAACGGTCGAACTCGCCCCCGCAGGTGACGAGGCGGATGACCGGCTCGAGAGTTTCGTTCCAGATGCGCTCGGTAGGCAACTCGGACTTGAGGGTGAGTTCGGAAGAATCCACGACGAACGTTGCCACGTCCCCGCTCCTATCGTAGACCCGTATCCCGTCCCCCTGCTCGAGTTCCTTGAGGCGGAAGAAGACGTCGGGACCCTTCTTGCTGTCCACGTGGCCGATTATCACCGCCGGCCCGCGAGCTCCGGGCGCCGGACCCACGTGAAACCAGGCCGCGAGGCCAAAGGGCGGAAGGTCCATGCTGCCGTCGTCCAGTACCCCCACATTCACGACGAGGGCATCGACATCGATGGCGGGGATAACGATCCGCGCCGGATTCGCGATGACATGGGTGTACGTGGGAGTGCTGGTCGGCGGCCCCTCCGAAACGGTCGACGTCGTGACTGGCGTACTTGTCGTCGTCACGGCCGGCGCGGTCGAGACGACCTCCGTGGGCGGAGCACTGGTGGCGACATCGCCCGCCTCGAGGAGCACTTGAACGAGAACTGCACCGGCGAGGATCACGGCCATGGCGACCAGCATGAGCGCCCGCCGGGGACCACCGCGTCCACGGCTACTTGTGGACCGGCTCACCGCGCGCGCTCTGACACTGAGGAGCGCCGCGGGCCATCAGGCCCGCGGCGCCTCGGATTCATTCTGCAGTCGCTCTCGATCATTCAGAGTCGCTGACCGTGGCGCGCTACCCTTGCCGGTGCGCGGGACGAAGCGCGGTCCAGGCAAGTCCGCCAAACAGGACGAGAGCGAGCGCACCCAGAGCGTACAAGCCTGGACCCGGACCGGCAGTGCCGCCCCCACCCGTCTGGATCAGGCTCACCGTAGTCAGATCACCAACGGTCGTGGTGGTGTTCTCCAGGCCTCCGACGGTGGTGCTCGTGGGAGCCTCGGTGGTGCTTGTCGGGGCCTCCGTGGTGCTTGTGGGAGCTTCGGTGGTGCTTGTCGGGGCCTCCGTGGTGCTTGTCGGGGCCTCCGTGGTGCTCGTGGGAGCTTCGGTGGTGCTTGTCGGGGCCTCCGTGGTGCTTGTCGGGGCCTCCGTGGTGCTTGTGGTGACCTGCCCACCGAAGTAGAAGTTCGCGTGGCTCAGGTTCGGAACGTTGCCAACACCGACAAGCGGGCAAACGAGCCCCGAATCAGAATACGTGCCGTTTGGCGAGTAGTCGTAGACGTTGTAGTTGTCCCCGCCCTTCATGTGCACCTTGAGCACCGGATACTGCGAGGTGAACGCGAGCTCTTGGCCGCTCGGCTGGTGGGCGCTGACCGTGACCGTGATAGTCAAACCTGGGTGGCCGGGGATGGGGTAGACCCCGCTGCCCGTCACTTGGAGATCGTATCCCGCGGGAGCATTGCCGGGGACTTCGGTAGGTGTGACCGACGCAGCGGTCGCCATAGTCGCGATCATCAAGACAAGGACAACGGCCAGACTCAGCCCGAGCACAACTGCGATTCTGTTCCTCTTGTTCATCCGCCCCTCCTAGCAAAGCAATCCAGCAAGACCTTATGACACTCGCGGTTTTCACAAACCGCATGCGGGTCGGTCTCACCACTCGCTCGCTCGGAGGACGGGGGCATCGGGTGCCCCGGGCGACCGGTTCGCGCCCTCAGAGGTCACAGCTTCCCAGCCTGTTCATCCCTGGGATACCCGTGGGGTAATCAGACTAAACCCAGTATATCGCCTGAGTGTGAAAAGTAAAGGCTTTGGGGCTCAGTATTTGCGTCTGAGACAAATCCTGCACCAGTGCGACACTAGTCCACGAGATGGCCGTATACGATGACATTCGACAGATAGTGCCGCGTCTTGGGGTCGAACCGGCCCCCACAGGTGATGAGGCGGATAACAGGATCCTGAGTGTTGCTCCAGATGCGCTCGGTCGGTAGCTCTGTCTTGAGATTGGTCTCCTTGGAGTCCGCCCGGAAGACCGCGTGGTCCCCGTTGTCGCCGTAGATCAGGATCTCGTCTCCCGGCTCGAGCCGTTTGAGATCGTAGAAGACACCCTTCTTGCCGGCATAGGAGACGTGGGACACGATCACCGCCGGACCCGTTGCTCCCGGGGCAGGGCCGAGTCGATACCATCCGACCAGCCCCACCCTGGGCACCTCCATCCCCCCGTCCTTGTCGATGCCCACGGAGACGATCTCGGCGTCGACCCCGATGGCGGGAATGACTATGCGGGAGGGCGAAGCGATGGCGTGAGAGTAGACGGTGGTGGTGGTCGAAGGCAGTGTCGTCGAAGTCGGCGGGGCGGTGACGGTACTGGCCGTAGTGGCCGTGGCCGCAGGAGATGCGGTGGTGGCGGGTGAGGTCTCGCTCGTCGTGGTGATGCCCACCTGGATCGCCGGCCGCCGGGCCAATAACCGCCGCTCCACCATCGCCGCAGGATCCCAGGACAAGGCCGGCAAGAATCACGGCGATGGTGACGGTGACCGACACGCCGAGAAGAAGAGAAACCCGAGGTCGGCGACCGTTCAAGACCGGCTCAGGCCTTGTGGGAGGGTCTGCCCCCTCCCCGGGGTGGCGATCAAGACTCGAGTCGCTCATACCCCACTCTCGGGTCGGCGTCGTTGGTCCCGCCGATCCGGTCAGCGGGCACAGGTGGAGGCGGGGGGAATCGAACCCCCGTCCGAAACCCGTCTGGCCCAGGTGTCTACGAGCGTAGCCCCTACTACGTTTCTCGCCTCGCGCCCCCGTAGGAGCTGGGTGCGTCCGGCCAACCACCTTGATGTTCCCCCCGACGCCGGCGGCCCTCGCCGAAAGTAAGCCCGCCTGGTTTATGCCGCGACCCTCCACGACAGGCCGAGGAGGCGCGACAGGCGCTTAAGTCTTGTTCAGACTAAGCGGCCAGAGCCAATTCAGGTTTGGCAATTGTTGTTTTCCAGCCTGTTTAACGAGAACGGCCGGGATCTCGGCTCGCTACCCAAACTCAGACATGAGCCCCGTCGAAACCATGTCGCCCCCACGAGGCCCAGACCGCACGGCTCCTGAAACCCCGCGCTCTGAGCAGGGATATTATACAGCAGAGCTGCTTTCGCGAAGGCGACGGCGAAGGGATGGCGCCGGGACGGCGGCGACTGCGTGGTCGCGCCCTACCCGAGCCCGGGAGCCCCGAAGAGAACGGCGGCCATCGATCCCGCGACTGTTGACTCGACCGCTCGGCTATCGGCGATCTCGATCACCAGCAGAACCACCACGAGGACTACGATCACGACGGCGAGCGCCACGAGTGCCCAGAACGACCGGCCCCGACGGCGCGGGCCGGTCATAGGCGGGATCGCTTCGGGCGGTCCGCCTGTTTGGGCGTCGGGTTCCACCTGGTAGTAACGGATGTCCGGATCCCCCGCCGGCGGCACCTCAGGCTCCGCTGTCATTCTTCCCTTCCTCGCGAGTGGAAAGCCCGCTCCATATCGCGCTGGGCCTCCTTCTTGGCCAGCGTCTGGCGCTTATCGTACGTAGTCTTCCCCTTGGCCAGTCCGAGCTCCACCTTCACCCGGCCGTCCTTGAAATAGAGCTTGGTAGGCACCAGGGTGTAGCCCGCCACTTGCACCTTGCCATACAGGCGACGAAGCTCGCGGGCGTGGACCAGGAGCTTCCGGGAGCGAAGCGGGTCGTGATTGAAGATATTACCCTGCTCGTAGGGGCTGATGTGGACGCCGATGAGGAAGAGTTCACCCTTCTCCACGGCGGCGTACGAATCACGCAGGTTCACCCGGCCGGCTCGAAGCGACTTGACCTCGGTGCCCGTCAGGGCGATGCCGGCCTCCAGGGTCTCCTCGATGTGATAGTCGTGGTAGGCCTTCTTGTTCTGGGCGATGAGCTTGACGCCGATGGGTCTCATGGTCTGGGGAGTATATCAAGGCCGGCGGGGGCTTCTGCGGGTGGGCTCGACGGCATCAGTGAAGATCACCGATGTGCCGGTCAGCGCCGGCCCCGACCCCTCGTCGGGCCGGTTCTGGGCGCCCTCTGCCGGCCTCGCGGGCCGGACGCGAGGACGCAGTGTCCCGGCCGATGGGACCCCGCGCACCGCGAGGCCGGCGACGGCCATCTCGATCGTCCGGCCCTTCGTCCTCCTGCTCCTTTTCCGGGATCTCGGCAGACGTAAGGTCCACCCGCCCCCGCACCGCATCCACGCCCAGGACACGCACCCGCACCGGATCGGCCAGTTTGTAGGCCCGGCTCGAACGCCGCCCCTCCAGCGCGGTCTCCAGCTCGTTCAGCCGGTAGTCGTCCCGGGGTAGCTCGGAGATCGACAGGTAGCCCTGGAACAGCCTGTCGAAGAGGACGAACATGCCCCTGCGGGTCAGACTGAGCACCTGGCCTTCGAACGATGTCCCCCAGAGACTCTCCTCGTCGAGACGCCGCTGGAGCAGGTGGGCGAGCACGATGTCGTCGGCCTTGAGTTCGATCTTGGCGGCCTCGCGCTCCGTCTGCGAGCAATGCTCGGCCCAGTCCGACAGGAAGGCGGAGCTGGGTTGGGGTGCGAGCCCCAGCCGCCCGAGAAGCGCCCGGTGCACCAGCAGATCGGGGTAGCGGCGGATGGGCGACGTGAAATGACAGTAGGTGGGCGACGCGAGGCCGAAATGTCCGATGTTGACGGTCTGGTATACAGCCCGCGCCTGCGCCCGCAGCACCTGCTGAGTGAGAGCGGCCTTGCCCCGGCCGGCCGTCGCGTGGGTGTCGATATGCTCCGCGATCTCACGCGTGACCCGCCGCACGTCGTCGGAGGTGGCCGCCATCGGATCGAACACCGGGGTGGGAAGACCAAGGCTGGACAGCACGTCGAGTAGACGGTCGACACGAAAGGGGTCGGGCAGGTCGTGCACCCGGTAGACAGTGGGCACCTGCTCCTTTTCCAGAAACGACGCGACTTGCTCGTTGGCAAGGACCATGTAGCACTCGATGAACCAGTGGCTCTCCAGTTCCTCTCCGGGATCGGCCGCCACGACCCGTCCATCCTCGTCCCATTCGAACTCGGGTTCTACGGACTCCACACGGAGGCTGCCCCGTTCGCTCTCTCACCCTACGCAGGGTCTGCGCGAGCTGCCTCCCCCAGCCGAGCGGGCCGGCCGGGTCCGGGATCGACTGGCTCGAGCCCGCGGAACATGCGCTCCACCCGCTCGTAGTCGAGACGGGCGTCGCTGCGGATGAGCGAGCGGTAGAAACGCGTGCTCCGCACACGGGCGTGATCGTCGACCTCCATCTCCACCGTCACCGTCTTGCGGTCCTCGTGGGGGCGAAGCGAGCAGACCCCGGACGAGAGCAGAGGCGGAAGCATCGGCTCGACTCCCGTGGCGACGTATACGGAATTGCCCCGTCGGAGCGCCTCACGATCGAGAGCGGTGCCCTCGTCCACGAAATACGATACGTCGGCGATGTGGACGTACACGGTGGTGATACCGTCTTCGCGCCGGACGAAGGACAGCGCGTCGTCGAAATCCTGAGCCATCACCGGGTCGACCGTGAAAGTGTACAGTCCGCGCAGGTCCACCCGGTCGGGATCGGACCGCTCGTGCCGCGCCGCCACTGCTGCGGCTTCGGCCAGCACTGGCTGACCGAACCCGCGCCGGATGCCGCTGTCCGCCAGCAGGGCCTCCATGACGTCGTTCATGACGCCACTCTTGCCCAGAGAGCGGACGATCTGGGCCCGGAACCCATAGGAGAACGTGAAGAGCACCAGGTCGCCGGGCTGCGGCTTGACCGCTCCCCGCTCCACCGGCAGGGGCGGGCCGGATTGAAAGAGCGGTTCCACCTCGAGACTCTTGCCCCGGCGAACGATGATTCCCGCGATGGAGGCCGAGCGCCCGGTCGGGTCGCCCGGAGGAATGAGGCCCGCCCTCACCAGGGTCGCCCGGCGCCGATCGGAGCGGCTTCGGCCTTTGTGCTGCCGGACCACGTTCCCTCTAGCCCTCCGAGCGGCCGGGCGCGAACTCCAGGGTCACCCACTCCTCATCGTAGAGGCGTCGACCGAGTGCAAGACCACGATTCGCGGGCTGCGCGCAGAAGTTGCTCCTCTTGAACTCCCGGCGAGGATCCCGGAGACCACCAGACGGCGTGGGCGGACGCCCTCCTCGAGTAGTCGACGCAACAGGGCGGTCACGGGCTCGAGCGTCATGTTGGCGAGGATGGTCGCTCCCTGGAGCCACGCGCGCGGGGCCCGACCGGCGTCCATCTCGTGCACCTCGACGCAGCCTTCGAGCCCATTGATGGCCACGTTCTCGCAGGCCGACGCCACGGCCACAGGATCGTTGTCCAGGGCCCTCACCGGATTCCAACCCAGTTTCACTGCAGCCACGGCAAGAATGCCCGAGCCCGTGCCCACGTCGACCAGGCCGCCGCGGGGCCGCCGCTGAAGGGATCCCTCAGCCCCTCGCTGGAGAAGGAGCAAAGTGCCCCGCGTGGTGGGATGCAGGCCGGTGCCGAAGCCGAGTCCTGGGTTGATGACCACCTCGACGAAAGGCAGACCCTGCGGAACGACCGATGCCGCGGGGATAGCCGCGGGATTCCGAGGACCCGGACACGCCCCCGACGGGACGATGCCGGCTCCCACGGCGGCCGGATGCGGACAGCCCCGATCATGCTGGGCCGGAAGTGCTCACGCCATCCCTCCACCCAGTCGCGGGCCACGTCGCGAGACTCCACCTGCAACACGCCGGGCAGGGCGAACATCTCCGGAAGCAACGGAAGAAGGTCCGCTGCCGTCGAGGGCCCGCCGGCCGCGGGATAGAACACGAGAGTGACTCTCCCCTCCGCTGCCGCCGGCTCTTCCTCAAACGGGCCAAGGGTATCCATCAACAGCGCTCCGACCGGTTCGACGAGCGATGCGGGGACGGTGACGCGGAGCGCCCGATCCACACCGCCCCGGTCTACGGTCGCGGGAGGCTGTCCGGCCATCAGCCGGTGAAGAAGGTGCGCAGCTTGTGAAGCACCCCGTCAGGACGCTCGGCGTAGTGCTCTCGCCCCCACGGCTTCGTCGAAATCCTCGAGTAGACGGCGCTGCTTGTCGTGAAGGTCGCGGGGTACGACCACCCGCACGGTGATCTCCTCATCGCCGCGACCGTGGCTGTTGAGCCGGTGGGTGCCCTTGTTGCGAAGCACCTTTACGTCTCCCGGTTGTGTACCCGCCGCGAACTCGACCTCTTCGTCCCCGTCCAAGGTGGGGACCGTGACGGTGGTGCCAAGCGCTGCCTGCACCATGGTGAGATCGACATGGATCAGGATGTCGTCCCCCCGTCGCTCGAATACTTCGTGGGGAGCAACCCGGACGCGCACATAGAGATCCCCCGAGCGGGCGCCGCGTTCACCGGCACCGCCCTTGCCGGACACCCGGATGCGTTGACCGCTGTCGATACCTGCCGGTATCTGTACCGTGACCTTTCTCTCCAGGGGGCGCCGCCCCGCGCCTCGGCAATCGGAGCAGGGATCCTCGATGATCTGCCCCATTCCTCCGCAGCGGGGGCACACGCCCGCCTGTATGAACTGCCCGAGGATGGTGCGCCGCACGACCCGCACCTGTCCGCGGCCGCCGCAGTCCGAGCAGGACTTGATGGAGGCCGTGTCGGTGGTTCCTTTGCCCTCGCAGGTCGAGCAGACCCCCAAGGCGGTGAACGTAAGCTCCTTCTCCACACCGAAAGCGGCTTCCTCGAGCGTCAGCTCCACCTCGATGGCAAGATCGTCTCCGCGCGCCGATCCCCGGGGAGCAGCGGCGCCGAAGGGCCCCCCGGCCCCAAAACCGCCGCCGAACGCACCGCCGAAGAGGTTCTCGAAGAGGTCTCCGAAACCGGGGAAGCCATCGAAGTCGAAGCCGCCGGCGCCGCCGGCGCCACGCCGCAGGCCGTCATGGCCGTGAGTGTCATAGAGGCTCCGCCTCTCGGTGTCGCACAGCACCTCGTACGCTTCCGTGGCCTCCTTGAACTTCTCCTCGCTCTCGGGATCGTCCACGTTGACGTCGGGATGGTGCTGCCGGGCCAGCTTGCGATACGCCTTCTTGATCTGCTGAAGCTCGGCGTCACGGGGAACACCGAGCACTTCGTAGTAGTCGCGCTTCATACGCGCCAGGCCGTTCTACGATTGCCCGGCATCCCGTTCGCAGAAAGCCGGCTCATTCGTAGCGCTCCCCCACCAGTTCCGACAACGACTGCGCCGTCTCGCGGACGGTCGCGATCGCCTTCTCGTAATCCATGCGCGTAGGACCGACAAGGCTGACGCTGCCAAGACGCCGCTGCGGCAGACCGTAGCTGGCCGCCACGATGGAGAAGGGCTGCAGCGCCGTCGCCTCGTGCTCGCTGCCGATGCGCACCACCACCGCACCCGTGCCGAGTGCCGCCCTGAGTACCCGCAGCAGCAGGAAGCGCTCCTCGAGCAGAGCCAGCAGATCCCTGAGAGAGGAGATGTCCTTCAGCTGTGATTCGACGAGGAGACGAGACGTGCCCCCGACGAACAACTCCTCCTGGTACTGCTCGTCCACCAGTCGTTCGAAGGCCGGCGCCAGCGCCCTCAGGAATCCGGCCTCCCGGGGGCTGAGACCGGGGTTGTCGAGCACTCTGCGGATGAGTCGCGCGGTAAGGGTGTGGTCGTTCAAGGTCTCGTTGAGGTAGGTGCGGGCCCATTCCACCAAGCCCTGATCAATGACGTAAGGCCAGTCGACGACCCCCTTCATCACCCCCCCGGTGGAGACGATGAACACGTACATGAGCTCCGTGGGATGGAGGGTGAGCAGCTCGACGTGGCACAGGCGGGCGCCGCTCACCCGAGGCGCCAGCGCCAGGGCGAGCAGGTTGGTGGCACGTGACATAGCATCCGTGGCTTGCCGCAAGGCGGTGTCGATCTCGCCTGTGAGATCCTCCGGCTGCAGAGAGCTGGAGACACCGGGAGCCACTCCGGTCCGCGTCAACGAGCGCGAGGGGGGCCCGCTCATGAGGTGGTCGACGAACTCCCGGTAGCCGAGGTCGGTGGGGACACGTCCGGCGGAGGTGTGCGGATGGGTCAGGTAGCCCTTCTCTTCGAGGAGAGCGAACTCATTGCGCACCGTCGACGAGGAGACGAACAATCCGGCGACACCAACGAGCTCCTTGGACGACACCGGGGAACCCGTCCCGATATGCCGCTCGGTGACAGCGTTCAAGATCATACGTTGTCGTTCTGTGAGTGCCATCATCCGCCGGCGTAAGGACTATGGCTCCTCGGGCGCGGCCAGAAGAGCCGAGATGACTGCGTTGCTGACATCCAAAAAGGCTGGATTCAAGCGAAGTCTACCACAGGCCCTCACGAGCAGGCCTTGCGCCAAGAGCCGGTCGCAGACGCCATGATCGAGCACCGGAAGCACTTCGGATTCTTCGACCCCCGCGGCGGTCCTGAGCCCCAGCATCGCCTTCTCCCAGAGCCGAGTGCGGTGGGTGAGCGCCTCGAAGGCCGGAGCCTCTCCCGCTAAGTAACCGGCGACCGACACAGGATTGGTCCGGCGCTCCCTCCCGCTGGTAGACACTGCCGCCGCCCCCACCCCCAGGTAGTCGTCGCCGCTCCAGTACGCCTGGTTGTGACGACATTCGTGACCGGGCAGCGCGAAGTTGGAGACTTCGTAGCGCTCGTAGCCGGCGGCCTGTAGCCGGGCGGCGGCCGCCGGCAGGTACTCCTCGGCGAAGGCGCCGGCCGCCCCTTGGGCGCCGGCGCCGCTGGTCCGCGTCACCCAGGCGGCGTACCTCGCCGTGTATGTCAGGTCGTAGAGAGAGATGTGGGTGGGCGTTGCACGGATGGCTCTGTCGATATCCGTCGCCGCCGCAGCCCAGGTCTGGCCCGGTATGCCGAATACCAGGTCAAGGTTCCACCCCTGCAGCCGGGAGCTCACCTCGCCCACTGCGCGCAGAGCCCCCTCGATCTCATCCTGCGCCGTATTCCTGCCCAGAGCGGCGCGACATTCCGCGGAGAACGACTGGATACCCAAGGAGAGGCGCGTCATCCCCGCTCCCGCCAACCGTGCGCAGCAGATCTGCATCGACGGTCCCGGGATTGGCCTCGACTGTCAGCTCCCGCTGGGAAGCCGCCTCCTGAAGCCGGGCGAGGTCGGCGACAAGCTCGACCAGGAGATCTGCCGGAAGCGCGGTGGGCGTGCCTCCGCCGACGTAGATAGTCCCTGTCTGCTGCTCCGCGTCCGCGCCCAGCTGCTCGCGCAACTCGGTGCGCAGCCGCTCGAGATAGGAACTCACCCTCCCAGCCCGCAGATGGGGCCCGACCGGCTCCGATGCGAAGTCGCAGTAGGTGCAGCACGACCGGCAGAACGGGATGTGGACGTACAGGTTCTTCAGCGGCCCAAGACTCCCAGCACGACGAGCGCGATGCCCATGGCAACCGCGAGAAACCCCAGGATGCCCGTCCAACGTTCCCAGATCTTTCCGCTACGGACTCCCCGGCGCGACGGCACCTGGCGCCTCCGCCCCTCTTCGTCTGCGCTGCCGCCGAAATGGCGCAGCCATATCTGCACCGCCCCCATCAAGACCAGTATCACGCCGAGCACCAGATACTCGACGGTCATCTCTTCCCGTCCTTGCCCTCACCCAGGTCCAGGACAGCCAGGAAAGCTTCCTGCGGGATCTCCACAGTACCCACCATCTTCATCCGCTTCTTCCCGGCCTTCTGCTTCTCCAGCAGCTTCCTCTTGCGGGTGATGTCTCCCCCGTAGCACTTGGCGAGGACGTCCTTGCGCAGCGGCGCGACGCTCTCGCGGGCGATTATGCGACTGCCCACTGCGGCCTGGATGGCCACTTCGAACAGCTGCCTTGGGATCTTCTTCCGCAGACGTTCTGCGAGTCCGCGACCGATGGTGTATGCACGGTCGGCATGTACGATCAAGCTCAAGGCATCCACTATCTCACCGGCGATGCGGATATCCAGCCGCACAAGGTCTCCTGCTTCGTAATCCTTCAACTCGTAGTCGAGACTGGCGTAGCCCCGGCTGCGGGTTTTCAGCAGATCGAAGAAGTCAAGCACAATCTCAGCTAGAGGTAGATCGTACTCAAGTCGTACTCGATCGGTGGTCAGGTACTCCATGTGTACGAATCGGCCGCGCTTGTCATTACACAACTCCATCACCGGTCCGACGAACTCTGCGGGAAGAAGGATGCCCGCTGCGATGTACGGCTCCCTTACCTCCGCAATCGACCCAGCTTCGGGAAACTCCACGGGGTTGCTGATCAGCAGCACCTCACCCGTGACGAGTTCCACTTCATAACGCACGCTGGGGGTGGTCGCCAGAAGATCGAGGTCGAACTCGCGCTCCAATCGTTCCCGGATGATCTCCATGTGCAACAGACCGAGGAAGCCGCAACGGAATCCGAAGCCGAGGGCCTTCGAGGTCTCCGGTTCGTAGAAGAGGGAGGCGTCATTGAGTTTGAGTTTCTCCAAAGCGTCGCGCAGGTTTGGATAGTCTTCTCCGTCGATGGGGAACAGACCGCAGAAGACCATCGGGGTGATATCCCGGTAGCCGGGCAGAGCCTCCGAGGCCGGGCGGGTCCCGCTGGTGAGGGTATCGCCCACCCGGAGGTCGGCCACCTCCTTGATGCCCGGGATGACATATCCCACCTCGCCGGCGCGGAGTACATCTGTCTTAAGCATGTCGGGACTGAAGATGCCCACTTCTTCGATGTCCGTTCGTCGCCCGGTGGCCATGGCCAGCAGAGGCTCATCCTTGCGGAAGCTGCCGTCGCGGACCCGCACGAAGGCCACGACCCCGCGGTACTGGTCGTACACCGAGTCGAAGATGAGGGCCCGTGGCGATCCCTCGGCCTCGCCTTCCGGCGGCGGGATGCGCTTCACGACGGCTTCCAGCACCGCCAGCACCCCCTCCCCCGTCTTCGCCGAGATCTGCAGGATATCGGCGCGGGGACAGCCGATCACGCTGGCGATCTCGTCGGCCCTCTTCTCGGGCTCGGCCCCCGGCAGGTCGATCTTGTTGAGCACGGGGACGATCTCGAGATCGTTCTCGAGAGCGAGTAGCGTGTTGGCGAGAGTCTGAGCCTCGACGCCTTGGGTGGCATCCACGACGAGGATGGCCCCTTCGCAGGCGGCGAGACTACGCGAGACTTCGTAGGTGAAGTCTACGTGGCCCGGGGTGTCGATGAGGTTGAACTCGTACTCCTGGCCGTCTTCGGCCTGGTAGTAGATGCGTACCGCCTGAGCTTTGATGGTAATGCCGCGCTCGCGCTCCAGGTCCATGCGGTCGAGCACTTGCTCCCGCATCTCCCGCTCCGCCACCGTGTTGGTTATCTGCAGGATGCGATCGGCCAGCGTCGACTTGCCGTGGTCGATGTGCGCGATGATGGAGAAGTTCCGGATGTGCTCGAAGCGTGCCATAGGCGACGTATTCTAGCGCAAGGCCCACACCGCCCTGGGTAGGGAACGGCAGGCTCGCCTTCGGTTCCCCGCTTAGCCTTCGCGATCCACGTCGACGACATCTTCGGTGGACCGCGGTTCCCGACGACGCCTGGCCAGGTTGATCACGTCTCTCAGTTCCGACATGCGCATCGCCCAGGCGGCCAGGCAGTAGGCTGCGCCGCCGAACAAGTAGGCCAGCCCCACGGAGAGTATCTCCGATCCGATCGACTCGGGCAGGATGGAGTCCAGACCCCACCACACCCCGTAGGCAACCACTGCCAGGGGGATCAAGGCGATGACCGACCGCGTGAAGGTCCAGGCGATCCTGCGCGCCCCTATGCCCCCTATACGCGGACCGAGCAGGAACATCAGGGCGAGGGAGTTGAACAGGCTGACCAGTGAGGTGGAAAGCGTGATGCCGCCCACGCCCAGGGGCTTGTAGAGGAGCAGGTCGAGCCCCGCGTTCAGGGCCAGGTTGATCACCCCCACCGTCAGCGGCAGCCAGGGCTTCTGGATGCTGTAGAAGGCCCGGTTGAGCAGGGTGTTGATGCTCACGAAGGCCATGCCCACGGCGAAGAAGGTGAGAGCGTAGGCCACGAGTTCCGTGTCCTCGGGGGTGACCTTCCCGTGCTCGTAGATGAGCCGCACTGTCGGAAGGGCCAACACGGCAAACAGAGCGGCGAAGGGAAGGGTCATGAAGAAGATCTGACGGAGCCCCAGGGACAGATAGTCGCGGAACTCCTTCATCCGCTGCGCGGCGGCGTGCCGCGAGAGCGCGGGGAACAAGACCGTACCGATTGCCACCGCAAAGAGCCCCTGTGGGAGCAGGAAGAGGCGGAAGGCCTTGTCGATGATGGCCGGCGCCGGCTCGCTGATGAGGGTGGCGACGACGGTATCGATGAACGAGTTGAAGTTGATGACCCCAAGGCTCAGGATCACGGGCCCGATGAGGACGCCGATCCTTCGGACCTCCGGACTGCGCAGGTCCATGCGATAGATCGACGGGCCCTCGCCGCGCCAGCGCCGCTTCCAGACTCCCGGAATAATCATGCCCAACTCGATCACGCACCCGACGAGGAAGCTCCAGGCCAGCGCTTTGACCCCGTAGCCCGCCCAGAAAGTGATCACTGCCACGATGATCACCAGATTCCACACGATCGGAGCCAAGGCGGGAATGGTGAAGTGATCGTAGGAGTTGAGGATCCCCGTGAAGATGGCCGCGAGGCCCATGATGATCACGGTGGGGAACATGATCCGCATGAGGTAGACGGTCAGGTCAACGATCTCCGGATTGTCGCCGAATCCGGGGGCGACGACCTTGACCACTTCCGGGGCGAAGATCATTCCCAGGACGGTCACGACGGTCAGGACCGCGGTGGCCGTGACGGAGATGGTGAATGCGACCTGCCACGCCTCCCGGCGGCGCTCCTTCTCCAGCAGGCCGGTGAACACCGGGATGAACGCGGCGGTGAGCGCGGTGTCGGCGAGAAGCGACCGCACCAGGGAGGGCACCTTGTTGGCGACCGTGAAGGCCCCCATCTCCGGGCCCAGACCGAGATAGGTCACCATGACTATCTCGCGCAGCAGGCCGAGCACCCGGGAACTGGCAGCCACCAGGACCAGGAAGGTCGCGGTGGCTGCCAGGCGTTTTTTGGTGTCGTTGCCCATATGCGACCGCTATGCTAAACTCCGTCGACTCTGAAGGGAAGACGGGAGGATCGAGGTTGGCTAATACCAAACAGCAGCGTAAGAGAGTGCGTATCGCCCAGCGGCAGCGCCTTGAGAACCTGCGCTACAAGTCGTCCATCAAGACGCACTTCCGGCGCCTCAAGGACTCCATCACCGCCGGCGACCCCAACGCCGCTGCAGAGACGGCCAAGAAGCTGACCTCCACCATCGACAAGGCGGCTGCCCACAACGCCATCCACGACAACAACGCTGCCCGCAAGAAGTCGAGGGTGGCGCGTCTGCTCTCCCAGCTCTAGGCCCTTCAAGGCCTCTCCGAGGCTAACGCTTGTTTCATGCCGCCACAAGGCGGCCGAGGCACAGCTGCAGTTCCATTTCGGCCGGCAACACCCCCATGCCCTTCATCCGTGCGTCCGTCTCGGCAAGGACGGCCAGACGCCGCGCGATCCCATCCGCACCGAGCAGGGCGGCCTGTTCCGTCAGTTTCCGCGCAGGGAAGGCCTTCATCTTCAACTCGGCTTGGATGGCCTCTCGGTTGTAACCGGCATCGCGTAGGGCGGCCACCCGACTCAGGGACTGGAAGTGCCGGAGAATGCGGTAGAAGAGCACCTCGTGGCGCTCCCCTGAGCTGATCAACTCGTCGGCGGCCGAGAACGCGGCCGCGCCTCTCCCCAGCGCGAGAGAATCCAGCAGGTCGAAGATGGTCGCTTCGGGGGTGGCGGTGGTGAGCCGGCGGATATCGTCGTCGTCGATACGACGCCCGGATGCGTAGAGATCGAGCTTCTCCACCTCTCTCAGCAGGATGCTCTGATCGTCACCGCAGCGCTCCACCAGGTGGCGGGCTTGCTGGATACCGAGAGTGATGCCGGACCGCGCGGCCTCGCGCACTAGCCAAGCCGGCAGCTCGCTTTCCTTGGGAGCCGCGTACTCCAGGACGTCGCCGAGCTTGTCCACTGCGGAACGCAGGGGGTCGCTGGGAGGCAACTTCAGCGCCACCAGCGTGAGACAGGCGTCGGGGGCCGGAGAGGACAGATAGGCGGCGACCGTATCCTTGTCCGCCTTCGGCCATGCGTCCGCGTTGTGGACCAGTACCAGACGCGTGCCTCCGAGGAAGGCCATCGTGTTTGCCGCGTTGACCACCTGAACACCGGAGTCGACCGGGGCCTCGAACTCGGAGACGTTCAGCTCGGAGCCCGACTCTCGAGCGATCCTGGCCTTCAGCCGCGCAAGGGCCTCGTCGATCTTGGGCCTGTCGTCCCCTATTATCAGATAGGCGGGCTTGAGCGGCTTCCGAGCCTCGCTCCGTGCAGCGCCCCCTGGGGAAGCATCGGTCATCGTGCCGGGTTCCTCTCAGTCAGCACAGCCATCTCGTCCTCGTTCATCAGCAAGGATACCCAACCCGACTCGTCCGTGCGAACTATGGTGTCGCCGGCTGCGACCAGCAGGCCCACCGTCCCTGGGTCGGGATGCCCGAAGCCGTTGCCCTCTCCTACCGAGATGATCGCGAGTCGCGCTTGGAGTGACCCCAGCAGCCGTTCGGAGACCGCACCCCGGCTCCCGTGGTGCGGCACCACGATGGCGTCGGCGGGCGGCAGGTGGTACCTCTCGAGGACGCCGGCCTCGGCGTCGCCCGGCATCAACACCTCCGTCTCTCCGGCGTCGAGCAGCGCTACGAGTGAGGTTCCGTTCAACTCGTCGCCCGAGGGCGGATCCCGGCCCTCTCCCCACGGGTGGGGACCGGCGAACATGGTCAGCGGTCGTGCGGGCGCAAAGAAGGTGACGGTGACGCCGTCAAGGGTGAGCGACGATCCCGGGAGCGCCTGAAGATAGTGGGCTCCCCTTTCGATCGAGTCCTCGCGGAGCCGTAGATACTGCGCCGCTTCCCCTGCCTCCGCCTCCCCGGTCGACGAGCTCTTCGCCGAAATGGGCGCCGGCGTCCCAGCTGATCCCACGCCCGCCGCGTGAGTCGACGCGGTCCGATCGACGAAGGTCCCGATCTCCACTGAATCAAGACATTCCGAGAGCCCGGCAAAATGATCAGCGTGCGGGTGAGAGATGACGACCAGATCCAGCCGTTCCACGCCGAGCGAACGCAGTTGGCTACCCAAGTCGCATCCTGCGGGGCCGGCATCGAACAGGGCCGCGTGGCGCCCCGGGGTGCGAAGGAGCACCGCGGTACCCTGGCCGACGTCCAGCACCCTTATCTCGGGCTGCTCGGGCCAATTCGTCGTTCCCAGCCGGATCTCGAGCTGGCGAAACGCGGATGCGGCCGTTGGGTACAGGCCGGCTCCCAGCGCGAGAAACGCTATCACCACACCCACGCTCATGATCGCCGTAAGCCGGGGATCCCGGGGCCGGCGTACTCTTAGCCGGGCTGCGAGCGGCCTCAGGAGCGGAACGCGCAGTCCCATGGGTAGCTTGACCTCGCGACCCGCCAGGGCCAGGGCAAGCGGTACCGACGCCAAAGCCAGGGCGGACGCGAACCCTGCCCGCCCGAGCTCGCCCGCCGTCAGCACGGGAGCACGCGCACAGAGGCTCGATATCAGGACCGTCCACGACATCGGCAGCGAGGCCAACGTGTCCAGTGCGACGCTGAACCCCCTCCATATGAAACCCAGCAGGACGCTCGCCATGCCCAGGCCGGTCACGGGCGCGAGAGCCGGCACCACGAGGAGATTGGCCAGAGGGGATATCAGGGAAGTCCGGCCGAAGACGACGAGCGACACCGGAGCGGTGCCGAGAGTCGCGGCTATCGAAACGGCCAGACCGGCTCGCGCGGCATCGGGGACCCTGTGCAGCAGGCGCTCGAGAGGCTTGACCAAGGCCAGCATACCTGCAAAGGCGGAGAAGGAGAGCTGGAAACCGACATCGAAGACGGCAAACGGGTTGAGGGCCAGCACCACGAGGGCGGCAAGAGCCAGCCCCTGCCACGGGTCTCGGCTTCTCCCGACCCAGCGGCCGGCGAGCACCACCACGATCATGGCCGCCGACCGCACGATAGGGGGCGATGGGCCCACGAAAGGGATCATGAGCAGGGCCGCGGCCGCCGCCAATAGGAAGCTCATCCGTCTAGATACCCTCAGGAGTCCGGCCAGGCCGATGACGATGGCCGCGAGGCTCGCCACGTGGAGGCCGCTAACGGAGAGCATGTGGGCGGTGCCCGCGCGCCGGAAGGCTTCCATCCACCCCTCGTCGATGCCCGCGGTGTCCCCCATCACTACGCCCTGAAGAACCTCGTTCACGCGCGCGTCGGGGCCCAGACTGAGATGCTCCTTGGCCGACGCGCGAAGGCGATCGAACCAGCCCGCCACCCCGGCCCGCCGTCCATGAACCAACACTCCCTCGCCGTCGGCGCGCAGCACGACTTCGATGCCCTGGTGAAGCAACTGCGAAGCCTGATCGAAGCCGGAGGCCGAGGGCCCATCGGGAGCGCGGATCTTGCCGCCCACGGATATGATCATGCCCTGGGCCAGGGCGGGTACGTCTCCACCGTCGGTCGGCGGCACCTCGAGCAACACCCTCTCGCGCGCGCCGATGTACTCGGCGGAGGGAGCGGCCCCGGCGCGGAGTCCGGGCGTGTGGGCGTCACCTGTCTTCTCCCTCAGCCGCTCGACCACGGCCGTGGCGCTCTGCCAGCCCGCCCGCGCGCGGACCGGACCGGTGACCACTACCGTCGCGTCCACACGTGTGCCGATACGCGAGGACAGCGTGCCGTCGAGCAGCATGGACACCCTGAGCGTCCCGGCAAACATGCCCCCCAGCAGGCCTACGAGTACTACCGCGATCAGGGTGATGCCCAGGCCGCACCTGGAGAGGGGTCGAGCGCGAGAGACGAACATCCCGAGAAGGACCCCGGCCAGCGCCAGAGTCAGACCGCCTATCGCGAGCGAGAACCGACCCGGGATGATGCCGGCAAGAGCGACGCCTGTCGCGGCGGCGACCGTAGTGCACCGGGCGACTCCCGCCCGGCGCACGAACCAGCCGGTCACCCCGCCGAGGCCGCCATCCACGGATATCTGCCGGTCAGGGGGCGACCAGCGGCCGCAACTGTTCGAGCTTGGAGGGTCCTATTCCCGGGACGTCCGTCAGTTGATCGACCGAAGTGAAAGGACCCTGCGTCTCCCGATAGGTGATGATCTGCTGTGCCAGGGCCGGTCCGATCCCTGGGAGTGCGTCGAGTTCCTCGAGGGTGGCCGAGTTGAGCGATACTGTTTCGGAAGACTGCGACCCGCCGGTACTACCGCTGAGAGGATCGTTGGACAGCACCTGGCCGGCCGCGGCTTCGCCGCGTTCGGGGACATAAAGCCTGCTGCCGTCGCTGAGCCGCGCGGCGAGAGGAACTGCTTCTTGATCGGCGGTCTCGGTGAAGCCGCCCGCCTGAAGCACGGCCTGGAACACCCGGGAGTCGGGCGCGACCTGGTATACGCCCGGACGCCGCACCGCCCCCGCGACCTGCACGAAGATCGGAGCCTCGGTGACCGTGGTAGTAATGGGCGGCACCGTAGTCCCGGGCCCCAGCGACGGATCGGCGCCGGCCACCGCCTCGGCATCGAGACCGGAGACGTCGAGCACCATCGCGTCGGTCTCTCCGGCGCCGACCGGGGAGCGCATGGCCAGCAGGCCGACGGTCCCAACCACCAGGACCAAGGCGCCGGCCGCGACATAGATGAGCAACCGTCTCGTCGGGATCGCAGGCATGCGCGCAGGCTACAGCGCTGCCACGTCTACTCCCCTACTACCTCCGGCCTATCTTGGCGATGGTCTCGCGCAGGCCGATACCGCGACCCAGTCCTGCGGCCCGGCCCCGAAACCCAAGCCGCCGCCTAGTAGTTCTCGCAGTAGACCTCGAAGTAGCTCTGGGGCTTACCACACACCGGACAGACCTTTGGAGCCTCGTTCCCCTCGTGGACATGTCCGCATTCCACGCATTTCCACAGGGTCGGGCCCTCTTTGGCGAACACCCGCTTCGCCTCGACATTGGCGAGCAGCTTGCGATAGCGACGCTCGTGGTATTTCTCCACGCCGGAGATCTTGCGGAAGGTCGCAGCCGCCTTCTTGAACCCTTCCTCATCCGCGATCTCGGCAAAGCCCGGATAGAGGCTTCCCCACTCCGCCAATTCGCCCTCAGCGGCGGCCAGGAGGTTCTGTGCCGTGGAATGGACCGGCCCAGCCGGGTACGAGGCGGTGAACTCAGGCATGCCTCCGTCGAGGAGGCTGAAGAACTGGAAAGCGTGCGCACGCTCGTTGTCGGCCGTCTCCAGGAACAGGTCGGCGATCTGCCGGTAGCCCTCGTCGGCGGCCACCTCGGCATAGAAGGTATAGCGGTTGCGGGCCTGCGACTCCCCGGCGAAGGCCTTCATCAAGTTCTGCTCGGTCCTCGAACCCTTCATGTCCATGCCGCCGATCTCCTTTCCACAGGAAGTTCTCTGAGCCATCCTACCCACGCTCGGTACGATCTAGTCGTCCATGGTGCGCCGCGGACGGTGCGCCGCAGACGGTGCGCCGCGCGGACGAGGTCTTCCACCCAGTTTCTCGCCGAAGAAGGCGGCCGCCAACTCCCCGACCTCCCGCTGCCTATGCTCGAAGAGATGTCCGGCGCCCTCTACCACAGCCACGCGATGATCGATCTTCAGAGCCCTGAGAACGCGCCCGACATCATCGGGAGGCGCCAGGTCGTCCTTTTCACCGCAGACGGCGAGCACCGGGCCTCGGAATGCTGCCAGCCCGTCCCAGGCACCCGGCGGCGCCTCGTCCCAGTTCACGACGGGCGCGACCAGGGCCAGGGCCTGTATGGGGGTCGGTCCTGTCGCGGCCAGGGCCGCCATGACGCTGCCAAAGGAGTACCCGGCGAGCCCCAGTGGGGACCGGCGTCCGCCGCTGCCCACGATACCGTCATCGGCGGCAAGCCGGCCACCCAGAAAGGCGACCGCCGCTTCCACATCCCGATACTCCTCGCTGCCGCTGTACCTACCGCCGCTCTGTCCCACGCCGCGGAAATTGAAGCGCAACGAGGCGAAGCCCTGCCGCCGGCAGGCCTGAGCGATGCGGTATACGACAGGCTGAGCCATGGTGCCCCCGTGAAGCGGATGAGGGTGGGCGATCACCACTCCCGCCGTCACCCGCGCCTGTCCGGCCGGGTCGGGCCACTCCAGGATCCCCTCGAGCCGGTCGTCGCCCGAGAAGAGCACATGGCCCCCGGGGCTGTCGGCAGAAGACGTCACCTTGCGGGGAAGGGCGCTATTCCCGGTAGTTGACGAACTGCAGGGGCATGCCCAAGTCTGCTTCCTTGAGAGCTTTGATGGCGTCCTGAAGGTCGTCCCGCTGCTTGCCCGTGATCCGCACCTCTTCGCCCTGGATGGACGCCTGGACCTTGAGCTTGGTGTCCTTGACCAGCTTGACCACCTTGCGGGCCGTCTCCATATCGATCCCGTTGGTGATGGTGACCGTCTGCCGCATCATGTCCCCGCCGGCCTTCTCGCTGGGACCGAACACCAGGGCTTCGGCCTCGATGGAACGCCGGACCACCTTGGCGATGAGCATGTCTTTGATGGCCCTGAGCTTCATGTCGTCTTCGGTCAGCACGTGGATCTTGCCGTCTTTGCGATCCAAGTCGATCTGGGTCTTGGAGCCGCGGAAGTCGAAGCGGGTCCCTATCTCCTTCTTGACTTGGTTGACGGCGTTGTCCATCTCCTGCATGTCGACCCGGCTGACCACGTCGAACGTTGGCATCCTTGGCCCTCCTTTGGGGAGCGAGGTGTGGGCTCAGCATATCGCAGTCTCAGGCCGTCGGTGGAGGCGGCCGGTCCCCGAGCCCCCCTCTGCGCCCGCCCGTTGATAAGCTAGCTGCCAGGATCGCCGTCGCAGGAGGTGATCCGATGTGAACGAGCCGTCCAAAGGAGACAGACGTGGTGACCGACACGGTCATCGACAAGCGTAGCCCCACAGACACCACCTCGGCGGCCTCACTCGAGTCTTCGGGGCGCGTCCGCTCGTACGATATCTACCGAGGTCTGCTCCTGACGGCTATGGTCGTCTATCACGTCGTGGCCAACCTCACTCCGCTACGCTTCGACCTGCGCTACTCCTACTGGATCCCCATGGGCTTCGTCCTCTTCCTGGGGGTGGTGCTGGCCCGCTTTCTCCAGAACAAGACCCGGAAGAAGCTCTGGCTGGCGTTCAAGGTCCTTACCGCCTTCTTTCTGCTCAACATCCCCAAGTATCTGGATGCCGAGTTCACCCTGGCCAGGCTGACCAGAGGCGATCTGTATTACTTCTCCTTCGAGGTCCTCCTCCCCATGGGGCTTCTGGTACTGGCCAGCGTCTTCCTCGACCGCACCAGACGAGTCGCCTATGCGCTTGCCGCGGTCACGTTCGCCAGCATCGTCTACCTCAACATCACCGGGTTCGACAGCTACAACCTGTCCTTCCTTCTGTACGGGTTGGTCGGCTATTTCCTCGCACTCAGACTGGACCTGCATGCTCTCGCCATCCGCCAGCGGGGCTGGTACGCGGTCCCGCTGGTACTGGTGTCGGCTCTTCCCTTCGCCCTCCTCGGCCTCGGCTACTTCCTCGACTATCTCTTCGTCCTGCAGGTGATCGCCTGCTACTTCCTCACGACCCGTCTGGTCCCGAGCAGCCGCTTCCTACGCTTTGTAGGGAGGCATTCGTTCGTGATCTACATCGCCCACATCATCGCCATCAAGATCATCATGTATCTGACCGGGTGGTAAACTGCGCCCCATGTCGCGCATCGGACGTAGAAGGACCTCGAGGTCACGGATCGCGCATCTCGCCGTGTGGGCGGTAGTCGGCGCCCTGCTCTTCTCTCTCGCCGCTTCCAGTCTTCCTGTGGGTGCCGGTATGAGCCCTGCCTGGGCCAGCACGAGCTTGGAGAAGGCCCGGGCCGACCTGGCTCAGGCCAAGAAGGACCTCAAGGCGTTGCAGACTAAGCTCGACAAACTGGCCAAGCAGCAGTCCAGCGCCGAGGACGACCTCGAAGAGACCAAGATACGCATCGAACACGTGCAGGCCAGGATCGACACGGCCAACGAGGACCTCGCGGGGCTCAGGCAGCAGTTGGCCGGTCGGTTGAGCGAGATGTACAAGAACCGCGGTTCGGACGCGCTCAACGTACTCAACGTCGTGTTCTCGAGTGAGGACACCTCGATCAACTCCGTGCTGGAGAACCTGTCCATGGTCACGCGGGTCGCTGAATCCGACACCGAGCTCATCAACGCGGTGAAGGGCAGGGTCCACGAACTCAACACCCTGAGAGCAGAGCTGAGGACGGAGAAGGCGGCGGAGCAGCGGAAGACGGCGAAGTACGAGACCGCGCGTGACAGGACGCTGCAGAGCCTCGAAGATACCAAGGACGAGTACAACCGGCTACGCTCGCGCGTGGTGACCCTACAGGCCGAAGCGCGCAAGCGTGCGGAGGAAGCACGCAGAGCCGAGGCGGCGCGCAAGGCCGCCGCAGCCGCTGCAGCGGCTGCGGCGAACAGGAAGACCACCGCCACTACGGCGCATCGCACCACCACCACCGAACCCGACGATCCCGCCTACGACCCCGACGCCGACTTCGTCTTTCCCGTGGCCGGGCCCAACAGCTTCAGCGACACCTTCGGGGCCCCGCGATCGGGCGGGAGGAGACATCAGGGTTGTGACATCTTCTCCGCGCGCAACACTCCCATCGTGGCGGTGGTCGACGGCGTGATCATACGGGCCAATCCCTACGACACCGGTCTTGGAGGCATCTCGGCCTACCTGCGAGGCAGCGACCGGACCGTGTACTACTACGCGCACCTCTCCTCACTCAAGAGTGGGATCCGGGCGGGAGTGCGCCTGGAGGCGGGTCAGGTGATCGGGTACGCCGGCAACACGGGCAACGCAAGCGGAGGAGCAGTACACCTCCACTTCGAGATCCGGCCCAACGGCGGGGCCGCGATCAATCCCTATCCCATCTTGATCAAGTACCGCTGACCGACGAACGCTGCTCCTCGAGAGCGGCGACCATCTCCGCCAACTCCTCCCACTCGGCGTTCGCTGCCATAAGCCGCTCTTTGACCGTACGCAGTTCCTCGCTCGTCGCGTACAGCAATTCGTAATCGGAGATATGGGTGGGATCACTCAGCACGGCCGCCAGTTCTTTCTGCCGCTCTTCGAGACCGAAGACCGTCTTCTCGGCTTTGCGGTACCGGCGCTGGAGGTCCTTGCGCTCCTGGTAGCCGAGCTGGGTGGCCCCTCCCGCGACGGCAGCGCCCGCCGGGCCGGCAGCACCCGCCGGGCCTTCGCCCGAGGGCGCGTCGCCGCCGGACGGCGCGGGCGGGGCCGCGACCCTGCCGGTCTTGGAACGCCGCTCCGCCGCAGGCGCAGCGGTCGGACGACCCCTAGCCGAGGTCCGGATCGGTGTCACACTTGGCGCGGGAGCGACCTCACGTGAAGGCGCCGGCAGCACCTCCTGCCTCTTCTTCCACAGATAGTATTCCCAGTCGCCCGGATAGTGGGTCAGCCGACCGTCGCGCACCTCGATGACCTTGGTCCCGATAGCATTGATCAGATGCCGGTCGTGGCTGATGAACACCACCGAGCCTTCGAACTGACGGAGCGCCTCTGTGAGGACGGCGCGCGAATCCATGTCCAGATGGTTGGTCGGTTCGTCCAGCAGGAGCAGGCCGGCGGGGTCCATGAGCATCCGAGCCAACGCGAGACGGGCCTTCTCCCCCCCGGAGAGCACGCCCACCTTCTTGGTCACGTCGTCCTCTCCGAACAGGAAGGTGCCCAGATAACCGCGCACCTCGGGGATGCGCCCTGCCGGCCCGGCCACCTCTTCCATGGTCTTGAGCACGGTGCGCCCGGGATGCAGTATCTCGAGCTGATGCTGAGCGAAGTACTCCCTGCTGACGGCGTGTCCCAACTTGATCGTACCCGCGTCGGGTTCGATGACCCCAGCCAGCATCTTGAGCAAGGTCGACTTGCCGGCTCCGTTCGGCCCCACCAGGGCGATCTTCTCTCCGCGTTCCACCACCAGGTCGAGCCGCTTGTAGACCACGTTGTCTCCGTATACCTTGCGGGCGTGCTTGACCTCGGCCACCACCCGGCCGGTCCGCGGCGGCTGAGGAAAGCGGAACCTGATGGTCTTGCGTTCCAAGGTGGGGGCGTCGATGCGCTCGGTACGCTCCAACTTCCGGATCTTCTGCTGTACCTGCTTGGCTTTGGTGTTCTTGGCCCGGAAACGACGGATGAAGGCCTCTGCGGACTCGATCTCACGCTGTTGGTTCTTGGCCGCGTTCACGAGAGCCTCGTAGCGCTGCCTCTTCTCTTCTTCGTAGTGGTCGTAGTCACCGGCATAGAGATCGATGACCCCCCGGTCGAGATCGGCGATGTGGGTGACCATGCGGTTGAGGAAGTAGCGATCGTGGCTGATCACCAGAAGCGCCCCCGGCCAGGTGAGCAGGAAGTCCTCGAGCCAGATGAGGCTCTCCAGGTCGAGATGGTTCGTAGGCTCGTCCATGAGCAGCAGGTCGGGCTGTTCCAACAGGAGCCGGGCCAGCGCCACCCTCATGCGCCAGCCGCCGGACAACTCGGCGATCTGACGTTGGAAGTCGGCATCGCGGAACCCCATCCCCCGCAGGATGCTCTGCGCGCGCGTCTCGAGCTCGTAGCCGTGCGCGTTCTCGAACGCGGTCTGGAGCACGCCCAGTTCGTCGAGCAGGGCTTCCGCATCTTCGGCGTCGCCGGAGCCCTCAGCGGTGTAGGCCCGACCGATCTGTTCGCCGATCTCGGCGATGCGCTTCTCGGCCGAGAGGATGTCTAAGTGGGAGGCAAGGACCTCTTCGATCACCGCGTGGTCGGCGATCTCCTCGATCTCTTGGGGCAGGAATCCGATCCGCAGGTCTTTGCGCGCGCTGATCTCACCGCCGTCCATCGACATTTCTCCGACGATGAGCCGCAGAAGCGTGGTCTTACCGGCTCCGTTGGCCCCGACCAGCCCGATCCGCATGCCCGGCTTGACATGGAGACTGGCCTGGTCGAGCACCGTCTGGGTGCCGAACGATTTGGAGATGTCGGTGAGGTGAAGCATGGCCCAGGTAGGATACCAGCCGTGACCGAAGCGTCCCGCGCCGGAGCCGGAGGAGCGGGGGACCTGTGTGTCCTATCCCTCGCTACGCTCCATCCCAGAAAAGGTCTCCGTCCCACGCCGGGAGCAGCCCGGCGCCCGTCGCCGTCTCGAGCAGGTGTTCGATGGCGGCCTCCCCCTCCGGACCGTAGTCCGTGGTGGCTTCGTTTACGTAGAGGTCGATGTGAGCCTGACAGACCGCCGGATCGATCTCCTGGGAATGCGCCGCCACATACTCCCGTGATGCGTCGGGGTGGACCCGGGCATAGGCGACGCTCTCAGAGACCGCCTTCTCCACGCGTCCCTGCAGGCCGCGGCTGAGAGCACGTGAGACTGCGATCCCTCCGAGGGGGATAGGAAGGCCGGTGGTCCCCTCCCACCACTCCCCCAGGTCGATCAGACGCCTCAACCCGAGCGCCCCGTAGGTGAATCGGCCCTCATGGATGATGACTCCGGCGTCGACTTCGCCTGCGGCGACGGCGGGCATGATGCGCTCGAACGGCATGACCAGTCGTTGTCTCGCCGCGCCGGAGAAGAGGCCGGCGAGCAGGGCGGCGGTGGTGTGTTCACCCGGGACGGCCACTCTTGCGCGACTGAGGTCGTCGGCCAGCAGGGCGGCTCCCCCCGCCGAGTCAGCCGGCCGCAACAACGAGTCCTTGCGGGCTACGATCAGGGGCCCGCAGCCTCTCCCCAAGGCTCCCCCGGAGTGCAGCAGAGCGTAGCGGTCTCGCAGGTACCCAAGAGCATAAAACGACACTTTGACGACATCCGCCTCTACTCCGGCCGCCAGTTGGTTCAGCGTGTCTATGTCCTCGAGCCGCTCCTCCACGGCGGGAGCCCCCGGCAGCAGACCACGCACCCAGGCATGGAAGATGAAGGTGTCGTTCGGGCAGGGCGAATAGGCCAGACGCAGCGGCCCCACGTCATTCACCCTCCGCGAGCGCTTTCGCCGCTTCCGCACTGGTGAGAGGGAGCCGGTCCAGCGCCTCGACCAGCACCAACACGGCCCAAGAAGCGACCTCCACCGCTCTTTCCACCTCCCAGGTCCCTCGGGCCCTGTCTGCCACCAGGTTGCTGATCCCGCGGACCTCCAGGAAGGGCGTGTGGTAGAGGGCGCAGACGTGGGCGGCCGCGGCTCCTTCCATCGATTCCGCCAACGCCCCCCAACGGCCGGCCAGCTCGACGGCCCTGGTAGAGAGCCCCGTCACTTCGGAAGCCGTGATGCACGGACCGGCATGGACCCGCGGTCGTTCCGCGGCGGCGGTCTCCTCCGCCGCGGAAAGCAGCTGGAGCGCGCCCTCCACAAGGCGCTCGGCGACGGGGAACACTCCTCCCGATTCGACACCTCCGACCGTGGCAACAGGGAGTCCGAGATCTCGGGCGGAGAGCCATCCATCCGGACTGGAGCTACCGGTGTCGGAGTAGGCTTCCTGGGTGGCGACCACCACGTCACCCACGGCTGCCCGGATCTCCCCGTCCGGACCAGGCAGAGCCCCGGCGATACCGGTCTGCAGTACGAGGCGCGGGCGGGGATCCATCGCCTGCAGCAGGCAGGTGAGCAGATGGGCCGTGTTCGCCTTGTCGCATCCGCTGATGGCCAGCGCCACCCGCCGACTCGCCCCGCGAGCGCCGGCCGGACCCTCCCTGCCGGCGCGGTCCGGGCTCACGACGTGAGCCGTCGCCGGATTCCGCGGCCGATCCCGGCGCCGCGAGCGTCCCGATCAAGACCCGCTTGGTCGCGACTTCAACGAGGTGGGGATCTTTCAGCGCCCGCCGGAGAAGAGCGGCCTCACCCTCCGTGGCCACGAGCACGACCACTTCGCAGCCGCGCGTTGCGGCACACAGCCCTTCGCCGTCGACGCATTCCACCGGACGTCTCCCTACGCGCCTTCCAGAAGCAGCAGGTCGGGATCCTCGAGATACCCCATGACCAGATTGAGGAACCGGGCCGCCTCCGCGCCGTCCACCAGTCGGTGGTCGAAGGTGAGTGCCAACGGGAGCATCAAGCGGGTGATCATCTTGCCTTCGCGGATCGCGGGTGTCTCCCTGACCCGGCCCATACCCAGGATGGCCACCTCCGGATAGTTGATCACGGGAGTGGCGTAGAGGCTACCGATGGCGCCGTAGTTGGTGATGGTGAAGGTGCCTCCCCGGAAGCCCTGCAGATCTATCTGCCGCTCCTCGGCGCGATCGACCAGATCGACGATCTCCTCCGCGATGCGGAATATGCTCTTGCGATCGGCATCCTTGATGTTGGGTACCATCAACCCGCTCCGCGTGTCGATGGCGATACCGATGTTGTAGTAGCGCTTGAGCAGGAATTCGTCTCCCGATTCCTCCAGCACCGCGTTCAGACGCGGGAAGCGTTTGAGCGAGGCGGTGCAGGCCTTCACCACGAAGGCGAGATAGGTCAGGCGCACCCCGCGTTCGGCGGCGATGGTCCGCTCCTTCTCCCGGATCCGTTTGATGATGGTGACGTCGGCCTCATCCATGGTCGTCACCTGAGCCTGTTTGGCGACGGCCTCGGCCATCCGGCGGGCCATGCTGCGGCGTACCCCTCTGAAGGGCACGCGCTCGACGGGTCCGTGACCGTCGTTCTCGATGACACCGCCGAGAAGTGGGCAGATGGCGACTTCTTCGTCACACGGTGGCGCCTCGGCCGGAGGGACGGCGCCCGATTCCGGCGCGGCCGCGGGGGCCACGGCCGCCTGGGGAGCGGCCGCTTGTTCGGCCCGGGCGGGAACCGCGGGAGCGCCGGCCGTCCCGGTGGTGACACCCGCTGTGGGGGCGCCCGCCGCGGCGGCGGGCGGTGGAGTGACCGCCCCGTAGGCCAGGGACTGGGCCATGTCCTCCACGTCCTGCTTGAGTATCCGGCCGCCCGGTCCGGTGCCGCGTAGACCTCTCAAGTCCACTCCAAGTTGGCGAGCGAGCGCCCGAACCGAGGGCATGGCCAGTATCTGTCCCTCCTCTTCTTCCTCGGGCGCCTCCTCGAGTTGCCCGACGACGGAGCCGGTGTAGGGCACCGCTTCCGGTTCGGGTGGCGCCACGGACGGGGCCACCACCCGCGCGACGGGTTCGGGTGGCGCCGCGGCGACCGGGGGTACGGACGTCGTCGCTACGGCGGCCGAAGCCGCGGAAGGCACAGCGCCCTCCTCGATGGTCACCAGGATGTCCCCGACATTGACGATATCCCCTTCGGCGGCATGAAGCCGGGCTATCCGCCCGGGACGCGGCGAGGGCATCTCGACAACCGCCTTGTCGGTCTCCATCTCGGCGAGAGTCTGATCCTGGGCGACCTGGTCGCCCTCCTTCACCTTCCAGGACAGCAGTTCACCCTCGGTGATGCCTTCGCCGATGTCGGGGAACCTGAACTCGTATGCCATGGCCGTGACTCCTCGGTGCTCGCTGGTCGATCGCGCCGGTCGTTCGCTCACGTCTCGGTAGAGCCCGCACGCGCGTGACGGGCCACATTGCCCATCCGCAGCTTGCGGATCTGATTCCTGACCTCCTCCTCGCTCAGAAACTCATCATCCCTGGGCAGTTCTCGGTGTACCACCTCATCCAGGTGCCGCATCAGCTTGGCCGGAGGACCTCCATCGATCGCGCTGTAGCCCACCGCCAGCAACTCGTAGACATACATGAAGTCCGGAAGGGCAAGAAGATGCTTCACCAGCCCCTGCACCCTCTCGTTCTTGACTGCCGAGACAGGCTGCGCCCCCAGTTCCAGACTATGCAGGGCAAGCCATAGATACATGAGGGCGTTGGCGAGAGACGACTCGAATATAGATTCGCCCTTCTGCCTGCAGTACCGGGCGTTCATCGGCAGACCGGCAGAGCGCCGGATGTCACCCAAGATCAGGATGTACACAGGAGCGAGAGGACAGCTGACTCTCCCCCGGCTCTCCAACGTCCACGCCGGCCCTTGCCACTCCTCCCGCGTGGCCTCGAGGACATAGAAGTCGCTCTCGATCCACTCGTCGACGATCCTCTTGACCGCGGTGCGCAGTTCGAGATCCTTGAGCACCAGGAATTCCGCGGGCTGCATGTTGAAACCGGTGGGCGCCCAGCGTGCGACCTCCAGGGCCTTGTCGATCGCTTCGTCGGCGACCGGATCCGGCCTGAGCGCCCGGACGGTCCGCCGGCTCTTCGCCAATTCGAGCAACTCGTCGTAGTACACCGGGCCCTCCCTCACGTGGCGAACGGCGCCCAAGGCGCCGCTCCCGTTCTGGCCTCAGCCGCCGCTCCGTCCTGCCTCAGTCGCCCACCTTCTCCGCCTCGACGTGGCGGGCGACGTTCCCGGCCCGCAACTTCACGATCTGCCTGCGTAGGGCGTCGTCACTCATGAACTCGTCGTCCGCGGCCCGCTCGTAGTGGACCATCTCGTCGAGGTGACGCATGAGCTTGGCCGAGGGTCCCTCTTCCATGGCGTTGTAGCCCACCAGGAAGATGTCGTAGACGTAGATGAAATCGGGCAGATTGAGCAGGTGCTTCACCAACCCCTGTACTTTGGGGTACTTCACTCCGGAGATGGGCTGCGCGGCCAGCCCGAGGCTGTGCGCCGCCAGCCACATGTACATGAAGGCGTTGGACAGAGACGACTCGAAGATGGAGTCCCCCTTCTGCCGGGAATAGCGCGCGGCCATAGGCAGACCGACCCGGCGCCGGGTGTCGCCCATGACGAGGATGTCGACCGGGGCAAGGGGGCAATCCCATCTACCGTGAGTGTCCATGGCCCAGGGTGAGCCCTGCCATTCCTCGCGGGTGGCCTCGAGCGCGAAGAAATCGCTGTTCTTGTAGTCGTCGACGATCCTCTTGATGGCCAGGCGCAACTCGAGGTCCTTGACCACCAGCATCTCCAGAGGCTGCATGTTGAACCCTGTCGGCGCCCAGCGGGCGGCCTCCAGCAGCTTGTCGATCAGCTCGTCGGGGATGGGCTCCGGCTTGATCGCCCGCAGGGTGCGGCGGCCCTTCACGAACTCCAGAAACTGCTCGTATTCCACGTCTCACTCCTTCGTTGTGCCGTCAGAACCGTAGCAGAGATCTGACTGCCTCCACCACCGTCTCGACCTCAGGCTGGTAGTAGTCCTCGAGTTTCGCCAAGGGGGGGATGGTGTCGAACCCCGTGACCCTCACCACAGGGGCCTGCAGGTGGAGTACCGCCCGCTCCATGATCTGAGCCGAGATCTCGGCACCGAACCCGCAGGTGCGCGGCGCTTCGTGGACGATGACCGCCCGCCCTGTCTTGGTCACGCTGGCGATGACCGTCTCGTAATCGAACGGCGAGAGCGTCCGTACGTCGATGACTTCAGCGGCCGCCGCACCCTCGGCTTCGAGGTGCTGGGCGGCTTCCTTCACCGTCCTCACCTGCGCGCCCCAGGCGATCAGCGTGACGTCCCTCCCCTCGCGCACCACCCGCGCTTTGCCCAGGGGCAACTCATAGGGTTCGTCCGGAACCTCCATCTTGATGGCGCGATACACGCGGGCCGGCTCGAAGAACACCACCGGGTCGGGTTCCTTGAGCACGGCCATCAGCAACCCCTTGGCCTCGTAGGGATCTGCCGGAATCACTACCTTGAGCCCCGGGACGTGTGCGTACACGGCCTCCATGCTCTCGGAGTGGTGCTCTAGGGCCCGGATACCCCCGCCGTACGGCATGCGCACCACCAGCGGCACGGTGAACTCACCCCGGCTCCGGTTGCGCATGCGGGCAGCATGAGAGACAAGCTGGTCGTAGGCGGGGTAGGAGAACCCCGAGAACTGGATCTCGGCGACCGGGTGGAAGCCGGCGATGGCCATACCGATCGCCATCCCCATGATGCCCGATTCGGCTAAGGGCGTGTCGATCACGCGCTGCTCTCCGAACCGCTGTATGAGGCCGTCGGTGACCCGAAAGACGCCGCCGTCCCTGCCCACGTCCTCGCCGAGGATCACCAACGTGGGGTCGCGCTCCATGGCCTGCAGGAGCGCTTGGTCGATGGCGTCCACCATGTTGAGCCGGGCCATCTCAGCGCCTCCTTGCCAGCCGGGACATCAACTCCGCCTCCTGCTCACGCAGCTGCGGAGTCTTCTCAGCGAACACATGGGCGAAGATCTCCTCCGGACCGGGAGGTGCAAGAGCCTCGAACTCGGCCACCGCCGCAGCCACCTGCGCCTGGGCTTCCACCAGCACCTGCGCCTCTCCGGCGTCGTCGAGTAGGCCGTTGGCTCTCATGTAGCGGGCCAGCCGTTCGATGGGGTCCCGCTGCCGCCACTCGGCTACTTCCTCTTCCTGCCGGTAGCGGCGGGCGTCGTCGGAGGTGGTGTGGTCGGTCACCCGGTAGGTATGGGCTTCGATGAGAGTGGGCTCATGCCCGGTTCGTGCCCTCTCGAGCGCCTCGGAAACAGCCTTGTACACGGCGAAGACGTCGTTACCGTCCACCTGTACCCCGAAGATTCCGTAGGCGAGCGCCTTCTGGGCCACGGTGGGCGCCGCGGTCTGCCGCGTGAAGGGTATCGAGATGGCGTATTGGTTGTTCTGGCAGAAGAACACCACCGGCACCTGAAAGACGCCGGCCATGTTCATGGCTTCGCTGAAATCGCCCTCGGACGTGGCCCCCTCGCCGAAGGTGGTGAGGACGGCGGCGTCCTCGCCGGCCGTCTTCATGGCCCAGGCGATGCCCACGGCATGCAGCATATGGGTGCCTACGGGGATGGAGATGGGGAGGGTTCTAAGGGCTCGCGGGAAGGCGCCCCCTCGCTCGTCGCCGCTCCACACCTGGAGGAGCTGCACCATGGAGAGCCCGCGCAGCAGCAACGCGCCGTTCTCCCTGAAGGCCGGAACGAGCCAATCCGTGGGCCGCAGAGCGAAGGCCGCCCCTATCTGGGCTCCTTCCTGACCTGCGACCCGAGCGAAAGTGCCCAGCCGTCCTTGGCGCTGCAACGCGAACATGCGCTCGTCGAACTGGCGCGTCAGCACCATATGGCCGTAGAGTCGTTTGATGTCCCCGGGCGCGAGACCGGGCATCAGCTCCTCGTCGACGGTGCCGTCGGCGCGGAGGACCTCCAGACGGTCGATGGAGTACGAGACGAGAGGTCGGATAGGCACCCTGCTACCCCCTTTCGATCATGAGGACCGCGGCGCCGCGTATGCGGCCGCCACGCAGACGCTCCAGCGCTTCGTTCGCCTGTTCCAGGGAGAACGATTCTACCTCGGTGCGCACAGGGACCTTCGGAGCCAGAGCGAGAAACTCCTGGCCGTCGCGTCTGGTGAGATTGGCCACCGATCTGATCACCCTTTCCCCCCACAGTTCCCGATAGGGAAACGACGGGATATCGCTCATGTGGATGCCCCCACAGACGACCACCCCTCCTTTCGCCACCGTCCTCAAGGCCAGCGGGACCAGTTCTCCGGCGGGGGCGAAGATGATGGCGGCATCCAGCTCCTCCGGCGGGACCGCCGCGGTATCACCCGCCCACTCGGCGCCCATCTCCCGGGCGAACGTCTGCGATGCGACGTCGCCGGGACGGGTGAAGGCGAAGACCCTGCGCCCCTGAAAGCGGGCCACCTGGGTGACGATATGGGCCGCGGCACCGTAGCCGTACAGGCCCAGACGCTCGGCATCGCCGGTTAGCGAAAGCGAGCGATAGCCGATGAGGCCCGCGCAGAGCAGCGGGGCCGCCTGCGGCGCCGGATACCCCGCGGGAATCGGAAAGGCGTACCTGTGGTCGGCCACGGCGGACTCCGCGAAACCCCCGTCCAAGTCGTACCCCGTGAACTTGGCGTTGTCGCAGAGGTTCTCTCGGCCGCTAAGGCAGTAGCGGCAGTGCCCGCACGTCCAGCCCAGCCAGGGCACACCTACCCGCTCTCCCACCCCGGGACCGGGGACATCTTCCGCTGCGTTCTCGACCACCCCGACGATCTGATGCCCGATGATGAGGGGCCGCTTAGCGGGCGGCAACTCGCCGTCGACGATGTGCAGGTCGGTCCTGCACACACCGCAGGCCTCCACTCTGATCCTGACCTGTCCGGGGCCCGGTTCAGGGACCGGCACGTCCGCCAGGACGAGCGGTCTGCCCTCCGCCTCCAGGACCATGGCGCGCATGAGCGCCCCGCTCGAGGTGGGGCTCACGAGCCTCTGCTCTCCCTGCCGTCGAGGTCGAAGATCTCGTTGGGTTCGGCCACCACCACGTTGAAGTGCAGCTCTGTTTCCAGGATCCGCTCGAACTCCAGGGCGGCTTGGAGTTCGCCGTGGACGAGTATGGTGAGGCGGGGCGGCTCGAAGTGGGACGCCCAGGCCAGCAACTGCTTCTGGTCGGCGTGCGCCGATAGTCCGCTGATCTCGTCGATGTGGGCCTTGACTGCGATCTCCTCCCCGAAGATGCGCACCCGCTTGTCCCCCTCCAGGAGACGACGTCCCAGCGTGCCCTGCGCCTGGAACCCCACGATGACGACGTGCGCTTCCGGGTGCCACAGATTGTGCTTGAGGTGGTGGCGGACCCTTCCGGCATCGGCCATGCCACTCGCCGAGATTATGACGACCCCCCGTTTTCCGTTCAGCTCCCGGGACTCGTCCGCGCTCTGCGTGTAGCGCAGCTGGGGGAAGTCGAAGATGCCACCCGGCTCTTCCACCAGCTTCCAGGCCTCTGCATCGAAGGCCTCCCGGTGACGGCGGTAGACCTCCGTCGCCCTCGTGGCAAGCGGGCTGTCCACGTACACGGGCATGTCGAGCTTGTGCTCCTCCAGTATCTCCCTCAGGAAATATAGGAGCTCCTGGGTCCGGCCCACCGCGAAAGCGGGGATGATGACGTTGCCCCCCTCCCGCTTGGCCTGTTTGAGGATGGCGGCCAACTCGTCCTGGGGCCTGCCGTCACGCACGTGCTGTCGGTCCCCGTACGTGGATTCCATGATCAGGTAGTCGGTCCGGTCCACGGTCTCCGGATCCCGGATGATGGGCTGATCGGGCTGCCCCACGTCGCCGCTGAAGATGACCTTGACCTGCTCTCCCTGCTCTTCGAGCTCCAGCTCGAGGAAAGCCGATCCGAGGATGTGCCCGGCGTCCCGGAACTGCGCCCTCACCCCGGGAGCCAACTGCGCCGGAACCGAGTACTGCATCGGCCGCAACAACTGGATGGTCTTGCGGGCGTCTTCCTGGTCGTACAGCGGGTCCTGGGCGCGTCGCCCGGCGCGTCGCGCTTTGCGCGTGCGCCATTCCGCCTCCATCTCCTGGATGTACGCGGAATCGAGAAGCATGATCTCGGCCAGGTCGCAGGTGGGGGCGGTGGCGTAGATCGGCCCTTTGTAGCCGGACCGCACCAGTCGCGGCAGCCTTCCCGAGTGGTCGATATGAGCGTGGGTGAGGAGTACGAAGCTGATCTCGTCGGGGTCGAAGGGGAACGGCTCGAAGTTGAGAGCCTCCTCCCTATCGCCGCCTTGGTGCATACCGCAGTCCACAAGGAACCGGGTGCCTCCCACCTGCACGACGTAGTTGGATCCCGTCACCTCGCGAGCAGCCCCGTAGACCTGTAAGAACATGCGTCCTCCTCCGAGTTTTCCGCCACCTGGGGAGTACCCCCAGCGGGGACTCAATAGACGTCTGTGTTATTCTACGCTCGAGCGCCCAAAGGCTGCCAAGGACTGACTCTTTGCCGCCGGCGCGCTGGGCACGCATAAAGCCAAGACCGGGGGGACACTCGCCGCGGCGGCATGGCTGCGACGAGGGCTACGCATGGCGTTGTCCATCGCGATCCGGTAGCCGAGATATCGTCTTCTAGCAGCCTGTTATCCGGGCCGAAGGCCCAGCAGCACATAGGACAACGAAGAAAACGGAGGAAGATGGTGGCGAACGAATCTCTCGACGAGAAGATCTTCGACGTTCCGGCCGAGTTCAGGAAGACCGCCTGGATCTCGAGCATGGAACAGTACGAAGACATGTACCGGCGTTCTTTGGACGACGCCGATGCCTTCTGGGGGGAGGAGGCGGAGAAACGTCTGCACTGGTTCAAGAAGTGGGACTACGTGCAGAATCACGACTTCAGCAAGGCCAAGATCCGTTGGTTCGAGGGTGGCAAGCTGAACGTTTCTTACAACTGCCTCGATCGCCATGTCGAAGCCGGAAAAGGCGACAAGGTAGCCTACTACTTCGAGGGTGACTCTCCGGAGTCCACCCGGACCATCACCTACAAGCAACTGTGGGAAGAAGTCACCAAGTTCGCCAACGTCCTCAAGAAGAAGGGCGTCAAGCGTGGCGACCGAGTGGTCATCTATCTGCCCATGATCCCGTCGCTCCCCGTGGCCATGCTGGCCTGCGCCCGCATCGGCGCTATCCACTGCGTCGTCTTCGGCGGCTTCTCGGCCGAGGCCCTGCGCGACCGCATCCTGAACGCGGGCGCCACCCTCATGATCACCGCCGACACCGGCCTCCGTGGCGGCCGGCCCACCCCGCTCAAGACCGCTGCCGACGCGGCCATGACGGAGTGCCCCGATATCAAGACCTGCATCGTGGTCAAGCATACCGGTAACGAGATCCCCTGGACCGAGGGCCGCGACACCTGGTTCGAAGACGAGATGGCGGCTCCGGATATCACCACCGACTGCCCGTGCGAAGAGATGGACGCCGAGGACCCGCTGTTCATCCTCTACACCTCGGGCTCTACGGGCAAACCCAAGGGTGTCATGCACACCACGGCGGGTTACCTGCTCTACGGCAGCATGACCCACGAGCTCATCTTCGACTACCATCCCGAGCAGGTCTACTGGTGCACCGCCGACATCGGCTGGGTCACCGGACACACCTACATCGTGTACGGCCCGCTCGCCAACGCGGCGACCGGCATCCTCTTCGAAGGTGTCCCCAGCTACCCGACGCCGGACCGCTTCTGGACCGTGGTGGAGAAATACAAGGCCAGCATCTTCTACACCGCCCCCACCGCCCTGCGCTCCATCGCGCGCGAAGGCGACGACTGGGTCAAGAAGCACGATCTGTCGTCCCTCCGTGTTCTGGGCACCGTGGGCGAGCCCATCAACCCCGAAGTGTGGCTCTGGTATCACGACCTCATCGGTGGCGGCAACTGCCCCATCGTCGACACGTGGTGGCAGACCGAGACCGGCGGCATCCTGATCACCCCGCTGCCGGGCGCCATGAAGATCAAACCGGGTTCGGCCACGCTGCCGTTCTTCGGTGTCGAGCCGACCATCGTCGACGAAGACGGCCGCGAGATCACCGGTCCGGGCGTCGGCAACCTCTGCATCAAACGCCCCTGGCCGGGCATGATGCGCGGCGTGTACGGCGAGTCTGAGCGTTTCTACGAGACCTACTTCGTCCAGTACCCGGGCTTCTACTTCACCGGCGACGGCTGCCGGCGCGACGAAGACGGCTACCACTGGATCACCGGCCGCGTGGACGACGTCATCAACGTCTCCGGCCACCGCATGGGTACCGCCGAAGTCGAATCCGCTCTGGTCAGCCATCCGGCTGTGGCCGAAGCGGCCGTCGTGGGCATGCCTCATCCCATCAAGGGTCAGGGTATCTATGCCTACGTCACCCTGAACGCCGACCAGGAACCCTCGGACGACCTGCGCAAGGCCCTGGTGGTCCACGTGCGCAAGGAGATCGGCCCCATCGCCACTCCGGACGTCATCCAGTGGGCTCCCGGTCTGCCGAAGACCCGCTCGGGCAAGATCATGCGCCGTATCCTCAAGAAGATCGCGGCCAACGAGATCGGCGACCTGGGCGACACCTCCACCCTGGCCGACCCGAGCGTGGTCGACAACCTGGTGGAGCACCGCGCGAACAAGTAAGTCTCGATCTGAGCCCGGTCGCCCGCTGCGAGCGACCGGCCGACGGACATGAGATGCGAAGGGGGCGGCCGCAAGGCCGCCCCCTTCTGCAGCGGCCTACTCGACGTCGCGCCCTACCCCCTGGGCACGTACTCGACGCCTGGAATGTCCGCGAAGTCCGGCATCCTGAGTCCAGCAGTGCCGCCCCCACCGACCGAGCGACGGCCAGCATGATGCTGTCCGCCATGGGAAGCTTGAGTTCCAAGCTCAGCCGAGCGGCGGCTAGAGCCGTCGTCGAATCAGATACATCCAGATCGAGCACCTCGCCCTGCATCATGACCGCAGCGGACCGCCCGCAGTCGGCCCAGCCTCGATGGCTCCTGCGAAGGACTCGGCGTTGGGGCCGTCGGCGAAGTACTCCAGCCACCCGCACGAATCGACTACGTTCATGCGCGATCCTGTTCCCTGGGCACGTCGGTGTCGATTCCCCGCAGGAAGCCCCGAGTCCCGCGGGCGTCCTCCAACGGGATGAGTTCCACCCGGCCCTCGTAGAGCACGGCCTTCACTTTCTGACCGGGCAGGAGGCCGGCCCGCTCCCTGATCTCCTTGGGGATCACGACCTGGTACTTGGGCGAGATGGTGACGATGGTCATATCCGCCTCCGCACATCGATAGCTACTGCGTATTACGAGTGTAGCATCGATAGCACCACCATCGTATCGCGGACGACCGCTCATTCAGTGGTTGTAGCACCGCGCCGGCTCTCTGGGCGTGAGACCTTGGTTGCCCCCTTCTTCGCCCGCCGAGGCCCCCCGACCTCACGATCGACGTCGCGCCCTACCCCCTGGGCACGTACTCGACGCCTGGAATGTCCGCGAAGTCGGCATCCTGAGTCCAGAGTGACGCCCCGACCGACCGAGCGGCGGCCAGCACTTCGGCTACTTCACCACCAGGCTGACCAGCCGCCCCGGTACCACCACTTCCTTGACCAGAGCCTGGCCCTCCAGATACTTCGCCACTCCTGGCAGGCCTTTGGCCGCGGCCAGGACTTCGGCGGCCGTCGCGTCCCGGCCGACCACCACCCGGTCGCGGACCTTGCCGTTGATCTGAACCGCCAACTCCACTGTCTCCGAGGCCAGAAAGCGAGGGTCAGGCTCCGGCCAGGGTGCATCCCAGATATCCTTCCGACCCATGAGGTCCCAAAGCTCCGCCCCCATATGCGGGGCAAACGGCTCGAGCAGACGGACCATGGTCTTCAGGGCGTGGGCAAGGACGGTCTTACCGGTGGCGGTGGCCGCCAGGCCGGAGGCCCGGGCGGCCCCGATGTCGTTGCTCAGTTCCATGATGGCGGCGAGCGCCGTGTTGAAGTGAAAGCGCCGGCCGATGTCCGCCGTGGTCTTCTGCACCACCTGATTCGTCTTGACCAGCAACGCGCGCTCAGGAACGGTCAGGGCAGCCTCGCCCACGGTCGCCTCGTCTATAGCTGCGTCGCCGACGGCTGCCTCCGTGGAGGCGACGGTCAGCAGCCCTTCATCGAGGGCTTCGGTCACCTGCCGCCACACCCTTCCCAGGAAGCGGTAGATGCCTTCGACGCCTTGATCGTTCCACTCGGCGTCGCTCTCGGCCGGGCCAATGAAGAGGACGTAGCTGCGCACCGAGTCGGCCCCGTACTTGGCCACCATCTGGTCGGGGCTGACCACGTTCCCCTTGCTCTTGGACATCTTGGCGCCCTTGTAGTAGATCATGCCCTGGGTGAAGAGATTCTTGAACGGCTCCTCGAAGCCGACCAGGCCCAGGTCGTAGAGCACCTTGGTGAAGAAACGTGAGTACATCAGGTGGAGGATGGCGTGCTCCACCCCACCGATGTACTGGTCGACAGGAAGCCAGTAGTCCACCGCGTCCCGGTCGAAGGCGACGTCGGCACGCCAGGGCGACGCGTAGCGCAGGTAGTACCAGGACGAGTCCACGAAGGTGTCCATGGTGTCGCTCTCCCGGCGGGCCGGGCCCCCGCACGCGGGACAGGTGGTGTTGATCCAGTGTTCAGCGGCCGCCAAGGGCGACTTGCCCTTGGGTGCGTAATCGGTGATCGCCGGCAGCAGCACGGGAAGCTGATCCTCCGGGACGGGCACTTCTCCACACCTCTCGCAGTAGACGATAGGGATGGGAGCGCCCCAGTAGCGCTGACGCGAGACCAGCCAGTCACGCAGCTTGTAGTTGACGGCGAAGTCGGCCTTGCCCTGGCCTTTGAGCCACTCGGTCACCTCGACGACGGCGTCCCCCTTGGCGAGCCCATCGAAGCGACCGCTGTTGACCAGCACTCCGTCGCCGCTGTAAGCCTGGAGGAGATTGCCCTCGCAGTCTTTGTACTCGTCGGGGCTGGCGATGACCTCTATCACCTCCAGGCCGTACTTCTTGGCGAACGCGAAATCGCGCTCGTCGTGCCCGGGGACGGCCATGATGGCGCCGGTCCCGTAGTCCATCAGCACGTAATCGGCCACGTAGATGGGGATCCGGCCCCCGGTCACCGGGTTGACGGCGTAGCGGCCGGTGAAGACCCCTGTCTTCTCCTTCTCGATGCTCGCCCGTTCGATGGCCGAGGTAGCCATGGCCTTGGCCACGTACCGCTTGACCTCCGCCTCGTGGGGAAGGCCGGCGACCAACTCGTCCACCAGCGGATGTTCCGGAGCCAGGATGAAGAAGGTCGCCCCGAACAGAGTGTCGGGCCGGGTGGTGAAGACGGTGACCTCGGTCGCGGCGGCTCCGCGCGCCGCGGCGTCGTCGCCCGCCCCCGCGGGCGCGGCGCGCGGCACCGTCTACCGGGGCGATGGCAAAGACCACGTCGGCGCCGGTGGACTTGCCTATCCAGTTGCGCTGCATGGTAAGCACCCGCTCCGGCCACGATTCGAGCTTGTCGAAGTCCTCCAGCAGCCGCTCCGCGTAGTCGGTGATCCGGAAGAACCACTGGGTCAGCTTCTTCGCCTCCACCACCGTATCGCAGCGCTCACACGCGCCTTCCACGACCTGCTCGTTGGCCAAGACCGTCTGACACGACGGACACCAGTTGACCGGAGCCTCCTTCTTGTAAGCGAGCCCCTTCTTGTACAACTGGAGGAACAGCCACTGCGTCCACTTGTAGTACTCGGGGCGGGAGGTGACCACTTCCCGCGTCCAGTCGATGGAGACGCCCAGCCTCCGCAGTTGGCGGTTGATGGTGGTTATGGCCTCTTCCGTGAACGTGGCGGGCGGTTCTCCGGTCTTGATGGCCATGTTCTCCGAGTTCAGCCCGAAGGCGTCGTAGCCCATGGGATGAAGGACGCGCTGCCCCTGGTGGCGGCGGAACCGGGCGATGACGTCGCCCATGGTGTAGTTCTTGACGTGACCCATGTGCGCGCTGCCCGAAGGGTAGGGGAACATCTCGAGTACGTAGGTGGCGTCCCTGCCCTTGCCCCCCGGCTGCGAGCCCGGCTCGGGGTTGGACGCGACGAAGGTGTCCCGTTCCATCCAGACCTTCTGCCACTTGGTCTCGATCCCCTCGGGATCGTACATGCGCGCCATGGTCGTCCTTCCGCTGTCTCGGTCCGATCTAGTAGCTCACGGCGATGCGCCTACGTCGGCGCGCCGGACCAGGCGATTATCCCAGCCCGTCTCCTGCTCGCCAAATCGAAGTCCGACCGGATCCGCGGCGCCAACCTGGAGCACGGAGGAAGCAGAGGGTAACTGCACCGATCAGCAGAAGCACACCGAAGATCAGGAAGGCCAGATCGTAACCGCCCGTAGTATCGAAGATGTACCCGGCCAGAAATGGTCCCGCAATGGCGCCGACCGAGAAGGCCAGAGCCGCGAGCCCCAGCAAGGTCCCGATGGCCTTGAGCCCGAAAAGAGGAGGGGTCACCCCCATCCTGACCGGGACGGCTGCGCTGAAAGCGAAGCCCACAAGCACCGACAGCAGGTAGAACACCCACGCGCTCCCGGCAAAGATGAACAGCAGCAGGGCGACCGCGTTGAGGGCCGTGAGAAGCACCAGGGTCCACCGGTAGCCCAGCTTCCCGGCGATCATCCAGGCGAGCAGCGTGCCGGCCGTCGCCCCGATGCTGCTCACGGTCATGATGAGAGCGGCGGTCGTGGCGGAGATACCCACATCGGTGGCGTAGGGCACTACGTGGGCAGCGAAGGCGTAGTAGCCGAGACCCAGCATCGCGCCGGCGAACACCAGGATCCAGAAGGCCGATGTCTTCGCAGCTTCCCCGGCGGACAGCCCCCTTCGGCGCCGTCGGATCATCCCCACTTCCCGAGATCTCGGGCGCGCCCGCCGCACCGCCCGCCTCCGGCTTCCTACCGATGAGGACGAGCGCGGGCAGACCGCACACGAAGGCCACCACCCCCAGGACCACCCAGGCGGTGCGCCACCCGCTGCCTTCTATCACCGCCGAGACCACCGGCGACAGCACCATCTGCCCGACGATGATGCCCAGCAGCGCGATACCGATGGCCATCGTCCGTCGCCCGGCGTCGAACCACTTGGAGATGGTGGTGACGCTCGGCGTGTAGCCGCAACCGGCCAGGATCCCACCGCCCACGCCGAACAGAACGTAGAACTGCCAGAGAGCATCTATGCGCGACATCAGCACGAACGAGGCGGCGCCGACGACGACCCCCGGGGCGATCGCCGTCCGGGGACCCCATCGGTCCGTCACTCTCCCCACGATTACCCCCACGAGCCCGGAGACGGCCATCAGCAGGGACATTCCGACCGACACCGCCGCCCGCGACCACCCGAACTCCTCCGCCAAGGGCTTCAGGAACAGCCCGAAGCACAACTGGGTACCGAACGACCCCACCAGCAGCAGGAACGAGACGGCGACGATGACCCAGCCGTATGACGGGCGGCTGTTCTTCATGCCCGGTCCTTGGTGACGGGCGGCAGGCAAGACACTCCTTCGCTCCGAACGATTACGTGCAAGATCGGACCTCCGCCCAGACTGCGGGCATCACTCGCAATGGTGTGGAGCGACTGTATCGGCTACGCGGGCCTTGGTCAAATGGAAATACCGATGGATGACGATGCGGCCGCCCCATCGGGGCGGCCGCGACATACCGTCACAGCCCGACTGTGGCGCCGGGCCCCAAGGCCCGGCGCGGTGTCAATACGTCACGAAACTCGGGAGCCAGGTGGCCAATTCCGGGAATACCAGAAGCAGCCCCGCCAGTACGATCATCCCGACCAGAAAGGCCATCGCGCCCCTGAATATCTTCCCCATGGGCACGTCCGGAGCGACTCCCTTGATGATGTAGACGTTGATCCCCACGGGAGGCGTGATCACGCCCATCTCCACCACCAGCACTATGATGACTCCGAACCAGATGGGATCGAAACCCAGGGCCACGACTGTCGGATAGAGTATCGGAACGGTCAGGGTCACCATGGCCAGCGAGTCCATGAAGCACCCGGCTATCAGGTACATGACCAGAATCAGGATCATGACCACCGTCGGCGGGACGGGAAGGCTCCCGAGGAAGTCGGACGCCGCGCTCGGTATGCCGGTCACGGCCATGAAGTGACCGAAGACGGTCGCGCCGGCTACGATCATCATGATCATGGCGGTGATCAGCAGGGTGTCCTTGATCGAAAGCCAGAATCTCCGCAGATCGAACTGCCTTCTGACCACGCCGATGAAGATGGCTGCCGCCGTTCCGACCGCGGCCGCCTGCGTGGGGCTGAAGAGCCCGGCGAAGAGTCCGCCGAGCACCAGTACAAAGAGGAACAGCATCTCGAGGAGCCCGGTCATCCCGAGAAGTTTCTGCCTGAGGGTGGTCGCTCCCCCGGCCGGAGCAGAGGTGGGATGGAATCGAGCCCAGATGTAGACCGCGATGCAGAACAACGTGGCCAGGATCAGGCCGGGTACCACCCCGGCGACGAACAACTTGCCTATCGACTGCTCCGAGAGGATGCCGTAGATGATGAAGATCGTGCTGGGCGGGATCATGATCCCCAGACTCCCCGCTGCCGCCATGCAGCCGCAGGCCAGCCCGGGATCGTAGCCGTGACGGCGCATCTCCGGGATCGCCACCTTGCCCATCGCCGCGGCAGTCGCACTGGTGGAGCCGCAGATGGCCGAGAACCCGGCGGTGGCTACGATGGTGGCCATGGCCAGCCCCCCGCGCCACTTGCCGAATATCGTGTAGGCGGCGTCGTACAACCTCCCGCTCATGCCCGCGTAGAAAGCCACCGATCCCATGAAGACGAACATCGGGATCACGGTGAGGTTGTAGCTGGTCCAGATCTCCCAGAAGTCGCGGGCCAGTATGCTGACCCCGGCGGTCCATCCCTTCGTGGCGATGAACCCCACCGTGCCGACGAAGGCCATGGTGAAACCTACGGGCATGCCCAGGAGGAACAGAACAACGAGGACCGCGACGCCGATGATGCCGATCGTCACCGGGTCCACGTCTGGACCGCCTTGATGATCGATTTGACGAGATCCAAGATCAGGACCAACAGTAGAGCGAGTACACTGACCGCCATCCCATAGACGAAGGGATAGAAGGGGATCTTCTGGGTCATCGAGACTTCCCCGGACGCCCTCAGTTGTCCGGCGTATTTGAAGCTGTAGTAGGTCAGCAACGCGAACACGCAGACACTGAGAAAGGTGGTAAGAGCGTCGATGATCCCTTTGGCGCGTGGAGGAAAGTGTTCGATGATGAAATCCACCGCCACGTGTCCCCGCATCACCTGGGTGAACGGGACCGCGAAGGCTATGGCCACCACCGAAAGGAACGAGACGTACTCGATGCCTCCCGGAACCGGCCTCGACAGGATCTTGATCCCGATGACGTCGGCCACGATAAGCACGAGCATCCCGACAAGACCGATGCCCGCAATGTAGAACAGGAACTTCGTACCCAACGCGATATACCTGTCGAGCTTGGGTACGATGCCTTTTTGCGGTCCGGCCTCCCGGAGCGGGAGAGGCTCCTGATCGGGTGCGATCATCTCCATAGGACCACCTCCTTGCCCAACCCCTCGCTTATGGATAGAGGCGGAGCAGACGCCCCGCCTCTATCCCGCTATTGTCCACTGTCTCGCTGACGTCCTGTCGTGCTGCGACCTCTACTGGGCCGACGGGGACTTGACGTTCTCGGCCACCCAGGCCGCGCAGTCGGCGTCAGAGACCACGTTCTGCTGCCAGTACGCGATCCGACTATCGATGAAGGCGTCGAAATCGTCCGTTAGCCCGGCACTTGTAAGTTCGCCCTTCTTCTTGTCGATCATGGGCACGACGGCCTCCGCCCATTTGGTAGCCTCTTCAGGTGAGAGGTCGACGATCTCCCGGCCTGGTTGCTGCTTGAGAAGCTCTACCCCGGCAGCATCGAGGGCCGATGCGACTTTCGCCCAGTACTCGACATACTCGGTGCTCACGTCCGTGAAGACCTGCTGGATATCCGGTGGCAGCGAACTCCACTTGTCGTTGTTCATGATGATGTACATGGAACTGACGGAGCCCACCGAGAAGCAGTTGGTGACGTAGTTGACGACCTCAGCCTGCTTCCAACCGGCCAGCACTTCCCGGGGAGCGAGGCTTCCGTCGACGACACCTTTCGACATGAGCTCGTATGCCTCATTCTGTGGAGCTGCATATCCTTCGGCCCCCAAGGCCGTGGCGATCGCCGCGCCCACGCCTGTCGAGCGGATGACCAGCCCCTTCATATCCTCGAGAGTCTTGACCGGGTTCTTGACAGCCAACACGACCTGAGGCCCGGTGCCATAGAACATCAAGGCATGGACCTTCTCGAGCTCTGCAGGTTTGAATTGCTGGTAGTAGTCGTTGACCACATGTGTGGCCACATACCCTGCCGGATACCCGTGCGGGTAGTCGAGCAGATCCATCACGGGGAAGATACCCGGAGTGTAGGCGAACACCGAGAGCCCGAGGTCGGAAATGCCGGTGGTCACACCGTCATACACTTTGTTGGCGGGGGTGAGCGAGGCTCCCGGGAGGTACTCGAACTCGACCGCCCCATTGGTCCTCTTGGTGATCTCCGCCATCCACATCTCAGCCGTGATGGCGATCTTGTTGGTCGCTGGGAAGAACGAGTTGAATGTGAACTTCCAGTTGCCGGCCGGATAGGTCGAGACCGTCGAGGCCGCGGTGGTCGTCGGCCCTGCCGTAGTGGCCGGTCCGGCGGTGGTAGCCGGTCCAGCCGTGGTCGGAGGCGCCGTGGTCGTCGTCTCCTCGCCCTCGCCGCACGCAACAAGAACCATCCCCAGCGCGAGCGCAAACACCAACCCTAGAATCAACGCCTTCCTCATTGCACGCCCTCCCTTTGCGGTCCTCGGCGACTTCCCCATGAGTCCGCCGGTTAGCCTAAAGAGCACACTCCATGAATGTATCAAATGGGGTATGAATAACGCTAATCATGTGTGGTTCGCATGGATGTTGCCCTCGGCTTTCTCGGCGCCGCAGCGCAGGAATGGTAGCGCCCAGGATTGCCGGATCTGCTAAGACCTTCGTTGCAGACCGGCCCGATGTGACCACGCGCCGGTCCCGTCAGGACCGGGCACGGCCCCGGCGGCCGCCGTGCTGCGCGGCGCGGTCCGGCGCCTCACTGCCGGCTCTGGCCCCACTGCCACCGCCTCGAAGCCGAGCAAGGTCACGCGCCAGGTCCTTGATCTCGTCCCGCAGCTTGGCCGCGTATTCGAAGCGCAACTCCTCAGCGGCCTGGAACATCTCCTCCTCGAGCGTGGCCATGAGCCGCTCGATCTCCTCCGCCGACATCTCCTCGCCGCGCGCGGTCTTGCGCCGCTCTTTGTAGGGGACCGTCCCGCTGATACCCAGCAGTTCGGCGATGTCCGAGACACCCTTCACGATGGTGCGCGGCTCTATACCGTGCGCTGCGTTGAACGCAAGCTGGGCCGCGCGGCGCCGATCGGTCTCGGAGATGGCCCGATCCATCGCCACCGTGCGCTTATCGGCATACATGATGACCTTGCCCTCGATGTTCCTCGCAGCCCGGCCGATGGTCTGAACAAGGGCCGTTTCTCCCCGCAAGAACCCCTCTTTGTCGGCGTCGAGGATGGCCACCAAGGTGACCTCCGGCAGATCGAGCCCTTCCCTGAGGAGGTTGATGCCGACCAGGACGTCCACCTCGCCCAGCCGCAGCTCGCGGACGGTGCGTATGCGCTCGATGGTATCCACCTCCGAATGCAGATATCGCACCCGGAATCCCATCTCCAGCAGATAGTCGGTGAGGTCTTCGGCCATCTTCTTGGTGAGCGTGGTCACCAAGGTGCGCTGACCGAGGTCGACTCTTGAGCGGATCTCGTTCATGAGATCGTCGATCTGATGCCGGGTCGGTCGCACTTCCACCATGGGGTCGACGAGCCCGGTGGGCCGCACCAGCTGCTCTACCACCTGAGAGGAGACCGATGTCTCCCACTCCCCCGGCGTGGCCGACACAAACACCAGCTGTGGCGCCCGCTTGATGAACTCGTCGAAACGGAGGGGCCTGTTGTCCAGCGCCGAGGGCAGGCGGAAACCGTGCTCCACCAGCATGGTCTTACGGCTGCGATCCCCCTCGTACATGCCATGCAGTTGCGGCACGGTCATGTGCGACTCGTCGAGGAGCACCAGGAAATCCTCGGGGAAGAAGTCGAGGAGCGTGTAGGGCGGCTCGCCCGCGTTGCGCCCGGACAGGATACGGGAGTAGTTCTCGATTCCGTTGCAGTAACCGAGTTCGCGGAGCATCTCCATGTCGTACTGCGTCCGCTGGCGAAGACGGAAGGCCTCCAGAAGCTTGCCCTGCGCCTCCAGTTCGGCGACCCGAGTCTCGAGTTCGGTGGCGATCTCCGTGAGGGATCTTTCGATCGCGTCCTCGGACGTGACGAAGTGAGTCGCCGGGTAGATGGCGACGCTGGAAAGCCGAGCCACCACCTCTTGAGTGAGCGGGTCCACCTTGACGATCTCCTCGACCGAGTCGCCCCAAAGGCTCACTCGCACGGCGTGGTCTTCGTAGGCGGGCCATACCTCGAAACTCTCCCCGCGCACCCGGAACCTGCCGCGGACGAACCCCACATCGTTACGCTCGTAATGGATCTTGACCAGCTTGGCGAACACCTCGTCCCGGCTGATGTCGTCACCCTGCTTGAGGAGCACGACCTGTCCCAGATACTCCTGGGGAGACCCCAATCCGTAGATGCACGACACCGAGGCCACGATGACCACGTCGTCGCGCATGAGCAGGCTGGAGGTGGCCGCGTGGCGCAGCCGGTCGATCTCCTGGTTGATGGAGGAATCCTTTTCGATGTAGGTGTCGGTAGCCGGAAGGTACGCCTCCGGCTGGTAGTAGTCGTAGTAGGAGACGAAGTACTCGACCGCATTATCGGGGAGGAACTCGCGGAACTCGTTGCAGAGCTGGGCGGCCAGCGTCTTGTTGGGCGCCATCACCAGTGCGGGCCTTCCGACGGAGGCGATGACGTTGGCCATGGTGAAAGTCTTGCCTGAGCCGGTGACTCCCAGAAGCGTCTGGAAACGGTCGCCGCGACGGATGCCCTCGACGAGCTTGGCTACCGCTTCGGGCTGGTCGCCTTTGAGCTCGTAGTCGGCGCGGAGACTGAAGGAAGCCATCGGCTACCCCTTGGACGTGACAAAGGCGTCCGGGTGGACCTTCTGGTAGATAGCCTTGTAGCGCTCCACTCTGCGGACGAACTCCTGTGTCTCGGGATAGGGAATGTCCTCGATACCGAAGGCTTTGCTGCCCCCCGCCTTCTCTATCCACCCGCGCACGGCGTTCTGCCCGGCGTTGTACGCGGCGATCGCCGCGGTGGGGTCATCCAGGATGCGGTGCAGGTAGGCGAGGTAGCAGGCGCCCAGTTCCAGGCTGTCTTGCGGGTTGGTGAGCGCAGGATTGTCGGGTCCCTTCCAGCTATCGAGCGAGGTGACCCACTCGGCCGTCTTGGGCAGGAGTTGCATGAGTCCCACTGCGCCGGCGTGCGAACGGGCGTCGGGGTCGAAACCGCTTTCGGTCCGCGCCACAGCGGCCACCAAGTAGGGGTCCAGATCGTACTTCTCGGCCACCGCAGCGATCTCGTCTTCATACACAAGCGGGTAGACCCGGTCCGAGACGACGGGGACCACCATCCGACCCGTCAGCGCCGAGAACCCCACCCCCACGATCGCTGCAACCACGACCACCAGCACGACCACAGCCAGTAGCGCCCGGCGGCGACGTCGGCGCCGGCGCGCGCTCATCTCGCTTCCTCGGTGAGGCGACGCGCGCATTCGTACGCCTCGCGCACGAATGCGCGCAAATCTTCTGCGGCGCCGTCGTTGACGAACACCAGGTCGCTCCCCCCACCCGTTGCTCGCTCGAGGCCTGCATAGCCTCGAACTCGCCGAACATATCGAGATCGAACTGGTGGGTCGAGCGCTCGCGTCGGCGGTCGCTTCCCGCTTCGATAGTGACGACCAGGTCGAAGAGGTCCTGCATCCCCGTTTCGAACAGCAGTGGCACTTCGCAGACCACCACGGACCCTGCCGGAGCCTCACTGATGAACCGCGCCATCTCCTCCCCCACCAGAGGATGGATAAGTGCTTCGAGCCAGCGGAGTCGCTCCGGATGCCCCCGCACCGCCTCCGCCAAGCGCCGCCGGTCCACTACGTGGTCGACATCAACGACTTCGGCGCTGAAGTAGCCCTGTAGCGCCTGCCGGACATCGTCCCGCGCATAGAGAGTGTGCACGACCTCGTCCGCCGACAGGGTGAGCGCGCCCGAATCCGCGAAGAAGCGCAGGGCTGTGGTCTTGCCGGCCCCGATACCTCCGGTGAGGGCCACAGCCACCACCTCTGGTCTCAACTGCGTCAAGCCGCCTCCACAAAGACAGGGAGCGCCCATAGGCGCCCCCTCATGATGCCCTATGCACAGGACGGTCAGTCTTCTTCTTTCGCCTCGGGAGTCTCGACGGCTTCCTCAACGGACGCCTCTTCGTCGGCTTCGGCGGCCACCTCGGCCTCGGCCGATTCGGCCTCTGCCGGCTCAGTCTCTGCCGGTTCGGGATCCGCGACCACTACCACTTCGGCGGCCTCAGGCTCCGCAAGCTCGGTCTCGGCCGCAGGTTCGGTGTCGGCCTCGGGCTCGGCTGCTCGGGCTCGGCTTCCGCAGTCGGCTCGGCCTCAATGGCAGGTTCGGCTTCCGTCGGCTCGGGCTCCGCAGTCGGCTCGGCCTCCACCGCAGGCTCGGCCTCGATGGCAGGTTCAGCGTCGGCCGCAGGCTCGACCTCGACCGCCTCGCCGCTCTCCACGACTGCCTCTTCGACGTCGCCTTCCTCCGTCAGCTTCCTCGAACTCTTCGCCTTCTTCGCCTTCCTCGAGGGCTTCATCAGCAAAGGCGTCCTCGTGGATGCGGTACTCGGGCTCGAGACGTTTGAGGCTCAGCGAGAGACGGCGACGTTCCGGATCGATCTCGATGATCTTGACGTTGACCTCTTGGCCCGGTCGCACGATCTCGGACGGATCTTCCACATGATGCTGCGCCAGTTCGGAGATATGGATCAGGCCCTCGACCCCCTCCTCGATCTCGACGAAGGCGCCGAAGGAGACGAGCTTGGTCACGCGGCCGTGCACGATCTCGTTGACCTGGCGGTTCTCGAACACCTGCTGCCAGGGATCCTTCTGGGTCTGCTTGAGGCCGAGGGAGATGCGCTGCCGGTCGCGGTCGATGTCGAGCACTCGCACCTCGACCTTCTGGGCGATGGTGAGTACTTCGGAAGGATGGTTGACGTGGCTCCAGGAGAGCTCCGAGATATGGATGAGCCCGTCGATGCCGTCCAGGTCGACGAACGCACCGAAGTCCACGATGTTGGAGATGGTGCCGGTGACCAGGTCGCCAACGTTCATCCGGTCGAGGATCTGCTCGCGGGCGCCGCGGCGCTCCTCTTCGAGTACGGCGCGCCGGCTGAGCACCACGTTGTTACGGAAGCGGTTGAGCTCGATCACCCGACACTCGAGGGTCTGACCCAGGAACTCGTCCAGGTCCGCCACCCGGCGGATGTCGACGAGCGATGCAGGCAGGAAGCCGCGCACGCCCAAGTCGAGGATGAGACCGCCCTTGACCACCTCGATGACCGACCCGGTGACGGGCGTGCCCTCCTCGGCGGCCTTCTCGATCCGCTGCCAGGCACGTTCGAACCGTGCCCGCTTGCGGGAGAGGATGAGCCGACCGTCGGCGTCTTCTTTGGTGAGCACGAGGGCGTCGACGATGTCGCCCACCGAGACCTCTTCAGCAGGATCGACCGACTTTCTTATGGACAGCTCGTTGGCGGGGACCACCCCTTCGCTCTTGTAGCCGATGTCAACGAGGACTTCGTCCTTGTCCACCCGGACCACCGTCCCGGTGACTATGTCCCCCTCCTCGAAAGTCAAGATCGTCGCGTCGTAGTTGGGAACCATCTTCCCATCCACTTCGATCATGAGATCTTGGCCACCCTGTAGTGTTTGCTCGTTGTCGTCGGTGTGTTCGTCTGGCATGTAGTTTCCGCTTCCCTTTCCAAAACAATGCACAATTGAGCCATGCCCCCGCATGGCTCACGTGCGGGGTAGTATACGCAGGCGCGGGGGAAAAGCAACCTAGGCGGACGAGGCCTGTTGCCGCTCCGCAAGCCTACTTTGCGGCCAGCCAGTCCGGCCCGATCCCCGCGTCCACACGCAAAGGCGGGTCCATGGGATAGGCGTCGATCATCTCCTGCACCATCGCCGTCCGCACCGCAGGGGCCTCGCCCTCCGGGACTTCGATGACCAGTTCGTCGTGCACCTGCAGCACCAGCCGGGAGGCGGGGAACTCCTGTTGGAGCCGGTCGAAACAGTGGATCATCGCCACCTTGATGATATCGGCGGCGCTGCCCTGGATGACTGAGTTGACGGCCAGCCTCTCCCCCAAAGAGCGCTCGGTGAAACTGGCTGAGGTCAGCTCCGGGATGGGCCGGCGGCGTCCGAACACCGTCGTCGCATAGCCCTGGCGCCGCGCTGTCTCGATGGTGGCCTCGATGAAGGCCTTCACGCGCGGAAGGCGCTCGAAGTACTTCTGGATATAGGCTGCCGCCTCCTCCCGTTCGATACCCAGGTTCTGGCTGAGCCCGAACGCGGAGATCCCGTACATAATGCCGAAGTTGACCGCCTTCGCATACCGGCGGTGGACGGAGTCGACCTGGTCGGGAGACAGACCGAAGACCTCAGCCGCAGTGCGATTGTGGATGTCCTCTCCCCGGGCGAGCGCCTCCAGCAGGGCGGGTTCGCCGGACAAGTGGGCCATGATGTGCAGTTCGATCTGAGAGTAGTCGGCTACAACGAGCAGGTGGCCCGGCTCGGCGGTGAAGCACTGCCTGATCTGAGCTCCCAGTGCTGTGCGAACGGGGATGTTCTGCAGATTCGGATCGCTCGACGACAATCGCCCGGTGGCCGCGACCGTCTGGTGGAAGGTCGTGTGCAGCCTGCCGGTGACCGGATCCACCGCCTGCGGCAGCGCCAGCAGATAGGTCGACATGAGCTTTGATAGCTCGCGGTGGGTCAAGAGGTGCCCCACGATGGGATGCCGGTCGCGCAGGCTTTCCAGGGTCTTGGCATCGGTGGAGTAGCCGGTCTTCGTCTTGCGCTGCCGCGCCAAGCCCAGGCGCTCGAAGAGGACGTGGCCGAGTTGCTGAGGCGAGCCGAGGTTGAACGTCTCGCCCGCCAGCTCGTATATGCAGGCCTCCAACCCCTCCAGTTGGTCCTCGATCTTGCCGGTGATCTCCCCCAACCGGTAGCAGTCGAGGAAGATCCCGGCCGCCTCCATCTCGATCAGGACCCGGGTGAGCGGCAGCTCGATCTCCTGAAACAGATCCCACATGCCCTGGTCTCGGAGGGCCTCTTGCTGCCCCGCTGCTACAAGGAGGGTGAGCGCCGCGGCGGCTGAGCCGTCCGCGCCGGACCGGCAGGAGGGAGGCACGACCCCGGCTTCTCGGGCCAGATCGTACAATCCGTACTCTCTCCGGCCCGGGGCAAGCAGGTAGCCCGCGATGTAGGTGTCGTGCGCCGCACGGGGCGCCAGCGCGTGAAGCGGGGATGACGACTTGAAGTCGTGGCAGGTCACGCCCGTATCCCCGAGGAGCTCCATCAGCAGGGGCGATGACCGGTCGCGCGCCCCGATCTCGGCCACAGTGAAGGCGGCGTAGTCGGTCGGGTCCGTCACCGGAGCCTGCGCCAGCCAGAGACTACCGCCGCCGCCCAGCCTGGCACCCTCGGACACGCCGGCCACGGCCCTGTCGCCGACTAAGTCTGCCGCCACGGTCGCGGCCCCGTCCGCGACCAGACTGGCCGCTGCAGTCGCAGCCGGGTCAGCGGCCACCGCCAAGGGCCTGGAACGGTCGAAGAGGCGCGCCGCCTGCTCCTCCGTCACCGGCCACCGGACCGGGATGGGGAGCGCGGGGGCCGCTGGCGACTCGTCCGCTTCTGCTCCCGGGGCAGCGGGCAGCGGCTCGAGCGCCGCCACCCGCTCCAGGAGAGTGTGGAACTCCAGGCGGGCGAAGATCTCTTCCAGCCGCTCTCTTTGGAGCCTGTGAGGAAGTAGTTCGGTCGTGCGGATGTCGATGGGTGCGTCCTGGTCGAGACACGCCAGCCTTCGGGATAGGAGGGCGAGTTCTCTGTTCTCGCGCAGCAACTCCTGCCTCTTGGGCCCGGCGACCTGGTCGATGTGGTCAAGGACTCCGTCCAGATCCCCGAACTGTACAAGGAGTTGCGCCGCGGTCTTCTCCCCTATCCCGGGCACACCGGGGATGTTGTCGGACGTGTCCCCTTTCAAGCCGATCAGGTCGGGGATCAGCCTCGGAGGAACTCCGAACCGCTCTTCCACCGCGGCAGGGTCGTAGATCTTGACCTCTGTGACTCCTCGGGTGTTGGCCATGATGCTGACATTGCGCCCTGCCAGTTGCAGGGCGTCACGGTCGCCGGTCACGATATAGGTCTGCCTGCCTTCGGCTTCCGCCTGCCGCGCCAGCGTGGCGAGGATATCGTCGGCCTCGAAGCCGGGCACCGACAGGTTGACGAAGCCAAAGGCCTCTGCCAGCTCCGGCAGATAGGGCCACTGCTGCGATAGCAGATCGGGCATGGGCTTGCGCTGCGCCTTGTACTCCTCGAACTCGCCGTGTCTGAAGGTCTTCTCGGGGGAGTCCCAGGCGACGATGACAGCGCCGGGGCGATACTCGGCGAGGATCTTGATCACCATCGCGCAGAAGCCGTAGAGGGCGTTGGTGGGAAGCCCGTCGGAGGTGGCTATCTCCTGCGGAAGGGCGAAAAAAGCTCGGTAGGCGATATTGTTCCCGTCCAGCAGGAAGAGGGGTCCCGCGGCAGCAGAGGCTGAAGAGCAGGCCTGCTCCATGTCTCCTACTGTGTGCCCCTCGGGCGGACTCACGCCAGCCGGGTCTCTACGCCCGTCTCCGAGACCTCATAGCCGCCCAGTGCGGTGAGTGCCTCGCGGAAGTGAGACGAGGCCACGATCGACCGGAGAGCGTCGAACGAACCGTCGTCCCAGTGCCGGGCGGATACCACCAGGTCGTAGCGCTCCTCGCCCAGTCGGACAAAATCGAGTCCGTATGCACTGGCCGCTGCCTGGATGCCAAGTCCGACCGTGGCCTCGCCTTCGGCGACTGCCCGGGCGACCCCCATGTGGGTGGTCTCTTCCCGGTCGTAACCCGCGACCGATCCGGCATCGACACCGGCCCGCTTGAGCTGGACATCCAGCCACACCCTCGTACCCGAACCGGCTTGACGGTTGACGAAGGTGACCCCAGGCCGCGAAAGATCGGCGACCGCCTGCAGCTTCATGGGATTGCCGGGCGGGACGATGAGCCCCTGCAGGCGCTTGGCCAGGTTGACCACGACCACGGGACGGTTGGGCAGGATGCGCTCCACGAACGGGAGGTTGTACAGACCCGATGCCTCGTCCCACAGATGCGATCCGGCGATATCTGCCTCGCCCCGGGCCAAGGCCATGAGCCCCCCGAGACTCCCGATGAAGTCGGTGGTGAGTGTCACCGGGGGAGCGGCTTCGGCCAGCGAGCGGGCCAGGAGTTCCACCGAAAGGTCGTGGCTGCCCGCAAAGCGAATCGTGGTCGACAGCAGGCGATCTGCATCCGCGTCCGCTGCACGCGGCATCGTCTTTCGCACCTCCTGCCAGCGGCCTATGGCTGCGGCGAGGGCGGCTTCCGCGTGCGCAGGACTATGACCCAGCCCTATCGCTTCGAGCAGGTAACTCTCCGCACGATTCACAAGGTCGGCCCACTGCCACTCCGGGGGCGCAAGAAGACCGGAGGCGCCTCCGGGCATGGCGACTCGTGTGCCGCCTCCGCGGTGGGCGACAACGAGTCCTTCACGTCCCAGGAGGGAATAGGCTCGACTGACGGTGTTGGGGGTGCACTTCCAGCGCTCGGCCATCACTCGTACGGGCGGCAGACGCTCACCCGGTGACAACTCACCCGAGATGATGAGCCGTCGCATCGTCTCAGCGATCTCTAGATAGACGAAGTTCTCGCGTTCGGCCATAAGAACCCCGCCTGACAGCGCGGTGGGTTACTCGGTCTTGGGAGTCTCAGGACCCGCGTCGACCGCTTCGGTCTCGGGAGCCTCAGGACCCACGTCGACCGTTTCGGTCTTGGTCGTCGCGGTGTCGCTGACATCCGTGGCCTCTTTGACCTCGGCCATGGTCTCCTTGAGCTCGTCCTGGCCTTCCTTCATACCCTTCTTGAAGCCCCGAATGGACTTGCCGAGCGAGGATCCGAGTTCGGGCAGCTTGCGGGGACCGAAGATGAGCAGCACCAGCACCAAGACGATGGCGATCTCCCAGGGTCCGATCCAGCTGGGCATCAGTCAACTCCTTCTTGCCGTCTGCATGCAGCCACCAGAGCGCGCGTGTGCAGACACGACGTAGCCACGACCTTATTAAACCACACTCCCCTGTGGCGGGTCCTCCCCCCAGGGCGGCTCGGGGCCCAGGTTGACACTCCCCCGGGAGCACTCACTATCATTGCCGCCCGTCTGCACTGCGCCGAGGAGAACGGATTGGCGAGACCTTGAGACTGCCTCCCTCACAGCCCCTTTCCCGGACCGTCGACCGGCTGAAGAACACCACTCTCGAGGGGCTCACCGGACTGTCGCACGAGAGCCTCACCGGCATGTTCCGACGGATGAGCCTCATCAGGGAGTTCGAGGAGCAGTCCGCGGCGCTCTACCGCTCAGGGACCATCCGAGGGGTCACCCACACGTATCAGGGCCAGGAAGCGGTGGCCGTCGGGGCCGTCTGGGCTCTGCGGTCCGAGGACTATATCTCCTCCACGCATCGCGGCCATGCGCACGTGCTGGCGAAGGGCGCCGACGAGAAGACCTGCATGGCCGAGCTCATGGGCAAAGCCACCGGCTACTGCAAGGGGCGTGGCGGTTCCATGCACATCGCCGACATGAGCAGGGGCATCCTGGGAGCCAACGGCATCGTGGGGGGAGGGGTCGGCATCGCCGCCGGGTCGGCGCTTGCGTCGCAGATGCTGGGGAACGGCAGGGTCACCCTGTGCTTTTTCGGCGACGGGGCCCTGAACGAGGGCATCCTCCACGAGGTATCGAATCTTGCTGCCATCTGGAGGCTGCCGTGCGTGTTCCTCTGCGAGAACAATCAATACGGCATGAGCGGTTCGGTGGACCAGATGTCGGCCCTTGGGGAGGAAGGCTTCCTCGGCCGCCCGGCGGGGTACGGGATCCCAGGACTTGAGTGCGACGGCATGGACGTGGTCGACGTGTTTCTCGGCGTGAGAGAGGGCGTGGAGCGAGCGCGCCGTGGTGAAGGTCCCACCTATGTGGTCGCCCACACCTACCGCTTTCTCGGCCACCACGTCGGCGACCCCCTCACCTACCGGGACAAGGAGGAGCCCACCCTCTGGAGGGCGCTGGACCCCATACCCAGCTACGGACGACTGCTCGCGGAACAGGGCCTGGCCTCGGCGCAAGACCTGGAGCGGTGGACGGATGAGGCGGTCGCAGCCATGAGGGTAGCCGTCGACTTCGCCGAGTCGAGCCCCGATCCAGACCCGGGCACCGTGATGGAGGGGCTGTTCTCGTGAGTGGACAGCGGTCGCTGACGTATGCGCAGGCTCTGAACGAGGCTCTCCGCGAGGAGATGCAGCGCGACCCCACCGTGATGCTGTTGGGTGAGGACATAGCCGTGTGGGGCGGCGGAGGCGTCTTTGGCGTCACCAGGGGACTGCTCGAAGAGTTCGGCCCGGCGCGGGTGCGGGACACTCCCATCTCCGAGGCGGGGTTCACCGGAATCGGCCTCGGCGCCGCGCTTGCGGGCCTTCGTCCGGTGGTCGAATACATGTACGTGGACTTCGCCATGCTCGCCATGGACCAGATCTGCAACCAGGCGGCCAAGATCCGCTGGATGCTCGGCGGTGACGTGGATGTGCCTCTGGTCATCCGCACGCAGCAGGGAGCCGGTAGAGGCAACGGACCCCAGCATTCCCAGAGCCTGGAGGCGTGGTTCGCTCACACCCCCGGCCTCATCGTGGCTCTCCCCAGTACCCCATATGACGCCAAGGGGTTGCTCAAGACCGCCATCCGGAGCAACGATCCCGTGGTGTTCCTGGAACACAAGCTGTTGTATGGCGTGAGCGGACCCGTTCCCGAGACCGACTACACGGTGCCCTTCGGCCAGGCTGCGATCGTTCGTCAAGGCAGGCATGTCACCTGCGTCGCTGTGTCGCTGATGTGCCAGAAGGCTCTCGAAGCGGCCGCCATCCTCGCCTCCGAAGGCATCGAACTCGAAGTGATCGATCCCCGGACCTTGGTCCCCTACGACCGACGCACGGTGGCCCGCTCGATCATGAAGACCGGGAGGCTGTTGGTGACCCATCAGTCGCCGGAGAGGGCCGGCGTGGGGGCCGAGGTGGTCAATTGCGCGCTGGAGGACGCCTTCGACTACTTCGACGCTCCGCCGATAAGGGTCTGCGGTAAGAACGTCCCCATCCCCTACAACCTAAGCCTCGAGGCTGCGGTGGTCCCGCAGACCGAGGACATAGTGGATGCCGCCCGACGCCTGGTGCGCGGGACGCCCCCCGCAGGAGGAGGAAGCCCGTGATCATCGAGGTGACGATGCCGGTCCTCGGACTGACGATGGAACGGGGCACGATCGTGGCCTGGCTCAAGGAGGTGGGCGAAGAGGTGGCTACCGGCGATCCGCTCTTCCTCGTCGAGACCGACAAGGCCACGTCGGACGCGCCCTCCCCCGGCCGCGGAGTCCTAGCCCGGGTCGTCGCGGACGAGGGAGAGACGGTCGAGGTCGGCTCCCTCGTCGCCTATCTCGCGGAGACCGCGGAGGATCTCAAGGACCTCGAGGATCTCGAGGATCTCGAGCGCGTCCCCCGATCGGTGGACGTCCCCGGGCCGGTGCCAACCTTGCCCGCCGCCGCCCAACTCGCCGGCGCGCCGAGCACAGTGGATCCGGCGATCGCCGACCCCGCACCGACACCCGGATCGGACCGGGTAGTGGCTTCACCACGGGCACGAGCCCGGGCCCGAAGTCTGGGTATCGACCTCAGCACAACGGTTCCCGGCCCCACGCGTCTCACCGAAAAGGATGTGATTGCGATGTCGGACGTCAAACCGTTGAGCCGGACCCGGCGCATCATCGCCGAGCGTATGACCCTGTCCGCGACTACGATCCCTCAGGTGACGTACCGGGTCCGCTGCGACGTTACCGATGCCATGGCTCTTCGGCGGGATCTGAAGACGGGAGACGGTGGCAAGAGGATGGCCGTGTCGTTCGACGCGCTCGTGGTGCGTGCGGCGGCGCTCGCGCTCGCGGCGATGCCGCAGGTGAACTCCCAATGGGTGGAGGCCCAGGGGATACGCATCCTCCCCCAGATCAATATCGCCGTGGCCGTCGATCTCGAGGAGCGCGGCCTGGTCATTCCGGTGGTGCACGACGCCGACCGGCTCGATATCAGAGCCACGGCGGCGGAACTCGACCGGCTGGTGGCAGGTGCGCGCGCGGGCAGACTGGGCCCCGACGACTACGCGGGCGCCAGCTTCAGCATCACCAGCTTGGCGGCGCTGGGAGTGGAGAGCTTCGACCCCCTCATCGTTCCGCCGCAGGCGGCTATCCTGGGAGTCGGGGCGATCCTTCCGGTCCCCATCTTCCAGCAGGACAAGCTGGTCAAGCGCCGCATGATCTCGTTGTCGCTCACCACCGATCACCGCATCTTGGATGGAGCGCCCTCCGCGCGCTTCCTCGGCAAAGTCCGCGACCTCCTGGAACGACCCGCGGCGCTGGCCGAGGGCGCGACGGCCTGACCGAGCCGGCCGGGCCGCGACCGACTACTCACCCGCCGGACGTCGGATTCACCCGCCGGAAGTCGAGTCCTCGGCTAGGTAGCCCAATCGGCGCGACAGCTCCTCGCCGAGTTCCATCACGCTCCGGATGAGGCCGGGCAGCCGCTCCGCCGAGAAGCGTTGGACGATGCCGGAGATACTCACCGCAGCCACCACTTCACCCGTCGAGTCGCGCACGGGGGTACCAAGAGCGCCCGCATGGAGGGTGACGTCCTCCCAGCTCACCGAATACCCTCGCTCTCGGATCTCGCGCCGGTCGCGCTCGAGTTCGTCCCTGCTCACCAGCGAGTACTGGGTCATCCGGCGAACGTGTCCGCCCACCACCTCTTCCCACTGGGCGTCGGGCAGGTGAGCCAGAAGCACGCGTTGCGCCGCCCCACAGTTGAAGGCCGAGTGTTTTCCGGGCTCGAGGTATAGGACCCGCACCTGGTGGCTCCCGTCGAAGCGGCGCAGGCACAGCGCCTCGCTGCCATCGGCCACGACCAGGAAGGAGGTCTCGCTTGTTTCTTCGGCCATGGCCCGCAGAAGCGGATCGGCCTGCTTGACCAGTTCCATGCCCTTCGCCACGATGCTGCCGAGTCTGAAGGTCTTCAGCCCCAGTCGGTAGTGGGCGGTCTTCCTCTCGAATTCGACCATCTCGGTGGCTTCGAGCGTGCTCAGAAGTCGGTGCGTCGTGCTCTTGCTCAGCCCTATTCCCGTGCTTATCTCGGTCAGGTTGAGCTCCGGCCGCTCCAAGGTGAACTGCTCGAGGATCGACACGGCCCGCACCACAGCTCGAACGTTCAGGTCACCTTCATCCGACTTATCGTGAAGGTCCGCGGCTCGCGTCACGATATCCCCCCAGCTGCGACAGTGGCTGTGGTCCGGCGACGGCTACGAGAGTCATCGCTCGGATCGCTGTGTTTCCCATGCTACGGAACGGCACACCGTTCTGTGGCGACCTGCACACGATAGCACCCGATCTCGAGCGATGGCAACCGTCAGGCGGCTGCAAAGCAGCCGCGGCCGCAAAAGGAGGGGCCGCCCCGAAGGGCGGCCCCGGTTGGTCTGAGCTTCGCGCGGTGTCGCGCGAAATCACGAACTCATCGCTAGGCTTCCGCCTTCGCGGCGACCTCCTGGGGGGGCTCCTGCCCCGAGACCGCAGCCAGCCTCAACTTGCGTTGGAGCGGGAACACGAAGAAGTTGGTCTTCCTTACGATGAACCCGTAGATGCCGGCCGGGCTCCAGACCGTCACGACGATGGCCAGGAGACCCAGCACGATGAAGTACCACGTCGCCGTACTTGCTGGTCGTCTCTCGCAGGATGAAGTAGATGATGGTCCCGATGATCGGGCCCTTCGATCGTGCCGATGCCGCCGATGACCGTGATGAAGATCAGATAGGCGGTCCAGTTGACGCTGAAGGCCGCCGCCGGCTGCACCCGGAGGAGGTGGATGGCCACGATGGCGCCGACCAGCGCGCAGCCTGCGCCGGCGATGACGTAGGTGTAGAGCTTGGATGCGCCAGAGGTTGACGCCGCTACTCTCGGCCGCCAGGTCGTTGTCGCGCATGGCCTTCGAGACGCCAGACCGGTGCGGGACCGGAGCAGGAGGTAGGTGAACCGCGATGGCGATGAGGGCCGAGCCCAGGGCCCACCAGTACGCTGCCCGGCACCCGCACCTCGGTGCCCAACTTGGCTGGCCGCCTGGATCGTGATACCGGATCCACCGCCGGTTCTCTTGATGTTGGCCACGATCAGGCGAAGGATCTCCGCGATGACCCAGGTCCCGATGGCCAGATAGCCACCCTTGAGCCTGAACACCAGAGCCGCGGCCGGCAGGGCGATGATCGCACCGCCGATGGCCGCGAAGATCACCGCCGATGAAGGGGTTGATGTGCAAGACGTCGGAAAAGAGCCACAGGGTGTACGACGCCGATGCCGATGAAGCCCTGCTGCCCCACCGAGATGAGGCCGGCGTAGCCGAGCATGAGGTTCCAGAACTGGGCCAGCGCCAGCAGGGAGAAGAAGTCGACCAGCCGCCGGGTCCACGGCGTGCCCGCCGAAGAACGGGAACAGCGCGAGCACGATGAGCGATCAGCGACCCGAAAGCAAGGATCATGAGGTTGGTCCGGTTGGCCACCGAGACCGGAGTAGCTGCTTGCCGTCCCGGTGGCCGTGGTTGCAGTCGTTTTCATGCCGTCACCGTCTTCGCCAGGAAGCCCTGCGGTCTCAGGGCGAGGATGATGATGAAGACCACGTGGCCCACGAGGATCTGCCACGCCGAGCCGAAGGCCTGGGCCCCGAGGGTCTGGGCCAGGCCCAGGATGACCCCGCCCAGCAGCGTGCCCCAAGCTGGAGCCCATGCCTCCGATGATGACCGCCTCGAACGCGAAGATGAGGCGGTCGCTACCGAGCAGCGGGTCGAACGTGGTGCGGATGCCCATCATCACGCCGCCGATGGCTGACGATGAGCAGGGCCACACCCATGGCCACCGCCCAGATGTGCTTGGTGTTGATGCCCATCAGGCGAGCGGCTTCCTGGTCGTCGGACACCGCGCGGAAAGCCCGGCCCATCTTGGTGCGGCCCATGTACATCTGCAGGACGGTGATGACCACCACCGACATGATGAAGATGATCAGCGGCAGCCAGCCGACGGCCAGCCTGTCGTTGATGGTGATGCTCAGGTTCTCGACCTGGCCGGCGTCCAGACCCTGCGAGTTGGCGGTGAAGCCCTGCAGCAGGGCGTTCAGGATGACGATCGAGATACCGAAGGTCACGATCACCCCGGCGACGTCCCCCTGACCTCACCACGAAGTTCAGCAGCCCGCGCTGCAGCAGATAGCCGAACGACGAACATGATCACCATGGTGATCGGGATGGAATAGAACGGGTTGAACTGGAGGGCGTTGACGATCATGAGGGCCACGTAGGCCGGAAGGATGGTCAAGTCGCCGTGAGCGAGGTTGACCAGGCGCATGGTGCCGAACACGAGCGAGAGACCGACCGCGAACAGGGCGTAGAGGCCGCCCAGGAGGATGCCTTGAACAGCTGCGTTTATCCAGTCCATGTCTACACCCCGAAGTAGGCCGCGGTTATCTGGTCATTGGTCAGCTCGCTCGGGCCTCCCTGCAGGGCGATCCGCCCTTCGAGGAAGCAGGCCACGTGAGTGGCCACGGTGAGCACGTGCTGCACGTCCTGCTCCACCACGAGGATGGTGCAGCCGTTCTCGAGCAGGGTGGGGAAGGCCTCGTAGATGCGCTTGATGACCACCGGCGCCAGACCCAGGGAGACCTCGTCCATGAGGATGAGCCGGGGATTGGCCATGAGCGCGCGGCCGATCGCCAGCGCCTGCTGCTCGCCGCCGGAGAGACCGGAGGCCTGCCGCTTCTTGAGGGGCTGCAGCAGCGGGAACAGCTCGTAGACGGCGTCGGTGGTCCAGGGGCCCTTGCGGTTCCGATAGGCGCCGATGAGGAGGTTCTCGTGCACCGTGAGACTGGGGAACACCCGGCGGCCTTCGGGCACAGAAGAGATGCCCATCTCCACCCGCTTGTAGGGGGGCATGTGGTCGATCGGGCTGACCGTCGAACAGGATGCGCCCGCGGCGAGGAACGAGGACTCCCGGCCACCGTCTTGAGCATGGTGCTCTTGCCGGCGCCGTTGGCGCCGATGCAGGCGAAGATCTCGCCCTCTTCGATCTTGATGTTGATGTCGTAGAGCGCCTGGAAGTCCTCGTAGTAGACGCTGGTGTTCTCGATCTCGAGCAGGCTCATGCCGGCGTCCCTCCCATGTAGCAGGCCTGGACTTCCTGGCTGTTCATGACCTCGCGCGGGTCACCCTCGCACAGCTTGCGGCCGAACTGGATGACCATGATGCGGTCGACCACGGCCAGCAGTGCGTGCACGATGTGCTCGATCCAGACGATGGTGATGCCGGTCTCGCGGAGCTTCTTGATCTCTTCGATGAAGATCCTCGACCTCGGCCTCGGTGAGGCCACCGGCGATCTCGTCCAGGAGCAGCAGCTTCGGGTCGGTGGCCAGAGCCCGAGCGAGTTCCAGACGCTTGCGGTCGAGGAGCGTGAGCGACCCGGCCAGGACGTTCGCCTTCTGGTCCAGGCCGGTGATCTCGAGGATCTCCACGCAATGCTCGTACGAGGCCCGCTCCCCCATGTTCCGGCCGTGGGTGGCGCCCACCAGAACGTTCTCGAACACGGTCATGCCCGAGAAGGGCTTGGGTATCTGGAAGGTGCGGCCGATGCCCTGGCGGCACCGCTCGTGTCTGGAGAGGTGGGTGATGTCCTTGCCTTCGAAGATCACCTTGCCGGCATCGGCGTGCACCGCGCCGGTGATGAGGTTGAACCAGGTGGTCTTGCCCGCCCCGTTGGGACCGACGATGCCCGAGCGCCTCGCCTTCGTCGACGCTGATGCTCAGATCGTCGATGACCAAGACCCCTCCGAACGACTTTCGAAGGCCTTGGGTTTCAAGAGCTACCGTCAAGTGGAACCACCTCCGTGCATCATCCCAGTCCCCCTTCCTTCCCTGTGTGTAGTTTTACCTCGCAGGGCCCAGCCCGGAATGGTCCCAGCATGCAGCAACTCAGGATGTCACACAGGACGCCCCCAGGTCAAGGAAAAACCGCTTCAATAGCTCGCAAAACGCCCCTATGCACTGCAAGAGAGCGGCTGCCGCGCGGTAACCCGCGCGGCAGCCGGCCAACAGAGTCCGCGACTACGAGCGAGACTCCTCTAGACGTAGCTCTTGCACCTTGTCCTGCACCGGGATGCCAAGGTCCGGGCAGCCGCCGTGCTGACGATGGTGAGTTCGAACGGATACTTGGTTCCCGTCCGCCACTGACCGCCGACGAGCGGAGTCTTGTAGACGTTCTCCACGATGTGGCACGGGCCCACCTGGAACGGCGGGGTCGCGCCTACGACCGGAGCGGTGAAGTCGATCGGCCCACCGATGGTGTCGAGCTTCGTGCGTCTTGACAGCCGCGATGATGGCTTCCTTGTCGTCCACGCTGGTCGCCCGCTTGAGGGCGTCCACCGCCATCTCGAAGACGATGAAGTGGAGCAGGGGCTGAGTCCACTGGGCGCCGTCGTTGGCGGCGGTGAACTTGTCGGCGAACTGCTGGCAGGTCTCACCCAACAGCGACGAGGTGAACGGGTGGCTGGGAGTCCACCAGACCTCGGTGGTGAGGTCGTTGGCAATATCGCCCAGCGCTTCCACCGACTGCGGGAATAGCAGGGCCTTGGCGTAGGTGGCCAGCTTGGGCTTCCACCCCTGCTGGATGGCCTGCTTCCAGAAGTTGGTGAAATCCGGCGGGATGAAGACGCCCATGCCGATCTCGGCAGCCGGCCTTCTTGAACTCGGAGATCTGGACGGTGAAGTCCTCGGTGCCCGACCTGGTACTGGCTGGGGACCACGGCAGTGAGCCCTGCCGGCTGATAGACGGGTTCCCAGCCGGGTAGCCAGGCGTTGCCGTCGGCGTCGTTCGGGAACATTGCGCCCACGACTTTGTTGTTGGGCACCTGGCTCCACATGTCGAGGAACGTCGCTTGGACGTCCTCGAGACCCCAGAACGTGTGATAGGTCCACTTGAAGACGGCGTTCAGGTCGCCGGCGCTGCGCCCGCCCACGTATGGCTGCCACGGGCAGTCGTTGGTGACACAGGGCGTTCCGCCCGCCTCGGCCTGGTCGGCCACCGGGTTCACGGTGTCGGGAGTGGAAGCCGCTGTGACGATGTCGACCTTGTCGTTGTTGATGAGGTCGCCCGTCACCTGGGCGGCGCGGGCCCCGTCGGACTGGCTGTCCTTGGTGATGATGGTGACCGGGTGCTTCAGGCCGTCACCGCAGACGATGCCATCGCCGATAGCTTCCTGCGCTCTTTCGACGCAGTACTTATCCGGCACGCCGAAGGAGGCCAGACCACCGGTCTGGGGGGTCACGAAGCCGATCTTGACTTCGCGCCCCACTTCGGCGCCGGCGCTCACCGTGGTGGTAGAACCGGCTGCCGCCGTCGTGGTGGTAGCGCCAGCTGCCGTGGTAGTGGTGGCGCCCGCTGCGGTGGTAGTGGTCTCCTCGGCCTCGCCGCAGGCGGCGAGCACACCGCTCAGACCGGCGCCGACACCGATGGTCGCGCCGGCGACACCCGCTACCTTGAGAAACTGCCGGCGGCTTACGCCGGATCCGAGCGTACGTTCTTCCTTGTCAGACATTACCCCTCCTTGAAGAGTTCACACACGCAAAAAGTGCGCCGAGCCCGTGCCGGCGCGGCGCTATCCAGCAATGCTCCAGTAGCGCTCCCCCTTTCCTGCATCCACGGATCCGCGAGCAGGCCCTCGGACCCTGTCCGCCCATATACTAGGCTGACTATCTTTGTTTCGACAATCCCCTGCAACTACCTCGTCTTGCCGCACACGGGACCCGCAGCTCAATCGACCGGCAAACCGAAGAAGTCCCTCGGATTCTGGTAGCAGACCTTGTCGATGGTGGCCTTGTCGAGCCCGAACAGCTTCATGGCGAGGATCACCCGCGGGACCATGAAGTAGTCGTTGCCTTCCCCTCCGAGCTCGGAATTGATAATGATCTTGTCGCGCATCTCCGGGTGATCGATGACGTAACGAGCCGCGGGTTCCGGAGGCATCTTGTCCCAGCATATGGACAGCCCGACCATGCCCCCGGTCGTGGCCCGGTAGTCCAGCGTCTCCTCGCCCGCATGGTCGAAGACGCATCTCTCCACGGGGAAACCCTCTTCCTTGATGATCTCGAACACCTGTGGGAGCACGGTCTTACCCTGGGGTGCCAAGCGGATGGGGGTGTGGAGGATGACGGGAAGGTCATGCTTCTTGGCGAGCCGCAGATGCTCGCGGAACAGATCCTTCTCGTACTCGGTCGCGGTGTCGAGGCCGATCTCGCCGAGGGCGACCACCCGGTCTTCTCTGAGGAACTCGGGCAGCTTCGCCAGGCATTTCTCGGTGTCGGCACGGTTGACCCCGAAGAAGGGCACCGAGAGACTGGTGAAGAGCTCGAAACCCAGGGTCTTGGCTGTAGTGGTCTCCATGCCGAGAAAGCGCTCCCACAAGAGCTGAACGGCATCGGCATCACGACTGCCGAGGAACATGTGCGGGCTGGGGACTACCGCCGCCTCCATGCCCATCATCACCAGCTTCTGCAGCTGCTTGTCCTCGATCATGTCGGTGTGCAGGTGGGCGTCGATAAAACGCATGGTCACTCCTTATTCGTCCACGACGGCGATGGCGTCGATCTCGACCAGGCAGCGCGGATCCGTCGCCAGCCGCTGCACCTGGACGGTGGTGGAGGTGGGTTTGTATGCGCCCATGTACTCGTTCCACACCCTGTTCAGGTCGTCCTGGAGATCGAGGTCGGTGAGAAAGCGCTTGCAGTGGACCACGTTCTGGAGCGTCCCGCCGGCCGCTTCGACCGACCTCTTGAGGTTCTCCATGGTCATGCGGGCTTGGCTCAGCATGTCCGGGGGGATGCTGTCGAACTCGGCGGGCACGTGAGGATGACTGTGATACACCGGAGCCGCAGTGACCCCGGCGAAGAAGATGATGCTTCCCCCCGTCACCTTGATGGCCGGCGCATAGGGCATCATCACATCAGGGCGGTCCGGCCATTCGATGGGTTCGATCTTGACGGTCATCGTTGCGCTCCTTTGCTCATCGTCCTCGGTCCGTGGCGAGGCTGGGACCCGCCCCCCGCAGGGGACAGGTCCCAGCCGTCGTGCGTCTTCAGCGAGACCTCACTCCGGACTCGCGAGGCTCACGCCTTCCAGATGGCGATGTCGCCGACGTTGATGTCTTTCGCGGTGATATCCACCGGACCGAACTTCTGGGTCAGGTAGCCGGGCTTCTCGATGAGCAGCGTGTAGACGCCGTCCTTGAGATCCCGCAGCCAGAAGTCGCCGTAGCTGTCGGAGGTCGCCTTGGCCTTCTCGCCGGTGGCGTTGTTGGTGGCGGTAACGGTCGCTCCTTCGGCGCACTCGTCCGCTTCCTGGTCGAACACCGCGCCGGCGATGAACTTCTTGGGTAGCCCGATGTAGTACACCCTGGGCTTGACCTTGGCCAGAGCCGGCTTGAGCGGCTCGGCCTTGGCGATGAGGTCCTTGATCTTGGGATCGTCCTCGTCCCCGAAGGTGAAGGCTCCGGTCGGGACAGGCGTCCGCGCAGCGGGGCTCGCTCCAGCCGTCATCGAGAAGGTGCGCGCAGAACGTGCACTTCTGAGCGATGTTGAGAGCATCGTTGAAGTAGATGACGTTCTCGTACGGACAGGCCGCCAGGCACATCTGATTGCCGCGGCACTTGTCGGGGTCGATGATGACGATCCCGTCGGCGCGCTTGTAGATGGCGTGCGCGTTACAGGCCTCGATGCACGGAGCATCGTCGCAGTGCTGACAGATGCTGTGCTCGTACGTGACCTTGACCTTGGGCACCTGGCCGCGGACGTTGTCATGCACCTTGTTCCAGAACTGCCCGGTGTCGGGCTGCGGCTTGGCGATGGGCGACCAATCGTTGGCCACATGCTCGTCCTTGCACGAGACCTGGCAGTTGTAGCAGCCGTTGCAGATGTCGTAATTGATGACGAGTACCTTGCCCATCATTCACCACCTATCAGGACGCACGCGTCTATACCGGGACCCGCGCAGGGGTGGAAGGGCCGTGCGAAGGCTTCGGGGTACTTGGCTTTGAGGGCTTCCATGTCGGTCTTCTCGATGTCGACCAGGAACCCGCTCACCGCGTGGCCCACCGCGTTCTTGGACGTGGTGTGGCCGGGGACGATGGTGTTGATGGCTCCGCCGCGGTCGATGACGCCGGGTTCGATGGGATCCCATTTGGCGCCATGGTCGATGTAGACGACGTCGGGCATGATCCGCTCGGTTATGTACGCCCCGGCAAGAACAGTGCCACGCTCATTGAAGATGGACACGACGTCACCGTTCTTGATTCCGCGGGCCTCGGCCAGCGACGGGTGCAGCCAGACCGGATGGTACTGATAGCCGTCCGGACCGGTGATTTTGCAGGTCTCGATCTCCCTGAGCCAGGTGATGTCCTCGTGCTGGGAGTGGACGCTCCACCGCGGATGGTTGGAGCAGACCAGCAGGGGGTACTTGTTGGCGCGCTCGGTGCCCAGCGTCTCTTCGTGGCTGATGCCTTTGGCGACCCATTTGGGGACCGGCGGCCGTTCCAAGTCGTTGGGGAAGTTCTCCTTGAGACCGGTGGATTCGAACTCGAGTTTACCGGTCGGAGTCGTCAGGGGATTCGCTTTCGGGTCTTCGTAGAAGCGCTGGAAGCCTGCCGGCTCATCCTCCCAGTTGTCCGCGGTGGGGATGACCAAGTAGCCCTTGTCGTTCAGGTCTTCCCAGCTGATGAGATCCGCGCAGCGGGAGGTCTCGTAGCCGTACTTGATGAGCTGCGGGATGGTCTTGCCACCCGTGTACTCTTCCAACAGGCCCAGACGCTCGGCCATCATGCACGACGATCTCGTAGTCGCTGAAGGACTCGCCCAAGGGCTCGATGCACTTGTGCTCGGGAAAGAGCAGGTTGTACTGCCCGCTGAAGATGTCGCCGGCGATGTCGTCTTCTTCCAGCTTGGTGTTGACCGGAAGGATGATGTCGGCCAGCAGCGCGTCGTTCTCCAGCCAGGGATGCTGCGCCCACATGAACTCGATGTCGGTATGCTGCATGGCCCGGACGTACTCGTTCCCCGCGTTCCAGCAGGTGATCCACGACGGGGAGTCGGTCCACACCGCGTGGATCTTGGAGCAGCCCTCAGCGGGATAGAAGCGGTGGACGAACTGATCCTCGCGCGGAGCGGTCTCGGACTCGCAGCCCCACCAGTCACACTCACCCTCGAGGATAGCTTTAGGCACGTAGGTCTTGGGCAGCGAGGGGTGGTTGAGGTCGGAGGGATGGCCGCCGGTGTAGGCCGTCCGCAGATTGGGCACCCGGAACGGCTTGGGCTGGGCATACTGATCGGGGAAGTCGAAGAGGCCCCACTCGATCATCTTGACCTGGTTGATACCGGGCTTGCCCAGACCCTGCATGGCGAGGCAGATGTTCTGCAGGCGGGCGGGCTCGGTGGCGTACGGGCCGCGGATGCCGGGGCCGCCGTTGCCGATGACCACGCTGGTGCGTTTGGACGCCCACTCCTTGGCCAGCGCCTTGATGACCCGGGCCGACACTCCGCAGATGGGAGCCGCCCATTCCGGCGTCTTGGGGATGCCGTCTTCCTCGCCCATGACGTAGGCCTCGTAGGCCTCGACGCCGATCGCGTGGGTCTTGAGATAGTCCTTGTCGTAGGTGCCGTCCTTGAACCACTGGTAGGTGATGGCGAGGTAGAGAGCCGCGTCCGTGTTGGGGAGGACGGGGATCCACCGGTCGGCGTGCACGGCCGCCGCGTAGTTGAGGTCCGGGCACACGTAGATCTGCTTGATGCCCAGCTCGGTGTACCAGTAGGAGAGCCGGCTGGGGAGCTGACCTTGCCAGCCCCACGGCGTGGTCTCCTGGTCGCAGCCCCAGAACAGAAGCAGTTCGCAGTTCTTGGCCACATCGTAGAGGAGGTTGCTCTGCTTGCCCTGGCCCACGGGCTCGCATCCCCAGAAGTGCTTGCTGCCCCACCACCAGCCTTCCCAGCTGTCGGGCTGACGGATCTGAAGGGTGTAGCCGCCCCACAGCGGAAGGAGCTTGCGCCCAGCGCCGTGGCAGGCCTGGACCACCTTGTTCTCGCCGTGCTGGTCGCACTGGTACAGGATGGCGGTCGGGCCATACGTCTCTTTGATCCGGTTCATCTCGCCGACGATAGTGTCGAGCGCTTCGTCCCAGGAGATGCGCACGTACTTGCTCTTGCCCCGGTTCTGAGTATTGCGTCCGCCGGGCCCGGTGGAGCCGGGCGCGCCGCTCGGATCCCAGTCCACCCTCTTCATGGGGTAGCGGATTCGGGCCGGCGAGTAGACACGCTTCTTGTAGGCGATGGAATACGGTGGGATGAGGGTCTTCATGCTCGGCTCGAAGACCGATCCCCGCACTTCCATCTTCCACGGGTTCATGTGCTTCTGGGGATCGTACTTCCAGTCGTAGTGCATCGGACGGATGCGGACTATCTTCCCGTCCTTCACATCCACCATCGAGGCGTTCGACCCGTTCTCGGGGACCCCGCAGAAGCTGATGTCCCTGATGAGTGTCTTCTCGCCCGACTTACCGTTCGGGGCTCGATCTTCTGCCATCCTACCTCCTTCCGTATCCAAGCTATTCCGCTCAATGGAATAGCTATTCCGTCATTGCGGCCTACTAAGTGTGGCACGCGCCACCGGCGCGCGTCAATCCTCGGCTCCCGTCTCCGGGGCTTGATGGCCGCCGCGACCGCTGCCGGCCGGCTATCGCCTCCCCTAGAGCGACGTCCTGTCGGCAATCGAGGTACTGCGAAAGTAGGCGGTCATTTCCGCGGCCTTATTCTTGACGGCATCCGCATTCCTCCCGCGGGCCTCCGCACCGAAACGGTCTGACGGGGCCACCACGGTCAGCACAGCGAGCACGTCGCCGCCGGGTCCGAAGACCGGGGCCGAGACCGCGCAGACGCCCACGTCCTGCTCTTCCAGGTCGAACGCCACTCCCTCGCCGGCGGCCCGGTCGAGCATCGCCGCCAGCTCCGCCGGGTCGGTGGTCGTGTGAGGTGTGAACTTGAGTTGCGGCTCACGTAGCAGCCGCGCCTTCTCTTCGTCGGGCCTCGTCGCCACCCACATCCGGACGGCGGAGTTGGCCATGTTCGCGAGGATCCGACCGGTCGGCAGGTTGGGCTTGAACGGGTGGGAGGTGGCCACTTGATCGACGACCACGGCGCCCTGAGCGCTCTCCACCGTCAACTCGACCGTCTCCCCGGTGGCCTTCGCGAGATCCTCCAGGAACGGATGGGTGTAGCGGACGAAGCTGACATAGGAGAGGGCCAAGTAGGCCCCGGGGATCATGGCCCTGCCGAGGTGATAGCGTTCGGTATCGGGGTCGAAGGCCACGAACTCCTTCCACTCGAGGGTGCGGAGCACCCGGTAGGCCGTGGTCTTCGATATGCCGGTCCGTCGGCAGATCTCGTCGAGGCTCCACTCCGGGTGTTCCACATCGAAGAGCGCGAGGATGGAGAGCCCGCGAGCGAGCGCCTGCACATAAAGGTCGCTCTCCTCCTCCGAGCGCCCCGCCAGGGACGCGCGCGGCCGTCCTCCCGCCCTAGCCATCCACCTTCTCCATCGAGTACGCCCGCGATGCACGGACCCGCGTCGGCGTGGCACTCCCGCTCGAACGCCTCCGGATAGCGACGGCGAAGGCCTTCCAGGTCGATCTTCTCCACCTCGGCCAGAAAACCGGACACCACCATCCCCACAGCGTTTTTGGAGGTCGTGTTCCGCGGCACGATGGTGTTGATGGCACCACCACGGTCAATCTCCCCTGGGACCACGGGATCGTACTTGGCCCCGTGGTCGATACCTACCACACCGGGCATGATGCGCTCGGTCAGATAGGCGCCGGCCAGTACCGTCCCGCGTTCGTTGAAGATGCTGACCACATCGCCGTGCATGACCCCCCGCGCCCGGGCGTCGGCAGGATTGATCCACAGCGGGTGGTAGTGGTATCCATCGGCGCCCCTCACCTTGCAGGTCTCGATCTCGCGGAACCAGGTGACATCGTCATGCTGGGAGTGGACTCCCCATCTGGGGTGGTTGCTCATCACGAGCAGCGGATACTTCTTGCTTCGCTCCGTACCTAGGGTTTCCGCATGAGTCGAGCCTTGCGCGATCCACTTCGGCACCGGTCCCCGTTCGTCGTCGCCGGGGAAATGCTCGGCCAGACCGGTAGCGTAGAATTCGAGCTTGCCGGTGGGGGTGGTGAGCGGATGTCCCTCCGGATCTTCGTAGAACTCGATCATCCCGGCCGGGATCCTGTCCCAGTCGGGATCGGGCGAGACCACGTAGTAGCCCTTCTCGTTCAACTCTTCCCAGCTGATCAGATGAGCGGCCCCCGAGCGTTCGTACCCAGCGCGGATCAGTTCCGATACCGTCTTCCCGCCGGTATATGCCTCAAGCAGCCCTAGACGGTCGGCAATCTTGCAGACGATCTCGTAGTCGCTGAACGACTCACCCAGAGGCTCCACACAGCGCGTCTCCGGAAACAGCAGGTTCATCTGCCCGCCGAACACATCGTTGGCGATATCGTCCTCCTCGAGCTTGGTGTTGACCGGCAGGAGGACGTCGGCAAAGAGGGCATCATTCTCCAGCCACGGGTGCTGGCAGAAAATGAACTCTATCGAATCGTCCCGCATGGCCTGGATGAAGTGGTTCCCTTCGTTCCAGCACGTGATCCAGGAAGGGGAATCGGTCCAGATCATGTGGATGCGAGAGGCGCCTTCGACCGGATACTGGTAGTGGACGAACTGGTTCTCCCGGGGGGCGAACTCCTCCTCCGCACCCCACCAGTCGACCGAACCCTCCAGAATGGCTCTCGGCACCAGGCTCTTGGGAACGAAGTTCGGATGAGTGTCGCCCGGCGTGCCTCCTGTGTAGCCAGCAAGCACGCTCGTGAACACCGAGGGCGCAGGAGGGGACATCTGCTCGTAATCGTGGTGCAGACCCCACTCGATCATCTTGGACTGATTGCATCCTGGCTTCCCGAGGCCCTGCATCGCTAGGCACAAGACCTGCAGCCGAGCAGGCTCCGTGGAGTACGGGCCGCGGATGCCCGGGCCGCCGTTGCCGATGACGACCGTGGTCCGTTTCGACGCCCATTCGGCGGCGAGGGCCTTGATGATGCGGGCTGGGACTCCGGTGATCGGCTCGGCCCACTCCGGGCTCTTCGGCACACCGTCCTCCCGCCCCATCACGTAGGCCTCGAACATGTCGACGCCGTAGGCGTGAGTCTCGAGATACGCCTCGTCGTACGTGCCGTCCTTGAACCACTGGTAGGTGATGGCTAGGTAGAGCGCGGCATCGGTGTTGGGCAGTACGGGGATCCACTTGTCGGCGTGGACAGCATTGGCGTAGTTGCAGTCGGGCGCTATGTAGATCTGCCTGATGCCGAGCTCCGTCCACCAGAAGCTCAGCCGGCTGGGAAGTTGCCCTCCCCAACCCCAGGTGGTGGTCTCCTGGTCACAGCCCCAGAACAAGAGAAGTTCCGCGTTCCTGGAGATGTCGAGAAGTAGGTTCTTCTGCGGCATCTGCTGACCCACCGGTTCGCAGCCCCACACGTGCTTGGCGCCCCACCACCAGCCTTCCCAGCTATCGGGCTGGCGCGCCTGGAGTGTGTACCCGCCGAACAGACGCAAGAGCTTGCGCCCGCACCCGTGCGGACCGTGGACCACCTTGTTCTCACCGTGCTGGTCCGACTGATACAGGATGGCCTCCGGTCCGTATCGCTCCTTCATCCGCAGCATCTCGCTGGTGACGATGTCGAGCGCCTCGTCCCAGGAGATGCGCACGTACTTGCTCACCCCACGGTTCTGGATGTTGCGCCCACCCGGACCGGCGGAGCCGGGCGCGCCCGCCGGGTCGAAGTCCACCCGCTTCATCGGGAACCGGATGCGGGCGGGTGAGTACACGCGCTTCTTGTACGCCAAACTGATGGGTCCGATGAGGCTCTTGTCGCTTGGCTCGAAGGTCTTGCCCCGAGCGTGCATCACCCAGGGCTTCACTTCCTCCCGGGTGTACCGCTCGTAGTACCGGGCCGGACGGATGCGGATGATCTTCCCGTCCTTGACGTCCACCATGGCCGCGTTCGCCCCTGCCCCCACGCCGCACCAGCTGAGGTCGCGGACGATGGTCCGCTCTCCCTGTGTCGCGCGTTCGTTGCTCTCCCGCATGTCGCCCCCTCGGGAGAGCTCGCAGGCCGGCCGGCGGTCACCGACGCCGCCGCCCACCAGCATAACTCCCCCCGGCCCGCGGGCGTGCCCCTTATTGCGAGCGCGGCTGTCAGAGGACGGGCTGTGGCAGACCGCTACCCGCGAGCGAAAAGAAAGGGGCCCGTCGCATGACGGGCCCCGATCGTCAGACTACGTCGTTTGCGTCGGGCCGGCTACGCCCTATCGAGCATCACGAGACCCAGGTTGAGGCTCTCGTCGAGCGTAACGGTCCTGGACACGGCCTTGTAGCCCTCGGCCGCGATGGTCACGTCGTAGCTCTTGCCGGGCTCGAGATGGTCGACTACGAACTCGCCGTAGTTGTTGACCATACCTTCGCCGACGACGGCGCCTGCAGCAGAGACGGTGACTTTCGCGCCCTCGGCACACTCATCGGTGTCCTTGAAGGCGACGCTGCCGAAGCGAACACCTTGGTCCACCGGTGCAGGTTCTTGTACCAGACGCGGGGCTTGGCGCCCAGTTCGGGCCTGAGGACTTCCAGGCCGTCTGCCGCGACCAGACCGGCCATCTCGGCGTCGTCGGTAAGAACCAACTTGATCGCCTCGGTGGGACACACCATGCTGCACCGGGTCTCGGTCCATCCGGCGTCGAGCAGATGCGCACATCCGGTGCACTTCTGCGCCAGTTGCAGCTCTTCATTCCAGTAGATGACCTCGTACGGGCAGGTCTTGACGATCTCCGGATGTCCCTTGGCCTTCTCCGGATCGATGATGACGAGACCGTCTTCGCGCTTGTACACCGTGCCCGCGGGCGAATCCTTGATGCAGGGGGCGTCATCGCATTGCAGACAGGGGGTGGGCCGGAACACCGGCTGGACGATGGGGTGCTGGCCCCGCTCTTTGCGTTCGATGTTCATCCAGCGATGCCCCGTCCACGGCTGAGCCAGGGAGTAGGGCGGGAAGTCGTTACCGACGAACTCGTCCTTGTCGGAGAGGAAGCAGTCGTTGCAGTCGTGGCAACGAGCCAGGTCGATCACCATGTTCCACTTCTTCATTTGGCCTTGCCCTCCCATTTCTCCACCTGGATGAGGCACGAGTTGTTGGCCATTGAGGTAGAAGTCGGTGTGATGTAGCGTTTGGGTGCGAGAATATTGACACATCCCGAGGTATCCGGGGAGTAGCCGGGCTCACCCAGCGGCAGGTAGTCCGCGCACGATTCGTAGGAGTGCACCGTCCCGGCGGGCACGCGCTCGCTGATGGCGGCGGCCAGAATGACCGACCCCCGATCGTTGTAAGCCTGGATCAGGTCGTGGTGCTTGATGCCGCGCGCTTCGGCGTCTTTGGTGTTGATGCGCATGACCCAGTACTTGTGGCCGTCGATCAGAACGCGGTGGTCCTTGACGTCGTTGAGCCAGCTCTCCTTGGAGTCACCCATGGTGTGGAAGCTGAACCGCGGGTGCGGCGACACCATCTGCAGCGGGTAGGTGCTGTAGCTCGGCGTCCGGTGGCCTTCCCAAGAGGGGATGTATTGGGGGCCCATGACCGGCCGTTCGGGATCGATGTTGCCGCCCTCCTCGAACCGCCTCAGGCTGCTCGACACGAACTCGATCTTGCCTGTGGGGTCTGCAGGCCCTTCGAGCGCGACGGTGTCGGCAGGGTGCGGACCCCAGTCGGGAGTGTCCTTCTCCCGGCCCTCCGCGAACCAGCGCATGGCCGGGGTGGACTTGTGGTCTTTCGGGAAGGGGACGACGACGTAGCCCTTCTTCTCGAACTCCTCCCAGGTGGTGATCTTGGGGAGGTCGGTGGCGTAGAAGTATTCCTTCACCCACTGCAGCTCGTCCTTGCCACCCATGGTGAAGATCGGCCCGATGCCCAGCCGCTCCGCGAACATGCGGAAGATCTCGTAGTCGGATTTCGACTCACCCAGCGGCTCGATGCACTTCTTCTGCAGCACGATCATACGGTGATTCACCTGTGCGCCCGTATGCGGGATGTAGCCCGAGCAGTTGGCGAACTCGCTGATGTCCCAGCGCTCGAAGTTGGTGCAGGCGGGAAGGATGATGTCGGCGAAGCGGGCCTCACCCTCGAACCAGATGCACTGGTTGACGACCATTCCGATCTTGCCTTCCCGGTACGCCCGGACGTAGCGGTTGGTCTCGGTCATGGTGCCGATGAAGGAGGTGCCGTACTTCCAGTACATCTGCACGTGCGGGTAGCCGGGGGCCGGATACTCGTACTTCTGAAATTGTGACTCGATCGAGGAGCCGCAGAAGCCCTTGCCGTGCCAGCGCACCTTCTCGTGCATCATGGCTTCGGGGATATTGATCCTGGGAATGGTCTGCCCCTCGGTGGAGTGGTGGGCAGTCCGGGTCGCGCCCCGCTTGTTCGCGAACATGCGGTACACGAACTCGTATCCGGCGGCCGAGTTGTCGACGTCACCGGAGATGCCACCCTCGGCGTAGCCGGGGAAGAAGAACGACTCGTCGCTGGGAGCTCCCTGCGAGGTGCCCCAGATGTTGCTGCCCGGCTTGCCGTAGCCCTGCATGGCGGCGAGAGCGATCATGACCCGGGCCCACTCGTTGCCGGTGGCGGAACGGCAGGCACCGCCCCAACCGCCAAGACCTCCAGCGGCCAGCATGGTCTTCTTGCTGCCCCATTCGCGAGCCAGAGCCCGGATCTCGCGCGCCGGGATCCCACACTCGGTCTCGGCCCACTCGGCGGACTTGGCCACGCCGTCGGTCTTGCCGAGCACGTAGTCTTTCCACTCGTCGAAGCCGTGGGTGCGAGCAGCCACGTATTCCTTGTCGTAGAGGTCCTCGGTCAGCCAGGTGTGCGCGACACCAAGACCGAACGCCACATCGGTGCCGAGCCGAGGCGAGAACCACTTGTCGGCGAACAGGGTCGCCGTCGGATTGTAGTAGGGATCGACGAACACCATCTTGATCCCGAGTTCCTTGCATCCAGAAACGGCGTGGTGTGCTCTCGAAAGCGGAGTAGATGCCGCCGCCGGTGGTCTCCGGGTCGGATGACCAGAAGACGACCATCTCGGTGTGCTTGAGAGCGTCTTCCAGGAGGTCGTACTGTTCGGGGATGCCGAGGCGGTGGCTGTTGCCCCACATGTGGATCCCGCCCCAGTGCCAACCTTCCCAGCTGTCGGGGTTGTGTTCACCGTAGGTGAAACCGACGAGGTTCATGAAGCGGAAATAGGTGCTGTGCCGGTAGCCCACGTTCCCCCACAGGTGGTGCGAACCAGGGGTGGACAGGATCGCGGCGGGGCCGACTTCCCTCTTGAGCCGGATGATCTCGTCGCACACGATGTCGAGCGCCTCGTCCCAGCTGATCGGCTCGTACCCGGAAACGCCGCGGTTCTGGATGTTACGCTCGCCCTTGGGATCGAAGTCCACCCTCTTCAGAGGCGTGAGAACGCGCTTGGGCGAATAGACCATGGACCTCTGCGCCACCGCGTGCGGGGACAGGGTCGTCCGGCGTTTGGGCTTGAATGTTCGACCCCGAGCTTGGATGGTCCAACCTTCGGGATCACTCTCTTGCAGGTCGATGGGGAACATGCGGATGATCTTGCCGTCCTCCACATCCACGAAGAGTGGCCCCCCGGTCGTTCCATTTGTGAATCTCTCGACTTTTCCCATATTGTCCCGACCTCCGCTCGCTCAAGTTGACCGCGGTCTTGTTCGTTGTGCGCATTCCATGATTGTAGGGCTGCTGCCCCCCATAATCTACGGCACCGGTACCTCGCCCAGAGGCGAATGGCCGCCGCATCCCCCAACTATCCCAACAGACGGAACCGGCTGCCGCTACGCGGTCCACCAGTGGCCGATCGTAGAGAGCCCCCCGCCGGCCGACGCCGGCGGGGGGCTCCGAACGGCCTGCTGAGCCGGACCGCCTCACTCGCCTTGCTGCGAGCGGGAGCGGGCAGCCTACTTCAGCGGGTAGATGTCGTAGCGTTCCTTCTCGGCGGCCGGGCCGTAACCGGTACCGCAGTAGGTGTAGGTACGATCCGGAACGCCCTTGTTGACCTGATCTTCGTCGATCTCGGCCACGCAGCGGACCATCGAGCCGTCGCCCATGTACCAGCGGATCGGGAAGCAGTAGAACCGGAAGCGCTTGCCGGCCACCTTGTCCAGGTCTCCGCCGAGGTTCTCAACGCCGACGATGCCATGACCCAGCATCTGCTTGTGGCAGGGTTCCCACGTTCCCCATTCGCCGAGCGCTTCGAGCTCGCCGTATCTGGCGTCGTAGGCCTCCTTGCCGTGCAGCTTGATGTAGAGCTCGCGGTCGAATTCGGCATAGGCCTCTTCACCGAACTGCTCGGCGTATTCTTCAGTGATCGTCCTGCCGGATTTGCCGAGCAGGTTCATCCGCGGCGGCCCGTTGTTGCCCATGGCCGTGTGAAGCGGATGGTCAAGCGCCTGCGAATCCATGGCAACGCACTTGGGCCCGTACTTGACGAACCATTTGCCGGCTTCGAGACCGGTACCGCATGCGTAGTGGTAGTAGTCCTTGGAGTCGTCGAACAGGCGATGCATGCCGGTGTTGAGGCACACGACCATGCCCTTGAGTTCGGTCGGTTTGATGTTCGCCCGCTCGCAGGCGTCTTCGAGATGCGGCGGGCACGGATCAGGCCCCACTGGTGGATCTTGATCTCGAGGCAGACCGCGTCGCCCGTGTAGGCGTCAACGGGCATCTCGTGGGTGTAGCGAGCCCTTTTGCCGTTGAATTCCCGCTCCATGACGTGACGGGGGGCGTCGGCGTGGGTGCCGGTGTGCTGGACACAGTCGACCCTCTGCGTGAGGACGCCGCCCTTGGCCATGGTGTGCATCGAATCGATGACCGGTTTCACGAAATACGGCCAGCGAGGGATCTCTGCACTAAATGGATGTGTCAGATCGACCCATACTTTCCCCATAGTCCCTACTCATCTCCTTTGCTCGTTGCCTTATGACTGACGGGCGCACGATGCGTCCGATCTGTCCTCTATTTGCACCGGCGGTCTGCCGGTGTCTCCCATTCTCCTAGCTGCCGGCCTCCGCCTCGTTCATCTCGCGCACTGCCTTGGTCAAGTAGCCGAGCAGACGGCTGCGAAGCGCTTTCTGCTCCTCGGGCGTCCAGGTCTGGTAACCGACGCCGCCCGTCTTGAAGCCCAGTTCGTTCTTGGCCACCTTCTCCTTGAGGAGCGGCGAAGGCTCGTGCGAGTCCTCCAGGTATTTGAGCACGTAGTTGTGTATGGACAGCGTGAGGTCGAGCCCGACCATGTCGGCGTTCTCGCACGGAGCGAGCACCGGCAGGCGCAGCCCTGGCCCGTACTTGAGGCTCTCGTCCACGGTCTTGGGATCAGCGATGCCCCGCTCGACGATGGACAGAGCCTCTCGCCACAAGGCGTGCTGCAGCCGGTTGGCGATGAAGCCCGGGACGTCCTTCTTGCAGTGCACCGGCCGCTTGCCGATGGCCTTGTGCAGCTCCATGGTGACATCGATGACCCAGGCCGGCGTCTCTTCGGTCTGGACCACCTCGACCAACGGGATGAGGAACGGCGGGTTCCACCAGTGAGTCCCGATTATCCTGTCGCGCTTCTGGGACTTGCTGCCGATCTCCGTCGGGCTCATCACCGAGGTGTTGGTCGCCAGGATGGCGTCCGGCTTACACATCTGATCGAGCTTCTGGAAGGTGTCCTGCTTGAGGCCCATATCCTCGGCCACGCATTCGAGCACGAAATCCGCGTCGGCCGCAGCCTCCGCCATGTCCTGGGTGGTGCTGACCCGGGCCATGGTAGGCTCGACGTCTTCCAGCGTGCCCAGGCCGCGCTCGGCCAGGAACGTCAGGTCGCTCCGCATCGCCTCGATGCCCTTCTCCAAGGTCTCCGCTCTGCGGCTGTACATGCCGACCGGATAGCCGGCAGCCGCGAAGACCATGGCGCAGCCGTGCCCCATGCTGCCACCACCGACGATCGCGATCTTCTTGACGTCCTCCAGTTTCATCATCCGGCCACCGCCCCGCCGTCCACAGAGAGGATGAGGCCGGTCACGTAGTCAGACGCCGGAGAGGAGAGGTAGACGCAGGCGCCGATGAAGTCGTCCAGTTCGGCGGCCCGGCCCATGGGGATGCGTGCCATGAAGATCTTGACCATCTCCGGGTTGTCGCGGACCTGCTGGGTGAGCGGAGTCCAGAAGATGGAGGGGGCGATGGCGTTGACGTTGATCCTGTACTTGGCCCACTCGGTCGCCAGCTGTTTGGTGAGCAGGTGGACGGCCCCCTTGGAGGTGCCATAGGCCGCATATCCGCCGGGATGGCCGAGGAACCCGCGCACTGAACCGATGGTGATGACCTTGCCGCCGTCGCCCTGCTTGATGTATTCGGCGCCGGCATACTTCGCGCACAGCAGAGTGCCACGGACGTTGACGTTCATGACCTTCTGCCACTCTTCGATGTCGAACGTCTCAGCGGGCTGGCGGTTGCCGGCGGTGCCGGCCACCGTGACCATGATGTTGACCTTGCCGAAGTCCTTGACCACGCCCTCCATGGCGGCCTTGACACTGTCGTCCGAGGTCACGTCGACGGCGGAGGCGGTGGCGTTCTTGCCCAGGCCTTTGATGTCGGCCACTACATCGTCCATGATGTCGGTCTTGATGTCCCAGCACGCCACGTCGGCACCGAAGACCGCGAGTCCTTTGGCAAGCGCATGACCCAGGGTGCCGCCCGCGCCGGTCACTACCGCCACCTTGCCGGAGAGATCGAAGATCTTCCTGAGTTCCTCGACCGACTTTCTTGGTGTTTCTTCAGCCATTCCCTTACCTCCCGATCAGCTTTGTCGTCTTCGCTCCGCCGGCCTAGGCTTCCTTGGGCATGCCCAGGATCACCATCATGCTCGCCGGGTACTGGGTCTTGTTCTTTATCGAACGGCCTTCGTCACCGGCGATGAAGATGGAGTCGTGAGCCTCAAGGACTATGTCTTTGCCATCTTTGTCGGTGATGGTGATCTCGCCGTCGATGCAGAGATAGATAGTGTCGAACGGCCTTCCTGGGCTGAAATCGGCTCCGCCACCCGGCAGGAAGTGCGTGCAGCCCAGAGAGAACTGGGTGGTCCCCGTCTCTTCCTTGCCCTGCAGCCTGAAGCAGGCGCAGTCATTGTGCGCGGGAGGGAAATACCGCACTGCGTCACTGATCGAAACCTTCTTCATTCCTCACTCCTACATCCGGCGACCATGGTCGCATTGCCGGCCACAGAGCCCGTTCTGACCACTCCGGCGAACGCGCTCGCTCTTTCGGCCGGGCTGACGCCCGACCGGACGATGCCTTACTTCTTGGGAGAGCAGGCCCAGGATCTGCCGGGCCTCGGCCGGGCTGGCGACCGGACGACCGAACTCCTTGGCCAGACGCTGCACCTTCTCGACGAACTCGAAGTTGTGCTGCGCGAGCACACCCTTGCTCAGGTAGACGTTGTCTTCCATGCCCACCCGCACATGGCCGCCCATGTTGATGGCCATGGCCATGATGAGGTTAGCCGTGGGGCCGCAGCCGAACGCCGACCAAGTCGATCCCTCCGGCAGCGAGTCCACCAGGTGGACCAGGTTGCGCGCCGAGCCTTCCATCCCACCGTGCACATGCATGCAGCACTGCCAGTGGATGGGCGCCTTGAGGAACCCGTCGGCCAGGAGACGTTTGGCGTTCCACACCATGCCGGCATCGAACACTTCCACTTCGGGCTTGATGCCGTGTTCGATATAGGCCGCACCCAGCTTCTCCAGGAACAGCGGGCTGTTCTGGAAGACACCTTTGTAGAAGTTCATGGTGCCGGCATCGAAGGTGCCCATGTCGGGCTTGAGTATCGTGTGAGGGTGGATGCGCTCTTCGTCGCTGAAACCCAGACCGCCGGAGGAGGTCATGTTGAGGACGATATCGGGGCACTTCTCGCGGACCAGGCTGACGGTCTTCTCGAACCTGTCGACTGCCATGGTGGCCTTGCCCTCTTCGGTGCGTACGTGGATATGGGCAATAGCGGCCCCGGCCTGGTACGCGCCGTACACCTCCTCGGCGATCTCCTCGGGCTGAGTCGGCAGATGGGGCGTGTTCTCTTTGGTGGTCATCGCCCCGGTCGTCGCCACGGTGATGATGAGCTTCTCCATAAGTTCGACCTCCACGTCTTGTTGTCGATGCGACTCAGATACGGGGCATCGATCGGCGTCAAATCTCCCCGACGAGCAGCACTGGAAAACCACACGGCAGCCCGGATAACGACCCCACTTGAGGGCGAGGGTTCGGCAACTACTCTACACCATTCCGTTACCTGGCAGCCGACAGCTTAGTCGTTGCGGACCCGCCCTCCGATGAATACCGCAGAACGGTATGGCAATCCATCTTACGGTACAGTCCTGGTCTCCGGAAGCGCCGCCCGCAGCGGTTTCCCTTCGACTATAATACCCCCGATCGTCAGGGAGCCGAAGTGGCGGAATTGGCAGACGCGCTGGACTCAAACTCCAGTGAGGCTCACACCTCGTGCGGGTTCGACCCCCGCCTTCGGCACCTCCTGGAATTGCCACTGTCGTCGCTGCTTTCACCACTTGTATGGCTATGCAAAGGCGCTTGTCTCCATGGCTGTGTCCGGACCGGCTTCCTTCGTGGATCATGTGAACCGTAACGGTGAAGGATTTCTGCCCCACAAAGCGAAAATCTGCGTTCGGAATAGAAAAGTTCCCATAGATTTCGTGCAGTGAGGCTGCTACACTTTTTGGACATGGATCAGCGCCAGCAGGACAACGAGAAACGTTATGCGGAGATGGTCGGCGAAAGGCTTCGCCGGCTCCGTCAAGACCGCGGTCTCAGCCTGCAAGAGGTGTGCGACCGTTCCGGGGACTCGTTCGTGGTCTCCACTCTCAGCGCTTACGAGCGCGGCAAACGCAGCCTAAGCCTCGAACGGCTATACGAGTTGGCGACCATCTATGGGCAGTCGCCCATGTCGATCCTCGACGTCGAGGATGAGCCCGAGTTCCAGCGCACGCTCAGCAAGGGTGCTCCGCTTCGCATCCGACTCGACCTTCTCGATCGTCTCACGCCCGAAGAGCGGCGTCCCCTCGAGACCTATCTGGCCTTTCTGCGTAAGCTCCGCGACGATCCGTCTCAGGAGCTCCTTACCATCCGCAAGGATGACCTCACCTATCTCTCCGGGCTCTACGGCATCCGGCCGCAGGCACTCAAGGACTACCTCGAAAAAGAGGGCGTCCTCATCAGCCACTGACGTTCCGCGTCGTCGGCTCTCCTATCGCCGCGCCTTCTCCACGGTCTTCGCAGCCTCGGTCAGAAACGACCGCAGCCCAGTCAGCGCGGCCTCCCGGCTGTCGCTCCCGGCGACCAGGTCGACCAGCCGGCTCCCGATGATCACCCCATCGGCATAGCGAGCGATGTCCCCCGCCTGGTCGGGGTGGAGACACCGAAGCCCACGGCGAGCGGAAGGTCGGTATGCCGCCTCACGCGTTCCACGAACTCCGGAAGATCCGCCCGAAGCGCCGCCCTCGTCCCCGTCACCCCGGTCGTCGACACGCAGTAGATGAATCCCGACGCCGCGGCCGCGATGCGGGCCAGCCTGGATTCCGTGCTCGTGGGGGCGGCAAGTAGGATGATATCCACATCATGGGCCTGCGCGCTCAGCTGCAGGTCGGCCGCTTCCTCCACCGGCACGTCCGGCACCACCACTCCCGCCACGCCCCGCGCACGACAGCGGGCGAAGAACCGGTCCGCACCGTACGCGAGGATCGTGTTGAGATAGCTGAGGAGAACCACCGGCGAGCCGGAGAGGGCCGCTTCCCCCGCCATGTCGAGCACGTGGGTCGGGCGGATGCCTCCCCGTAGGGCTGCCTGAGATGCCGCCTGAATGACCGGCCCGTCGGCGAGCGGGTCGGAGAAAGGTATGCCGATCTCGACGATCCCTGCTCCGCAGTCCGCGTAGACTCTGAGGATCTCCAGGCAGGCAGCGGTGTCCGGGTAACCTCCCACCGCATACGGGATCAGCAGGGGATGGGCGGCTTCCCGGAATGTCTGCGTAAGACGGCTCTCGCGCCGGTTCATAGACTCAGCCCCAGCATACCCGCGACGCTGTACACGTCCTTGTCGCCCCGGCCGGACAGCCCCACCACGACGACGTCGTCCGCACGGAATCCGTGCCCATCCCTCAGGAGATGGGCGATGGCGTGCGCACTCTCCAACGCCGGGATGATGCCCTCGAGCCGGGACAAGATCTGGAACGCGTCCAGCGCCTCCTGGTCGGTGGCCGTCGTGTACTCCACCCTTCCCAGATCTTTGAGGAACGCGTGTTCCGGCCCGACAGATGGGTAGTCCAGGCCGGCGGCGATAGAGTGGGCTTCCTGGATCTGCCCGTCTTCGTCCTGCAGCACGTACGAGTACGAACCGTGGAGGATGCCCGCGCTGCCCCGCGCTAATGAGGCGCCGTGCTTGCCGCTGTCCAGTCCAAGCCCACCCGCCTCGACGCCCACCATCCTGACTCCTGGGTCGTCCACGAACTCGCGGAAGAGGCCGATGGCGTTACTACCTGCGCCGACACAGGCGACCAGGACGTCCGGCGGTCGCCCCTCCCGGGCCAGCATCTGGGCGCGGGTCTCCCGGCCTATGACCGCCTGGAAGTCTCGGACCATCGCGGGATAGGGGGCCGGGCCCACGACCGAGCCGATGATGTAGTGCGTGTCGCCGACGTTGGCCACCCAGTCGCGGATGGCCTCGTTGGTGGCGTCCTTCAACGTTCCGCTGCCCGAGGTGACCGGGATCACCTCGGCTCCCAAGAGCCTCATGCGGAAGACGTTGAGTTCCTGGCGACGGATGTCTTCCTTGCCCATGTAGACGTGGCACTCCAGCCCGAAGAGGGCGGCCACCGTGGCGGTCGCAACCCCGTGCTGGCCGGCCCCGGTCTCGGCGATGATGCGGGTCTTGCCCATGCGCGAGGCCAGTAGTATCTGACCAAGTGTGTTGTTGATCTTGTGCGCGCCCGTGTGGGCGAGATCCTCGCGCTTCAGGTAGACGCGGCACCCCACCCGCGCGGACAGGCGATCAGCGCGGAAGAGGGGTGTGGGACGGCCGGCATAGTGGGTCTGAAGGTCCTGCAACTGGGAGACGAAGACCGGGTCGTCGCGGTATGCGGCGTAGGCGGCGTCCAACTCTTCGAGCGCCGCCACCAGGGTCTCGGGGACATAGCGGCCCCCGTACGGGCCGAAACGGTGAGGTACGGTCGGTTTGGGCGTGCTCAATTCAGTGATCCTTCCGTTCGTGAGCGGGGCGCAGCGAGAGAGGCGAACAGAGCGCGCAGCGACTCATGGTCCTTCAGGCCGGGTGCAGCCTCCACCCCGCTCGAAACGTCGACACCCCAGGCCCCTGAACTCTCCAACGCGTCGTGGGCATTCTCGGGACCGATCCCCCCCGCCACCAGATAGGGCGTCCCTTCGGCCGCAGCCCGAGCCACTTCCCAAGGAAAGGTGAGCCCCGTGCCGCCCGACCTGCCGCCCCATGCGGTGTCGAACAACAGGAGGTCGGCTACTGCCCGCGCTGCGGCGACGGCGTCCCTGATCGCCCCCGGATCGACTGCATCGATCGGCACAGCGATCGTCTTGATGAGGAGTACCTCCCGCTCGCCGCCGGCCAGCGCTCTCTTGACCGCGGAGACGTCGGGCTCTGCTCCGTGCAGCTGCACGGCTCCCAGCCCCGCCTCGGCCACCACGGCAACGATGATCTCAGCGGAGGTGTCGCCGAAGACGCCCACGGCCAGCGGGGCCACGGCGGCCGGCGGGTCCGCAGTGGTCGGCGAGGCCGCAGTGGTCAGCGGGCCCGCCGCCGGCAGCATCAGACGCCGGGCCGCGTCGGGCGTCACCATACGTGGGCTGGGCGCGAAGATGAAGCCCACCGCCCAGGCCCCCAGCATCGCCGCCAGTTCCACGTCCTCTACCCGGGTGAGGCCGCACACCTTGACGAGCGGCCGGACAGGCTTGGTGAGCGCAGCGGTCACGGGACGAGAAGGACGGGAAGCGAAACGGAGCGCATCAGTTGCTCGGCGGTGCTGCCAAGGATCAGGTCGTGGAGCACGGAGTGACCCCGCATCCCCATGATCACGACGTCCACCGGTTGTTTCGACAGTAACGAGGAGGCCGCCTTGGCGGCTCTGCCGGGAAGCACGGCGTACTCCGCCTGCAGACCCAGAGGACCTAGATATGCCGTGGCTTCCGCCTGAGTGGCGGCGCCCTTGGCCGCGTCATCGTCGACCGTGAGTATCTTGAGCGCGATCCCGGTCTTGACGGCGAGGTCGGCCGCCAGCTTGAGCGCCCTGTTGGCCGGATTGCTGCCGTCGAACATGACCAAGGCCTTGGCAAGTGGACGGTACGACGGACTCGACCAGGAGCACGGGCGTGGCCGAGCGCCGGGCGACGTTCTCCGCCGTCGAGCCAAGCAGGTCCCTCCCCCACTTGGCGTGTTCACCCCGCTTGCCCATGATGATGAGATCGTGGGCCTTCCCCATGTCGGCGATCACCTGACTGGGCACGCCCTCCTCGGTGCGGGTCTCTACGGACAGTCCCGCCGCACCCACGAACTCCTGCAGATCGCTGAGGATCCGCTCGCTCTTGACCCGAAAACTCTCCATGACGTCGAGCGGGGCGAGGGTGGGCGGAACCGCCTCGAACGTGTAGGAGTAGTCCACGTACGGCGGCATCTCGACATAACGGATATCGAGCACGTAGAGTCCCGTGACCCTGGCCTGATAGGCCCTGCTCAGCGCGACCGCGTGTTCCAGCGAAGTGCGCGCGTACGCCGACGAATCCACCGCCACCAGAAGAGATGTGATCATCGTCCCCCCTCTCTGTCCGTCACTCCATCAGCCCACCGGGGGGGCACCTGCACGTAACGTGCCAGTTCGGCGACCGCCCCTTTGACGTCCTCCGTTCGAAGGAGGCTTTCCCCCACAAGCACCGCGTCTACACCGACAGCGGCCAATCGCTCCACGTCGGCCCGGTCTCTGATCCCGCTCTCGGCCACCAGCAGCCTATCGGGCGGCACCAGCGCGGCCAGCCGCACGCTCGTCTCGAGCGACACCTCGAAGGTGCGCAGGTCACGGCTGTTGATGCCTATCACCACGTCTTCCAGGGCAAGCGCGCGGGTCATCTCTCCCACGTCGTGCACCTCCAGGAGCACATCGAGGCCCGACTCCGCGGCCAAGGCCGCCAGCCGGGCGAGCTCGAGCCGTCGTCGATGATCGCTGCGATGAGCAGCACCGCCGACGCGCCGAAAGTTCGGGCCTCGAGGATCTGATAGGGGTCGATGACGAAGTCCTTGCGAAGCAGAGGCAACGACGTGGCCGCAGCCACCTCCTGCAGGTCGCCGAGACTACCGCCGAAGTGGTCGGTCTCGGTGAGCACGGAGATGGCGGCGGCGCCGCCCGCCTCGTATAGGCGCGCGAGCTCAGCGGCGTCGAGATCCGGCCGTATCGGACCCTTGCTGGGAGAAAAGCGCTTGATCTCGGCGATCAGCGACACTCCGGGGGACCGGAGCGCCGCTGCAAACGAAAGACGAGGGCCCAGATCCGGGAGGCTGAGCAGTTCGGCCTCGGGGATGCGCGCCTTGCGCTCCCCCAAGCGCCGCCGCACATCGGGAAGGATGGCGTCCAGGTAGGACGGACGACTCACGCCGTCCCACCGCCTGCGGCAGGCCTGACGGCGCCGCTGCCATCGATCCCCCCGGGGCCGGGTCGGGCATCGTGCCGGCCCAGCCGGTTGGTCACCCGGATCATCTGTTCCAGCACATCGAGAGCCCGCCCCGAATCGATCGACGAGCGGGCCAGCCCAACTCCCGCAGGCAGCGAAGAAGCCAGACCGGCAACGTAGAGTGCGGCCCCCGCGTTCAGAAGCACGGCGTCGCGAGGCCCTCCGGCGACACCTGTCAAGCACGTCGCGGGTGATGGCCGCATTGGTCTGGGCGTCTCCGCCGGCCAGGGTAGATAGAGGATGCCGGGCGAGTCCGCACTCCTCCGGCTCGATCTGGAAAGAGCGGCTCACGGCCCCCGATCTCACCTCCACCAGGAGTGATGGACCGGTGACCGACAGCTCGTCCATCCCCGGATCTCCGCAGACCACGAGGCCATGCTCGCAGCCCATGCGGGCGAGGGCATCGCCCAGCAATCGGAGATGCGCGGGACTGCTCACCCCGATGAGTTGCCGCCCGGCTCCCGCAGGGTTGGTGAGCGGCCCCAGCAGGTTGAAGACGGTGCGTATGCCGAGGGCCCGGCGTACGCCGGCCACTCTGCCCGCCGCCGGATGATGCGCTGCGGCGAACATGAACCCCATGCCGACCTCATCAAGGCAACGGGCCACTTCCTCGGGACCCAGACCGATCTCGATGCCGAGGGCCTCCAGCACATCGGCCGAGCCGCACGGCGAGCTCGCCGCCCGGTTGCCGTGTTTGGCCACCTTCGCCCCTGCCCCCACGGCGACGAAAGCCGCGGTCGTGGAGATGTTGAACGTCCCCAGATCATCGCCGCCGGTGCCTACGATATCGAGAAGGGCCTTTCGATGAGCGGTGTGGACGACCACCGCGGCCCGCCGCATGCCGTCCGCGAGCCCGGCGATCTCATCCGCCGTCTCTCCCTTCACCCGGAGTCCCATGAGGAAGGCGGCCACCTGCACGTCATCGAGTCCTCCCGCGGCTATCTGATCGAGGACGGAGGCAGCCTCTTCCCGGGTGAGGTCCCGTCCCTCGGCCAGCGTCTTGAGGACGTCGGCAAGAGAGCGGGGGCAAGCGCGGTCGGTCCGCCGGCCGGATTGCGGACCGGTCTGCACGGTGCTCACCGCAGGGCCTTCCGGTTGCTTAGGAAGTTGCGCAGCAGTTCCTTGCCCACCGCCGTCAGGAGGCTCTCGGGATGGAACTGCACGCCCTCCACGTTGAACTCCCGATGCCGGACCCCCATGATCACCCCGTCCTGAGTCCAGGCCGAGCATTCGAGCTCCGGCGGAAGATCGCGGTCGATGACGAGAGAGTGATAGCGGGTGGCGACGAAAGGCTGCGCGATACCGGCGAAGATGGTCCGTCGGTCGTGGTGGATGAGGGAGGTCTTCCCATGGACCGGCGCCTCGCCCCGGATCACCCGGCCTCCGTACGTCTGTCCTATCGACTGGTGTCCCAGGCAGACTCCCAGGACAGGACACACGCCGCCGAAGGCTGCGACGGCCTCAAGGCTCACTCCTGCCTCATCCGGGGTGCAAGGGCCGGGGGATATCACCAGATGGGTGAGACCGTGCCGGCGGATACCGTCCACGGTGACCTCGTCGTTGCGGAACACGTGGATCCTCGTGCCCGAGATCTCCGCCAGGTACTGCACCAAGTTGTAGGTGAAGGAGTCGTAGTTATCGATCATGAGGATGCGTAGATCGCTAAGCCCCGGAGCAGGGAAGCCCGCCCGATTCTCCCCCAGGCTGAAGCTCTGCTTGAGCTCTATGCCTGCCGGCGTGCCGGATCGCATGCCGCCGGGTGCGGCCGTCGTGATCTGATCTTGTCCGGTGTTCATCATCATCAGACCTACTCCCATTCTTCCTGAGCGGTCGCCAGTTCGATGGCCCGGAACATCGCCCGGGCTTTGTTCTCGGTCTCGCGGAACTCCTGCTCGGGCTCCGAGTCCGCCACGATGCCGGCTCCGGCCTGCACGTAGGCCACTCCGTCGCGCACCAGCACGGTCCGGATGTAGATGCAGGAGTCGAGGTCGCCGGAGTAGCTGAGATACCCGATCGCGCCCGCGTACGGACCTCTCCGGAGCGGTTCGAGTTCGTCGATGATCTCCATGGCCCGCACTTTCGGCGCGCCCGAGACGGTGCCCGCAGGGAAGACGGCCCGCAGCGCGTCGGTGGCGCCGACACCGTCCTCCAACTCCCCGGTGACCGACGAGACCATGTGCATCACGTGGCTGTATCGCTCGACCTCGGCGAACGTCTCCACCTGGACCGTGCCCGGACGGCAGACTCGTCCCAGGTCGTTGCGGCCCAGGTCGACCAGCATGACGTGCTCGGCCTTCTCCTTCTCGTCGTTCAGCATCTCCGAGGCCAGCCTGTGGTCCTCGGCAGGCGTGGCGCCCCGGGCCCGGGTACCCGCGATGGGGCGGGTCTCGGCCCTGCGGCCGGTGACGGTGACCAGCGGCTCGGGACTCGACCCGACCACTTCGAAGTCACGAAATGACATGTAGTACATGTAGGGGCTGGGATTGACGGCCCGCAACCCCCGGTAGATCGAGAACCCGCTCACGCTCACAGGCGTCTGGAAGCGCTGGGAAAGGACCACCTGGAAGGCGTCGCCTGCGTAGATGTACTCCCGTATCCGCTCGACGGCGGCCAGGAAGGCCTCGCGGTCGAAGCTGGAGTGGATCGGCGCTTCCCCGGCCTCGACATCCGAGCCGGTCCGTGACCGCCGTCCGTCGTCGCTCCGCTCGGCGGCACCTTCGGCGAGCGGTACCGGTCCGCGGAGCCGGGCCTTCACGTCGGCCAGCCGTGCCGCCGCCGAAGCGTAGGCGTCTGGGATTGACGGCTCTTCTTCGCAGAAGATGTTGGTGAGAAGGGTGATGGTGTGGAGCAGATGGTCGAACACCACCACGACGTCGGTGAGCAGGAAGGCCATCTCCGGCAGGCCGAGATCGTCGGCAGGCGCCTGCGGTAGGCGTTCGACATAGCGGATGCAGTCGTAGCCGAAGTACCCCACCGCACCCCCGACAAGAGGTGGGAGCCCCTGTAGCGGGGGCACGCGATACCTCGCCATATGCAGCGCCATGAAGCCGAAGGGGTCTCCCCCGTGAGCGGACATCTCGTAGTCGGTGTCCACACCCCCATGCCGCACGGTGACGGTCCCGCCGGTCAGGCGGATGCTCTCCCACGCCTTGATGCCCAGGAAGGAGTAACGACCGACCCGCTGACCCTGTTCCGCGCTCTCGAGCAGGAAACAGCCGGCGCCCTGCCGGAGCTTCAAGAAGGCCGAGACCGGCGTCTCCGTATCGTCCAGGAACTGGTGGAACACGGGGATGACGTTGTAGCTGTCGCTGAGCCTCCGCACTTCCTCGAGCGAGGGCGCGGTGGTGATGGTGCCGGATGTCATGGCCGCCTACCTTTCTCGGCGAGCGAGAAAGGGCGGCTTCTCTCCGGGGGGCGAGCTAAGCCATCGGCCGTCGAAGCAGGTGAAGTCGCCGGTATGGCAGGCGGCCCCGGTCTGCTCGACAAGCGCGAGCAGAGTGTCGCCGTCGCAGTCGTAGCGTAGTTCGCGAACTTTCTGGAAGTGGCCTGACGTGGCGCCCTTGTTCCAGTAGTCGTTCCGCGAGCGGCTGAAGAACCAGGTGGTGCCGGTCTCGAGCGTGCGCCGCACGGATTCGGCGTTCATGTAGGCCAGCATGAGGACCTCGCCTGTATCCCACTCCTGCACCACGCACGGCACGAGTCCTCTAGCGTCGAATCTTATGGCGGAGAGAGCCTCGGGGATGGCGATAGGCTCTGGGCTGTCGGTCTGCTCTGGCATATCTCTTCTTTCGTGGTCGCTGTCCTGATTGGTGGCGCGTCGCCGCGCCCGATGCCGGTCGGCCGGATCGGAGTTCAGCCGGCCGCTGGAGGCGCCCCTCGCATACCGCGAGGGGCTAGGACCACAAGGAATGCCGTACGGGAAGAATATCGATGCGACCACGAAGGGTTCCGACCAAGCCCACGCGACCAGGCCGGACGGCGATGTGCCCCGTCCTGCTGTATGTCGCCTGTGCCGCCATTCCGCCCCTTCGGATCAAACCATCGATAGTGCGGGCGTATGATACACGTTTGCGCGGCACTTGATAACAGCGAGGCCTTATGGACAGAAACGCGGAGATGATCTTCACGGGCGATGAGCTTCTGCGAGGCGACATCGTCAATACCAACCAGTCCTATCTGGGGCAGAGGCTGCTCGACCTTGGGATCTTCGCCACTCATGCGCTCTCGCTTCACGACGATCTGCAGGCCATCGTCGCGGCCCTCAAGCAGAGCCTGGCCCGCCGGCCGCACGTGATCATTCTCTCGGGTGGCCTGGGCCCCACCGAGGACGACCTCACCCGCGAGGCGACCGCCGAGGCCCTCAACCTGCCGCTGGAGCACCACGAAGACCTCCTGGAGCAGATCCGCGAGCGCTTCGCGGCTCGCGGCTACCACATGGGTGACAGCAATCGCAAACAGGCTCAGCTTCCCCGCGGGGCCACCGCCATCCCCATCTCGGGTACCGCTCCCGGCTTCTATCTCGACCACCACGGGACCTTCGTGGTGGCCCTCCCCGGCGTGCCCTGGGAACTCAAGGAGATGTGGGAGAGCACGGTGGAGCCGCTGCTGGACAAGCGCTCCGGGGCGTCGGTGGGGCATGCGGTGAGACGCATCCAGGTGTTCGGCGTCGGGGAATCGGCAGCGGCAGAGATGCTGTCCGACCTACCTTGGCGAGGATCCGAGGTCGAGATCGGCACCAGGGCCGGCCTGGAGGAGCTCACGATCATCCTCAGAGGCGCGGACACCCCGGAAGGCGCGCGGCAACTGGACGAGATCGAAGCCCGAGTGCGCGCCACCCTCGGCGACCGCGTGATCGGCGTGGACGGTCCGAACCTCCCCGAGATCGCGGGCAGACTGCTGCTGCAGGCCGGCCTCACGGTCGCCGTCGCCGAATCGTGCACCGGGGGCCTGGTGGGCAAGCGCTTCACCGACATCCCGGGAAGTAGCGACTACTTCGTGGGCGGCGTGACCGCCTACAGCAACGAGGTCAAGACCCGGGTGCTGGGCGTGCCGACCGGACTGCTCGAGCAGCACGGTGCGGTGAGTACCGAAGTGGCGGCGGCCATGGCCGAGGGGGTGCAGCGTGCTGCTCGGCTCGGGGTGCGCGCTCTCCACCACAGGCGTGGCCGGACCGGGTGGAGGGACCGAGGACAAGCCGGTGGGGCTCGTCTACGTGGGCAGCGTGATCGGGGGCAGCACCGAGGTGGAGCGGCTCCGGCTGTTCGGCCGTCGCGACCAGATCCGCGAGCGTGCCGCGCTGGCCGCGGTGGATCTTCTACGGCGGAGGCTGTTGAGAGAGACCGGGGGACGCTAGGCGGTCAGGGGCCACGGCTGGCGGTCAGGGGCTGCGGCGGCCGGTCCAGCCGAGGACGGAAGGCCGCGGGACTGCCGGCGGCGGACGCCGCCGCTACTTGGCTTTGTTGTAGAAGACGTCCACCGGCATCCCGATCGACAGATACCGGAAGAGGACATCCTGCAGCCAAATGGGGGTCCGGATGCAGCCGTGGCTCGCCGGATAGGTGGGGACGCTGGGATAGCCGTGGATGGCATTCTTGGGCATGAAGTAGCACGGCGAATAGATGGGACCCAGCGAGCATTCCACCCAGCCCCGGTTCTTGCTGCGCAGATGCCAGCCGCCGGTGGGCGTTCCGTACTTGCCGGTGGAGACGTGCAGCACCATGACCACCTGTTCGTCCCGGATCATCATGAGTATCTGCCGGGAGAGGTCGGTCTCCAGTCGGTCCTCCCCCGTGCCCGCCTTGACGGGTTTGGGCACCTGCGCCGCGAATAGGCGTTGCCAGGACTGCGCCCCGAACTTGCCGGTCCTCCTTAGTCTCTCGTACTTCTGGAAGGCGAGGACCGCGTCCCGGGTGCGGGCGTCGTACTTGCCGTCCACCGGCCCACAGGGGTAGTGAAGCGCGGTCAGACGGGTCTCGAGCATCAGCACGAGGGGCCCTTTCGATCCTCTGGCCAGATCCGGATACCGTTCCACCGGATCCACCGCGGACGCGTACACGGCCCTGGGGGCAAGAGGCTGCACGAACGCCCTGTAGAGCAGAAGCGTCAGCTCCTCGTGGGTCAGGCCTAGCGAGGGGAACAACCACGTATCGGACGTCGGGAGCAGTCCCACGCGGGACGCGACGGCGACCGAAGAGAGGTACTGCGGGGCGATGAGCTTCCGATCGGCGAAGCCGGCCAAGCAGTCATCGACTTTGTAGGGCGTGAGAGAGTCGCCGAGCTTCGCGCCTTGCTTCTCGGCCGCGAAACGGAGTGCGGCGATCAAGAAGGATGCGGCCTCCTGACGCGAGACCGGCTTGTTGGGGGAGAACGTGAGCGGCGAGCTTCCGTCCATGATCCCGGCGCGATGGACCGCACCGATCTCCCCGAACCCCCAGTCCGAGGACCGGACGTCCAGGAAGTCGCCGTATTCGCAGTCGGGCAGATGAAGCGCCCGGGCAAGGAACACGGCCATCTGCGCACGGGTGACGAGACCGGCCGAGGGGGATGCGGGGTCGCCATGCCGTTTGATGACGCTGCGCAAGGCCAGTGCTTGGACCGCCTCGAGGTAGTCTTCGCCGGGCCCCAGCGCGGGCGAGGACCCCCCCGCGGCCTGAGCCTGGCCGCCGCCCACCAACAGTGCGGCCACCAGCGAGCCAAGGACCAGACCGGCGACAAGACGTCGCGGTCCTCCCCAGACCCGCGCTGCAGCGCGGAGGCTATGCTTCACGGCCCACCACGGCATGCTCATCCCGCTCCCTCGGCAACGCTCCCTATGCGGAGATCCGACGCCCTGCCGATACCAGGCACCATCTTAGCGGGACAGACACGCATGGTATAGACCGTCGACGGGTACCGCTGATGCGAAGTATCCTATGAGAGGAACGCTCCGGACACGTGAAAGGTGCGAATATGGATCAACCCAAGGTCTTCGTTTACGCGCTCAGCACCTGCGGCCACTGCAGGAACGCCAAGAAGCTCCTGGATGCGCACGACGTCGAGTACGACTTCGTCGACGTGGACCTTCTTCCCCGTGACGAGATGGGCAAGACCATCGAGGAAGTCCGCAAGGTGAACCCGCAAGCGGCGTTTCCCACTATCATCATCGGTGACAAGGTGATCGTGGGTTACCGCGAGCTCGAGATCCTGGAGGCGTTGGGACTGTGAACGGTGCAGAAGAACTCTACGAGCGTCTGAAGAAGGTCAACGAGCCGAAGGGCTACTTCTTCAACAAGAACCACGATTTGGTCCTCGGGCTCCTCGACGGTCTGCTCACCAACAAGGAGCGCTACGGCTACATGTGCTGCCCCTGCCGGCTCGCCGCCAGGGACCGCGAGGCGGACAAGGACATCATCTGCCCCTGCGACTATCGGGAGCCCGACGTCGAGGAGTACGGCAGCTGCTACTGCAACCTCTACGTCTCCAAGGAGTGGAACGAGGGGACGGTGCCCAACGTGCCCGTGCCCGAGCGGCGTCCGCTGGAGCGCATCCTCTGGTCGCGCTGGCCGGGCGGCGACGCCTGAGCCAGATACTCGGCGAATAGACCGAGCTTCTGAGGCGCGACGGGCGGAGCCCGTCGCGCCTCTTTCTTCGCCTGGCGCGTCGTGGAACCGCCTCACGGCCGTGTGCTAGCCTAGGGGGCCGCCGGAGGAGGAATGAGGCGCGCGAAGCGCGCCAGCAACGGAGGCAGGGTTGGAAGACGTCGCTCAGATGCAAAGTCCTCGTCGCCGAACTCATGGACGAGGAGATCATCGCCCAACTCGCGGCGGCCGCACAGGTCGACGTCAAGTACGGCCTGAGCTCACGAGGAGACTGCTCGCCGTCATCCCCGAGTACCACGGCATCATCGTGCGCAGCGAGACGCTGATCGACAAGGAGCCTGCTGGACGCGGCCGCCAATCTGCGGATCGTGGGCCGCGCGGGCTCCGGACTCGACAACATCGATGTCCCCTACGCCACCCAGAAGGGCGTCATCGTCTGCAACACCCCCGAGAGCAACATCGTCTCGGCGGCCGAGCACACCATGGGTCTGCTGCTGGCCAGCAGCCGCAACATCCCCTGGGCCGACCGCTTCATCAAGAGCGGCAAATGGGGACGCAAGCAGTTCGAGGGCAGCGAGCTGTACGGCAAGACCCTGGGCATCATCGGGCTGGGGCGCATCGGCGGGCTGGTGTCCCAGCGGGCCCGCGGCTTCGCCATGCGGGTGATCGCGTACGACCCCTACATCCCCGACTCCCGCTTCAGCAACCTGAACGTGGAGAAGAAGGAGACGCTGGAGGAGCTGCTCTCGGAGTCGGACTTCATCACCATCCACACGCCCCGCACCAAAGAGACCCTCAACATGATCGGCGACGAGCAGATCGCGCTGATGAAGCCGGGGGTGCGCCTCGTCAACTGCGCCCGGGGCGGGCTCTTCAACGAGGAGGCCCTCTACCGAGGGGCTCAAGTCGGGGCACATCGCCTCGCTGGGCGTCGACACCTGGGTGCACGAGCCGCAGGACAGCCATCCGCTGTACGAGTTCGAGAACGTGGTGGGCACGCCCCACCTGGGCGCCTCCACCTTCGAGGCCTCCAGGCGCGTGGGCGAGGAGGTGGTGGCGGAGGTCATCGCCGGACTGCGCGGCGAGATCGTCAAGAACGCCGTCAACATCCCCGCGCTCTCTGAGGAGGCCTTCGCCAAGCTGCAGGCCTTCATCCGGCTCGCCGAGCAGATGGGCGTCCTCTACCGTCAGATCACGGCGGGAGAGCGTCAAGCGGGTCGAGATCGTGTTCGCCGGCAGGGAGATCGACGAGCCCGAGGACGCCAGGATCCTGTCGCTGGTGGCACTCAAGGGCATCCTCGAAGGCATCATGGCCTCGGGCACCGTCAACTTCGTCAACGCCGGACTGCTGGCCGAGCAGATCGGCATCGAGGTGCGGGAGACCATCTCCCTGGAGAGCGGCGACTACCGCAACCTCATCCGGTTGATCGTCACCGAGGGCGAGGACCGGCAGTTCGTCATCGCGGGCACGGTGCTCGAGCACAAGCACCCGCGCATCGTGCAGATCGGGGATTTCCCCATCAGCTTCGTCCCCGAGGGCAGGCTGGCCTACGTGCCCCACAAGAACGTCCCCGGCGTCATCGGGCGGGTGGGGACCATCATGGGCGAGTACGGCGTGAACATCTCCCGGATGGTCACCTCGAGCGGCGTCAACAACGTCTCTCGGGACTCGATCATGATCCTCGGCCTCGACAACGACGTCCCCCAGGAGGCCATCGACCGCTGTCTGGAGATGGACGAGATCTACGAGATGAAGATCATCGACTTCTGACCGCCGACCTCGGACAAAGCCTCTGGAACAGAGCGGCCCCGAAACGATTAGAATGGCTCTGCCGCCCGAGGCTGTCGCCTCACGGGGTGCGCGCGCTAAAGAGAGGACGAAAGGAGGCCCACCGAGCATCATTCGCGGTTCTCCGCATGCTGGAACCAGTGGCAGTATCCCTGACAAGAAGTGTGAGGTGCTGTCCGTAATGCCCGCATCCCGATTTCGCCGCGTCTTCTTCTGCAGCGCACTCGTGGTCCTTCTCGTTGCCGTCGGTCTGTTCGCCGCTGCCTGTGGCGAGACGGCTGAAGAGACGACCACGACCGCCGCCCCGGCCGAGACCACCACTACCGCGGCGCCCGCCGAGACCACGACCACCGTGGCGGCCGAGACCACGACCACCGCGGCCGCTCCCAAGGAGTTCATCTTCGGCATGCTCCTGGTGGGCCCCTACAACGACAACGGCTGGAGCCAGGCCCACTACGAAGCCGGCCTGTACGTCGAGGAGAAGCTCCCCGGCGCCAAGATGGTCTACGTCGACAAGGTCAACCCGGCCGACCGTCCCGGCACCACCCCCGAGCAGCTCGCCGAGGACCTGGTCGCCCAGGGCGCGAAGATGATCTTCTTCAACTCCGACGACATGAAGGACGGCGCCGTCGCCTTCGCGCAGGCCCACCCCGACATACCCGTGATCCACGCCTCCGGGGACGGCGCCTGGAAGGAGGGCAAGGACTTCAAGAACCTGCCCAATCTCAGCAACGTCATGGGCAAGATGGAATACGGCAAGATGATCGCCGGCGTCGCCGCCGCCCTCACCACCAAGACCGGCAAGATCGGCTATCTCGGTCCCCTGATCAACGACGAGACCCGCCGCCTGGCGGCTTCCGTCTACCTGGGCGCCAAGTACGCTTGGACCGAATACCTGGGCAAGGACCCGGCCGACCTGAAGTTCACCGTCAACTGGATCGGCTTCTGGTTCAACATCCCGGGTGTGACCTCCGACCCCACGCAGGTGGCCGACAACTTCTTCAACCAGGGCTACGACGTGGTCATCTCGGGCATCGACACCACCGAGGCTCTGGTGCAGGCGGGCAAAGCTGACCGACGCCGGCAAGAAGGTCTGGGCCATCCCCTACGACTTCATCGGCGCGCATCGATCAAGCCCCGACCGTCGCTCTCGGTGTCCCCTACTTCAACTGGGGGCCGGCCTACGTCGAGGCCGTCACCACGGCCCGCGACGGCCAGTGGACCAGCTTCTGGGACTGGAATCGCGCCCGATTGGGCCGACATCAACAACCCGGACACGTCCGCCGTCGGCTTCAAGAAGGGCGAAGGCCTATCGGCCGATGCGGCCGCCAAGGTCGACGAGTTCATCACGGCTCTGGCCGGCGGTCTGAACCTGTGGAAGGGTCCGCTCAACCTCCAGGACGGCACCGCCTTCCTGGCCGAAGGCGCGGAAGCGGCTACCGACCAGCAGATCTGGTACCTGCCCCAGCTGCTGGAGGGCATGGAAGGCCAGAGCGTAGCCGAGTAGAGCTTGCCACGCATTCCGACCATAGATGCAGCGAAAGGGGAGACCGACCCGGTCTCCCCTTTCTAGTTCTCGCCAGCCGGAGTCCCGAGGATAGTGGAAGTCCAGCTCAGCGACATCCGCAAGCATTTCGGCCCGGTCAAGGCCAACGACGGCATCAGCCTTTCCGTGCCCGCCGGCACCATCCAGGGCATCCTGGGCGAGAACGGGGCCGGCAAGAGCACGCTCATGAAGATCCTGTCCGGCTTCCAACCGGCCGACAGCGGTCAGATCGTGCTCGACGGCAAGACGGTGCGCATGCGCTCTCCTGCCGACGCCATCCGGCACGGGGTGGGCATGCTGCACCAGGATCCGCTTGACTTCCCCCCCATGCGGGTGGTCGACAACCTGCTCATCGGCGCGCCCGGGAAGCTCATCCCCCGCCAGGCGGATGCCGTCAGGCGCGTCGCCGAGCTGGCCCGATCGCTCGGGCCTGTCCCTCGATCTCGAGGCCGAGGTCGAATCGCTCACCGTCGGCGAGCGCCAGCAGCTGGAGCTGCTGCGCCTGCTGTGGCTGGGCGCAGGCGTGCTGATCCTCGACGAGCCCACCACCGGCATCAGCGCCGCGCAGCGGACGGAGCTCTTCGACACCCTGCGCCGGCTGGCCGCGCAGGGCAAGACCGTGCTCTTCGTCTCCCACAAGTTGGAGGAAGTGCAGGAACTCTGCACCCGGGTGGCCGTGCTCCGCCAGGGGCGGCTCGTGGGCGAGGCTCTCCCCCCGTTCCAGGTGGACAAGCTGGTCGCCATGATGTTCGAGCGGGAGGTGTCCCCAGGAGAACGGGTATCGTGCGCTCCCGGCGACATCCTCTTCCGGCTGGAGGGCATGGGCGCGGAGCAGGGACGTATCCGCCTCGACGGGATCGACCTGGAGGTCCGCGGCGGCGAGACCATCGGCTTGGCGGGCATGGAGGGTAGCGGTCAGAGCCTGCTGCTGCGAGGCCTGCGCGGGCCTGGTCCCCACCACCGGCGGCCGCGTGTCCCTCGAGGGCACGGACCTCACCGGCAAGACCTACCACCACTTCAAGAAGACGGGGGTAGCCTACGTGCCCGCCGCCCGGCTGGAGGAGGGCCTGATCCCCGGACTCACGCTTGCCGAGCACTTCCTGCTGGCCCAGAAGAAGCCCGGGTTCTTCATCGACAGGGAGAGCGGCCGCAGGCTGGCCGAGCGAGCGCATCGCCGAGTTCAACATCCGCGGCACGCCGGCCAGCCCGGTGGAGTCGCTCTCGGGCGGCAACCAGCAGCGCGCGCTGCTGGCCCTGGTGAAGCCGGGAGCCAAGGTCATGCTGCTCGAGCATCCCACCCGCGGTCTCGACATCGAGTCGGTCATCTACCTGTGGAGCAAGCTGAAGGAGCGCTGCAACCAGGGTGGAGCCATCATCTTCACCTCGAGCGACCTCGACGAACTCCTGCGCTACAGCGACCGCATCCTCGTGTTCTTCGCCGGGCGGGTGTCCGGCCCCCTGGATGCCACGGCCACCAGCGTCGAGCAGCTCGGCCAACTGATCGGGGGGAGCGAGCTGGCGGGAGTCGTCGATGCCTGAGCCGGCTGCCAGCGCATCTCGCGGGAGAAGCTGGATCGACATCGGTCTGCAGGTGGGCGCTTTGGTGCTGGCCCTGGCTCTCACCAGCGTCATCCTCGCTGGTCGCCGGGGCACCTCCCCTGGCAGGCCTACAAGGAGATCATCAGGGGCGCCTTCGGCTCGCTCAACGGCTTCTCGGACGTCCTCGTGGCCTGGGTGCCCCTGCTCCTGGCCGCGGCCGGCGTGCTGGTCACCTTCGCCGCCGGGCCTCTGGAACATCGGGGTGGAGGGCCAGATCGTCCTCGGAGCCGTCCTCACCACCTGGGTGCTCCGGCTGCTGCAGGACACGGCGCTCTCCCCCGCGCTCATCATCGTGCTGGCCATGCTCGCCGGGATGTGGGCGGCGCCCTGTGGGCCGCGCTGGCCGGGGTCCTCAAGACCTTCGGCGGGGTGAACGAGATCTTCGGCGGGCTGGGTCTCAACTACGTCGCCACCGCGCTCACGCTGTGGCTGATCTTCGGGCCCTGGAAGCGCCCGGGTATCGGCTCCATGAGCGGCACCGAGCCCTTCCCCGATCAGCTTGGCCCTGCCAACGATCGCCGGTCTGCGGCTCAGCCTCTGGTCGCTGGGGCTGGGGATCCTGGCGGTCATCGTGGTGTACGTGCTGCTGGAGCGCACCTACTTCGGTCTGCAGCTCAAGGCCACCGGTGCCGAGCAACCGGGCCGCCTTCCTGCTGGGAGTGCCCACCTGGCAGTACGGGCTGCTGGCCTTCCTCGTGTGCGGGGCGCTGGCCGGTCTGGCCGGAGCCGTCCAGGTGACCGCCGTCTACCACCGCCTGATCCCGTCGATCTCGAGCGGGTACGGCTTCCTGGGTCTGATGATCGGCATGCTCATCCTCTACCGGGCCATCTGGGTGGCTCCGGTGGCCCTGTTCTTCGCGGCCCTCAACATCGGCAGCATCCAGCTGCCCATCGTGCTCAAGCTCGACTCCACGCTGTCGGGGGTGCTGCAGGGAGCCCTGGTGCTGTTCGTCATCCTGGTCGAAGGGGCGCGCCAGCGCTATCTGCGCCGGGCGCGCGTCGCGGATCAGCGGCGACGGCCCGGTACGCCTGGCACTCAGGAGCGAGGCTGATGGACGCCACCCTCGTAGCGGGCCTGGCCGGCGTCCTCGCCACGGCGGCGCCCGTCGTGGTCGCCACCATCGGCGAGACCTTCACCGAGCGGTCCGGCGTCATCAACCTCTCGGTGAACGGCTCCATCCTGCTCTCGGCCATGGGCAGCTTCGCCGTGGCCGTCACCACCGGAAGCCTGGTGCTCGGCTTCATCGACCGGCGCCGCCATCGGAGCGGTGGTGGCGCTCCTCGTCGCCTTCGGCAGCATCACCCTGCGCCAGTCGCAGGTGGCTATCGGCTTCGTCCTCACGCTGTTCTGTCGCGACCTGGCCTATTTCCTGGGCAACCCGTTCATGGGAGAGCAGGGACCCCGCCTCTCGATGCGTCCCATCCCCGTCCTCGAGAACATCCCCATCCTCGGGCACCCTGTTCTTCAAGCACGACGTCATGACCTACTTCAGTTTCGTGCTGATCGCCGTGGCCTGGTGGTGGATCTTCCGCACCCGGCCCGGGCTGACTCTGCGGGCGGTCGGCGAACGCCCGGCCGCGGCGTTCGCCCGCGGCGCTCAGGTCAACCTGGTGCGCTACGCCTACACGGTCCTGGGCGGCGCGCTGGTCGGGCTGGCCGGTCCGATGTACTCGCTGAGCGTGAAGGCCGGCTGGAAGGGCACCATCTCCGGGCTTGACGGCCTGGGTTGGATCGTCCTCGCCATCGTCATCTTCGGCGCCTGGAACCCCGTACGGGTGGCGCTGGGCGCCTACCTCTTCGGGCTGCTTCAGTGGCTCAGCGTGGTCCTGCAGCCCAACCTGCAGGGTATCCCCTCCCAGGTGCTGCAGGTGGCCCCGTTCCCGCTGATGATCCTCACCCTCCTCCTGGTCAACATCGGCAATGCCGAGTGGGTCGAACGGGTGCTGGCCTCGCTGCCCGAGCACTCCCGCAAGCGCGTGGCGCGTATCCTGCGCTCGTTGCGCGTGGTCCAACCCCGCAGCCTGGGCGTCCCCTTCGAGCCCGACTGAGCCTACGGCCCCGCACCATGTCCAGGGCTTGGCCATCAGTACATGACCCGGGCGGTAATGTAGGCCAAGTGTACAGATGCGGATGGGTGGCCCGCTGGTATCCTACCCAGGAGGTTGGATCGCCAGGATCGACGGTCCAGACACGAACAGCTCCAGGGGTGGCGCTAGACCGATGAGACGCATGTCCATGTTTCGGGGATGTACCATTCCCGCCCGCACTCCGTGGCAGCCACCCGCGCCCCAGGGCCTCTACGATCCCCGCAACGAGAAGGATTCGTGCGGGGTCGGATTCGTCTGTGACATAGGCGGCAACTCCTCTCACTCCATCGTGGAACGCGGTATCGAGGTACTCAGCCATCTGCTTCACCGGGGGGCCGCCGGAGCTGACGCGGGCACCGGAGACGGAGCTGGTATCCTCGTGCAGATCCCCCACCGCTTCTTCGTCGAAGCCCGCGGCTCGCTGGGGTTCTCCCTGCCGGAGCCCGGCAGCTACGGGGCGGCCATGATGTTCATGCCCCTGGAACCCCGCGCTCAGACGGCCTGCCGCAGGGCCGTGGAACGAGCCCTCGCCGGCGAAGGCCTACGCGTGCTGGGCTGGCGGGGGGTTCCCACGGAACCGGCCGCCCTGGGTGAGGCAGCTCTGGCGACTCGTCCGGCGGTCTGGCAGTGCTTCACCGATTCCGCCGGCCTGGGCGAGGAAGCGCTCGAGCGCAAGCTCTATGTCGCCCGCAGGCAGTGCGAGAGAGCCGTGGCCGACACGCTGGGCACGGACGTCCGCTTCTACGTCGCCAGCTTCTCGTGCCGCACCATGGTCTACAAGGGCCTCATGATGGCGACCGAGATCCCAGCCTTCTACCTGGACCTCAACGACCCTCTGTTCGAGAGCGCTCTGGCTGTGGTCCACCAGCGCTACAGCACCAACACGTTCCCCTCCTGGGAACTCGCTCAGCCGTTCCGCTACCTTGCCCACAACGGCGAGATCAACACCCTGCGTGGCAACCTCAACTGGATCCGCTCACGCCAGTCGGAGTTGGAGTCCGACCTGTTCGGGGCCGATCTCAAGAAGCTCCTGCCCGTCATCGACGAGCGCGGCAGTGACTCCGCCTGCCTCGACAACGTGCTCGAATTGCTCACGACCGGCGGTCGCGACATCCAGCACGCGATGCTCATGCTCATCCCGCAGGCGTGGGGGGCGAAGTACCCAATGGGACCCGACCTACGTGGCTTCTTCGAGTTCCACGCCGGGCTGATGGAGCCTTGGGATGGTCCCGCCGCGGTGGCTTTCAGCGACGGCCACGTGGTCGGAGCCCTGCTCGACCGCAACGGCCTGCGGCCTGCGCGCTACACCATCACCAAGGACGGGTTCATGGTGCTCGCTTCAGAGGCGGGGGTGCTCGACTTCCCGCCCGAGGAAGTGCAGGAGAAGGGCGCCCTGCGGCCCGGGCAGATGATTCTGGTCGATCTTGCGGGGCATAGGGTGTGGAAGGACGTGGAGATCAAGACCAGGCTCGCGCGGCGCCAGCCCTACCGGCGCTGGGTGGAAGAGAACAAGATCTCCATCCACGGTTTCTTCGGGGCGGTCACGCCACCCACGCCCGAGACCGGCAGCCTGATGCGCCGCCAGAAGTACTTCGGCTATACCCGTGAGGACCTCAAGCTGATACTCGACCCCATGGCGGTCACCGGCAACGAACCGGTCGGCTCCATGGGGGCCGACGAGCCCCTGGCGGTCCTCTCCGAGCGGCCGCAGCTCCTGTATTGGTACTTCAAGCAGCTGTTCGCGCAGGTGACCAATCCGGCCATCGACCCCATCCGCGAGGAGTTGGTCATGTCGCTCATGACCTTCCTCGGCGTGCATGCCGACATCCTCGTGGAGGGCCCTCACCAGGCTCGACTGATCAAACTGAACCACCCCATCCTCTCCAACGAGGACCTGGCGCGCATGCGCAGCCTCAACATCCCAGATTTCGCCTGCCGCACCCTGCCCATCGGCTTCCCGGCCGACGGAGACGGAGCTGCTCTAGCCGCAGCCCTCGACGACGTTTGCGGGCAGGCGGAGGCCGCGGTGGTCCGGGGCGAACGTATGCTGATCCTCAGCGACCGTGACCTGCCCGACGGCACCATGGCCATCCCGGCGCTCCTCGCGGTGTCGGCAGTGAACCGCCACTTGCTGAACGCCTCGCGGCGCACGTCGACGAGCCTGATCGTCGAGACGGGCGAAGCCCGAGAGGTCATGCACATCGCCCTGCTGCTCGGCTACGGCGCTTCGGCGATCAACCCCTACCTGGCCTTCGAGAGCATCGCCGACCTGGCCCTGCGGAACCGCTTGAGCAAGGACGTGGGTGTCGCCAAGGCCGTGGAGAGCTATATCGAGGCCCTCTGCAAGGGCCTGCTCAAGACCATGTCGAAGATGGGCATCTCGACGCTGCGCAGTTACCGCAGCGCCCAGGCGTTCGAAGCGGTGGGCCTCGATCACGACGTCGTCGACCGCTACTTCGGCGGCACGGCTTCGCGCGTAGAGGGGATCGGCCTGGACGAGGTAGCCGCCGAAGCTCGGGCCCGCTATGAGGCAGCCAACAAGGAGGAGCAGACCGCCGCAGCCAACATCCTGCCGAGCGGAGGGCACTACAGCTACCGCAGGGACGGCGAGCGCCATCTGTGGAGCCCTGAGGCGATCGACTACGTCCAGCGCGCTTCACGTACCGGCGACTACGGGCTCTACCGGCGATACGCCGCGCTCATCAACGATCAGGAACAGGCGCAGAGCACTCTGCGAGGCCTGCTGCGCTTCAAACCCGTCCAGCCGGTGCCGCTCGATGAAGTGGAGCCTGAGAGTGAGATCGTCAAGCGGTTCGTGAGCGGGGCCATGTCTTTCGGGTCCATCAGCCAGGAGGCTCACGAAGCCCTGGCCATCGCCATGAACCGCCTGGGCGGCATGAGCAACAGCGGCGAGGGCGGCGAAGACCCCGAGCGGTACATCCCTCTGCCCAACGGCGACAGCAAGTGCAGCGCCATCAAGCAGATCGCCAGCGGCCGCTTCGGCGTGACCGCCGAATACCTGGTCAACGCCCGCGACCTGCAGATCAAGATCGCCCAGGGAGCCAAGCCCGGCGAGGGCGGCCAGCTCCCCGGCAGCAAGGTCTATCCGTGGATCGCGAAGACACGGCACTCCACCCCGTATGTGAGCCTCATCTCGCCGCCGCCGCACCACGACATCTACTCCATCGAGGACATCAAGCAGCTCATCTACGACCTCCGCTGCGCCAATCCGGCCGCGCGGGTGTCGGTCAAGCTGGTGTCGGAGGTGGGCGTGGGCACCGTGGCCGCCGGCGTCGTGAAGGCCCAGGCCGACGCGGTCCTCATCAGCGGCTATGACGGCGGGACCGGCGCCGCTCCCCTTTCCTCGGTGCGTCACGCCGGCGCCCCCTGGGAGCTCGGCCTGGCCGAGACCCAGCAGACGCTGGTGCTCAACGGCCTCCGCAGCCGCGTTCGCCTTCAGGTGGACGGCCAGCTCAAGACCGGGCGCGACGTGGTCATCGGGGCGATGCTCGGTGCCGAGGAGTTCGGGTTCGCCACCACGCTGCTCGTAGTACTCGGATGCATCATGATGCGCGCCTGTCATAAGAACACCTGCCCGGCCGGGATCGCCACCCAGGATCCGGATCTGCGGGCCTGCTTCGGCGGCAAGCCCGACTACGTGGTGAACTTCCTCACCATGGTGGCGCGCGAAGCTCGCGAGTACATGGCCCAGCTCGGCATCCGGAACCTGGACGAACTCGTGGGACGCTCTGACCTGCTCGAAGTCAACGACGCCATCACCTTCTGGAAGGCCGAAGGACTGGACTTCTCCAAGATCCTCTACCGCCCTGAGGCAGCGCCTCAGCGAGGTGCGCAACACCGAGCCGCAGAAGCATGACCTGGACAAGGCCTACGACAACGAGATCATGCCGCTCGTGGCCGACGCTCTCGAGACCCAGAAGCCTGTGACGGTGACGTTGCCCATCCGCAACGTCCATCGCGCGGTCGGGACCATGGTCTCGGGTGAGGTCGCGCGCCGCTACGGCGGCAGTGGCCTGCCCGAAGACACCTTGAACCTACACTTCCAGGGCTCGGCAGGTCAGAGCCTGGCCGCATTCGCCTCCCCCGGCATGACGTTCGTACTCGAAGGCGAGGCCAACGACTACCTGGGCAAAGGCCTGTCGGGTGGGAAGATCGTGGTCAAGCCGCAGCCGGGCTCCGATTTCGAACCGGCCAACAACATCATCGTGGGCAACGTGGCGCTCTACGGAGCCACCTCTGGTGAGGTGTTCATCTGCGGCCGGGCCGGCGAGCGTTTCGCCATCCGCAACAGCGGGGTGACGGCCGTGGTCGAGGGTATCGGCGACCACGGCTGCGAGTACATGACCGGCGGACGCGTGGCGGTGCTCGGACCTACCGGGGTCAACTTCGCAGCCGGCATGAGTGGCGGTATCGCCTACGTCTTGGACGAGACCGGGCTGTTCGACGATCGCTGCAACCTGGGCATGGTCGACCTGGAACTGGTCACCGACCCCGACGACGAGCTCGAGCTCAAGTCGATGATCGAGCGCCACGTCGCGTACACGGGCAGCGCGTACGGTCGACGCATCCTCGACGACTGGGAAGCTCATCTCGCCCTACTTCGTGAAGGTCTTCCCCACCGACTACAAGCGGGCGCTCGGCAGACTGAGCCAGGAAGACGCAGCCGTCGAGCGCGAAGTGGCGGTGAACGACTAGCCATGGCCCGGGAACGCGGATTCCTCGACACACCACGCCAGGACGTGAGCTACCGGCCGGTCTGGGAGCGACTGCAGGACTTCCGCTCGGTCGACGTGCCCCTCACCGACAGCGAGATCCACGAACAGGCTTCCCGCTGCATGGACTGCGGCACCCCCTTCTGCCACGGGTCGAGCACCGGCTGCCCGCTCGGCAACGTCATCCCTGAGTGGAACGAAGCCGCGTACAACGGTCATTGGAGAGAGGCGCTCGACCTGCTCCTCGCCACCAACGTGTTCCCTGAGTTCACCGGGCGGATCTGCCCCGCTCCCTGCGAGGGCGCCTGCGTTCTGGACCTCATCCGCCCGCCGGTGAACATCTGTGGCATCGAGCTGGCCATCATCGATCAGGGCTTCCGCCTCGGTCTCGTCGCGGCCGATCCGCCCCTGGTGCGCCGGGCCGAGCGAGTGGCTGTGGTGGGTTCCGGTCCTGCGGGACTGGCGACCGCCCAGGTGCTCAACCGCGCGGGCTACAATGTGACCGTCTACGAGAAGGACGCGAGGCCGGGCGGCCTCCTCCGCTACGGCATCCCCGACTTCAAGATGGAGAAGTGGGTGGTCGACCGGCGCATCGACCTGATGGCGGACGAGGGCGTGGAGTTCCAGTGCGGCGTGAACGTCGGCGATGACATCTCCTGCAAGTACCTCCGCGACCGGTACGACGCCATCGTGCTGGCCGGCGGCGCAGGCGAACCCCGCGTACTGTCCGTGCCGGGGCGGGAACTGGGGGGCATCCACTTCGCCATGGAGTTCCTCACCCAGCAGAACCGGCTGGTCCGCGGCGAACCCCTCGGCGACGAAGAGCGCATCAGCGCGGCGGGCAAGAACGTCGTGGTCATAGGCGGCGGCGACACCGGCTCCGACTGCATCGGCACGGCCCGCCGCCAGGGCGCGGCCGAGGTGGTGCAGCTCGAGATCCTGCCCGAACCGCCGGAGACCCGCTCTGAATCGACACCTTGGCCGCAGTGGCCTCTCATGCTGCGCGAATCGAGCAGCCACAAAGAGGGCGTCATCCGGCGCTGGGGCGTCGACACGACCGGATTCACCGGAGAGGGCGGCGTGGTCAAGCAGGTACAGTGCGTGGAGGTCGAGTGGACCTACGATCAAGCGGCGGGGAGGGTCTGCCCGCGCCGGGTCGACGGTTCCGAATTCTCAGTCGATGCCGAGCTCGTGCTCATCGCCATGGGCTTCGTCGGTCCCAGCCCTGGCGGACTGGTCGAGGCCCTCGGTATCGCAGAGGATCCCAGTGGCTTCATCGCCCGAGACGAGCGTCATATGACCAGCGTCGAGGGTGTGTTTGTGACCGGCGACATGCACAATGGGGCATCGCTGGTGGTGCGTGCTATCGGTGACGGCATGCAGACGGCCCAGAAAGTAATGGCCCATCTAAGCGCAAAATGTTAGGCGCGAACGGGAGTCAAAGTCTATGAACCGGCGAGCACCGACGCCTGGAAAGGAGCAACGCGTGGCAGACAAGTTGACCAAGCAGGACGTCCTCAAGATCGTGGAGGACAAGCAGATCAAGTTCATCCGGTTGTGGTTCACGGACGTGCTTGGCACCCTCAAGAGCTTCGCCGTAACCCCGGCCGAGCTCGAAGGCGCTTTCGACGAGGGCATGGGCTTCGACGGGTCGTCGATCGACGGCTTCGCCCGCATCCAGGAATCCGACATGGTGGCCTACCCCGATCCCAGCACCTTCACCCTGCTCCCCTGGCGCGCCGGCGCCGGCGGCACCGCCCGCATGTTCTGCGACATCAAGCAGCCCAACGGCGAGCCCTTCGCCGGCGACCCGCGCAACGTGCTGAGGAAGGTCGTCGCCAAGGCTGAGGCCATGGGCTACACCATGTACGTGGGTCCCGAGCTCGAGTTCTTCTACTTCAAGGACAGCTGCGGCACCGAGGTGCTCGACCGGGGCGGCTACTTCGACCTCACCACTCTCGACGCCGGCAGCGACCTGCGCCGCGACACGGTCAACGCTCTGCACGCGATGGGCATCCAGGTGGAGTACTCCCACCACGAAGTGGCTCCGTCGCAGCACGAGATCGACCTGCGCTACAAGGACGTCCTGACCATGGCCGACCAGGTCATGACCTACCGTCTCACCGTCAAGGAGATCGCTGCCGCCCACGGCGTGTACGCCACCTTCATGCCCAAGCCCATCTTCGGCGAGAACGGCTCAGGGATGCACGTGCACCAGTCGCTGTTCAAAGGCTCGCGGAACGCGTTCTTCGATGCCAGCGACGAGACCAACCTCTCCGAGGTCGGCAAGGCATACGTCGCCGGTCTGCTGGCGCACATCAAGGAGATCGCCCTGGTCACCAACCAGTGGATCAACTCCTACAAGCGTCTCGTCCCCGGGCTACGAAGCCCCGGTGTACATCTGCTGGTCGCGGCGTAACCGGTCGGCCATGGTGCGCGTGCCGCTCTACAAACCGGGCAAAGAGAACGCCACCCGCGTGGAACTGCGCAACCCCGACCCGTCGTGCAACCCGTACCTGGCCTTCGCCGCCATGCTGGCCGCCGGCCTCGACGGTATCGAGAAGGGCATGAAACTGCCGCCCGAGGCAAGCAACAACATCTACGAGATGACCGAAGCCGAGCGGGCCGAAGCCGGCATCGACTCCCTGCCCGAAGACCTCTACAACGCCATCCAGGAGTTCGAGAAGTCGAGCTTCGTGCGCGAAGCCCTGGGCGATCACGTCTGCGACTTTCTGGTGCGGAACAAGTGGGAAGAGTGGGACGAGTACAAGACCCTCGTCACTCCCTACGAGCTTTCGCGCTACCTTTCCATCCTTTAGGCTGCTGAGAAGTGACGCCTCGCCGCAGGAACGTGTTGGGTACGCACGAGAGAAGGACGCAGGGAGCGTGAATAGCAGCGCTATTGACGCGACCGAGGACACACCATCGCGCCGCCCAGCGCGTTCCGGCGGCCGGGGCTTCGCTTTGAAGTAGCCTCCCAACAAGACAGCGCCACCCTGCTGTGTGCCCGGCGGCCGCAAGGCCGCCGGGCGTTTCTGTCTTTGAAGCCAGTTGCGAGCGGTGTGTCAGGGGGTCCGCTCCGGCTGCGCACCGCAGTAGCGGCGCGACTCCTCCCCCGGACCCCCTGACACACCGCGCACCCCGGTCCCACCGCAACAACGCCCGGCGGCCTTCGGCCTTGGGAACGGGTCGGCGGACAGACCGGCGATGACGGACGGGCCTACTGGCGATCTTCGAACAGACCTGATAGGTTTGCAGTCGCCCTACGTCGTGGAGCATGAGCTGCTGCAGCCGACCCGTCGATCGAGCGCAAGTCGTAGGGGATCCGTATGGGCCAGTCAGCAACGATCATCATGCAGTCGAGCCCGCATCTGAAGTCTTTGCCTACGTCATGGAGGTCCCGAACGATGCCGAATGGCGTACCGGCGTTGTCGAGGCGTCCTTTACCTCGGAGCGGGTCTGCTGGGGTAGGCACGACCGGGTTCGATCGAATCGAAGCCAACGGCCACCAGATGATGCAGACGTGGACCGTGTTCGAATACGAGCCTGACATGCTCGCCAAATGGCAGCTCGACTTCCGGTCCACTCCGCGGATCCGGTGGCTACGTCTGCGAACAGTTAGGAGACGGCACAAAGTTCACCCTCGACGCGCACGTCAGGCCGGCCGGCTGGTTTCGACTGCTAGGTCCGATCTTCGGAACGATCGCCCGACGGCAGAACCTCGCGGACGTTCGAAAGCTCAAGGCACTACTACGAGGCAACGCTCTGACGTTCAGCTCGATGGGGCAGCCGATCGTCATGTGAAGGACGGTGAGACGGGCCCATACAGACATGAGCGTGCGCCTGTTGATCTTGCTGCTGTGCTCGGAGTGCGCCGTGGCCCTCGTGCTTGGTAGCAGTCTTGCCGGATGTTCCTTCTCAAGCTCGACGGGGCCGAGCAACTCCGGCCCGTTTTCCGACTTGGTGCGAGATATCCAGGCGGCGGGGATCACGTTACTGCTGGCCGCGGAAGGGCCGAGTGAGGACGCAAAGAAGGGTGAACTGTACTTGACGGTGAAGCCGGCTGAGGGGCAAGACGCCACTACGACCGCGGACAAGCTCGTTTCCCTTGTCCAGGAATACAAGGCGCAGCTTCAGCTACATTGGCTGCACGTACTCATCATGTCCGATGAGGGTTTCACGATCATAGCTTCGACTTGACTGGCAGCCCCTCGTCGACTAGCTGAGGCGGCGAAAGGCGGCACGGCGCCCGCCCCGGAGATGATCGACCATCCCTTCAGCGGGCCGAGTGCGGGGCCTACTGTCATCGGCCATTGCGGACCGAGGCGCGGCAGCCGGGTCATCGGTCGACCTGAGCCAGACGAGCGACTGGGCTACATTCTGTCAGTGGCCACTACCCGGATCGGGGGGAGTCGATGAGAGCGCCGGCATATCGGTCGTGTCCGTCTCGTAGGCCTCTGCCTAGCCTCGCTTCTGATCCTGCTCGCTTCTGTCGTGACCGCCTGCGCGGACACGTGCCGCGGATACCGGCAGGGCCCCGAAGACCACTGCAGCTACTGCCGGGCGACGACCGCCTCGTCGGAAGACGAGACCACAAGCTCTCTCGCGGTCCCCGTGAGCGCGAGCACCGACGCCGGCGACTGGCTGGGCGGTACCACTTCGACCGGCACCGGCCCGGTCGACCTCCACTGCTCTGTGACGTTCGCGGCCTCGCAGCCGCAAGGCACGGTGCACGTCAGTCTCTTCACCGAGGCCGGAGAGTTCATCGACTTTCGGGACGGCATGCCCTACGACTTCAAGGGTCTCGAGCCGGGGAAGTATCGCCTGGGCGTGTTCGGCGTCGACACCGGCTACATCTCGGAGTGGTACGGCGGTCTGCCGGTGCAGGGTCACGACATATCCGAGTCCCAGGTCCTCGAGCTGCAGCCCGGGCGGAACGTGGCCGAGTTCGTGCTGCAGCCGGGCCTCAGCATCCAAGGGGAAGTGTCGTGGACCCAAGGAACAAGGCTGAGCGGATACATCCAGGCCTACGACTTACAGCATCGCGACACGCTGCGGGCGCCAGCTGGAGGGTCGCACACGGTCAAGGGACAGAGCCGCTTCTGGCCGGGGTCGGCTACCACGTTCCTGATCGTCGGTCTGCTCCCCGGGCGGTACAAGCTCGGCGTCAGCTTCGACGCCGCCTTCGTCCCGCCGCAGTTCTGGGACGGCGGTGGGTCGTTCGAAGATGCACCCGTGATCGACCTGACGTCTGGTGACATCACGGATATCCACGTCGAACTGGGTGCGCTGCCGGCCACTACGACGACGACCGCGAGCCCGGAGTGACTTCGATGGGTGGGCGTGCCGACCATGATGCTCACCTGGTTATACTCTGTGACACAGAGGAGCATCAACGTGCTGAGGAGATCCTTCAGATGAGGCGTCGCTCTCACCTAGTCCCTCTGGGCCTGGTCGCTGCGGTCGCGGTTCTGGCCGTCTCGTTGGCAGTGGTGCTTGGCGAGGCCTCAGACCAGCGATTCCCCGACCTGGTGCCTCAAGTCCGGGATACGTTCACCTCGGCGTTGGTCGCTTGGGATACAGACGGCTACGGTGCTCCCGGAACGGTTGAGGACAACGTTCCTCCGGCAATGCCGACGGCGGCTGAGCTGGCGCAGCAGAGAGACGCGGGCTACGCGGACGCGGAGAAGTACTTCGCGCCCGGTCTAGCCGCTGAGCTGAAGGATCGAGTCTGACCGCAGTGCTGCGGCGCAACGAGACCCGAATGTCCGTTTCCTCGGGGCCGGGATCCGGAATCTGGTGATCGAATCCGTGACACTGGATGACTCAGGCACGACCGCCACCGTGGTGGCCACGTTCACCCATTGGGCTGACTCGGCCCAACGGAACCACCGACAACGGGGCGTGGAGTGTGTTCACCCCCTCAACCGACGTGAGAGCGACGACCAGGATGGAACGGCAGGCTTCTGGTGAGTGGGTCATGGCCGACTATCGAGGGGAATTCATCAACGGTACTGAGCCATAGAGGGCAGGCGACTGCGCTCAACAAGTAGGCGGGAGGCTCCCGTGTCGGACTGGATTGTTGCCGAGAACGCGATCATCGGTACGTCGCCGATGGAGTTGCCTGATCGCTGCGTGGAATGCGGCAGAGATGCCTCCGGCGGCCGGCGTGTCGATACGAGACTCTATTGGTACCCGCGCTGGATATGGGTGGGCATCCTGTGGGGCGTGTTCCCCGTGGTCCTGCTCTACTACGCCGCCCGAAGGCCGTTAGAGATCCGCTACTCGCTGTGTCCGCAGGATGACCGCTCGAATTGACTTGGAACCTTGGCGCTAACGGGTCGGATATGCGTGGCGTTTCCGAGCCTCAGGCTGAGGAAACGGGCCGCGTTCGTGATGTGGGCGCTGTTCGTGGCTCTCTTGATCGCCGCCGTCGCCACGCATTTCAATCGCGCCTGCGTGATCGCCACCGTCGCCCTTTTCTTCGTGGCCGTGGTCGCGCACTTCATGGCCTTGGTACCTCTCACGGCGGCCGGCCACGAGGACGGGGTTTTCGGCGTCAAGGGATTCGGCAAGAACTTCCTGCTGGCAGTGGAAAGACCCAAGGCCGGAGAGAGGGCGAGTATCGCTCCGCAGGCCCTCGAGTAGCCGCGAACCAAGGGCGACGTGACGCCCCCCGGGATGCGGCCGCGGCGCCTTGCTCCCTGCTCCACCGAACTTGATCAACGGCCGGCCCGGCACGGAGTGGGGCTACCGCGTGGTTGTCGTGTTCATGATCTCCCCGACGTCGTCCGTTGTGATCCGCAGGTCGGCAAGGATCGCTGATAGCGTCTCCGGGAGATGCGCGCCCAGGATCGCCTGATCAACTTCCTCGGTCATGGCTTCAGCCCCGGCCGCGTCGTTCTTCACGATCAGCGCCCAGTACTTCTCGCATGTGCCCAGGTCCGTGAGCCACCCGTCGAGAAAGGCCTGGGTCCGGGTCGATGGGGCCTGGCGACCGGTCCATTGCTGTTGCAGGCGCTGCAACTCCCGGTGGACGGCCTCGTCGGTGGCGTTGTTCGCTTGGCGATCGCGGATGACACTGACCCAGGAGATGAAGTCGGGAGCCAATTCCTTCATGAAGACACGCTCGGCATCGACAGGCGATGACAGTGTGGTGCTGGTAGGTGCGGTTGAGATGCCGAAGGACCAGGTGTCGTCCAAGTAGCCCGTCTCGTCGCACCCCCCAAAGAGGATCACCTTGCCGGTGGCCTGAGTCGTAGACCATGGAGTGACCAGTCCGCGCCGGCGGCAGGTCGCCGGTGGGTGAAGCTCGGTCCAGGTGTTGGCGACGGGGTCGTAGGCCCAGGTGTCGTTGAAGTAGGTCATGACGTGCCGTCCTCAGTCACCCTCCGAAGAGGATCACCTTGCCGGTGGCCGAGTCGTAGACCATGGACTGAGGACACTTGCGCGCCGGACGGCACTCGCCGGTGGGGTGGAGCTCGGTCCAGGTGTTGGCGACGGGGTCGTAGGCCCAGGTGTCGTTGAGGAGGTCGGTCCGCGTCACCATCCTCCAAAGAGGATCACCTTGCCGCGTGGCGGAGTCGTAGACCATGGCGTGGCATAGCCGCGCCGGCGGCAGGTCGCCGGCGGGGTGGAGCTCGGTCCAGGTGTTGGCGGCGGGGTCGTAGGCCCAGGTGTCGTTGAAGCTGGTGGCCATCCCAGTCCCTCCGAAGAGGATCACCTTGCCTGCTGGCCGGAGTCGTAGACCATGGCGTGGCCCATGCGCGCAGGTGGCAGGCCACCGGCAGGGTGGAGCTCGGTCCAGGTGTTGGCGGCGGGGTCGTAGGCCCAGGTGTCGTTGAGAGTAGAGTCGTCAGCGGTCAGTCCCCTCCAAAGAGGATCACCTTGCCGGTCGGCCGAGTCGTAGGCCATGGCGTGACGATCGCGGGCAGACGGCAGGTCGCCGGCGGGGTGAAGCTCGGTCCAGGTGTTGGCGACGGGGTCGTAGGCCCAGGTGTCGTTGAGGTCACCAGCGTCAGCCTGTCCCCCAAAGAGGATCACTTTGCCATCGGCCGAGTCGTAGACCATGGCGTGAAAAGCGCGGGCCGGTATCAGCCAATCAGTGGCAGGAGTGAGATGGGTCCAGGTGCTGGATGCCGCAGTCGTCGATGAGGCATTGGTCGCCGGCACCGTGTCGTCGGTGATGACCACGATGGGTTGGTCCTTGCCGAGGTGTCTGACGGCTTCCAGGCTCCCGATGGCCACAGCGGCCACCAACACGACGGCGACAGATGCGAAGACAGCGACGCGCAGACCGCTCCGTCCGCCCGGGCGCAGGAACCTGCCTCAGGGCACCAGCCTGCTCGAGGTACACCAGCCGTCGATGACCCGCGCTCCTCTCCCGCGGCAGTCAGCTTGGCCTCAAGACTCTCGTAGAAGGACGTCGCATCCATGACAGGTGCCATCTGCCGAAAGGCCTCCCGCAGCCTGGCGTCTGTTGCGTCGTTGTTCATCAGTCAACCTCCAGAGTCACTCTCAGAGCTTCGCGGGCCCGGTAGAGATGGCGGTTCACCGTGCCTTCAGAAACGTTCATCACCCGGGCGACCTCGGCAACGGGGAAATCGGCCAGGTAGAAGAGAGTAGCGGCGGTCCTTTGCCCAAGAGGCAGAGCGCGAAAGGCGGAGACAAGCTGAGTATCGGCAACGTCAGGGGCGACCCAACCCTCGTCTGGCGAGAGAGTGATCAGCCGCTCGAGGAGCCGGGCGCTCCTCACGAGTCGTCTCCGGTAGTCGTTGGAGCGATTGATCGCGACTCGGTAGAGCCACGCGACCGGGTTCTGGACCTCCTCCATCTCGTCCCAGTGGCGATAGAGCTGGATGAAGGCGTCCTGGGCAGCATCCGCCGCCAGTTCCCGGTCACGAACGATGAGCGAAAGGCTCTGCAGCAGACGAGGGCTTTGATCTCGCACGAAGTCTTCGTAGCTGCCGTCAGCGCGCCCGGTCGGCAAGACCGTGTTGCTCATGACCGCCTGCTTGTCAGCGAAACCTGCCAAGGCGCCATCTCCCCGGCCGCGGCTTCTGGCTACTCTGTACTAGTATGACGACGCGACGGCACTTCTGGCTTGACATACAGGGTATTGGATGCTCTTCGAGCGTGGCGACCTTGACCGACAACTAAGGGGCATGTACCGTCTGCCCAATACCTGCTAGGCAGACTGAGGAACTGATCCATGGACATGTGGAAATTCTACGACGTCACCCATCGCGAGCACGTGATCTGCAACCCCACGAGCGGGGAGAAGCTGGACCACCTTGTGGAACAGCTGCGGCTTCCCGCCGGTGCGCGCGTGGTAGACATCGCTTGCGGAAAGGGCGAGTTTCTCATTCGTCTGGCCGAGGCCTACGGCGTCAATTGCCTGGGCATCGATCTCTCACCGTTCTTCATTGCCGAGGCGCGGAAGCGACTGGAAGTCGCGGGCGCCCAAGGCGGAGGTCACCTTCAGGGAGATGGACGGCGCCGAATTCGAACCGAAGGAACCTCACAGCTTCACCGCGGCTTCCTGTCTAGGCGCCAGCTGGATCTACGGGGGGCATGCCGGGACTCTGGATGCGCTGACACACATGGTCGCGCCCGGCGGCTGGGTGGTCACGGGCGAGCCCTATTGGCTGCAGGAGCCATGCGAGGAGCACCTCAAGGTTCTTGGTCTTCCGAAGGAGGCGTTCGGGACCCACATCGGCAATGTCGAGGCGGGGGAGAAGCGGGGGCTCGACCTTGTTCACACTCTTGTCAGCAACGGTGACGACTGGGACAGATACCAAGGACTACAGTGGTCCGCTGCGGTCGAGTACGCTCGCTCACATCCGGACGACCCGGATCTTCCGGAGATCGTGCGGCGAGTCGGTGACGAGAAGGCAGCCTATCTTCGCTGGGGTCGAGACACGATCGGGTGGGCGATCTACGTCTTCAGACGTCACCCCACCGAGCCGCCGGCGTCGGCTGCCATTCGGGTAGCCAGCCTAGTCGGCTCGCGATCTCTGACTAACGCACCACGCTTGGTCTAGTGGGCCTCTTGCGGGTACCATGAGAACGGAGGTTGAGGTTGGTAACTCTCATCCGTGACAACCAGGACGCGATCGTGGAACTGTGCGAGAAGCACGGGGTCGTCCGTCTGGAAGTGTTCGGCTCCGTGCTACGCGACGACTACCGGCCCGAAGGCAGCGACATCGACCTGCTGGTTGAGTTCTCCGACCGTGATCCGTACGCTCTCGCACAGACCTACTTCGACATGCTCGAAGAGCTGCAGCTGCTCCTCGGCACAAGGGTCGACCTGGTCATGGCCGGCGCCGTCAAGAATCGCTACATAGCCGCCGAGATCGAGAGCACCAAAGAACTTCTCTATGCGGCGTAGCGTCCTCGCCTACCTTTCCGATATCGTGGATTGCTGCGATGCGATCGCCGCAACCTTGGAAGGCGTGGATCTGCCTACGTATGAGACAAACCGCACGGTCCGCTCAGCGGTGGAACGCGAGCTCACCATCATCGGGGAAGCGGTCAACTACCTGTCAAAGCTCGACCCCGAACAAGCGGCACGCATCACTCATGCTCGGATGATCGTGGGCTTCCGCAACCTGGTCGTTCACGACTACCCGGCGATCGTAGACTCGGCTGTCTGGGCATCGCGCGGAACGATGCCCCGGTCCTGAGAGCGGAACGGACGGGTAACGCGACGATCATTCGTGGAAGGAGGCCGCGCCATGACAAGGATTGAGAAGCAGGTTCTCATCGATAGACCACTCGCCCAGGTTGTCGCCTTCGTGCGAGATTGGCGCAACATTCCGCGCTATTTCGATTACATCCAGAAGGTGGAGCCGATCGGAGACAAAGAGGAGGGATTGGGGGCACGCCTACACGTGGACCTAACTTTTCTCGGCAAAGCGCGGACATCCGATTGGGAGACCGTGCAGTACGACGGTGACAACGGCTGGACCTTCCTCACGCCCCTCGTGGGATCCGCGCGCGAGCGGTCGCCGTTTCGAGCCGGTGGGGGCTTCCACCCGGGTTGACTTTGCATTGGATTACCAGCCGCAACCGCCAGTCATCGGCCCCGTGGTGAACGTCTTCGTATTCAAGCCTCGGTGGAACGAGCTCTGCGAACGGGGAATGCAGAACCTGAAACGTGTGGTGGAGTCCGAGCCGTTAGCCAGGGGGGGGGGCGCCGTGATAGTGCCGAGTTTCTCCACGACGGAGCGGACGGTCTCGGCGCGGAGACCCCGCACAGTGGCGCCGTTGCGTATGGTGGAGAGGAATACCTTCTGCGCACCTGGAAGAGCCCCCAGTTGCCAGAACGTGTCAACTATCTGATCCGTAATCAGCGAGGGGTCGTTGACGCAACTTCTAAGGAACCGCGCGCTCCCTTCTCGGCTGGGCCGGGACAGGATCTCGCCGACAAGAGGCAGGGCGCAGAGCCGAAGAGAAAGGCGCGCATTCTCGGCCCAGGCCGGCGCTCGCCACGAGCACGAGCTTCTGCAGCTTCTCTGGGTAGCGAATGCGCGAACTCGAGGCTCACTCCACCGCCCAACGAATGCCCGATCACACTGGCACGCTCTATGCCTTGCGCGGCCAGGAAGTCGCTCAGGAACCGAGCCAGGTTGGCGACTGAGTAGGAGACCGCAGGCTTGTCTGTACGCCCGAAGCCCAGGAGATCGAGGGCAAACACGCGATGGTGTTGCGACAGTTCCTCGATGTTAGCAGCCCAGTTCTCCACCGAGCCCCCGATACCGTGAACCAGGATCACCGTCGACCCTTCGTCTCCCATTTGCCAAAACCGCGTCGAGACCTGACCGACTTTCACGTACTTGTCAGGGAGTTGGAGCATGTCGCTCGGCTCGCCCATGATCGCCTCCTTCAGTGGCAGGTGCCGGGGGCCTCCGTCGTCTTCAGCATCCTTGAGGTCCCCTTTGAAGGTAGAGCCACGGTAGGCAGTAGTCAATGCTGACTGCGCTAGTCGCAGCTTCGCAGCAGGCTGACTTCTGATGTGTGGGTCAGGCCGGACGGAGCTCGCATCCCACTGCTCGCTGGTCCACTATCGCGCCCTTGTCCACTGGGGGCTACTGGATTTGAACCACGACTGGTAGGGCCATCCGGCCTTGATCTCGGTCTCGGCGGGCGCCTCCGTCCAGCACTCCGGCCGCGATGGCCGAAGTGGCGACTCTCGCGCCTCCGCCGCGGTGTACCATCGACCAGAGAATGGCGCGCGGCGCCGCGACGGTTACAAGGAGGTTCGGTGGACTATCGGATGACGACCACTGCTTTGACCATCCCCGGCTATCGGGTGGTGCACAACCTCGGCGTGGTCCGCGGGGTCACCGTGCGCGCCCGCTGGATCGGCAGTCAGATAACCGCCTCACTGCGGACGCTCGGCGGCGGACAGATCCCCGAGTACATCAAGCTCTGCGAGCAGACCCGGGCCGAGGCCTTCGACTGGATGGCGCAACACGCCGACCAGATGGGCGCCAACGCCATCATCGCCATCAAGTACGACGCCACCGAGTTGGGCAACAACATGACCGAGGTCCTCGCCTACGGCACCGCGGTGATCGTCGAGCAGGATTCCTAGGGCGGGACCCGCCGCCAGGCGGCGAGGGGCGACGAGCGGCCCCGTGGCCGGCCGCGGCGCCGGCACCGGGGCTAGACCCGGTGCTCTTTGCGCACGATCTTGCGCGCGCCGGCGTGCCAGGCGGTGCTCCAGTCCTTGGGCGGGACGATCTCGTCCAGGCGGTCGAGCTGGTCGATGTTCTTCAGGCGGGTGTAGATGAGCTGCCAGGCGCAGGGGCGGTCCGGGTCCACCTCGCAGTGCGTCCTCGGTCGAGCCGCCGCAGGGGCCGTTGAGCAGGCGCTTGGCGCAGCGCGTCACCGGGCAGATGCCGCCGAACTGGGCCAGCATGCAGTCGCCGCAGCCCAGGCACTTCTCGGTCCAGACGGCCTGCTCTTCGAGGATGCCCAGGAACTGCGGTGTTGAGCCCGGCGTAGACCGGCTTGTCGGGGAACCGCTCGGCGATGGCCTGCACGCCCACGCCGCAGCCGAACGAGACGATGGCGTCGACCTTGGCGGCCGGCTCGGCCAGGTCCTTGATGAACTCGTTCTCGCACTGGCGCTCGATGGTGACCTGGGTCAGCTCCAGGGGCTCGCCCTCGAGCTTGCGGGCCATGCGCATGGCGTAGGAGGCGATGCCCACCTCGCGCTCGCCGCCGGCCAGGCACACGGTGACGCAGGTGCCGCAGCCCACGAACAGGACCTTCTCGTGGCGGGCGATGAGTGCTCTTGAGCTCGGTGATCGATTTGGGAGAAGCGACGATCATTCTGCTCCTTCACTTTCCGACTGCTGGGAGTCCCTTGAGCGGACTCGGGCCCAGCGCCCTGACCGTCTCGACCATCTCCTGCACGCGCTCGACGAAGGTCGGCGCCATGGCGGCCGAGAGGTTGACCATCTTGAGCCGCTCGCCGCCCACGCCGATCTCGTCCAGCATCTCGCGGATGCGGTCGGTGCGCTTGCGCGCCCGCAGGTTGCCCTCCAGGAAGTGGCAGCCGCCCTCCAGGCAGCCGGCCACCAGGATCCCGTCGATGCCCTTCTCGAAGGCCTCCAGGATGTGCTCCATCTCGATCTTGCCGGTGCAGGGCGCGTGGATGATGCGCACGTTGGTCGGGTACTGCATGCGCTTGGAGCCGGCCAGGTCGGCGGCCGCGTAGGCGCAGTAGTTGCAGCAGAAGGCGATGATCTCGCGGCTCCCAGCGCGGCCGGGCGCCGGCCGCGGCGTCGGCGTCGGCTGCGACGTCGCGCCGAGTCATCGCGCGTCACGCTCCGCCTCGACGAGCAGCTCGTCGAGCATGGCCACCAGCGCCTGGTCCTCCTGGTGCTGCAGGGTGATGGTCCTGGCCGGGCAGGCGGCGGCGCAGCTGCCGCAGCCCATGCACTTGGCGCCCTGGATCTCGGCCTTGCCGAGCTCGTTGATCATCGGGGCGCCGTAGGGGCAGACCTTCACGCAGGTGGCGCAGGCCACGCAGTTCGCCGGATCGACCTCGGCCACCTGGCCGGGGATCTCCAGATGGGTCTTGGAGAGCACCGTGGTGGCCCGCCCGACCGCGGCCTGGGCCTGGGCGATGGTCTCGTCGATGAAGCGCGGCGAGTGGGCCAGGCCGCAGAGGAACTCGCCCTCGTTGGCCAGGTCGACCGGGCGCAGCTTGGGATGCGCCTCCAGGAAGAAGCCGTCGGCGGTGAGGGCGCTGCGCAGCAGCCCGGAGAGCACCGGGTTGCTCGCCGCCGGGGCGATGCCGGTGGAGAGCACCAGCAGGTCGGGCCGCAGGACCAGGTCGCGGTTGCTGGAGGCGTCGTGCACCGTGCACCTTGAGCCGGCCGCCCTCCTCGATCGACCACCGGGTCGCTCTTCTCGGGATGGCGGACGAACAGGACGCCCTCCTCGCGGGCCTTCTGGAAGTAGAGCTCGCGGAATCCGTAGGTGCGGATGTCGCGGCCCAGCACGACCACGTTGGCGCCGGGCAGGCGGCGCTTGATCTCGAGGGCGTTCTTGACCGCCTCGGAGCAGCAGACGCGGCTGCAGTAGGGGTGCTCGTCGTTGCGGCTCTCGACGCACTGGATCATGACCACGGTGGGGTTCTTCTTGCCCTCAAGCTCGGGCGGCAGGCTGCCCGTCGGCCAGCACGGCCTCCAGCTTGCTCTGCGTGATCACGTGCGGGTTCGTGCCGTGCAGGTAGAGCTCGGTCGGCCGCTCCTGGCCGCCGGTGGCGATGATGACCACGCCGTGGCTGACCGGGACTTCTCGCTGCCCGTCCACGTCGAGGACGCTCTTGAAGTTGCCCACGTGGCCGCTGATGCTCGGCCGGCGTGGCGTTCGAGGTACACGTCGATGCCGGGGTGGGCCTGCACCCTGGCCACCAGTTCGCGCGAGGTAGGCCTGGACGTCGGCCCCTTCCAGCGTGCTGTGGACGTTGCGCAGCAGGCCGCCCAGGGCCGGCTCCTTCTCCACCAGGTGCACCTCGAAGCCCTGGTCGGCGATGCCCAGCGCCGCCGTCATGCCGGCCAGCCCGCCGCCGAGGATCGAGCGCCGAGGCCGTCACCGGCAGTTGGCCGGTCTGCAGGGCCTTGAGATGCCGCGCCCGGGCGACGGCCATGGACATGAGGTCGACGGCCTTGTCGGTGGCGGCCACCGGGTCGTCCTTGTGCACCCAGGAGCACTGGTCGCGGATGTTGGTCATGGCGAACAGGTACTGGTTCAGCCCGCTCTCGCGCAGCGTCTCCTGGAAGAGGATCTCGTGCGTGCGCGGCGAGCAGGAGGCCACCACCAGGCGGTTGAGCCGGTGCTCCTTGATCATGTCCTTGATGTGCTGCTGGTTGGTGTCCGAGCAGGTGTAGATGCTGGCTCTCGGCGTGGCAGACGTTGGGCATGCGCGGCCGCGCTCTCGGCCACCTGCTCCACGTCGATGACCGAAGCGATGTTGTGGCCGCAGTGGCAGATGAAGACGCCCACCCGCGGGCGGCTCGTCGGTGACGTCGCGCTCCCAGGGGTACTCGTGCCGCTGGATCATGGTGCCGCGGGCCGGGGCCAGCTGGTCCATGGCGCAGGCGGCGGCCGCCGAGGCCTGGGCCACCGACTCGGGGATGTCCTTGGGCTCCTGGAACGCGCCGGCCACGTAGAGGCCGGGCCGGGAGGTGGCCAGGGGGGCCAGCCGGTCGGTCTGGGCGAAGCCGAACTCGTTGAGGTCCAGGCCCAGCCGTCGCGGCCATCTCCCGGACGCTCTGCGGGCACCTGCAGCCCCACGCTGAGGACCACCAGGTCGAACTCCTGCTGCTGCTCGGCGCCGGTCTCGTCGAAGTAGCGGATGCGCGGGTTCTTGCGTGCCCGGCATCTCGACGACGCGCGAGGGGATGGCGCGGATGTACTTGACGCCGTGCTCGTCGCGGGCGCGGTTGACGTAGCTGTCGAACTCCTTGCCGAAGGCGCGCACGTCCATGCAGAAGATGGAGACGTCGAGGTCCTTGCCCGTGGGCGTGCTCCAGGGCGACCATGGCTTCCTTGGTGGCGCTCATGCAGCAGATGGACGAGCAGTAGCCGTTGCCGCGGGCGGCGTCGCGGCTGCCCACGCACTGGATGAAGGCGATGCGCTCTGACCTCGCCGCCGTCGGAGGGCCGCTGCACGTGCCCGCCGGTGGGGCCGGCGGCCGAGAGCATCCGCTCGAACTGCACGCTGGAGAGCACGTTGGCGTAGCGCCCGTGGCCGAACTCGCCGCGCAGCGAGCGCCTGGAACTCCTCGAAGCCGGGGGTGAGGATCACGCTGCCCGCGTCGATCTCGATCTCGTCGGGCTGCTGGTCGTGCAGCACCGCTCCGGCCGAGCAGGCCTTGACGCACTGCATGCACTCGCTGCAGAGACCGCAGGCCAGACAGCGCTCGGCCTCGGCGATGGCCTGCTCGGCGCTGTAGCCCAGGTCGATCTCGGTGAAGTCGCCGACGCGCCCGGCCGGGTCGGCCTGCGGCATCTTGACGCGGTCCTGCTGGGCGCGTCGGGCGTCGGGCTCTGGGCGGTTCGGCGCGCGCCGCGTGCCTCGGCGGCGCCGGCGGCCGGGCCGATCCGGGCCAGCTTGGCGCCCGCGCAGGTAGGCGTCGATGGCTTCGGCGGCCTGGTGGCCCTGCGCCATGGCGTCGACCATGGAGGCCGGGCCCAGCACCGCGTCACCGCCGGCGAAGACGCCGGGGACGCTGGTCGCCAGGGTGTCGCTGTCGGCGACGATGCGCCCGCCCGGGCCGGTGGCGACGCCCAGTCCGGCCGCGTCGATCCCCTGGCCGATGGTCACGATGACGGTGTCGGCCGCGAGGATCGATGGTCTGGGAGTCGTCGAACCGCGGGGCGAACCGTCCCTGTCTCGTCGAACACGCTGGTGCAGGCGCGGAAGGCCACGCCGGTCACCTTGCCGCCGGCGGTCTCGATGCTCGGTGGGCCCCAGGCTGTTGTGGAAGACCACGCCTTCTTCGAGGGCCTCGGCCGCCTCCCAGGAGTGGGCCGGCATCTCCGCGCGGCTCTCCAGACAGGCCAGGTGCACCGAGGTGACGCCCGGCAGCCGCCGCGCGCAGCGGGCGGCGTCCATGGCCACGTCGCCGCCACCGATGACCAGCACGTTCGGGCCGAGGGCCGGCGTCTCGCCGCTGTTGACCCGGCGCAGGAAGTCGAGGCCGTCCCACACGCCCGGAGCGTCCTCACCGGGGATGCCCGAGCTTGCGGCTGAGCCAGGCGCCGGGGGCCACGAACACGGCCTTGAACCCGGACTCGAGCAGAGCTCGCCGGGTCGGCGACCCGCGTGCCGGTCTTGGCCTCGACCCCCAGGTCGAGGATGTGCTGGATCTCCTTGTCCAGCACGTCTTCGGGCAGCCGGTAGCTGGGGATGCCGTAGCGCAGCATGCCGCCCAGGTGCGGCTGCGCCTCGAAGATGGTCACGCCGTAGCCCAGCATGGCCAGGTCGTAGGCCGCCGTCAGGCCGGCCGGACCGCCGCCGACGATGGCGACCTTGGCATCCACCTTGGCGGCCGCGGGCTTCGCCGGCGGGTACCGGTCGGGATCGGCGTCGACGTAGTCGGCGACGAACCGCTTGAGATCGCGCACGGCCACCGGCTGATCGACCTCGCCGCGGTTGCAGTCGTCCTCGCAGGGATGCTGGCAGACCCGCCCGCAGGCCGACGGGAAGCGGGCAGCGCTCGCGGACGAGCTCGTAGGCCTCGCTGAACTTGCCGGCGGCGATCAGCGCCACGTAGCCCTGGGCGTTGACTCCGGCGGGGCACGAGGCCTTGCAGGGCGCGCGACCCGCCGGCTTTGGAGATGCCGAAGACGTTGGGGATGGCCTGCGGGTAGGGCCGGAAGATCGCCTTGCGGGTGCCGAGGCGGCGGTCGAACTCATTGGGCAGGTCGACCGGGCAGGCCTCGGTGCAGTCGCCGCAGGCGTTGCACTTGTTCAGGTCGACGTAGCGCGGGTTCTGGCGCAGCTTGACCTTGAAGTTGCCCGGCTCGCCCGAGATGCCCTGTACGTCGGCCAGCGTGATGATCTCGATGTTCTTGTTGCGCGCGCACTCCACCAGCTTGGGCGAGAGGATGCACATGGCGCAGTCGCCGGTGGGGAAGGTCTTGTCCAGCTGGGCCATCCGGCCGCCGATGGCGGGCGAGGAATCCACCAGGTAGACCTTGAAGCCGCTCTCGGCCAGGTCGAGCGAGGCCTGGATGCCGGTGATGCCGGCGCCGCAGACCATGACCGCGCCGACCGGCTCGGCGTTCGACGGCGACTTTGCCGTTCGGCCCCGGCCCGTCCGCCTCATGCGCGAGGGCGCGCCCGTCGCCGTTGCCCTTGCCTTCGCTCATGAGCGCACCTCGACCGGCATCCGCGTCCCTGCCTCCAGCCCTCGCGACCGCAGCAGCGGCCTCGGGTCCACGAACAGGCTGCCGAGCGACAACTCCTTCTCCGAGCAGCCCATGGCCAGGCCGAGCAGTTGCGTGAAGTAGAAGACCGGCAGATCGTAGCGGTGGCCGCACTTGCGCCGCGAGGTCCTTCTGCCGCATGTCCAGGTTCATCTGGCAGAGCGGGCAGGCCGTGGCGATGCAGTCCACGCCGGCGGCCCGGGCCATCTCCAGGATGTGGTCCGTCGAGGTCGAGGACGATGCTCCGGATCGGTGATGGAGAAGCTCGCGCCGCAGCACTCGGTCTTGTGCGGCCAGTCCACGACCGTCGCCCCGGCCGCTTCCAGCAGCCGGTCCATGAGCGTGGGGTTCTCGGCGTCGTCGAAGTGCGTGACCTCCGGGGGACGCGAGAGCAGGCAGCCGTAGTAGCAGGCGACCTTCAGGCCGGTCAGCGGCCGACGGACGGCGGCCGCTGACCTCCGGCTCCATGTCCTCGCCCAGGATCTCCAGCAGGTGGCGGACCGGGGTCAGGCCGTCGTAGTCGTCCCCGACGACTCGGGCGACCCTGGCGCGAAGCGCGGGGTCGCCGGCGATGTGGTGGTTGGCCATCTTCAGCCGGCTGTAGCACGACGCGCAGGCCACGGCGACGGTCCGCCCGCCGGCCGCCTTGAGGTTCAAGGCGGGCAGCGCGTCGGCCAGCAGCGGGTCGGTGTTGTGCGCGGCAGTGGAGCCGCAGCAGATCCAGTCCTCGATCTCGGGCATCTCCAGCCCCACCTTGGCCGCGACGGCCAGCGTCGAGCTGTGGAAGTCCTTGGCCGTGCCCTCCAGGGAGCAGCCGGGATAGAACGTATAGCTCACGTGTCACCGTCCTCGGCCGCTCTGCGGAACAGCTCCTTCCGCTGACCCTGTCCGCCGACCCGCGAGCCCAGGAGCGGCAGCTTGCCTTTGGACAGCATCGCCGGCGCCTTGTCGACGTCGTCGAACAGCCGCCGGCTGCGTAGCTTGAACGTGGCCATCAGGCCCAGTTCGTGGACCCGGCCCCGCTTGCGCACGCTCTCCAGAAAGACCTCGTTGAACACGGGCACCGCGGTGCCCGACACCGCGTCTTCGCGCATGCTGAACGCCCGCAGGGCATCGTTCATCGCGGGGATGTCGACATTCTGCGGGCATCGGGTGATGCAGGTATGGCAGGAGGTGCACTCCCAGATGAAGCGGTTGGTCAAGGCCTCGCGGCGCTGGCCGGTCTGGACCAGCCGGACCAACTCGTGCGGTTTGAGGTCGCCGCGGCCCGCGACCGGACACCCGCTGGAGCACTTGGCGCATTGGTAGCAGCTCATGGGCGAAGCGCCGCTGGCGGCCTTCACCTCTTCCGCCAGACTCGCCGCCTATCTCGAAGATCTCATGCACGGTCGCGCCGGCTCGTCGTCGCGGGTCATTTCTTCTCCTCCGAACCGGACAGCACCGACAGCTTCACGGCGCTCACCTTGCGGTACACGTCCTGCGGGGCCCGCAGCTCGCCGTCGACGATCAGCAGGTCCTGCACCCGGATGCCGAACAGCCGCTCGTTCTCCTCCAGGTAGCTGCGGATGAGGCGCCAGTCCTTGTCGCTGAGCGGTGAGAACACTCCCCCGTTGAGCTGGCCCTCCACGACCTTGTGGTACGGGTCGCGCAGGTAGATGGCGCCGCCGCTCGCCAGCGAGAACAGGTTGCTCCCCGGGTAGGGCGACGCCTGGGGCACGATGCCGCCGTCCGCGTCGAACTCGACGCCGTTGACGATGACGAAGCCGCCGCCGGCCAGCGGGTCTCCGGCCATGAACGATTCCGCCAGGAAGTCCAGGCAGGTGCCGTTGATGACCACCCGCGGCCGTCCCACGGCGTTGATCAGCGGCCGACCCGCCCCGTTGCCGAGGACGAACACTTCGCCGCCCTTCGCGCCGTACATGAACGTCTGCCCCACATCGCCGTAGATCACCAGCTTGCCGCGCTTGGCGATCTGGGCCACCTGGTCTTGGGCATTGCCGTGGATGTGCATCTCCAGGCCGTCCATGCCGCTGGCCGTGTAGTCCCCGTTGGAGCCGTAGAGATCGATGCGCACCCCGTCGGTGGCGGCGCCGAGCCCCACCCCGTGGAAGCGCTGTCCGCGCAGCCGGTACACGATGAACCGCTTCCACCCGGCCTTGTACGCCGCGCGCATCAGCACGGCGTCGCAGTCGTCGCCTTCGGGCGGGAAGCCCTCGGCGTCGATACAGAGCAACTCCTCGCCGGCCTCCGGCGCGGCCAGGAGTTCGCGGGTGGACCAGTCGATGCGGCGCCAGAAGCGGTCCGTCGGCCCGCCGAAGAGCGGCGCGGTGTCGAAGAGTGCGTCCAGCGTCTCCTCGATCACCTGTATCACCGTGGCTCGGGACTTGTCGCCCGTCGGATAGCGCCGGTCGTGGAGCCGCGTGAGCAGCTCGATCGCGGTCGCGATCGCTTTCGGGCCGTCCGCCGCGGAGAGGACCGCGTGACAGAACCGTCGCAGCTGGCCGGCCGGCCAGGAGGCTATCTGGAGCACGTCGGCGAAGAGCGCGTCCACATCGCCGCGGCGCAGCTTCTCCTGGATCTCCTCGGCGCTCAGCGTGTCGACGGGGCAGGCCGCCCCCGAGGCGTCGGCGATCTGAGCCTCGGGCAGGTCGCAGCGGACACAGCCCCTCTCCACCTTGACCTCGCGCCCGAACTTGTCGGTGCAGGAAAGCTCCATCCGGTCGCTGTGGCCGTTGTTGCCCGGCGCCACCGAGAAGATGAAGGCGCCGCCGTCGGTGGACGAGCCTCCGCGGGCGTTCCAGTAGCGGTCGGCCACGGGCGAGAAGCGCGAGTCCTCTTCGGCCAGGCTGCGCAGAGTGGCGTCGATGGCCTGCTTCTCCGAGCAGATGAGGCCGATCTGCACCTCCCCGGTGTCCGACAGCGCGAACACCTGCGGCCGCAGCATGGAGGTGTCGGTGATGCCCAGAAGCTGGAAGCGGTCACCCTTGCTGCGGGCGACGATGAAGAACCAGGGCCCATCCGGTGACGCGTGGATGTGGGTCGCCTGGATCTGTCGGTAGATGCGCTGCTTCTCGAGCGGCAGCTGATCGAAGTCGTGCTCGGTGGTGGGCGCCAAGGCCTCGATGATGTACTCGAGCGGGTACTGATACACCCGGTCCCACAGGTCGAACAGCTGTACGGCGACCTCGGTGTCGGTGAGGAACTGCTGCCGGATGTTGCGCTGCCGAAGATACTCGCTGACCGAGTGATAGTTGGCGAAGTCGCCGTTATGGACCAGCGCCTCGTTCAGACCGACGAACGGATGCGCTCCTCCCGGGTGCCACACCCGCCCTTTTGTGGGATAGCGCTGATGGGCGATCCACACGTGCGCCTTGAAGTCCTGGAGCTGGTAGTACTCCACGTTCTGTTCGGCGTAGCCGACCAGCTTGAAGATCAGCAGATTCCTCGTGTGGGAGAGCACGAAGGCGCGTTTCTCGCCAAGCGAGGCGTAGTACTGGTCGTTGAGCCGGTAGGAGTTCCGCCACACGAATTCGTCTTCGAGCGCGCGCGGCGCGAGGTCTCCCAGGCCCGAGGTAGCAGCGAAGGCCTTCAGCACGTCCGGCTTCACCCGCACCACGTAGCGGTGCACGTCCGGAGGCCGTACCTCGAGACCGGGTACGTCGCGGTAGTCGTCCACGTGCGGCTGCCGCACGGACAGCGCCACATCGAAGAAGGGAAGCACGTACTCCCGCTCGAGCTCGGCGTGGCACTCGGCGTCGAGCAGGGCCAATTGCAGCAGGTAGTGACTCTCGAGCATCTCGTCGGTCACGCCCAGTTGCTCGGCCACCAGGCCGGCGGCGGCGATGCCGCCCCCCTTGCCGTTCCCCCGGTTCTGCATCTGCTTGGAGGGCTCGTAGATGAACTTCCCCTTCACCGGCACCGTGCAGGCGAAACCGGTGACTCCACAGCCACCCTCTTCGACGGGCTCGGACGGGATCGGTCGGTCCGAGTACGCCTGCGACCGCCCGGCCAGAAGCCGTTCGGCCAGGTCAGCCGTCGGGACCACGAGCCTCTTGCGGCTCATCGCGCAGCCCCCTGACCGGCCGCGACAGGTTCGCCGGCCGCGAGGGGTTGGCCTGCCGCGACGGGTTCGGCCGCCGCCAACGGTGCGCCGGCAGCCGGGTCGGCCGCCGCCGGTTCGTCGCTGATGTAGCGCAGCACGTCGCTCCGGCCCCGCAACTCGCGGATCGACGTCATTCCCAGGCGTGTGAGGATGTCCACCATCTGTTCGCGCCACGCGTTCTGCAGATTGATGAGCCGTTGCGTCGCCCACTCGAGACTCATCTGCGTCATCAGCTCGGGATCGGTGGTGGCGATGCCGCGCGGGCACCCGCGGCCACTCTCGCAGCACGCGCAGCGCACGCAGCCCAGAGCGATCATCTCGGCAGTGCCGATGACCACGCCGTCGGCGCCGAGGGCGATGGCCTTCAGGGCGTCGTACGCCGTTCGGATACCGCCCGAGGCGATCAGCGTGATCTGCTCCCGGATCCCTTCGGCCACCAGGAACCTGTGCACTTTGGGGATGGCGTACTCGATAGGCATGGCGATGTTCTTCTTGGCGATGTCGGGCGCGGCTCCGGTGCCGCCGTAGCTGCCGTCCAGATGGACGATGTGCGCCCCCGCGTAGAAGCTGCCCACCGCCACCATGTCGACGTCGGTGGGTGTGGATACCTTGACGCTCACCAGACAGTCGGGGTTGATTTCCTTGATCCAGTCGACGTGCTTCTTGTGGTCCTCGACGCTGTAGACGCTGTGGAAGGGGAAGGGGCTGAACAGGGCGTTGCCGGCCACGGCCTCGCGCATGCGGGCCACCGGCGGGGTGTTCTTGTCGCCCAAGAGGTGACCGCCCAAACCGGGCTTGGCGCCCTGAGCGTACTTGAACTCCACGATGCGCACCCGCTGGATAGTCTCCTCCCGCACGCCGAATAGTCCGGTCGCCACCTGGGTGATCACGTGGTCGTCGTAGGGACGAAGCCGGTCGTGGTAACCGCCCTCACCGGTGCAGGTGAAGCTGTTCCAGGCAGCCGCCGCGCGCGCCTTGGCCAGGATGGTGTGGATGCTCACCGAGCCGAAGCTCATCCCCCCGCCATACACGGGGATATCGATGTGGACCTGCGGACGGCCATCGCCGCGCTGGTTGAGGTCCAGACCGGTGTCGACATCGGCGACGGCCGTGGCCGCACCGGCGGGGCCGACTTGCCCGGCGGCAGCCGCTTCCGGCTCCCGGGTCGTCGAAGCGGGGGCTTCACTCCCCCCCTCGACCTCGAATTCGAAGCGCAGCCGGTCGAAGCCTCCGCCGGACGCGCCGTGCCGGTATTCCAGATGAGGAGGAGGAGCGTGTCCCGTCGTGGCCTCGTGCCAGGTGGACAGGATAAGGTCGCTCGGCCAGCGCGGATCGCCCATGCAGTCGGCGGTCGGATTTCGCCTCATCACAAGCGCCTTCTGGGGACATTGCGCGATGCACGAGTCCTCGCAGTCGGCGCAGTCGGGGCCGATGCAGAGATGGTCCTGCGGCCGGAGGGTGAAGGAGTAGCCCTCGGGCTTGACATGCACTCCGTACCGGCACACCTCGACGCAGCGGCCACACGACTTGCAGGAGGCCAGCCGGTCGATCTTGTACTTGCCCAGTGCGTTCCGATACCGGTCGGGCGCCGGACGGACCTCCCGCTTCACCTGCTCCTGCGTCCAGTCGGTCATGACCGCACCTGCGCTTCGGACACGCGGGCCAGGTCCCCGAACGCCTCCTTCTCCATGTCCTCCATGAAGATCGCGCGACCCACTTCACCGCGAAGGCGTCGCGCTTCGCGGATCCCCATAGCCCCCAGCACCTCGATCAGCTGGCTGTGCCAGGCGCCCATGAGGTTCACCATGCGTTGGGCGGCATAGCCGGGCTCGACATAGGCGATCTCGCAGGGGCAGGCGCCTGGCGAGCAGCAGCGGCTCTTGTCCCGGCAGACCCGGCAGCCCAGAGCCACCAGAAGCGGCGTATCGAGAGCCACCAGGTCGGCTCCGCAGATGATGGCCTTGGCCATGTGCTCGGCGAGCGCGATGCCGCCGGAGACGATCAAGGTGATCTCGTCCCGCATGCCCTGCTCCACCAGCCGGCCATGGACGGTGCGGAGGGCGTCTTTGATGTGCCTCCCCTGCCGGCCGTCATCGAGAAGTTCGCGACCGTGCTGGTCGGCGCACACCTCGAACACCTTCACTCCCGCCTGGGCCAGTTCGAGGATGCGATCGGCGGTGCCGGCGGTCAGCGCCATGCGGACGCAGATGACCAACTCCGGGTAGTCCGGCTGCAAGGCCGCCACCAGTGCCGATGCGTCCGGGCCATCGGCGATCTGAACCATGCGGACCGCTCCCAGGAGGTCTCGACTCGCATCCACGTCCCCTCCGCCGGCCGATTCGCCAAAGAGCGGCGCGATGGACGACAGGTACTCGGCGGGCAATCCGTCACATTCCTCGGCGGGGATGACGGCCAGGGTACCGAGCTTCATGGCCGCCTCCGCCCTGGCAGCCGCCAGGTGTGGGCACTCCACCGGCCAACCAGGCACGTCGAGGATCACGGGCAGAGGGATCTCGAGAAGAGGTAGAGGCCGCCGTCAGCAGCCCCCCGTCGGGCGCGAATCGCAGCCGCATGGGCTTGGCGCCGATGTCGACCGAGGTGGAGATGTACTCGCGTCCGTGGATCCCATCTCGGGTGGGACGGACGATCTCCGACATGTCCGTCCAGATGGAATCGAACCCGGGGCCGTAGAACCGTCCCCGGTAGCCCGCCCCCGAAACCGGGATCTTGCCGGCGTCTGCTTGAGTCCAGGTGCTGAGCAGGATGTCGGGCTTCCAGTACTCGTCGCCCATGTCGAGGAACCCAGGGTTGATCGATATGCTCAGCAGGCCCTTGGTGCAACCCTGGACGCAGGAGAGACAGGCCTTGCATTCGTCCAGCGTCACCACGAGCGCATCGGGGTCCCGGTTGTATGCCGCTTCCTGCCGGTAGACGTTGTAGAGACAGCGCAGCTTGACGCAGTTGGTGCACCGCGAGCAGTCCTCGCGCCAGTCGACGTTGCCGAACTTGCCCACGCGGTGGAACCGAGGTGGAGCGGGTGCTACGTGAACGTGGTAGCGGTCCGGCATATTGCCCCGCCCTTACGCCAGTCCGGCCGCTTGGATCACCTGGCCGGCGAGCTCTTCGCAGCCGCCGCTCAGGATGTGGATGCCGCGTACTCCGGGGATCGTCTTCAGCTGCGTCGCGGCAGCGACGGCCATGGCGAGGCCCTCCTTGCCCGGATCGGATGCTCCCGCCATGCGGGCCACGACCGCTTCGTCCATGGGCCCATACGCCTTGCGCTGCCTGAGCGACTCAGCCTGCTCGGCGCTGGTCAAGGGCAAGGACGCTCGCGATGATCGCCGTGCGCTGGTCGAGGCCGGCAGCCCGGACCGCGTCCATCCACTGGGCGAAGGCTGCGAGATCGAAGACCGGCTGGGTGAGCACGAAGTCGGCCCCGGCCGCCACTTTCTTCTTGAGCCGGAGGAGGTTCAGCTCGAGGGGGAGCTGGCGCGGATGAGCCGCCGCGCCGATCGCCATCCCCGGCAGGTCCAGGCGTTTCACGATCTGCTCGAGTTGAGTGGAATCGATGTCGTTCACGCCCGCGGCTTCGGCGCAGGCGCCGAGAGACTGGTGGTTCCCGCTCAGGCAGAGGATCCCTCCGATACCGAGAGCGGCCGCCCCGAGAGCATCGCTTTCGAGCGCGATGCGGTTGCGGTCTCTGGTCACCATGGTGAGCACCGCCTCGCGGCCGTCACCGGCCAGCAGAGCGGCACAGGCCAGAGCCGAACCGTGGATCTCGTCCGGGTTGTCCGCCACCACCACCGCGTCCAGGGTCGAGGGGAGGACGGCCGAGAGCCTCTTGACCGCGAGCGGGTCGCCGCTGCGTGGCGGCACGCATTCGGCCGTGAGGATGAGCCGCCCGGAAGCCAATACCTGCGCGAAACTAGTCTTCATTGTCGTCATAGTTCGTATCCACTTGTTGGTAGGGATCCTGCGCCGCCTCCGAGACGGGGATGTCCAGAGGGGTGGGAGTAAGAGTCTCCAGGGCCAGCAGGACCGCTTCGCGGATGGCAGTCATCTCCGCCTGTGCAGCCTCGCTCGGCGGGACGGCGTGAGTCTTTCCCGCGGTCAGGGCCAGGTCTTCGGCGGCCGTCCCGGGAAGGTGGAAGAGCATCAGACGTTCTGCGCCCAGCCCCACCTCGTCCAGGATGCCCCGTACGAATTCCACCCGGCGGGCGCACCGCGCGCTCCCCTCCAGATAATGGCAGTTGTCCTCGCGGCACGCGATGACGCAGACCAGGCGAGCACCCGATTCGAAAGCCTTGAGAACGTGCTCGGGCTGCAGCCGCCCGGTGCACGGCAGCAGTACATCCTGCACGGGAAACGGCCATTCGAAGCTGGGAACGTCCGGACGCGACCGATAGGCCGATTCCGGCGTCTTGCCGCCCCGCGCGCAGTTGGCGCATGTGAACACGGTGACGTAAGGGGCGCCCATCCCGGACCCCTGCCCGAGCTCGCAGAGCACAGACGAAGAAGCCATCACGCTCGAGAACGGTGATTATCTGCCATCGGCTGCTCCTCCGCTCCGCCGACAAAGAAGGCACCTGATAGTGGGACTGAAGAGGGTAGCAGGAGCCCTCCGCAAGCGGTTTAGCCAAAAGGCTAAGTTGAGGGGCAAGACAGTTGTACGTTTGGACGTAGCGCTCGCTAGGCGAGCGCCGAGACCCCTGTCTCGCCCGTGCGGATGCGGAGGCACTCCTCCATCTCGAGCACGAAGATCTTGCCGTCGCCGATGTTGCCCGTCCGCGCGCCCCGAGTGATGGCGTCGACCGCCAGCCAGACGTTGTTGTTGCTGACGGCCAGCTCGATCTTGAGCTTATGGAGCAGTCCTCCCCGCTCCACGTGGCTGCGGTAGACCTCGGACACGCCTTTCTGGCGCCCTCGGCCCATCACGTCCGAAACAGTCAGAAGGATGATCTCCTCTTCCTCCAGCGCGGCTATCACTTCGTCCAACCGGTCGGGCTGGATGATGGCGATGATGTATTTCATGTCCGGCTCCTTGCATGCCGCCTACCCGACGATGGTGTAGGCGGATTCCCGATGCTGCGTGAGGTCGAGACCGATGTTCTCATGCTCGGGCTCGACCCGCAGGCCCACGAACCTGTCGACCAGCTTTGAGCAGCCCGAACGACAGAACGAACGAGAAGGCCGCGCAGACCGCCATGGCGATGAACTGCACCAGCAACTGCCGGGCGTTCCCGTAGGCGAGCCCGTCGGCGCCGTCGGGATTGATGACTGTCGTCGCCAGAAGCCCCGTCAGCAGCACGCCCAGCATCCCGCCCACCCCGTGGACACCGAAGGCGTCGAGAGAGTCGTCGTAGCCCAGCCTGTTCTTGATCACGACCACCGACACGTAGCACAGGATCCCGGTGAGGAAGCCGATGCCTATGGCTCCCAACGGCGTGACGTAGCCCGCTGCGGGGGTGACCGTGGCCAAGCCGGCGATGGCCCCCGAGATGAGCCCCAGCGCGGTGGGGCGACGCCTGAAGAACCACTCGAGCACCGCCCAGGCGGTCGCGGCCGCAGCCGCCGCGACGTGCGTGGAAACGAAGGCCGAGACGGCGACGGTCCCCGAGGTCAGGGCGCTGCCGGCGTTGAAGCCGAACCAGCCGAACCAGAGGAGAGCCGCTCCCAGGATGGCGAAGGGCAGGTTGTGCGGTGGAGATATGTCGGGATACCCGCGGCGCCTCCCGACCACCAGCGCCGCCGCCAGGGCACCCATCCCCGCGCTGATGTGGACGACGATGCCTCCGGCGAAATCCAGCGCGCCCAGTTCTCGGAGAAAGCCGCCCACTCCCCAGACCCAGTGAGCCATGGGGTCATAGACGATGGTGGCCCACAGGACCGAGAAGAGCAGGAAGGCGCTGAACTTCATCCGCTCGGCGAAGGCGCCGATGATGAGGGCCGGGGTTATGACCGCGAACATCATCTGGATAGACCATGAAGAGTTGATGCGGGATCGTCGCCGCGTAGTCGGGGTTGGGTTCCAGCCCGACCCCATGAAGGCCGACCCAGCTCAGACCGCCGATGAGACCCCAGTGGTCGGGCCCGAACGCCAGGCTGTAACCGAACAGCCACCCACTGCAGAGCTGATGACGGCCACAAGCATCAGGCACTGCATCATGATGGACAGCACGTTCTTCCGGCGCACCAGTCCGCCGTAGAAGAACGCCAGGCCGGGGGTCATGAGCATGACGAGAGCCGTGCTGATGAGCATCCAGCCGGTATCGCCGGAGTCAATACTCGCCACGTCCACTCCTTGGTCCGGGGGCTTCACAAGAGTGTAGGCCCGAAGACCAAGTCGTCTTATCGCCTAAAGTCCAAGCATCAGGCGTGCGCCGTTGGCCATGTGGAGTATGCCGGCCCTCACGCCAGGGCGGACACCCCCGTCTCTCCGGTGCGGATGCGGAGGCACTCCTCCATATCGAGGACGAAGATCTTGCCGTCGCCGATGTTGCCGGTGCGGGCCCCGCGTGCGATGGCATCCACCGCGTACCAGAGCTTCTCGTCGCTCACAGCCAGCTCGATCTTGAGCTTGTGGAGCAGCCCGCCCCGCTCCACGTGGCTACGGTAGATCTCGGCGACGCCCTTCTGCCGTCCGCGGCCCATGACCTCCGACACTGTCAGAAGGATGATCTCCTCCTCTTCCAGGGCCGCTATCACTTCGTCTAGGCGGTCCGGCTGGATGATGGCGATTAGGTACTTCATCTCGAGCCTCCCTGACCAGAGCTAGCCGACGACGGTGTACGCGGATTCGCTGTGCTGCGTGAGGTCGAGACCGATGTTCTCGTCGTCCGCGGTCACCCGCAGCCCGATCACTTTGTCGACCAGCTTGAGCAGGCCGTAGGAGAGAACGAAGGAGTAGGCGAAGCAGCCCACCACGGCGATGAACTGGTAGAGGAGCAGCTTGCCTCCCCCGTGGAAGATGCCGTCGGCGCCGGCCGGGTTGATGGCGACCGGTGGCCCAGAGTCCCGTACAGAGGGCGCCGAGCATGCCGCCGATTCCGTGCACGCCGAAGGCGTCCAGGGAGTCGTCGTAGCCGAGTTGTCCCTTCATGAACATCACCGAGGCGTAGCAGACCAGGCCGGCAAGGCAGACCGATCGCGATAGCCGCGAGCGGGGTGACGTAGCCGGAAGCCGGGGTGATCGCGACCAGACCCGCCGACCGCGCCGGAGATGATCCCGAGAGCGGTGGGACGCCGGGTCCTGATCCAATCGAGCGCCGCCCAGGCGACGGCCGCGGCGGCGGCGGCCATGTGGGTGGAAGCGAAGGCCGAAGCCGCGAGACCGTTGGAAGCAGAGCGCGCTGCCGGCGTTGAAGCCGAACCAGCCGAACCAGAGGAGAGCCGCGCCCAGGATGGCGAAGGGCAGGTTGTGAGGCGGCGAGGTGTCCGGATAACCCTTGCGCCTGCCGATGACCAGCGCCGCTGCCAGCGCGGCAGCGCCGGCGTTGATGTGCACCACGGTCCCGCCCGCGAAGTCGAGGGCGCCCAACTCCCGCAGTATGCCGCCGACCCCCCACACCCAGTGCGCCATGGGATCGTAGACGATGGTGGCCCACAGGAGCGAGAAGATGAGGAAGGCGCTGAACTTCATGCGTTCGGCGAAGGCGCCGATGATGAGGGCCGGGGTGATGACGGCGAACATCATCTGGAAGATCATGAAGAGCACGTGCGGGATGGTGGCGGCGTAGTCGGGGTTGGGCTCGACGCCCACACCGCTCAGACCCGCCCAGCTCAGCCCGCCGATGATCCCTCCGTGGTCGGGTCCAAAGGCCAGACTGTAGCCGAAGAGCACCCACTGGATGCTGATGACGCCGATCAGGATGAGGCACTGCATCATGATGGACAGCACGTTCTTACGGCGCACCAGTCCGCCGTAGAAGAACGCCAGCCCCGGGGTCATCAGCATGACCAGCGCCGTGCTGATAAGCATCCATGCCGTGTCGCCCGTGTCTATGCTCGCCATGTCCGCTCCCTTCGCTCGGTTGCGAACGGATTTAAGCGCACGAGGCGAGCTTGCGGTTTATCGCCGGACGTACAAGAGAACGCGGGGTTCGTCTTGTACATTTGGAGCAGGCGCCAGGTGCGACTCGCCCGGAGGCGGCCGGGCGCCGGAGAGCTAGGTCAGGCGGTGAGCAGGCTGCGGGCTTTGAGGCCCAGACCGAGACGTTCCTTGTGCTCGGTCTCGAAGACGCTCAGCCCACTTATGTCGGCGATCTTCTCCAGGCGGTAGCGGATGGTGTGCCGGTGGGCGTAGAGTTCGGCCGCCGTCTTGGTGAGGCTCTCGTCGTGCTGGAAGAAGACGGTGAGCGTCTGCACGAGTTGCGTACCGTTGGTCTCGTCGTAGCGTCGATCGGGCCTATGGTCTCGTCGTAGAGAGAACGGATCTGCCCGGGATCCCTCTCCCAGATGTCGAGCAGCAGCCGGTACGTGCCCACGTCGCGAAAGTGAAGGACCGTCCCCGGCCCGTGAAGCTTGCGACCCACCTTGAGCGCCACGAGCGCCTCCTGGTAGCCCCGGTCCATCTGCGTCGGATCGGGAACGAAGGCGCTGATGCCCGCCGAGACGCTCAGGTCCGCCGCCGACTGTCCGGTCTCCTGGATCACCTGGGCCAGCCTCCGGAGCGCATCCGGATCGCGCGCGGTCTTGCCGCACACGAAGATCACTATCTGGCCGGACTTGAGACTGGCGAGAGAAGAGGGCTCCTTCGCGGAGACATAGCGGGACGCTTGGGTGAAGAAGCGCTTGATCGCCGCCTCCGAGTTCCTCCTGCGCCAAGTTGCCTGCGGGAAGCAGACCCTGCCGAACTCGTCTACCGCGACCAGAAGGACGCTGGCTCCCTGGCTCAGGTCGCAGCCCAGAAAGGCGCCCCGGCGAAGCAGCGAGTCCGCCTGCCCGCTCCCCGCCCGTGATGACGTCGTCGACGAAGTCGCCTTTCAGCCGCACCTCGGTCTCGAACCTCACCCGGTCCTGCGCCATCTCCAGGGCGGCGATGGTGGCCGAGTGCTCGAGCACCAGCATCTCCATGCGCTGAGGGTTCCGTCGCTTCCGTGACCGCGCAGAGATAGCCCAGACGCTTGTGGCTCGCGACGATGGGCAGGGCGAACATCTGGGGCAGACCTGCCTCGTCGACGCCGGAAGAGCTTCTCCGCCATCCCCAGAGAACCGAACAGCGCTCGGACCTCCGGACGTTGCAGTCGCTCCTCGAGCACCCTTACGGGCAGCGGCAGACCCGACGACGAGGCCAGCAGTTCGAGGGAGACGTCGACGACGAAGACCGGCCGTTCGAGCAGGCGAGAGGCTTCCTCGGCCAGCTCCTGCCAGCCTCCCCCGCGGATGACCACCCCGAGAAGGCTGCGGTGGATCGCCTGCGACTGCTCCAGCTGCGAGGCCTGCCGGTTGATGATCACCTCGGTGGCATCCTGCATGAGCCGGGTCCAGCGCAGGCCCTGCGGCATCTCCACGATGGGGAACTTGCGCTTCGTCGGCCAGCTCGATGATGTCGGAGGGGATGTTCTCGACGAAGCGGGTGGTCTTGACAAACAGGGCGGCCGCACCGGCCATCATCACCCGGCGGCAGAACTCGCGCTGCCGCTCGAGATCTCCCTTGACCGCGAACATGGTCGAGAGGACCAGCTCCCCGCCCGACAGCCAGTCGGCGATGTCGGGCACCTCGCCCACGGTCACCGAGGTGACCCGACGGTCCAACCCGTCCTCGCCGGCCAGCAGCCGCGCCTCTTTGAGGATCGGCAACTCGAGTATCTGACCTACGGTGACAGGCATGGTGGCGACAAGATACCACTGGGGCGCGGATTTGGCCATTCGTACAAGGACGCGCAACAGCTGATTGGGCTTATGCACGAAGCCATTGTGAATCGTCGCCTCCTGCCGGCCCAGGAATACTACTTTTGTACAAGAGAGGACGCGCAGGTTCTTGCTGCCGGGCGGATGCCGCCCGGCAGCGGGGCTCGTACCATGCCGGCAAGACACAGACGTGATAAAGGAGAATGGCGATGCCACTCGCAGAGTTCTTGGACGGTCCGACCCTGTACATGCTGTGGTCTGAGGAGGAGATATGAAGTACATCATCGCCATCATCCAACCGGACAGGCTCGACGAGGTGGTCGAGGCCCTCACCGAGGCCGAGATCAATCTCATGACCGTGTCCGACGTGATGGGACGCGGGCGGCAGAAGGGCGTCGCCGAGATCTATCGGAGCCACGTGGAACCGGGCGGCCTGCTGCGCAAGGTCAAGCTCGAGATCGCCGTCAACGACGAGTTCGTCGCGCCCACCATCGAAGCCATCGTCAAGGGCGCGCGGACCGGCAACATCGGTGACGGCAAGATCTTCGTCCTCGATCTGGAGGAGTGCGTCCGCATCCGCACCGGTGAGACCGGGACCATGGCTATCGGCTAGTACCCCGCTCGGCCGGCCCTCTCCGCCTCCCCCCAGGCGGAGAAGGGAGCCTCGGCGCCCGAGGACCCGCCCATCGGCGGGCCCTCGGGCGCCTCCTCATGGTAATCTATGCGGGCTCTTAAGCCAGGACTAGATCAGCGGTCAGACCGCGCCGGGCTGCTCCGCGGCCATCATTACCGGTGCGGTTCCCCCGCTACATTATGCGGAGGATTTGCACACACGATGGCGACGCTTGGCATCGATATCGGCTGCATCAGTGTGAAGATCGCGGTCGTCGGCACCGCCGACGACCGGGCTTCGTTCCAAGACCTCCTCGAGGCTTCGCCTCTCTTCTACACGCCCGGAGGCGGGAGAGAAGGAGTCTGCCCCATCCGGACTCACCGCCCATCCTCGCCACCGCCTACCGGCGTATCAAGGGGAGCCCCACCGAAGCGATCCGCGAGCTCCTGGCCCAGGTGCTGTCCGCGCTCCCCGAGGGGTCGATCAGCGCGGTACGGGTCACCGGTACGGGTGGCCGTCTGGCGGGTCGGGCCCTGGACGTTCCCTACGAGAACGAGTTCAAGGCCATCGCCCGGGCCGTCGGGGCGCTGCATCCCGACGTCACCACGGTCTTCGAGATGGGTGGCGAGACCTCCAAGTTCATCCGGCTGGAGACCGATCGGGTCACCGGTCGGGTGGGGATCGCCGACTACGGCACCAACGGTGACTGCGCGGCCGGCACCGGGTCGTTCATGGACCAGCAGGCCAACCGTCTGCTCTACGACATCGAGGACGTGGGCGGTATCGTCCAGTGCGCCGGCAAGGCGGCGTCCATCGCCGGCCGTTGCTCGGTGTTCGCCAAGTCGGACATGATCCACGCCCAGCAGAAGGGCTACCAGCCCCCGGAGGTGCTCAAGGGCCTCTGCAACGCCGTGGTGCGCAACTACCGGGGCACCATCACCAAGGGCAAGGACATCGGCGAGCGCGTGGCCTTCATCGGTGGCGTGGCGGCCAACTCGGGAGCCGTCGCCGCCCTGCGCGAAGCCTTCGAGACCGACGCCGAACACCTCATCGTCCCCGCCTACTACGCCTGGATGGGGGCTATCGGCAGCGCCCTCACCGCCGCCGACGAGGCGGCCGGAGTCGAGATGGTCACGCTCGACGTCGAGCGACTCGGGCAGGGATCGTCTGGCTGATTTCGAGACCAGCGAACGCGCTCTCGATGGAACGCGTCATCCTGCTGCGCGACCGGGTCAAGCCCTACGAGTTCCCGCCCGAGGGCAGGATCGGCGCCTATCTGGGCGTCGACGTCGGCTCGGTCTCCACCAATCTCGTGGTGCTCGACCAGAACGGCGAGATGGTCAAGGAGATCTACGTCAAGACCGACGGACGCCCGGTCGAAGTGGTCAACAAGGGCCTGGCCGACATCTGGAACGAGATGGGCGAACGGCTGGAGATCCTCGGGCGTGGCCACCACCGGCTCCGGCCGCGAACTGATCGGCGAGCTGATCGGGCGCCGACACGGTGAACGACGAGATCACTGCCCACAAGACCGGGGCCACCTTCATCGGCCGCAAGTTCATCGACCGCGTGCCCGACACCATCTTCGAGATCGGCGGTCAGGACTCCAAGTTCATCAGCCTGCAGGACGGCGTGGTGGTGGATTTCGCCATGAACGAGGCCTGCGCCGCGGGGACCGGGTCGTTCCTGGAGGAGCAGGCGGAGAAGTTGGGCATCAAGATCATCGGGGAGTTCGCCGAGCTGGCGCTCTCCTCCGAAGCGCCGGTGCGGCTGGGTGAGCGCTGCACCGTGTTCATGGAGCGCGACGTCAATTCCTATCTGCAGCGCGGGGCCGACAAGAGGGCCCTCGTCGCCGGCCTGGCTTTCTCCATCGCCTACAACTATCTCAACCGCCTGGTGGGCCAGCGCCACATCGGCGACACCATCTACTTCCAGGGCGGTACGGCCTACAACGACTCGGTGGCCGCGGCCTTCAGCATGATCCTGGACAAGGACATCATCGTCCCGCCCTACAACGGCGTGGTGGGCGCCATCGGAGCCGCTCTGCTCGCGCGCGAGAAGATGTCGGCCACCTCGGCCCCCTCTCGCTTCCGCGGGTGGGACTTGGAGAAGGTGGACTACAGCGTGCGCGAGTTCACCTGCAAGGGCTGCACCAACGAGTGCGACATCCGCCAGTTCACCATCGGCGACGAGAAGACCTACTGGGGCGACAAGTGCTCCGACCGGTACCGCAAACGGGCCAAGGTGGACAAGGAGCCCGTCATCCGCGACCTGGTGGAGTTCCGTAACGCGCTGTTCTACTCCTATGTCGACCGAGGCCGAGGACTACACCGTGCTCCTGCGGATCGGGCCAGGACGCGCCGCTCGGCACCATCGGCATCCCCCGGGCCATGTACACCTACGACCGCCTGCCCTTCTGGGCGACCCTCTTCAGGTCGTGCGGTTTCGACGTGGTGCATCTCCCGGCAGACCGACAAGAAGATCCGGGAGATGGGCATCGACGGGGCGGTGGCCGAGCCCTGCTTCCCCATCCGGGTGGCCCACGGTCACGTGGCCGAGTTGCTCGACGAGGGCGTGGACTGGGTCTTCATCCCCAACCAGCTCAACGAGGAGACCGATCACCCCGAGATCGAGTCCCACGCCTGTCCTTGGGGCCAGACCCTCCCCCACGTGATCAAGCTCGCTCCCCGCTTCGAGGGCCAGGAGGACCGCTTCCTCGCTCCGACCATCCACTTCCGCCGCGGTCCCGAGTACGTCCGCGACTCGCTGCGCGCGGCGCTCAAGCCGCTTGGGGTCAACCCCCGCGTGGTCGATCAGGCTGTCAAGGATGCCTACGAAGCACAGGCCGAGTTCCGCGCCCGGCTCATGGACGCCGGCGCCGAGGCCATCGCCACGCTGGAGGAGAAGGACGAGCTGGGCATCGTCCTGGTCGGGCGGCCGTACAACATCTACGATGCCGGAGTCAACATGGACATCCCGGCCAAACTCCGGCGGTACTACGGCGTGAACATCATCCCTATGGACTTCCTGCCGCTTTGGGGCAAGGACACGCGGGACGTCACCCCCAACATGTTCTGGAACTACGGGCGCAAGATCCTGCAGGCGGCGAAGGTGGTGGCCGAGCATCCGAACCTGCACATCATCTACGTCACCAACTTCAAGTGCGGTCCGGACTCGTACATCAAGCACTTCATCCGCGCGGCCTCGCCGGATCCGTTCCTGGTGCTGCAGTTCGACGAGCACACCAACGACGCCGGGCGCATGACCAGGTGCGAGGCCTACCTGGATAGCAAGGGCTTCCTGCGCTGGTGGGCCCGCGACGACAAGACCAAGCAGTCGGTCGGGGAGACGATGATGGGACCTGAGGACACCGACACACTGACCAAGGGCGGCAACGGCAGGGCCACCACGGAAGCCGCCGAGAAGGCGCTCGGTTCGTTCCGCGGTGCGTCCTGAAGCCGGTGGCGACCCGAGCGCCGATACCAGTCCCATGGTCAGTCGTCGGGACACCGATGTCGCCGACCGGACGCTCTGGCTCTGTCGCATGCCCTACGGCGGGTCGCGCATGCTGGCCGCGGCGTTCTGTTCCATCGGCTGTGACACTCGGGTGACGCCCGACGAGGATGCCCGCACGCTGGAATTGGGCGGCAAGTACACCTCGGGCGACGAGTGCTATCCCGCAGCGCATCGTGCTCGGCGACTACCTGAAGCTGATCGAGGACGAGAAGCTCGACCCCAAGAAGACGGCCTTTCTCCTCCCCACCGCCAATGGGCCCTGCCGCTTCGGGCAGTACGCGGGTCTGCTCCGCAGGGTGCTCGACGACCAGGGATACGAAGACGTCGATCAGTCCTCTCGATCACTTCCGCCGACGGCTACGCCGGCATCGGCGAGCAGGCGGGGGAACTGATCAGGACGGCGTGGCGGTCGGTCGTCGTGCAGGACATCCTCATGAAGCTGCTCCTGATGACCCGGCCCTACGAGATCGAACCGGGGCAGACCGACAAGGTCTACCTGGAGAGCCTGGATCTCATGGGCGACGTCATCGGCCCGCCAGGGGATCGGCAACAAGGAGCGGATGGCCGACCTCAAGGCCGGTCTCGCTCCGCGTGAAGAAGGCCTTCCTCGCCATCCCGGTGAAGCAGGAAGACCGTCCGCTCATCGGCGTGGTCGGCGAGATCTTCTGCCGCCTCAACACCTTCGCCAACAACGAGGTGATCCGGCACATCGAGGCCCAGGGCGGCGAATGCTGGCTGGCCGGCGTGGGCGAGTGGGTCTGGTACACCAACGACGAGGCCTTCCGGCGGCTGCGCGAGGAGAAGCGCCGGGTGAGCAAGGACTGGCTCAAGACCTATCCTGACCGCGCCGGATCATGCGCAGCGACGAAGAACGCGCTGATGGAGAGATTCGACGACGTCTTCGCGCGCCATCCGGACCCCCACATCGACGAGATCCTCGAGTACGCCCATCCCTACCTGCCTCGAGAAGGAGCCCTGGGCGAGATGGTGCTCTCCACCGGCGGGACCATCTACCTCTACCACCAGGGCGCCGACGGCATCGTCGACATCAGCCCGTTCACCTGCATGAACGGCATCGTGACCGAGGCCATCTACCCTCGGGTGAGCCGGGAACACGACGACATCCCCATCCGGGTCTTCTACTTCGATGGGACGCACAGCGACCTCGACCGCGACGTGGGCATCTTCCTGGAGCTGGCCAAGACGTACAAGCGGCGCAAGAAGATCTCCCGGACTAGCTCATGTACGACCTGGCCATGAAGGCCCAGGCTGTGAGCGCCAGATGTTCTCCCGGCTAGGCTCGTTCGCCGTCCGCTTCCGCTGGTTCATCATCGCCGCCTGGTTCCTGGTGGCCATCGTGCTCACGCGTCGTCGCTCCCAACATCGACGATGTGGCCGTGAGCGACCAGACGCGCGTTCTTGCCGGCCTCCGCCCCCAGCCTCGACGCCAACGAGGTGGTCAAGAAGTACTTCCCCGACCGAGTGTCGCCCTCGAGCGCGGTGGTGGTGGTCGACGCCGGGGCGGGCAATCGGGCGGACCAGGGAGCGGCGGCCGAGTTCGTCACCGAGCCTCACCGCGTGGCTGACCGGCCCCGACACGCCCGCGGGCGTGGACCAGGTCTTGTCGCCCACGCTGGGCGACGAGCAGACCAAGGCCGAGCCTCATCAGCGCCGACGACCAGGTGGCCCTGCTGCTGACCCGCTTCGCCGCCGTCGGGACCGAGAGCCAGCCACGCAGGACGCGATCGCCGCCCTCCACGACCGGCTCGCAGAGGCGCCCCCGGATGTCAAGGTGTATCTCACCGGCGACGGCCCCATTCTCGCCGCCTACAACAGCGAGTCGCAAGAGCAGCCTCGATTCGACCACGTGGATCACGATCGTGCTGGTGGTCGTGATCCTGCTGATCATCTACCGCTCGCCGGTGAGCCCGATCATCCCGCTGCGCGACCATCGGACTGGCCTACGTCATCTCCCGGGCGGTCGTCGCCTTCCTCGGCTCCGGCCCCTCGACCATCTCGATGTACACCAACGTCTTCCTGATCGTGGTGCTGTTCGGAGCGGGCACCGACTACTGCCTGTTCCTCATCAGCCGCTTCAGGGAGGAGATGGCAGACGCCGACGCGGCCGCACCTGCCGTCAAGACGACCGTGCGGACCATCGGCGAGACGATCGCCTCGAGCGCGGGGACGGTGATCGTCGGCTTGGCCATGATGGCCTTCGCCGAACTGGGCCTCTACAACACCACCGGCCCGAGCCATCGCCATCGGCGTCGCCATCGCCCTGCTCGCCGGTCTGACCTTCACTCCCGCCCTCCTCACCGTCCTGGGCCACTACGCCTTCTGGCCCCGCAAAGCCCGGCATATCGGCGAGACGCGGGCTCTGGCACACCTGGGCGGGCAAGGTGATAGGCCGTCCGATCGTCGCGCTGCTCGTGCCGCATCATCATGCTCGTACCGCTCGCCATCTACGGCTCCGGCCTGGTGCGCGATTTCGACCTGCTCGGCGACCTGCCCAAGGAGCGACGAGACCAGGCAGGGGTTCGACGTCCTGGCCGAGCACTTCGGACCCGGGCAGATGCAGCCGCTCAACGTGGTGGCCGTCGACCCGGCTCGTTTCGACACGCCCGAGGGACTGGCGAACGTGAAGAAGCTGCAGGCGCTGCTCGCAGGCGATCCCGCACGTGACCACCGTCCGCAGCTTCACCGGCTCGCTGCCCGACAAGAAGACGCTGAGCGTGGCCGATCAACTGGCGACCCAGGCGAAGGCTGTCCGCGACGGGCATCGACCGAGCTGCGGACCGGTTCCACCGGCAGGTGCGGCGCCGGCCAGGATCTGCAGACGGCGGCCGCCGGACTCGTGGACGTGTACGGCTATCTGACCCAGCTCGCCCAGGCATACCCGGACGTCCTCGAACGATCCGGGCTACCAGAAGGCCTCGCCGCGCTCTCTGAGCTCGCGAAGGTGGCCCAGGCGTTGCCGGACAGCCGTCGACGACGCCGCAGCGGGCCGCCTGGCACAGGAGGCGCTGGTCGCAACTCGAGGCCCTCGCCGGCGGGCTCGACTCGCTAGGGCAGAGCCTTCGCCGCCCGGCCCGACGCGATCCTCCTCCCCGAGCTCTATCTCAAGAACAACGAGGGTCTCAAGGCCCTGCGCGACGCCTACATCTCCGGCGACGGCACTGCGGCGCGGCTTCAGGTGGTACTCGACGCCGGTCCCTACAGTCCGGAGGCGATAGACGCCACCAAGGCTCATCCGGCAGGCTCTCGACGCCGGCAGGCTTCGATGCGGCGGTCGAGGGCGACTCGGCCGTGCTTCTCGACCTGCAGGACGCATCGAACCGGGACATGACCCGGGCGATGATCTACGTGCTCGGCGGGCGTCTTCGTCGTCCTCGTCCTCCTGCTGCGGGCGCTGGTCGCCCCCATCTACCTCATACTCACCATCCTGCTGTCGTACGGAGCGACACTCGGCGTGGTTCGACTCGCTGTTCGTCGACATTCTCGGCGCTGCCGGCATCGTGTGGTGGGTGCCCGATGTTCATGTTCGTCATGCTGGTGGCCCTGGGGATGGACTACAACATCTTCCTCATCGGGCGGGTGAAGGAGGAGGTGGCCGTCAACGGCACCCGCATCGGGACGCGGCATGCGCTTGCCCGCACCGGGGGCATCATCACCTCGGCCGGCATCATCATGGCCGGGACCTTCGCCAGCATGATGAGCGCCAGCCTGCTCGGCCTGCTGCAGATCGGTTTCGCCGTCGCGTTCGGCGTCCTGCTGGATACCTTCGTGGTCCGGACCACCTTGGTCCCGGCCATCATCGTGCTTCTGGGCCGGTGGAGTTGGTGGCCGCGCCGCGGACCGAGTGGCAAGCCGCTGCCGGAAGTCACTCCCCCGGATCCGGCCGAGGCCGATCACACGTAGAAGCGCGGCACCTCTTTGAGCCAGTCGTCGGTGGGACGCTCCAGGATGAAGGTGCTGGCGAAGTCCACGCCGGGCTCGACGAACGGATAGCGCGTCGCGGGTCGCCCAAGGCGGCTTCGTGTATGCGGGCGGGCGACGTGATCACCGAGTCGATCCAGCCGTTGCCGTCCTCGTACCACAACTCCGAGATACGGTGCCAATCGGACGACACTTCCGACCGTGGATGTAGGAAGGCCGGGACCACCTTCTTCATGACCTCAGGGGGAGCGATCACCCGATAGCTGAAGAAGCGGGTGAGGCCGGGCTGCCGCATGACCTCCTGGAGCATGCGTCTTGAGGTACCACTCCTCCCCTTCCTCCACGCTGACCCCCTTCGGGTAGCGGAGAGCGACTATCCAGCGAAGGATGGTCTTCTCGTCGAAGGACGCCTCCCTGCCCAGGAAGTCCTCCGTGGGTGTGGCGGGGACGTTCACCATGATCACCTTGGAGCGGGACCACCTCCTTGGCTCATCGCCGTCAGACCGAGAGGCTTCTCGGCTTCGCCCCGGTTGACGTTCTCGTGCACCTTGTAGTTGAAGTAGCCGTAGGCTTCGGCGCCCGGCGGCGGCGGCACGGCGCGATAGCTCACGTAACTGACCGGGTGGTTCCGCAGCACCTCGGGGATGTGGTAGCGGTAGAACCAGCGCTCGGCCGCAGGCAGATCGTTCATATCGAGCAGATGGTGAAGGATGATGGTCTTGATCATGCCTGCTCTTTCGTCATCGGGGGATGGTCCGGGTAGGGCTCCTCAAAGCATGGTATAGCCTGCGCGATCCCCCGCGCAACGTCTGCATCGTCTTGTGCGGACCCCCCACCAGCCGCCGTCCGACCCGTAGCCAGAAGCCCAGGCTCAGCAGCCCGACAGCGAGCGTCAGCGCACCGAGCACCACCACTCTGTCGCCCAGTTGCAGCGAGACGATGACCATGCCGAGGCTCCCCATCACCATGTGAGTGGAGCCCATGAGCGCCGATGTCGACCCTGCGTCGGCTTCGTGCTGGTCGAGCAGCAGATAGGTGGTGGGGGGACGCATGCAGGTCATGGCTATGCCGCTGGGAAGCATGGTCAGGATGAAGGCCCAGGGTCCCCGCGCCGCCGATCAGGAGGACGAGAAGCCCGCTGAGCGCGATCACCACGAGAGTGCCGGTGATGATCGATGTTCGCTTCCGGGTTCGAGACAGCCGAATGTAGAAGAGAGGCCCGATCGCCAACCCCACGGCGAAGATGGCGAAGAAGAAGCTGAAGGCCTGGCTGCTCCTCCCGAAGTCCTCCTGGTAGATGTAGGAGGACGAGGACACGAAGGCCATGCCGGAGATGCTCACCGGGGCGAAGATGGCAAGCAGGGTCGGCAAAGGTCCGGTGTCTGAGGACAACGCCCAACCGCCGCAGAGAGGCGAGAGGGCGAGCCCGTGCTCTTCGACACGAGCGTCTCCTCGTACGCGAGCGTCAGGGCTACTACGATCAGTCCGAGCACGGCCTGCGCCCAGAAGGTCCCTCGCCAGGAGGTCAGGTTCAGTATGAGCGCTCCGATCATGGGAGCCACCGCCGGAGAGATCACCACCATCGACTGGATCAATGCGAGGATCGATTCCCGTCGTCTGCCCCGGTAGACATCCTTGACGATCGCCGTCGACACAGCAGTGGCGGCGCCGGCCCCCACCGCCTGCATGATCCGGAAGAACATGAGCAGGAACACGTTCGGAGAGAGCGCGCAGAGTACGCCGGCAAAGGTATAGGCCGAGAGACCGGCAATAAGGATCGGTCTGCGCCCGTACCTGTCGCTCAGAGGACCCCACACGAGCAGAGACACGGCATAGAAGACGAAGAAGAGGATCAGGGTGAGGTTCGTCTGGTACTCGGGTACACCGAAGTATTCGGTCATCCCCGGCAACGCGGGCAGATAGAGATCCGTGGAAAGAGGGATGAAGGCGCTGAGCAGGGTCAGAAACGCAACCAGGCCCTTCTTGCCCAGACGTTTCTGCCGCGCAGAGGCGTCGTCCACCACGGCCGGCCGCGTCATTGCGGCAGACCGCCTCTCCCTGGACGGGCGGCCATCAGCCGTTCCAGGGTCTTACCTCTCCGGCGTTGAGGCCGGTCACCGTGGCGATCGACAGTTCCATGCGATACCCCTTGCTGATGCGGATCGGACTGGTGCGGGGAGTGACCCGGCCCAGGATTTGCCGCAGAACACTATCCCGGACAACCGCCGTCGTGTCCAGCGGGAGACTTGGGGTGGCCACGCGGTCGAATCCCTCAGAACCCACTTCGCTATCGACAGGCGAGGCCCCCTGCTACTAGGCTGGCCCTGGTCCAGACCCTCAACGCGGACGAGGCAGCCGGGATAGCCATTCTGCGCTTCGATGCCTTTGGTGCCGGTGGCGCTCCTCTGATCCAAGAGCGCTGGAACCCTGGACCTCGGGAGCCACTGTGGCGGACCGCTGGCCGCGAAGGCTAAGGACTGGTAGTAGGCGGCCCCGGGACGTATGCGGGTCGAGCCCACTACGCCATGACCGGTGACATCGACCTCACACCGCTCGAGAATGTCGAGCAGGTAGACGCGGACGTCACGCGACATACCGCACCTCGCGCAGGATGTGTTCCTTGAGGAGCGGCTTTAGCGCAGCGGCGCTCACGAGATCGACCGGCACTCCGATGAGGCGTTCGAGAAACCGCTTGAGCCCCATGTAGTTGCGAAAGGTAGGACGAGCGAATTCGACGAGCACGTCGAGATCACTCTCACCTCTAGCCTCGCCCCGCACTCGCGATCCGAACACGCCGAGACGAGCCACGCCGAATTCCACGCGAATCTCCTGGCCGTGCTCTCGGATGAGGCTGATCATCGTGTCTGTATCCGTCACGGTGCCCACCTGCACTTTCTCAGCTGCAGATCGAGTATGTCGGACGTAACCAGTAGTAGAACGCGGAGGCCAGCCATAGGCCCTTCTCTTGCCCTTCTCCGGGATATGGAACACAAGATTTCGCGGCGTGGGCTACCCCCGCTTGGGAGATGTCCCCGGTTCAAGCCGGGGTTTGTGAAGAAAGAGTGCCCCTTAGTGGTGGTGGGACCCCGATTCTGACCCGATAACTGACGGAATTGCGCAATTTGCGGGTGTTTGAGGGAGTCTGAACGACGAGAAAATGGCTCCAGTCGAGTGACGCTCTGCTAGGCGGCTGCTACTTCGCCTTCAAGTACGCGATTAGCGCCTCGATCTGCGCTGTGGTCAAGTCCCACTGCGGCATCGGAGCCTTCAGAGTCTCGCCGGCCGAGTCTATCCCTTGGGTCACCGCCCGCCCGAAGGTCGTAGGGTCGTACGCCGGCTCGATGGTGCCGTCATCTTCTTCCGTGGGCCGACTCAAGGCGCCCCAGCGGATGTCCGGCGTCTCGAAGCTGCCCATCATGTACCTGACCGTCCGTCCCTTTGCATCACTTCCGTGGCAGTGGGCGCAGGTGGCTGCGCCGAACATCATGTGGGCCGTGCGGGGAATGACGTTCCCGCTCTCGTCTCGTCCCGTGGTGTAGATCCTCTCCCCCAGCACTTCGGGAGTGGATGTGGGCGGGAGCGATCCCACCTGGGTGTAGCGGGCGCTGGAAGGCACGGTCAGACCGAGGAAACGGCCGCGATGACGACCCCGACCGCAATCAGCGCCACTCCCACCGTGGCCTGTCTCGACCAGCGGCGAGACCTGGCCATGGCTACTGCCCTCCGCCGCCTACAATGTCTTGTCGACGACGGAGGAACTCGTCGCGGTCGATCTCACCCCGAGCGTAGCGCTCTTCAGGAATTTCCAGCGCTCGGCTTGTCCCGCCTGGCGACGGCCCCGGGGGCGGACTTTGCCCGTACTGTGGGACCGTTGCCTCGTGGCCCGCGCCGCTCGGGCGCGACACGCCACGGATCAGGTAAACGACTCCCACGACCACAAGCGCAACGACTGCCAGCATGACGATGATCATGATCACTCCCCAGGCATCGCCCCATCCGTTTCCATATCCCCACATCATGGCTGGATCTCTCCTTTCATCATCAAGAGCCGAGCTACGAAATGCCCGACGAGACGTTCTGCCACGCATCGACGAGCACCTTGGTGGCGGTGGTTATGTCCCGCTCGGTAGTCAGTCGCCCCAAGGACAGGCGCACGGCGCCGTAGTCCATCGGTCTGGGTCCACGCCCATGGCTAGAAGGACAGCCGAGGCGGTCTCCCCTCCCTCGTGACAGGCTGATCCGGCGGAGGCGGCGATGGCAGGAGCGGCTTCAAGGAGCGCCGAGCTACGCACGCCGGGAAAAAGCACGTTGAGGGTGTTGGGCAGGCGTTCGGCCGGGTGCCCGTTCAGCCGGATCGCCGGGATCTCGGTCTTCAGACCTGTCCACAGCCGGTCACGCAGCATCCGGACTCGGTCCGACTCCGCGACAAGAGTCTTCCGGGCCACTGCACAGGCCGCCCCTAGTCCCACGATGGATGCGACGTTCTCGGTGCCTGGCCGCAGGCCCCGTTCGTGACCGGCGCCGACCACCACCGGCTGGATCGTGGTGCCCTTCGCACGTAGAGCGCTCCGACACCCTTTGGTGCATAGAGCTTGTGTCCGGCAACGGTGAGCAGGTCCACCCCAAGGTCGTCCACCTTCACCGGAATCTTGCCGACCGACTGGGCGGCGTCGGTGTGGACGAGCGCACCGCGCTCCTTGCGCTGCCGCCGCCAGTTCCGCGATCGGTTGGATCGACCCGGTCTCGTTGTTCGCGTGCATGACGGTGACAAGGCGAGGAGCACTCTTGAGAGCCTCCCTCGCCTCGTCTAGCTTCACGACTCCCAACTCGTCCACTCCCAGGCGCGTCACCTGGCGCCCTGGCGTTCAAGCACCTCACACGGGCGGCTGACGGCCGGGTGCTCGATGACGGAGGTAACCACGGCACCCCGGCCTTCGGTCGCCCGGCGCTTCCCAGGATGGCCAGGTTGTTCGACTCGGTGCCGCCCGAGGTGAAGATGATCTCCTCGGGCAGACAGTCGAGAAGGAGAGCAACCTCCTCCCGCGCCTGTGTCTATCGCAGCCCGCGCCACGCGGCCATAGGGATGAAGGCTGGAAGGGTTGCCGAAGTGCTCCCGCAGATAGGGGAGCATGGCGTCCAGCACCTCGGGCAGGACCGGCGTGGTGGCATTGTAGTCAAGGTATATCGGTCGGGACGTATCACTCATTTGCCGACTCTGTACTCCTCCAGCCGGACGAGTTCTTCCTGAGAGCGGAGATGCTCGAACAGCACTTCCCGCAGAAGGTCGCAGGCCTGCACCATCTTGGGGTAGGCGATTCGGTAGTAGACTTCTTTGCCGTTTCGCCGGGTACGCAAGAGTCCCTGATTGCGCAGCACCCCAAGATGCTGGGAAACGAGCGCCTGGGTGGCACCGACGGCGTCGGCCAGATCGTTCACGCCCCGTTCTCCATCCCGGAGGGCGTTGAGCAGCGCCAGACGGAGAGGATGCGCCATGGTCTTGCACACCTTGGCGTGCATCTCCAGGACCGTCGGATCGATTCGCTCTACCATCGGCGCTCCACCTGTCCCGCTAGTGCTAGTAGACCATCACCTTGTCGGCCTCGAGCGTCCATTGAGCCAGCAGGTCCATCGAACCCCGCTGGGCGCCTTCGACCAAGGTCAGGGATGCCAAACCACGGGCATCCATGCAGGTGCCTCATAAAGCCACCATGGCCTTCTTGGTGAGCAGCCCCTTGAGCATCCTCTCGACATTGTAGTAGCCGTCGGGAGTCTTCTGATCGGCAAGCGCGCAGGCGGTAGCGTCGGCCATGAGGAAGACCTTCACCTCGGTGTCCGGCTGCTTGGACATGACCATCGCATGCCGCAGGCCGTTGTACGAGCGCTCAGAGCCATAGGGGCCTTCATTAAGGACGAAGAGGACCGATGTCATGAAGTCTCCTCTCGTACGTGGTACCTTGTTTCATCATACCGCAATATGGCAATATCTATACTTGTCTAACCCGTAAGACTAGGTGCGCAAGCGACGGGGGGAGAAACGACCGTGAGGCTTTCTATCAAGTTCCACCCGCTCCTGTTCCAGTCGTCCCTGGCGGCGGGCGGCGTGGCTCTGATGGCCTTCAACTACCTGCAGTTCGCCATCCCCCACGGCAAGGGGCTGATCACCTTCTCGACGGTCCCCTGGGGCACGCTCACCACGGGACAACTCGCTCTCTACGTCCCACTCGTCGCGGTGATGTTCTTGTTTACCGCGCTCAACCTCGGGCTGAACGTCTACTTCCTCTACCGTTTAGCCAGATGGCTCGGGACGCCGGGGGCCTACACGGGCTTCAAGAACAACCCACATCAGAATCAGAACGCGGGCATCTTCGCCATCGTCGCCTCGCTGTCCATGAGCGTGAACGTCTTCTGGACTTCGCTCGGGTTCTTTGTTCCCCAGATATCGGGCAACATGCAGGCGCTCATGGTCCCCTCCCTGGTGGTGTTCGCGATCCTCGCCGCCGTCCTTCTCTTCTTCCAGGTGACGTTCGGTAGGACCTGGTTCGCCGCCGACGTGGACCGGAGGGGCTTCAACTTCGTCTGGCTGCTTGACGCCTTCGCCTTCGGTCTGGTGAGTCTGACCGGCTCCGGCATCGTCGCCCTCTCCACGAACGGACAGATCCAAGACATCGCTTCGGTCGCCACGCTCTTCGTGCTGGCCGTGGGGACGGTGCTCCTTGTCTCCAAGGTCGTCTACCTCGTCTACACCCATCTGGGGGCCAGCAAGCTGCCCGCTGCCGGCGTTCTGCCGGCGTTCTTCCTCATCGTGCCCATCGCCTGCCTCTACGGCCTGAGCGCCTATCGGATCGCGGAGTACTTGTGGCCTCATCCTGCCTCTGGAGGGCACGGCGCGGAGTCGCTGTTGATCACCGCTGCCTATGTTCTCGCGGTCGTGTGGGCGCTGGGCGTCATCTATCTCATCAGGGACTACTTCCGGCGAACCGTCGTCAAGAGCCAGTTCGCCCCGTCGCAATGGGGGTTCGTCTGAGTGTTCGTCGGCTCCCAGGTCTTGGGAGTGTATGTCTACAGTCTCTTCTTCCAGTACACGGCGATTGAGGTCTTCAACTACCTGAGCGTCTTCCTGGGCGTGCTCGTGTATGCGATGGTCATGACCAAGTTCGTGCGAGCGAACCGGGTGG